>NZ_MWQN01000001.1:1415000-2830000 GCF_002024165.1 Embleya scabrispora
GGCGACGGCGGGCGGGGCGCTGGGGTCGACGGCGGGCTCGGCGGCGGGGTCCGGATCGCCCGCGTCGGCGACCAAGTGCACGGCCCGCCCGACGGGCGGCTCCGGGTCCGCGGCCGGCGCCTCGGCGATCGCGCGCTCGGCCTCGGTCTGCTTCGCGAGTGCCCTCGCCGCCTTCGCGGCCTCGGCGGCGACCCGCTCGGCCGCGGCCTCCAGCGCCTCGGCGGCCTTGCGGTCCGCCTTCTTCGCGGCCTTCTTCGCGGCCTTGGCGAGGTCGGCCTGCGCCTCGCGCTCCGCCTTGAGCACCTTGGCCGCCTTCTTCGCGGCCTTCTTGGCGGCCTTGGCGGCCTCGTCGACCCGATCCGCCTTCGCGGCGCGGGCGGCCTTGTCGGGACCGGTGGCCTTGGCGGGCTTGCCGAGCTTCGTGGGCTTGGCGGTCTTGTCACCCTTGGCGGCCTTCGCAGGCTTGGCGGCCTTGTCGAGGTCGGCGGACTTCGCGGGCTTTGCGGGCTTCGCGGGCTTTGCGGGCTTTGCGGGTTTCGCCGCCTTCGCGGGTTTGGCGGGTTTTGCCGCCTTCGCGGGTTCGGTGGCCTTGTCGCCCTTCGCGAGCTTGTCGAACTTGGCGGGCTTCTCGGGCTTGCCGGCCTTCTTCGTGGCCGTCGCCCCCTTCACGACCGCCTCGGCGTCCGGGGCCTCGCCCAGGCCCACCGGCGTCGACCCCTTCGTGCCCCGGTCGGCCCTGCCTGCACTCCTGCCGTCGGCCTTCTTCGCCATGCCGCTGCCTCCGCGTCGTCGGGACCCGGGTCCGATGATGCCGCACCGACCCGCCGATCGCCCACGGGCGCCGCCCGGGCGGCGGTGGGATCAGCGGGGCGCGGGGACGCGCTCGGCGCCGTCGCGGGCCATCGACACCAGGCGCGAGATCGCGCGCAGGTACTTCTTGCGGTAGCCGCCGCCGAGCAGTTCCTCGGTGAACAGTTCGTCGAACGGCACGCCCGAGGCCACCACCGGCAGTTCGCGGTCGTACATCCGGTCCGCGAGCACCACCAGGCGTAGCGCGGTGCCCTGGTCCTCGACCGGGCGCACCCCGCGCCAGAAGACGCCGGTGATCCCGTCGAGCATCGCGCCGTAGCGGCTGGGGTGCACGGTGGCCAGGTGCGCGAGCAGCGCGGGGAAGTCGTCCAGCGCGGCGCCGTCGGGCGCGGCCTCGGCGGCGGCGGCGACCATGTCCTCGGCCACCGGCGCGGGCGCCGCCGGCAGGCCCCGGTGCCGGTAGTCCTCGCCGTCGATGCGCAACGCCTCGAAACGCGAGGACAACCCCTGTATCTCGCGCATGAAGTCCTGCGCGGCGAACCGCCCCTCGCCGAGCTTGTCCGGCAACGTGTTCGAGGTCGCGGCGAGCTTGACGCCCGCGTCGGCGAGCTTGCCCAGGAGGGTGGACACCAGGACGGTGTCGCCCGGGTCGTCGAGTTCGAACTCGTCGATGCACAGCAGCCGGTGGCCGGACAGCGCCTCGACGGTCCGCCGGAACCCGAGCGCGCCGACCAGGTTGGTCAGTTCGACGAAGGTGCACAGCGACTTCGGGCCGGGTGAGGCGTGCCACAGCGAGGCCAGCAGGTGGGTCTTGCCGACGCCGTAGCCGCCGTCGAGGTAGATCCCGCTCGGCCCGGCCGCCTGCTCCCGGCGGAACCAGCGGCGCTTGGTGCCGTCCCCGTTCAACTCCGCCGCGAACCGCTCCAGCCGCACCACGGCCGCGGCCTGCCCGGGTTGGTTCGGGTCGGGAATGTACGTGTCGAAACGCACGTCGCCGAACCGCGGCGGCGGAACCATCTCGGCGACGAGGCGGTCGGCGGGGACGCTGGGGTGGCGCGTGGTCAACGACACGGGAGCTACGGACACGATCATCAAGCCTACGACGCGTGCGAAACTCGATCGCATGCGCCGTCTCCTTCCCGTGCCCTCAACCCCCGACGAACCCGAGGTCGACCTGGTCGAGGCCTATGCCTATCCCCCCGACCGCACCTGGCTGCGGGCGAACATGGTGGCGAGCCTGGACGGCGCCGCGCAGGCCCCCGACGGCCTGTCCGCCGGACTGTCCTCGCCGGCGGACAAGCGCGTCTTCGGCGTGCTGCGCGGCCTGGCCGACGTGATCGTCGTGGGCGCGGCCACCGTGCGCCAGGAGGGCTACCGGCCGCCGCGGCCCAGGCCCGCCTACGCCGCCGCCCGCGCCGCCGCCGGACAGTTGCCCGCGCCGGTGATCGCGATCGTCTCGCGCAGCCTCGCCATCGACTTCACCACGCCGCTGTTCACCGAGGCGGTCACCCCCACCATCGTGATCACCTGCGAGGAGGCCCAGCCCAAGGGCCTGGCCGCGGCGGCGGAGTACGGCGACGTGCTCCTGGCCGGGCGCGACCGGGTCGACCTGGGCGTGGCCCTCGACGCGCTGGCGGCCCGCGGGCTGACCCGGCAGCTCACCGAGGGCGGCCCGCACGTCCTGGCGCAGATCGCCGCGTGCGGCCGGCTGGACGAGCTTTGCCTGACCGTGAGCCCGCTGCTGACCTCGGGACCCGCCCACCGGCTCCTGGCCGGCCCCACGCTCGCCGAGGCACAGGCGATGCGCCCGATCTCGATCCTCGAGGAGGACGGCGCGCTGTTCTCCCGCTACGTCCGCGCGTAGCCAGCGGCCGGGGCCGCTTCGGCGGCCCCGGCCGGCGCCCGCCGGTCCGCGGGAGTGGGAGGGTGAACTCCCGGGCAGACGGGGCACAGACACCCGGCTCGGCCGATGGATCAAGGAGTTTTGCGTGTACACGATCGTGCTGCTCGTCGAAAAGGTCCTGAACGAGGCGGACGTCGCGTTCGTGACCGGCCTGCACGAGGGCGTCGAGACGTCGTTCGTGGTGGTCCTGCCCGGCAAGGCCGACCATCGCAAGCTGCTCCAGGCGCTGGACGACGTGGCCCTGGTGCGCCTGGACGAGGCGGCCGAGGACCTCGAGGAGCGGCCCGGCCCCGACGACGGCGCGGAGGCGGCCCGGCGCACCCTGGAGGCGAGCGTGGCGGCACTGCGCGCGAGCGGGGCCACCGCCGTCGGCGAGACCACCCCCGGCCGGGACCCGCTGGACACCCTCAAGCAGATCGTCGACCGGCACCACGCCGACGAGGTGATCGTGCTCACCGACCCGCACTTCATCGAAGAGGTCTTCCACCGCGACTGGGCCTCGCGGGCCCGACAGAACGTCGGCGTGCCGGTGCTCAAGCTCTTCGCACACGACGTGAGCTGACACAATCGCGGGGAGCCCGCGCCGAACGCGGGTCCACCCCATTCGAAGGAGCCCGCTTCATGGCACCCCCCGCCGAGCCCGTCGACCTCGGCAGCCCGTTCTTCGTCGGCATCGGTGGCGCCGGCATGTCGGGGCTCGCCAAGATCCTCGCGATCCGCGGCGCGAGGGTCTCCGGCAGCGACGCCAAGGACTCCACCCAGGTGCTGGCGCTGCGCCGGCTCGGCTGCACGGTGCACGTGGGCCACGATCGAGCGAACGTCGCCGAGGACGTCTCCTGCGTGGTCGTCTCCTCGGCGATCCGGGAGGACAACCCCGAACTGGTCGTCGCGCGCGAGCGGGGCATCCCGATCGTGCACCGCGCCGACGCGCTCGCCCGGCTGATGGACGGCCGGCGCTCGGTGGCCGTCGCGGGCACGCACGGCAAGACCACCACGACGAGCATGCTCGCGGTCGGCCTGACCTCACTCGGCCTGGACCCCTCCTTCGCGATCGGCGCCGACCTCAACGAGGCGGGCAGCAACGCCCACCACGGCCTGGGCGACATCTTCGTGGCCGAGGCGGACGAAAGCGACCGCAGCTTCCACAAGTACGCGCCCGAGGTGGCGGTGGTGCTGAACGTGGAGCTGGACCACCACGCCAACTACGGCTCACTCGACGATGTGCTCGACGCGTTCGAGGTTTTCGCCGGCCGGATCGTGCCCGGCGGCACGCTGGTGCTCTCCGCCGACGACGCGGGCGCCGGCGCCCTGCGCGAGCGGCTGGCGGTCTCGGCGCCGACGCTGAACGTGGTCACCGTCGGCGAACACGAGGGCGCGGACCTGCGCCTGGCGCAGATCGAGGCGTCGGGCCTGAGCAGCCGGGTCACCGTGCACGGCAAGGCCGTGGGCGGCGAGTTGGTGCTCGCCGTCGCGGTGCCGGGGCGGCACAACGCCTCCAACGCGGTGATGGCGCTCGCGGTGGGCCTGGCGCTCGGCGTCGAGCCGCGGCGCATGGCCGACGGGCTGGCCAACTACCAGGGCGTGCGCCGGCGGTTCCAGCTCAAGGGCGAGGAGAGCGGCATCCGGGTCGTCGACTCGTACGCGCACCACCCCACCGAGATCACCGCCGACCTGGCCACCGCCCGCGGCGCGGTGGGCGCGGGCCGGGTGATCGCGGTGTACCAGCCGCACCTGTTCAGCCGCACCCAGCAGCTCGGGGTGGAGATGGGCCGCGCGCTCGCCGCGGCCGACATCGCCGTGGTGATGGACATCTACGCTGCCCGGGAGGACCCGCAGCCCGGCGTGACCAGCAACATCATCGCGCACGCCGCGCTGGACAACGGCGGCCTGGTGCGCACCGAGCACAGCTGGTCCGACGTGGCCGGCTCGGTGGCCGCGCTGGCCCGTCCCGGTGACCTGGTCCTGACCATGGGCGCGGGCGACGTGACCCTGCTCGGCCCGGAGATCCTGGACGCGATCCGCGCCCGCAGCACCGCCACCCGCTGAGTCCACTCCCGCCGGCGCCGTGCCGTCCCCTCGGGGAACGTCGCGGCGCCGTTGCGTGTTGGATGTGGACATGGCCTACGAAATCGAGAAGACCGACGACCAGTGGCGGGCCGAGCTGACCCCGGACGAGTTCCGGGTGCTGCGTCGGGCGGGCACCGAGCGTGCCTGGACGGGTGAGTACACCGAGACCAAGACGACCGGCGTCTACCGCTGTCGGGCGTGCAAGGCGGAGCTGTTCCGCTCCGACACCAAGTTCGACAGCCACTGCGGCTGGCCGTCGTTCTACGCGCCGCTGGCCGAGGACCGGGTCGAATACATCGAGGACGACTCGATGGGCATGACCCGGGTCGAGGTGCGCTGCGGGACCTGCGGCTCGCACCTGGGCCACGTGTTCGAAGGCGAGGGCTACGGGACGCCCACCGACCAGCGCTACTGCATCAACTCCATCTCGCTGACCCTGGAGCCGGACCCGCAGGGCTGACCCGAGACACGGGCGGCGCCGCTCGGGCCGGCCCGGGCGGCGCCGCCCGTTCAAACATCGGTACCGGCGGTGCGGCAAAACTCACATCGAGCCCGCGTGCGGCGGGCGCGTCCGCTATGCCTGGGGACCATGAATCCCTGGCTGCCACCCCTCGCGTACTCGGCCTGGACGGCGCTCGTACTCGGCGTCGCCATCGGGTCCGCCCGGCGCGGCGGCCGACGGGCGGACCGGGCGCGCCTGGCGGAACTGGACGCGGCCGAGTACGCGTTCGTCGGCGGCGGTGCGGCCCGCGCGGCCGACGTGTCCATCCTGGCCCTGCTCGGCGCGGGCGCGCTGCACCTGAACCGCGACGGGCAGGTGGTCGCGGCCCGGGCGCCGGCGGCCGACGCGGCGGGCGACGCGCCGCTGCGGATCCTGGACCGGGAGTACGGCGGCCTGCCGCTGCGCGACCTACGCACCCGGGTGGCCGCGGCGCCGGAGATCCAGGGCATCGGCGCCGACCTGTTCGCCGCCGGCCTGATCGCCCGCCCGGACGCGGGCCCGCGTCGGCTGCCCCGCTGGGCACTGTTCGCCACCCTCCCCCTGGGCCCGGCCACCGCGATCGCGGGCTTCGTCCGCGCCGACGACGCGACCTCCGGCGCGCTGCCGTGGGTGGGCCTGCTGCTCGCGGTCATCGGCAGCCAGGCGTGTGTCGCGGGCCTGCTGCTCCTGGGCGTGTTCGGCGAGCGGGTGGTGCCCACCGCGCCGACCATGCGCCGGCTGATCCGGCTGCGCCGCGACGAGACGGCCGTGGCCGCGCTCGGCGCCGACGGCCTGGGCACGGTCGCCCTGTGGGGCCTGGACCGCTTCCCCGACCCGGTGGTCAAGGAGATCTTCCGCCGCAACGCGCCCACCCCCGCCGGCCGCCCCCCGCAGTCCGCCTGGTGCGGCGGCGCCTCCTGCGCCTCCCCCCAGGGCGCCCGGGCAGGCTCCTGCGGCGGCACCGCCGACGGTTGCGGCACCTGACCGACCGCGCCCGCGGCGCGCTCGGGGCGGGCGAACCGAGGGAACTCCGCCTGGTTCGGTCCGGGACGGACCCGCCATGCTGGACGCATGCGGACAGCGGTGGGAATCGGATGGCGGCCGGAGATCGATCTGACCGTCGAGCGCCTGGCCGGCGTCGACTTCGTCGAGGTCGTCGCCGAGAACGTATGCGTCGGACACCTGCCCGAGTCACTGCGCGTGTTGTGCGAGCGCGGCGTCGAGGTCATCCCGCACGGCGTCGGCCTCGGCCTGGCCGGCGCCGACCGCCCCGACCCCGCACGCCTGGCCCGGCTGGCCGAGGTCGCCGGCGCCCTCGGCTCGCCGGTGGTCAGCGAACACCTGGCGTTCGTCCGGGCCGGCGGTATGGAGGCCGGTCACCTGCTGCCCACACCGATGACGTGGGACGCGCTCGACGTGGTCGCGGAAAACGTCCGCATCGCCCAGGACGCGCTGCCGGTCCCGCTCGCCCTGGAGAACCCGGCGACGCTGCTGACCTGGCCCGACAACGAGATGAGCGAGGCCCGCTTCCTGACCGAACTGGTCGAGCGCACCGGCGTGCGGCTGCTGATCGACGTGGCCAACCTGCACACCCAGCGGATCAACCACGGCGTCGACCCGGCCGCCGCACTGGCCGAACTCCCGCTGGAGGCGGTGGAGTACGTACACGTCGCCGGCGGCGTCGAACGCGACGGCCTGTGGCACGACACCCACGCGCACCCGGTGACCGAGCCGATCCTGGAGGTGCTGGCCACGCTGTGCGCGCTGCGCCCGCCGCCGCGCGTACTGCTCGAACGCGACGGCGACTTCCCGACGGCGGGCGAGATCGCCGCCGAGTTGGCCGCGATCCGCGCCGTGGTGGACCGCACGGCGGTGCGCCGGTGAACGCGCGCGAGCGGCTGGCCGCACAGCAGAGCGCGCTGCTCGCGGCACTGGTCGCCGGCGGGCCGACACCGCCGGGCTTCGACCCGGACCGGGTACGCGTCCAGGCCCGCGCGCTGGCCGCCAAGCGGCGCGACTCGGCGCTGCGCGCGGTGCCGGAGTTGGCGACGACGCTGGGCCCGCGCTGGCCGGGCGAGTTCATGACCTGGGCCCTGGTCCACCCGAAGCCCGCCGAGGGCGGCACCCGCGCCGACGTACACGCCTTCGCGGCCCATCTGTGGGAACGGGACGCGCTGCCGAAGGCGCTGGCCGAGGTGTTCGTCGAACGAAAGCCGTCCCGATGGACCCGGCTGCGCTCACGACTCGCATCCCGTGCGCCGGCCGGCCACGGGTAGGTACTCCACGCACGGGGGTCGACACCATGTTCTTGCCGCTGCTCGTTGCGGGGGTGGTCCTCGCCGCCGCCGTACCGGTCGTCATCGTCGTCCTGGCCCACCGCGCGGCCCGACGCAGGCTCCGCCACGCCTTCGGCCGACCGGCCGGCCCGCCCTTCGGGCGCGCACCGGGCACCGGCGTACCGTATGGCGGCGGGCCCGGCCCGTGGCCACCCGGCCCGCAGGGACACCAGGGGTACGACGCGCACGACCACCATCACCATCACCACTGGCGCGGCCACCACACCTCGTGCGGCACCGGCTGGTCCTGCGGCGGAGGCGGGGGCAGAGGCGGCAACTCGTCGTGTTCGAGCGGATCGTCGTGTTCGAGCGGGTCATCGTGTTCGAGCGGATCGTCCTGCGGGTCGTCGTGTTCGAGCGGGTCGTCCTGTTCGAGTTCGACCTAGATTCGACCCGACACCGCGCCTCCGGTCGGTCGGAGCGATCGATCGCAGCCCGCCGACCGACCGGGGCGAAGGCTCAGGCCAGGCCGGCGAGCAGTTCGGCGACCGGGTGCCGGCGACCGGTGTAGAACGGCACCTCCTCGCGCACGTGGCGGCGCGTCTCCGAACCGCGCAGGTGCCGCATCAGGTCGACGATGCGGTGCAGCTCGTCCGCCTCGAAGGCGAGGATCCACTCGTAGTCGCCCAGCGCGAACGACGGCACCGTGTTGGCCCGCACGTCCGGGTAGCCGCGCGCCATCCGCCCGTGCTCGGCGAGCAGCCGGCGGCGCTCGTCGTCCTCCAGCAGATACCACTCGTACGAGCGCACGAACGGATACACCGCGACGTAGTCGCGCGGGGTCTCCTCGGCCAGGAAGGCCGGGATGTGGCTCTTGTTGAACTCGGCCGGACGGTGCAGGGCCATGTTCGACCACACCGGCTCGAGCAGCCGGCCCAGGCCGGTGCGCCGGAAGCGGTTGTACGCCTCCTGGAGCGCGTCCGAGTCCTCCGCGTGCCACCAGATCATCAGGTCCGCGTCGGCACGCAGGCCGGAGACGTCGTAGGTGCCGCGCACCACCACGTCCTTGTCGAGCAGCTGCTCGAACAGCTGCTCCACCTCGCCCGCCAACTCGGCCCGCGCACCCGGCAGCGGCTCACGGAGTCGGAACACCGACCACATCGTGTACCTGATCACCTGGTTGAGGTCGCGGGCCTTGCGCCGGGCCGGCGCGGGTTCGCCCGCGGACTCCGGGCCGTCGGCGTTGAGGGCGGCGTCGATTCCCGCGGCGGCGGCGTCGACCGGTTCCGGGGTGTTTCCCGCGGTGCTTTGCGTCATGGTCCGATTCTGCCTGGCTCGCCCCCGCGCTCAGTGCACGGGGCGCGCGTACGGCCCGGCGAGCTGCGCCAGCACCTCGGTCGCGGCCCTGGTCGCGCTCGCCACACACGCCGGGATGCCGACGCCCTCGTACACCGCGCCGCACACCGCCAGGCGCGGCAACCGCTCGACCGCGTCGCGCACGCAGGCGATCCGACCGAGGTGGCCGACCGCGTACTGGGGCAGCCCGCCGCCCCAGCGGGTGACGCGGGTGTCGATCGGCTCGGCGGCCAGTCCGACCGCCTCGCGCAGGTCGTCGAGCGAGTCGGCGACCAGATCGGCGTCCTCGCGCTGGAGCACCGCCTCCTCGCCGGCCCGGCCGAGCGAGGTGCGCAGCACGAACAGGTCCGGATCCGACTCGGCGAGCCAGCCCCACTTGTTCGACGCGAACGTGCTCGCCTTGATCCGCCGGCCGTCCACCGGCGGCACCAAAAATCCGGTGCCGGCGGGCATCGACGCCAGGTCGGCGCGCCGAAACGCGAGGGTCACCAGCGCCATGCCCGCGTATTCGATCGAGGACAGCTCGACCGCCGCGACCGTCGAGTGCGGGCGCAGGAGGCGGGCCGCGGGTGCGGCCGGTACCGCGAGCACCACCGCGTCCGCCTCGATCGGGACGGGGGCGTTGGTCGGCCCGGTGATCAGCCGCCAGCCGGTCGGCGTGCGCTCCAACTCGCGCACCGTGGTCCGGGTCCGGATGCTGCCGCGCCCACCGGCCACCACGGCGCCGGCGACCGCGAGCGGCAACCGCCCGACACCGCCGCGCACCCCCATGAACACCGGCCCCGCAGGCCGCTCGGCGGCGCCGTCGAGCAGGTGGCGCACCCCCGCCACCAGCGAGCCGCCGGAGCGGGCGATCGGCAACAGCTGCGGAACGGCGGCGGCGAGCGAGATGTCGTAGGCGTTGCCCGCGTACACCCCGCCGAGCAGCGGCTCGACGAGCCGGTCCACCACCTCGTGGCCGAGCCGTTCGGAGACGTAGCGGCCGACCGAGACGTCGTCCTCGTAGCGGTGCGGCGCCAGCGCGTGGTCCAGCGGGATCCGGGCCAGGCCCGCGGGCGACAGCACTCCGCTCGCGGCCAGCGGCTCCAGGTCGCCCGGCACGCCCATCACATGACCGCGCGGCATCGGCCGCAACGCGCCACGCGTCCACAACGACGCGCCCGCGGTGGCCGGCGGCTGGAGATCGTCGCCCAACCCGACCTCACGGGCCAGGTCGATCGCCTCGGAGCGCCGAGCCAACATCGACTCCGCACCCTCGTCGACCGCAACCCCGGCGATGCTCCCGGCATGCAACTTCCCCCCCACCCGGGAAGCCCCTTCGAGCACGGTGACGGTGAGCCCGGGATCCCCATCGCGCAGCAAAACCCAAGCAGCCGTCAACCCGGCGATCCCACCCCCCACCACAACCACATGCCGCCCGCCGCCCATCACCGAACCACCCACGTCACACCCTCTCCCACAATCCACCCCAACCCAACCCCCGAACCCAAACCCCCCAAAAGCCCACCAACAACCAAAACCACCCCAATGCCGCGGAACTAACCCTCAACCAACCCAATCAAACCCAGCCGCCCCCTGCCCCCACCCAGGCCAATCCACCCCACCCCGACCCAACCAAGCCGACTGGCCCCCAAACCAGCCGACCAAGCCGGCCAAGTCAGCCCGATCAGCGCTTGAGGCCACCCCAACCCGACCAAATCCCACCGCCACCCCAACCACAAACCACATCAGCCCAGCCGGCGCTCAAGGCCAAACCGCCCACCTCACCGCAACCAATCCAGCCCGGCCGGCGCTTGAGGCCACCCCAACCCGACCGAACCCCAACGCCGGCGCGACCACAAACCACATTCAGCCCGGCCGGCCCTCAAGACCAAGCCACCCACCTCACCGCAACCAATCCAGCCCGGCCGGCGCTTGAGGCCACCCCAACCCGACCGAACCCCAACGCCGGCCCAACCACAAACCACATTCAGCCCGGCCGGCGCATGAGGCCAAAGCCGCTCTCCCCCAACCCCAGCCGAACCACAAACCCCCAGCCCGGCCGGCGCATGAGGCCAAAAAGCCGACCTACCGGGCGCTAGCCGAGTGCACATGCGCCACCAGGCGCGTGAGCACCTCGGGATCCGTATTCGGCAACACCCCATGCCCCAAATTGAAGATGTGCCCCTCCGCACCACGCCCCGCCACCAACACCTCGTCGGCCTTGGCCCGAACCGCCTCCCACGGCGCGAACACCACCGCCGAGTCCAGGTTCCCCTGCAACGCCCGCCCCGGCCCCACCCGCCGCGCCGCCTCGTCCAGCGGGATGCGCCAGTCGACGCCCACCACGTCCGCCCCGGCCTCGCCGAACATGCGCAGCAACTCGCCGGTGCCCACCCCGAAGTGGATCCGCGGCACGCCGTAGTGCTCGACCGACGCCAACACCTTCGTGCTCGCCGGCAGCACCGACGCCCGGTAGTCCGCCGCGGACAGCGCCCCGGCCCACGAGTCGAACAGCTGGATCGCCGACGCGCCCGCCTCGATCTGTACCTTCAAAAACGCCGACGTGATCTCCGCGAGCCGGTCCACCAGATCGGCCCACAGCCGCGGGTCGCCGTACATCAGCGCCTTGGTGCGCTCGTGGTTCTTCGACGGCCCGCCCTCGACCAGGTAGCTCGCGAGGGTGAACGGCGCACCGGCGAAGCCGATCAGCGGCGTGGCACCCAGCTCGCCGACGAGTTGGCCGACCGCCTCGGTGATGTACGGCACGTCGTCGGGCGTGAGGTCGCGCAACTGCGCGAGGTCGTCGCGCGAGCGGATCGGATTCGCCACCACCGGACCGACGCCCGGCTTGATGTCGAGATCGATTCCGATCGCCTTGAGCGGGACCACGATGTCGCTGAAGAAGATCGCCGCGTCCACCCCGTGCCGCCGCACCGGCTGGAGCGTGATCTCGGTGACCAGGTCCGGCCGCATGCACGAGTCGAGCATCGCGGTGCCCTCGCGCAGCTTGCGGTACTCGGGCAGCGAACGGCCCGCCTGACGCATGAACCACACCGGGGTGTGCGGGACGGGTTCGCGCCGGCAGGCGCGCAGGAAGGCCGAGTCGCGGACGGTGGCGTGCGGAAGGCTCGTTTCGGTCACGTCCGCCATCGTCCCAGACGCACGCGGGCGGCCCAGACGGAGCACCCCGCCCGGCGCGTCGCCCGGGCCCGACCCCCCCGACGCGGCCTAGGCTGCCAGGCATGGCAGGAGTCGGCGAGACCGAGGAGCCCGAGGAGTTCCGGCAGGCACTGGCCGGATGGCGGGCCGCGGTCCTGCGTCCGGAGATCGTGCTGGAGGAGATGGCCCGGCCGCGCGGCCTGGCGCCCTACTCCGCCGCGTTCACCGCCGAGGTGGCACTCGGCGAGGACGAGGACGAACTCGCCGGCGGCCGGATCGTGCTGCTGCACGACCCGGCGGGCCACGAGGCGTGGGAGGGCACGTTCCGCGTGGTCACCATGACCCGCGCCGAACTCGAACCCGAACTGGCGATGGACCCGCTGCTGCCCGAGGTCGGCTGGACCTGGCTGACCGAGTCGCTGTACGCGGTCGGCGCGACCTATCGCGCCCCCAGCGGCACGGTCAGCCGCAGCACCTCGCAGGGCTTCGGCGGCCTGTCCGGACAGATCGCCCGCACCGAGATCGAGATCAGGGCGTCGTGGACTCCGGCCGACGACGAGTTGTCGCCGCATCTGCTGGCGTGGACCGAACTGCTGTGCACCTGTGCCGGTTTGCCGCCGGTGACAGCCGGGGAGGGCGTCGTCGCCATACCGCGCCGGCCCTCGCGACCCGGTTCCTGACACGCCGGATCACCGTCGCGATACCCCTCGGTCACACATCCGGGTCAACGTCGCATAACGGATTTGGATCTTCCTCTAAAGCCCGGCGCCATATGTGCCGAAGGACAGGGTGACCACCCCGAAGGAGTAGCTGGTCGGGCCGCTTCTTCGGGAATCGCGATCACTGCGCAGGAGGCCCGGTGTCGGTACTTCTCGATCACCCTGCAAACCTGCTTGCCTATCGTCCTTCCAAGCCCACGGCGATGGTCGTCGTCGCGGACCCCCGGGTTCGCGACGCCGTCATCCGCCACCTGTGGGCCCTCGGTGTACGCGACGTCGTCGGGGCGTCGACCATCGCCGAGGCTCGCTCCCGTGCCGGCACGCCGCGCGACCTGTGTGTCGCCGACGTGCACCTGCCGGACGGCTCCGGACTCACGCTTCTCACCGAGATGCGCGCGTCCGGGTGGCCGAACGGCCTGGCACTCTCCGCAGCCGACGACATCGGTGCCGTTCGCTCCGCGCTTGCCGCGGGTGTTCGGGGCTACGTCGTGACCGGCGCGCGAGCGGGACTGAACCCTGGACACGCACGGCAAGCCGGAATGCACCACGGGATGCCCCAGGCAAACCGCATGCGTCCGTCGGAACAGCGCGGGACGGAGCCCGGCTCCGGCGTCCGGGAGCTTTCGGCGCGCGAGATCGAGGTCCTGCGCCTCGTCGCGGAGGGCCGGTCCAACAAGGCGATCGGTCAGGCGATGGGCCTGTCGGCGCTGACCGTCAAGAGCCATCTCGCCCGCATCGCCCGCAAGATGGGCACGGGCGACCGGGCCGGCATGGTGGCCCTCGCGTTGCGGGCGGGCATCATCAGCTGACCCTGGTCGGCACCGATCGGCCCCGAGTCGGCGGAGCATCAGGACACCTCATCAGGTGACACATCATCAGGTACAGCCGAATCCCGGCGGGTGAACCCACCCGCCGGGATTCGGCTTTTCCGGGAGTGGACCCTCCGGTTCCGCGCGCGATTTCGTACGGTTGCGACCGCCCTACACCCGCCGTGGCACGCCCACCTTGGCGGGGACCTGCCCGGTCGGCCGGCCGGGCGGGTTATTTTGGTGGGGTGACCGACGCCTCCTTCGAAACCTCATCCGAACTTCCGGCGCCGGTCCCCCCGGCGCCGGTCCCGCTCCTGGCACCTCGCGAGGGCGTTCCGCCGGTCGTGGCGGACCCGGAGGCGCTCGCCGAGACCGTCGCCGCCTTCGCCGCCGGAGCGGGACCGGTCGCCGTCGACGCCGAACGGGCGTCGGGCTACCGCTACGGGCAGCGCGCGTATCTGATCCAGCTGCGCCGGGCCGGCGCGGGCAGCGCCCTGGTCGACCCGGCGGCCTGCCCCGACCTGTCCGCGCTCGGCGCCGCGATCGTCGACGCCGAATGGGTCCTGCACGCCGCCTCCCAGGACCTGCCCTGCCTGGCCGAGGTCGGCATGGTCCCCCGGCGCATCTTCGACACCGAGCTGGCGGGCCGGCTGGCCGCCTTCCCCCGGGTGGGCCTGGGCGCGATGGTGGAGACCGTACTCGGCTTCTCGCTGGAGAAGGGGCACTCGGCGGTGGACTGGTCCACCCGTCCGCTGCCCGAGCCCTGGCTGCGCTACGCGGCGTTGGACGTCGAGGTGCTGATCGAGCTGCGCGACGAGCTCGAGGCGACGCTGACCGAGCAGGGCAAGCTCGACTGGGCGCTGCAGGAGTTCGCCGCGATCGCCGCCGCGCCGCCGCCCGCCCCCCGGGTCGACCCGTGGCGCCGCACGTCGGGGCTGCACCGGGTGCGCCGCCGCCGGCAGTTGGCCATCGTGCGCTCGTTGTGGCAGGCCCGGGACACCGTCGCCCGCCAGAAGGACGTCTCGCCGGGTCGGGTCATCCCGGACACCGCGATCGTCGAGGCCGCGCTGAACGGGCCCGCTTCGGTGGCCGCCCTGCTCGCGCTGCCCGGCTTCACCGGCCGGGACAGCAGACGCCAGGCCGGCGTGTGGCTGGCCGCTATCGAGCAGGCCAGGGCGCTGCCCGAGGCCGAGCTGCCGATGTCCACGCTGCCGCACGAGGGCCCGCCGCCGGCGCGCGCGTGGACCGACAAGGACCCGGCCGCCGCGGAGCGGCTGACCGCCGCCAAGACGGCGGTCGCGGCCATCGCGGACGAGCACACGCTGCCCACGGAGAACCTGCTCGCGCCGGACTACGTACGCCGGTTGGCCTGGGCGCCGCCTTCGGCCCCCTCCGCGGACGCGATCGGCGAGGTACTGCGCGAGTTCGGCGCCCGGCCCTGGCAGATCGCGCTCACCGCGCCGGCCCTGTCCGGCGCGTTCCTGCGCCTGGCCGCGCACGCCGCCAACGGCACCGCCGGGGCCTGAGTCACCCGCCGGGGCCTGGGAAAGGGGAGCCTGGGAACAACCGCCGCGAGCCGGGCGCAACGGTCCCGGCGCGGCGCGCTCTTGGTCGCCCGCGGGCGACCCGCGAGCCTGCGGCCGGCCGCCCGTACCGCCTTACCCGAGCTTTGCTTTGTCCGCATTGACGCCTGATCCCTGCGAATGGTTTGGTGAGGCTCGCCTAATTTCTCACCATGTGTTCGAGCCTGCGGGGTGGCCTGTGTTCGCCAACTATCTGATTGGCCTGCGCGAGGGCCTGGAAGCGGCCCTGGTGGTCAGCATCCTGATCGCCTACCTCGTCAAGACCGGTCGACGCGAGGCACTGCCGGCGGTGTGGGTGGGGATCGGTGCGGCCGTCGCGATGAGCGTGGCCCTGGAGGCCGCCCTCGAACTGACCTCGGCGGAGATGGACTTCAAGCAGCAGGAGGCGTTCGGCGGTTCGCTGTCCGTCTTCGCGGTGGCACTGGTCACCTGGATGATCTTCTGGATGCGGCGTACCTCGCACGCGCTCAAGGCGGAGTTGCAGGGCAAGCTGGACCACGCGCTGGCGATGGGCACCGGTGCGCTGGTGCTGACCGCGTTCCTGTCCGTGGGCCGCGAGGGCCTGGAGACCGCGGTGATCGTGTGGGGCACGGCCCGCTCCACCGGCGAGAACACCGAGCCGATGATCGGCGTCGCCCTCGGCCTGGCCACCGCCGTCGTGCTCGGCTACCTCTTCTACGCCGGCGCCATCCGGATCAACCTCGCCAAGTTCTTCCTCTGGACCGGCGCCGGACTCGTGGTCGTCGCCGCCGGCGTACTGGCCTACGGCGTCCACGACCTCCAGGAGGCCGACTACCTCCCGGGCCTGTCCGACCGGGCGTTCGACATCAGCGACACCATCCCGCCCGACACCTGGTACGGCACCCTCCTCAAGGGCATCCTCAACTTCCAACCCGACCCCACGGTCCTCCAGGTCACCGTCTGGCTCCTGTACCTGATCCCGGTCATGGCGCTGTTCTTCCTCCTCCCCAAGGGCGGCCCGAGGAAGACTCCGTCGGCGGCGCCCCGGGAGACGACCGCCGCCGCCTGATCCCGGGCGCGGCGCGACAACACGGGCGAGGGGCCCGATCCGAAGCGGTGCTTCGGACCGGGCCCCTCGGTGTACCGGGCACTCGGTGTATCGGCCGCCGGGTCGCTCAGGCGAACAGTGCCTTGCCCCAGTAGTCGTCCGCGCCGCGCACGCCGCCCGGACACGCGAACAGGGCCGAGCCCACGTGCTGGATGTACTCGTTCATCGCGTCGTTCGCGGCCAGCCGCTGCTGGACCGGGATGAAGCCCTTGCGCGGGTCGCGCTGGTAGGCCAGGAAGAACAGGCCCGCCTCCAGTCGGCCGAGACCGTCCGAGCCGTCCACGAACGAGTAGCCGCGACGCAGGATGGTCGCGCCGTTGTTCGTATCGGGGTGCGACAGCCGCACGTGCGACTTCTCCGGCAGCGCCTTGAGCGGCACCACGTCGTGTTCGCCGGTCGCGCCCTGCGGTGCGCCCACACCCTTGTTGCGGCCGATCACGTCCTCCTGCTCCTGCAGCGAGGTGCGATCCCAGGTCTCGATGTGCATCCGGATCCGGCGCGCGACCAGGTAGGAGCCGCCGGTCATCCACGCCGGGCCCTCACCGGCCGGCACCCACACGTGCTCGCGCAGCCGGTCGGTCTCGGTGCCGGCGATGTTGCGCGTGCCGTCCTTGAAGCCGAACAGGTTGCGCGGGGTCATCGCCTCGGGCGTGGTCGAGGACGTCTTGCCGAAGCCGAGCTGCGACCAGCGCACCGACACCACGCCGAAGCCGATCCGGGCCAGGTTGCGGATCGCGTGTACCGCGACCTGGGGGTCGTCGGAGCAGGCCTGGACGGCGATGTCGCCGCCGGAGCGCTGCGGGTCGAGCTTGTCCCCGGGGAACGCGGGCAGTTCGGCCAGTGCCTCCGGCTTCTTCGCGGCGATCCCGAAGCGGTCCCGGCCGTCCTTGGTGAACAGCGTGGGACCGAACCCGACGGTGAGCGTCAGGTTGTTCGGCGGCAGCCCGACCGCCTCGCCCGTGTCGTCGGGCGGCGACTCGGGCACACCGCTGTCGGCGCCGGTCCCGATCTGCTTGCCCGCGGTCATCGCGGCCGCGGCGGCGGTCCACTGCTGGAGCATGCGCACCAGCTTGGCGCGGTCGTCGGTGATCACGTCGAACACGCAAAAGTGCAGCCGGTCCTGGACCGGGGTGGCGATGCCGGCCTGGTTCACGCCGTGGAAGTCCACCGAGCCGAGGGCCGGCGTGGACGACTTGTCCTCGGTACCGGTGACCGCGGTGGCCACCCCGCCCGCCGCGGCGGCGCCGACCACGAGCGCGCCACCGGTCCAGCCCAGCAGCGCCCGCCGACTGAATCCGTCGCCCGACGACGGTTCGACCGCCTCGGCGACACGATCGGTCTCGGTCATGGGCCCTCCCTAGGCTCGTTCGGTGCCGTGCGGTTCGGTGCGGTCGGCCCGGTCGGTTCGTGGTTCGCGACGGCGGGCGATGTCACGGGGCGACGTCACTGGGCGACGACGCCGGCAAGCTTCGACAGCGGCTCGCCGAGCGCGTTGACCGCGTCCGAGAGTTCCTTGCGCTTGGCCTCGTCGACCGTGTCGTAGGAGACGTAGCCGTCGCCCTGCTTGTACTTGAACAGCAGGCCCTGGATCTTGGCGAATTCGGCGTCGAGGGTGCCGGTCAGCGCCGCGTCCTTCTCCGCCACGTACGGCTTGAGCAATTCGAAGGCCTTCTTCGCGCCGTCCACGTTGCCCGCGAAGTCCCACAGGTCGGTGTGGCTGAACGCCTCCTCCTCGCCGGTGACCTTGCCGGTGGCCACCTCGTCGAGCAGGCCCTTGGCGCCGTTGGCGATCGAGGTCGGAGTGATATCGACGGTGCCGACCTTGGACTGGAGCGTCTTCAGGTCGGCCATCAGGCGGTCGGCGTAGCCCTTCTCGACGTCGGTGATCTGCCCCGTGGTCCACAGCGCCTTCTCGATCCGGTGCCAGCCGGACCACTCCTGGCCGGGCTCCAGGTCCGCCTCGCGCGCGTCCATCTGCGGGTCGAGGTCGCCGAAGCTCTCCGCGACCGGCTCGATGGTCTCCCAGCCCAGACGCGACTTCGGGTAGTACTCCTTGGCCTTGGCCACGTCTCCGGCCTTGACCGCGTTCACGAACTCGGTCGCGAGCGGCAACATCTGCTCGACCGTGGTGTTGGTGAAGGTCCGGTAGTGCGCCACGGCCTCGGCGAGCCTGGGGTCGATCGGCTTCTCGGCGGGGGTGCCCGCGACGGTGACCTTCTGCCGGATGCCGTCGCCCTTCATACCGGGCTTGCAGGCGACCTCGTAGGTGCCGGCCTTGATCTCGAAGTTCAGCGTGGCCGAGGTGCCGGGGCCGATGTTCTCCCGCTCGGTGACGATCCGGTCGCCCTGGGCGTAGACGTAGAGCTCGGTAACCTGGCTGCCCTTGTTGGTCACCTTGATGCTGTTCTTGCCCGCGGGCCAGTCCTTCTTGGCGACGTCGCAGGACTTGTCCTTGGCGGTCACCTTGACCGCGTCGCCGGAGGAGTCGTCGCTGTCGCACGCGGTCAACGCGAGCGGCAACGCCAGCAACAACCCGACACCCAACGCGCGGGTGGTGGCGGGGCGACGACGGACGACAGACATGGACTCTCCCGGGGACGAAACAGGTGAAGACGGGTCGAAGCCCGGCAGACTGAGCAACGGCAGATCGCGGGACGTGCAGGACGTGCGGGATGTACAGGACGTGCAGGACGTTGCGGGATATGCGGGACACACGAAGGGCGTGGCAGTGCCGTACAAAACGGACGAAGGGTAATTATTAGGCAAGGCTAACCAAGCCTAGGCTTGGCTTATTTTGTCAGCCGAATGACCCCATACAGTCAAGGCGAAGTAAAGGCCCCTCGCGGCGAACGTGGATCACATCACGTCCCGTTCCGGACCGTTGGCGCGCCCAGACCCGGGGCTCGCTCCGGCGCCCCGATCGGGCCGCGTTCGACGCCGCGGCGCCGGTCGGGTACGGGCCGAGCGCGGTGCTCGCCGCGGCGTACTCGGTTCGGGCGGTGGTCGGGTCCGGCCGACCGGTGGGCCGGCCGAGTGCGGTACCGCTCGCGACCGGCGGCCCGACGCACCCGTGGCCGCCCCGCCGGCGACCGCCGCAGGGACGCGCCGACGGGCCGATGGGGACCGAGGGCTAGGCCACGTGGTTACCCATGAGTAGCATGGGGCCCGTACCCATCGGTGGAGGAGTGTGCGCTCGTGCCTCGTAACGTCCGGGACGTCGTCTTCGTAGACGGCGTCCGTACCCCCTTCGGCAAGGCCGGCCCCAAGGGCATCTACCACGAGACGCGAGCCGACGACCTCGTCATCGCGTGTATCCGTGAGCTGATGCGCCGCAACCCGTCGCTGCCGCCGGCGCGCGTGGACGAGGTCGCGATCGCGGCCACCACGCAGATCGGCGACCAGGGCCTGACCATCGGCCGCACCGCGGCGCTGCTGGCCGGCCTGCCGCGCGAGGTGCCCGGCTATGCGATCGACCGCATGTGCGCGGGTGCGATGACCGCGGTCACCACGGCCGCCGGCGGCATCGCCTTCGGTGCCTACGACGTGGTGGTCGCCGGCGGTGTCGAGCACATGGGCCGGCACCCCATGGGCGAGGGCGCCGACCCGAACCCGCGGATCATCTCCGAGCAGTTGGTGGACCCCTCCGCACTGGTCATGGGCAACACCGCGGAGAACATCCACGACCGCTTCCCGCAGCTCACCAAGGAGCGCGCGGACCGGTTCGCCGTGGGCAGCCAGGAAAAGGCCGCCAAGGCGTACGCCGACAACCTGATCCAGCCCGACCTGGTGCCGGTCGCGGCCCGCTCGGTGGAGCAGGGCTGGGGCCTGGCCACGGCGGACGAGCCGATGCGCCCGGGCACCACCCTCGAGGGCCTGGCCGCGCTCAAGACCCCGTTCCGCCCGCACGGCCGGGTCACCGCGGGCAACGCGGCCGGCCTCAACGACGGCGCGACCGCGTGTCTGCTCGCCGCCGAGGACACCGCGCGCGAGCTGGGCCTGCCGATCAAGATGCGCCTGGTGCAGTTCGCGTTCGCCGGCGTCGAGCCCGAGGTGATGGGCATCGGCCCGGTCCCGGCCACCGAGAAGGCGCTGGAGCGCGCCGGGCTGAGCATCGACGACATCGGCCTGTTCGAGTTGAACGAGGCGTTCGCGGTCCAGGTGTTGTCCTTCCTGGACCACTACAAGATCGCCGACGACGACCCGCGCGTGAACAAGTACGGCGGCGCGATCGCCTTCGGCCACCCGCTCGCCTCCTCCGGCGTGCGGCTGATGACCCAGCTCGCGCGCCAGTTCGAGGCGCACCCCGAGGTCCGCTACGGCCTGACCTCGATGTGCATCGGGCTCGGCATGGGCGGGACCGTCATCTGGGAGAACCCGAACTGGACCGGGGCCGACGCGGACGCCACGGCCGCCGGCGCGAACTCCGAGGGGAACGACAAGTGAGCGACCTGACGCGACTGGCCGCCGAGGTCTTCCCGGACGAGCTGGTCTCGCACTTCCCGGTGCGTGTACTCGACCTGCCGAACGGCGCCGGAAAGTTCGCGCTGATCACCATCGACAACGGCTTCGACCACACCAAGCCGAACACCTTCGGCCCGGCCGGCCTGGCCGAGCTCGGCGCCGCGATCGACACGATCGAGGCATTGGCCGCGGCGGGCGACATCGTCGCGGCCGGGGTGACCGGCAAGCCGTTCATCTTCGCGGTCGGCGCCGACCTCAAGGGCGTCGAGAAGGTCACCAACCGCGACCACGCGCACGCCATCGGCAAGGCCGGCCACGACACGTTCAAGCGGCTGACCGCGTTGTCCGTGCCCACCTTCGCGTTCTACAACGGCGCGGCGATGGGCGGCGGCGTCGAGATCGGCCTGGCCTGCACGTACCGCACCATCTCCACCGCGGTGCCCGCCTTCTCGCTGCCCGAGTGTTTCCTGGGCCTGGTCCCGGGCTGGGGCGGCTGTGTGCTGCTGCCGAACCTGATCGGTCCGGACAACGCGGTCACGGTGATCATCGAGAACGCGCTGAACCAAAACCGTCAGCTCAACGGCCCCAAGGCCTTCAAGCTCGGGATCGCGGACGCGCTGGTGGACTCGGCCGACTTCCTGGCCCAGTCGCTGGTGTGGGCCGCCCAGGTCGTCTCCGGCGAGATCGTGGTCGAGCGCCCGGAGATCGACCGCGGCGCCGGCTGGGACGCGGCCGTCGCGCGGGGTCGGGCGATCGCCGACTCGAAGGTGCACGGCGCCTCCCCCGCGCCGTACCGCGCGCTGGAGATCATCGACGCGGCCCGCGACGGCGACGTCCAGGCCGGTTTCGACGCCGAGGACGACGCACTCGCCGACCTGATCATGGGCGACGAACTGCGCGCCGGCCTGTACTCGTTCAACCTGGTGCAAAAGCGCGCCAAGCGACCGGCGGGTGCCCCCGACCGGGGGCTCGCCCGCCCGGTCACCAAGGTCGGCGTGGTCGGGGCCGGACTGATGGCCTCCCAGCTCGCGCTGCTGTTCGCGCGCCGCCTGCGGGTGCCGGTCGTGCTGACCGACATCGACCAGGAGCGAGTGGACAAGGGCGTCGGCTACGTGCACGACGAGGTCGACAAGCTGCTGCTGCGCGGGCGCGTCTCGCCGGACGCCGCGAACCGGCTCAAGGCGCTGGTGACCGGCTCGTTGACGAAGGACGCGTTCGCCGACGCCGACTTCGTGATCGAGGCCGTGTTCGAGGAGATGGCGGTCAAGCAGCAGGTGTTCGCCGAGGTGGAGGCGGTGGTCTCGCCGACCTGCATCCTGGCCACCAACACCTCGTCGTTGTCGATCACCGAGATGGCCTCGAAGCTGGCCCACCCCGAGCGGGTCGTCGGCTTCCACTTCTTCAACCCGGTCGCGGTCCTGCCGCTCCTGGAGATCGTGCGCGCGGAGCAGACCGACGACGGTGCGCTGGCCACCGCGTTCGCCGTCTCCAAGCAGTTGAAGAAGACCTCGGTCCTGGTCAAGGACGCCCCGGCGTTCGTGGTCAACCGCGTGCTGACCCGCTTCCTGGGCGAGGTGCTGGCCGCGGTCGACGAGGGCACCCCAATCGAGGTCGCCGACAACGCGCTGGCCCCGCTGGGCCTGCCGATGTCGCCGATGGTGCTCCTCGAACTGGTCGGCCCGGCGATCGCGGCCCACGTGGGCGGCACCCTGCACGGCGCCTTCCCGGACCGGTTCGGCGTGTCCCCGAACCTGGAGCGCGTGGTCAAGGCGGGCAAGCGCTCGTTCCTGACCTGGGCCTCGGGCGCGCAGGAGGTCGACCCGGAGGTGGTCGCGCTCTTGGAGGTCGGCGACTCGCCGTCCACGGAGGAGCAGGTCCGCGACCGCGCGCTGGCGGCCCTGGCCGACGAGATCGACCGCATGCTCGCAGAGGGCGTCGTCGCCGCCCCGCAGGACATCGACCTGTGCATGATCACCGGCGCCGGCTGGCCGTTCCACCTGGGCGGCATCACCCCGTACCTGGACCGCGCGGGCGTCACCGAGAAGACCCTCGGCAAGCGCTTCCTGCCGGCGGGAGCGGCTTCGGTTCCGCGGTAGTCGCGAGGCATCTCACGAAGGGGCGGCCCGCTTGCGGGTCGCCCCTTCGGCGTACCTGTCGATCCATCGGTCTCGGCGGGGCCGCGGGCGTGGAGGGGGTCGCGTCGGGGCACGGGCGATGTGGCGGGCGCGGGGGCGGTGGATGCGGGCGCAGGGGTGCGGCGGGCGCGGGGGCGCGGGGGCGCGGCCTCGGCAGCGGCGACAATGGTGATCATGAGTGATGCGATGCGTGGGGCCTCGGTGCGCGACCTGGAGCGGTTGCGGGAGATCGAGGTCGCGGCCGGGGTGCGCTTCCTGGATGCGGGGATGCCGGAGATCGCGGCGGACGAGCCGCCGTCCGTCGAGGAGTTGGACGCGTATCGGACCGGCGGACGCTGTCTGGTGGTCGGGGAGCCGGCGCTGGCCTACGTGATCTGGGACCTCGTGGACGGGGCCGCGCACATCGAGCAGGTCTCGGTACACCCGGACGGTGCGCGGCGCGGCCTCGGGCGGGCGATGATCGATCGGGTGCAGGCGGACACCGGGCTCGCGTTGACGTTGACCACGTTCCGGGATGTGGCCTGGAATGCCCCGTACTACGCGCGGATCGGGTTCCGCACGCTCGATCCGGCCGAAGTGACGCCGGGTTTGGCCGCGATCCGGGCGCACGAGGCGGCGCTCGGACTCGATCGTTGGCCCCGGGTATGCATGCGCCGCCCGATCCCGGATCTGCACTGATCCGCGAATCCCCTGCCGTTTCCGACAGTTGGTCCGCTAACTTCTGCGCATGAAGGATGCGCCGGATGCGACGGGCGAGTCGGCCGAGGCCGACGAAGCAGACAGAGCAGGCGAGTCGGCCGACGCCGGCGAGGCCGACAGAACGAACGATTCGGCCGACGGGGCCGAGGCCCACATCGAGCCGGCCCCGGCACCCGCGCGCAAGCCGTGGTCGCGCCGGCGCAAGGCGGCCGTCGCCCTGGTCGGTCTGCTGACCCTGTCGCTGCTGGTGGTCGGCGGGTGTACGGCTTGGCTGCTGTACTCGCTGAACTCCAACATCAAGCGGATCGACGGCGTGTTCGACCGGTCGGGCATCCCCGCCGCGGGACCGCGTCCGCCGGCCGATCCCGCCGCCGGCCGGGCGCTGAACATCCTGCTCGTCGGCATGGACGCGGCGGCGCCCGGCGCCGACCCGGAGGCGCTCCAGGGACGCCGCAGCGACACCATGATGATCCTGCACCTTCCTGCGGGCCGAGCGTCCATCTCGGCGATCTCGCTGCCGCGCGACGCGTGGGTGTCCATCCCGGGACGCGGCGAGGCCAAACTGAACGCCGCCTTCTCGTGGGGCGGACCGGCACTGCTGGTGGCCACGATCGAAAACCTGACCGGCGTACGGATCGACCACTACGCGGCGGTGGACTTCGGCGGCTTCAAGGGCATGGTCGACGCCCTCGGCGGGGTGTCGGTGGACGCCGACCAGGGCCGGACCAGGCTGGACGGCACCAAGGCGCTGGAATTCGTCCGGCAGCGCTACGGGTTGCAGCGCGGCGACCTGGATCGGGTGGCACACCAGCAGCAACTCCTCGGCGCGATCGCGAAGCAGATCACCGCGGAGGGGGTCCTCGGCAGTCCGCTGCGCACCGAGAACCTGTTGCAGTCGCTGACCAAGTCGCTGACGGTGGACGACAACCTGAATTTCAGGGCACTGCTCGGCCTGGCCACCGACCTCAAGGGCATCGACGAGTCCGACCTGGCCTTCCGCACGGCGCCCGTGGCCGGCTTCGCCGAACGCGGCGGCGGCCAGAGCGTGGTCCTGCTCGACGACAAACGCTGCAAGGAACTCTTCGCCGCCGTCCGCGCCGACATCCCGTGGCCGGAGCCCGCCCCCGGCGAACTCTGGCGACCGTGAGCACTCAGCGCAAGCGGTGCAGGGCGCGGCGGGCGGCACCGGCGACTGCGGGGTCGGGGTGGGTGGTCTCGGCGAACCGCAGGACGTCCTCGGCGCAGGGGTGGCCCATCGTCGCCAGTTCGCCGAAGACCACGTCGGCGCCCGGGCCCTGACTGCCCGTCACCTCGGTAAGCAGGCCCAGCACCGCCGCCTCGTGTCGGCCGAGCAGCGCCGCGGCGGCGTTGTCGGCGGTGAGCCAGGCGAGCGTACGCAGCGTCGCGGGCGGTACGTCGCGGTCGTGGGTCAACCGCCAATTCCACACGTGCGGGGCGAGCGTGGGGTCGGCGCCGGCGTCGGCGAGGGCTTGTTCGACGGCGGCCTCGGGGAGGTCGGCGTCACCCACGTGGGCGAAGAGCATCAGCCGCTCGGTGGGGCCGGCGGCCCCCGCGACCGCGCACAGCTCGGACAGCGCGGCGTCGATCGGGCGGCAGCCGATCCAGCTCGCGAACGTACGCGTGGCGATCGGTCGCGGCCACGCCCCCATCGCGCCGAGCAGGCGGGCGCCCGAGGCGGCGGTGTAGTCGTCGACAGTGGCGACCGGCAGGCCCTGTTCGCGGAACATCCGGTGCACGAGGGTGCCGCCCAGGCCGGTGAGGGTGATGCCCTCGGCGGTGCGCCGGACGATGCCCAGCGCGGCCAAGCGGTCTGCGAGCAGGATCACCCCCGCCCGAACCCGGGCCAACACCTCGCCGGACCACTCGAGAGAGGAGGCGAACGCCCCCAACGCAGTCGCCGGCGCCTGCGGGGGCAACGGCGGCGGCAAGGCGGTCGCGGGTGCGGCCGCAGGCATCGGCGGGTGCGGGGGCGACGGCGAGGCGGTCCCGGGCACAGACGCGGTCGCCGGCGGATGCGGGGGCGACGGCGAAGCGGTCCCCGACGCAGGCGCGGTCGCCGGCGGATGGGGGTGCGCGGGCGACGCAGTCGCCGGCGGATGCAGGGGCGACGGCGAAGCAGTCCCCGACGCAGGCGTGGCCGCCTGCGGATGCGGGGGTGACGGCGAGGCGGTCCCGGGCGCAGGCGCGGTCGCCGGCGGGCGCGGGTGCGGGGGTGACGCAGTCGCCGGCAGGTGCGGGTGCGCGGGGGGCGGGGACGCAGTCCCGGGCGCAGGCGCGGTCGCCGACGGGTACGGATCCGGGGGCGACGGTAGGGTTGGCGCGGTCGCGGGTTCGGGTGACGGCGCGGCCGGCGCGGTGTCGGGGCCATCCGACCCGCACAGGCAACCCATCTCGCGGACCAGGTCGGGGGCGTCCAGGATCCGTCCCAGCGCGAACGCCTCGTCGTCGGCGGGCGGCTCGGGCGGCAACATCCGAACCACGTGGTCGAGGTCGCGACGCACCGCGAGGCCGACGAACAGCGACACCGGGAGCGGCCCGCCGAGTTGCACCAGCCCGGTGAACAGCGACGCGGCCAGCCCCTCGGGGACGTCCCAACGCTCGTCGTGCGCCTCTCCGAACGTCGCGTTGTCCTCGGCCACCACCACCATCGCGCGCGCGGCGAGCGCGATCAGCTCGCCGTCGTCCCCCTCACGCCACACCCGCAGGCCGTCGGCAGCCCGCACCGCACCGTCGTTGGACACCAGCAGCCCGGTGCCGATCGCAAGCGTCCACCGCCGGTGCAGCGCATGCTCGTCCCGCGCGGTACGAGGCGGCCCCTCGGCTCGCGACGGCTGCCGAGGAATGCCGAGTTCGGCCATGACGCAGTCGGCGACCGCGGTCGCCAGTACCCCCTCGTGGGTGATCGGCAACGGCCCGTGCCGCTCGACGTACTCCGCGAGCGCCGCCGCCTGCGCCATCAGCGGCGACATCCGGGCGGCCAACGCGCACTCGGAGCGGGGCGGCACGTACAGCGGCGGCAGCGCGGGTTCGTCACAACCGCCCGGGCCGGTGAGCGGGGCGGGCACGCCCAGTTCCAGGAAGCGGGTACGCAGCCCGTACATCCCCAGCGGAGTCAGCCGCACCGCCATGAACGGCGCCCCGCCACCCACCAACTCACGGATCTCCAGCACGCCGAACGCCCGCAGGTCATCCATCTGATGCGCCAACGACAAACCGGTGAACAGCGCCGGGTCGGCGACCGAGGGCGACCGGCGCCGCCCGTCGGGTGTGTAGGAGAGCAATTCGAACAACCCGCCCATCGGCACCCACCGACCCGCGTGGTCGTACAACTCCCGCAACAACTCGCGGATCACATCACCACCGCGCAGTACATACGCGGCGCGCCGCACCTCGGGTCGCCCGGTGGCCTCGCCGACCGCAACCCCCTCCCACAGGCTCGACCACACCCGCAGAACATCGCCCGGTCGCCCGACCGCCAGCACCCGGGCAAGCTCCCCGGCGGTCGCGACCCTACGCCCGACCTCGATCAGGCCGGCCGTACACGCGATCGACCACACCTGGTGCAACGGCTCCACGTCGCGCGCACTGCGCACGCCGGCGACCGGTTCGTCGATGCCGAGCAGCCGCACCGCCTCCGCCGCGGGCGCCAGTCGCAGCACCCCGGTCGCGGTCACCGGACGCCCGCGACCGACCCAGCGGGCGAGGGTGAGGGCGGCTGCGAACAACGGCGCGGCCGAGGCGGCCCGAGCCAACTCCCGCTCGTCCGGCAGCCGCACCGCCGGCAACGCCCGCCCGCGCCCGGGCCCGGTCGCATAGCCCGCCACGAACAACTTCTTCGCCGAGCCCCACCGCCGCGAGTCGGCCATCCTCGCCGGCAGTTCGCCCTCGTGTCGATCCAGCACCTCGAGCATCGGAACGAGCCGGTCGCTGTCCGGGTGCAGCGGACCCTGCTCGCGCAAAAACTCCAGGAACAACCGCAGCGCGGGCACCACCAGCGCCACCGTGTCCTCGCGGGGCAGCGCGACATGCGCCGGCACCAGCGTCTCGAGCAGCGCGTTCAGATCGCCGGCCCGCCATCGGGTGTGATCGTCGAGCCGCAGGCACGCGACCCGCAGATCGAGCAGGGTGCCGAGGACATCGATCATCCGCTCGGCATCCGAGGCAGGCCGACCGACCCGCGCGAGCCACGTTCCGAAGTCGGCCACGATGCCGCAGGAATCGGGAGATAGCGCCACGTCGCAGAGCGTAGTGAGCACCATCACCGGTCCGCATGGATTTCGGACAATCCATCCGAACCACCGACGCGGCCCCCGCCCTCACCGGCAACCGAGCAACAAAGGCGCCCCCAAACACCGGCCCGTACACACGCAGCCGAACTACTCATACACCCGTAGGCGCAACCCCAAGCAGCCCCAGTCAGCCGCCGACCGCCCCCGCAGGGGCGCAAGGTCGATCTCAGGCACAACCGGCCCCGGCACCCGGGCGCCGCCCCCCGGCGGGTGGTGCCCGGCGAGTGCGCCCGTAGGGGCGACCTCGAACGTCCCGGCGCCCGCACTCCCGAACGGATGACCCACCGACGCGCCGATAAGAGCGACTGCGGGAGGAGGGCATCGCACCTGCGGCAACGGCTTCAGGCAACCACCGCCGGCGCGCGCCGGACGGAAGACGGATGCGCACGCAGGACACCCTCGAGCGGGCGGCAACCAAGCCTGTCGGAGCGGCCTCGGACAGGTGACGACCGCACTCGCCGGCAGGCAGCGCCCGCAAAGACGACCTCGCACGACTTGCGGCCGCTCCCGCAACCACAACAACGCCCGCGCACGTGGCCTCGGACAGGTGGCGACTGCACGTGCGGGCAGGACCGCGAGGGCAACCTCCGACTGCCAGCGGTTGCCAGGGCGACCTCGGACAGGTGACGACAGCACTCGCCGGCAGGCGGCGCCCGCAAAGGCGACCTCGCGCGACTTGCGGCCGCTCTCGCAGACAGACGACGCCCGCGCCGCCGTGTCCTCGGGCGGGTGGCGACTGCGCTTGCGGGAGGAGGAGGACACGAGAGCGACCCCTGGCTGCCGGCAGCTGCGGACGCGACCTCCGACTGCCGGCGGCTGCAGGACGACTATGGCCGCTTGTGGTCGCCCGCGCCTGCGGGCATGGCCCCGACCCCGGGCCCGACCCGGCCCGGCCCGGGCACGATCGCGGGCGCGGGCGCGGGCGCGGGCACGATCGCGGGCACGGGCACGGGCACGATCGCGGGCGCGGGTGTGGGCGGAGTGTGGTCGTCGGCGTGCGGGCGGGAGTGCGGGCGTGGTCGCGGGGGTGTCCCTGGCCGGTGATGTCCGCCACTTTTGGCTAACACACCGTCAGATCACCTGCGGGCCTGCGGCGACACCGGCGCCCCGGAGCGGAAAAAGACGCCTGTCTCCCTTCAGGTGACGGGTCGTCAGGTGGCATGGTGACCCCAGCGCAGAGCACGGCCCACGACGGGCGGCTCCGCGCCGAGGCGACAACGTACGCGATCCACAGTGAGGTGCCCCCGTGCTGCTCGACCCTTCCGCCGCCCTGCTCACCGATCGAGTGGCCGTGGTCACCGGCGCGGCCCGGGGCATCGGCGCGGCGACGGCCCTCGCACTCGCCAGGTTCGGCGCCGACGTCGCCGTCTGCGACCGCGAGCCCACCGGCCTCCGGGAAACCGTCAAGGCGATCGAGGCCACCGGCCGGCGCGCCTTCGCGGTGGAACTCGACGTCCGCGACGGCGACGGCGTCGAACGTTTCCTCCACGACGCCCACGCCGCCCTCGGCCCGCTCGACATCCTCGTCAACAACGCCGGCGGCGGCTTCTGGTCGCCGTTCCTGGATGTCCGCCCCAAGGGGCAGAGCGCCCTGGTCGACGAGAACTTCACCTCCGTCACGCACGTGATCCGACACGGCGCCCCGCTTCTGCGCGACGGCGGCTCGATCGTCAACGTCACCAGCATCGAGGCGTTCCGCGCCGCGCCCGGCTTCGCGGTGTACGCCGCGATGAAGGCCGCCGTCGAACAGCTCACCAAGTCGCTCGCGCTCGAACTCTCGCACCGCCGCATCCGGGTCAACTGCGTCGCCCCCGACGCCATCCCCACCCCCGGCGACGCCGATCTCGCGGAGACGTTCGAAACGGCCGACGGCGCGTACGACTACGGCGCCAAAGTGCCCCTGGGTCTCGGCGAGGCCGACGACTGCGCCGCCCCGATCGTCTTCCTCGCCGGCGACCTCGCCCGCTTCGTCACAGGCACCACCTTGCACGTCGACGGCGGCACCATGGCCGCCTCCGGCTGGGTCCGCCGCCCGGACGGCACCTTCACCCCCTGACCCCGCCCCACCGCCCGCACCCGCCGGCGCCCGCCACAGCCCGCCGGCGACCCCTCACGACCGCCACCCCACCCAACCCGCCCCGAACCACCCGAGCGCACCGACCGACCACCCGCCCCGACCGCGGAACTGGGAGTGCAATGGAATTCGGCATCTTTCTTCAGGGCTACAACCCGGCGTTCCGACGCGAGGGAAACCCGAACGCCGAACACGAAGCCCTGATGAACGACATGGACTTCGCGATCGCCGCCGACCGGGCCGGATTCAAGTACGCGTGGCTGAGCGAGCACCACTTCCTCGACGAGTACTCGCACCTGTCGGCCAACGACGTCATGTGCGGCTACCTCGCCCACGCGACCGAGCGCATCCACATCGGCTCCGGCATCTTCAACCCGCTCCCCCAGGTCAACCACCCGGCCAAGGTCGCCGAACGCGTCGCGATGCTCGACCACCTCACCCGCGGCCGCTTCGAGTTCGGCACCGGACGCGGCGCCGGCAGCCACGAGATCCTCGGCTTCCTCCCCGGCATCGAGGACATGTCCGAGACGAAGGCGATCTGGGAGGACGTGATCCGCGAGTTCCCGAAGATGTTCCTCCAGGACGTCTACGAGGGCTACCAGGGCACCTACTGGCAACTCCCGCCGCGCCGGATCCTGCCCAAGCCGTACGGCACGTCGCACCCGGCCATGTGGTACGCCGCCGGCAGTCCGCCCTCCTACGTGATGGCCGCACGCATGGGCCTGGGCGTCCTCGGCTTCTCGATCGGCGACCCGGCGAGCGCCGAGCAGCTGGTCGCCGGCTACAAGCGCGAGATCGTCAACGCCGAACCGATCGCCGACTTCGTCAACGACAACGTACTCGCGGTCAGCACCGGCTTCGTCGCGGAAACGAAACAACGGGCCATCGCCAACGCCGTCGCCGCCCGGCCGATGTACCTCACCAGCAACGTCTTCCGCTACCACGACACCTTCCCGCACCCCGAGGGCATCCCCTACTGGCCCGAGACGATGCCCGACCTGACCCCCGAGCTGGTCGAGTTCGCCGCCGACGCGGGCGCGTTGATCTGCGGCGACCCGGACGGTGTCCTGGACGCGGTACGCGCCTACGAATCGGTCGGCGTCGACCAACTCGTCCTCGGCCTCGGCTGCGACGACCGCGAGAACACCCTCAAGACCATCGAACTGTTCGGCCGGCACGTCATCCCCAAGCTCGACACCGACCCCGAACACCGCACCACCCGCTTCCGCCGGCAAGCCTGACCACCGGCAGCCCCGGCCACCGGCCCCGGTCCCCCGACCGACCACCCCACCCCACCCCATCCCGTCCCGTCCCGTCCCGTCCCGTCCCCGACACGAGTCACCGCACGACCCGAAAGGCAGTCACGTCATGAGCTTCGCCGAATACCCGATCCGGGTGGGCAGCATGCTGTTCACCGCCGTGGACCCCGAGCGCGGCCACGAGGTGAGCTACAACCGCTGGTACGAGCGCGACCACTACTACGCCGGCTGCATGATCGGCCCCGGCCTGCTCGCGGGCAGCCGCTGGGTGGCCACCGCCGACCTCAAGGCGTTGCGCTTCCCGGAAGACAGCGACGTCGTACCCGCCATCGGGGCCGGCTCCTACGTCGCGATCTACTGGATCAACGACGGCCAGTTCGACGAGTGGAACGCGTGGGCCGTCGACCAGGTCAACTGGCTCTACGGCAACGACCGCGGCTTCCAGCACCGGGTGCACGCGCACACCGCCATGTACCTGCACGACAACCGCTGGTACCGCGACGAGGACCCGGTCCCGCTGGAACTCGCGCTCGACCGCAACTATCAGGGCCTGGTCTCGCTCGCCGTACAGCGCGAGGAGGGCGTCTCCCAGGAGGACCTGGAGAAGTGGTTCTCCACCCACCTGCCGGACTTCCTGCGCGAGTCCCCGATCGCCTCGGTCGCCGCCTGGACCGCGGTCCCGCTCAAGGACGACGCGCCCGCCTTCGTCCCGCGCGACCCGAACGCCGCCACACGCAGCATGCAGCTCTACTTCCTCGAGGGCGACCCGCGCGAAAGCTGGGACACCTTCCGCGAGTGGGCCGCGCGCATCGACGCCTCCGGCATCGGCCGGGTCACCTACTGCGCCCCATGGATCCCCACCGTGGTCGGCACCGACACCTACACCGACCGACTCTGGGACTGACCCACACCCCCTCCCGCGCCGTCGACGGACTCGGACCCGAATCCGACCCGTCGACGGCACGGCGACCGACCCAAGCGTCAACGCAGTCGGCTGTGCCTGGCCCCGTAGAAGAAGTAGACGGCGAACCCGGCCACCATCCACACCAGGAACCGCAGCCACGTCTCGCCGCTGAGGTTGATCATCAACCACAACGTGGCCAGCATCGACAGAATCGGCAACCACGGCACCAGCGGCACCCGGAACGCACGCGGCAACTCCGGCCTGGTCCGGCGCAGGATCAATACGCTCGCCGCGACCACCAGGAACGCGAACAGCGTCCCGATGTTGACCATCACGTCGATCTCGTGGATCGGGGTGAACCCGGCGATCGCCGCGACCACCACCGCGATCAGCATCGTACTGACATGCGGCGTGCCGTACTTGGGATGCACCCTGGCGAACAGCGGCGGCAGCAGCCCGTCCCGGCTCATCGCGAAGAAGACCCGGCTCTGCCCCATCATCAAGATCATGCACACCGTGGTCAGCCCGGCCACCGCGCCGATGCTGATGATCGTCGCGATCCAGCCCTTGTCGACCGACCGGAACGCCTCCGCCAACGGCGCGGCGGAGGACAACATGTCGTAGCGCTGCATCCCCACCACGACCAGGGACACCGAGACGTACAGGATCGTGCAGATCACCAGCGAGCCGAGGATCCCGATCGGCATGTCGCGCTGCGGCTTGCGGGTCTCCTCGGCGGCGGTGGCGACCACGTCGAAGCCGATGTACGCGAAGAACACCAGCGCCGCGCCGGAGAAGATCCCCATCGCGCCGTAGATCTGCGGCTCGAACCCGAACAGGGTCTGCACCAGCGGCGCCTTGAGCCCGCCGTGACCCGACGACGGCGGCTGCGAATCGGGCACGAACGGGTTGTAGTTGCCGGACTTGACGAAGAACAGCCCGGCGAAGATCACGAGCAGCACGATCGCGATCTTGATGGTGACCATCACGAGGTTGAACCTCGCCGACAGCTTGACCCCGAACACGAGGATCGCCGCGACGCCGAGCACCAGCAGCAGCGCCGGCAGGTTGACCTTGCCTCCGTCGCCCGGCGCGGCGGTGATCGCCTCGGGCAGTTCGAGGCCCGCCTGTGAGAGCAGCGAGTTCAGATACCCCGACCAGCCGATCGAGACCACCCCGACGCCGAGCGCGAGTTCGAGGATCAGGTCCCATCCGATGATCCACGCGGGCAGTTCGCCGAGCGTGGTGTAGGAGAACGTGTACGCGGAACCCGCCACCGGGACCGTGGACGCGAACTCGGCGTAACACAGCGCGGCGAGCCCGCAGACGACCCCCGCCAGCACGAAGGACAGCGCGACCGCGGGGCCGGCGTAGTCCTTCGCCGCCGTGCCGGTGAGCACGAAGATGCCCGTGCCGACCACCACGCCGACCCCGAAGACCATCAGGTCCAGGGCGGACAACTCCCGGCGCAGGCCGTGCCCTTCGGGTTCGTCGGTGTCCTGGATGGACTGTTCGATGTTCTTGGTCCGAAACAAAGCGTTGGCCATGGCAACACCTCCTGGTGGCGGAGACCGTTGCCATGATCGGGGCTTTCACTCCTGTTTACGGGGGACCGATCCTCGGCGCGTCAGGGTGATCTCCATACTCGTCGCCGTCGCGCCCCGAAGTCGCCGCCCGCACTCGCACCTCGAAGCCGCCGCCCGCGCTCGCCCCCAAAAGGCCTCCCACTCGCATCCGAACACGCAAAAACGGCCCCGGGGCGCGGAACGGGAAGGTGTACCCCTCCAGTTCCGCGCCCCGGGGCCGTCGTGGCGCGAGCCGTGCCCTCGGTCAGGCCGTCGTCTCGTGCTGCTCGGCGTCGGCGTCGGCGGTCTTGGACGCGATCTCCTCGACCACCTGGCGCGAGATGTCCTGGGCGTTCAGCCCGATCCGCGCCAGCACCTCGTCCCGCTCGGCGTGGTCCAGGAACTCCTGCGGGATGCCGAAGTCGCGCAGCGGCACGTCCACCCGGGCGTCGCGCATCGACTGGGCGATCGCCGCGCCGACACCGCCGGCGCGGCCGTTGTCCTCGATGGTGACCACGAGCCGGTGCCGGGCCGCGAGCGGCGCGAGGCCGGCCGGTACGGGCTTGACCCAGCGCGGGTCGACCACGGTCGCCGCGATGCCCTGGTCGGCGAGCCGGTCGGCGACCTCGATCCCGGTCTCGGCCATCTGCCCGACGGTCACGATCAGCACGTCGCCGCCCTCGCCGCCGCCGTTGCGCTCGGGGCCGGTGCGGCGCAGTACGTCCATGCCGTCGATCCGGCCGATCGCCTCGATGTCGGGGCCCACCGCGCCCTTGCCGAAGCGCACCACGGTCGGCGCGTCGTCGACGTCCATCGCCTCGCGCAGTTGGGCACGCACCTGCGTGGCGTCACGCGGCGCGGCCAGCCGCAGCCCCGGGACGACTTGGAGGATCGACATGTCCCACATGCCGTTGTGGCTGGCCCCGTCCGGCCCGGTCACCCCGGCGCGGTCGAGCACGAACGTCACCCCGCACCGGTGCAGCGCGACGTCCATCAGCACCTGGTCGAAGGCGCGGTTGAGGAAGGTCGCGTACACCGCGACCACCGGGTGCAGCCCGCCGGTTGCCAGGCCCGCCGCCGAGGTGACCGCGTGCTGCTCGGCGATTCCGACGTCGAACACCCGCTCGGGATACTTCGCGGCGAACTTGTGCAGCCCGACCGGGATCAGCATCGCGGCGGTGATGCCCACGACGTCCTCCCGCTCGTCGGCGACGGCGACCATCTCGTCGGCGAACACCGACGTCCACGACGCGCCCGACTTCTTCACCGGCAGGCCGGTCTCGGGGTGGATCACGCCGACCGAGTGGAACTGGTCGGCCGCGTCGTTGACCGCGTGCGCGTAGCCCTTGCCCTTTTGGGTGATCGCGTGCACGATCACCGGCCCGCCGAAGCCGCGGGCCCGACGCAGCGCGTTCTCCACGGCCTCGACGTCGTGCCCGTCGATCGGGCCGACGTACTTCAGGCCCAGGTCCTCGAACAGGCCCTGCGGCGCGACCGCGTCCTTGAGGCCCTTCTTGGCGCCGTGCAGCATGTCGTAGACCGGGCCGCCGACGACCGGGGTGCGGCCCAGGACGCCCTTGCCCCACTCCAGGAACCGCTCGTAGCCGCGCGTGGTGCGCAGCGTCGCCAGGTGGTCGGCCAGGCCGCCCTGGGTGGGACCGTAGGAGCGCTCGTTGTCGTTGACGACGATGATCACCGGCCGGTCCTTGGCCGCGGCGATGTTGTTCAGCGCCTCCCATGCCATGCCGCCGGTGAGCGCGCCGTCGCCGATCACCGCGACCACGTGCCGGTCGCTCTGGCCGCGCACCTGGTGGGCCTTGGCCAGGCCGTCGGCCCAGGACAACACCGTGGAGGCGTGCGAGTTCTCGATCACGTCGTGCTCGGACTCGGCGCGGCTGGGGTAGCCCGACAGGCCGTCGGCCTGACGGAGCCGGTCGAATCCGTCCTTGCGACCGGTCACGATCTTGTGCACGTAGCTCTGGTGTCCGGTGTCGAAGAGGATCTTGTCGCGCGGGGACTCGAACACCCGGTGCATCGCGATGGTCAACTCGACCACACCGAGGTTGGGACCCAGGTGTCCGCCGGTCTTGGCGACGGACTCCACCAGGAAGGTGCGGATCTCGTCCGCGAGCTGTGCGAGCTGCTCGGGCGAGAGGGCTTTGAGATCACGGGGTCCTCGAATGCCGTCCAGCAGGGCCACCCGTTCCTCCTTCATCGGATCCGTCACCGCCCCCACGGGTGTGCGTGCGGGAGAGGCGTCCATCGAGTCTAGACGCGGCGGTGCCGGCGGATGGTTCGCATCGGCCCACCGCGCCGCGCCATCCGTGCGGCGCGGCTCACATCGCGGCGCCCGCGATCTGCGGCTCGGACGTGCGTTCGATCGCGAAGGGGGTCATCTCGCTCATCACCATCGCCATCGCGCCCAGCACCTCGGCGCGCTCGCCGAGCGAGCCGGTGACCACGGACAATCGGCGCGAAGCGCTGGGGATGGCGTAGCGGCCGACCGACTCGACGATCGGCGCGATCAGCAGGTCGCCGGCGCCCGCGAGGTCGCCTCCGAGGATGATCCGTTGCGGATTGAGCAGGTTCGTCAGGCTGGCCACGCCCACTCCGACGTGCCGGCCGGCGTCCGCGACCACCCGGCGACACCCCGCGTCGCCGGCCCTGGCGAGTTCGATCATGCGTTGGATGGTCAGGTCGGTGCCGTGGCTGCCGCGCAGCAGGTCCAGGAGGTAGGAGGCGTTGGTGAAGGTCTCCAGGCAGCCCCGGTTGCCGCAGCGGCACACCGGGCCGGACTCGTCCAGCGTTATGTGACCTATCTCGCCCGCCGTACCGCCGGGGCCGCGATAGAGCCGGCCGCCGATCACCAGACCCGCGCCCACGCCGCCGGACACCTTGAGATAGGCCATCTCGGTACATCCCACGCCCGCACCCCACACCAGTTCGCCGAGCGCGCCGAGGTTGGCGTCGTTGTCGACCAGGACCGGCAGGCCCAGGCGCTCGCCCATCGCCTCCCGCGGGTGGCAGCCCACCCAGCCCGGCAGGATCGTGGTCGAGCCGAGCGCACCGGTGTCGATGTCGATCGGGCCGGGAACGCCGAGGCCGACCCCGGTGACCTCGGAGCGGACCACACCGGCCCGGTCGAGAAGCACCCCCAGCAGCCGATCCGCCAGGGCGAAGCCCTCGTCGGCGGAGGAGTCGACGTCGATCGGGACATGCTCCTCGGCGAGCACACGGTGCGCGAAGTCGCCGATCGCGACCCGCAGGTGGCGGTGTCCGAAGTCGATGCCGACGACCACGCCCGACGCCCGGCTGAGCGAGACGGCGCGGGCACGCCGTCCGCCGGAGGAGGTGGGAGTGACCTCGACCATGTCGAGGGCCTTCAACTCCCGTACGATGTTCGACACCGTCGCCGCGGACAGGCCGGTGCTCCTGGCGATCTCGGCCTGCGTGAGCGCCCCCGCCATCCGCACCGCGTGCAGGACGCGGTCGAGATTGCCCCGATGCAGCGAGGACTGGGACCCCGACGAGTGCGATCCCGGCGACTGGGCCTCCGGAAAGCGGGCCCCCGTCATGCCGTCGGACATCTGCGTTCCCCTCGCCCCGGTGCATCTGAAGCACGTGCTGTGTGCAAGTCCTGAACTCTAATGCGCCCTCTGCCGACACAGAAGAGTCAAACCTGAACGCAAGCGTCACGATCGGGCCGCTATCGGCCACTGCGCGCACCCGCCGCGCGGGGAAGGCGGCAAACACCCCTTTCGCCCCCGGGCGGCCGCCGCGCCTCGACCGCCTTCCGAGCGGTCGCCGGCGTCACAGCCTCGGCTCCCACCGCTCGCCGCCCAGCGCCTCCTCGACGAGGCGGACCGCGCGTTCGGTGGCCGCCGCACGCGAACCCTCGTACTCGTACATCCGCAACGTCGCCTCCAGCGCGTGCACGGGCACCGCCTCCTTGAGGTCGACGCGCGCCGTGCCGTAGCCATGCCGTGCCGCGGCCAGCGCCGCCGCCACGTGCTGGCGGGCCATCCGCGCCAGGATCACCGGATATTTGCGCAGTACCTCATGGCTTCGATAACCGGGCGGACACAGGTCGTACAGCCATGCGACGGCGGTGTCCTCCCACCCCGGTACCCCAGGCGGTCGAACACCTCGCGGCCAGCCCGCCGGCGCGATTCCGTCCTTCCCGCGCGGCCTGGCCTGCGCCTCGTCCCCCGTCGCCGCATGCGCGAAACGACCCGGCCGCTCCCATGCCGGGGTGTCCCGATCGCCATTGCCGTACATATGTTCGATTATGCGCGGTGGTCGGCCGAGAATGCACACGTGGATCATGGAGGGGTACACCCCCGCACCCACGTTCGACCGACGCCGCACCCCGGCCCCTTCGGGCCGCCCGCCAACCTACGGAGGATCCGTGACTCAGGCCGCCCGCTCCGGCGACGAGGCCGCCTTCGCCCACATACCGCTGGTCGGCGTGTGGCGCAACGGCTTCCTGGAATCGGTACACCACGGCACGGCCGTACTGACCGGCACCGACGGGTCGGTGGTCGAGGGCCACGGCGCGGTCGACGCGCCGATGTTCCCGCGCTCGGCCAACAAGCCCTTCCAGGGCCTCGCGATGCTGCGCAACGGACTGGACCTGGACGGCGAACTGCTCGCCCTCGCGTGCGCGAGCCATTCCGGCGAGGCGTTCCACCTGGAGGGAGCCCGGCGCATCCTGGCCCGGGCGGGCCTGCCGGAGAGCGCGCTGCGGTGCGTACCGGACCTGCCCCTGGGCGCGGCGCAGCGCGACGCGTGGCTCGCGGGCGGCCGCGGTCCCGAGCGGATCGCGATGAACTGCTCGGGCAAGCACGCGGCGATGTTGCTCACATGCGTGCGCAACGGCTGGTCGACCGAGGACTACCTGGCGCCGGAGCACCCGCTGCAAAAGGCCGTCCGCCGAGCGGTGGAGGACGTCGCCGGCGAGCCGGTCGCGGCGGTCGGCGTGGACGGGTGCGGGGCGCCGCTGTTCGCCATCTCGCTCGCCGGCTTGGCCCGCTCGTTCGGGCGCTTCGCGGGGGCGGCCGAGGGCACCCCCGAACGGCGGATCGCGGACGCGATGCGGGCGCACCCGCAGTGGGTCGCGGGCACCGGTCGCGACGTGACGGACCTGATGCGGGCGATCCCGGGACTGCTCGCCAAGGACGGCGCGGAGGCGGTGTACGCGGTGGGCCTGCCGGACGGCCGCGGCGCCGCGGTCAAGATCGCGGACGGGGCGACGCGGGCACACATCGTCGCGATCGCGGCCCTGCTGTGGCGCATGGGCGCGGACGAGCAAACCCTCGCCCCGTTCACGCAGTCGCCGGTGTACGGCGCAGGCGAGGTCGTCGGCGCGATCCGCGCCTTCCCTCGTTTGAGTGAACCGGCGCGGTAGCCCTGTCGCCCACACGGGCCGAACGCAACACTGACCGTGCGGCCGGTTGGGAAACCAACCGGCCGCGCCATTGTCTGCGCCCGTGTACCTGACGCTCGTGCTCGTGCACCTGCGCGCGTACACCCGCGCCCGCGTCCGTGCGCCTGCGCCTGCGGGGCCGCTGCGCCCGCAGGCGCGGCCTCACCCGGGCGCACCCGCCAGGACACCCGCGTCGAGACCGCCCGCCGGCGAGGGGGCGGCTCGGGTGCGAGGGCCGACGACGCATGCGAACCGACCCCGACGACGCGCCGAACAGCGCCGGCGAAACCGGCGGCGGAACACGAACACCGGGCCGGACCCCCGAAAGAGTCCGGCCCGGTGCGTGACCACCGCGAGGCCGCGACCGCGAAGCGGTGCCCGCCCTCGATCGGTGTGCGATCAGCCCTTGTTCACCAGCGAGCGCAGCACGTACTGCATGATGCCGCCGTTGCGGTAGTAGTCCGCCTCACCGGGGGTGTCGATGCGCACGACCGCGTCGAACGCGACACCGGTGTCGGTGGTGACCTTGACCGTCTTGGGCGTACGGCCCTCGTTCAGCTCGGCGATGCCCTCGAACGCGAAGGTCTCCTCGCCGGTGAGCCCCAGCGACGCGGCGCTCTGGCCCGCCGGGAACTGCAGCGGGATGACGCCCATGCCGATCAGGTTCGAACGGTGGATGCGCTCGTACGACTCGGCGATCACCGCACGCACACCCAGCAGCGAGGTGCCCTTGGCGGCCCAGTCGCGGGACGAACCCGAGCCGTACTCCTTGCCCGCCAGCACCACCAGCGGAACGCCGGCGGCCTGGTAGTTCACCGACGCGTCGTAGATCGTCGAGACCGGGGCGTCGGCCTGCGTGAAGTCACGCGTGAAGCCGCCCTCGGTGCCCGGCGCGATCTGGTTGCGCAGGCGGATGTTCGCGAACGTGCCGCGGATCATCACCTCGTGGTTGCCCCGGCGCGAGCCGTACGAGTTGAAGTCCTTGCGCTCGACACCGTTCTCGGCCAGGTACTTGCCCGCCGGGCTGTCGCCCTTGATCGAGCCCGCCGGCGAGATGTGGTCGGTGGTGACCGAGTCGCCGAGCTTGGCCAGCACCCGCGCGCCCGCGATGTCGACCACCGGCGCGGGCTGCATCTGCATGCCCTCGAAGTAGGGGGGCTTGCGCACGTAGGTGGACTGCGGGTCCCACTCGAAGGTGGCGCCCGTCGGGATCTCCAGCGACTGCCAGCGCGAGTCGCCGGCGAAGACGTCGGCGTAGCGGTCGATGAACATGTCCTGGTCGATCGAGGAGGCCACGACCTCGGCGATCTCCTCGTCGCTCGGCCAGATGTCCGCGAGGTAGACCGGCTTGCCCTCGGGGTCCACACCCAGCGGCTCGGTGGTGATGTCGATGTCCATCGAACCCGCGAGCGCGTACGCGATCACCAGCGGCGGCGAGGCCAGGTAGTTCATCTTGACGTCGGGGTTGATCCGGCCCTCGAAGTTGCGGTTGCCCGAGAGCACCGAGACGACCGCGAGGTCGGCGTCGTTGACCGCCTTGGAGACCTCCTCCGGCAGCGGGCCGGAGTTGCCGATGCAGGTCACGCACCCGTAGCCGACCAGCGAGAAGCCGACCTTCTCCAGGTACGGGATCAGGCCCGCCTTCTCGTAGTAGTCCATGACGACCTTGGACCCGGGCGCGAGCGTGGTCTTGACCCACGGCTTGCGGGTGAGGCCCTTCTCGACGGCCTTCTTCGCGAGCAGCGCGGCGCCGAGCATCACCGACGGGTTCGAGGTGTTGGTGCAGGAGGTGATCGAGGCGATCACGACCGCGCCGTGGTCGATCTCGTACTCGACGCCGTCCGCGCCGACCACCTTGGTCGGGTTGTGCACGCGACCGTTCGAACCGGTGGGGGCGTCCGAGGCCGGGAAGGACTCCTTGCCCGACTCGTCACCGTTGGTGACGTAGTCCGAAAGCGCGTCGCGGAAGCGGGTCTTGGCCTCGGCCAGCACGACCCGGTCCTGCGGGCGCTTGGGGCCGGAGATGGACGGCACCACGGTGGAGACGTCGAGTTCGATGTACTCCGAGTACTCCGGCTCGTGGCTCGGGTCGTGCCACAGCCCCTGGGCCTTGGCGTACGCCTCGACCAGCGCGAGCTGCTTGTCGTCGCGGCCGGTCAGGCGCAGGTAGGTGATCGTCTCGGCGTCGATCGGGAAGATCGCGCAGGTCGAGCCGAACTCCGGCGACATGTTGCCGATGGTGGCGCGGTTGGCCAGCGGCACCGCGCCGACGCCCTCGCCGTAGAACTCGACGAACTTGCCCACCACACCGTGCTTGCGCAGCATGTCGGTGATGGTCAGCACCACGTCGGTGGCGGTGACGCCCGGCTGTGCCTTGCCCGAGAGCTTGAAGCCGACCACGCGCGGGATCAGCATGCTGACCGGCTGGCCGAGCATGGCGGCCTCGGCCTCGATGCCGCCGACGCCCCAGCCGAGCACGCCCAGGCCGTTGACCATGGTGGTGTGCGAGTCGGTGCCGACACAGGTGTCGGGGTAGGCCTGCCCGTTGCGGACCATGATGGTGCGGGCCAGGTGCTCGATGTTGACCTGGTGCACGATGCCGGTGCCGGGGGGTACGACCTTGAACTCGTCGAACGCGGTCTGGCCCCAGCGCAGGAACTGGTAGCGCTCCTTGTTGCGGCCGTACTCGATGTCGGTGTTGATCTCGAACGCGTCCGGACGGTTGAACACGTCGGCGATGACCGAGTGGTCGATGACCAACTCGGCGGGCGCGAGCGGGTTGATGCGGGAGGCGTCGCCGCCGAGGGCCTTCACGGCCTCGCGCATCGTGGCGAGGTCCACCACACACGGCACGCCGGTGAAGTCCTGCATGATCACGCGCGCCGGCGTGAACTGGATCTCCTCGCTCGGCTCGGCCTTCGCGTCCCAGCCGCCCAGGGCCCGGATGTGATCGGCGGTGATGTTCGCGCCGTCCTCCGTGCGGAGCAGGTTCTCCAGCAGGACCTTCAGGCTGTAGGGGAGGCGCTTGCTGCCCTCCACCTTGTCCAGCCGGAAGATTTCGTACGACTCGTCACCCACGTTCAGGGTGGAGCGAGCGTCGAAGCTGTTCGCGGACACGACGGTCTCCCTTGATCTTGTGCGTTTCTCCCGCATCCTGCCGACACCCACTCGACCTTCGCCAAGCAAGGTGACCCTAAGTAGGGGATGCCGGGGTCTGCGCCCCGCAGATATCTTGATGTCAAGACAAGTCTAGCCCAGGCGCCGACTCCCCCGTGCGGGTACCCGTCTTGGACGCGCCGAAAGGTCGCTCGGGATTCGTCCCGACGATCTCTCCCCCGCACGCGCGTGCGCCCCTAACATGCGGGACAGCGATTCCGGTACGGCCCACCGTGTGGGTCCGGAGCGTGGCCTCGGGAACACGCCCGGGGCATGAGCGCATCGGGTGGGATGGCGACGAGGGGAATGACGCCATGAAGCGGATCCGGATCGGGATACTGGGCGCGGCTCGCATCGCGCCGGCCGCGCTGGTCAAGCCCGCGCGGCTGATCCCGGAGGTACGGGTCGCCGCGATCGCCGCGCGCGATCCGGCCCGCGCCGACACCTTCGCCCGGCGCCAGGGCATCGCGCGCGTGCACGCGAGCTACGCCGAGTTGATCGCGGATCCCGAACTGGACGCGGTCTACATCCCGCTGCCCAACGCGCTGCACGCGCACTGGACGATCCGGGCGCTGGCGGCCGGCAAGCACGTGCTGTGCGAGAAGCCGATGGCCGCCAACGAGACGGAGGCGCGAGAGATCGCCGACGCGGCGGAGCGCGCGGGCCTGGTCGCGATGGAGGCCTTCCACTACCGCTACCACCCGCTCGCGGGGCGGATGCGGGAGATCGTCGACGACGGCGAACTGGGCGAGATCCGCCGGATCGACACCTCGATGTGCTTCCCGCTGCCGCTGCCGGGAGACATCCGCTACCGCTACGACCTCGCGGGCGGATCGCTCATGGACGCCGGATGTTACGCCGTACACCTCATGCGGGTGCTGGCGGGCGACGACGGCGACCCGATCGAGGTCCTGGGCGCGCGGGCGCTCACCGTGCCCCGCGACCGCCGGGTGGACCGCGCGATGTCGGCCCGGCTGCGGCTGCCGGGCGGCGTCCTGGGCACGGTGCACGCGTCGATGTGGTCGCGGCGCCTGCTCGACATGCGTGCGCACGTGGTGGGCACGCGCGGCGAGATGCGCGTATTCAACTACCTGATGCCGCACCTGCCGCACCGATTCACCGTGAGCGTGGGCAAGCGGCGGCGGCACGAACACCTGGGCGAGGCCGCGAGGACGCCGACCTACCGCCTGCAACTCCAGGCGTTCGCGGACGCGATCCGACTCGGCCGGCCGACCCTGACGCCCGCGGCCGACGCGGTGCCCACCCTGCGCGTCATGGACGCGATCTACCGCGCGGCCGGCCTGCCCCTGCGCGGGGAGGCCACGGCCACACGCTGAGCGAGCGGCTCAGTGCATGATGTAGTGCAGGATGACGTCGTGCACGTGTCGGCCCTTGTCGTCGCTGCGGAACTCCACGCTGTAGGTCTGCGTACCGACGTGGATCGCTATCTCGCTGGAGCTCAGGTAGGAGCCGGTGAAGCTCTTGTTGGAGACCATGCTCACGCTGCTGATCTTCGAATAGGGCAGCGAGGTGATCGCGACCTTCTTGCCCACGAAGCTGTTGTCCTGGATGATCGCGCGCCGATCGGTCAGGCCGATGAACCCGGTGCCGACGCCCTTCGCGTCGTAGACCGCGATGATCTGCTCGCCCGGGAGCAGACCGCTTTGGATCTTCTCCAACTGCTCACGCTTGTCGAAGACGACGTTTCCCGCCCCGCTCATCCCGTGCTCCTCCCGGTCGACCTGCGACACCCAGACTACGGCCGCCCGATCAGCGCCATTCGCCCGTGTCGTGGAAGTGGGTCAAGGTTGCCTCGTACGCGGTCAGATCCAACTCCCGGCGGGCCAACCACTCGTCCGAGTAGTACGAGTGCGCATAGCGCTCGCCGCCGTCGCACAGCAACGTCACGACAGAGCCGCTGCGCCCCGCGGCGCGCATCTCGGCGACCAGGCGCAGCGCGCCCCAGAGGTTGGTGCCGGTCGAGCCGCCGGCCTTGTGGCCGGTGCGGCGGTGCAGTTCGCGCATCGCCGCCACCGACGCGGCGTCGGGGATCTTGATCATGCGGTCGACGATGTTCGGCATGAAGCTGGCCTCGACGCGCGGCCTGCCGATGCCCTCGATCCGCGACGAGCATGCCTCGGCGTACGCCGGGTCGTGCGTGCGCCACCCCTCGAAGAACGCCGAGTTCTCGGGGTCCACGACGCAGATCTTGGAGTGGTGTCGGCGATAGCGCACGTAGCGGCCCATCGTCGCGCTGGTGCCGCCGGTGCCGGCGCCGACCACGATCCACTCGGGGATGGGGTGGCGCTCCTGCGACATCTGCTCGAACACCGACTCGGCGATGTTGTTGTTGCCCCGCCAGTCGGTGGCGCGCTCGGCGTAGGTGAACTGGTCCATGAAGTGGCCGCCGGTCTCCGCCGCGAGCGAGCGCGAGACGTCGTAGACCGTGGCGGCGTCGTCGACGAGGTGACATCGCCCGCCGTGGAACTCGATCAGTTCGATCTTCTCGGGGCTGGTCGTGGCGGGCATGACCGCGACGAAGGGCAGGCCGATCTGGTTGGCGAAGTACGCCTCCGAGACGGCCGTGGAGCCCGACGACGCCTCGATCACGGTGGTGCCCTCCTCGATCCACCCGTTGCACAGGGCGTAGAGGAACAGCGACCGCGCGAGGCGGTGCTTGAGCGAGCCCGTGGGGTGGGTGGATTCGTCCTTGAGGTAGAGGTCGATGCCCCACTCGGTGGGCAGCGGATAGGCGAGCAGGTGGGTGTCGGCGGAGCGGTTCGCGTCGGCGCTCACCTTGCGGATCGCCTCGTCCACCCAGTCCCGGGTCTTCGCGCTGTAACGGTCCACATCGTTGCCCACCGGCGTCACGTCGACTCCCCTGGCTGGTTCCTGTCCCCCGTGCCGGGTGTGGATGACGAGGGCTGTGGGATCGATGGTGATCGATCGCCGCCCAGGCTACGGGCCGACCCGTCATCCGCGGGACCAACCCCTTGAAAGGCCTATGAGCTGCACATACGTATTCTCGGCCGGAACGTGTGACGTGTCGGGGGGTCCGCCGCGTCTATGGGGTGGGTACGCGCGAGGGCGCGTAGGGACGAGGAGGGCCTATGGCGGGCTTCGACGCTGAGCCGGCCGATTTCCTGGAGTTCGCCAACGCGTGCAGCGGTCGGCTGTTCCGAACGGCGTGGCTCCTGTGCGGCGATTGGCATCTCGCCGAGGACCTCGTGCAGACGACGCTGGGCAAGTTGTACCGGGCCTGGAAGCGGGTCAGTCGGGCCGACAGCCCGGAGGCGTACGCGCGCACCGTGCTCACGCGCACGTATCTGTCCCATCGACGCAGGCTGAGCAGCACCGAGCAGCCGTACGCGGACCTGCCGGAGGGCGCCGGTCCCGAGGAGGACCAGGCGTTGCGACTGACCCTCCTGAAGAGCCTGGCCGAACTGCCGCCCAAGGACCGGGCGGTGTTGGTCCTGCGCTACTGGGAGGACCTGAGCGTGGAGCAGACGGCACGGCAGATGGGCGTGTCCGAGGGAGCCGTGCGCAGCAGGTCCATGCGGGCGCTGGAGAAGTTGCGGAGTCTGCTCGGGAGCGAGTCCGGCTGGCTTTCCGCCGCATGAGGGGTCGACGAGTACACCGCCGGCACGGCCGTACGGCTGGTGAGCGAGACGACCCGGGTTCATCCGGATGGCGAGGAGACGGTACGTCTATGGGGTCCGAGGAAAAGGAACTGGCGGCCGCGATGCGGACGTCGGCGTCGGGGCTGGTGCCCCCGACGGGATTGGTCGCGGGCGGCATCGCCCGAGGCAGACGGATGAAGCTGGTCCGCCGTCTCCAGGTGGGCGCGTCCGCCGCGGCGGTGCTCGTCGTGGCGGGCACGACCGTCCTCGCCGTCTCCGGCGGAGACGACGGCGGAGGCCGGCATGTCACAGGCCCGGCCGGCATCGCGACGGAGATTTCCGCCCCGCCGACCGCGACGGCGCTCAAACCCCGACCGACCCTGTCCGCACCGACCGGACTGGTGCCCGCCATGCCGCCCGTGCTGCTGCAAAGCCTCCTGCAGCGTCTGCCGCAGGGCCTCGTGCGCTCCGCGGTCACCGGATCGGATCAAACGACCAAAACCTCCGCGGGCATCCACAGCGCGGGCGCGTCGGTGTCGTTGGTCCTCGACGACTCGTCCGGCCCCACCTGGTTCTCGGTGTCGGTACGCCAGGACGCCGAGAGATCCGACGAGGACTGGTGCCCGCCGCAGGACGGCAGCGTCAAGGCCACGTGCACGGACCACAAGACGTCCAACGGCACCCGGGTGATCGAGCGTCAGGACTGGGTCTACCCCGCGTCGGCGGACACCCCGGAAAACCGTGCCGATGGCAAGGCCGGTCCGTCGGGAAGAGGACCGAAGGACTGGTCTGTGCGCGTCGAGCGCCCCGACGGCGTCGTGGTCGTGATCAGGGAGATCGCCTCCCCCGAGGAAAAGGGCCCCATCAGCCGGGAGACGCCGATCTTCCAGATGGACGCGTTGCGCGGGTTCGCACTCGATCCGGTCTGGAGGGCATGGGTCCCATCCGAGATCAACAAGATCGCCGACAACGCCCTGCCGGTATTCGTCAACACTTCGTCTTCGGGCGCGAAGTACGAGCAGCAGCCGCCGGCGAACGCGCCGTCCGGTCCGACGGGCGGCGGTGCGACGACCTTCCCGCCCGCGGAACCGTTCGTCGGGACGTGGTCGCAACACACTCGTGACAACGTGCCGGGATCCGCTTCGCCCAGCACGTCGACCCCCGGCCCCGGAAGCGGCGGCTGAAGATCTCCGCCGCCTGTCGGGCATGACCCGGCGGTGTCCGGGCAGGCGCCGGACGTCGAGCCCCCGAGCGCCTCTGACTCCCCCTCACGCTTCGGGGGCTCGATGCCGCCCATGGCCGGGCGTCTGGGATCCTGACGCGGGGTCCTGCCGACCCCGCGGATACTCGAGAGAGGCGGTCGCGATGACCGGGGGCATAGGTATCGGTCTGGGCGGCGTGGGGTTCGAGGGTGGCTACGCGCAATACGGCCCGACGGACGCCGAGGAGCGTGCCCGGCACATCCTGCACGTCTTCGACCGCGCCTTCGGCGCGCTGATCGACGGCGACCCGGCGGCGTTCCGGGTGAAGTTCCGCAAGATGGCCGCATCGGCGTTCGCGTTCTACCGGGGCACGGCCTGCCTGTTCTACGCCGACCTGGACGGCCGGGAGGATCCCTTCCTCGACGAGCGCACCTCGCGGGTGTGGATCCACGGCGACCTGCACGCGGAGAACTTCGGCACGTACATGAACGCGGACGGCAAGCTCGTGTTCAACGTCAACGACTTCGACGAGGCGTACGTCGGCCCCTGGACCTGGGACGTCAAACGGTTCGCCGCCAGTCTCGCGCTGATCGGGCACGGCAAGGCGCTGAGCGACGACACCATCGCGTCCCTGGTCGCCGCCTACGGCGCGGCCTACCTCGACCAGCTTCGCCTGCTGACCGACAAAACCACGCCACAGGAGGCCGCGCTGACCCTGGCGACGACCGAGGGCCCGCTGCTCGAGGTCCTGCGCCGGGCCCGCCTGCAGACCCGCATCGGATTGCTGCGCTCGGAGACGGTCGTGGCCGACCACGAACGGCGGTTCGCCATGTCCGGCGGCGCGTTCGAGCTGGCGGACGACGTCAAGGCGACGGTCCTGGAGGCGTTCGACCGCTACCTCGACACACTGCCCCCCGCGACCCGGCAGCGGCCGGACACCTACGACGTCAAGGACGTCGTGGGTCGGCGCGGAGTCGGCATCGGCAGCGCTGGTCTGCCCTCGTACAACCTGCTGATCGAGGGGAACACGGAGGCGCTGGAGAACGACGTGATCCTGTACATGAAGCAGGGCCAGACACCTTCGGTCAGCCATCACGTCACCGACCCCGAGGTGCGCTCCTACTTCGAGCACGAGGGACACCGCACGGTCATCTCCCAGCGGGCCCTGCAGGCGCACGCGGACCCGTGGCTCGGCTACACCGACATCGACGGAATCGGGCAACTGGTCGCCGAGGTCTCGCCCTACGCGAACGACCTGGACTGGTCCGACCTCAACGAGGTGGACACGATCACGGAGGTCGTGGAGTACCTGGGTCGCGCCACCGCCACAATGCACGCCGTCGCGGACGAGGAGAGCGGTCACACGCTTGTACCCTTCTCGACCGAGGACGCCATCCGCACGGCGATCGAGCGCGACGAGGAAGGCTTCATCACGTCGCTGGTGGACTTCGCACACGCCTACGGCGCACGCGCTCGGGCCGACCACGCGATCTTCGTGGACCTCTTCCGCAACGGTCTGATCCGGGGTCTGTAGCCCGCCTCGAGGCCGGCACGGGCGCCACGCCGGCGTCCGATTCCCGCCGGCCCCCATGTCGGGAACAGGTGACACTGGTCGACGTGATGGACGACGAGCAGTGCTACCGAGCGTGCAGCAGCCGGGACAGTAGGTTCGACGGCTGGTTCTACATGGCGGTCACAAGCACCGACATCTACTGCCGGCCGAGTTGCCCCGCGGTCAAGCCGAAACGGGAGAACGCGAGGTTCTACCCCTCCGCGGCGGCGGCGCAGGCGGCGGGTTTCCGGGCGTGCAAGCGTTGCCGTCCGGACACCTCGCCGGGATCGCCTGAGTGGGACGTGCGCGCCGACGTGGTCGGCCGGGCAATGCGTCTGATCGCGGACGGCGTCGTGGACCGCGAAGGCGTGGGCGGCCTGGCGGGCCGCCTCGGCTACAGCGATCGCCAACTGAATCGTCTGCTGATGGCCGAGGTCGGCGCGGGCCCTCTCGCGCTGGCCCGGGCTCGGCGGGCGCAGACGGCCAGGATCCTGTTGGAGACCTCCGATCTGCAGATCGCCCAGGTCGCGTTCGCGGCCGGCTTCGCGAGCGTGCGCCAGTTCAACGACACGGTGCGCGAGGTGTTCGGGCGCACCCCGACGGAGGTGCGCGGCCGTGCCGGCGCGCGAGGCGTCGAGCCCGGCGAGATCCGGCTGCGCCTGCCCTACCGGGAGCCGATCGCACTCGGACACACGCTGGACTTCCTGGGTCTGCGGGCGGTGCCCGGCGTCGAGGAGTACGTGGACGGCGTCTACCGCAGGGTGCTCTCACTCCCACACGGCACCGGAGTGGTCGAACTCTCCCCCGGTCCTTCCTGGGTGTGGTGCCGTCTAGTCCTGGCCGATCTGCGCGACCTGGGCGCCGCCGTGCAGCGCTGCCGCCGTCTGCTCGACCTGGACGCGGACCCGCTCGCGGTGGACGAGGCGCTGGGCAACGCCGAACTCGCCGGCGGCGCTCTGACCGCCCTGGTGCGAGCCACGCCCGGGCTGCGCTCGCCGGGCCACGTGGACCCCGACGAACTCGCCGTGCGGGCGGTGCTCGGCCAGCAGGTCTCGGTCGCCGGCGCGCGCACGATCGCGGGTCGGCTGACCTCCCTGTACGGCAAGCCGCTGTCCGCGCCCCAGGGCACACTCACTCATGCCTTCCCGACGGCCGCCGCGCTGGCGGACGCGGATCCGGCCGATCTGCCGATGCCCAACGCGCGCAAGAAGGCGCTCTTCGCGCTCACCGGCGCACTCGCGTCCGGCGCCGTCCGCCTCGATCCGGGAGTCGATCGTCGGGCCGCAGAGGTGGCTTTGTTGGCCCTTCCGGGCATCGGCCCCTGGACGGCGTCGTACATTCGACTGCGGGCACTCGGCGATCCGGACGTGTTCCTGCCGACGGATCTGGGCGTCAAGCACGCGCTCGCGGGCTTGAACCTCTCGATCTCGGCGGCGCAGTCGTGGTCCCCGTGGCGCTCGTACGCACTGCACCACCTGTGGGCGAGCCTGTCCGCAACGTCCACCGTCTCGGTGAAGGAAGTCGCATGAACCAGGACGCCCTGTTCGAGGCCGTCGAGGCGCCCGACCCCAACGTGCCTCCCGCCGTGTTCAACACCCCCCTCGACGGCCCCCGTCGATACGCGACGATGGACTCCCCCGTCGGCGAGTTGCTCATGATCGGCGACGGCCACTCGCTCACCGCCCTGTTCATGGGCGCGACGCCGGAAGCGGACTGGGTACACGATCCCGGTGCGTTCGGCGAGACGAAGGCGCAGTTGAGCGCTTACTTCGCCGGCGAACTGCGCGAGTTCGACCTGCCGTTGGCGCCGGTCGGCACGGCCTTCCAACTCAAGGTCTGGTCGGCCCTGACCACCATCCCGTTCGGGCACACCATGTCCTACGGCGGCCTGGCGACGCGGTTCCTCGGCCAACCGACCGCCTCGCGAGCCGTCGGGCTCGCCAACGGTCGCAACCCGATCAGCATCGTCATCCCGTGCCACCGGGTGATCGGCGCGAACGGCACGTTGACCGGCTACGCCGGCGGTCTGCCGCGCAAGCAACGCCTGTTGGCCCTGGAGAACATCCGCGTCACGGGGTAGTGAGACCGCTTTCGACGACACCACCGCGGCCATGGGGCTCATGACTGGAACGCTCGCCGCACGAGCCCGGCCACTCGTCCCCGGCGGAGCGTGTCGTGCCAGGTGAAACGCAGTACCAGGGCGCCCACGAGGGCGAGTTCGTTGGCCCTGGCCCGATCGCGATACAGCGCGTCGGGCCGCGAGTGCACGTCCACGCCGTCCGCTTCCGCGAAGACGGGCCGCAAGCCGGTGAGCCACGCGAGGTCCACCCGGGCCCGACCGCCGCCGGGTAGGGCGACCTCGTGCTGCAACTCGTCCGGCGCGACCCCGCCGCGCACGCAGTCGAGCCGTACCCGCGACTCCAACGGGCTCTCGGCTCGACCGTCCGCTATCGCGAGCAGTGGTCGCACCCTGCCCGCGCCGGGACGGCCCGCCGACGCCCGCTCGATCCGCGCGAGGTCCGCCTCCCGCACCAGCCCCAGGTGCAGCGCCGAGTCGAGCACCGCGAGACCTTCCTCGGGTGACAACCTCGGGACGAGGTCGGCGAGGGTGCGCACCGGCGTCGTCACCGGCAGGCCGTCCACCATCACGATCTCGTCGGCTCGCAGCCGGCGGCGATACGCCACGATCCCCGGCCCGCCACGACGCGAGGCGGTGTCGGGCGTCGCCACGTGCACACATCCCTCGGGTGGCACGCCACGCATCCCGTGCAAACGGGCCGCACTGTGCAATACGGCGACGGCCCGCTCCCCATACGCCGCGAGCCCGGCGCGCAACCTCCCGCGCGAGGAGAGCACACATCGATCGGCATCGACGAGCCCCACGCCGCGTGCGATCTCGCGCACCTTCCCAGCATTCACGAGCCTTCGCCACACCTGTCCGGATACTCCGGCGGATGTCGCTCGATCCCGTGTCACCACTCCGTCGTACTGCCATGCCAGCTCCCGCAGGATTCGTAGGGCCTCTTCCATTCCCGGATCCTGGTCCGTACGGCCGGTCGCGGGGTGCCGGCGAGGGGGAGCTGTGGACAACCGGGCACTTGTGGACAACTTGTGGCGCGCTTTGCCGGATTCGCGGATGATCTTCAGCTGCTCGACACCTTCATGATCATCGAGGGCCGCCGAACGGCCGGCCCCAACCGGTGTGATGGACGCGTCCCCACCGCCTCCCGTCCCGAGGATCGCCATGCCCGACATCCGCAAGCACCGGCGCATCGCCGCCGTGTGCGCCGCGCTCGCCCTCACCGCCGGCGCGAGCGCCGCGTACGCCGAGAGCCGCCCCGCCCCCGCGCGGCCGCCCCCGCGAGCACGGCCCCCGCCGCACCCGCCAAGGTGTCCTTCAACGTCGTCAGCGACGTACAGGGCGATCTGGCGGACTTCGGCCGGGCGCTCGACCAGATGAAGGTCGTCAACCCCGACAGCCGCGCGCTCGTGGTCAACGGCGACATCACGCCGCGCGGCTACAAGGCCGAGTACGACCAGGTGAAGCAGGTCCTGAACTCGCGTCCGCATCCGGCGAACACGTACTTCACGATCGGCAATCACGAGTTCTACGTGCCCAAGTACTGCAACCCGGACAAGCTGTGCCAGGACACCTGGCCGAATGGCACGACCGAGCAGTCGCTGTTCCAGAACTTCTACGACTTCACCGGGCTCGACAAGGTCTACTACGAGCGCGTCGTCGACGGGGTGCCGATGTTGTTCCTCGGCACCGAGAAGTACATGAAGTACAGCGATCCGACCAAGTGGGACGAGGTGTGGTTCAGCGAGGAGCAGCTGACCTGGCTCGAGCAGCGGATGAACTACTGGGAGGCGCAGGGCAAGCCCACGTTCGTGTTCTCGCACCACGTCCTTCCGGACACGGTCTCGGGCACGCGCAACAAGCTCTACAAGTCCGACTACCTCCAGGCCGACCGGCTCATGAACATCCTGGGCGCCCACAAGGACGCCGTACTGTTCACGTCCCACACGCACTGGGATCTGAATCTGTCCGACTGGGCCGTGCGCAAGGTCGTACCGGGGACCGGCAACCTCGAAGGCTTCACGGTCGTCAACACCGGCGCCGTGCAGACCCAGTGGACCGACAACGGCACCGGCGGCGAGAGCGCGCTGGACGGGCTGGAGAACAGCGGGCTTCAGGTCGAGGTCGCGAACGACCGGGTGACGATCAAGGCGCGCGACTTCCGGCGCAACCAGTGGATCAAGGAGCTGAACGTCCCGCTCCACACCAAGTGCGCGGCGGCCAAGCCGTGGACGGAGTCGATGACGTACAGCAACGGCGACACCGTGGTGTGGAACGACCGCACCTGGCGCGCCAAGTGGTGGACACGCGGCGAGACGCCGGGCACGACCGGGCCGTGGGGTGTGTGGGAGGACCGCGGCGCCTGCTGATCAGCGGCGACCGAGCCGATTGGGGGTGGGACCGTACCTGGGCGGTCCCACCCCCGTCCGCGGCGCCGAATCCCGCGGGCAGCGGCGCGGCGGCGGCTCGGGCCAGGTGGTGTGCGCGTCGGGTCGAGCGCACATGAGCGCTACCGGGCCGCCCCGGCACGAGGTCCGGCCGTTGTCGCGCCGGGCTGCGCGTGCAGGCCTGCCGCCGTGAGGGCCGGCTCCGCGTCGGAGGTCGAGGTCGCCGGCAGCCGAGGCGGCCCGATGGTGGGATCGACCCGCACGAGGGTGAGGTCGCCGTCGGCGAGCACGCCCGCCCGCCGACGCGCGGCCACCCATCGGGCGAGTCCCGAAGGGCCACTTGCCGCCGGTTCCCGCAGTTCCTCCCACGGCCGCCCGCCCGCCAGTGCCGTGCGCAGGAACCACGCGCCCGCCGTGTCGTTGGCGACGTACAGCAGGTCGCGGTCGGTCCAGGTGCCTCGCGCGCACCGCACCCGTCGGGCGACCGCCGCAGGATCCGCGCCGTTGCTGGTCGCGACATCCATCCGCCGAGAGGTCGGGAACACGCGCCAGAGTCGGTCGCCACGAACCTGGAAGAGGTACGCGTCGCCGAGCACGGCCGCGGCCCACTGGCCCCGTCCCGACAGCCATGGATGCGGTGCGAGGTGCGCGGCGAGGACTGCGGACGCGTGCGCTCCTCGGGTCAACTTGCGGAGCTCGTAGGGCTGTACCGGCATCCCGCGCCGCTCCCGTTCGACCAGGTAGCGCCTGGTCAGGTCGGGCCATCGGTCCGCCGCTCGCGCCAACACGTCCGCGAAGCCCGTACCTGCGCACAGCAGCGGTGTGGGCGCCGCCCCGCAGGCGCGGACCAGGAGTTCGGCCCAGCGCCGTGCGAGCAGGCTCTCTGCGGCACCGTCCGCGAGCGCGACACGCAGTGCACCGGGGCGGTCCACCCGGGCCCTCCTGCAGGCCGGCCCGGCCGGGGTCAAAAACCCCCGGCCGGCGCCGTCACCGATCCAAACCGCGTCCTCGTACTCGAGTGGTTCGCCTTCGTGCCGGTGCAGCGCCAGGACCGTGACGTTCGCGCGCACCGTGCCGTCTCCTCTGTGGTGGTACGAGAACCTCTCAGCCGCGTACGTCCGCGATCGGGTTGGGGATGTCGACGTAGACGGACTGGGTCTCCAACGGGACTTCGAGTTCGTCGAGACCCGCGACGCGGGTGAGCAGGTTGGCTTTGCACCGCAGTGTGGCACCGTCGAGGAGGCGGTCCACCAGCGGGCGTCCGGCGGGGTGATCCGTGCGGGTGCGCACCAGTCGATCGCGGAAGATCGCGATCAACGCCTGTTCGTCCGCCAGTCCTTGCGCACCCATCGCGCCCACGAGGCCGAGCACGTTGTTGATCGCCAGGTAGTAGCCGAGCCGTTCGTCGATCACACGGTCGGAACACCACGTGCCCAGGTCCCGACCCGCGCCCGGGAGCCAACGCGCCAGACGGGCGCCGCGCTCGGCGGAGAAGTAGTAACCCTGATTGCCGCGATAGCGACCACCGATGGGGCGGCCGTCGGTGTCGAGCACGACCATCGTGTTCTGCTGATGCGCCTCCAGACCCAGGCCGTATTCACCGTGCAACCACAGGATCGGCGCGACCAACACGTCCAGATAGCGCCGGAACCACGACTCCGCCGTCTCCCGAAGGGGTGTCGCGGTACGCGCGGCGAGCGTGTACAGCACATCGGCGAGCATCGACCGGCCCCGCGCCAGATCCGGGCGCGGAGCGGCCAGGCCCGCGATGCAGTGCACGCGATCGCGCGCGCCGAACGGGTTGTCCCGCACCACGAGTTCGAGGCCCGACTCGCCACGCCCACCCGGGATGTCGACGGCGATCCAGCCCAGGTCGCGCAGCACGTCGAAGCCGGGATGGGCGGAATGCATGACCCGCTTGAGACCGGCGTCGAGCATCCGGTGCACCGCGAGACCGCGGCGCAGTTCACCGCGGTGGTTCTCGCGCCGGGAGTTGGTGATCTCGACGCCGAGCGAGGTCTTGAGCATCACCGGCGCGCCGGAACGGTACACCGTGCGCAGCGAGGACGTCGCCGACCAAGCGGGACCGCCGGGCCCCAGGTCGCGCAGCAGGCCGCGATCCAGAAGGGCCGCGACGCCCGGGCGGGCGAGCACGTCCCGGGCCTGCCACGGGTGCGCCGGCAGCGCGACCATGCCCGGCGGCAGGTTCACGTCGCCTTCGGCGAGGCCGGCGAGGACGACCGGCACAGGCCGGCCCAGGTCACCGTCGTGAACCGCGACCGAGGGGTCGACGGCGAACCAGTGCAAGGGGAACGAGCCGCGGAGTTCCGGCGAGTAGCGCGGCGAGGAGGGCCCGTACATGCCCTGCCGGGATGCCGGTGAGGGGTGCATCGGGTGACCGAGCACGATCGACTGCTCGGTGCTCAGGAACGGTGTGGTTCCGGCAGTGTCCTCGGGCGACTTGCGCCGCTCGGAGAGGTGGTGTGCGATCCGCCGGGTGGAGTCGATGACCCGGTCCGTCATGTCGGCGATCGCGGTGATCGAGCCGACGCGACCGTGCGCGGCCTCGATCGCGAGCAGGACCGCCAGCGTGGTGGCGTCCAGTGCGACGCCGCTGCTCAGTCGGACCGGTCCGAATCGGTGCATGCCCGTCTCGGATCGATACAGGATCGGCGCGACGACGGTGCTGGCGGTCGCGGGCAACGGAAGCCGTAACGGGCCGTCCGCCGGTACCACCGTTCCGCTTTCGCGGATGCGGCAGCGCAGCAGATTTTCTATGGCCGCGTGATCGGCGGCGCGCGCCGGCACGGGATCGAGCAGCGGATCGGTCGAGACCCGGTCACCGGGTCCGGAGTGCCGCGCCGCGCCGAGTACCGCGCCGGTGCGCGGGTGTTCGGGTTCGACGTGGGCCGGATGGTCGCGCGCCGGCGAGGGTTCGTCGCCGGCGGGCCCCGGGGTGGGCTTTCGAGGGCTGCCCGGTCGCGCCGGCTCCGGAAGCGCCTCCGCGGATGTCGACATGTGCGGTACGTACCTCCCCTGGTCTGCACGGCCGTGGGTCGGACTACGGTTCGGATCGTGGACGCGGTCCATTCGCCACCGCTCCGAGGGACGTTCACCGTACGGCAATCCGCCGGTTATCAGAATCATGTCCCGCAACGGGCCCGCGTGTGCGGGCTTTGCGCGATGGCAACCCCTCGTCATGATCCGCGACGCCGGCGGGCACGGCATCGGCGGCGGATGCGAACCGCCGCCCGAAACGTCGTCACCGAGCGGTCCGGAGGACTCCTCCGCACGATACGAACCTCCCGGTAAGAGCGGCGTCAACGGCCGGAACAGGCGGCTCCGGGCCGGTTTTCCGTCCGCCTGCGCCGGCCCGCGAACATGCCGGCGGGCCTGGGGCGGATCCGTCCGTCCGCCGGCGTGGCGATCGGGACGGACGAGAGGAAGCCGCGCGGCGCACCCCTCACTTCCACAAGGAGCTTGCACCACTTCGGGACGCCTCGGGGCACTTGTGGAGGATATCGCTGGGATGATCGCGTGATCCGCGGATCGCCATCACGCATCGTCGTCATGCGGTTACGATACGAACGCCCTTGTCCGCAGGCACCGAGAGTCGCACGCGAAGGGAGTCACCCGTCCCATCCGCGCGTCCGCGTCAGAGCCCGCACCCGCAGGCGACTCCTTCACCGTCCGACTCGGCCGATCTCGGCTACCCATGCGACGAGTTCGACCGCACGTGGTCGCCGTGGGCGCGGTACGCCCGCACGGGCCGGGGAGGGGGTCAGGCGACCGGCCACGGCAGGATCACCCACAGCGTCTTGCCGTCCGGGTGGGCCTCGATGTGGATCTGACCGGCGAGTTCGGTGACGATGTTGCGGACGATCAGCAGGCCGCGGCCCGACGTGTCGTCGACCGTCTCCAACAGGGCGACCGGGCGGTAGGGATGGCGGTCGCGAACGCCCAGCCACAGCCAACCGTCGTGCACGGTGCACGTCACCGAGACCTCCGGCGACAGTACGGCCGCGTGTTCGACGGAGTTGGTGATCAGTTCGGAGGCGACCAACTTGAGGGCGTAGCCCAGGTCGTGCCCGTAGGGCAGTCCCCAGTAGGTCAGATGGTCGGCGAGGGCACGCCGGGCCTGTGCGACGGAGGCGGGTTGGGCGGGCAGGGTGAACCAGCAGGATCGCTCGTATCCCGTTCCCATGTCACCCCTTTCGGCACCGCGCCTCAGCGTACTGACCGGCGCGCTTGCGGGCGCGCGGTTGACGATTCGTCACATCGCTACGATTCGATGATCGGTCGCGTGTGTGAGCGAAGGTCGACATGGGCAAGACCATCGCAGTCCACGTCCCTCCCGGCGTGTGATTGTGAGCGCCGAACAACGGCATTCCTTCGTGAATGACCGGATTGTGCACGGTGCGGATTCCAGAAGGGTGACTACCTGTGGTGGAAGATCTCGATGCCGTCGAACAGGCCATGCTGGCCAATCTCCTCGACGGTCGGCGGCCTCGTCGGCGCAGTTCGGAAACGCCGACCCGGTCCAATCGACAACACCAGCCGCCGCAGCAGCGCCGTCAGGCGCAGTCGGTGCCGCGCGCTGTCATCCCGGCGCCGGCGCCCGCCGCGGCTCCCAATCGGGACGCTACGCGCGTACTCGACATCGGTCGGGTGATCAAGCAGATCGACCCCAGGACCACCCCCGAGCAACGCCACGCGATGGCGACGAGTTGGACGCAGCTGGACCTGACGGCGGCCCAGGTGTTGGCCTGGCTGACCGCCGGCATCCTGCCCACCGAGTACAAGCTCGCGGCCGCGTGCCTGGAGCGCGGCCTGACCCCGCAGGACATGAAGACCCGCCTCGAGGGCGTACGCGTGGTGGAGCGGCTGCGCAGCGAGGGCGTCGACGGGGTGGTGGCGCTGCTGCGCAGCGGTGCCGCGTAGAGACCACATCGAGGCACATCGCGGGCCCGGGCCGTGGATGATCATTGACATGGTTCATTACCCAGCCTAGCTTTTAGCGATGTGAAGGACTCGGGGGCGGGTACCGCCGCCCCGCCCACTCTGACGCATCGCCAGATCTTGCTGGTCTTTTGCGGGCTGATGCTCGGCGTCATGCTGGCATCGCTCGACGCGACCATCGTTTCGACGGCGATGCCGACGATAGTCGCCGACCTCGGCGGGCTCGAACATCTGGCGTGGGTGACCACCGCGTACACCCTCGCCACCGCCGTCTCGATCCCGCTGTACGGCAAGCTCGGTGACGTACACGGCCGCAAGCGGCTCTTTCAGTTCGCCATCGTGGTCTTCCTCGCGGGTTCGATGTTGTGCGGAATCGCCCAGTCGATGGGGACCCTGATCGCCTTCCGGGTGATCCAGGGGCTCGGCGCCGGCGGGCTCATGAGCAACGCGCAGGCCATCATCGGCGATCTGGTGCCACCTGCGGAGCGCGGTCGCTACCAGGGGTTCATCGCGTCCACGGTCGCCTTCTCGACCGTGTGTGGGCCCCTGATCGGCGGCTTCTTCACCGAGGCGCTGTCGTGGCGGTGGGTGTTCTATGTGAACATCCCACTGGGCGCGGTGGCTCTGATGGTCACGTCGGTGGTGCTCAAGCTGCCGCGCAAGGCATATACCAAGCGTCCGTTCGACCATTGCGGGCTCGCGCTGCTCACCTGCGGAACCAGCGCCCTGATCCTGTTCACCAGCTGGGGCGGAACACAGTACGCCTGGATCTCCGCGCCCAGCCTGGCCCTTGCCGGCACGGCGGTCGCCCTGCTCGCGGCGTTCGTGCTGGTCGAGCGGCGCGCCGCCGATCCGTTGGTCCCCCTGCGGCTGCTCTCGCGCAATACGATCGTGCGCGTCGCATGCCCCCTGACGATGGTCACCGGGTGCCTGACCATCGGGATGAGTACCTTCCTGCCGATCTACCAGCAGATCGTGCGCGGTCACGGGCCGACCGAGTCGGGACTGCTGCTCGCGCCGATGATGCTCTCGATGATGGTCTGTTCGACCCTGACGGGTCGGTTGATCTCGCGAATCGGCAAGTACAAGCGTTTTCCCCTGATCGGCACCCTGCTCGCCGCGGCCGGGCTCGCGGTGTTGTCACTGCTCGGCACCGACAGCCCGTATGGGCATCTGCTGATCGGGCTGATGGTGTTGGGATTCGGCCTCGGCACGATCGGACCGGTCACCACACTCGCGGTGCAGAACTCGGTGGACCCGGACGACATCGGCGTGGCCACCGGCCTCAACTCGTTCGCGCGCTCGATCGGTTCGGCGCTGGGCGCGGCCGTGCTCGGGGCGGTGTTCGCGCACGGGCTCGCCGACGGCGCCGTCGCGGGTGGGGCCGGCGAGAGCGGCATGGGCGTGACGCGGCAGGCGATCGACGCGTTGCCGGCGGGGCAACGGGAGGCGACACTGGCCGGATTCGCGGATGCTCTGGACGCGGTGTTCCTGGCCGCGATCCCGATCGCTGTGCTCGGCTTCCTACTCGCGCTGCTGCTGCGGGAGATCCCGCTGCGCCGGGGGCCACAGCATCCGGCCGCCGCGTCAGCGGACACCGAGCGCAAGCTCTCCGAGGCCGGCTGACAGATCGCGCAGGTCCTCCGCCGCGTCCCAGGCCCAGTGGTTGGGGTTGGCGGCGAGCGCCTCGTCGGTCTGAAGTCGGCGCAGCGCGAGTTGGGCCAGGTCCGGGACCAGTTCGTGTTCGCCTCGCCCGTTCAGCCGGTGCAGTACCCCCACCACGTCGCACACGCGTCGGGTGAGGCTGCGTTCGGGCACGCCCTCGATCAGCCGAGACAGGCCGTAGCCGGCCATCAGGCCCAGGATCATGCCGCGTATGGCCGGTAGGTCGTGCCGCTTCCGCGCCGGTTCGAACCGTCGCCACCAACGCGCCCACGCCTCCGGCTCGGTGGTCGCACGGGCTTCGAAAGCGGTACGGCGCGGCGGCGGGGACGCGGAGCGCGCGGATCCGGCGCGCATCAACCGTTCGAGCGCCGCATCGACCGCCGTTTCCAACTCGGGATGCGAAGAGGGCAATCGGTCGGTGTCCCGAGCCTGTTCGGCGGCCGTCACAGTCAGCGTCGTCATGCGATGTATTGGAGCGGAGTGTCGCGTTGCCACGCCCTGCGATCACTCGAACGAGGGACACTGTGTCGCGTGAACGAGTGGGAGCTGTGGCGCCAGGACGACAATGGCGCGCGTTTGCGGATCCGGGGTCACGCCGACCGGGTCGCGCGATCGCCGGGCGGTGGGTGATCGAGTCCGGGATGCCGCACAAGCAGGTGTCCTGGGTGGCCGGGCCACGCGTCCCGACCTGTCCGACGCCGGCCGACACCGCGGACCTGACCCAAACCCTGTCGGCGGATCCGGAGCCGTCGGGCACCGCGTTCCTCTCCGCGTTTCGGCGGGTCGGCGGGTCATTGCGGGACGACGGTCGGTTGGAGCCCGACACCATCGCGGCCGTGTTCCGCGCCGTGTGGGACACCGCCGAACCCGCCGTCGGAGACCGGGAGTCGGGGTCGGACACCGAACCCGGGCATGCCGATGAGCCCGTGTCCGCACCCGGCCGGGCCCGGGGCCATCTCACTCACGCCGCCGTCATGTTGCGGATTCGGGACCCGCACGCGGTCATGCGCCGGCAGGATCTGCTCGACCTCGTGACGCACGTGCCGCGCTGACGGCGGTCGCCGGGCAGCTGATCGACCGGGGGGTCGGCGTCGCGGGGGCAGGGACACCCATCGACTCAGGGGGAATCGATGCGCGAGCTCCAGGCCGGCGATCCGACGCGGATCGGGCCCTATACGATCCATGGCCGACTCGGCGCCGGTGGTATGGGGCGGGTCTATCTGGGCCGATCGCCCGGTGGGCGGCCCGTCGCGGTGAAGGTGATTCACGCCGAGCTCGCCCAGGATCCCGACTTCCGGGCCAGGTTCCGGCGCGAGATCGATGTCGCCCGACGGGTGCAGGGCTTCTTCACCGCACCCGTGCTGGACGCCGATGCCGACGCCGACGAGCCGTGGCTGTCCACCGCCTACATACCCGGGCCGTCGTTGCACGCGGCGGTCGCCGAGCAGGGACCGCTGCCTGTCGAGGCCGTGCGGGTGTTGGCCGGCGGCCTCGCCGAGGCCTTGGCCGCCCTGCACACCGCAGGCGTGGTACATCGGGACCTGAAGCCGTCCAACGTGCTGTTGGCCGAGGACGGTCCGCGCGTGATCGACTTCGGCATCTCGCGGATCGGCGAGCAGACCGCGCTCACCCGCACCGGCAGCACCATCGGCTCCCCCGGCTATCTCGCCCCCGAGCAGGCGCTCGACATCGAAGTGGGACCCGCGGGGGACGTGTTCGCGCTCGGCGGTGTTCTGGCCTACGCATCGACCGGCCGACCACCCTTCGGAGGCGGCCGTGTGGAGGCCGTGGTGTTCCGCGTCGTGCACGGCGAGCCGGATCTGGACGGTGTTCCGCGCGAACTCCGGGGCCTGGTCCAGTCCTGCCTGGCCAAGGCACCCGAGGACCGCCCACCCGCCGCACAGGTACTGACCTACCTCCAAGCGCTCGGCGTGGACGCACATTCGGCCTCGGACACATGGCTCCCCGAAGCCGTCACCACGATGCTTCCCGCACACCAGGCCCCCGCCCGCTCCTTACCCACCCCCGCGCCGTCCGGCCCGCCCACGCCGGCTCCCCCGCCCTACCTCCCTCCCCCTGCCGGCGACTCGCGCCCGTCGACCACCCACCCGCTGCCCGCGCACTCACCGCACGACACGGCCGCCTCCGCACCGCCGCCGAGCCACATACCGACCTACACGTCCTCGCCCTGGACGGTGCCCTCCGCCGAACCCCGCAGGCGTGGCCGCGCCGGTCCGATCGCGGCCGCCGTCGTGGCCTGCCTGCTGGCCGTGGGCACGGCGGTGGCCGTGCCCAGGCTTGTCCACGACGACTCCCCCGCCACCCGTCGGACCGACCAGTCGACCACGGGCACCCCCTCGACCCGTCCCTCCGCCGCAGGGCGCGTGCCATCGAGCAGCGGCACCCCCGGTGGTACCGCTGCCACCGCCGCGGCCGTACCCACGACCACCTGGACCCGCGCCACGACCGCCCCGCCGAGCTCCGGCGGTGAAACGCGGCACAGCCTCCAGGGCATCACCTTCGCCGTGCCGGCGGGCTGGACCGTCGAGCAGGGCGCGGACGGCCCGAACGTGGTGTGCGTGTTGCCGCCCACCGCGCTTTTGGGTCGCCCCAACGACGGGTGCGCGGTGGACGGTGTGGAAATTCGCCTGCCCGACCCGCCCGGTGACGAATGGGGGCGGGCGCTGGACCTCGAATCCGGCTCCGGGTGGGTCTGGCAGGGCGACGCGTGGTGCCGCGGCACCGTCCCTCACGGCAGCGCGCTGACCACGTCCTCGACGATCGTGGAACGAGGTCTGCGCCCGGTCGGGAACAAGTCCGCCGACTACCGGCGCTGGACGGCCGGTTGCGACAACGGCTCCTCCTATCACCCACGCGTGTGGTGGTTGCCGGTCACGAAACTCTCGATCGAGACCTTCGCGATGCCGCCGAGGTTGGACGCGACGGTCGATCGGATCGCCGCGTCCTTCGACTTCTCGGGTTACTCGGGCACCCAGGGGTGACCAGCGGTCCCGACCCCGGTCACGGCTTCTCCCAGATCTCGAACGCCCGTACCGTGTACGGCACATCCGGGACGTAGACGCCCTCGCCCGGGTAGGTGCTGAAGTCGCCTTCCGTGGCGCACTCCCGGCTCTGATACATCGTCACGTAGCGATCCATGCGGTTCGCGAAGGACAGCGCGTCGACCCCTTCGGGAAGGGATACACACTGCTCCACGTTGGAGTCGGCCAACTCGAAGCTCGCCATCGGTGCGCCCGCAAAGCCCGGAGAGGGCCAGAAGCACACCTGCCCGGGCGCGCACGCGGACGCGGCGGCGGTATCGGCGGATGCGCCGGGCGCTGCCACCGCGGTCAGCAGGCTCGTGGTCAAGGCCAGCGCGCAGACAAAACGACGTCGCTTGCGGTTCATGGGATGTTCCCCGTTCGTCGAATCCGTGCCCCGGTTCCGACGTGCTTCCACGGTCGCTCGTGGAGGGGGAAAACGCATGTGAATGGCGATGAATTAGCTCTAAAGAGTGCACTGAAGATCAATATCCCGCATCCGGGAACCGAGGTGCGAAACGTTTCGTCGGTGTGGGTATCGGCTTTACTCGGAGGCTGTCATGGCTGTTGTGTCCATCCCTCGTCGCCATCTCGTCCGCTCCGCGCTCGGTGTCGCCGCCGTCGTCGGCATCGCCGCGACGACCGTGTTGTCCGGAACGGCGCAGGCCGCCGGCGCCACCTACCTCACCAACATCCGCACTGGGGAACACGCCACCTACGACCGCGTGGTCCTCGACTTCTCCGCCGGCGTTCCCGCCTACGGGAGCACCACGAGCAACGAGCTCTACCAGTGCGCGAGCGGGAAGCCGATCAGCTTCCCCAACAGCGCCGAATACCTCGAGTTGGACATCGCGAGCGCCGCCCACGACGACAACGGCAACCCCACCTACACGGGCCCGCGCCAGGTGACGACCAACCTGCCCTCGCTCACCGGATACGCGATCACCTGCGACTTCGAAGGCAAGCTCAAGGTCGGCATCGGCTACAAGAGCAACGTGCACCAGGTGGTCACATCCGTTCTGACCAACCCGAGCCGCATCGTGATCGACGTCCGGCGCTGATCGACGTACGGCGCCGATCGGGCGTCGACCGCTCGGTCGCCGCGACCGGCTCCCGGTCACGTGGTCATCCGCCGTTCGACCGCCGCCGGTTCGGCGGCGGTCGACACCATCGGCGGCGGACGGTACCCGCATGCCTGCCACGGCGCCGGCAGCGAGTGGTACCGGCGCGCTCAGATTCCGCCGTGGTGTCGGTGGAAGGCCTCGGCCTCGACACCGTCGTCTTCGGCGCCGACCGCCGTGCGTACCGCGTCCGACAGACCGCGCGCCCGCATCCGCCGCGGCCCCGCGGCGACCGTCGGATCGCTGTTCAGGTCCTTCAACAGCGCGACACACAACGCCATCATCACCAACACGAACGGCAGCGCGACCAAAATGGTCGCCTGCTGGAGGGACTCGAGCCCGCCCGCGACCAGGAGTACGGCGGCGACCGCGCCGATCAGGGTTCCCCACACGACCACCAGCAGGCGACCCGGCCTGAGCGAGCCCCGGCTGGTCAGCGAACCGAGCACCAGCGACGCCGAGTCGGCCCCGGTAACGAAGTACAGCGCGACCAGGACCATCGTCACGGTCGCGGTGACGCCGTACAGGGGTAGTGCGTCCAGCATCGCGAACAGCCCCGATTCCGGCCCCTCCGCGACCTTCGCCACCAGGTCGGCCGTGCCGGTCTGCTGCATCCGCAGCGCGGTCCCGCCCATCACCGCGAACCAGACGGTGCTCGCCCCGCTGGGTACGAGCAGTACGCCGATCACGAACTGGCGGACCGTCCGGCCGCGCGAGATGCGTGCGATGAATGTCCCCACGAAGGGGGCCCAGGAAAGCCACCATGCCCAGTAGAAGATCGTCCAGGAGCCCATCCACGCGTCGCCGCCGAAGGTTCCGGTGCGGGTCGCCGTGGTCAACAGGTCGTTGAGGTAGCTGCCGACCGAGGCCGGCAGCACGCCGAGGACGTACACCGTCGGGCCGACCACGAAGACGAACAGCATGAGCACCAGCGCGAGCAGCACGTTCGCGGTGCTGAGCCACTTGACGCCGCGATGGATCCCGCTGAACGCGGACACCACGAACGCGGCCGTCAGGGCCACGATGATCACCACGTGCAGTGTGGAGGTGTCCTCGATGTCGGTGGTGAGGTCGAGGCCCTTGGCTACCTGGAGGGCGCCGAGGCCGAGGCTCGTGGCCGAGCCGAACACGGTCGCGAAGATGGCCAACAGGTCGATCGCCCGGCCCGCCGCACCGTCCGCGTGCCGGCCCAGGAGCGGTACGAATGCCGCGCTGACCCGATTTCCCCGGCCACGCCGAAAGGTCGCGTACGCGAGGGCGAGGCCGGCGATCGCGTAGATGGCCCACGGGTGCAGCGTCCAGTGGAACAACGTCCATTCGAGCGCCGCGCCGGCCGCGCCCGGGGTCTCCGGGACCGCCCCCGAGGCCGGTGGCGGCGTGGTGAAGTGCTGGATGGGCTCGGCCACGGCATAGAACATCAGCCCGATGCCCATGCCCGCGCTGAACATCATCGCGACCCAGGCTCCCGTGCCGAACTCCGGTTCGTCGTCGTCTCGGCCCAGCCGGATCCGGCCGTACTTCGACAGGGCGATGAACACGGCGAGCACCAGGAAGATGTCGGCGGCGACGACGAACAACCAGCCGAAATTGCGGATCGTCCAGTCGAGGCCGGTCGATGCCGCCGTATCGAGCGAATCCTTCGCGAAGACGCCCCAGAGGACGACGGCGAGAACGGCGGCGAAACCGATGCCCGCGACGACCGGGTCCACGCGAGGCGCGGCTGCGGCGTCCCGGCTCGATCCGCTCACTGAGTCATCCTTTTCGTCCGCGTATGCCTCACATCACATCGTGCGGGCTCGCGGATCGGGAGGAGAGGGACGCGCCGAGTCGGACGTCGGTGTCACTCCTTTGTCGCAGCCATGCCTACGGCCTGCGCTGTCGACCGGTGAAGCGTCACGATCCGGCGAATCTGCGCGTCGGGGTCGGAAATCCAGTCCCCGCTCCAGAGGCGATACACAACCCAACCGCGCCGCTCCAGACGGGCCGTCCGCAGCCACTCACGCTCGCGGGCGGAGGGCGTCGCGAGGTAGACCGTGCTGCGATCCGTCTCGATCGCGACGAGCATCCGTCGCGAGCACCGTCCGCACCCTGCGGCTGCGTTCGTCGATGTCGCCGAGGCCGCGCCTGCGGACACGGGTGCGCCGGCGCGCGCGATCTCGACTGCGTCCTCACCCACATGCGCGGTGTCGCCGATGCGGGCTCCGAGGCAGTCGCCGGCGCCCGCGAGTGCGCCTGCGGGCGGGGTTGTGGAAGATGCGCTGGTGGCTGCGGTGGGAAGTCGGTCGCGGCTTCCGCCCCTGTCGACAACGGCATCCACCTCCACTCGCTCGCAGGCGCCCGCGTCCGCACCCGCACCCGCACCCGCACCCGCACCCGCACCAAGGTCTGCCGGACGGTCGGGGAGCGCAATCACGACACCCGCAGGTCCCCCGAATTCGTACATCGGGTCGAGACCGGCCGCCCTCAGCCGATCGAGGACGTCCGCATGAAACACGTCCGGACTGTCAACGTCGCACCCGTTGCCGCCGAGCCGCACACCCGCGACCGCCTCCACACGCGCCGGCGCCCCCGTGCCCGCTTCCTCGCCTTCGGATCTCCCACGACCGCACCCGCACCCGCCCGAGGCCGCGTGCCGCAACACCGCCCGCAACAGCCGGGCGCCGTGTGCGCGCAGTCGGGTGGGGTCGAGTTCGCTCGCCTCGAAGGCGGTCACCACGATCAGTCGCCGGCGTGCACGGGACACCGCCGACGCCACGAGTGCGTCCCCACCGGGCATGGTCGCCGCGCCGAATCGATGGATCAGCCGACCCTCACGATCCCGCTTTGCCCCGACGCTGAGGAGCACCGTGTCCCACTCACCCCCATGAAGGGCCGCCGCGCGACCCACCACGAGGTCCGGGTCCGAGCGCCCCGCCGGCAGCACGGCCCGGATACGGCGCGCCTGCGACCCACCCAGGGTGACAACGGCAACGCTCTCGTCGGGATGGCGCGCCCGGTACTCTCGCACCATCTCGACCACTGCCGCGACATCGTCCTCGACCGACACGATGTGCCGCACGGCCACCTCCCCGCGCACGCCCGAAAGTTCGGCGGCGGCCGCCCCGCCCGGGGGCACCGCGAGCCGTTCGTCGAGGGCACGGTGCGGGTAGCCGATCCGGATCGGCTCGACGAACCGGCTCACCGACGCGAGCACCGACCGCAGGTCGCCTTCGGAACCGGGGTCGCCGGGTTCGACGGGACCGTCCGGATCGCCGAACCCCGGCCCCAGGGGGTCACCGATCACCACGACCCGATCCGCCCGCAACAGCGCCGGGATCGCGTCGCGTTCGCTCACCGTCCCGGCATCGTCCACCACCACCAGGTCGAAGTGCGCACTGTCCGGCAATTGCCGCGCCGCACGCGGCGACGCCACGTGCACCGGCGCGCTTGCCGGCATCGCCTGCGACCACATCCACCCACCCGAAATTGCTACCGGCCCGGCTCCTCCCGCGCTCGCGGTCGCCGCCGCCCTCGTCCCGAAGCGATGCGCGTGCGCCTGCAGGCCCACCACCCCGCCGGGGTCGCCGGCGGTCGCGGCGTGTGCGAGTGAGGTGTACAGGAATCGCTCGTACTCGTCCGCGACCTCTTCCGCCGGCACCGTCCGCGCCGTCAGGTTCGCGACGAACGGGGCGAGGCCGGCGGTCGCCAGTCGGGCATACGAGCGACAGCGGTCCGCGAGTACCTCCGGCGACACGCCTTCCGTCGAGATCGATCGGGCGAGCCGGTCGAGGTGGGCCGCGATGTCGGGCAGTGAAGTGTCGGCAGCCAGGCCCAGGATCGGGAACAGGGTTTCGGTGTACGCCGCGAGCGCCTGCCGTTCGTGCTCGGAGTCGGCCCACGCCGGTACCATCGCCCGCAGGAACGCCGCCTCGGGCAGTCCGCCCGGCTGCTCACGGAAGAGCCGACGCAGGGCCCGCGCCTCCGCCAGCGCGAGTCGCGTCCCGCCCCGATCGATGCGGAAGCGAGTGTGCTCGCGCAGATGGCGGCGGACGGAGGGACGGCCGTACCAGTGCGTGGTCGCCAACAGTTGCCGGATCGAATACGGCCCGGCAAGGATCCCCGGATCGATGCCGACCGAGAACTCTCGCACCCGTTTGACGAGGGTCAGACACGCGGCCCACTCGGCCGGATCGCGTGGTTCGGGCCGATCGGGATGCAGCCGGGCGCGCCCCGCGGCCGCCCGAATCTCCTGGAAGCGGGCGCGTAGCTCGGCGAGTTCACCGACCGTGGTTCGCGCCTGTTCGGGAGTGTCGATCTTCACCCCATGCCAGACGCCGTCGCGCAGCCCGCCCGCGTGCGCGAAGCGCTCGAGGTCGCGCCCGAGCCGTCGCGCCTCGCCTGGATCGAGTTCCGCCGCGTGCCGGGGATCGAGTACAGGCCCACTCCACGGCGGCCGTCCGACGAGGTGGTCCTGGATTCCCCGCAGGGTCAGCCCCCAGGCGCCGAACGGCTCGACCATGGCGCGCCTGTGCCGATCCAACACCGCGCCGTCCTCGTCACCCGCCCCCTCGCCGGCGCCCCGCCTCCCGCCCGCACCCGCACCCGTACCCGCGAGTGGTACCCGTGCCCCGACCCCGGCATCGGCGAGCTCCGCCCACAACCGCCGCACGCCATACCGCTGTCGCGTCACCACGAGCACACGACCGCCGGTGTCGATCTCCCGTCGGATGATCATCGCGGCGGTCCTGGTCTTGCCCGTCCCGGCCGCGCCCACCACCACGAGGGCGGGAGGACGGGCGGACGCGGCGGCGAGGATCCGCAACTGGTCCGGGTCGGCGTCGCCCACCCACCCCGTCGCCTTCGCGTCGGGATCCGCCGCTCGCAGGGTCACCGTGGCCCCGGCCAAGGCCGCGACGACGCCCCCGCGAGCGGTGTACCAGCGATGCCCCGGATCGGCCGGCAACGGAAACCGTCCGTCCGCCCAACGCAGCAGCGCGGCACCGACGACCTCGTCCTCACCATGCGCCATGTCCCGTCCTCCCTGGGGAAGACTCTCCTCCCGGGTGGCACACGCCCGCAGCGGGCAATCCCTCAAACCGGGCCCCCGCTCGCCGATGCGGAACCCGCCCGGGCCACGGCGCGTCAATCGGCGCACGCACCGCGCCGGTGCCGCTCCCGAACGACCATCCGGCCCCGCTCCCAAGGCACCCCGACAGCCCCGTCACTCCCGATACAACCGCGCCACCACCTCCTCGATCGTCGGCTCGCGCACGGACACGTCCCGCAGTCCACCGTCGCGCGCGATCCTGGCGATCAACTCCCCCGCGGGCACCCCGTCCAGCGCGAAGGTGACCCGGCGACCGTCCGCCTCGACGCCCTCGACCGCGACCCCGGGCATGCGCACGTCCAGTTCGCGCGCCTCGTCCAGATCGACCACCACTCGCCGGCGCGAGCCGTAGCGCGTGTGCAGGGCCTCCAACGTGCCGTCGTGGACCACGCGCCCCCGGTCGATCACGATCAGGCGTCGGCACAGGTGTTCGATGTCGGCGAGGTCGTGGGTGGTGAGCACGGTCGTCACCTCGCCGCCGGCGCCGACGTCCGCAAGGAACGCGCGCAGCGACTGCTTGCTGACCACGTCGAGTCCGATCGTCGGCTCGTCCAGGAACAGCACGTCGGGTCCGTGCAGGAGCGCGGCGGTGATCTCGCCGCGCATGCGCTGCCCGAGGGAGAGTTGGCGCACCGGGGTGTCCATGAACTCGTCCAGTTCCAGCATCGCCCGGCATCGCTTCAGCCGGGCCTCGTGTTCGCCGCGCGGCACCGTGTACACCGCGCCCAACAGGCGGAACGACTCGCGCAGCGGCAGGTCCCACCACAGTTGCGAGCGCTGCCCGAAGACCACCCCGATCCGGCGGGCGAGCCGGCGCCGGCGGGGTACCGGCTCCAGTCCGCAGACGCGGATGTGGCCCGAGGTCGGGGTCAGGATCCCGGTCATCATCTTGAGCGTGGTCGACTTGCCGGCCCCGTTGGGTCCGATGTAGCCGACCATCTCGCCCCGTGCAATGCTCAATTCGACGCCGTCGACGGCGGACACCGTCCGCGTTTCCCGCCGCACCCGGCCGATCTTGCGTTTGATCGTGAATTCCTTGCGCAGGTCGCGCACTTCGATCATCGTGTCGGTCTGGATCATCGTCTCGGTCGCGGTGTCGATCACGATCCCGTACTCCTGTAGTGCCGAATCCCCGTCCGCCACACCAGCAGCGCGATCGTCCAGGCGAGTGCGGCGGCGGCCGGAGAGGTCCAGGCGAGCCAGTTCGGCCCGCCGAGCGGATCCGCGTGCCCCGTCAGGAACAGCGCGGGCTGATAGCCGACGAGCGCGAGGCCGACCCCGTACCCGAACACCCGACGCAGCAGCCCCGGGTAGATCGTCGCCGGATAGCGGGCGAACTCCTTGCCGCCGTAGGTGAACGCGTTCGCGATCTCGCCGGATTCGACGAACCAGAACGCGACGCAGGCGCCCAGCAGGAACACCGCCGCGAACAACGCGCAGCCCGCGAGCGGGGTGAGCGCGAGCATCAGCGCGCGCGCCGGTGTCCAGTCGATGTCGGCGTATATGAGAACCGCCACCAGCAGCACCGACGACTGCGCCACGCGCCCGACGCGGCGCAACGCGAAGTCGGTGGCGAGCAGTTGCGGCAGTACGCGCAGCGGGCGGATGAGGATGGTATCGAGCGTGCCCTTGCGGACGTATGTGGACAGGCGTTCGATGTTCCCCACCAGCAGGTCCGCGAGGTCGAACGCGAAGGCCGCGAGCGCGGACATCACCAGCACTTCGCGCAGCCCGAATCCGCCGACCGTCGGCGAGACGCGGAACACCACCAGGACCACCGCGGCCTCGACGAGCGTGCCCAGCGCGCAGGACGCGACGTCGATGGCGAACGACAACCGGTACTGGGTCTGACTGCGGATCTGGGCCCGCACCAGGCGCGCGTACGCCTGTCCGCCTCCCGGTTCAGCCACCCTGGATCACCAGCCTGTCGGTGGCGGCGCGCTGCACGCGCCACACGAGCGGGATCAGGATGGCGACCCACACCAGTTGCAGGACGACGCTGCCGATCTGCTGTGCGGGGCCGGGACGTTCGACCAGCACGTCGAGCGGGATCTGGAACAACCCGGGGAACGGGGTGGCGAACCACAGGATGGCCTGCCCCCACTCGGGCAGGAAGCGCAGCGGGAAGAAGGTGCCCGCGAACACCCCGGAGGCGAGCAGCCACACCGCGGTCAGGCCGCGCGCGTCGAGGAGCCAGAACGCGCCGAGGTTGACCAGATAGCGCAGGGTGAAGCTGAGCACTGTGCCCAGGGTCAGCGAGATCGCGAACAGCGGCACCGTGTAGAGGCGATGCGGGATGTACAGGGTGAACATCAGGCCGCCGGCGAGGACGGGGACGACCATGCGGGCGAGGACCGCGTAGGCGGCGCGCCCCAGATCGGCGGCCAGGAACGCTTCGAAGGGGTCGATGGGGCGCAGCAGATCGGCGGTCACGTCACCGCTGCGGACGCGGTCGGCGAGTTCGTTCCAGGACCACACGTGGACGACGCTGAGGATGCCCTGGCCGACCCAGACGTAGGTGGCGAGTTGCGTGGTGTCGTAGCCGCCGGGCCGGCGGCCGTCGTCGGCCAGGGCGCGCAGCAGCGAGTAGATCATCACACCGAAGACGATGTTGGTGAACAGTCCGGCGAGCGCCGCCTGGCGGTACGTGGACCAGCGGCGAAAGCCCGCGCCGAACAGCGCGCCGAAGCGGTACAAGCGGGCCCGGCGATCGGGCGCGCGGTCGGGCCGCAGCGGGCGCGCGGAAGCGAACGACATGGTGGAATCCCTTCCCCGGGCGGCGTGCGGCGTCGGCGGGGCCGAAACGGGCACGCGAGTCCGGGCATACCGGAGTGACCTCGGTCGGAGGCGTGGGGATGCTCACTCTTGGTTTCGTTGCGCCGAGTCTGATGCGTGACGAACGCCGACTCCGGCCCGCAACACCCCGGGCAAGGCGAGCAAGAATAGCGGACACGCGGGTACGTTTCACCCCGGTTTTACTCACCCGTCCGAGTGGGCACTCGATTTTTTTGCGCCAGGGGATGAACCGATCAGCCCACTCGTGTGACGATCGTGCCCATGGTGCAGCAGTTGGGCAAGGGACAGAACACGCCGGTGACCCCCGCGAAGGTGCGCGCGGTCCTCGTCTGGCGACCGGGGCCGGGTACACCCGGTCTGGATGCGTCGGCGCTGTTGTTGGGTGCGTCCGGTCGCGTCGCGAGTGACGCCGACTTCGTGTTCTACAACCAGCCGGCCCATCCGTCCGGCGCGGTGCGACACGTCGGCAAGGATGAGGGGACCTGGTCGCGGGACGCGTTGGAGATCGATCTCGAGTCGATGCCGGCGAGCGTGGATCGGGTGGTGCTCGCGGCGTCGGCGCACAACGGCACCTTCGCGGGCATCCGGGATCTGCACCTGCTGGTGAGCGACCCGGGGGCCGAGGTGGACCTGGTCCGGTTCGACATCGCGGACGCCACCGTGGAGACCGCGATGCTCGCGGGCGAGCTGTATCGCCGGGGCGGGGCCTGGAAGTTCCGGGCGATCGGGCAGGGCTACTCGACCGGCCTGGAAGGGCTCGCCACCGATTTCGGCATCTCGGTGACCGCGCCGCCGACGCCTCCCGCTCCCCCGCGGGTGCAGGCTCCGCCGCCTCCTCCGCCGGTGCAGCAGCCGCCGGCTCCGCCCCGGCTGAACGTCCGCAAGCCCGAGCCGGCGCCGCGGCCCGCCGCCACGCCGCCGCCGGTCACCCGGCAGTCGCCGGCCCCGAGCAACCCGGCCCGGCCGCCGGTGCGGCTGAGCAAGGTGACGTTGACCAAGGCGTCGCCGATGGTCTCGCTGAGCAAGGAGGGCATCACAGGGAGTCGGATGCGGGTGAACCTGAACTGGGTTCAGGCCGCTCCCGGGCGCGGCATGCTCAAGCGGCTGATGGGGCCGACGGACCTCGACCTGTGCTGCCTGTGGGAGCTGGCGGACGGCAGGAAGGGGATCGTGCAGGCGCTCGGCAACTCGTTCGGCTCGGCCGACTCGCCCCCGTATGTGTACCTGGATGGTGACGACCGCACGGGCGCCAATGCCGCCGGCGAGAACCTGTTCATCAACCTCGACCACAAGAGCAGCTTCAAGCGCCTGTTGATCTTCGCGTTCATCTACAAGGGTGTGACGTTCGACGACGCTCAGGCGGTGGTGACGCTGACGCCGGCGACCGGACCCGAGCTGGAGATCAGGCTCGACGAGACCGGCGGCGCGGCGCGGTCGTGCGCGATCGCGCTTGTGCAGAACCAGGGTGGGGATCTGACGATTCAGCGCGAGGTGCGCTACATCAAGGGCAACCAGGAAAAGGTCGACCAGGCATACGGCTGGGGCCTGCAGTGGCGGGCGGGCACGAAGGACTGACGCGGAAGCCGACGCCCGCGCCCGGCCTCGCGCACGTCGCGGGCACGGCCGCGGGCGCCTTCGCGATCGCGGACACGGTCGCGGGTGCGGGCGCCGTCCCGGTCACAGGGCGCGGGCGCGTCGGCGGTTGCGGTCGCGAGTGAGTCGGCGGTCGCGGGTGCGGGCGCCGTCCCGGTCACAGGGCGCGGGCGAACCACCGGCTCCGGGCGCGTCGGCGGTTGCGGGCACATCGCGGTCGTGGGCGGGTCGTCGTCGCGGGCGGGGGTTGGACACGGTCGCGGGCACTGTCGCGTTCACCCACGTGGGGGCGCCCGCAAGCGCAGGCGCAGGCGCAGGTGCGGACATGACCGCGGTCGCCGGCGCAGACGTATCCCCGTGCCCGCGGGAGCACCCTCGGGGCGGCCATACGGCACGTGCGGCCAAACGCAGTCGGCCTACGCCCACCCCGCCCCGTGCCCCCTCACGCGTCGTCGGGGTGTGTCCCCTCCGGTCGTACGCCGATGCCCGGCAGGTCGACGTATCCGCCCGACGTCCATGCCCGGGTGCGCAGTCTGCGGACGCCGTCGATGTCCCAGTGGGCGAATGCCTCCAGGATCGACTCGGCGGCCGCGACCGCGTGTTCGGCGCCGGGGCGCAGCCAGACCTGGCGTCCGTTGCCCGGCATGTTGCCGAGTTCGAGCCGGTCCTGTCCGACCCGGATCTCGGCCGTGTGCGCGGGTTCGGCGACGTCGCCCAGGACCAGCAGTACCGGTTCCACCCATCCGACCAGCGGCATGTCCACCACCAGCGAGGTCAGTACGCGCGGAAGCGCGTCGCGGAAGTCGGCCCAGTCGCGCGGGTCCGGCCCGAACGGCAGGAACAGCTCGGCCAGGCTCATGTCGGGCCGGCTGACGCACCAGATGTACGGCAGTGCGGCGAGTGATTGCGCGGACTCGAATCCGCGCCGTTCGAAGGCCTCGCCGGCGCGGGTGGGGAACAACTCCATCACCAGCGCCTCGTTCGCGTCGTCGCGCGAGAGCCGCAGGGTGATCCGGCGCGACCGCCACCGCAACCACGCGGCCGGCCCGCCACGCCAGGGCGCGGGCCCCAGCGTCGCGGTGAGCGCCGCGCCGAGCCGGGTGTGCGCGGCATCCAACTCCCGCCCGCGGTCGCGGACGTACGGGACCGTGCCCCAGGCGCCGATCCCGCCGCCGCCGTAGGCGTACTGGCCGGGCACCACGGGGCCGTGGAGGCCCGGTGTCGGCGGCGGCGGATCCACGCGGACCGGCAGCGGAGCGGTCAGGCGTACGCATGGCGCGCCCTCGGCGTGCTCGCCGGGATCGCCCCGGCACAGCAGTCCGGGGATGCCGGTCTCGATCACCAGGCGCCCGTCCTCGTCCCGGCGGGTCTCCCAGCCGAGCCGCCCGGCGGTCTCCTGCAGGGCTTCGACGGACCAGTCCCCCCACTCGGCGCCTCGGGCGGCGAGCAGCGTTCGAGCGAGTGTGTCGGCGGCAGGCATCACGGAGACGGCCATGCTCGACATGGTCACAGCACACGGGTCGATCGGACCAGACCCTTTACCGATCCGCGCTCGAAAAGATCGTCGACGAACCCGCGTTCCCGCGGGCCCGCCGCGTCCCGAACCACCCCGGTCGTCCGGGCCGACGACCGACCTTGGCCGCCGGCCGGCGACCGCGGTCCGCCGAGCCCCGGACACCGAAAACCAGGCACCGAGCGCCCACCGCCGAGTACCACCCGCCGAGCCCCCGTCAGAGCAGGCTGGTCTCCGGATACTTGCCGCTCGGCGTGACGATCGTCCCGGCATTGCCCCGCAGGATCTCCGCGGCCTGATCCAGCGCGCCGATCGCCGCCATGTCACCGGTCATCTCGACGAACCGGCAGATGGCGTCGACCTTGGGCCCCATCGACCCGGCCGGGAAGTCGCCGGAGCGCAGTTGCATGGGCGTGGCGTTGGCGATCTCCTGCGCGTCGGGCTGCCCGAATCCGCGCATCACCCGGGGCACGTCGGTGAGCAGCAAGAGCGCGTCGGCGTCGAGGGCTTCGGCGAGCAGCGCCGCGGTGAGGTCCTTGTCCACCACGGCCTCGACGCCGGTGAGTTGGCCGAGTTCGTTGCGGACCACGGGCACGCCGCCGCCGCCCGCGCACACCGCGACCGCGCCGGAGGCGAGCAGTTGGCGGATCAGCCGGGTCTCCACCACGCGCGCGGGTTTGGGCGAGGGCACCACGCGGCGCCACCACTTGCCGTCCTGCTTGACGATCCAGCCGCGCTCGCGGGCGAGCCGTTTGGCCTCGTCCTCCTCGTAGACGGGGCCGACGAACTTGGTCGGGTCCTGAAAGGCGGGGTCGGCGGTGGAGACGAGGGTCTGGTTGATCAGTGAGCACACCTGGCGGCCGGGCAGCGCGTTCTGCAGCGACTGGAGCAGCCAGTAGCCGATCATGCCCTGGGTCATCGCGCCCAGCACGTCGAACGGGTAGGGCTGGCTGAGCGACTGGTCGGCGGCGGATTGCAGGGCCAGTACGCCGACCTGGGGGCCATTGCCGTGGGTCACCACCAGTTCGTGCTCGCGCGCCAACGGGGCCAGCGACTTGACCGCTTTTTGGATGTTGTGCAGTTGGATGTCCGCGTCGGGCTTGTCCCCGCGCTGAAGCATCGCGTTTCCGCCGAGGGCGACGACGACGCGCATGGTGGATCCCTTCGGTCCGGGGCGACGATCGCGAACGGCGGTCGGCCGATCGCATCGTCGCGGCACAGCGGGATGAATGGGGTGTTTCGCAACCACGCGCGGCCCGGGTACCGGTGGTCCGGTGCCCGGGCCGCGCCGATCCTTCTGCCGCGTGTCAGTCGCCGAGGGTGGCGACCATGACGGCCTTGATCGTGTGCAGGCGGTTCTCGGCCTCGTCGAAGACGATCGAGAACTCCGATTCGAAGACCTCGTCGGTGACCTCCAGCGCCTCCATGCCGGTCTTTTCGAAGATGTCCCGACCGACCGCGGTGTTGCGGTCGTGGAAGGCGGGGAGACAGTGCATGAACTTGACCTTGGGGTTCCCGGTCGCCTTCACCACGTCCATGTTGACCTGGTACGCCTTGAGTTGCGCGATCCGGGTGTCCCAGACCTCCTTGGGCTCACCCATGGACACCCACACGTCGGTGTAGAGGAAGTCCACGCCCCTGACGCCTTCGGCGACATCGGTGGTGTGGGTGATCGTGGCCCCCGTCCGGACCGCGATCTCCTTGGCCTTGTCGACGATCTCCGGATGGTTCCACAACGCCTCGGGCGCCACCATGCGTACGTCCATGCCGAGCATCGCGGCGGTGATCAGCAGCGAGTTGCCCATGTTGTTGCGGGCGTCGCCGAGGTAGGCGAACGAGACGCGGTGCAGCGGCTTGTCCGAGTGTTCGCGCATGGTGAGCATGTCCGCGAGCATCTGCGTGGGGTGCCATTCGTCGGTCAGGCCGTTCCACACGGGCACGCCCGCGTACCTGCCGAGTTCCTCGACGTACTCCTGCTTGCTGCCTCGGTACTCGATGCCGTCGTACATCCGGCCGAGCACGCGCGCGGTGTCCTTCATCGACTCCTTGTGGCCGATCTGTGAGCCGCCCGGGTCGAGGTAGGTCACGCCCGCGCCCTGGTCGTACGCGGCGACCTCGAACGCGCACCGCGTACGGGTCGAGGTCTTCTCGAAGATCAGCGCGATGTTCTTGCCGACGAGGCGCTTTTGCTCGATGCCCGCGTACTTCGCGGCCTTCAGGTCCGCGGCGAGGTCGAGCAGGTGATTGAACTCCTTGGGCGTGAAGTCCAATTCCTTGAGGAAGTTGCGGTGACGCAGATTGAAGGCCATGGCTCCGGGCTTCTCTTCGAACGGGATCGGGGGATCCGGGGGATCGGGGATCGGGGAGCCGTCGGACACGGGGGGTTCGACGGATCGGACGAGGGTGCACGACGGTCGGGCGACGGTCGTACGGATCGGCAAAACGCCAGGTTAGACGGCCTCGCGCTCGACAGGGCAACTCATGCAGCGCGGTCCGCCGCGGCCGCGGCCGAGTTCGCTGCCGCGGATGGTGACCACCTCGATGCCGTTCTTGCGCAGGAAGGTGTTCGTGGTGACGTTGCGTTCGTAGGCGAAGACCACGCCGGGCTCCACGGCCAGTACGTTGCACCCGTCGTCCCATTGCTCGCGCTCGGCCGAGCGCACGTCCTGGGTGGCGGCCAGGACCCGGATGTCGGACAGGTCCAGCGCGCTCGCGATCGCCTTGTGCATGTCGTGGGCGGGGTGGTCGGTGACCTTGAGCGCCTCCTCGTCGTCGCCCGGTTCGATCGTGTACGAGGGCAGCATGCCCATGCCCGCGTACTTGGTGAACGTCTCGCCGTCGAGCATCGTCATCACCGTGTCGAGGTGCATGAACGCGCGCTTCTTCGGCATGCTCAGCGCCACCACCTTGGTCGCGGAGCCGTGTTTGAACAGCGCCCGCGCCAGCGCCTCGACACCTTGCGGGGTGGTGCGCTCGCTCATGCCGACCAGGACCGCGCCGTTGCCGATGACCAGGACGTCGCCGCCCTCCATCGTCGCGGGGAAGCTGCTCTGGCCGGGGTTCCACACGTTGAAGTCGCCCTTGGCGAAGTTCGGGTGGTAGGTGTAGATCGCCTCGAAGTGCACCGTCTCGCGCCGGCGGGCGGGCATCGTCATGGCGTTCACCGCGACGCCGTCGTAGACCCAGCACGAGGTGTCGCGGGTGAAGATGTGGTTGGGCAGCGGTTTGAGCACGAAGTCGTCCACGTCCATGGTGTGGAAGGCGACGCTGCGTGGCTCCTCCAGGTATTCCAGGATCTCCCGCTTGGTGATCCCGCCGACCAGGTAGCGCACCAGTTCGTTGACGTCGAAGCCCTCGAACAGGCCGCGCAGTTCGTCCACCGCGAGCAGGCCGAACTCGCGTTCGTCGAAGACCCGGTCCAGGACCATCTTCTTCGCCGGCGGCTCGCTCGCGAGGGTCTCGCGCAGCAGGTCGGTGAACAGGTGTACGCGGATGCCCCGATCGCGCAGCGCGTCCGCGAAGCCGTCGTGCTCCTCGCGGGCCCGCTTGACCCACAGGACGTCGTCGAACAGGAGTTCGTCCTTGTTCGTCGGGGTCAGGCGTTTCATCTCCAGGTCCGGGCGGTGCAGGATCACCTGCTTGAGACGACCGGTCTCCGACTCGACGTGGAACCCCATGGAATGGTCCTCCTGACCGTTGCGAACTGCGGTGTAGGTGCCGGTCGTCGGGACCGGGCAGGCTTGCGGATGGTGTTTCCGGTTCGTGCGGACACGATGCGCGCGCCGGGCGCGCACCGCGCTAGTGCCCGCGCATGTCGACGGTGATGTCCGCCGGCTCGGTGGGTGGCGCCTCGGCGCCGCCGGGGCCGTACTCGCCGCGCGCGGCCTTGACCCAGATGTAGACCGGGATGCCGAGCAGCAGCATGATCAGGCTCTTGAGCACCGCGTCCGAGCCCGCGCCGTAGACCATCCACAGCGTGAACACGAAGCCCACGACCGCGATGGCCAGGTCCTTGGCCAGTGCCGCGCGAGAGACCGGGCGCTCGCGGGTGACCAGCCAGAACAGTTGCGCCGACGCGGAGAACAGGTACGGGATCACGGTGGTGACGGTGGCGAGCAGCAGGATCGTCTCGAAGGCGTCCTCGGACCACAGGTAGTTCACCGCGACCACGACCGAGGTCAGCACCGTCGCGACGAGGATGCCGAACGCGGGCACCCCGGCCCGGTTGACCCGGGCGAACGGGCGGGGGAACATGCCGTCCCCGGCCGCGGCGTACGGCATCTCCGCGCACAGCATGGTCCAGCCGTTGAGCGCGCCGATACCGGAGACGATCGCCATCGCGGCCATCAGGCCGCCCCAGACGCTCCCGCCGAACATGTTGTTCAGCGCGTCGGAGAACGGGGCGGAGGAGTCGACGAGTTCGCCGTGCGGCACGTTGCCCATCACCGCGATCGTGCTCAGCATGTACACCGCGGCGCAGGCGAGCGTGCCCAGGATCGAGGCCCTGCCGATGTTGCGTCGGGGGTTCTTGACCTTCGCCGCGGCGACCGAGGCGGCCTCGATGCCCGAGTAGGCGAACACCACCAGCGCGGCGGAGACCTGGAGGGCGCCGAGGAAGCTCTTGCCGCTCGCGTTGAACGGGCCGAAGTTGGCGTTGTCGATGAAGAACAGGCCGACGATGGCGACGAACATCAGCGGGACGAACTTGAGCACGGTGGTGACGACCTGGAACAGGCCCATGTTCTTGACGCCGGACAGGTTGATCAGGGCCGGGATCCACAGGCCGACGAGCGCGATCGCGATCTTGCCCGGTGTGGAGTCCCAGTGCAGGAAGTAGTTGACGTAGCCGACCCAGGCCACCGCGATGCCCGCGTTGCCGGCCCACGCGGTGATCCAGAAGGACCAGGCGTTCAAGAAGCCCGGGAACTCGCCGAACGCCTCGCGGGCGTAGGCGTACGGGCCGCCGGCGGCGGGGACGCGGGCGCCGAGTCTGCCGAAGATCGCGGCAATCGCCAGCGCGCCGACGGTGACGAGGCCGAAGGCGAGGATGCTGATGGTGCCGTACTTGGCGAGCGTGGCCGGCAGCAGGAAGATCCCGGTGCCCACCACGCCGCCGATCACGAGTGCGGTCGCCTGCGGCAGACCGAGGGTGCCCTGGGCCGGGTCCGAGTCGTCCGCCGCGGGTCGGGGCGCCGACGTGACGGTCGGGGACTTGGGGTCCACCGCGTGGCTCATCGCTGCTCCTCCGTGTGTCGAGGCGAACCGGCGTCGAGTGTGTTCGGCACCGTTTTCCGCCACATTCGGATCCTGCATCCAAACCCGGGTCCCCGACCTCCGACACAGGTCCCCACCTGCGGCGACGCTCGGACCGATCGGCCCGGGACCTTCGACCCGCCGCGATCGGCACATGGCTTTGAAGCGACATACCCGAAGTTGCCGGCATTCACATACAAAAAGGGCGGTATCCGCTTCCTCGGATACCGCCCTTGCTGCGAACAGGTGACGTGGACTCAGAGTCGCGGGTCCACCGGTTCCGATTCGAGCGCGAGTACGGCGAAGACCGCCTCGTGCACGCGCCACAGCGCCTCGCCGGACGCGAGCCGCGCCAGCGCCTCCGCGCCCAGCGCGTGCTCGCGCAGTGCCATCGAGCGCTTGTGGCCGAGACCACGATCGCGCAGCCGGTCGAGGTTCGCCGGTTCGGTGTAGTCGGCGCCGTAGATGATCCGCAGGTACTCCGGGCCGCGGCACTTGACCCCCGGCTGCACGCGCCGGTTGGCGACTCGGTCGGCCTCACCCGCGAGCGGCTTGACCACCATGCCCTCGCCGCCGGTGGAGGTCAGTTCGGTCCACCAGGCGATGCCGGCCGCGACCTGCTCGTCGTCGGTGACGTCCACGACCAGTCGCCCGGTGGGCGCGAGCAGCCCCGAGGGGTCGGCCGCGACCAGCCGGTCGGCGAGCGCGAGGTGCCACTCGTGGTCGCGGTCCAGGTAGGCGCCGCCGCGGCCGGCGAGCACCTGGAACGGGGCGAAGCGCAGTCCGGTCAGGCCGTCGGTGGGCCAGCAGTACCGGCCGTAGGCGTCCACGAACGCGCGGGCGTTGGCCGTGCGTCCGGCGATCCGGTCGGCCAGGTCCCCGACGTCGATACCGCGTTCGAGTGCACGCGCCAGCGCGGCGCCGGCGACCGGCAGCGCGGCGGTCGCGGCCGCGCCCACCGACGCGTACTGCTGCCGCAGCAGCTCCTGCGCCTTGGCCGACCAGGGCATCAACTCGGCGTCGAACAGCAACCAGTCGGTGTCCAGTTCGGCCCACAGGCCGGCCGCGTCGATCGCCCCGCGCACGCGGTCGAGGAAGCCGTCGGTGGTGGTTTGGTCGGGGAAGAAGCCGCGCCCGGTGCGGGTCCACACCGCGCCCGCGCCCATTCCCTCGTCCACGCCGAACGCCTCGCGTGCGACGGCCTCGTCCCGGCACACCAGGGCGATCGCACGCGAGCCCATGTGCTTCTCCTCGCAGATCACCCGGGTGACGCCGTCCGCACGGAACTGGGCGAACGCCTCGGCCGGGTGTTCGAGCAGACCGGGCAGCGTGCTCGTGGCGCACGGCGCCATCGTCGGCGGCAGGTAGACCAGCCAACGCGGGTCGATGGCGAATCGGCTCATCACCTCCAAAGCTGCGGCCGCGTTCTCCTGGCGCACCGTCACCAGGCCGGCGCCGGCGGTCTCGATGTGCCGGCGACCGATCCCGCCGGGGGCAAGGTCCAGCACGTCGCCGAGGTCGAGGGCGCGCCCGTCGCGACCGCCGGGGGCGGCGGAGACGAGCGGTCGCACCGGCTCGTACCAGACCTGCTCGGCCGGTACCGCGACCAGTTCGCGCTCCGGCCAGCGCAGCGCGGTCAACGCGCCGCCGAACACCGCGCCGGTGTCCAGGCAGATCGTGTTGTTCACCCACACGGCGCGCGGCGTGGGCGTGTGACCGTAGACCACGGTGGCCTTGCCGCGGTATTCGTCAGCCCACGGGTAGCGCACCGGCAGGCCGTACTCGTCGGTCTCGCCGGTGGTGTCGCCGTACAGCGCGAAGCTGCGCACGCGCCCGGACATCCGGCCGTGGTACTTCTCCGGCAGGCCGGCGTGGCACACCACGAGCCGACCCCCGTCGAGCACGTAGTGGCTGATCAGGGATTCGCAGAAGTCGACGACCTCGGCGCGGAACTCCTCGCTCTCCGCGCCCAGTTGTTCGAGCGATTCGGCGAGGCCGTGGGTGGTCTTGACCTGGCGACCCTTGAGCGCGCGCACCAGCTTGTTCTCGTGGTTGCCCGGCACGCACAGGGCGTGTCCGGCGCCGACCATGCCCATCACCAGGCGCAGTACGCCGGGCGTGTCAGGCCCGCGGTCGACCAGGTCGCCGACGAACACGGCGGTGCGGCCCTCGGGGTGCGCCGCGTCGACCGGTCGCCCGGCCTCGTCGCGGGTGAGCGCGTATCCGAGTTCGACCAGCAGCGACTCCAATTCGGCCCGGCAGCCGTGGATGTCGCCGATCACGTCGAACGGGCCGGTCAGGTGTCGCAGGTCGTTGTAGCGGCGCTCGTGGACGATCTCGGCGCGCGCGACCTCGTCGGTGCCGGAGAGCACGTGCACCTTGCGAAAGCCTTCGCGCTGGAGACCGCGCAGCGAGCGGCGCATGTCGCGGTGTTGGCGCTGGATCACCTGCGGGGGCAGGTGCATGCGGTCCGGGCGCTCGGCGTTGCGCGCCTGGCATTCGTCCTGGGGTATGTCCAGCACGATCGCGACCGGGAACACGTCGTGGTCGCGGGCGATCCGGACCAGTTGCGCCCGGGCCTCGCGCTGCACGTTGGTCGCGTCCACCACGGTCAGCCGGCCGGAGGCGAGGCGCATGCGGGCGACGTGGTGCAGCAGTTCGAACGCGTCGCCGGAGGCCGACTGGTCGTTCTCGTCGTCGGCGACCAGGCCGCGGAAGTAGTCGGAGGAGAGCACCTGGGTGTGCTTGAAGTGGGTGCGGGCGAAGGTGGACTTGCCCGCGCCGGTGGTGCCGATCAAAACCACCAGACACAGGTCGGGCATGGTCAGTGCGCGGCGGGCGCTCGCGTCGTGGGTCATGCCGTCGCTCCGGTGCCTTCGTCGTCGGTGGGGGTGGTGGCGGGGGTGTCGGTGGTCGCGGGGGTGTCGCCGGTGTGGGTCGCCTCGCCCGCGCCGGCGTCGGTACGGGTGAACACGACCATCTGGGTGGAGGGGCCGACCTCGGGGTCGACCTCGCCGACCGGTTCGAAGCGTGTCGTGTAGCCGTAGATGGCGGCCGCTCGTTCGGCCCAGGCACGAAACGTCGCGCGGTCCCATTCGAAGCGGTGGTCGCCGTGGCGCATGGCGCCGGCGGCAAGGCCGTGGCCGCCCGGTTCCTCGGCCGCGTAGCGGACGTTGTACTCGACGTTGGGCGTGGTGACCACGACCGTCGCGGGTCGGGCCGCGCCGAGCACCGCGTGCTCCAGGGCCGGCAGACGCGGTTCGTCCAGGTGCTCGATCACCTCGCACAGCACCGCCGCGTCGTAGCCCACGAGCCGCTTGTCGGTGTAGGTCAGCGCACCCTGGATCAGGCGCACCCGATCGCGCTGCCGCTCCGACATCCGGGCGAGCTTGAGCTTGCGCTCGGCGATGGTGAGCGCGCGGACGGACACATCGACGCCGACGATCTCGCGGAAACGCGGTTCCCTGAGCAGGGCCCCGATCAACTTGCCGTCGCCGCACCCGAGGTCGAGCACCCGTTCGGCGCCGGCCGCCCGCAGGGCCTCCAGGATCGCGTCCCGCCGCTGCCGGGCAAGCGACAGGCCGGCCCCGCCGGCGACCTCGACCGCAGACGCGTCCGCAGGGACGGAGGTCCCGCTCGCAGACGACACGCCACCGGTCGCGGGCACAGACGCAGGCACAACACCCGACGCCACAGGCACGGACGCACCCTCCGCAGGCGCACCCGCAGACGCGACGCCCGGGCTCTCAGGCGCAACCGCAGGCGCAACACCTGCGGTCTCAGCCGCACCCGCACCCGCACCCGCAACGCTCGACACCGCAGGTACGGACGTAGCCGCCGCAGGCGCACCCGCAGGCGCGGTGCCCGAGGTCTCACCCGCACCCGCGGGTGCAAGACCCGAGGTCGCGGGCACGGACGCAGCGGTTGCGGGCGTCGGCGCACCCTTCGCAGGCGCGTGCCCCGCAGGCGCAGGCGCGGCGCCGGCGCTCGCGACCGCAGGCCCCGCCGGTCCCTGCTCCGGTTCCTCGTCCGGCTCGTCCGGTATCGCGTTGTCCAGGTCTTCCGGTGCGGTCTCGTCGACTTCGGCCAGGCGTTCGATCGCGCTGCGGGTGAGAGTGGGTCGGCGTGCGAGGTATCGGCTCGCGATCAGGTCACGGTCCGGGTGTGCGGCCAGCCAGCCCTCGCCGGCGCGGAGCAGCTTGTCCACCTCGTCCGGCGCGACCCAGTAGTGCTTCGCGTTGTCCAGCACCGGAAGCAGCACGTACAACTGCCGCAGCGCCTCCGCGAGCGGCATGGTGCCGGTCAACGCCAGCCGCACGTAACGCGACTCACCCCACTCCGGGAAGCCCGCGTCCAGCGGCACGGTCTCGGTCCGCACCTGCCACCCCAGCGGCTCGAACAACCGCCGGACCATCTCCTCGCCCCCGCGCGCGGACAGCGCGGGCACCTCGATCTCCAGCGGCAGCGCCATCGCGGGCAGCTCGGGGCGCGCGTCGCAGCGCCCCTGCATCGCGGTGCGAAAGACCGTGCCGAGCGCGACCGCGAGCAACGACGAGGCGGCGTAGGGCCGGTCGTTGACGTACTGCGCGAGCGTGAGGTCGGGCGAGCCCTTGGCTCCCTTGCCCCGCTTGACCCCGCGCGTGAGCGCGATCGGGTCGACGTCGAGCAGCAGCGCCGCGGTGCAGCGCGCCTCGTCCGCCTCGGGGTAGAAGACGTGGGCCTCGCCATAGGTGGTGGAGAACCGCTGGGCCTTCCCGGGATGCTTGTGCAGCAGGAAGCCGAGGTCGGTGGCGGGCCGATGCGTGGTGGCGATGGTCAGGAACACCGGACCGATTATGTGTCAGATGTACCGGCGTCGACGATCGCTTTATTCGCCGTAGGGTGCGTGCCCTCGACCGCCACGGACAGTTCCACCGCCGTCCCGGACGTCCCGGATCCGGGCGCGTCCGGCACTTCGCGCGGGCAGTGTTGTCGCAGCGTGCCCAGGTCGATCGACAGGCCCCGTTCGGCGGCGGCGCGAACGAGGGCGGCGAACGCCGGATGCACGGCGGTGTCGTCGTCGGGGTCGTCGTCGGTGACCGGGTGGTCGGTGGTGAGCTCGCGACCGGCCGGGCGCACGCCGGCGATCGTTCGCCGGCCCGGGACGGACCAGCCCTCGGGCACCGGTGCGGACAGCGGCAGGCACAGTGCGACCTCGGCGCCGGCGTCCGCGGCGGGTCGGCCCAGGTCCAGCCAGAAGGGGCCGCTCGGGGTGATCCCGTCCGCCGCCAGACTCGCGTACAGGTCGAACAGGGCCTCTTCCACCGCGACATCGGCGTCCGCGACCGTCCCGCCCGCGACCCCCGAGCCCGCACGCGCACCCGCACCCGCACCCGCACCCGCAGGCTCCGTACCGCCCCCGGGCGTCGCGACGTACTCGACGACGCCGACCCACGCCTGCGCCCGCGCGGGCCGCAACCTCACCTCGTAGCGCAACTCGGTGCCGGCGAGCACCCGCTCGGCCGTCGCGAGCGCCCGGTCCTCGCGCGCCCGTTCGACGCGCACCGCCTCACGGCGGGCGTGCAGCGCCTGCTGCGGGGAGCCGCCGGCGGCCACCGCGATCCGTACCTCCGCGAGCGGCACTCCCGCCGCCCGCAGCGCGCGGACCACGCCCGCCTGTTCGAGTTGGCCGACCGAGTAGCGGCGATACCGCGTACCCGGGTCCACGTCGGCGGGCACCAATACGCCCTGTTCGTCGTACCATCGCAGCGCCTTGACGGTCAGGCCCGTGGCGCGAGCGAAGTCTCCGATGCCGAGGAACATCCTCATCACCTCCCGACCGACCACGGTGCCCCCTCCCGTGACGGGAGGGTCCACCGCCCCGCCCCGCGCGGGTGCGCCGCCGGGCCGGGTGCGCACCGCCACGATCGGTGCGATCGCGGCGGGCGCGCGGCCCGGGTCACCAGTCGTCGGGCTCGGTGACGGTCAGCAGGCGGACGAATCTCTCGTAGGACACCTGGCAACTCTCCAGGCGCTCATAGGTTCGGGCCGACAACGCGACGGGGGCGCTGGGTTCGAGAGCAACACTCCAGAACCAGCCCGGCGCCCCCGTCGCCCGTCCGATGACGGGTACCAGGTCCACGACCCGGCGACGCAGCCGGTCGAGCTCGATGCGGCAGGCCCCCGCCGTGACATGGCCCCGAGCGGACCGCGCGAGCACGCGGCCGTTCGGGGCGATGAGCCGCCACCGCACGTGCTGCTCGGCGTCCAGGTGGACGTCGTAGCGCGCGTGCCGTTCCGGCGTACCGTCCGGGGCCTGCGACTCATCCGAAGCGACCGGCGACATAGTCGGCCGTCCGGGGGTCGCGGGGGGCACCGAAGATCGCGGTGGTGGGTCCGTCCTCGACGATGTGGCCGGGGGTGTTCTCCGCCGCGAGGAAGAACGCACAGTGGTCGGATACACGTTGGGCCTGTTGCATGTTGTGCGTGACGATGACGATGGTGACCTGGTCGCGCAGCTCGCCGATGGTGTCCTCGATCCGCCTGGTGGAGGTCGGGTCCAGGGCCGAGCACGGCTCGTCCATGAGCAGCACGTCCGGGTCGACCGCGAGCGAACGGGCGATGCAGAGACGTTGCTGCTGGCCTCCCGACAGCGCGCCGCCGGGTTGCCGGAGTCGATTGCGCACCTCCGTCCACAGGCCGGCCCGGGTCAGCGAGGACTCCACGACGGCGTCCTTGTCCGCGTTGCGCACGCCGGTCAGTTTGAGGCCGGCGACCACGTTGTCGTAGATGGACATCGCCGGGAACGGGTTGGGTTTTTGGAAGACCATCCCGACCCTGCGCCGGGTCTCGATCGGCCGGCGGGCGGAGTCGTAGATGTCCTCGCCGTCGAGCAGGACCCGGCCCGCGAGTTGGGCGCTGGGTACCAGTTCGTGCATCCGGTTGAGGATGCGCAGGAACGTGGATTTGCCGCAGCCGGACGGCCCGATCAGGGCCGTGACGGAGTTGGCCGCCATTGCGAGGTCGACGCGTTCGAGCACCTTGTGGGTGCCGAACCAGGCGCTGACGGCCTCCGCGGTGAGCGTCGAGCCACGCCCGCCGGCGGATTGAGCCGGTAAGGGCTGGGTCTCGGCTGCGGGGGCGAGAGTCGTCGCACCGCTGTCCGGGCTGGTCACGTGCGGAGCCTCCGGGGTGTGGAGTGGGACGGGAACCGGCGTCAGAGCGTTGCCGGGAGTACGCGTGCGGCGGATTCGTACAGTGCCCACACGACGGCGAGCACGACCGGGGTGCCGAGCAGGAGCGTGACTCGGCGATCGGGGTGACGGCGCAGGGCCCAGACCAGGACGGCGACCACGATGGTGAACGCCTGCGCCCACAGGAGCAGTCGCACGCCGGCGTCGGCGTAGCCGCCGGTGCCCTTCTCGTCCGCGCGTAGACCTTGCGGACGCCGGCCCTCCTGGGCCTTGGGGGCGCCCTGTAGTTCGGCGACGACGACCGTGCGGCCGCCGGGGCGGATCCACGAGTCGGCGGTGATCAGCACGAGTCGGTTCTCCCGGCCGGGCGCGAGCACGTCGTCCTTGCCGTTGGCGATGTGCCTGCGCTCGATCACCTTGTAGGTGAAATCGCCCTGCTGGGTGGTCGCCTCGATCCGCTGGCCGACGCGCAGGTGGTCGAGGTCGTGGAACGGGCCGCCGAAGCTGTACGCGCGGCCCATGATCACGCTGTGGCCGCCCTGCCCGGGCAGGCCGCTGGTGCGCAGGTGTCCGGGGCCCTTGGCGAGCGAGTCGGCGGTGGTGCCCTCGACCACGACCTGGCGCAGGCCGATCGCGGGGATCCGCAGCATCGCCACCGGCTTGCCCTTGGCGATGGTGCCGCCGAGGGGGGCGACGTCGCGGTAGAGCTCGTCGGAGAGTCGGTCGGCCAGGATGCTCTGGTCGCGGGCCTGTTGGATGTCGGAGACGACGTACACGTAGCCGACGAAGCCCGCGATGAGCAGTGCGAGCAGTGCGACGGCGGCGCCCGCGACGGTGTACGGGTCGGTCCGGCTCGCGCGGGCGCCGCCTGCGGTCGCCGGCGCCTGCCCGCCGGCGCCGGCGCCTGCGGGTGCGGTCGCGGTCGCAGGTGCGGGTGCGGTCGCGAGGGCGGTCGCCGGCGCGGTCGCGGGGACCTTGGAGACGGTGTCGGCGGTCATGCGGGCACTCCCTGGCGACCGATCAGGCGCAGGACGGCGGCCACCGGTGGCGGCCAGTTGCCGGTGCGGCGTTTGTGTCCGAGGGAGAGCAGTACGGGGCAGGCGAGGAGTGCACCGGCGCTCACGCACATCAGGACGAGCAGCACGATCGCGGATCCGTCGCCGTCGAGCGCGTCCTTGATCACGTTGGCGGCCGACGTCAACGCCCCCTTGCCCGCCGGCGGTGCGGCGGCGCCCACCGGTGCGGTGGAGGGTGCGGCGCTCGGCGCGGCCGTGGGCGAGGCGCCGGGATCGCCGGCGGCCGGGGTGTTCGGGATGCCGGTGTTGCCGGCGCTCGTGCCCGCGGAGGTGCCGGTGTTGTCGTCGGTGTTTGCGTTCCCGGGCGGGTTGGTGGGCGGCGGGGTTTCCCCGGTCCACTTGGGCGCGTCGGCGATCTTCTTGCGGGCATCGGCGATCTGTTGCTTCTGCGCGTCGGTGAGCGGGGTGTAGCCGGGGGGCAGTGCGCCGGGTTGGAAGGTGCCCGTCTGCGTCTGCCCGGCGGTCGCCGCGTAGGCGAGGAAGGCGTCGATCTTGGCGGCCTTGGCGGCGGTGAGCTTGTCGGTGGAGATCATCGCCACGTCGGTGGCGGTGAGTGGGTAGGCGTTCGCGGCGGTGCTGCGGTAGTCGTTGGTCAGCGTCGCCCCGTCCGGGCCGGGCTTGGCGGCGGCGAGTCCGGCGCGCACGCTCGCGGGGTCGGTCGGGTCCACGAAGTTGCCCGCGGCGTTGCGGAGCTTGGCGACCGGCGTGCCCATGCGCAGCGCCGCCTCGGCCGAGGTCACGGCCATCACGGTGTGCGAACCGAACGCGTCCTGGCCGTCGTCCTTGGGTCCGAAGTCGCCCACGGTGCGGTTCATCGGCAGCGCGTTGCCCAGGCGGTTGACGATGTCCTCGTACACCGTCTGCGGCACGTTGACGTTGGACTGGGGCTCCAGGCGGTTGGTGTACACCGCCAGCGGGTATGTCGCCGCGCCGACGCGCCACTCCGGCGGGCACACGATGCCGTTGGCGTCCGGTGTTCCGGAGAGCCATGTGGCCGTTTCCGGGTCGGCGGCGAGCCAGGCGGTGAGTGCCCAGATCATGTCGTCCTGGACGCCGCGCAGGATCGGGCTGCGGTCGGCGACGGGCCAAGTGTGTGGCTCGTTGACGGCCTTGAACTCGGGGTCGTCGTAGACCTTGATGATCGCGCCCGGCCCTCGCGGCCCCGTGGTGTAGGCCCCGGTGATCATTTTCGCGACCAGGCGGGGGTCAGGTTCATCGCCGTGATCGGTTCGTGGGTGCCGGCGTCGTCGATGTTGAACGAGATGGCCAGCGCGCCGTTGGTCAGCGGCGCGTACACCGTCTTGTCCTTGTCCCGGGTGCCGGTGAGCGCCACCGGACGTGCCTGGTCGAGGGCGCCGCCGATCGGTTGCTGGGTGACACCGATGTCGGCTCCGTCCCGGAGGAAGACCTCGCGGGCGTTGGGGCCGGAGCCGGAACTGACCGTCATGTTGACGGGGTTGGTCCGCGCGCCGCACAGCCCGAACACCCATGAGGCGCCGGCCTGGGAGAATTCGCCGGTGCCGGAGACCGACAGGTCCGGGTGTTCCATGCCGGGGCACGCGTCGGGCGCGGGGATGAACGACAGCGGTGTCACCGCCGCCTGTCCGGCGGCGAAGGCCAGGTCCATCTCGGTGTCGGTGATCTGGTACTGGACGCCCAGGTCGATGTGTTGCTTCGGCTGGAAGGAGGTGGCGGTACTGCCCGCCTCGGGCATCACGAATGCCACGACCGAACACGCCTGTCGGTCCGAGCACCCCAGTTGCGGCAGTCGCAGCGCCGGCCTGACCTGGAGCCACGCCTCTCCGGATCCGTCCGCGCGGGTGGGCACTCCGGTCTGCTTGGTGGCGAGAATCGGCGGGTTGCCGTCGGGTTGCCGGAAGACGCCGTTCTCCGTGTAGGTCGGCGACCAGCAGTCCCGAGACCGGGGCGTGGTGCCCTTGCACTGCATCACGACGATGCTGTTGGTGCCGGCGGCCAGGGTGAAGCCGGTCCATTTCACCAGGATGCGCTGGTTGACCAGGTTGGTGCTCTGCGACACCGTCACCGTCGGGCGGGCTGCGGGCTCGGCCGCGCCCGCCGACCCGGCGACCGCGCCGAGCCAGCCCGCGAGCAGCGCGACGCACAGCGCGACGACGCCGGCGACGGACAGCGCACGGCCCGGCGAAGCGGTGGAACGCTCGATGCCGCTCACGGCAACCCCACTTCTCTCGCCCCCGTTCGGGACCGGTTTTCCTGCCGGTTCCCCCCGGCGAAAACGACCCGCGCCGATCCTCGCGCGGCGCGGCGGCACGGGGGGAGCGCAAACCGACACGGTGTTCGAAAGTTCGTCTGCGGCGTACGGACCGGACACCTCCCGGTCACCCGGCGCGGCCTTTTCGCGCGCGTCAGCGGACATCGGGGCCACGTCCTCGACCGAGTCGGCTGTACAGGAACGGCGCGCCGAACACCGCGGCCATCAGGCACACCAGGGTGAGTGCGTAGAACCAGACCGGCGGCAGCGGCGGCGAGTCGCCGGCTTCCACCGATCCGGCGCTGATCGGCCCGCCGGGACCGGACTTGTCGCCGCCGGCCAAGACTTCGCCGGTGCCCTGGTCGAGGGTGGCCCCGCCGCCGGTGTCGGGTCCCTGGGTCCCGCCGGTTCCGCCGCCTGCGGCGCCCGGCGTGTCTCCGGGCTTGGGCGTGTTGCCGCCGGCGCCGTTGGTGGTGCCGTTGTTCTGGTTGTTGGAGCCGCCCGGACCGCCCTGCTGGGGTTGCTGCTGTTGCTGCTTTTGCTCCGGCGGCACCCACGCCGGGTCGAAGGTCGGGTTCGGGCAGGCGTCGTGGTCGGCCTTGGTCGGCTTGTCCAGGTTCGCCGGCAGTGTTCCCGGGTCCGGCGCGCCGGGGATAGACTTGATCGCGTCGTAGCCGAAGCTCACCAGCTTGGGGGGCAGCGGCGAATATCCCAGCCGTGGCGCCTGTCCCTGCCCGGCGCACAGGAAGTATTTGATGAACTTGCCGAGCGTTTCGCCCTTGGACTCGTCGAAGGAGAACTGTTTGGCGGCCGGCACGATCATGTAGCTGTAGCTGGAGATCGGATAGGCGCGCTTGTCCGGGTTGGTGTAGACGTCGTCCAGGATCTGCGTGCTGTCCGGGTTCAGCCGGGCCTTGGTGAGCGCGATCGACACCGCGTCCGAGCTGGGCTGGGTGTAGACGCCGGCGACGTTCTTGACGGAGGCGACCGGGAATTGCCGCTGGATCGCGTAGGCGGTCTCGACGTAGGTGATGGCGCCCTCGCCGTATCCGGCCGCGACGTAGTTGGCCACGCCCTCGGAACCGGCCTGCGCCTTGGTAGCTCCCTTGACCGGGAACTCGGAGGTCATGCCGCCGGGAAAGAACGGCCGCCAGATGTCGTTGACCTGGTTGGTCAAGAAGGCGGTGAACTGCGCGCTCGTGCCCGAGCCGTCCGAGCGCACGACCGGGGTGATCGGGGTGGCGGGCAGGGACAGGGCCGGGTTGTCGTCCTTGATCGCCTTGTCGTTCCACACCCTGATCTGGTTGGTGAAGATCCCGGCGATGGTGCGCGGCGACAACTGGAGGTTGCGGACCTGCTGGCCGCGGATCTTCAGGTTGTACATGAACGAGGTGCCGCCCGCGACGATCGGCAGGTACTTGAACTTCGTGTTGTCGTTCTGCAGGCGCGCGAGTTCGTTGGTCGCCTGTCCTGCCCGGTCGACGTAGTTGCCCTGGAAGGGGATCTCCGAGACCGCGAAGTCGACCAGGTGGCTCATGAAGTCGTTGCGTCCGGCGGTGGATCCGTTGGGGGTGTAGTCGACCGCGAGGCCGCGGGCGGCGACGTCGGCCGACCACTGCATGGTCGCGGGCGAGCTCCAGGTGGAGCCGCTGCCGTGGATGCCGGCGGCGGCCGAGGCGGTGCCGGACGGCAGGACGAGCAGGGGGACGGCGAGCACGGACGCGATCGCCACGCGTAGCAGGTGCGCGGGCAGGCGCGTGGTCCTGGTCATGAAGTGGGCTCCGGGGTGGGGGACTTGGCGGCGGCGCCGGCGCGGCGCCGCTTGCGGCGTCCGGACTCGCCGGGGCCGCGACCGCCGATCAGGCGCGCGAGGGAGAACAGCACGAGGACGATGAGCAGCAGGGTCACGGCGGCGCCCCACGCGAGGGAGTTGAGCTCGTCGCTGGGCGACTTGTAGTTCACCCAGATGAAGTACGGCAGGGAGGTCTGCACTCCGCTGAACGGGTCCCAGTTCATGCCCGCGCCGCCGCCCGCGACCAGCAGTACGGGCGCGGTCTCGCCGACCACGCGGGCGCAGCCGAGGATGACGGCGGTGACCAGGCCGCTGCGCGCGGTGGGCAGTACCACGTTCCACAGGGTGCGGAACTCCCCCGCGCCCAGGGCCAGGGACGCCTCGCGCAGGCCGTTGGGCACCAGGCGCAACACCACCTCGGTGGCGCGGGTGACCACGGGCATCATCTCCACGGACAGCGCCAGGCCCGCGGCCAGGCCGCAAAAGCCCTGGCCGAGCGAGATGACGAAGAAGGCGTAGACGAACAGGCCCGCGACCACCGAGGGGATCGCGGTCATCGCCTCGACGACCACGCGCACCACGACGGCGAACCGGCCGCCGACCTCGTTCATGTAGATCGCGGCGATCACCCCGAGCGGGACGCTGAGCAGGATCGCGATGCCCATCTGTTCGAAGGTGCCGACGATCGCGTGTGCGGCGCCCACCGAGACCCCGTGCGGGCTCAGCGCGCTGAAGTGGCGCTGGGTGGCGGTGAAGAAGTCGGTGTTCAGGATGCGGCCGAAGCCCTTGACGAAGACGTAGCCGATCACGGTCGCCACCGTGCCGACCATCAGGGCCGCGCCGGTGGAGATCACCGCGCCGGCGACCCGGTCGCCGGCGGCCACCCGGTCCAGGCGCATGTGGGTGGCGATCGCGTACAGCAGCAGGAAGCCGAGGTAGGCGGTGATCAGGTAGCCCTGCCAGCCGGCGACCGGCAGGATCCGCCCGTACAGCACCCACGCGAAGCTCGCGCCGGCGACCATGGCGCCGAGCGCGACGCCGATGTCGTCGGGGGCGACGCGGCGCAGCGCCACGCGGGCCTGCTCCGGTGGTCGCGGCGCGGACGCGGGCGGCGGCGCGTCGGGCCCGGGCCGAACGATCGGCTCGGTGACGGTCATCGTCGTGGATCCCCTCGGTGGTGGGTCTGGTGCGGCCGTGGGTCGCTGTCGGGAGTTCGGTGGGCCGGGACGCGATGTCCCGGGCTCGGTGTCTGGGGGTGCGGGCGTCGGATGCCGTCGGACCTCGGTCAGATCTCGGTGGACTTGCCGCTGCGCGAGCGGGCGACCAGGACGCCGGCGACGGTGTTCACGGCGAGCGTGAGGACGAACAGCGCGAGGCCGGCGGCCATCAGCGCGGAGATCGACTCGGTGTCGGCCTCGCCGTACTTGAGCACGATCAGCGACGAGATCGTCGAGCCCTGGCCGTCGAGGATGCGGAACGAGAAGTCGGTGTTGAACGAGATGATCATCGCGACGGCGATGGTCTCGCCGAGGGCTCGGCCCAGGCCGAGCATCACGCCGCCGATCATGCCGCCGCGGCCGAACGGCAGGACCACCGCGCGGATCACTCCCCAGCGGGTGGCGCCGAGCGCCAGCGCGCCCTCCTTCTCGCCGATCGGCGCCTGGCCGAACACCTCGCGGCTGACCGCGCAGCAGATCGGGATGACCATCGTGGACACCACGACGCCGGAGATGAACAGCGAGGAGCTGAACTGGCTGTCCACGAAACGGGCCTTCACGTCGATCGTGCGGATCTCGAAGATCGGCAGGAAGTCGAAGTTGGTGGCCAACCACCGGCTGACCGGGATCAGTTGGGGTTGCAGTACGAAGAAGCCGAAGATGCCGTAGATGATGCTGGGCACCGCGGCCATCAGGTCGACGATCGAGGTGAGCACCCCGCGTAGACGTCGTGGGGCGAACTCGGTGATGTACAGGGCGGCGGTGAGCGCGATCGGTACCGCGACGATCAGCGCGACGATGGCCACGAGCACGGTTCCGGTGAGCAGTCCGCGTACGCCGAAGGTGCCGCCCTTGGGTTCCCACGCGTCCTCGGTGAGGAATCCCCAGCCGGCTCGGTCGAGCGCGCTGCTGCCCTGGTAGAGCAGGTAGCCACCGATCGCCGCGAGCAGAGCCAGGACCAGCATCGCGACACCACGCGTGGTCCAGCGGAACACGTGGTCGGCCCTGGTGCGACGGACCACGATCCGGCGGGGCCGATCGGCCGGCTCCGGCGATTCGGGGGCGAACACGGTCGGGTGTGCCATGGGTTGCGGCTCCTGGAAGCGGGTGGCGAACCGATCTGACCGTTCGTCAGACGGCCGGCGATCAAGCCGGAAACCCCTGCCTGGAGACAACCAGAGCGCGGCCCCCGGGCGACTGTCCGCTACGGAAACAACCGGTGCCGAGGGTGTACGGCAGACGTCGTGTCCGTGCCGCACGGGTGCCGCGGTGTCCGGTTTCCGTTACAGGCGCGGTCCGTTCGTGTCGGCGCCTTGTGCGGCCCGGTGCCGTTTCCCTGCCGGACATCCCACCACGATCGGGCCGCCGGCAGCGTTGTCGGCGTCGGCCACCGCGGGTCGACGGCCAGCAAATGCCAAGAGAGAGTTGAGACTTCGAATGTCCAGCGTCTTCAGCATGCGCAAGACCGCCACCGTTTTGGGCACCGTGGGTGCCGCCATGGCGCTCGTCGTCGGCGCCAACGCGTCGGCCAACGCCAACACCTACGTCAACGCCGGTTCCGACACCCTCCAGAACGTCACCCAGGCGCTGACGACGGAGTACGCGGCGAACGTCGATCCCGATGGCAACGACTGGGTGACGGTGAACGCCGGCATAGCCGCCGGTGGCATCAACACCGGCAAGGCCGAGTGCAACACCCAGTACGGCGCCGGCACCGGCCACGCGTGGCCGAACGGCTCGGGTGACGGCATCAAGGCGCTGCTGGACCAGCGTGCGGGCACGAACGCCAAGTGCCTCGACTTCGCCCGTTCCTCGCGTGGCCCGAAGACCGGCACCGCCGAGACCACCTTGACCTTCGAGCGGGTCGCCGGCGACGCCGTGACCTGGGCGACCAAGAAGGCCGGCGCGCCGACCAACCTGACCCGCACCCAGCTGCAGGACATCTACCACTGCAACATCACCAACTGGAACCAGATCCCGGGCAGCACCGTGTCCGGCGTGATTCAAAAGCACATTCCGCAGGCCGGCTCGGGCACCCGCTCGGAGTTCCAGGACAAGGTGCTCGGCTTCGACCCGACCGCCGCCTCCAACGGCGCGTGCGCCGCCACGGTTATCCAGACCGCGCAGGAGAACCGCGGCGACGCGCCGCAGATCACCTCCACCGACGCGATCATCGCCTACTCGGCCGCGGCCTACGGCGAGCAGACCACCCCCGCGTCGGGCGTGACCAACCACACCAACGGCTTCAAGCTCGGCAACATCGACTCCAAGGCCCCGAACGCGACCGGCTTCGTCGGCAACCGCTCGGTGTACTTCGTCTACGACCCGCAGAACGGCACGGCGGCCAACGCCAACGTCGTCGCCTTCATCAACTGGGCGAAGAACCCGGCTCAGCGCCCGATCTGGAACACCTTCGGCTTCGCCGTCTGAACGATGCCCCACCGGCACCGCATGACATGACGTGATCAGCCGCGGGCCGTCTCGGATCGGCGATTCGAGACGGCCCGCTCCCACCACGAAGGGAGCGCCGTGTCGAAGCGTTCAGGCATCCGCGGGATCGGAACGGCGATGGCGGTTTTGGGCACCGCCATGGCACTCGTTGTCGGCGCCGACGCCTCCGCGGTCGCGGACACGCATGTCAACGGGGGTGCCTACACCCTCGAAGACGTCACCAGGATGCTGACGACGGATTACGAGGCCAACGTCGACCCGAGCGGCAGTGTGTGGATAACCGTGGGCTCCGGTACCTCTCGCGGTGGAATCGACACCCACAAGGCGGCGTGCGACGCCGACTACGGCATCCATGGCCCGGCTTCCCGTTGGCCGGGGATCGAATATTCCGCGACTCGGACCCTGCTCGATCAGCGCGCGCACATTCGGGAGAACTGTCTCGACTTCGCCCGCGTATCGGGAGCCACCTTCCACCCCGACAGTGACGAGACGTCGCTGACGTGGGTTCGGGTGGCCGGAGACGCGGTCACATGGGCAACGGGAAAGGCCGGAGTACCGAGCAACCTGACCCGAGGGCAGCTTCAGGACATCTACCGCTGCAACTTCACGGACTGGAGTCAGATTCCGGGGAGCAGCGCGTCGGGACCCATCCAGAAGTACCTGCCCACCGGCCGCTACTCGGATGTCCGCGCGGTTTTCGTCCAGTACGTACTCGGCTTCGACCCGACCCAGCCCGCCAACGGTCCCTGCGCCGCGACCGTCGCCGACGCTCCGGGCGAAAACCGGGGTGACTACGTCACTTCGCCCAACGCGATCCTGCCGTACACGAAGTCCGCGTACAGCGCGCAGAAGAACCCCCTGTCCGGTGTCCCCGACCACACGGGGGGCTTCAGGCTCGGCAACATCGACGGCAGGGTTCCCGGCCAGGGCCGCACCGATGGCGGCGACCCGAACGCCTTCGTGGGCAACCACAGCGTCTACTTCGTCTACGACCCGTTCAGGGGCGCGGCCAACGCCGCTACCGTCGACTTCATCAACTGGGCCAAGGATCCGGCACAACGCGTGGTCTGGGCCACGTACGGCTTCCTGCCCTGATCGGTTCGCGAGGCCGCTGCCTCGCGCCCGCCGGTCCCACGTCCACCGCTCCGTGGACCCTGTTCACCCTCCGGTGGCGGATCGCTCATCCGTCCGTCATCGCGAGCGCCCGACGTTTCCCCCGCGGATGCCCAAGCGGCCGCCGTGTGCTGTTTTGCTCGAACCCACCGACCCCGGAAGGGCATTCTTCATGAAGCTCCGTCGTCTGCTCGCGCTCGCCGTCGCGGTTCCGGCCGCGTTCGCGATCGCCACCGTGCCGGCCGTCGCCGAGGACTTCGCCCCCGCCGCGCCCACGAGCGCCGCGCAGGGCACCGTCTCGGTGAGCCCGCTGTACGGTCCGGCCGACAGCACCGGCAAGGCGACCGCCCGGGCGAGCGTGCCGTGCGGCCCGGACGCGACCAAGTTCCGCTTCGTCCTGCGTTCGCCCGGCGCCAACGAGCGTGTGTTCGGCGGCTCGTTCCTCGGCACCGACCTGCCGGCCGACAAGGTCGCGGACACCGCGGTCGTCGGTCTGCGCGCGCTGTTCCCGGCGGGCTCCGCCGCCCAGGAGGGCGTCGCGCACAAGCTGGTCGCGCAGTGCTACACCTTCGACGCCGAGGGCGCGCTGACCATCACCGAGCCGGCGTCGGTCGACCTGCGCGTCAACAACGGTGTGTGGACCTCGCTTTCGCCCGAGGTGCGCGCGCTGCCGACCAAGATCGGTGCGCTGCGCTTCGGTCTGGTCCTGTTCCGCGGCTTCGCGCCCGGTGACCGCGTGGACGGCGTCGTGCGCGCCGCCGACGGCACCTCCACCCCGGTCTCGTTGCAGCCGCAGATCACCCCCGACGGCACCTGGGGCGGCGCGCTGCTGACGCTGCCGGCCAACCTGGCCGACGGCTCCTACACCCTCGTGCTCTCGGGCACGAACTCGCACGCGACCTCCTCGGTCGCGATCACCCTCGACTCGTCCCGCCTGTGGTGGTGACGCGGCGTCGGTGACACGCCTTGGGCCATCGGGATTCGTCCCGGTGGCCCACTTGCCGTCCGTCCCCGTTTCCTTCATTTCTCAACGGAGTTGACCAGATGAGCCTAAGACTCGCGCGCGTGCTGGCATCGTGCGGAGCCGGGCTGCTCGTGCTGTCGGCGCTGCCGGCGATCGCAGCGGCCGCCGACGGCGGTACACCCGCGCCGACGATCGTCGTCGACCCGGGGACCGGTGGGGCCACCGCCAAGGTGACGTTGAAGGCCACTGCGCCGTGCCCGGAACCGGCGACGAACTACCGGTGGGTCGTGACCGGCGGCACCCTGACCACACCGAGGTTGATCGGCGGGCCCTCGGGCAACAGCTTGCCCCCGGATCGAATCCCCGTCCGGGACAACCCGATCCAGCTCTTCCCGACCGGCACCGTGCTGGACGGTACGTTCAAGTTGTCCTCGGAGTGCATGGACAACGCCGGGAATGTGCTCAACGAACTCGCGGCGGTCGATCTCACCACCGCCGACGGCCCCGACGGCAAGGCGTGGACCGTGGCCGCCCCGCCCACCACCGCCCCGCCCACCACCGCGCCGCCGACCAGCACGCCCCCTACGACCACGCCCCCGACGACCACACCGCCCGGCGGGTCGGACGAGGTGCTGGTGCTCAACCCCACCACGGGGCCGATGGACCAGAAGACGACCATCACCTCCCCGAAGGCGTGCCCGGCAACGGCCACCCAGGCCCTGTTCGTGCTGCGGGCTCCCGGTGAGGACAGGGAGCAACGCATGGGGGGCTTCTCTCCGCTACCGCTGCCCGCCGATCTCAAGCCTGTCTATCCGAACAAGAAGATGTTCCCCAACGCCGCGCCCACCAACGGCAACTACCACATTCGCACCCAATGCGTCGATGCCGGCGGGGCCGTCGTGGTGGACGACCTCGCGCGCGTCGACCTGCTGGCGACGGAGGGGGTGTGGAAGGTCGTCGAGCGCAGCACCCCGGCCGGCGCCTTCGACGACGAGGTACGGATTCCGGACGCGGGCCCCGTCAACGTGAACTTGAGCCTGTCCGGCTTCCCGGCGAAGGAGGACTTCAAGGCCGTCATCACCAAGACCGGTGACACCGCCTTCGCGCCCGTGGAACTGGTGAAGGACAAGACGGACGCCGCCGGCGCCTTTGTGGGCAACCGGCTCATCTTCCCTCGTGACGGCGCCACCTGGGTCGACGGGAACTACACGTTGACGGCCACGGCCACCCCGTCCGGCACGAAGGTCGAGATTGCCTTCAAGCTGCTGCTGGTTCACGCCGGCGCCACCAACGGCTCGACCGCCGGCACCACCGCGGGGACGACGACCGGCACCACGACGGGAACGACCGCGGGCACCACCAGCGGTACGACCTCCGGGACCACGGCCGGTGACACCGCCGGCACCACGACCGGGACGACCACCGGGACGACCACGGGCACCTCGACCGGGACGAGCACCGGGACCAGCTCCGGCAGTTCGGCCGGGACCGGCAACGGTGGCGGGGGCGGCGGGCTCGCGCACACCGGGGCGCTGCTCGACCCGCGGCTGCTCGGCACCGCCGGTGGCACGTTGCTGCTGATCGGCGGCGTCATGTGGTACCGGGCCCGCGGCAGCCGCAGTGCGCTGCTCGCCGGCAGCGGCACCTTCGGCGAGGGCGACGAGGACACTCCCGCGACCGCCTGACGAGGGGACACACCGAACGGCCGCCTGTGACACGGGGGCGGTGGGGTGAGAAGGGGCTCTGTCGCAGCGCACGGGCTGCGACAGGGCCCTTCCCGTCCTCGAGCGGTCGGCCCTCGGCTCAGCCGAGTTGGGGCATCACCTGCGAGGCGATCAGTTCCAGGTGGTCGAGGTCGTGCAGGTCCAGGATCTGGAAGTAGATCCGGGTCGAGCCGACCTCGGCGAAGCGGCCGATCCGGTCCACCACTTCGGCGGGCGAGCCCGCGAGACCGTTCTCCTTGAGCTCGGCGGGCTCGCGGCCGATCGCGGCGGCGCGCCGGGACACTTCGGCGTCGTCCCGGCCCACGCAGGCCACGAGGGCGTTGGACAAGACCAGGTCCTCGGCCTTGCGGCCGTGCTCGACCAGGGCCTCGCGGACCCGGCCGAACTGCCGCGCGCTGGTTTCCACCGAAGAGAAGGGGACGTTGAACTCGTCGGCGAAGCGGGCCGCCAGCGCCGGGGTGCGCTTGGCGCCGAGGCCGCCGACCAGGATCGGCGGATGCGGACGCTGCGCGGGCTTGGGCAGCGCGGGCGAGTCGGCCAACGAGTAGTAGCGCCCCTCGTAGCGGAAGTCGGCACCGACCGGGGTGTCCCAGAGGCCGGTGACGATCTCCAACTGCTCTTCGAGGCGACCGAACTTCTCGCGCGGGAAGGGGATCCCGTAGGCGGTGTGCTCCTTCTCGAACCAGCCCGCGCCGATGCCCAGCTCGACCCGGCCGCCGGACATCGCGTCGACCTGCGCGACCTGGATGGCCAGCACGCCCGGAAGCCGGAAGGTCGCCGCCGTCATCAGTGTGCCCAGACGGATGCGCTTGGTCTCGCGGGCCAGTCCGGCCAGGGTGATCCACGCGTCGGTGGGACCCGGTAGGCCGTCGCCACCCATGTGCAGGTAGTGGTCCGAGCGGAAGAAGGCTCCGAAGCCGAGGTCTTCGGTGGCCTTGGCCACGCTCAGGAGTGTGTCGTAGGTCGCGCCCTGCTGGGGCTCGGTGAAGATACGAAGATCCATGCGCCCATCCTCTCCCGAGGGCTCGGGACACATGCGAGACGAGGGCGCGAAGCACCCCGGACCCAATCATGCGAGCCGCGCGGGAAAGGGCACCACGCGGGCCGAGCCGCGCCGCCGCCGCTGGGGAATCGCCGGGGCGTGCCGGTGCGGTCGACCCGACCAGGTGGCGCTCTCCTCGGCCGCGCGCAACCTGATCAGGTTGCGGAAGACGATCGCCCAGGCCGCCGCGCAGGCCCGGCGCTCGGCGGGCGCCAACCGCGCCCAGTGCGCGCAGGGATTGCCCGCCACGCCCTGTCGGGCCAGCAGGGTGAGCACCTTGGCCGCCCGCCCCAGCACCCGGGCGGCGCCCGCGATCGGCACACCGGCCGGATCGCCTCCGGGCAGCGGGACGACCGTGTCGGCGGCCGAGCCCACGACCCGGGCGACGATCTCCCGCGCGTCGCCCAGTTCGTCGGCGACCCGACACAGGCAGCCGCCACGGTCCGGCTTGCCGCTCCAGGCGTGCACCACCTCCTGCACGGTGTGCAGGGCGAGCGCGACCGCGGCCAGCGCGCGTGGCGTGGAATCGACCGTGGCCAGCTCGTCGTCCAACTCGGCGAAGGTCTCGATGGTGTGCATGGTGATCGCTCCCTCGTGCGGTGGCCGTCCGGCTCGTCCGGAGTTCGGCCGGTGTGTTCCGACGACTCCAGGTTGCGCCCGGGGAGCGGACGGATCGCTCGCCATCGAACAATCTGTGGACAACCAAGCGTATTTCGGGAGGGTTTCACTCTTCGGGGTGATGTATTCCGGAGTTGTCCACAGGGCTTCCGCACGCAGGGTGACCACTGTGCCAACCTCGTCGTTTCCCGAAGGGGTGTCGCGATCGGCCTCGAAAGAGCGTCGAGTTCGCGCCGGCCGCGATCCCCGACGGCGATCGGCGATCCAGCACAGATCAAGGGGGTGATGGCATGTCCCGCACCGACGGCGGCGGCGCGAGCGGCTACGTGGTCGACACGGCCGAACTGCACGGGTTGGTACGACGCCTGCACAACATCGGAGCCGACTACCTGGCACCGGGCTGCGCCGCGGAGCCCGGCCGGGTCACCGACCGCACCGCGCTCGCGACGGAGGCGCTGGGTGGGTTCCCGGGCGCCGCCGAGTTGGCCGATCGGCATCGGCGCGCCGCCGCGCGGATGGTCGACCTGTTGACCGAGATCCGCGCCGAGTTGGCCACGACGCGGGTCGAACTCGGCCGTGCCGCCGACCGGTTCACCGACACCGAGACCGAGGTCGGCACCCTGCTGCGCGCGGTGGCGGCACGATGAGCGCCGGCGACGACGTGGATCCGTTCGCGGCGATCCACGCCGCCCGCCCCGGTCTGGTCGGCGCGGCGGCCGACGGGTGGCGCCTGGCCGCGACGCGGTTGACCGAACTGCGGGACGAGTTGGCCGAGACCGCCCGCCTCGGCACGCGGGTGTGGTCCGGCGGCGGCGCCGAGCGCTTCACCGCCCGCTGCCACGCGCTGGCCGACAGCGCGGATCGTCTCGCCGGCCAGGGCACCGCGCTGCACGAACACCTCACCGAGGCGGCGCATGCCCTTGTCCAGGCCCAGAAGAGCGCCACCGACCCGAAGGCCGCCGAGGTCGCCATCGCGCAACTGCAGGACGTCTACCGCGACTTGGGCGAGCGCCTGCCCCTCCTGCCGTGCGCCCCCGACGACGGCGCGCCGAGCCGGCCGACCGCCACGCTCACCACCACCGCCCCGGCCGACGCGCCGCCTCCGAGCCGGCCGTGCGCCACGACCGCGCCCCCGGGCGGCGACCCGGATCCCACCGACTCGGCACCAACCGCGACGGAGGCGGCCGTCGCGGATCCGACTCCCCCGCCGACACCCGTCGATCCGAGCACCCCATGCGCGCCACCGCCGCCCGACACACCCGCGGCACCTCCGCCCGCGCCTCCGGCACAACCACCCCCGTCCACCGCCCCACTGGCCACGTGCATCGCCGCCACCACGCCACCACCGCCACCGACCACCCCACCGGCGCCGGGACCGCCGCCGATCGCCTGCCCACCACAAGCCGCGATGCCCACCCCGCTCGCACCGGCCGTCGTCGGAACCCCGCTCCCCCGCGATCCCCGCCCGGTACAACCGGCCGGCATCGGCCCGCGCCTCCGTCAGGCCGCCCCACCACCGTCGGCCCCGATCGCCCCGGTGACCGGCATCCGGATCGCCCCCGGCCTGCGCGGCGGCACCGGCGACCACCCGGCGGCCACACACGACGCCGCACACACCGCCGACCCCGCCCCGAACGTCCTCGCCGGCACCACCCACACGCCCAGCACACCCGCATCACCCACATGGATGCCCGCCCCCATCACCGGCGGCACCCCGACCACCCCAGTCCGCCCCCGCCGAGGCAACCGCTACGCCTCCCACCCGGCCCAAGCCTGGTCGGCCCCGGAAGAACCCCCGAGGAACACCCCTGAAAGCAGAGCGCGGCCACAGACCCGGGACTCGGCCGCAACCCGGGAAACAGCCAGGAACGGTAACGGACGCAGGCGGGAGCAAGGACACGGACGCGGACAAGGAAGGGAGCCACGGGCGAAGGCGGGCGCGCGGACACGAACGCGAACGTAGCCCCGAGCACAAGCGCGGACGCAGGTACGGACACGGGCACGGGGCAGGCACGAGCACGAGCACGGGCGCGGATGCGAGCACGGGCACAGGGCATGGGCACGCGCGCGGGCCAAGGGCGCAGACACGAGCACGAGCACGAGCACGGATACAAACATCCCGCCACCCGCCAAACGATCGGGCCGCCCCCGCGTAGCCGGGGCGGCCCGATCGCCAACGCCACCGAGACGTCGGCGTCGTCCTCCACTCAGCGGCGGCCGCGTGCGCCCTCTCGCTTGGCGGCCCGAGGCGCCGGTTCCAGGATCGCGACCGACTCGATGTGGTGCGTGTTCGGGAAGAGGTCGAACGAGCGCAACGAGCGGAGCCTGAAGCCCACGCCCGCGAAGTAGGCCACGTCGCGGGCCAGGGCGGCGGGGTCGCAGGCGACATAGGCGACCCGGCGCGGGGTCAGCCGCGCGATGCGCTCGACGACCGCCTTGCCCGCGCCCGCGCGCGGCGGGTCCAGGACCACGATGTCGGCGCGGCGCAGGAAGCCGGGCCGGCTCAGCACCTTCTCCACCGTGCCGACCTCGAAGCGCGCGCCCGGCACGTCCCGCAGGTTGTGGATCGCGTCCTCGACCGCCTGCCTGGAGCTCTCGATGCCGATGATCGTGTCGCTGTCCGCGAGCCGCTCGGAGAGGGCCCCGCGAACAGCCCGACCCCGCAGTACAGGTCGAGCGCCAGATCGCCCGGCCGCGGCTCCAGGCCCTCGACGACGGCCTCCACGAGCTTGTCGGCCGCGGCCGGGTGCACCTGCCAGAATCCGCCGCCGGACACCTTCCAGGTCCGTCCCGCCGCCACCTCGCGCACCGCCGGCCGACCGTGCACCTTGCGTACTCGGCCCTTGTCGTCGGCCCGGAACACCGACACCGCCCGGTTCAGCTCGACGATCGGCATGCGCCCGTCAGCGCCCTCGGCCGGCACCACGGTGACCGCGCGGTCCAGCGAGCCGGTCGCGGAGACCGCCTCGATCGACGCCACGCCGGGCCACTCGTGCGCCTCGATGCCCAATTCCTCGACACCGGGCGCCGCGATCGGGCACGCGTCGATCGGCTGGACATCGTGGGAGCGGTGCTTGCGCAGTCCCGCCCGGCCCGTCGCCGGGTCCACCGCGAACTGCACCCGCGTGCGCCACCCCAGGCCCTCGGGCTGCCCGGGCGGACTGTCCACGGCCTCCACCTCGACCCGCACGTCGACCTTGCCGAGCCGCAGCAGCTGCTCGGCCACCACATCGCCCTTGAGTCGGCGCTGTGCGGCGGGCGTGGCGTGCTGCCAGTCGCAACCACCGCACATGCCGGGTCCGGCCACCGGGCACGCGGGCGGAATGCGATCCGGCGACGCGTGCAGCACCTCGACCACGTCCGCGCGCAGGAACCGCGACGTCGGCCCGCCGTCGGTGATCTCCACGACGGCCCGCTCCCCCGGAAGGCCGTGCCGAACGAAGATCACACGGCCCTCGTGGCGAGCGACGCAGTGCCCACCGTGAGCAACCGGGCCGATCTCGACCTCGTACCGCTCACCCCGCAGGGACTGGTCCGACTCGGGGGTGGTGGATCCGACAGACACGGCACTCCTCGCACAGCTCGTAGCACAGCTCGTACAACGTCGATGAAAACGACGGGCAACACATGAAAACCAGGGACCGAACACAACCGACGCACGACAAGGGGCCTCGGATGCCCCGCGGCCGACCGGGCCCAGGCGCACGCACCGACACGACGACGACACAAAGAAAGCGCCTCACGGAGGTGGGCGCGGCTTCCAGGGTAGTCCCTACCCGAAGAACCCGCGCCCACCGTCACCACACACCGTCACGACCCGCCCGAACTCAGGACGACGACGACCCCGAACCCGGGCCCGAGCCCGGTCCCGAACCCGGCCCGCCCCCGGCACCGCCCCGCTTCCCGTCCCCACCCCGGGGTGTCCGCGCCGGCCCCCGCCGCACCGACCCCGGCGCCACCCAGGCCTTCGGCTCCTTCAGCCGCTCGGACGACTCCAACTGCCACGGCACCGACGTGACCATGACCCCCGGTGTGAACAACAACCGCCCCTTGAGCCGCAGCGCGCTCTGGTTGTGCAGGATCTGCTCGTACCAGCGGCCGACCACGTACTCCGGGATGTACACGTTCACCACGTCGCGCGGGCTGGAGCGACGCACCGACTTCACGTACTCGATCACCGGCCGGGTGATCTCCCGGTACGGCGAATCCAGCACCTTGAGCGGCACCTCTATCCCGCGCTCGTCCCACTCCCGCCGCAGCGCCTCGGTCTCGGCCGGGTCCACGTTGACCGTGACCGCCTCGACCACGTTCGGCCGCGAGTAGCGCGCGTACGCCAGCGCCCGCAGCGAGGGCTTGTGCAGCTTGGACACCAGCACGATGGCATGCACCCGCGAGGGCAGCTTGGTGTCGTCCATCTCCACGGCCGCCAACTCCGTGGCCACCCGGTCGTAGTGTCGCCGGATCTGCTTCATCAGCAGGAACAGCACGCCCATCGCGGCGATCGCGATCCAGGCGCCCTGCACGAACTTGGTCACCAGGACGATCACCAGGACCGCGCCGGTCATGCACAGGCCGAAGGCGTTGATCACCCGGCTGCGCATCATCCGCCGGCGCTCGGCCGGGTCGGTCTCGGTCTTCAGGTGCCGGGTCCAGTGCCGGATCATGCCCGCCTGGCTCATCGTGAAGGACACGAAGACGCCGACCACGTACAGCTGGATCAGCTTGGTGGGCTCGGCCTCGAACGCGACGATCAACACGATCGCGAACGCGGCCAGCATGATGATGCCGTTGCTGAACGCGAGGCGGTCGCCGCGCGTGTGCAGTTGCCGCGGCAGGTAGCGGTCCTGGGCCAGGATCGAGCCGAGCACCGGGAAGCCGTTGAACGCGGTGTTCGCGGCCAGGATCAGGATCAGGCCGGTGACCGCGAGTACGAGGTAGAACAGCGGCGACGCGAAGGTGCCGCCGAAGACCGCGTCGGCGACCTGCGCGACCACGGTCTTTTGTTCATATCCCGCGGGTGCCCCCTGGATCTGACTCTCCGGGTTCTCCGCGAACCGCACCTTGGTCATGTTGGCCAGCGCCAGCATGCCCATCAGCATGGTCACCGAGATGGTGCCCATCAGCAGCAGCGTGGAGGCCGCGTTCTTGCTCTTGGGCTTGCGAAAGGCCGGTACACCGTTGCTGATCGCCTCGACACCGGTCAGCGCCGCACACCCGGAGGAGAAGGTGCGCAGCAGCAGGAACACCAGCGCGAAGCCGCTGAAGCTGTCCTCGGCCTCGATGTGGAACCCGGCGCTCTCGGCCTCCATCGTGGCGCCGGTGGCGCCACGGATCAGGCCGAACAGGGTCATCCCGAGGATGGCGGCCATGAACGCGTAGGTGGGGACGGCGAAGAGCTTGCCCGACTCGCGGACACCGCGCAGGTTCATCGCCATCAGCAGCAGCACCAGGCCGACCGCCAACAACACCTTGTGCCCCTCGAGCGCGGGCACCGCGGAGGCCATGTTGGCGACGCCGGAGGAGACCGATACCGCCACGGTCAGCACGTAGTCGACCAGGAGCGCGCTGCCGACCGTCAAACCGGCGTTGGGACCGAGGTTGACGTTCGCGACCTCGTAGTCACCGCCGCCACTGGGATATGCGTGGACGTTCTGGCGGTAGGAGGCGACGACGGTCAGCATGACCACGACGACGGCCAGACCGACCTTCCACGAGAAGTGGTAGGTCGCCATTCCCGCCATGGAAAGGGTGAGCAGGATCTCGTCCGGCGCGTACGCGACGGAGGACAGTGCGTCGGAGGCGAAAATGGGCAGCGCGATGCGCTTCGGCAGGAGCGTCTCGGACAGCTTGTCGCTGCGCAAGGCTCGGCCGACAAGGATGCGTTTGGACAGATCGGTCAGTCTTGACACGCAGGTGATCGTAAGCCCATCGACTTTTGCCGGGCCGGGGGCATGCCGTACGGCGCCCACGTGTAACGTCTCGGCGAGGTCTGCCACCCTGGTAACACCACAAACGAGCATCAGACCGGGCACAACGGACCAAATCCGGAAGGACGGCCGTGCACATCGTCATCATGGGCTGCGGGCGCGTGGGATCCACGCTGGCCCAGACGCTCGAGGAACTGGGGCATTCGGTGGCGGTCATCGACCGCGATCCCTCCGCGTTCCGCCGGCTGGGGTCGCACTTCTCCGGCCGCCGGATCAAGGGCATCGGTTTCGATCAGGACACTCTGCGCGAGGCCGGTATAGAAGAGGCCGGCGCGTTCGCGGCGGTCAGCAGCGGCGACAACTCGAACATCATCGCGGCGCGCGTCGCGCGCGAGACGTTCGGTGTGGAGAACGTGGCCGCGCGCATCTACGACCCGCGCCGGGCGGAGGTGTACGAGCGCCTGGGCATCCCCACGGTGGCCACCGTGCGCTGGACCGCGGACCAGATGTTGCGCCGGTTGTTGCCCAGTGGCGCCGAACCGCTGTGGCGCGACCCCTCGGGCAGTGTGCAACTGGCCGAGGTGCACGTGAACTCGGCGTGGGTGGGGCACCGCATCACCCGGCTCGAACAGGCGTCGGGCGCCCGGATCGCCTTCGTCACCCGTTTGGGCGAAGGCATCCTGCCGACCTCCGAGACCGTGATCCAAGAGGGCGACCTCGTGCACGTGGTCATGCACCAGGCGGATGTGGCCGCCGTCGAGGCGGCCTTCGAGAAAGCACCGGAGGAGGGCTGATGCGGGTCGCAATCGCGGGCGCCGGCGCGGTGGGTCGCTCCATCGCCGCGGAGCTGTTGGAGAACGGCCACGAGGTCCTGCTCGTCGACAAGGCACCGGACGCCATCAAGGTGGACAGCGTGCCGCAGGCCGAGTGGCTGCTCGCCGACGCGTGCGAGATCTCCTCCCTGGACGAGGCCGCGTTGCAGCGCTGCAACGTGGTGATCGCGGCGACCGGCGACGACAAGGTGAACCTGGTCGTCTCGCTGCTGGCCAAGACCGAGTACGGCGTGCCGCGCGTGGTCGCCCGGGTGAACAACCCGAAGAACGAGTGGCTGTTCAACGAGGCGTGGGGCGTGGACGTCGCCGTATCCACCCCGCGCCTGATGTCGGCCCTGGTCGAGGAGGCCGTCAGCGTCGGCGACCTGGTCCGGCTGATGCGGTTCAGTCAGGGCGACGCCAACCTGGTCGAGCTGACCCTTCCGGGCGACGCCGCCCTCGTCGGCACGCGCGTCGGCGACGTGGCGTGGCCCGAGGACACGGCGCTGGTGACGATCATCCGCGAGGGCCGGGTACTGGTCCCGGGCAAGGACGACTCGCTGGAGGCGGGCGACGAACTGCTGTTCGTCGCGGCGCCGCACCGCGAAGAGGAGCTGGAGGAGTTGCTGTCGGCCTGACCGACGGCAGTGCCGGTCGTACCGGCAACCGGCCCCGGTCCGGCGAGTCCCGGCGGGGCCGCACCGCCGGGCGCCACACCTCACCGCCCGGCGCCCCATCCCACCGCACCGCACCGGAGAAGCAGCCGCGCGCGATCTCCCCGCGCCTGCTTCTCCGGCACACCCGTGCGGCACGGCACCGGACGCCGCGACCTCATCCACCGGGATCCGCCCGGCGGGAACTCAGGCGGCGGCCAGGTCGCCGAGGATCTGGTCCGCCTCCTCGTTGAACGCGCGCGCGATCGGTTCCTTCGCGAACGGGCGCAGCCGCCTGCGGAAGTCGGCCAGGAAGTCGTTGCACTGGGTGGACGACAGGTTGCCCGTGATCCGCAGCGCTTCGCCGGCCTTGGCGCACGCGGCGTCGAGATCGCCCTGGGCCAGGTGCGCCGCGGCCATGAACGTGGTGTCCTGCGCGCACCGACGGGTCGCGCCGGCCCGACGCAGCTTTATCGACGCGCCCGCGAAGCCGTGGATCTTGTCCGGCAGGCCGAGGTCGCGGTGGCTGTGCGCGAATTCGTGCTGCAATTCGGACTCGTCGAAGTAGTTGCACCACGACGGGTCGTCCTCGACCGCGCCCGCCGCGTCCAGATGCCGCTCGGCCGTCGCCATCGCCCGCTCGCACGCGCGCCGGTCGCCCAGCGCCGCGTAGCCCCGCGCCTCCATCGAGGCCACGATCGCGCGCGCCCGCGGGCCCAACCGGCTCCCGCCGCCCTGCTCGGCGGCCCGGGCGAGCTGGACCGCCTCCCACCCGTGGCCCAGATACACCGCCTGGCAGGCCATGTTGGCCATCACGTACGCCCCGTACGCCGGATCGTCGGCCGCCTGCGCCAGCCGCAGCGCCTGGATGTGGTAGCGCTGGGCGAGCGCGTGCCGGCCGGAATCGAACGACAACCACCCCGCCAACTCGGTGAGTTCGGCCACTGCGCGGAACAGTCTGCGGCCCACCTCGTCGCCGTAGGAGCCGGCCAGCTTGGTCCGGGCGACGCCGTTGAGGTGGTTGACCACGGTGTCCCGCAGATCCCCGCCGCCCTGGGCGCGGTCGAGTCGGCGAAACGCCAGCACGGTCTGATGGATGCGTAGTACGTCTGCGTCGCGCACCGTGGTGGGGCCGTGCGAGGCAAGCTGCTCGGGCTCGCCCTCGGCCCTGGATGCGGTCGACCAGAACAACGCGGGAGCGGCGAACGCCCCCGCGCCGAAGGCCGTGTTGGCCAGGAAAGTACGGCGGTTCATGTCTCTCTCCGACAATTCGGCCACGGCGTGTCTGACTTCGGCCGCGGTCCGGGCGACGATCAGCCCGTCGAAGGAGTCGGGGGTCGGTGGTCGCCGATCACGCAAGCCGAGGTCCGCGACGGTCAGTTCGCAGCCCAGACGTCGGCCCAGGGCCTCCGCCAACAGCTCGGGAATCGGCCACCGCGGCTGCGCGCCTTCGAGCCATCGGGCCACCGAGGTGTGGCTGCACCCGAGGTGCAGCCCGCGGCGCTCGGCCACCACGTTGACCCAGCGGGCCAGTTCGCGCCGGGAGAGACCGGCTTGTGTCACCAATGCGATGAGGTCACCGTTTCCGGCCACCGTCCCCGCCTCCTTCGTCCACTGGAGGTCTAACGGGACGCTAATCGCACAGTTACGGGAACATGCGGTAATGACTGATTCGACCGCAGCTGGTCCAAATTCTCCGGAATCGACCGGGGTTCCCGACAGGAATGATCACTCCGACAGCCGGTTCGGCAATCGTCCGATAATCACCCGGCAGCCCGACAATAAAAGCCGGAACCGAAGTCGAAACAGGAATCCGAACGCGCATCGCAAAACCCGACGGACCACGAGACGAAAACACCGGCCGAGCACACGCCGAAAAACGCCGGAAACACCCGACGAAATCCCGAACGAGCCGAAAACGCGAGCCCGAACGTAGGCCGGACGCGAACCCGCCCCGCCTCACCCCGCTCAGTCCGCGACGCGGTTTCCCCACCGCTCGTCGCGCTGCTCCACCACCGGAGCCGCCCCCGACTCCACGCCGGTGGCACGCTCCCCTTCCGCGTCCGCGTCCTCGTCCTCTTCGTCGACGACCTTCACCGGCGGCGGAGCCTTGGACATGATCAGCCAGGTGATGTAGCAGGCCACCAGGAACGGCGGCACACCCAGCGCGACCTTCGCGATGCCCAGAGCCGTGACGTTGCCCGTCCAATAGATCGGGATCTGGATCACGATGCGCAGCACGAACATGACGAACCAGACCCAGGTGGCCTTGCGGTACGCCGCGTAGCGGGCCGGGATCTGTCGCCAGGTGAAGTTCTCGCCCAGCATCGGGCCGAGCAGGACGCCGATGATCGGCCAGCGGCTCAGAATCGAGATCAGGTAGACGAGCGCGGAGCCACCCGACCAGAACATCCCGAACGCGTAGAAGTTCTCCGCCTTGCCCGACTTGACCGCGATCCACCCGGCCAGCGCCACGCCCAGGAAGCCGCCGAGCGCGTGTTGCAGCGTCTCCCGGCGGGCGATCCGCACCACCGCGAACACCAGCGCGATACCGCCGGCGGTCATCGCCGCCGTCCAGGTGGACCGGCTGATCGTGTAGGCGATCACGAAGACCAGCCCCGGCACGGTCATGTCGATCATGCCCCGCACACCGCCGAAGGCGGCGATCATCGAGGCCGCGCTGTCGGTGGGGGCCGGGCTGTCGCCGGGCACGTCGGACGTGGGCTTATCCATGGAGGCGGTCACTCGTTCACTCTCGGCCGACGGGGCGCAGTTCATACCTGGGGTTGAACAGAACGGGCCGCCCCTGAGTGGTGCTGACCCGACCGTGGGCGACCAACTGCCGCCCCGGCTCGATCCCGGCTATTCGCCGGCGACCCAACCAGACCACGGACAACGCGCCCGATCCGTCGTAGATCTCCGCCTCGAGCGCGGGTACGCCCGCGCGCGGCCGGAAGGTCACCGTGCGCAGCGTGCCGCCGACGGTGATCAGATCCCGCTCGACCACGTCCACGATCTTCGTACAGCCCAGCCGCTGGGTGTCGTGCAGCAGCTCCTCGGCGTGCAATTCCTCGTGGGTCGACGTCCATCGATCCAACATTCGCCGCAATCGCCCGGATCTACGCTCCACGCCGGCTGCGCTACCACTCATGCCGGCAAGGGTACCGCCTATCCCACGGCCCACCGAGGTCCGAAACCTCCCACCCACGTTCGGCCCCCGCGGCCCGACCGACCCCACCGGCCCCCAACCCCGCCACCGCGTCGCACCACGCCCTCGGCCCACGACCCGCACGCGCCGCCGACGCGCGGCCGAGACCCGCCCTATCCCTCGAACCGATACCCCATCCCGGGCTCGGTCAGCAGATGCCTGGGGTGCGACGGGTCGTGCTCCAGCTTGCGCCGCAACTGCGCCATGTAGACCCGCAGATAGTTCGTCTCCGTCCCGTACTGCGGCCCCCACACCTCCTGCAACAGCGCCCGCTGGCTGACCAGCCGGCCCGCGTGCCGCACGAGCACCTCCAGCAGATGCCACTCGGTCGGCGTCAGTCGCACGTCCGCGCCGTCGCGCGAGACCCGCTTGGCCGCGAGGTCCACCGTGAACGAGTCGGTGACCACGACCGGCGCCTCCTCCTCCGGCACCGCGCGCCGCACCGCCGCCCGCAGCCGGGCCAGCAACTCGTCCATCCCGAACGGCTTGGTCACATAGTCGTCCGCGCCCGCGTCCAGGGCCGCGACCTTCTCGGCCGAGGCGTGCCGCGCGGACAGCACGATGATCGGGATCCTGGTCCACCCGCGCAGACCCTTGATCACCTCGACCCCGTCGATGTCCGGCAGCCCCAGGTCCAGCAGCACCACGTCCGGATGCCGGTCCGCGGCGGCGGTCAGCGCCGCAGTACCGTCGCCCGCGGTGTCCACGTCGTAGCCGCGGGCCTTGAGGTTGATGGCCAGGGCCCGCACGATCTGTGGCTCGTCGTCGACGACCAGGACCCGTGTCATCGTTGTTCCTCCCAAGTGGTTCGTTCCTCGGCCGCGGGGGTGGATCCCGCGACCGCGCCGCCGGCCGGCGATCCGGCCGTGCGCAGCGCCAGCACCATCGTCAATCCGCCGCCGGGGGTGTCCTCCGCGGTCAGCGTGCCGTCCATGGCCTCCGCGAAGCCGCGGGCGACCGCGAGCCCGAGCCCCACCCCGTTGCCCTTGGGCGCGTCGCCCAGGCGTTGGAACGGTTCGAAGATCCGCCCCTTCGACTCGTCCGGCACGCCGGGACCGCGGTCGGCCACCCGCAGTTCGACCCGATCCCTGAGCGCGCCGGCCGACACGTGTACCCGGCGGCCCGGCGGGTTGTGCTTGACCGCGTTCTCGATCACGTTGGCCAGTACACGCTCCAGCAGCCCCGCGTCCGCGCACACCGCCGGCAGCGTCTCGGGGATGTCCAGCGCCACCCGCTCCTCGGCCACCCCGGCCAGCGCGCCCGGCACCACCTCGTCCAGACCGATGTCGCCCATCAGCGGGGTCACCGTCCCGGTCTGCAACCGGCTCATGTCGAGCAGATTGCCGATCAGCGTGTCGAGCCGGTCGGCGCCGAACTCGATCGCCGCCAACAGCTCCGCCTCGTCCTCCTCCGACCAGCTCACATCCTCGGCCCGCAGGCTGGACACGCTCGCCTTGATCGTGGCCAGCGGGGTGCGCAGGTCGTGCGAGACGGCGGCGAGCAGCGCGGTTCGGATGCGGTTGCCCTCCTTGAGCTGCCGCGCCTGCGCCGCCTCCGCGACCAGTTGCCGGCGCTCCAGCACCACCGCCGCCTGCGCCGCGAACGCCCCGAGCACCCGCCGGTCCTCGGCCGGCAGCACCCGCCCGGACAGGGTGAGCGCGAGCGAGTCGGACACCGGCACGTCCACGTCGGCGTCGTCGGGCCTGATCGCGGGATGTGGTCCCACGCTGCCGACGCACGACCACGGGCTGTGGTGTCCCTCGCGCTGGAGCAGTGCGACCGACTCCATCCCGAACGTCTCGCGCACCCGGTCGAGCAGCGCCGGCAGCGCCTGCTCGCCGCGCAGCACGCTGCCCGCGAGAAAGCTCAGCGTCTGCGCCTCGGCCTGACTGCGCGCGGCCTGGTGGGTGCGCCTGGCCGCCAGGTCCACCACCGAGGCCACCGACAGCGCGACCAGCACGAAGATGCCGAGCGCGAGCATGTTCTCCGGGTCGGCGATGGTCAGGTTGTGCAGCGGCGGCGTGAAGTAGTAGTTGAGCAGGACCGAGGACACCACGGCGGTCAGGATCGAGGCCCACAGGCCGCCGATGAGGGCGACCGCGACGGTGACCGTCAGGTACAGCAGCATCTCGGTGGACAACCCGTGGCTGCCGCGCGTCGCGTCCAGGATGACGGTGACCGCGACCGGCCCGATCACCGTCACCGCCCACGACGCGAGCCGCCTGCCGCGCCCCAGGGGCGAGCGCAGCGGGCGCAGCACCCGCCCCACGCCGGCGTGTTCGTGGGTGACGATGTGGGTGTCGATGTCGCCGGACTGCGCGGCGACGGTGGCACCGACGCCGGGGCCGAACAGGTACTGCCAGGGTTTGCGCCGGCTGCTGCCGAGCACGATCTGCGTCGCGTTGACGCCGCGCGCGAAGGACAGCAGCGCGGTGGGCACGTTCTCGCCGACCACCGAGTGGAACGTGCCGCCGAGCGACTCGACCAGCGCGCGCTGACGGGCCAGGGCTTCCGGGGAGGCGCCGGTGAGGCCGTCGCTGCGCGAGACGTAGACCGCGAGCAGTTCGCCGCCGGAGCCGCGGGTGGCGATCCGCGCGGCGCGGCGCAGCAGGGTCTCCCCCTCGGGGCCGCCGGTCAGGCCGACGACGATGCGCTCGCGCGCCGGCCAGGTCGCGTCGATCTGGTGTTCGCTGCGGTACTGCTGGAGGTATTCGTCCACCCGGTCCGCGGTCCACAGCAGCGCCAGCTCGCGCAGCGCGGTCAGGTTGCCGATGCGGAAGTAGTTGGACAGCGCCGCGTCGACCTTCTCCGGCGCGTACACGTTGCCGTGTGCCATCCGCCGGCGCAGCGCCTCGGGCGCCATGTCGACCAGTTCGATCTGATCGGCCCGGCGGACCACCTCGTCGGGCACGGTCTCGCGTTGGGGCACGCCCGTGATCGACTCGACCACGTCGTTGAGCGATTCGAGGTGCTGGACGTTGACCGTGGAGATCACGTCGATCCCCGCGTCGAGCAGCTCCTCGATGTCCTGCCAGCGCTTCTCGTTGCGCGAGCCGGGCACATTGGTGTGCGCGAGTTCGTCGACGAGGGCGATTTTCGGCCGCCGGGTGATCACCGCGTCCACGTCCATCTCGGTGAACGAGCCGCCTCGGTGGACCATGTCCCGTCGGGGGACCACCTCCAGCCCCAGCAGGGCCTCCTCGGTGGTGGGTCGGCCGTGGCATTCCACGAAACCGACCACGACGTCGCTGCCGCGCCCGCGCCGACGCTGCCCCTCGCCCAACATCGCGTAGGTCTTGCCGACGCCGGGCGCCGCACCGAGATAGATCCGGAGCTTGCCGCGTGCCATGACACCCATTCTCTGTCTCGGGTCGGAGGGTGCCGACATCGGCACGCTCCGACCCGTGAACATCGTGTCCGCCTCGTCAGCGGGTCAGCTTGGCGAGGGCGATGTTGAGTTCCAGCACGTTCACCCGTTCCTGGCCGAGGAAGCCGATGGTACGGCCGTCCTCGTGCTTGTCGACCAGCGCGCGCACCTCGGCCGCGTCCAGGCCGCCGCGTTCCCTGGCCACCCGCTCGACCTGGATCAGCGCGTACGCCCTGGAGATGTGCGGGTCCAGGCCGGATCCGCTCGCGGTGACCGCGTCCACGGGGACGCGGTCCTCGCCGACGCCGTTGAACTCGGCGACCTGTGCCTTGCGCTCGGCGACGAGCTTGACGAAGGTCGGGTTCTCGGGGCCGTAGTTGGACGCGCCCGAGCCGAGGCCGTCGTAGTGGGCGGCCGAGGGACGCGGTTGGAACCACTTCGGGTCGGGCAGCGGGCCGACGCCCGCCGCCTGCTCGGCGCTCAGCGCGCCGCCGCCCTGGAGGTAGGTGTATCCGGTGCCGTCCGCCGTCGCCAGCACCTCGCGGCCGTCCGCGTCGAACGTGCGCGGGTTGCCCTGGGCGTCGACGAGGTCGAAGGACTGGCCGATCAGGCGGGAGCCGACGTCCTTGCCGTTGACGCTGACCATCGAGCCGTCGGCGTTGTCCTTGAACAGCGCCTGGGCGATCCCGGTCATCGACAGCGGATACAGGATGCCCAGGAGCACGGTGAGCACGAGGAAGGCGCGCAGGGCCGCGCCCAGGACGCGGATGCGGGTACTGAAGGTGGTGGCCATCTGAATCAACCGATTCCGGGGATGAGCGAGACGAGCAGGTCGATGATCTTGATCCCGACGAACGGGGCGATCAGTCCGCCGAGGCCGTAGATCCGCAGGTTGCGGGCGAGCAGCTTGTCGGCCGACATCGGCCGATAGCGCACACCGCGCAGGGCCAGCGGGATCAGGGCGACGATGATCAGGGCGTTGAAGACGACCGCCGAGATGATCGCCGACTCGGGGGTGGCGAGCTGCATGATGTTGAGCTTGTCCAGCGGGCCCAGGGCCTCGGCGCCCTTGATGCTCGCGAACATGGCCGGGATGATCGCGAAGTACTTCGCGACGTCGTTGGCGATGGAGAACGTGGTCAGCGCGCCGCGCGTGATCAGCAGCTGCTTGCCGATCTCCACGATCTCGATCAGTTTGGTCGGGTTCGAGTCGAGGTCGACCATGTTCCCGGCCTCTTTGGCCGCCGACGTGCCGGTGTTCATCGCCACGCCGACGTCGGCCTGGGCCAGCGCCGGCGCGTCGTTGGTGCCGTCGCCGGTCATCGCGACCAGCTTGCCGCCCGCCTGCTCGCGCTTGATCAGCGCGAGCTTGTCCTCGGGGGTGGCCTCGGCGAGGAAGTCGTCGACGCCCGCCTCGTCCGCGATCGCCTTGGCGGTCAGCGGGTTGTCGCCGGTGATCATCACCGTGCGGATGCCCATCCGGCGCAGCTCGTCGAATCGTTCCCGCATGCCCTCCTTGACCACGTCCTTGAGGTGGATGACGCCCAGGATCCGGGCGCCCTCGGTGTCCTCGACCGCGACCAGGAGCGGCGTGCCGCCGGCGGCGGAGATGGCGTCGACCAGGTCGCCGGACCGGGCGGGGACGGTGCCGCCGCGCTCGGACACCCAGGCGTTGATCGCGGAGGCGGCGCCCTTGCGGACCATGCGCACCCCGCGCTCGTCGGTCAGGTCCACGCCCGACATCCGGGTCTGCGCGGTGAAGGCGATCCACTCGGCGTGGGCGAGTTCGCCCTGGTGCCGCTCGCGCAGCCCGTAGCGCTCCTTGGCCAGCACCACGATCGAGCGGCCCTCGGGCGTCTCGTCGGCGAGCGAGGACAGTTGCGCCGCGTCGGCGAGTTCCGCCTCCTCGACCCCGTCCGCGGGGACGAACTCCGACGCCTGCCGGTTGCCCAGCGTGATCGTGCCGGTCTTGTCGAGCAGCAGCGTCGACACGTCGCCCGCCGCCTCCACGGCGCGCCCCGACATGGCCAGCACGTTGCGCTGCACCAGTCGGTCCATGCCGGCGATGCCGATCGCCGACAACAGCGCTCCGATGGTGGTCGGGATCAGGCAGATCAGCAGCGCGACGAGGATGATCATCGACTGCTCGGCGTGCGCGTACATCGCCATCGGCTGCAGCGTGACGACCGCGAACAGGAAGATGATCGTCAGCGACGCGAGCAGGATGTCGAGCGCGATCTCGTTCGGCGTCTTTTGCCGGGCGGCGCCCTCGACGAGGGCGATCATCCGGTCGATGAAGGTCTTGCCGGGCTCGGTGGTGATCTTGACGACGATCCGGTCCGACAGCACCTTCGTGCCGCCGGTGACCGCCGAGCGGTCACCGCCCGACTCGCGGATCACCGGCGCGGACTCGCCGGTGATCGCCGACTCGTCCACACTCGCGACACCGTCGACGACGTCGCCGTCGCCGGGGATGATGTCGCCGGCCTCGCAGACCACCAGGTCGCCGATGGCCAACGCGGTGGCCGCGACGCGCTCCTCGCGGCCGTCGACCAGGCGCCGGGCGACCGTGTCGGTCTTGGCCTTGCGCAGCGTGTCCGCCTGCGCCTTGCCGCGTCCTTCGGCGACCGCCTCGGCCAGGTTGGCGAACACCACGGTCAGCCACAGCCAGACGGCGACCAGCCAGGCGAACGTGCTCGGGTCCTTGATCGCCATGACGGTGGTGATCACCGAGCCGATCTCGACCACGAACATGACCGGGGTACGGACCATGGTCCGCGGGTCGAGTTTGCGCAGCGCGCCGGGCAGCGACTTCAGCAGTTGGCGGGGTTCGAACAGGCCGGCCGAGACCCGGCCGGGGCCGGCGGGGGTGTCGACGTGCGCTTCGGTGGGGCGTATCGCGGTGTCTGTCATGCCAATCCCTCGGCAAGCGGCCCGAGGGCCAGGGCGGGGAAGAAGGTGAGGCCGGTGATGATCAGGATCACGCCGACGAGTTGGCCCACGAACAGGGGCTTGTGCGTCTTGAGGGTGCCCGCGGTGTCGGGGACGCTGTTTTGCTCGGCGAGTCGTCCGGCCAGGGCGAGTACCAGGGCGATCGGCACGAACCGGCCGATCAGCATGGCCAGCCCGATCATCGTGTTGTAGAACTCGGTGTTCGCACCGAGCCCGGCGAACGCGCTGCCGTTGTTGTTCGCCCCCGAGGTGAACGCGTACAGCACCTCCGAGATGCCGTGCGGCGAATCGGAGTTGAGGATCGCCGCCTGTTCGCCGGGCAGCGCGATGGCGATGCCGGTGAAGGTCAAGATGGTCGCCGGCACCACGAGGATGTACATCGCGACCAGCTTCATCTCGCCGGCGCCGATCTTCTTGCCCAGGTATTCGGGCGTGCGGCCGACCATCAGACCGGCCACGAAGACCGCCAGGATCGCCATGATCAGGATCCCGTACAGGCCCGAGCCGACGCCGCCCGGCGTGATCTCGCCGAGCATCATGCCCAGCATCGTGATGCCGCCGCCGAGGCCGGTGAACGAGGAGTGGAACGAGTTGACCGCGCCGGTGGAGGTCATCGTGGTGGAGACCGCGAAGACCGACGAGCCGGGGATGCCGAACCGCTGTTCCTTGCCCTCCATCGCGCCGCCGGCCAGTTCCGGCCCGGCGCCGTTGCCGTGCGCCTCGGTCCACCACATCAGGCAGACCGCGACGAACCAGACCACGAACATCGCGGCGAGGATCGCGTAGCCCTGCTTGAGGTTGCCCACGAGCCGGCCGAAGGCGCGCGGCATGGAGAACGGGATGACCAGGATCAGGAAGATCTCGAACAGGTTGGTGAACGCGTTCGGGTTCTCGAACGGGTGCGCCGAGTTGGCGTTGAAGAAGCCGCCACCGTTGGTGCCCAGCTCCTTGATCACCTCCTGCGAGGCCACCGGACCACCGGGGATGGTCTGCGTCCCGCCCGACAACGTCCGCACGGTGTGCGGGTCGGAGAGGTTTTGGATCGTGCCCGACGCGACGAGCACGATCGTGCCGATGATCGCGATGGGCAGCAGGATCCGGATCGAACCGCGGATCAGGTCGACCCAGAAGTTGCCGATCTCCCCCGAGCGGACCCGCACGAATCCGCGCACCAGCGCGATCGCCACGGCCATGCCCACCGCGGCCGACACGAAGTTCTGCACGGTCAGGCCGACCATCTGGACCGTGTGGCCCATGGCGGTCTCACCGGAGTACGACTGCCAGTTCGTGTTCGCCGTGAACGACGCCGCGGTGTTGAACGCCTGGTCCGGCGTGATCGGCTTCATGCCGAGGTCGAACGGCAGGTGGTCCTGGAACCGCTGCAGGGCGTAGAGCCCGAGCAGCGAGAACATGGAGAACCCGAGCACGCTGCGCAGGTAGACGGTCCAGCGCTGTTCGGCGTTCGGATCGGCGCCGATCAGCCGGTACAGGACGCGCTCGCCGCGCAGGTGCTTGTCGCTGGAGTACACGCGGGCCATGTAGTCGCCGAAGGGGCGATGTACCGCGGCCAGGACGGCTGTCAGCAGGGACAGTTGGAGTATCCCCGCGAGCGTGACGCTCACCTAGAACCTCTCGGGGAAGATCAGGGCCAGGATCAGGTAGCCGAGCAGGGCGACGGCGACGCTCAGGCCGACGATGCTGTCCGCGTTCACAGCTTCGCCACCCCCTTGGCGATTCCGACGACCAGCGCGAAGAACGCGATCGTCAGGCATACGAAGGCCAGATCAGCCATCGCGGGTACTCCTTGGAACGGACGGGCGCTTGATCGCCCGTGGCGAGGTCATTGATAGCAGTTCCAAGCCGTCAAAAATCGCCATAAAAGGGGCAAAGTCGAAAGCGTTGGCGGCGCCCTAACGTGCTTATATGCCTTCTTGACGCGCCCTTGACATCACGATTCGCGGTGCCCGGAACCGCGCACGCACGAAGCCCGGTCCCACCTTTCGGCGGGACCGGGCTTCGGTGTCCTCGGGGGTACGGCTATCGGGCGGCGGGGCTAGCGCACCTCGGTGATCTCCGGGCCGCGCTGGAAGGGGTCCAGATCGCCCGCGAAGCGGTTGTCCTCGGCGCCCTGCTGCGGCACCGCGAGCCCGCTGTTCGGGTCCACCTGGGCGTTCTCCGGCAGGCGCAGCAGGATCGGGTCGCGCGGCGCCATCGGGTCGTTGCCGCGGACCACGACGGTGTCGCGGAACATGCCCTCCAGGTCGGCGCCCACGGCGGGATCCACCGCGGCCCGGCCGGAGATCACTCCGCGCAGGAACCAGCGCGGGCCGTCGCAGCCGACGAACCGGACCAGCTGGTGGCCCTGCGTGCCGTCGGGGAGCTGGACCGGCACCTGGGCCCGCAGCTCCCAGCCCAGACCCGCGTCCTGCTCGTCCACGACACCACCCTGCTGGGTGATGCCGGAGGCGATCTCGGCGCGCACCTCGTGCCAGATGCTCTCGTTGCGCGGGGCGGCGAACGCCTGCAGCTGCAGGCCGCTGTCCTCCAGCACCACGGTGGCCGCGATGATCATGTCGTTGGAGACCTCGACCCGCAGTTCCATCCGCGGGTCGGCCGGGATGAGCATCCCGCCGAGGTCGATGCGATCCTCGTGGGGATCCTCGAGCTCGTCGAAGTCCCACGGTCCGTCCGGCCGGGGCGCGGGCGGGATCGGTCGACTCAGCTCGTCGAGGTCCGCGTCGTCGGAGTCCGATGCGGCTCCGGCGTCGGGCGCCTCGTCGGCTTCGTCCTCGTCCTCGATGATCTCGTCGAGGTCTTCGCGCTCCTCGACGGGCAGATCATCCTTTTCGCTGCGTCGGCGACGACCGAACACGTCACAGTCCTTCCCTGTCGGAAGCCGAGTGTTGCACGATGCCCGCGCTGCCCGCCGCGCCGACGCTCGAAACGCCGACCGCCGCGTGCCCGCCGGTGGAACCGAAGCCGCCTTCGCCCCGCCCGGAACCGGGCAGTTCGGCGACCTCGTGGAACCCCGCTCGCTCGACCCGTTGGATCACGAGTTGGGCGATACGGTCGCCGCGTCGGAAGACGACCGGCGTACGCAGGTCGTGATTGACCACGACAACCTTGATTTCGCCACGGTATCCCGCATCGACGGTGCCCGGGGCGTTCACCAGGGATACTCCGCACCGCGCGGCGAGTCCCGAGCGCGGATGCACGAACGCGGCGTAGCCGTCGGGGAGCGCGATCGCGATGCCCGTGGGCAACACCACGCGCTCGCCGGGGGCGATCTCCGCGTCCTGCGCGGTCACCAGGTCGGCGCCGGCGTCGCCGGGGTGCTCGTACGCGGGCAGCGGCAATTCGGGGTCGAGCCGGCGCACCAGGACGTCGACACTCGTGCTCACGGGTTCACCTCGAACGCTCGGCCGGACTTGATCAGGTCGGGGTTGTCCAGGACGCGCCGGACTTCCTCCGCACGTCCATTGTCGACGAAGTGCTCGAGTCCGACGCTGACGAACAACGCGGCCGCCTCGACCGCGATCGGCCCGTCCGCGGCGTCGAGCCGGCCCACCGCACGCGAGTAGATCTTGCGGCCGGCCACCGCCTCGCACCAGGCGTGGATGTACAGGGTGCTGCCCACCGGCACCGGGCGGCGAAAGTCCGTCTCCAGGTGACCGGTCACCGCCGTGGTGTGCAGCATGTATCCGATCGCCCCGAGCGCCTCGTCGAACGCGCAGGTCAGCAGCCCGCCGTGGGCCAGGCCCGGGGCGCCCTGGTGCTGGGCGGTGACGGTGAACTCGGCGTCCACGGATACGCCCTCGCCGGCGCGCGTGCGAAGGCGCAGCCCGCCCGGGGCGGCCTCGCCGCAGCCGAAACAGTCGCTGTAGTGCTCGCCCAGCTCGGTGCCGGGCGACGGGGCGTCCGGGTGGGGCTGGGGCACCACCGCTTCCGGAGGCGGGGTCAGGGATGTTGGTCGACTCACGCCGAAGGACACTACCGTCGTTCCGACCGACACCTGCGCAGAGGCTCGGGGGCCTCGAGCGCCGCGGCCCGGGAGGGTCGCGGGACGGAAGGAAGCGCATGACCAAGAGTGTGGTCGTCACCGGGGCGACCGGTGGGATCGGCCTGGCCGTCGCCCTGGAACTGGCCGGATCCGGGTTCGACGTGATCGGCACCGCCCGGACCGAGGAGAAGGCCGAGCGACTGCGCGAGAGCGCCGAGCGGGCCGAGGTGGGCGTGCGCACGGTCCTGCTCGACGTCGCCGACGCCACCTCGACGGTGCGGGCCTTCACCGAGATCGCCCAGATGACCGACGGCGGCCCGTGGGCGGTGGTCAACAACGCCGGCATCGCCCAGCCCGGCGCGATCGAGGACGTGGACGACGAGGGGGTCCGCGCGCAGTTGGAGACCAACCTGGTCGCCCCCGCGCGGATCGCGCGCCTGGTCCTGCCGCAGATGCGCCGTCGCCGGGACGGGCGGATCGTCAACATCTCCTCGCTCTCCGGGCGGGTCTCCTCGCCCTTCGTGGGTTGGTACTGCGCGAGCAAGCAGGGCCTGGCGGCGGTCTCGAACGCGCTGCGGATCGAGACCGCCGGCTTCGGCGTGAAGGTGGTGCTGATCGAGCCGGGCAGCTTCGGCACCGACATCTGGGAGCGGAGCATGGCCCGGATGCCGCCGCGCAAGACGTCGGCGTACCAGGACTCCTACGAGGTCGCCGACGAGGTGTTGCGGCGGGCCAAGACGCTGCCCGACCCGGCCCCGGTGGCGCACGCGGTGCGCACCGCGCTGAGCGTGCCCCGGCCGCGCCCGCGCTACCTGGTGGGCAACGACGCCCGGGCCGGGGCGGCGCTGGACCTGCTGGCCCCGACCGCGCTTTCCGATTACGCCAAAGGAGTGGCGACGGGCCTGCGCACGCCCCCGGAGCGGGTCACCCGCGCCCTGGCCCGGTTGACCCGGCGGCACGGCCCCCGCTGAAACCCGGAGGCCGCCCATGACAGGCTTGGAGCCATGCAGGCGTACAGCGAACGACTCGGCGTGCCGGCCTCGTGGTGGGCCCTGACCGTGCTCATGGGCGTCTCGGGCGGGCTGGTGGGCCTGGCCTTCGGGATCGTGCCGACCATCGTGCTCGCCCTGGTCCTGGGCGCGCTGACCGCGTGGGCCACCGGTGCCTACGGCTCGGCGCGGATCACCGTGACCGAGACCGAGTTGTGCGCGGGGCGCGCGCGGGTGCCGTTGAGCGCGCTCGGCGCGGGCGTCGCGCTCGACCCCGAGCAGGCGCGCGCGTTGCGGATGGAGAACGCCGACCCGCGCGCGTTCATGCTGTTGCGCGCCTACATTCCGGGGGCGGCGCGGATCGAGGTCGTCGACCCGGCCGATCCGACGCCCTACCTCTACCTGTCCTCGCGCAACCCCCGGCGCCTGGTCGACGTGGTGGCCGCGCTGCGCGCCCGCGCCTGACTCGGCCGCGGGCGGGCCCGGTCCGGCTCGATCGAGCCGAAGGGGCTCGATCCGGACCGGCGCCGACAGTCAAGAACGCCCGCCCTGTGCCGGCGGACGTTCGACTTCGTACGTCATGCGTGCGTTTTCGGTGTCTCCCGTGCTCCATGTCGTGTCCTTGTGTTCAAGGACGCTCGGCGAACGTCGACGGTCCAACTCCTGCCGGTACCCGTGTGGCGTGTGCAGGGTTGCCGTTCATCGCCGGTCGTCCTCGACCGAACACGGTCAGGCGCAGTCGCTGCAGATCGGCTGGCCGTCCTTTTCCTTGGCCAGCTGGCTGCGGTGGTGCACCAGGAAGCAGCTGGAGCAGGTGAACTCGTCGGCCTGCTTCGGGACGACCCGGACGGACAGCTCCTCGTTGGAGAGGTCCGCGCCGGGAAGCTCGAGAGACTCGGCCTGCTCGAACTCGTCGACGTCGACCGAACCGGCCGACTTGTCCACGCGCCGAGCCTTCAGCTCCTCGATGCTGTCTTCGTTGATGTCGTCGTCGGTCTTACGCGGGGTGTCGTAGTCGGTTGCCATGTACCTCTCCCCCTCCGGGTGGATCTGCGGTGCTCAGTCGTGCGGGCACCGCCCCTGAACCTTCATTGGACGATGCCTTCAGCGCTCGTAACGCGCGAGGGGCCGGAGTTGTGCCCGACCCGAAGCGCAGATTTTGCCTTACATCAAGGCTCGTTACGCAATCGACACCCAACCGAACCCCCAAAGAGGTGACTTGGTTGGATGGGGGGCCACTGTAACCCCGTACCGCCCTGCACAACCAGGAGGAATCGTGACGGTCTACGCGCTGGGTGATCAAGTACCCAAGGTGCACCCCGATGCGTATGTGCACCCGGACGCGGTCGTGATCGGCAGCGTGGAGATCGGCGCGGATTCTACGGTGTGGCCGGGCGCGGTATTGCGCGCGGACCACGGCCGCATCGTGATCGGCGAGCGCACGTCGGTACAGGACGGGTGCGTCCTGCACACCACGGCGCCGTGGCCGACGGTAGTGGGCGACGAGTGCGTGATCGGTCACATTGTGCATTTGGAGGGCTGTGTGATCGAGGATCGGTGCCTGGTCGGCAACGGCGCGGTGGTCATGCATCAGGCCGTGGTGCGGACGGGTGCGCTGGTGGGAGCGGGTGCGGTGGTCGGAAACCGGATCGAGGTGCCGTCCTACGCGATGGCGCTCGGGGTGCCGGCGAAGATTCGGGAGAACGCGGTCGCGCCCGGCGCGTTCGCGGAGGCGGTGCGCAGCTACATCGACAACGGCCGCCGATTCCGTCGCGACCTGCGCCGCCTGGACTGATCCGCCGCCGGCCCGCCCTGACCGGATGTGTCCGATCGCACACGCGGGCGCCGGTTTGAATGCCCGGATCGACCCGTATATAAGTGCGACACGGGGGGTTGAAACCATACGGGGAGATACGTGCTCGAGTTGGCCGGCCTGGACAAACGGTTCGGCGCGAAGGTCGTCCTGGACGACCTCTCGCTGACCGTACAGCCAGGCCAGATGTTCGGATTCGTCGGCACCAACGGGGCGGGCAAGACCACGACCATGCGCATCGCGCTGGGTGTGTTGGCGGCCGATCGGGGTGAGATCCGCTGGCGGGGCGCGCCCGTCGATCGCACGGTGCGACGACGCTGGGGATACATGCCGGAGGAACGCGGCCTGTATCCGAAGATGCGCATCCGGGACCAGCTGGTCTACCTGGCCGAGCTGCACGGGATGTCGCGGACCGAGGCGCAGGCCTCGGCCGCGCGCTGGTTGACCCGGCTGCGGGTGGCGGGCGCTCCCGGGGACCGGCTGGAGACCCTGTCTCTGGGCAATCAGCAGCGGGTGCAGTTGGCCGCCGCGCTGGTGCACGAGCCGGAGCTGCTGGTCCTGGACGAGCCGTTCTCCGGCCTGGACCCGGTCGGTGTGGATGTGATGGCGGGGGTGCTGCGCGAGCGCACCGCGGCGGGGGCCTCGGTGGTCTTCTCCAGCCATCAGCTCGAACTCGTCGAGTCGCTCTGCGACGCGGTCGGGATCATCAACGGCGGGCGCATGCACGCCTCGGGCACGGTGGCCGAATTGCGCGGCGACGATCGCGCGGTGCGCTATCGGGTGCGCGTCGCGGGGGCGCCGGCGGGCTGGGCGGACGCACTGCCGGGCGTGCGGGTGCTCGGCGCGGCCGAGGAGGACGCGGTGCTGGTCGAACTGCTGCCGGGAACGAGCGAGCAGGCGCTGCTCGACGCGGCCCGGGCGGCCGGGCGGGTGCTCGCGTTCGCTCCCGCCGCCCCCTCCCTCGCCGAACTCTTCCGCGAGGTGGTCAACGGCGAGGGCGCCGACCCGGAGGCCGGCGAGCCGCCGGTCTCGCACCCGGAGGCAGGCGGCACCGCGGGCGCGAACCCGACGGTCGGCAAGGAATCGGAGGTCGGCGCGTGAGCACCGGTGGCAGCACGTTTTGGTCCGCCGTGCGGCTGGTCGCGCGCCGCGAGTTCACCGAGCGCATCCGGGACCGGGGTTTCCAGATCTCGGTGGGCGTCATGCTGGTGATCCTGCTCGCCTCGGTGGCCATCCCGGCCGCGATCGGCGGCGGCTCGGAAAAGTACGACGTGGCCTTCCTGGGTCCGCAGCAGGCGCAGCTGGCGCAGACCGCCGAGCGTCAGGCGGCGCTGCTGGACGTGGACGTGCGCGTGGGCACGGTGGCCGACCGCGCGGCGGCGGAGAAGGCGCTGGCCGACGGCAAACTGGACGCGGTCGTGGCCGACGGCCGGATCCTGGTGGACACCACGCTGTCCGACCCGCTGGCGGCCGTGCTGCAGAGCGCCTGGGCCACCGTGGAGCGCGATCTGCGGCTGAGCGCGAGCGGCATCGACCCGGGCGCGGTGAACCAGGCGTCGGCGATCCGACCGATGCCCAAGACCACGCTGGATCCCGACGCCGACGAGCGCGACACGCGCAAGGGCATCGCCTTCGTCGGCACCCTGGTGCTGTACGGCATGTTGATGCTCTTTTGCATGTGGGTGGCCAGTGGCGTGGTGGAGGAGAAGTCGAGCCGGATCGTGGAGATCTTGCTGGCCACCGTGCCCGCCCGGGCGCTGCTGACCGGCAAGATCCTCGGGATCGGCCTGCTCGGGCTGCTGCAGATGCTGGTGACCGCGGTGGTGGGACTGGCCGCGGCGTCCGCGTTCGGCAGCGTCGAGTTGAGCGGGGCGATGATCTATCCGGTGGCGCTGGTGCTGCTGTGGTTCGTGGTGGGCTACGCGCTCTACGCGTGCATGTTCGCCGCGGCGGCGGCGCGGGTGTCCCGCCAGGAGGATCTGCAGAACGTGATCACGCCGATGACCTCGCTGCTGATCGCCTCGTTCCTGGCCGCGATCTTCCTCGGGCAAAAGGGCGGCACGATCGCCCACGTGCTGTCCTACATCCCGCCGTTCTCGGCGATGCTCCAGCCGCCGATGACCGCCGCCGACGAGGTGTCGGTGGTGGAGAACCTGGTCGCCTTCGCGATCGCGCTGCTCGCGCTGGTGGGCCTGGTTCGACTCGCGGCCCGGATGTACGAGGGCGCGGTGTTGCGGATGGGCGGCAAGGTCGGCTTCAAGGAGGCCCTCGGCACGGCCCGCAAGGGCTGACCCGGCACCGCGTACGACGGGCCCGCCGCCTCCGATCGGGAGGCGGCGGGCCCGTCGCGCGTCGTGGTGCCGGTCAGGCGCGGTTGGCCGCCTTGCGGGCCTCCAGGGCCAGCCGGCGCTCCTCGAAGCGGGTCGCCTGGGTGTCGAGGCCGCTCAGGAACACCGCGAGCTCCTCGCGGGACTTCTCGCCCTCCGGGCCCAGGTCGGTGCGCTCCATCACCTTGAGGTTGCGCAGCACCGGCAGCAGCACGTCGTTCTGGTGGATCGGCAGGTTGTACACGCCGCCCACGGCGAGCTTGACCGCCGCGCGCTCGAAGCCGCTGATCCCGTGTCCGGGCATCCGGAAGTCGGTGACCATGTCGGTCACCGCGCGCATCGCCTGGTCCGGCGCGATCTCGAAGGCGGCCTTGAGCAGGTTCCGGTAGAAGACCATGTGCAGGTTCTCGTCGGTCGCCACCTTCGCGAGCAGCTGCTCGGCGATCGGGTCGCCGCAGGTGCGGCCCGAGTTGCGGTGCGAGACCCGGGTGGCCAGCTCCTGGAAGGTCACGTAGGCGATCACGTGCAGCGGATTGTCCATGTGGTCGCCCTGGTAGCCGGCCTCCATGTGTTCCATCCGCGAACGCTCCAGCGCGACCGGGTCCACCGCCCGGGCGGCCATCAGGTAGTCGCGGATCGCGATGCCGTGCCGGCCCTCCTCGGCGGTCCACCGGTGCACCCACGTGCCCCACGCACCGTCGCGGCCGAACATCGCCGCGATCTCGTAGTGGTAGCTGGGCAGGTTGTCCTCGGTCAGCAGGTTCAGCGTCAGCGCTATCCGGCCGACGTCGGTGAGCCCCGACTCCTCCGGGGTCCACGCCTCGCCGCCCAGTACGCCGTCGAAGTCGCGGCCCGCGCTCCACGGCACGTACTCGTGCGGGAACCACTCCTTGGCCACGGCGAGATGGCGGTCGAGCTCGACGGCGACGACCTGCTCCAACTCGCGAAGCAGGTGCGGGCCGGTCGGTGCGGCGGCGAGAAGATTCATCGGCACTCCAGTGCATAGGCAGACAGCGTCGTACAGCGGCAGACACGGAGGACGACGCTGTGCATCGCCCGCACGACGCGTCCCTACGTTCCCGTAACTTACGACAGCGTAGGTTGGTTCCACCCCCAGACGGAAATGTGATCCCCGACTCTCGTACGTGCGTACGAATATGGGTGGTCGCGACGGCCCTCGACAGCGGGCCGCCGCCGGCCGGAAACAGCCGGTGACGACGGGGCGAGGGGGCGATCAGCCGACCGGGAACCCGATCCGCATCATCAGCCCGCCCTCTTCCCGGGGCTCGACCTCGATCCAGCCGCCGTGGGCGCGCACGATCGAACGCACGATGGACAACCCCAGGCCCACGCCCTTGTCGCTGGCGATCCGCTCGGTCCGCAGCCGCCGGAACGGCTCGAACATGTTGTCCACCTCGTAGGCGGGCACCACCGGCCCGGTGTTGGTCACGGTCAGCACCGCGACCCCCGCGCCCGACTCCGTGGAGATGTCGACGGTGCCGCCGGCCCGGTTGTAGCGCACCGCGTTCTGGATCAGGTTCATCGCGACCCGCTCCAACAACACGCCGTTGCCTTGGAGCACGGCCGGACCCAGCTCGTCGTGCAGGCTCACCTCGCGCTCGGCCGCCTCGGCGCCGGTCTGGTCCACCGCGCGGCGGGCCACCTCGGCCAGGTCCACCGGCTTGCGCTCGGTCAGCTCGTTGTCGCTGCGGGCCAACAGCAGCAGGCCCTCGATCAACCCCTCGCTGCGCTCGTTGGTGGCCAGCAGGGTCTTGCCGAGCTGTTTGAGCTCGACGGACGCCTCCGGGTCGCCGAGCGCGACCTCCAGGAGGGTGCGGTTGATCGCCAGCGGCGTGCGCAGCTCGTGCGAGGCGTTGGCGACGAACTTGCGCTGCGACTCCAGCGAGCGGTCGAGCCGGTCGAGCATGTCGTCGAAGGTGTCGGCCAGCTCCTTGAACTCGTCGTCGGGCCCCTCCAGGTCGATCCGCCGGTGCAGGTTGGATCCGGCCACCTCGCGGGCGATGGAGGTGATCCGCCCCAGCGGGCGCAACACCCGGCCCGCCATCACGTAGCCGAAGCCGAAGGCGATCACGGAGAGCAGCAGCAGCGCGAGCAGCGACTGCTGCAGGAGCGAACTCAGCGCCGCGTCGCGCTGGTGGATCTGCTGGAGGGTCTGCCACTGGTCGAACTGCTCGGGTGTCATCGGCACACCGTTGATGGTCATCAAGGTGTTCGGGGCCAGGCTCAGATTCAGCCGACCCTCGTTCAGGCTCTGCCGCACCAGCAGGTAGACGGTGGCGAGCAGGAGCACCCCGGCGATCAGGAACATGCCGCCGTACAGCGCGGTCAGGCGCATCTTGATGGTGGACCGCAGCAGGTCCGGGATCTGCGAGGGGGCCATCCGCGACAGCCGCGACATCTCCGCCGCGTCGTCGGCGTCGCGGCCCAGGATCAGCCGCCGACCGCCGGCGGTGGCGGGGCGCTGCGGATCGCGGCCCGCCTCGCGCGCGGGCTCCCGGTTCGGCCTGCGCGGCGCGCTCGGCGGCACGCTGGGGCGCGGCGGCTGGGGCGGCCGGCCCGGGCGCGGCGGCGGTCCTGAGCGGGCGGCGGCGGGCCGGGCCGAGGCGGGCGCGGTCGAGGCGCCCGCGGCCGGTGCCGCGGTCGACCCCGACGTCGGGGCGGGGGGTGTCGCCGCGGCCGGGGTCGCGGCGGGGCCGGCTTCCGCCGGGACGGCCCGAGAGCTGTCGTTCATGGCGGTCCTCAAATGCGGTATCCGGCGCCGGGCACCGTCAGGATGACGGGCGGCTCGCCGAGCTTGCGGCGCAGCGTCATCACGGTGACGCGGACGACGTTGGTGAAGGGGTCGGTGTTCTCGTCCCAGGCCTTCTCGAGCAGTTGCTCGGCCGAGACCACCGCGCCGTCGGCGCGCATCAGCACGTCCAGGACGGCGAACTCCTTGGGCGACAGGTGCACCGGCACCCCCTCGCGCAACACCTCGCGCCGGTTCGGGTCGAGTCGGATGCCGGCCCGCTCCAGGACCGGCGGCAGCGGGGAGACGGCCCGCCGGCCGAGCGCGCGCACCCGGGCGATCAGCTCGCTGAACGCGAACGGCTTGGGCAGGTAGTCGTCGGCGCCCAACTCCAGGCCCTCGACCCGGTCGCTGACGTCGCCGGCGGCGGTCAGCATCAGCACCCGCATCGGGATGCCGGTGTCCACGACCGCCCGGCACACGTCGTCGCCGTGCACGATCGGCAGGTCCCGGTCGAGCACCACCACGTCGTAGTCGTTGACGGCGATCCGCTCCAGCGCCGCCTCCCCGTCGTATACGACATCGACGGCCATGGCCTCGCGGCGCAACCCGGTAGCGACCGCGTCCGCCAGAAGCTGCTCGTCCTCGACTACGAGAACCCGCACCGGCTGTGCCTCCTGCTCGAAAGACTCGAAGGCTTCGCGGGATGCGAAGGATTCGAGGATGAAGACGGGGATGGAGATGGGGATGGAGATGGGATGGATCCGTTGTCCATCTTCCCTCGCGGCCCGGTAAAGCCCCGGTAAGCCGGCACGGGGCCCGCGGCCCGGCCCGAGCGGGCGCGGCCGGCCCCGGCGCACATGTCCGGTTGCCGACGTTACGGGACCCCCCGAGGGAGGGAAGGATTCCGGTACGCCCCGGAAAGTCCGACACCGGATCGTTGGATCGCACAAGTCCGCTGGTCAGACCCCTCCATCGTGGGGCCGCAAAGGCCCGCTTCGGTGGTTTCCCCGGCGTTGCAGAGGGGGTAGGACAACCGAAACCGGCGACGACGAGTGACATTGGGGCGGCCTTATGGACGAATTCACGGCCGGCGTACTGCGGCGCATACGTGAGACCGAACAGGCGTTGAAGCAGGCCTGCGACACCGGTGACGATTTCCTCGTCGAGGTCGAGCAGTCCGAGTTGGACGATCTTCTGCGGATGGCGTCGGAGCACGGCGTGCGGGTGCTGCCCGAGAGCGCCTGAGCCACTCCGCCGCACCGCCACGCATCACCGCGATACAGCAGCAGACACACCCCGTTCTTGTTTCCCCCGGCGAGGTCCCCAGCGGACGCCGGGGGTTCGGCTGTCCGGCCGAGACGCGTGAGGCCCGGATCACCCCGATCCGGGCCTCACGCGTGCGCGGGTCTACGCGTGCAGAGCGGCCAGGGCGGTCTGCAGCTCCGCGCGCAGCGCGGCGGGGGCGGCCACGCACATCGTCGAACCGTCCGCCTCGGGCCACAGGTCGACGACCACGTCGGCGCCGGCCTCGCGGGCGATCAGCGCGCCGGCCGCGACGTCCCACGGGTTCAGGCCGCGTTCGTAGTAGGCGTCGACCCGGCCGGCCGCCACCGAGCACAGGTCGATCGCGGCCGAGCCCGCCCGGCGCAGGTCGCGCACCCGCGGCAGCAGCGCGGCGATCGCCTCGGCCTGTCGGGTGCGCCGCTCGACGGTGTAGCCGAATCCGGTCGCCACCAGCGCCCGGGCCGAGGGGACCGCGGGCCGGCAGTGGATCGGCTTGCCGTTGCGAAAGGCGCCGCCGTCGCGCACGGCGTGGAAGGTCTCGCCGACCACCGGGACCTCGACCACGCCCAGGAGCGTGCCCTCGGCGGTCTCGGCGGCGATCGACACGCACCAGCCGGGCAGGTCGTACAGGTAGTTGACGGTGCCGTCGATCGGGTCGATCACCCACCGCACGCCGCTGGTGCCCTCGCTCGCGTCGCCCTCCTCGCCGAGGAAGCCGTCGTGCGGTCGATGCGCCCGGATGCGTTCGATGATCAGCTTCTCCGCGGCCGTGTCCATCTCGGTGACCACGTCGGTGGGGCTGCTCTTGGTCGCCGCGACGCCGAGGTCGGCGGGGCGCTCGTGCAACAGGAAGCCCCCGGTGTGGCGCGCCGCGTCGCGGGCGATGGCCAGGAGTTCCGCGGTGTCGATCGTCATGGGTCCATCCTGCCGGAGCGCTCGCCGAGCAGCGCCGCCCCGCGCGGCGCCCGCGCGGCCGCCTCCGGGTCGGCGGCCGACGCCCCGGGGCGCGGCCGCAGTGCCCGGGGGTCGGGACAGCAGCCGACCGGGCACACGTCGTGCGCGGCGCCCAGCCCGCCGAGCGCGCACCGCGCGGGCGCCTCGCCGCGCACCGTCGCGGCCCGCTCCAGCACGAGTTCGCGCACCGCGGCGGCGAACCTGGGGTCGGCGCCGGTGGTCGCGGCCCGGGCCAGCGGCAGGCCGATCCGCTCGGCGGTGGCGGCGGCCTCGACGTCGAGGTCGTAGACCACCTCCATGTGGTCGGACAGGAATCCGATCGGCACCAGTACGACGGCGGGCACCCCGGCCGCGCCCAGGTCGACGAGGTGGTCGTTGACGTCCGGCTCCAGCCACGGGACCTGCGGGGGGCCGCTGCGGCTGGAGTACACCAGGTCCCAGTCGTGTTCGCGGCCGACCGCGCGCGCGACGCCCTCGGCGACCAGGCGCGCGGTCTCCCGGTGCTGGGTGACGTAGGCGTTGCCGGCCGGGCCCGCGGTGCGCGCGGTGACGGTGGGGATCGAGTGGGTGACCATCACCAGGCGGGCGCCGGCCCGGACCTGCTCGGGCAGCCGCGTCAACGCGTCCGCCGTGTGGTCCACCAGCGGCTCGACGAAGCCCGGGTGATTGAAGAAGTGCCGCAGCTTGTCGAACACCGGGGCCCGCTCCCCCGCTTCGGCGCGGGCCGCGAGCAGGTTCTCGTGGTACTGCGCGCAGCCCGAGTAGGAACCGTAGGCGCTGGTCACCAGGACCGCGGCGCGTTCGATCCCGTCGTCGGCCATCCGGCGCACGGTGTCCGCCAGGTAGGGGCGCCAGTTGCGGTTGCCCCAGTAGACGGGCAGCCGCACCCCCTGGGCGGCGAGGTCGGCCTCGACGGCCGCGATCAGCGCGCGGTTTTGCGCGTTGATCGGACTGGCGCCGCCGAAGTGCGCGTAGTGGCCGGCCGCCTCCTCGAGGCGTTCGCGGGGGACGCCGCGTCCCGCGGTCACGTTCTCCAGGAACGGCAGCACCTCGTCGGGGGCGTCCGGGCCGCCGAAGGAGAGCACCAGGAGCGCGTCGAACGGCTCGGGATCGGGGGCCTGTGTCGCGTGCATGCCTGTGATCCTCGCATCGTGCGCCGCGCTCGCCCACATCACACCCCGTGCCGCGCGGGCGCGGTTGCGGGAAGCCGCGGGGAAGTTGCCGCCCATCCCCCGGCGACCCCTTCCCGGTCCGTTGACCGGCGGGTAATGTCCGGCAGATCCCGCGTCCGACCCCAGGAGGAATCCCGTTGAGCAGCGCCGGCCCCGCCGTCTCCAAGACGCCCCCCGCCTGGCGGAACTGGACCGGGAACCAGTCCGCGCGACCGCACTCGGTGCTCACCCCGCGATCGGCCGAGGAGATCTCGGCCGCGGTCCGCCGCGCCGCCGGGCAGGGGCTCCCGGTCAAGGCCGTCGGCGCCGGCCACTCGTTCACCTCGATCGCGGTGACCGACGGCGTACAGATCCGCCCGGAGGGGCTGACCGAGGTGCACGCGCTCGACCGCGCGGCGGGCACCATCACGGTCGGCTCCGGGATGCGGCTGAGCGACTTCAACACGCTGCTCACCGGATACGGCCTCGCGCTGACCAACATGGGCGACATCGCGGTGCAGAGCCTGGCCGGCGCCACCTCCACCGGCACCCACGGCACGGGTCGGGCGTCCGGCTCGCTGGCGGCGCAGATCCGCGGCATGGAGATCGTGCTGGCCGACGGCGAGATCACCACGTGCTCGCCGACCGAGAACGCCGAGTTGTTCGCGGGTGCCCGGGTCGGCCTGGGCGCGCTGGGCATCGTGACCGCGCTGACCTTCGGCGTCGAGCCGAGCTTCCTGTTGGAGGCGCGCGAGGAGCCGATGCGGTTCGACGCGGTGCTCGCCGACTTCGACGCGCTGTGCGCGGACAACGAGCACTTCGAGTTCTACTGGTTCCCGCACACCGACAACTGCAACGTCAAGCGCAACAACCGGATCGAGGGGCCGGCGAAGCCGCTGTCGAGGGCGCGTTTCCTGCTCGACGACGAGTTGTTGTCCAACGGGGTGTTCTCGCTCGCGTGTCGGGTCGGCCGCGCCGCGCCGCGCACGGTGCCCGCCATCGCCCGACTCTCCAGCCGCGCGTTGTCGGCGCGCACCTACTCGGACACCTCGCACAAGGTGTTCACCAGTCCGCGCCGGGTGCGCTTCATCGAGATGGAGTACGCGCTGCCACGCGCGGCGGCGACCGAGGCGCTGACCGAGGTGCGCGCCTTCGTGGACGCCGCCGATCTGCCGATCGGCTTCCCGGTCGAGGTGCGCGTGGCCCCGGCGGACGACCTGTGGATGTCCACCGCGTACGGGCGCGAGACCGCCTACATCGCGGTGCACCTGTACAAGGGGACGCCGCACGAGCGGTACTTCACCGAGGTGGAGAAGATCATGGTCGCCCACGGCGGGCGCCCGCACTGGGGCAAGATGCACACCCGCGACGCGCATCACCTGGCCGACCTGTATCCGAGGTTCGCCGACTTCACGGCGCTGCGGAACCGGGTGGATCCGGAGCGCCGCTTCGGCAACGACTACCTGCGTCGGGTGCTGGGCGACTGAGGCACCGGGGCGGCGGCGGTCGGTCAGCGGGTGCCGGCGCCCGACCCCGCGTTCGCGTTCGTACCGCCCCGGCCGCCCGCCTCGTTGCCGGCCGCCGCGCCGCCGCCGGCGTCCGGGTCGCCGCCGGCCGAGCCGCCCGCCGGGGGTTTGGTCGGGGACACGGGCGTGGTCGGCGGCGTGGAGCCGGTCGGGTTCGACGAGGGGCTGCCGCTCGGCCGGGTGGTCGGTGTGGTCGAGGGCACCGAGGTCGCGCCCCCGCCGCCGCCGTTCGGGGGCGACGTGCCCTTGTCGCCGGTGTCCGGGGCGTGGCTCGACGTCGATCCGGTCGATCCGGTCGGGCCGGGGGTGGCCCCGCCGGGCGACTTCGGGGTGTCGTCGCGGGTGCGCTTGTCGTCGACGATGCGCGAGATGGTCGAGCCGTCGTCGCCGTGCCCGAACAGGCTCGCGAAGGAACGGCCGATCGCGGTCTCGGCGAGGGTGACCACACCCATCGCCACCACGAACACCACCACCGCGCCGACCAGCGAACGCGCCAGCCAGACCCGCCGCTCGCCGGTCGGCGCCGCCCCGGACTCGGTCCCGGCGTCGCCCGGGGGCCGGGTGTACTCGCCGACCGGCAACAGCATCGTCTCGTCGCTCGCCCGCCCCGGATCGGCCACGCCCGTCGGCCGATCGGGAATCGCGGTCGGCTCGGTGGCCGGCCCGCCCCGGGGCGGCGGGGTCAGCGTCGCGCGCACGTCGCGCAGTTGTTCGCCGGTGCGCCGGAACAGGTGGACGTAGACCGCGCTTCCGACGGTGGCGACCACGCTCGCGAGCGCCGCGCCGATCACCGTCCCGGCGACACCGAGCGTGGAGAGCAGGAACGCCGAGGAGATGGCCGCCAGGGCACTGCCCACGACCTGCACTCCGTTGACATCGATCCGGCGACGTTCACGCTCGGTCCTTTCCGGCATCACTTTCCTTGCACGTTCGTTCACAACCGATGGCTAATCATGAAAAACACGACTTCACCCTGGTTACGACTGAACGGCCCAGCGACATCGTTCCAATCGGCCCAATCTTGTGATCGACATCACCCCGGACGGCCGAAAACGACTCGTCCGAACGGGACGCGCCGATGCGGCGCGGTGTGTCCCGGTAGAGCCCCCGAATGGAGTACTGTTCACGCCAGGTTCCGGAAAGGCCTGTGCGCGAAGGGGGAGGCGACCGACCGCAGGGGTCAGGGTGGGGCACCGCCCCGGTATCTACCCGAAATGGTGTAACCAAGGCAATTCGGCCAGTCAGGTAATAAATCCGACACGCCGGACAACTCGGTCAGGTTGTGGTCATGCCGAGGCTGGGCAGGTCACACTCGTAGCGGGAGCAACGACGCAGGTGACGTCGGCAGGCACCACCCGGGAGGTCCCCATGCCCGAACTGCGTGTCGTGGCCGTCAGCAACGACGGCACACGGTTGGTGCTGAAGGCTGCCGACGGCACTGAGTACATGTTGCCCATCGACGAGCGGCTCCGCGCCGCCGTCCGGGGCGACCGCGCCAGACTCGGTCAGATCGAGATCGAAGTCGAGAGCCAGCTGCGTCCGCGTGACATCCAGGCCCGGATAAGGGCCGGTGCCACCGCGGAGGAGGTCGCACAGCTCGCCGGCATCCCCGTGGACCGCGTACGGCGGTTCGAGGGCCCGGTGCTCGCGGAGCGTGCCTTCATGGCCGAGCGTGCCCGCAAGACCCCGATCCGCCGGCAGGGCGAGACCACCGGTCCGCTGCTCGGCGAGATCGTCACCGAGCGACTGCACCTGCGCGGCGCCGACTCCGAGTCGGTGCAGTGGGATTCGTGGCGCCGCGACGACGGCAGCTGGGAGATCCTGCTGCTGTACCGCGCCGACGGCGAGATGCGCTCGGCGAGTTGGAGCTTCGACCCGCCCCGGCGCCTGGTCACCACCAACGACGACGAGGCGCGTTCGCTGATCGGCGAACACCCGGCGGCATCCGAGACCCCGTTCCCGTTTCGCCCGCGCCTGGCCACCATCCCGCGCGAGAGCGACGACGACGCGATCACCAGCCTGCTCGACGCCGTACCCGGACTGCGCGGCGAGCCGGCCGCTCAGGAGCGACAGGCCTCCCCCGGGCCGATGCGGATCGACGTCACCGCGCTGGCCGAACGCCCGCGCGTGGGCAGCATCGAGCGTCCGGAGCGGCCCGAGCGCCCGGAGCGGATCGAACGTGTCGAGCGGCCCGAGCGGATCGAGCGCGTGGAGCGGGCGGAACGCCCCGAGCGCGCCGAGCCGATCGAGGAGGAGGAGACCCAGGCCCCCGCCGCGGCGGCGGGCGCGGGCAGCGCCTACGAGAACGTGCTGGTGCCGCGCGGTGTGGTCGGCCCGCACCGCGAGCGCCTGGTCGGCAGCACCGACCGGCAGGCCGAGGCCGACGGGGTGCGCCCCGGGCGCCGGGCGACCGTGCCCAGTTGGGACGAGATCGTCTTCGGCAGCAGGCGCAAGCGGCGCGAATAGCCACACGACAGCGGGAAAAGGAGCCGAGGTTTTCCTCGGCTCCTTTTTCGTGCCCCGGCGACCTCGACCGCTCGCGGCTACTCGCCCGTGGCCACCGGGCGTTGCGGGTCGGAGATCCAGTCGCTCCACGAACCGGCGTACAGCGCGGCGGGTACGCCGATCACGTGCAGCGCCAGCACCTCGTGCGCGGCGGTCGCGCCGGAGCCGCAGTAGGCGGCCACCCGCACGCCGGGAACCACGCCCTTGGCCGCGAAGTACTCCGCCATCTCGGCGGGTTCGCGGAACCGGCCGTCGGCGTGGGTGTACTCGGTCGCGGGCGCGCTGATCGCGCCGGGGATGTGGCCGGCCTTGGCGTCGATCGGCTCGCTCTCGCCGCGGAAACGTTCCCCGGCGCGGGCGTCGAGCAGCACGCCGCCGCCCGCCACGAACGCCGCGGTCTGGTCCGCGTCGAGCCGGGTCGTGCCGCCGGGGCGCGGTACGAAGGTGCCCGGCTCGGCGGGTTCCGGCACCACGTCGGTGACCGGCAGGTTCGCCGCCGTCCAGGCACCGAGGCCGCCGTCGAGCACGCGCACCCGGTCGTGACCGAAGTGGCGCAACAACCACCACGCGCGCGCCGCGGCGACGCTCTGTCCCGCGTCGTAGACGACCACGTCGGTCTCCGGGCCGATCCCGTACCGCCGCATGGCCGCGCCGAACGCGGCCGGTTCGGGCACCGGATGCCGGCCGCCGGCGCCGGTCGGGGTGTGCGGTCCCGACAACTCCTTCGCGAGGTCGACGAAGTGCGCGCCGGGCACGTGTGCGACCCGGTAGGCGTCGATGCCGGGCGGGCCGCCCAGTTGCCAGGAGACGTCGAGCACGATCGGGGGCGACGAACCGTCCAGGGCGGCGGCCAGGTCGGCCGCGCTGATCAGGGAACTCATGACGGCATCCTGCCCCGTGGAACGGCTCGGCGACGAGCACATGCGGCACGCGGCCGGCAGCATCGATGTCGTATCGTCCCCGATTGTCACCTTCTGCCGAGGAGGCAGCGATGAGTGTGTGGACCTCGCGATATCCCACCGGCGTGCCGTGTTGGGTGGACCTGGCCGTGCCCGATGTCGCGGCCGGTCTGGCGTTCTATCGCGGACTGTTCGGCTGGGACGACGAGATCGAGCCGGCCCCGCCCGGCGGTTACACGACCTGCACCCTCGGCGGGCGGCCCGTCGCCGGTCTGCTCGACCGGCTGCCCGAGCGGTCGGGGCCGATCGCCTGGACCACCCACCTCGCGGCGGACGACATCGACGCGGTGGCCCGAGGGATCGTCGCCGCGGGCGGCGAGGTGTCGGTGCCGCCGACGGACGTGCGCACACTCGGCCGCACGGCGGTGGCCACCGACCCGACGGGCGCGGTGTTCGCCGTCTGGCAGGCGCGCGAACACATCGGCGCGGGGGTGGTGGACGAGCCCGGCGCGGTGGTGTGGAACGAGCTGTACACACCGGACAGCGGTCGGGCGAAGCGGTTCTACACGGATGTGTTCGGCATCACCTTCCAGGACATGTCCGACGCCGACTTCGACTACGCCACCTTCCATGTCGACGGTGTGCCGCGCGGCGGGCTCGCGGGGGTGCGCAACGGGCCGCCGCCGCGCTGGGCCGTCTACTTCGCGGTGCGCGACGCGGACGAGAGCGTCGCACGGGTCGACGACCTGGGCGGCACCGTGCTGCGCGGGCCGGAGGAGTCCCCCTACGGCCGGGTGGCCGCCATACGGGATCCGCAGGGCGCGCTGTTCAACGTGATCGCGGTGGCCTCGAATCCGAATGGTCCGGAATAGTCGACTGCTTCCGATCCGCCGCCCGGTCGGGCCCTACCCGGCCGCCACTCCGACCGGAAACCGCTCCCCCCTTGAACCAAACGGGTGACGTAGAGTCGAGCTTGACGGGCTTCCGACCGGAGCGGGGTCCGGGATCAGCGGGACCCGTGCGCCTACGTACACACGGGCCGCGCCACCCGCGACCTTCCCCGACCGGGAGACGCACCATCGTTTCGACCATCGAGGGGGTCCATTTCCATGGGCAAGCTGTTCAAGATCGTCCTGCTGCTCGCCGCCGCCGCGGGTGTCGCGCTCGCTGTGCAGAAGAAGCGCAACCAGGCCTGAACCGGCGGTGATTCGGCACAAAGGGGCGACCCCCATCGGGGGCCGCCCCTTTAGCTTGTGGCAAAGCCGCGCTCGCAAACAAGCCGCCTCGCCGAGAAAGCTGAGCCCACCGAGATGCCGGACCCACCGAGACGCGCCGCGCCGGCCGAGTCCGGCGCGCGCGCAGGCGCTAACTCCGCACTTCGAGCAGCGGGATCAGTTGTTCGGCCGCGGTCATCGAGCCGTGCACGCCGGTGAGCCGCGACTCGCCGGGCTCGCGCCGGGAGGCGACCACCGCGACGTCGCCGAAGGCGGCCGCGACGATGTCGCCGATGCGCTCGCGGACCCGGTCCTCGACCTTGGGCCCGAACCACCCCGACTCGATCGCCTCGTCGCGGGTGACCACCCACATCCGATCGCCGAGCATGTCGTCCCAGATCGCGTACACGTCCCGGGCCGCGCCGGGCCGGGTGTAGACGTGCCGGGCACGCGCCTCGCCGCCGAGCAGGGCCACTCCGGCGGACAGGCCGGGGTCGGCGTCCACGTCGACCCGCTGCTCGGGGGCGACGTCGACCATGCCGTGGTCGGCCGTGACGTACAACACCGAGTCGGCGGGCAGCCCCTCGGCCATCGCCCGGACCACCCCGTCGATCCGGCGCAACTCGGCGCGCCACTCGGGCGAATCGACGCCCATGCCGTGCCCGACGCGGTCGAGCTCACTCGCGTACGTGTAGATCAGCACCGGACCCGGCTGCGCCAACTGCCGGTGTACGGCCTCGATCCTGGGGGCGCCGAACTCGGCGCCGAAGTAGCGACCGCCGGCGAGCGCCGCCCTGGTCAGCGGCGTGTGCTCGAACATGGCGTCGTTGACCTGCGCGACGGTGATCCCGGCCGCCGCGGCGCGTTCGAGGACGCTCGGATACGGCTGCCACGCCCGGGGTTCGATGTCGCCGGCCCAGCGCAGCTGGTTCATCAGCCGGTCCCGGCCGGGCATCGCCACCGCGTAGCCGACCAGGCCGTGCACACCGGGGGTGAGCCCGGTGCCGAACGACGCGAGACTGGTCGCGGTGGTCGCCGGGAAGCCCGCGGTGAGCGGTGTGCCGGTGCCGGCGAACGAGCCGGCCAGGAGCGAGTGCAGATACGGCGCCTCGACGGGATGCGCCCGCAGCACCTCCCACCCCAGTCCGTCGATCAGGAACACGCACGCGGCGCGCGCGGGCGCGAGGCCGAGGATGTTCCGCTCCCCCGCCATGCCGAGGGAGGCGGCTATGGAGGGCAGCAGGTCGCACAGCGCCCCGGCCCCGTAGCGGGGCAACGGGACCGGGGGTTGTTCGTCGAGCCAGACGGAAGTGCTCACTGGTTGATGCCGGCCACGGCCTCGGACAGCGCGCGGGCGAAGGTGAGCGTGCGCTCCACCGCCTCGGGGCCGTCGGCGGCCTCGCTCACCCGCAGCGACAGGTCGTCGGCGGTCAACGAGCCGGTGTAGCCGTGGTCGACCTCACAGTTCGGGTCGGCGCACCCGGCCGGTTCGAGGTCGATGCGGCCGACCGCGCCCCAGCCGATGGTGAGCACGGCCTCGCGCGGCGGGGCCCCCGGCACGTATTCGGCGGGGTTGCCCACGACCCGACTGACCACGACCGACTCGAGTCGGTCGATGCGCACGGTCTCGGTGGACGTGGTCGCGTAGGGCGTGGGCGACGTGTCGTCGGGTGCGTGTTCGTCGGTGTGGCTGACCAGGAATCGGCCTGGCGTGAGCACCAGAACGGTGATGTGGCGGCGGACCTCATTGGAATCGAACGTGGTCTCCTGGTGCACCAGGAAAGCGTCGACCGGCTCGGTGCCGATCGTGGACTCGACCGCGTCGGCAACGAGGCTCGGGTAGTAACCGCTGCGCTCGATGGCCGTGCGCAGCCCCTGGGTCGAGGTGGTGGTCTTAGCCATACCCCCCATCCTGGCACCTCCGAGGGCGCCCGTGCGCCATCCACCTCGTCCGAAGATCGGGTCGGACACCGGCCGTTGCCGAATGGTGACGGTTTGTCGACGTAATGACAGGACCGAACGGGTGAGCTGGATGCGCACTGTTGGGGCGCCCTCTACGGATCGCCACCGTGCGCCTTTCGTGCGCCCTCCCGTTCGACGGCTCGGCGGGGTTGACTGATCTCTCGAGAGACCCGGCCGGGGCAACAGGGACGCGCCGTGCAGACGGTGGCACCGGCGGATCTCTCGCGACACTCGTTTCCCCCGGGCGGGGGACGAGTGACACCGCCTCACCGCCGGGGACACTCGGGGAAACGACCGGCGCGGGGCGGCTCGGTCCGGACAGCGTGAACGGCATGAGATGCGCAGCCATGTGGAGGGTAGGCGCGGAGGGGCATGCCGCGGAGCGGATCCGGCCCGGAGCCGTCGCCGTACGTAGGTGCCACAGCTCGGGGTGGCATGTGAGTACGGCGGCGGTTCCACATGTCCGGGCGGGCACGAGGAATCCGGGCGACCTCGTTCACTACGGCCGCGACAGTGCCCTCGGGCCCAGGTCGGTGCGCGCCGGTGGGCGGGACAGCCGGATCCGCGCGCCCAGCACATGTGCGCCCTCGGCCGCCACCACCACCGGGTTCAACTCGACCGACGTCACCTGCGGCAGGTCGTCGGCGAGCCGGGACAGGCGCAGGAGTACGTCCTCCAGCGCGGGTACGTCCACCGGTCGGGCGCCGCGATACCCGAACAACATCGGCGCCGCCCGTACCTCGCGGACCAGATCCGCCACGTCCTGGTCGGTGGCGGGCACCAGGCGGTGGGCCACGTCGCCCAGAAGTTCGCTCGCCGGTCCGGCCAGGCCGAAGGACAACACCGCGCCGAACGACTCGTCGTAGGTGAGCCCGAGCACCGTCGCGATCCCGTGTGGCGCCATCGACTGCACCACGAGCCGGGCCTGGTCCGGGCCGCCGAGGCGGGTGGTCAACTCGCGGAAGACCCGGCGCAGTCCGGCCTCGGCGCCGATGTCCAGGCGCACGCCGTCCACGTCGACGCGGTGACGCAGGTGTTCGGCGATGGTCTTGAGCGCGACCGGATAGCCCAGCTCGGCCGCCGCGCGCACCGCCGCGTCCTCGCTGTCCACCCGCACCGCCGGGCGCAGCCGAATGCCGTAGCAGTCCAGGAGTTCGGCGGCGTCGGCCGGCGACAGGCCGACCGCGTCCGCGCCGCCGAGTCGGGCCCGCACCAGCGCGCGGGCCTGGTCGGTGCGTACCTCGGGGTGTTCGGGCACCCGGCCCGTGGGCCGCCGGCGCCAGGCGGCGTAGCGCACCACCTCGGCCAGCGCGCGCACCGCGTTCTCCGGGGCCGGGTAGGAGGGCACCGAGCCGAACGCGGGCACGCCGTCGGCGTCCAGCCGGCGCAGCTGCGTGGGCAGTCCCTCGTGCGCGAGGTAGGTGGTCAGCAGCGGTTTGCCGATCTTTGCCGCCTGACCGGCCATCTCCGCGATGGCGCTCGCGACCTCGTCGCCGGAGGTGGTCAGCGGCGGGATGAACACGGTGATCACCGCGTCGGTCTCGGCATCGGCCAGCGCGTCGGCGAGCGCCGCGCGGAAGTCGTCGGCGGTGGCGCCGGTGGTCAGGTCGACCGGGCGCAGCGGGCGCAGGCCCGCGCTCGCGCAGGCGTCCTGGCTGAGCAGGCCGAGCGAGTCGGAGTTGCCGATGATCGCGATCCGGTCGCCGGCGGGCAGGGGTTGGTAGGCGAGCAGTTGGCCGACGTCGAACAGTTCGGCGACGGTGGGTACGCGGATCACGCCGGCTTGGCGAAAGAGCGCGTCGACGGCCGAGTCGGGCAGGGTCAGCGCGCGGGTGACGTGGCCGAGCGGGACGCCCTGGCTGTGCCGTCCGGACTTGACCGCGACCACGGGTTTGGTGCGCGAGATCCGGCGGGCGAGGCGAGTGAACTTGCGCGGGTTGCCGATCGATTCGAGGTGCAGCAGCACCACGTCGGTGGCGGGGTCGTCCTCCCAGTACTGGAGCAGGTCGTTGCCGGAGACGTCGGCGCGGTTGCCGGCGGACACGAAGGTGGAGAGCCCGATCCCGCGGCCGACGGTGGATTCCAGGATGGCGATCCCGAGCGCGCCGGACTGGGCGAACATGCCCACTCGGCCGCGGCGCGGCATCCGGGGCGACAGGCTCGCGTTGACCCGCAGGTCGGGGTCGGTGTTCAGCACCCCGAGGCAGTTGGGGCCGATCACCCGCATGCCGCGCCGGCGGGCGGCGCGGACCAGGCGGCGCTGGCGCTCGCGCCCCTCGGGTCCGGTCTCGGCGAAGCCGGAGGACACCACGACCAGGCCGTGTACGCCCTTGCGGCCGCATTCGTCGACCACCCGGCGTACCGCGTCGGCCGGGACGGCGACGAGCGCGAGGTCCACCTCGCCGGGGATGTCGGACACCGACGCGTAGGTCGGCACGCCGTCGATCGGTTCGCCGGCCGCCTTCGGGTTGACCGCGTAGACCTCGCCGGTGAACTCGCCCGCGCGCAGGTTGGTCAACAGCGTGTGGCCGACCGTGCCCTCGTGCCGGCCGGCGCCGATCACGGCGACCGATCGGGGGGTGAGCAGGCGGGCGATCGAGCGTGCCTCGGCCCGGTGTTCGCGCCCGAGCATCACGCCGAGCGAGGTCTCGGTGGGGGCGAGTTCGAGGTTCAGCCGGACCACGCCGTCCTCGAACGCGGACTGCTGGGTGTAGCCGGCCTCGGTGAACACGGTGACCATGCGCCGGTTCGAGGGCAGTACGTCGGCCACGAAGCGGCGGATGCCGCGCTCGCGGGCGACCGCGGCGATGTGTTCGAGCAGGACCGATCCGACGCCGCGGCCCTGCTGGTCGTCCTGGACCAGGAAGGCGACCTCGGCGGTGGAGGAGCGGCCCTGGGGACCGGTGCGCACGGAGCGGCCGTCGGGGCCGATCCGGTCGTAGCGCACGATCGCCACCATCTCGTCGCCGACGAACAGTCCCAGGCCCACCCGGTCGACCCAGTCGTGCGTGGTGAAGCGCCGCACGTCGCGGTCGGACAGGCGGGGGTAGGGGGTGAAGAAGCGCAGGTATTTCGACTCGGCGGACACGCGCGCGTAGAAGTCGACGAGGCGACCGGCGTCGTCCGGGCCGACGGGGCGCAGGTGGGCGGTCGCGCCGTCGCGCAGCACGACGTCGGCCTCCCAGTGCTCGGGGGGCTTCGGCGGGGGACCTGCGGTGTCGGTGGGCTCCACGTTTGCGAGGCTAACCCCTGTGTCGTGCCGCCGGCGGATTCGAGGCGCCCCGACTCGGTTGGTGTCCGGCACGCCTGATAGACCATCAGATACCGTTCCCGGTCTCACTCCAGGAGGCAACCCATGTCCGCTCAGGGCCTGTCCGCCGCTTTCCCCGTCGCCGACATGGCCGCCGCGGTGCGGTTCATGACCACCGTGCTCGGGGCCGAACCGACCTTCGTCGACGGGGAGCGCTGGGCGCAGTTCGACGTGGCCGGCGGCCGGCTGGCGCTGGCGGGTACCGACCGCGAGGGCGACGCGGCGTCGGTGATGGTCAAGGTCGCCGACCTGGAGGCGGCGCTCGCGCCGCTGCGCGAGGGCGGGTTCACGGTGGGCGAGCCGGTCGAGGGGCCGCACGAGGTGCGGGTCCGGGTGAGCGGGCCGGACGGCTGGGCGGCCGTGCTGTACCAGCCCCGGCGCTGACCCCGCGTCGGGGTGGAACGGTGAATTGCCATGATCATCGGAGTATCCGAGCGTCGGGGTGAGGCCGAGCCGGCACGTCCCGGCGCGTATGCCACCCCGCTGCCGCTCGCGCCCGGTAGCGTCCTTCCGGTGAACGGCTTGCGGATTCTGCCGGAGGTCGCCGACGCGCTGGCCGCGGGGCGGCCGGTGGTCGCGCTGGAGAGCACGATCATCGCGCACGGGCTGCCGCGGCCGGACAACCTGCGGATCGCGCGGGAGATCGAGGGGCGGGTCCGGGCCGCGGGCGCGGTGCCGGCGACGATCGCGGTCGTGCACGGGCGCCCGTCGATCGGCCTGGACGCCGAGACGCTCGAATTCGTGGCCGGCTCCCGGGAGGTGCTCAAGGCCGGGATCCGGGACCTGGCGCCGGTCGCGGCGCGGGGCGGGCACGCGGCGACGACCGTGGGGGCGACCGCGCATCTGGCGTATCAGGCCGGGATCAGGGTCTTCGCCACCGGCGGCCTGGGCGGGGTGCATCGCCAGGCCCGGGACAGCTGGGACGAGTCGGCCGACCTGGTCGCGCTGACCGGGTGCGGGCTGACCGTGGTGTGTTCGGGGGTCAAGTCGATCCTGGACGTGGGCGCGACGCTGGAGCGGTTGGAATCGCTCAACGTCACCGTCCTGGGCTTCGGTACGCACGCCTTCCCCGGGTTCTATCTGGCCGACTCCGGCCATCGCCTGGAGTGGCGGGTGGACACCGCCGACGAGGTGGCCGACGTGGTGCGCGCGCACGAGGCGCTGGGGTTGGGCCGTAGCGCCGTGGTGGTGGCCAATCCGGTGCCTCGGGGCGATCAGATGGATCCGGGTCTGCACGATCGGGTGCTGGAGCGGGCGCTGGCCGCGCTGGCGGACAGCGGGGTGCGCGGCAAGGCGGTCACCCCGTTCCTGCTGGAGTTCTTCCACCGGGAGACCCGCGGCGCGAGCCTGGCCGCCAACATCGCGCTGATCCTGGGCAACGCCGACCTGGCCGCGCGGATCGCGAGGGCGTTGACCATCACCTGACCGGGCCCGGGCCGATCGGCGTGCGAGCGGACCTGGTCGTCACGGCCGGGTCGCGCCCGGGCGCGGGTGTTGTCGCACGTCCACAACCGGGGCCGCATCGCGGCCGAGGCCGTCGACTTCTAGGCGCCGTCTTGCCCGGTCTCGGTCGTTGACCGCTCGGACGGGTGATGCGAGGGTGCGTTTCTGCACGTGCGACGCCGTGTTGCGGTACAGCGAGACCACACGACAGACGGAGGAATTCGGCGATGACGACGGGTGCGACCGAGGCGTTTCGCGCTGCGCGCGACTTCCTGCTCGAACACCGCGAGGACCAGCCCACCGCGTGCCGGGACTTCCCGCGCCCCGAACCCACCGAATTCAACTGGGCGCTCGACTGGTTCGACGCGATCGCCCGCGACAACGACGCCACCGCGCTGTGGATCGTGGCCGAGGACGGCACCGACACCAAGGTCTCCTTCGCCGAGTTGTCCCGGCGTTCCGACCGGGTCGCCGGCTGGTTGCGGGCGCGGGGGGTGCGGCGCGGCGACCGGATCCTGCTCGTGCTCGGCAACCGGGTCGAGTTGTGGGAGGCGATGCTGGCCGCGATGAAGCTCGGCGCGGTGATCATCCCGGCCACCACGATGCTGGCGCCGGCCGACCTGACCGACCGGGTCATCCGGGGCGGCGTCGCGCACGTGATCGCCGAGTCGGCGGTGACGGCGGGCTTCGCCGAGGTGCCGGGCAAGTGGACCCGGATCGTGGTGGGCGAGCCGACCGAGGGCTGGCTGTCGTTCGACGACGCGCGGGAGTGCGACGACCCGTTCGCGCCCGACGGGCCGACCGCCGCGAGCGATCCGCTGCTGCTCTACTTCACCTCCGGCACCACCGCGCAGCCCAAGCTGGTCGGGCACACCCAGGCCAGCTACCCGATCGGGCACCTGTCCACCATGTACTGGATCGGCCTGCGGCCCGGCGACGTGCACCTGAACATCTCCTCGCCCGGCTGGGCCAAGCACGCGTGGAGCAACTTCTTCGCCCCCTGGAACGCCGGTGCCACGATCCTGATCGTGCGTCAGGAGCGGTTCGCCGCCCGCCCGTTGCTGGACACCATGGTGCGCTGCGAGGCCACCTCGTTCTGTGCGCCGCCGACCGTGTGGCGCATGCTGGTCCAGGAGGACCTGGGCGCGTGGCGCACCTCGCTGCGCGAGGTGATCGGCGCGGGCGAGCCGCTGAACCCCGAGGTGATCGAACAGGTGCGGGCTGCCTGGGGGTTGACCATCCGCGACGGCTTCGGGCAGACCGAGACCACCGCGCAGATCGGCAACGCGCCCGGGCAGGAGGTGCGTCCGGGGTCGATGGGCCGTCCGCTGCCCGGATACACGGTGGCGCTGGTCGACCCGATCTCCGGCGAGGTGGTCACCGGCACCGACGCCGAGGGCGAGATCTGCCTCGAACTGGCCGCGCGCCCGCTGGGTCTGATGGCGGGCTACCTCGACGACCCGCGGCGCACCGCCGAGTCGATGCGCGACGGTTACTACCACACGGGCGACGTCGGCACCCGCGACGCGGACGGCTACATCACCTACGTGGGCCGCTCCGACGACGTGTTCAAGGCGTCCGACTACCGGATCTCGCCGTTCGAGTTGGAGAGTGTGCTGATCGAGCACGACGCGGTGGCCGAGGCCGCCGTGGTGCCCTCGCCCGATCCGGTCCGGCTCGCGGTGCCCAAGGCGTACGTGGTGCTCGCCCCGGGGCACGAGCCCACCCGGGAGACGGCGTTGTCGATCCTGCGGCACGCGCGCGCGGTGCTCTCGCCGTACAAGCGGGTGCGTCGGATCGAGTTCGCGGACTTGCCCAAGACCATCTCCGGCAAGATCCGTCGGGTCGAACTGCGGGGTCGCGAGCGCGAGTTGCACGAGGAGGATCTGGCCTCGCGCGGCACCTCGGAATGGTTCGAGGAGGACTTCCCAGAGCTCAAGGGCAGCTGAACCCCCCGGGGGGGCGTACGAACAACCGGGATCGCGCGGGGGCCGAGTCGAGGCCGGCCCCCGCGCGGCGGCTCAGATCTTGTCGGCGATGATCTTCGCGATCGCGATGTGCTGCGCGCGCGGCAGATTCTTCGCGGCGGGTGCCAGGCTGACGTGCATGTCGACGATCACGTCGCCGTGCGTCTTGGCGAAGTAGACCTCGGGGACACCGGGCGCCGGGTAGTTGCCGCCACCCGGCACGTACAGCGTGGGGAACGCGCCGAGGTCGGTGATCGGCTTGCCGTACTTCGACACCTCGTTCTTGGCCACCACGCTCTCCGGCGTGTCGGCGCCCTTGCTGCTGCGGAGGAAGTACTGCAGCGTCACCAGGCCGGAGTCGTCGGGCCCGTAGTAGCGGCAGGTGCGCAGCGTGTCGTCGTTCTTGGTACGGGTGACCTCGGTGTTCAGCACGCCCTTGAGTTCGGCGGGCGTGAGCAGGTTGCAAAACGCCTTCGGGTCGAGGTCGCCCGTGCCACCGGGCTTGGTGGTGCCGGGCGCCGTCGCCGGCGCGGTGCCCTTGCCCCCGCCGGGCGCGGTCGCGGGCGCGCCGGTCGCGCCGCCGGTCGAACCGCCACCACCACCGCTCGGCTGCGGCGCGGTCGTGGCCGGATCCTTCTTCTTCTTGTCGTCGTCGCCCTTGACCTTGTCGGCCAGGCCGCAGCCGCTCGAAAGAGCGATGACGGACGCGGCGACGAGCAGTCCCGAAAGGGCAGGCTTACGCAGGTACAACTGGTTCTCCATCCCCGTGTGGCGACCCGGCGCCTTCCTCCACCCCCGTGGACGCGTGACGGGACGTCACGTCGGCGCCGCTCGCTCGATGTTGCCGGTGCGTGTGTCGGCAGGGTGAGGCTAATGCAGGAAATGGTCCGCCGCTGAAGTGCCGTGGGAGCGATACCGTGCCTGATGTGACGATTACCGCAGGTGACTTCGATCGGCTCCAGCGGGCGGCCGCGCTCGCTTGGGGCGGTGCCCGCACGGCACTGGGGGTGGTCGCGCTGCTCGACCCGCCCCGGGTGGCCCGCCCCTGGATCGGCGACGACGCGGACCGCGTCGGAGCGCTGGTGTTCGCCCGCGCACTGGGCGGCCGCGACCTGGCGCTCGGCGTCGGCACCATGGTCGCGGCGGCACGCGGCGAACCGGTCCGCCTATGGGCCCTGACCGCCGCGGCCGCCGACCTCGGCGACGTCCTGATCACCGCAAAACACGCCAGGGCCCTCCCCCGAGGCCACCGCACCTTCATCGCCACCCTGGCCGCCGGCTCGGCCCTGTTCGGCGCGGCTCTGGCAATCACGGAACGCCAAAAACCCTGAAACAACACCCCCGCCCGAAGCACCCCCACGCCAGGCGCGAGGCACCGCACGCCAGGCGCGAGGCACCCCCCGTGGCGCGTCAGCGCCCACGACAAGGGCCACCCACGCGATCGACGCGCGAAGCGCGGAGAGCGGCGGAGCCGCAAACCTTGGGCTGGGCGACCCGGAGCGAAGCGCAGGGGCGCCCAGCCCCGAGCGAGGGGCCACTTTTCTGCGGAGGAGCGAAGCGGGGGAGCAGAAAAGTGGCCCCTCGCGAGCCGGCGCGAAGCGCCCAACAAAAAGCCGCCGCCGCCGACATGCCCCCGCCCCGCCCGCTTCCCGGCCGGGCCCTCCCGACCGACCCCCTCACCAGCCGGCACAAGGCACCCAACAAACACCCCCGCCCCGATCGCCAGGCGACCGGGGCGGAGCTCATACCCTCACACCATCACACCGAAATCACACGATCACGCCGAAACAGCCGGCGCCCCCGCCGCCGCGACCTCCAGAGCCAATCGCCGCTTATTCCAATAGGCGACCACCTCCAGCAGCAGCCCCGCGGCAATCGCCAGACCCACCGCGGTCCACGGCATCCGCGTACCGACCAGCTTGAGTTCGAAGAACCGCTGCAACCACGGCACCGTCAGCACCACGGCGAATCCGGCACCCATCACCAGAACCAGCGCTATCCGCCACCAGGTATACGGCCGCGCGATGATCGCCAGCACCCACAAGCCGACCAGGAACAGCGTCAGCGTCGCGATCGAGGTCTCCGCCGTACGCGTGGCATCCGTCGCCCCGTAGTGCGAGCGGGCCAGCAGATATGCGGTGAACGTCGCGGTGCCCGCGATCACGCCGGAGGGTCCGGAGTAGCGCAACACCCGCTTGACGAAGCCCGCCCGGGCCCGCTCCTTGTTCGGCGCCAGCGCCAGGAAGAACGCCGGCGTGCCGATCGTGAACCAGGCGAGCAGCGTCAGGTGCCGCGGCAGGAACGGGTACGGCACGTTGGCGATGACCACCAGGATGGCCAGCAGTACCGAGTAGGCGGTCTTGGTCAGGAACAGGTTCGAGACCCGCTCGATGTTCCCGATCACCCGCCGGCCCTCGCCGACCACCGACGGCAGCGTGGCGAAGCTGTTGTCCAGGAGCACGATCTGCGCGACGCCCTTGGTGGCCTCGCTGCCCGAGCCCATCGACACGCCGATGTCGGCGTCCTTGAGCGCGAGCACGTCGTTGACGCCGTCGCCGGTCATCGCCACGTTGTGGCCGCGCGACTGGAGCGCGGCGACCATGTCCCGCTTCTGCTGCGGGGTGACCCGCCCGAAGACCGTGTTGGCCTCCAGCACGTCGGCCAGCTCGTTCTGGTCGGTGGGCAGCGTCCGGGCGTCCACCGGGTGGTCGGCGCCCTTGATGCCGAGCTTGGCGGCCACCGCGCCGACCGAGATCGCGTTGTCCCCGGAGATGACCTTGGCGGCCACGCCCTGGTCGGCGAAGTAGTCCAGCGTCGCGCCGGCGTCGTGCCGCAACCGCTGCTCCAGCACGACCAGCGCCGCGGGCGTCACGTCGGCCCCGTCGGGGCCGCCGACCAGCGCGTCGACCGTGTCCGCGAGCGAGGCGTCGGTACGCACGAGCAGCAGGACCCGCAGGCCCTGCGCGCCGAGCCGCTCGGCCTCGCCCAGCAGGTCGCCGTGCGCCTGCGTGGTCACCAGCACCTCGGGGGCGCCGATCAGCCACGTGGCACGGGCACCGGCCACCTCGAAGGTCGCCCCGCTGTACTTGCGCGCGGAGGAGAACGGCACGCTCTCCACCGAGGCCCAGCCCTGCTCGGCCGGGCACTCGTCGATGATCGCGGCCAGGCTCGCGTTCGGCCGGGGCTCGGTGGTGCCGAGCGCGCCGAGCGCGGGGCGCACCGGCAGGCCCTCGGCCAGCTCGCGGACCTCGGCGACGTTCATCCCGCCCTCGGTCAGCGTGCCGGTCTTGTCCAGGCACACCACGTCCACCCGGGCCAGGCCCTCGATCGCGGGCAACTCCTGGACCAGGCACTGCTTGCGGCCCAGGCGCACCACGCCGACCGCGAAGGCCAGCGAGGTGAGCAGCACCAGGCCCTCGGGCACCATCGGCACGATGCCCGCGATCATCCGGGTCACCGCCTCGCGCCAGGTGGTGTCCTCCAGCCGGTACTGGCTGATGATCAGCGCGATCGAGGCCGGGAAGAGGATCCAGGTGACGTACTTGAGGATCGTGCTGATCCCGTTGCGCAGCTCGGACGCCACCAGCGTGAACTTGCTGGCCTCCTCCATCAGCTGCGCGGCGTACGCCTCGCGACCCACCCGGGTCGCGGTGAACGCGCCGTTGCCGGCCACCACGAAGCTGCCGGACATCACCGGGTCGCCGGGGCGCTTGATCACCGGGTCGGCCTCGCCGGTGAGCAGCGACTCGTCGATCTCGAGGTTGTCGGCCTCGACCACGACGCCGTCCACGGCGGCCTTGTCGCCCGCGCCCAGCTCGATCACGTCGTCGAGCACGAGGTCGGACGGGGACAGCGCGATGGCCCGTCCGTCGCGGCGCACCACCGGCTTGGACTCGCCGATCACCGCGAGGCGGTCCAGGGTGCGCTTGGCGCGCATCTCCTGGATGATGCCGATCCCGGTGTTGGCGATGATCACGAAGCCGAACAAGCCGTCCTTGACCGACCCGACGGACAGGATGATCAGCCAGAGCACGCCGATGACGGCGTTGAACCGGGTGAAGACGTTCGCCTTGACGATCTCGGTGGTGGATCGGCTCGACCGCACGGGGACGTCGTTGACGTCGCCCCGCGCGACCCGTTCCGCGACGTCCGCGGTGGTCAGTCCGACGCCGAGGCGTACGTTCGGTTCGCTTTCTTTCCCGTCGGGTCTGTCGACCGGCGGGATGGCTGTCGTCTCTCCGGGCCCGGCGCCCGGCAACGGCTGAGTCATGGGTCTACCGTAAGTGGCCGGGGGGATCCCGGTTGGCGGTGGGCCGACCGTTGTGGTCCGCCCACCGCCGGAGCGCCCTATTCGACGACCGTGACCGGTCCCAGGTCGAGGGCTTCCAGGGGTTCGCGGATCTTGTCCGCGTCGCCCACGAGCACCGCCACCAGGCGCGCGGGATCGAACCCGCCCGACGCCGCCTCGGCGGCGTCCTTGGTGGCCACGTCCGCCAGCTTCAGGTAGAGCTCGGGCAGGTAGCCGTCGGGCAGCCGCTCGGCGGCCATGTCGGCGAGCGAGTCGCACACCGCGCGCGGCGTCACGTACTTCAGCGGCGCGACGCCCACGATGCTCTGCACGGCCGCGTCCCGCTCGCCGTCGGTCAGGCCCTCGGCGGCGAGTGTGCGCAGCACGGTGACCAGGTCGGCGACGGCCGGTCCGGTGACGTCGGTCTCCACCGAGCCGTGGATGGCCAGCAGCGAGCCGTTCGGCAGCGACTGGTTCGCCGCCCGCACGCCGTAGGTGTAGCCCTTCTCCTCGCGCAGCACCCGGTCCAGGCGCGAGGTGAGGGTGCCGCCGAGGCAGTAGGTGCCGATGGTCAGCGCCGGCCACGAGGCGTCCTCGCGGCCCGGGCCGATCCGGCCGACCAGCAGTTGCGTCTGCACGCTGCCCGGGCGGTGCACGATCACCACGCGCGCGTGGTCGTCGGCGACCACCGGTCCCGGCCGCGAGGGCTCGGCGGCCGACGCGCTCCAGGTGCCGATGGTGCGCTCCAGCACGCCGGTGACATCGACGCCGGCGAAGTCGCCGACCACCACGAGGGTGGCGGTCTGCGGGCGCACGTGCGCGGTGAAGAAGTCCCACACCGCCGCCCGGTCCACCCGCGCGACGCTCTGTGCGGTGCCCGCGCGCGGCCGGGACAGCCGCACCGCGTCGTCGAACAGCGTCGCGTTCAGCGCGAACGCCGCGCGCCGGGGCGGGCTGGCCATCTCGTGCACGATCTCGTCCAGCCGCTGGCGCACCAGACGGTCCACCTCGGCGGCCGGGAAGGCCGGCGCCCGGACCGCGTCCGCGAGCAGCCCCAGGGCCCGCTCCAGGCGCGAGGCCGGCACGTCGAGCGCGACCCGCACACCCGGGTGGTCGGCGTCGGTGTCGATCGTCGCGCCGCAGCTCTCCAGTTCGGCGGCGAACTCCTCCGCGCCCATCCGGTCCGTGCCCTCGGTGAACGCGCGCGCCATGATCGTGGCGACGCCCTCGCACTCGGTCGGCTCGGCGGCCAGCGGCGAGTCGAGCACCAGCTCGACCGCCACCACCTTCTGCCCGGGCCGGTCCACGCGCAACACCGCGAGGCCGTTGCCGAGCACCGAGCGCTCGGGCGCGGGGAAGGTCCACTCGCGGGCCGCTCCCGCGCCGGGGCGCGGGTGGAACACCATCTCGCCGGTCTGGGTCACGCGACCTGCTCCTCGTTCTCGTCCGCGTCGTCGGTCGGTTCGTACACGAGCACCGCCCGGTTGTCCGGCACCAGGCGCTCGGCGGCCACCGCCCGCACCTCCTCGGCCGTGATGTCCAACAGCCGATCCAGCGCGGTGAACGCCAGGTTCGCGTCACCGAACAGCGTCGCGTAGCGGCACAGTTCGTCGGCCCGGCCGCCGACGGTGGCCATCGTGTCCAGATAGGCGCGCTCCAACTGGGCCTGCGCGCGCTCGAGTTCGGCCGGGGTGGGACCCTCCTGGGCGAACCGGGTGAACTCCTCGGCCAACGCCGTGTCGATCGCCGCCACCGCGCCCGAGCCGGACGCCTTCACGTCGAGCATGGCCACCGAAGCGGTCCCGGACAGCCGCATCAGGCCGACCCCGGCGTACACCGCGAGTTCGTCGTGCCGCACCAGGCGGGTGTTCAGCCGCGAACTCTCCCCCTCGCCCAGCACGGTCAGCGCGATGTCGGCCGCGTCGGCGCCCCGGGTGCCGTCGGCCGGCATCCGGTAGGCGGCCATCAGCGCGGGCGAGGGCACCTCCTCGTGCACCGTCTCGCGCAACTCCTCGCCGATCACCGGCGCCAGCGCGCCGTCGGCCGGCACCGGCTTGCCGTCGTGCGCGGGGATCGTGCCGAAGTACTTCTCCACCCAGGCCAGCGTCTGCTCCGGGTCCACGTCGCCCACGATCGCCAGGACCGCGTTGTTCGGCGCGTAGTAGGTCCGGAAGAAGGCCCGGCAGTCCTCCAGGGAGGTGGCGTCCAGGTCGGCCATCGAGCCGATCGGCATGTGGTGGTACGGGTGGCCCTCCGGGAAGGCCATCGCCACGAGCCGCTCCCACGCGGTGCCGTAGGGCACGTTGTCGTAGCGCTGCCGGCGCTCGTTCTTGACCACGTCGCGCTGGTTGTCCAGGCTCTCCTCGGTCAGCGCCCGCAGCAGCCCGCCCATGCGGTCCGCCTCCAGCCACAGCGCGAGTTCCACCTGGTGCGCGGGCATCGTCTCGAAGTAGTTCGTGCGCTCGAAGCTGGTGGTGCCGTTGAGCGAACCACCCGCGGACTGCACGAACTCGAAGTGCTCGTTGCCGTGCACGTTGGCCGAACCCTGGAACATCAGGTGCTCGAAGAGGTGCGCGAGCCCGGTCCGCCCGGGCTTTTCGTGCCGTGAACCCACGTCGTACCAGAGGCAGACGGCGGCCACGGGGTCGACGTGGTCCTCCGAGAGCACCACGCGGAGCCCGTTGCCGAGGGTGTGCGTGGTCGCGGTGAACCCCAACGATGCAGTCGCCGGTCCTGCCATAAGCCCATCCGTCCTCTCCTGGAGGGTGACCGCCGCGACGGCGGCCACCCTCACCCTAACGACGCGCGGGACCGGTTCGACTCCCGCGCGCGGGGCTGTTCGCGACCAGCGAAGCGGGGCGCGCGGAGCTACTGCTGGTAGCCCTCGACCTGGCGCGCGGGACGCACCGCGGCGGTCTCCGGGTCCGCGCCGGCGTCGCGCAACGCCTGACGCTGCCTCAGCAGATCCCAGCACCGGTCCAGTTCGGCCTCCACCTCGGCGAGCCGCCCGTGTTCCTCGTCGGTGGTGAGCGCGCCTTGCGCAAGTCGGTCGCGCAGGGCACGCTCCTGCTCGACCATGTCGGTGATGCGGTCGCGGATCTGCTTGTCGTCCATCGGGCGGAACCCTTCTTCCTCCTGCTCGAACGGCGGCCGGGAACTGCGGCACAACCGTGGGCCAAAGGGCTGTCCTTCCCCCCTCGCACGGCCCTCAAGCACGCTGTCACCCGGGTCGATGCACTCACTTGTCGCACCGGCGCGCCACAATGGGCACGCCGTGCGGGCCGTCCCCGGCCGCGCCGCCCTCGGGCGGACACGGGAGACACGGCCCGGCGCCGGCCCGAAGAAGCAAAGGAGCAACGCCGCGCATGGCCCGCCGTAGTACGAAAACCTCCGGTCCGCAGCCACCCGACGACTTCGAGGAACGCATCCTCGACATCGACGTCGTCGACGAGATGCAGGGCTCCTTCCTGGAGTACGCCTACTCGGTGATCTACTCGCGGGCACTGCCGGACGCCCGCGACGGGCTCAAGCCCGTACATCGCCGCATCCTGTACCAGGCCGCCGAGATGGGCCTTCGCCCCGACAGGGGCTACGTCAAGTGCGCCCGCGTCGTGGGCGAGGTGATGGGCAAGCTGCACCCGCACGGTGACGGCCCCATCTACGACACCCTGGTGCGCATGGCGCAGCCGTTCTCGATGCGCCTGCCGCTGATCGACGGCCACGGGAACTTCGGCTCCCTCGGCGGCGACGACCCGCCCGCCGCGATGCGCTACACCGAGTCCCGGCTGTCCGCGGCCGCGATGTTGATGGTCGACTCGATCGACGAGGACGTCGTCGACTTCGGCCCCAACTACGACGGCCAGGAGCAGGAACCGGGCGTGCTGCCCGCCGCGTTCCCGAACCTGCTCGTCAACGGCGCGTCCGGGATCGCGGTCGGCATGGCGACCAACATGCCGCCGCACAACCTGGTCGAGGTGGTCGCCGCCGCCCGGCACCTGATCCGCCACCCCACCGCCGACCTCGACGACCTGATGCGCCACGTGCCCGGCCCCGACCTGCCCACCGGCGGTCGGATCGTCGGCCTGGGCGGTGTCCGCGACGCCTACGAGAAGGGCCGCGGCACGTTCAGGATCCGGGCGACCGCCACGGTCGAGTCGGTCACCGCGCGCCGCAAGGGCATCGTGGTCACCGAACTGCCGTACAACGTCGGCCCGGAGCGGGTGATCGCCAAGATCAAGGAGCTGGTGCAGTCCAAGAAGGTCCAGGGCATCGCCGACCTGAAGGACCTCACCGACCGCTCGCACGGGCTGCGCCTGGTCATCGAGATCAAGAACGGCTTCAACCCCGAGGCGATCCTCCAGCAGCTCTACAAGCTGACGCCGATGGAGGAGACGTTCGGCATCAACAACGTCGCCCTGGTCGACGGCCAGCCGCTCACCCTCGGTCTGAAGGAACTGCTCCAGGTCTACGTGGACCACCGCTTCGAGGTGGTCCGCCGGCGCAGCGAGTTCCGCCGCCGCAAGCGCCAGGAGCGCCTGCACCTGGTCGACGGCCTGCTGGTCGCGCTGATCGACATCGACCGTGTGATCGAGCTGATCCGCTCCAGCGACAACTCCGCCCAGGCGAAGGAACGCCTGATGGAGACCTTCTCGCTGTCCGACATCCAGGCGTCCTACATCCTGGACACCCCGCTGCGCCGGCTCACCCGGTTCGACCGGATCGAACTGGAGGCCGAGCAGGAGCGGCTGCGCGCCGAGATCGCCGAGCTGACCAAGATCCTGGACGACGACAAGCTGCTGCGGAAGGTCGTCTCCGACGAGTTGGCCGCGGTGTCCAAGAAGTACGGCACGCCGCGCCGCACGGTCCTGCTCGAATCGGCCGACGTCCCCGCCGCGGCGGTTCCGCTGCAGGTCACCGACGCTCCGTGCACGGTCCTGCTGTCCTCGACCGGCCTGCTGGCCCGTACCTCCACCGGCGGCCCGCTGCCGCCCGAGGGGGGCCGGGCCAAACACGACCTGGTGGTCTCCTCGGTCGCGGCAACGGTGCGCGGCGAGGTCGGCGCGGTCACCAGTACCGGCCGGCTGCTGCGGATCAACGTGGTCGACCTGCCCGCGCTCCCGGAGACCGCGACCGCGCCGAACCTGGCCGGCGGCGCCCCGCTGTCCGAGTTCGTCTCGCTGGAGTCCGACGAACGTGTGGTGTGCCTGACCACGCTCTCCGCCGACTCCCCCGGGCTCGCGCTCGGCACCGCGCAGGGGGTGGTCAAGCGGGTCGTGCCGGACTATCCGGCCAACAAGGACGACCTAGAGGTGATCGCGCTGCGCGACGGCGACTCGATCGTGGGCGCGGTCGAGTTGCGCACCGGTGAGGAGGACCTGGTCTTCATCACCGACGACGCGCAACTGTTGCGCTTCCAGGCGTCCATGGTCCGGCCCCAGGGCCGCCCGGCCGGCGGCATGGCCGGCATCAAGCTCGGCGACCGGCAGTCCGTGCTCTCGTTCACCGCGGTCGACCCGGGCGCCGACGCGGTGGTGGTCACCGTGGCCGCGTACAGCGGCGACGCGCTGTTCGGCGCGGAACACGGCACCTGCAAGGTCACCCCGTTCGCCGAGTATCCGCGCAAGGGTCGGGCCACCGGCGGCGTGCGCTGTCAGCGCTTCCTCAAGGGCGAGACCACGCTGCGTCTGGCCTGGGCGGGCCCGGCGCCGGCACGCGGCTCCGACGCCAAGGGGCAGCCGGTCGAGCTGCCCGCCCCCGACCCCCGTCGGGACGGCTCGGGCACTCCGCTGGCCAAGCACGTCGAGGTGGTCGGCGGCCCGCCCGGCACGGTCTGACCGAGGAGCCCGCCGCACGGGCGGGCTCCCACGAAACGGGCCCCCGCGGCGTCCCTCGCCGCGGGGGCCTCTCCCGTCCCGGAGCGTCCCGGCCACGGCCGGGACGCCCGCTCAGCGCGCCGCGAACCGCTCCAGGAGTTCGATCGAGCGCGTGTACTTCTCGCGCAGTCGCACCTGCGTCGCCGGATCGAGTTGGCCCAGACGGGCCTCGGACCGGTTGTCCGCGATGTCCGCCCGCTTGACCACCAGCGCGATCGGGTCCGCCGCCGCGCGGGCCATGCTGCGCTCCAGCGGCTCGCCCGGCAGCTTGGACAGCGCGATCACCGCGACCACGACCTGCTCCGGCACCCCGGCGGCGCGCAGGTCGTCCGCACCCACCGGCGTGTCCTCGATCACATCGTGCAGGACCGCCGCCATCCGCGTGTAGGTCCCCTCGACGTGCTGCATCACCCGAAGCGGGTGCGTGATGTACGGGTGACCACCCTTGTCCAATTGACCGTCGTGCGCGGCCCTGGCGAGCGCCACCGCGTCGTCCAACGTGAAGCCGGCTATCGCCGCGCTTCCGTCGGTCCGTCCCTGGGGCATGGCCGCCTCCCATCGTTACCGTGTGCAACAACCGTACCGGGATCACCCGATCGTGGCGCCCGGGGCGGGGTCGATCCGGTGGTCGCACCGCTGCGGCTGTACCGTGCACGGTCGTGGAAACCTGCGTCTTTGCCTCGCACGAACTGGCCGAGCCGATGGCCGGCACCGCTCCCACCACGCGCGGATGGTTGCTGATCGAACATCCCGGGCCGTGGGCGGCGAAGGCGCTGGTGGACAGCCGGGGCCTGGCCGACGGCGTGGGTCGCGAACTGGAGGCGCGCGCGGCACGGGCGGGCTTTCGCGCGACGCTGATCCGCAGGCCCGACGAGGCGGGCGCGCGAGCCGAGGCGGAGCCGGTCGAGCCCGACGCGCCGCGCACGGTCTTTTTGGCCTGGACCGAGCCGGGCGCGACCTGGCTGCGCCGACTGTGCGTGAGCGACGTCGCCGAACTGCTCGCCCACGACCTCGCCGCGCTCGCCGGACCGGTCGAGCCCTCGGTGGGCGAAGCGGTCGCCGAGCCGCTGATGCTGGTGTGCACGAACGGCAAGCGCGACCGCTGCTGCGCGGTCGAGGGCCGCCCGCTCGCCGCCGCCCTCGCCGCGAGGTTCCCCGAGGCCACCTGGGAGGCCACCCACCTGGGCGGGCACCGTTTCGCCCCGACGGCCGTGGTGCTGCCCCAGGGCTACCTGTACGGCCGCCTGGACCCCCTCGCGGCCGGCGCCGTGCTCACCGCCGCTCGCCGGGGCGAGATCGCGCCGGAGCACTGCCGGGGCCGGGCCACCTGGTCCCGGGCCGGCCAGGCGGCCGAACTCGCGGTCCGGGAGGAGTGCGGCGAGCGCCGGGCCGACGCCCTGTCGGTGCACGACGAGCGGGCCGAGGACGACGGCGGGTGGACCGTGCTCGTCCACCACGTCGACGGGCGCCGCTGGACCGTGGTGGTGAACCCGCGCGAGGAGGCCCCGGCCCGGCCGGAGAGCTGCGGCAAGGGCGGCGCCCTCCCGACCAGCATGCGGGCCAGGGTGGCGGCGACCTCGCGTCAGTAGGCGCCCGCCCCGGTCAGCGAACGCACCTCCATCTCGGCGTACTTCGCCGCGTCCGCCTCCTCGTCCGAGCGCAACGTGCCGATCCAGCCGCACAGGAAGCCGATCGGGATGGACACGATCCCCGGGTTCTCCAGCGGGAACCAGTGGAAGTCGACGCCGGTCACCAGCGGCGTCTTGCCCCCGGAGACCACCGGCGAGAACAGCACCAGCACCAGGGCCGAGCCGAGCCCGCCGTAGATCGCCCAGACCGTGCCGTTGGTGTTGAACCGCCGCCAGAACAGCGTGTAGAGCAACGTGGGCAGATTCGCCGAGGCGGCCACCGCGAAGGCGAGCGCGACCAGGAAGGCGACGTTGAGCTTTTGCGCGGACAGGCTCAGCCCGATCGCGATCCCGCCGATCACGATCGCGGACAGCCGTGCCGCCCGCAGTTCGCTCTTCTCGTCGGTCTCCTCCTTGCGGATCACGTTCGTGTACAGGTCGTGCGCGAACGACGCCGAGGAGGCCAGGGTCAGCCCGGCCACCACCGCCAGGATGGTCGCGAACGCCACCGCCGCGATCACCGCGAGCAGCACCACGCCGCCGAACGTGTCCGGCCCGCCGCCCAGTTCCTCCGCGAGCAGCGGCAGCGCGGTGTTGCCCGCCGCGTTCGACTTGCGGATCCGGTCCGAGCCGAGCACCGCCGCCGCACCGAACCCGAGCACGATCGTGAGCAGGTAGAACGTGCCGATCAGTGCGATCGCCCACATCACCGAGTGCCGCGCGGCCCGCGCGGTGGGCACGGTGTAGAACCGCACCAGGATGTGCGGCAGCCCCGCGGTGCCGAGCACCAGGGCGATGGCCAGGCTGATGAAGTCCAGCCGGCTGGTCAGGTTCTTCCCGTACTTCAGGCCCGGTTCGAGGAACTGCTGCCCGTGGCCGCTGGTGCGCGCGGCGGTGTGCAGCAACTCGTCGAGGTCGAAGTGGAAACGCCACAGGACCAGCAGGGTCATCAGGATCGCGCCGCCGAGCAGCAACACCGCCTTGACGATCTGGATCCAGGTCGTGCCCTTCATCCCGCCGAAGGTCACGTAGACCACCATCAGCGCGCCGACCCCGACGATCGTCCAGGTCTGCGCCGAGCCGCCGCTGTCGCCGAGCAGCAGCGCCACCAGCGTGCCCGCGCCGACCATCTGGGCGATCAGGTAGAAGATCGAGACCACGATCGTCGCGGCGCCGGCGGCGGTGCGCACCGGCTTGCGGCTCATCCGGAACGCCACCACGTCGGCCATGGTGAACCGGCCGCAGTTGCGCACGAGTTCGGCCACGAGCATGAGCACGACCAGCCACGCGACCAGGAAGCCGATCGAGTACAGGAAGCCGTCGTAGCCGAACAGCGCGATCAGCCCGGCGATGCCCAGGAAGGAGGCCGCCGACATGTAGTCGCCCGCGATCGCGAGCCCGTTCTGCGCGCCGGAGAACTCCCGTCCGCCGGCGTAGAAGTCGTTGGTCGTGCGGTTGTTGCGGCTGGCCCACACGGTGATGCCGAGGGTGATCAGCACGAAGACCACGAACAGCAGTCCGGTCAGGCCGCGATGGCCGGCGGCGGCCGCCAGGTGCGGGCCGGTCATCGGAACATCTCCTGGGTCTCCCAGCGCAGGTTCAGCGCCGCGCGGTCGCGCTTGGCCCGGGCGTTGCGCGCGTACGCCCACGTGATCAGGAAGGTGCTCGCGAACTGGAGCAGCCCGAACGCCAGCGCGACATTGCACGCGCCCAGGAGGCGGTGCGCCATGAAGTGCCGCGCGAACGTGGACGCGAACACGTAGAGCAGGTACCAGGCGAGGAAGGCCAGCGACATCGGGAAGACGAAGTCGCGGTGGCGGCGCCGAATCTCCTGGAACTCGGGGCTCGCCTGCACGCGCAGGTAGATCTCCGCCCGCGGATCCGGCTCCGGGTCGCCGAACGGCACACCCAGGCTGGGTGTGGGTCGGTACGAACTGGTCGTCACCGTAGCTCTCCTCGTCGATCGCCGAACCGCGCGATGCCTCCCGGTCCGAGCGCCGACACAGGCGTTCGATGGGACTGGTGTTCAGCATGGTCAGCGGGCGCGGGCCGCACGGCCAGGTTCTGCGCGATTCACCTGTACGGATGAATCACCGGCACGGCCGCACCCCTGGCTCCGCCATGCGTCGTGGAATCGTCTGGCCAACGAGGGGGCGAGGCTTCCCGATACGGGAGACCGGCCGGTCACACGCCAATGAGTGACATTCGTCCTTCTATCGCAGATATACGGACCGTTTGGCCCTGATGTCCCGATCGAAAAAAGCCGGGCCCGGCGGGACGTATCCCACCGGGCCCGGCGTGTGCGCGTCGCGGGAGCGGGACCGGGATCCCCGGCCCGCGGCCCTCGATCAGGCGTCGATGCGCGACCGGTCGAGCAGCGACGCGGAGTTGGTGATGAACTCCTTGCGCGGCGCGACCTCGTTGCCCATCAGCAGGTCGAACACCCGCTCCGCCGCCTCCAGATCGCCGAGGTTGATGCGGCGCAGGGTGCGGTGTCGGGGGTCGACCGTGGTCTCCGCGAGTTGATCGGCGTCCATCTCGCCCAGGCCCTTGTAGCGCTGGACCGGGTCCTTCCAGACCACGCCCTTGCGCTGGAACTCCAGCAGGGTGCGCTTCAGTTCGGCGTCGGAGTAGGTGTAGACGTACTTGTCCTGGCCCTTCTTCGGCCGGGACAACTCGATCCGGTGCAGCGGCGGGACCGCGGCGAACACCCGGCCGGCCTCGACCATCGGGCGCATGTAGCGCTGGAAGAGGGTCAGCAGCAGGCAGCGGATGTGCGAGCCGTCGACGTCGGCGTCGGCCATGAAGATGATCTTGCCGTAGCGGGCCTGGTCGATGTCGAAGGTGCGCCCCGAGCCCGCTCCTATCACCTGGATGATCGCGGCGCACTCGGCGTTCTTGAGCATGTCCGACACCGACGCCTTCTGCACGTTCAGGATCTTGCCCCGAATCGGCAGCAGCGCCTGGAACTCCGAGTTGCGGGCGAGCTTGGCGGTGCCGAGCGCGGAGTCGCCCTCGACGATGAACAACTCGCTGCGGTCCACGTCGTCACTGCGGCAGTCGGCCAGCTTGGCGGGCAGCGCCGAGGTCTCCAGGGCCGTCTTGCGACGCTGGGCCTCCTTGTGCTGCCGCGCGGCGATCCGGGTGCGGGCCGCCGAGACGACCTTCTCCAGGACGGCGCGCGCCTGCGCCTTGTGGTCGCGCCCGGTGGAGGTCAGGAACGCCTTGAGTTCCTTGGACACCACGTTCTGCACGATCCGCGCGGCGGCCGAGGTGCCCAGCACCTCCTTGGTCTGCCCCTCGAACTGCGGCTCGGCCAACCGGACGGTGACCACGGCGGTCAGCCCCTCGGTGGCGTCGTCCTTGGTGATGTCGTCCTCGGCCACGCGCAGCAGCTTGGCCGAGCGCAGCGCGTCGTTGACCGTGCGCCGCAGCGCCTGGTCGAATCCGGCGACATGGGTGCCGCCCTTGGGGGTGGCGATGATGTTCACGAACGAGCGGAGCGTCGAGTCGTAGCCGGTGCCCCAGCGCAGCGCCACATCGACGCCCAGCTCGCGCTGGACCTCGGTGGGCACCATGTGCCCCTGCTCGTCGAGCACGGGCACGGTTTCCTTGAACGTGCCGGAGCCGGTGAAGCGCAACACGTCGCAGAGCGCGCGGTCGGGGGCGAGGTATTCGCAGAACTCGCTGATCCCACCGGAGTAGTGAAAGACCTGTTCGTCTACTTCGCCCTGATTCGCCCCATTGCGCTCGTCGCGAACAACGAGGGTCAGTCCGGGCACCAGGAACGCGGTCTGGCGGGCGCGCGCGTGGAGCAGTTCGAGGTCGAGCGCGGCGTCCTTGAGGAAGATCTGCCGGTCCGCCCAGTAGCGGGTCCGGGTACCGCTGCGGGTCTTGGGGATCTTCTTGATCCGGCGCAGTCCGTTACCACTGCTGAACGGAGCGTCGGCGCCGAGGTCGGCGAACTCGCCGGGCACGCCGCGGCGGAACGAGATGGCGTGCGTGTGCCCGCCCCGGTCCACCTCGATGTCGAGTCGGGCGGACAGGGCGTTGACCACCGAGGCGCCGACGCCGTGCAGGCCGCCGGACGCGGCGTAGGAACCGCCGCCGAACTTGCCGCCGGCGTGCAGCTTGGTCATGACGACCTCGACACCGGACAGGCCGGTCTTGGGCTCCACGTCGACGGGAATACCGCGACCGTTGTCCCGAACCTCCACCGAGCCGTCCGCGTGCAGGAGCACCTCGATCCGGTCGCCGAAGCCCCCGAGGGCCTCGTCGACCGAGTTGTCGATGATCTCCCACAGACAGTGCATCAGGCCCCGGCTGTCGGTGGAGCCGATGTACATGCCGGGGCGCTTGCGGACCGCGTCCAGACCCTCGAGGACGAGGAGGTGCCGTGCGGTGTAGTTCGAGTGGTCGGGCTCGCCCGCCAGGAGCGCGGTGGACTGCGCGGTCGTCTGGGCGGTCACGCGGTGCAACTCCTCGCATGTAGTCGAGTAGTCGGATCGCCGCGTACGCGTCGATCCGTACGGCGCGTTCGCGATGTGTCGAACCCACGGAAGTGGGGCCGATGATCACCCTCGTAGCGCCGGAGAGCAAGGCTACCGGGGCCGGAAGACAGCCCGGCCACGGCTCGCCGCCGCATACTAGCCGGCATCCGAACACATCTTCGACCACCCGATCGGGTGGCCGGCATGAACCGTACGCACACAGGGCACGTCCTATGCACAAGGAACGAGTTGCAAAAGGGGTGTGCCGAGAAGCTGTTGAACATGACACGATCACCCCGGGAACGTTCGAGGCTGATTTGATGTTGGACATCGATGAAGGCTTCGTCGAGTAGAGAAGAGGCGACGTGAATTCGGTTCTGACACCCGCCAGTCCGTTGACGGCCGCCGACCGTTGTGATCGGTGCGGCGCCCAGGCATACCTTCGGGTTGTCCTTTCCAGCGGCGGCGAACTGCTGTTCTGTGCGCACCACGCCCGCAAGTTCGAGCCGGAACTTCGGAAGGTGGCCGTGGAGATACAGGACGAGACCGACCGCCTCACGGCGGTCCCCGTTACCGCACCGGACGACGACAACTGACCAAACAGCCGACCCTCTGAGATCCCGACGAGCAGACATCGCGCCGATGGCGGCCACCGAGGTGGCCGCCATCGGCGTCTGTCCCGCGCAACCCGCCCGCTTCAGGGAGGGTCGTCGAGGTCCGAAACGTGCGTGATATCCCTCACAATCCGGCGGCATCCCGGATGTCCCGGGCGAACGCGGCGACCCGGGTGTACACGCCCGGCTTGCCCGCCAGCGCGCACCCGTCGCCCCAGGACACGATCCCGGCGACCCGTCCGCCGATCAGCAGCGGTCCGCCGCTGTCCGCGCTGCACGCGTCCTTGCCGCCCCGCTTCTCCCCCGCGCACACCATCGACGCGGCGTCGTAGGTGCCGTAGATCCCGCCCGGATAGGCGGTGCTGCACGCGGCGTCGGACACCAGCGGCACGGTGACCTGACGCAGCGTCGGGGAGTAGTCGCCCCGTCCCGTGGTGTCACCCCAGCCGACCACCGTCGAGGGGGTGTCGGCGGCGTACACGTCCTCGTCCGCGCCGACCAGCGACGCGCTGCCGGTGCTCAGCGGCTCGTCGAGGGTCAACACCGCCCAGTCGCCGGAAATCCAGGTGGCGTCGAAACCCGGGTTCACGTACACCGAGCCGACCGCGACCTCGCGGCCCGTGGTGGTGCGTAGATCCGTCCGGCCCTGGATCACCTTGAGATCCGGGCGATCGTCGCGTTTTCCGTTCTGATCGAACATGCAGTGCGCGGCGGTCAGCACCTTCGTGGGTGCGATCAGCGTGCCGCCGCAGAACTGCCCCGATCGCGCGGAGCCGTACTCGGCACGACTGGAGAGGGCCACCGCCCACGGATAGGTCGCGGTGTCGGCGGGCGACCCGCCGACCACGCCGCGCGGGGGCCCGGCGGGCGCGGAGGGCGCGGCCCCCGTCAGGACCGCCGCAACCACGATCGCGGCCAACGCGGCCGTCGATCCTCGGATGTACCGCCGGAAACTGCTGCGTTCGTTCCGCTCGGGCGCTCGCACCATCATGGGGAACCTCTCGCCGGCTACCGTCAGGTAGTGTCCGGTGCCCAGGCGTGACGATCCGGAATCCTTCGCCCCGGCGAACGGGTGACTGAGCCGCGCCCGCGCACACGAAGGCCCCGGATGGTGTATCCGGGGCCGTGCGGACGGATCGATCGTGGCGGTGGGATCAGTCGAGGTAGTCGCGCAGCACCTGGGAGCGCGAGGGGTGGCGCAGCTTGGACATCGTCTTCGACTCGATCTGCCGGATGCGCTCGCGCGTCACGCCGTAGACCTTGCCGATCTCGTCGAGCGTCTTGGGCTGACCGTCGGTGAGCCCGAAGCGCATCGACACCACACCCGCCTCGCGCTCGGAGAGCGTGTCGAGCACCGAGTGCAGTTGCTCCTGGAGCAGCGTGAAGCTGACCGCGTCGGCGGGCACGACCGCCTCGGAGTCCTCGATCAGATCGCCGAACTCGCTGTCCCCGTCCTCGCCGAGGGGGGTGTGCAGCGAGATCGGCTCGCGACCGTACTTCTGGACCTCGACGACCTTCTCCGGCGTCATGTCGAGTTCCTTGGCCAGTTCCTCCGGGGTGGGCTCGCGGCCCAGGTCCTGGAGCATCTGGCGCTGCACGCGGGCGAGCTTGTTGATCACCTCGACCATGTGGACCGGGATGCGGATGGTCCGCGCCTGGTCGGCCATGGCCCGGGTGATCGCCTGCCGGATCCACCACGTGGCGTAGGTGGAGAACTTGTAGCCCTTGGTGTAGTCGAACTTCTCCACCGCGCGGATCAGACCCAGGTTGCCCTCCTGGATCAGGTCCAGGAAGAGCATGCCGCGGCCGGTGTAGCGCTTGGCCAGCGAGACCACCAGGCGGAGGTTGGCCTCCAGGAGGTGGTTCTTCGCCCGCCGGCCGTCCTCGGCGATGATCTCCAGCTCCATCCGGAGCTTGGGTTGCACCTTCTCGCCGGAGCCCAGCTTGTCCTCGGCGAACAGGCCCGCCTCGATCCGCTTGGCGAGGTTGACCTCCTGCTCGGCGTTGAGCAGCGGGACCTTGCCGATCTGCTTGAGGTAGTCCTTGACCGGGTCGGCGGTGGCGCCCGCGGCGGCGACCTGCTGGGCCGGCGCGTCGTCCTCGTCGTCGGAGAGGATGAAGCCCTTGTTCTCCGGCTCGTCGGGCGCCGCGTCCTCGACGACGACGTCGGGCTCGTCGGGCAACTCCTCGGCGTCCGGCTCGGCTTCGTCGGCCTTGCCGGCCGTCTTCTTGGCGGCGACCTTCTTCGGCGCGGCCTTCTTGGCACCGGCGGCGGTCTTCTTCGCGGCGGCCTTGCGCGGCGCGGCGGCAGGTGCCGAGGCGGCCTCGGCGATCGGGGTGGCGTTCTCGTCGGGTGTCGTGGCGTTCGCAGGCGGCTCCGCGGTGATGCCCGGCGCGGGGGCGGCCGGCACGGGGGCGACCGCGGCGCGGTTGGTGACGACGGTCTTGGTCGCGGTGCGCTTGGCCGCGCTCTTCGCCGCCACGCTCTTGCGACTGCGCTTGGGTGCCGCCGAGTCCGCGGCACTGACCATGATGGTCACCCCCTCCTGGTCGAGGACCTGGTTGAGGCTGCGCAGGACGTTCTTCCACTGGGTGGCCGGAATCTGGTCGGCCTCGAACGCCTGGCGCACCTCGTCGCTGGCGATGTACCCCTGGGCCTCACCCCGCTCGATCAACGACTTCACGTTGACGAATTCGGCGATCTCGGGCGGGAGCGAACGGGATGTGCTGGCCGACACAAACAACCTCTCGACGATCTGGACGGCGTCACGGCCTGGTGAACAGGCAGGCGCCGCCAAGCGAACGACACTCGGGCGGACAGCGCGTGGTTCCGGCAAACCGGTTGCACTCGAGTCAGCGCTTCGGCTTGTTTTGCTATTCCCGAACGGCTGCCACCTTCGTACTCATCGGGCCAGGCGAAGAAGTGTTACGCGCCCCTTCAGTGGCGCAGCTCACACGATTCCCCCTTGCGGTGCGCGCCACACCCTGTGTGAGGGATGTATGCGCGATCCGCCTCAATCGTCGCCGGTGATCCGCACCCCCAGGATGGTCACGTCGTCGTCGCGGCCCCGGTCGCCGATGAGTCCGTCGAGGATGGCCGTCAACAGCGGCTCCAGGCCCTCGTTGGCCCCCCGGGCCATCTCGACGAGGTCGTCCAGCCCCTCGTCGATGCCGCGACCGCGCGTTTCCACCAGCCCGTCGGAGAAGCCGATCAGAATGTCGCCGGGATCGAGGCGCACGGTGTGCTGGGTGCGGTGTTCGGCCACCCCCAGGGGCGTGGACTCCTCGCCGATCTCGACCAGTCGGGACTTGCCGTCGGCCGAGACGACCACCACCGGCAGGTGCCCCGCGTCGGCGAGGTCGAGCAGACCGGTGGTGGGGTCGACCACCGCGTAGACGAGCGTGGTCAGCGACTCGTCGTCCTCGGTGGCGGTGAACAGCCGGTCCAGGCCGGTGAGTACGGCGGCGGGTTCGGGATCGGTGAAGGCGAGCGCGCGCAGCGCCGAGCGCACCCGGCCCATGCCCGCCGCCGCGGTCAGCCCCTTGCCGATCACGTCGCCGACCACGATCGCCACCCGCCCGTCGGGCAGTTGGAACACGTCGTACCAGTCGCCGCCCACCTCGAAGTCGGGCGCGCCCGGCAGGTAGCGGAAGCCGAACTCGACCCCGGGCACCGCGGGTAACCGATCCGGCAGCAGGCTGCGCTGCAGGGCGACCGCGGTGCGGTGTTCGCGCTCGTACAGCCGGGACCGCTCGACCGCGAGGGCGCACTGTCCCGCGAACGCCTCCAGGAAGATCCGGTCGTCCGCCCCGAACGCCCGTCCGTCGTCGAAGGTGTAGCGCAGTACGCCCAGCGGCGCGCCGGAGCCGACCAGCGGCAGGACCGCCCGGGAGGCGCCGGGGCCGTCGGCGCAGGTGTACTGCGCCACGCCGTCGGTGACCGCCGCCACCAGGTCCGCCGGCCAGTGCGCGGGCATGCCCCGGCGGCGGCCGACGGTGCGCTGCGCGGGCACGTTCGGCCACGGATACACCGGTGTGGTCTCGTCCAGGAGGTACGCCTCCGAGCACACGGCGGCGATGCCGGCGCCGAGTTCGCCGACCGCGACCTCGACCTCGGGCACGCTCAGGGTGCCGGCGATCCGCGCCGTCATCGCCTGGAGCCCGGCGGTGCGCCACTGCCCGGCGCGCAACAATTCCGCGCAGCGACGCTGCTCGGTGACGTCGCGTACCACCAGCAGCACGCCGACCGCCGGGCCGTCCCGGTCGGCGGGATCGGGAACGGGCAACCACTGTGCCTCGTAGACCCGTTCGTGCCCGTCCGCGGGATCCGGCCGGGCCCGGTCGCCGGAGTCCGCGGAATCCGGGGCGTCCGCGGCGCCGTCGGGGCCGGTCGCGTGCGGCTCGACGTGGGGTTCACCGTCGGCAAGCACCCGGGACAACACCGCCTCGATCCGCCGACCCCGCGCGTCCGGGGAAACCTCGCCGGGACGCCTGCCGAGCAGATCGGCGGCGGCGCGCCGGTGCATCCCGGCGAGCGCGCCGCTGACCCGCCGACAGCGCAACTGCCGGTCGTAGAAAGCGAATGCGATGGATCCGTGGGTGCTCAAGGTGTCGAGCAACGCCGCGTCGATGTCCGCGGGCCGCGCGCTTCCGCCCTTGTCGTCGTTCATTGCCTCACAACCCCACCTGTTGGCGATTACGGGCCGGCGAGTCGGATCGAGTCGGATATCGAGAGTACGCACGCGAACCGCCTCACCGGGAGGATTGCCCCGAACTCTCCGTGTCTCGCGCGGCCCGTGGCGCGCCGCCTCGCGAACTGCCGCGCCGCAGCCGACGGTTCGCGACTCGTCGTCGACGCCCCGGCGGGCCGCCGGGGGCAGGATCGGACCGGAGCGCGGGGCATACGCGCGCCCCTCCGTCGACCCGGGCGGTGGGTCGGCGAAGGGGCGGTGCGCGGTATCCGGGACGCGGTGGCGCGGGTCATCCCTCGCGGGGGGCGGGAAACTGGCGGTCCACCTCGGGGTGTACCGCGAGCAGCGACCGCATGGCGGTCTCGGCACTCTCCCCGTCGCCGGCGGCGACCGCGTCGACCAGACGCGCGTGCAGCGCGACCGACGCCTCCGACAGGTGTTCGCATCCGGCGACATGCCCGCCCGACACCTGGAGGGCGGCGGCCAGGATGCTCGCGAGGTGGTCGAGCATACGGTTGCCGGCGACCTGGAGCAGCAGGCCGTGGAACTCGGCGTCGGCGCGGCTGAAGGTCAGCGGATCGGGCTGGGCCACCGCCCGCTGCATGATCTCCACCACGTCGCCGAGCCGACGGACGATCTCCGGGTGGTTGCGACACGCGGCCATGTGTGCGGCCAGCGGCTCGATCCCCCAGCGCAGTTCGAACAGTTCGCGACGCTGCGAATCACGCTGCGGGCCGCACGCGCGCCACTCGATCACATCGGGGTCGAGCAGGTTCCAGTCGCTCACCGGGCGCACCCGGGTGCCGACGTTGGGCCGGGCGCTGACCAGGCCCTTGGCCTCCAGGACCCGGAGCGATTCGCGCACCACGGTCCGGGAGACCTCGAAGCGCTGGCCGATCTCCTCGGGCACCAGCGGGCGTTCGGCGCCCACCTCGCCCGCGACGATCATCTGGCCGAGCTGCTGGACGAGTTGGCCGTGCAGTCCCCGCCCCCGGCCGACGCCGGGTTTGCGGACGGCGCGGGCCGGTTCGAGGTCGGGTCCGTCCCACACGTACGGCCGGCGGGACATCGGGTCGGTGCCGGCGGCGCCCGGCTCGCCGGCGCGGAACGCGTCGGCCGGGCCGCTCGCCGGGGCGTGGGTCATTGTCTGATGGGCAGCGATACTCACGCTCTCCATCTCGGCCTCGAACGGGTCGGGCTTGAGCCGCAAACCCGCTCCCGGCTGAAAAACACACGAAAGGGTGATCTACCTTGCGGGTCGATCGTCCGAAAGTGTGAAGCCCGCACAACCCCACGAAGCGGCCCCCGTGCTCAGGCCCGCCGACGACCGAACGTCACCATCGCCAGTACGACGACCACACCCGTGAGCCCGGCCAGAGCCGCGCCGTCGACCAGCGGCGACCACCCGTCGCCCTCGCCGACCACGAGCATCCGGTCGGCGGCGCGGAACGGAAGGTAACGCACCAGGTCCCGCTCCGCCGGCGGAGCACCGGCCCGGATGGCCGCCGCGATCAGCCGTTCGGCACCCGCGGGCAGCGCCGCGACGGCGACCGCGATCAGCGGTGCGCCGCGGGCCAACACCCCGACGGCCAGGCCGAGTACGGCGCCGAGCACCACGTAGCCGACGAAGCCGACCAGGATCCGCGGCGCCGGAGGGTCGATCGCCGCGAGGTCCGGGAAGGTCGGACCGAACACCGCGCGGGCGGTGAGCAGGCCGGCGCCGACCGCCAGGACCGCGACCAGCGCGGCGGCGAGCGCGGTGCCGACGACCTTGGCCAGGAACACCCGGTTGCGTCGGGGCAGGGCGATGAAGAGCGTGGGCAGCGCGTCACGACGCTGCTCGCTCGCACACGCCAACGCGATCGAGAGCATGATCGCCGGGACCAGGACCGGGGTGTGGCCGGGGCCCGCGGTGAGCAGGTTGGCCGCCTCGCCGGAGCCGATCGGTACGGCCCCGGCCTGGCGGGCCGCCACCCATGTGCTCCCGGCGGCGAGGGCGATCAGCGCCGACGCGCCGCACCAGGTGGCGCGCAGGCTCCGGGCTCGCGCGAGTTCGTACCGGATGGCGCTCATGCGCTTTTCACCTCGTCGGTCTGTGGGGCGCGGTCGGCGGAGCGCCAGGTGCGGGCGAACCGACGCCTCGGCGGACGTGCGGCGGGCGGGTCCTCGGGGGCCGGCCCGGGCTCGTCGAGCGGGCGCGCCTCGGGCGCGGCCGCCGGGGCCGGTTCGGCGCGTCGGGGGTCGGGGGTGACCGTGGCCCGGGGGAGGTCGGCGCGGGTGGGGGCGTCGAAGCGGGGGGCGGGTTGGGCGAGCGTGGACTCGGCGAGGGCTTCGGTGAGGTGATCCGTCGTCGCCGGGGTGGGATCGACGCGGTGGGCGGTGAGGGATCCGGGGGTGGGTGCGAGTGCGGGGCCGGGCGCGGGCGCGGGGTCGGCCGGGTGGTGGTCGGCGCGGGCCGGGTCGCCCGTACGGGTCGGGTCGTCGGTACGGGCCGCGCCGTCCGTCTGTCCCGGGTCGGCGAGGTGTGGTGTCGCTCGGTCCACGCGTGGCGGATCGGCGCGGCGTTCCGTTTCGCCGGGCACCGCGTCGGCGGAGTGCCCGGCGCCGGCGGGTTCGGTCGTGACGGCCGCGCGCTCGCGGCGGCGGGTGATCGCGTCGGCGAACGCGTCGCCCACGCCCGGCTCGCGTTCGGCCAACTCGTGCAGCAGCACGCCGCCGCGGAAGGCGATCTCGCCGACCCGGGCCCGATCCGCGCCGATCGCGGTGAGCGTGGTGCCCCCGGGGCGCGTGGTGTGTACCCCCTCGGCCCGCAACAGCGCGGACAGCCGAGCCACCTGCGGAGTCCGTACCGCCACCCCCGTGCGCACCCCTCGACGCAGGAAGTCGGCGGCCGACTCGTCCGCGACCAGCCGACCACGACTGATCACCAGCACGCGATCGGCGCAGCGCGCGGTCTCGGCCAGGATGTGCCCCGCGACCAGGACGGTACGACCCTGGGCGGCATAGGCGCGCAGGAAGTCGCGCAGCCACCGCACCCCCTGCGGGTCCAGGCCGGCGGCCGGTTCGTCCAGGATCAGCGTGTCCGGGTCGCCGAGCAGCGCCGAGGCGAGCGCGAGTCGGCCGAGCGCGCCGGTCGAGAGCACCCGGGCGCGGGCGCCGGCCACGGGGGTCAGGCCGACCAGGTCCAGCACCTCGTCCACCCGACGCGCCGGGATGCGCCCGGCTGCGGCGAGCATTCTCAGGTGGGCTCGCACGCGTCGGCCCGGGTGGGCCGCGCCCGGGCCGACGCAGGCGCCGACCACGGTGCCGGGTCGACGCAGTCGGCGATAGCGGCGGCCGTCGTACCGCGTCTCGCCGCCGCCCCGTTCGAGGTCGAGCATCAGCCGCAGCGTGGTCGTCTTGCCCGCGCCGTTGGGCCCGAGCAGGGCGGTCACCTTGCCCGGCAGCACATCGAAGGAAAGATCGTCGACGGCCACGATGCCGCCGTATCTCTTGGTCAGCGCACGTGTCTGGATCATCGCCATCGCCATCGCTCCCGGTCGTCCCATGCGTGGGAGATCTTTGGATCTTTGGCAACATACCGGCGAAATCGCTATTTTCCCGGCATTTGATCCTGTATCGGCGAGCTGTGGAAAAGTCCCCCGAACCTGGACAGGTCGTGGGGTGCGGGAGGACCATCGAACTACCGCCGAGCACGTCTCTGGAGGTCGGCATGTCCCTTCCCGATCCGGGCGTCCTGGACGCCGTCCGCCGCAGGCGGAGCGATCTCGACGACGCGTTGACGATCGTTCGTGACGGTCTGGTCGCCGACCGCGCGGGTTCGCGCCGGATGGCCGCGCTGTGCGCGGGGCTGCGGCAGTTGCGGGCCGATCTGTACGAACACGTCGCGGCCACCGAGGGGCCCGACGGGCTCTACGAGGAGGTGCGCCGCGCGGATCCCAGGTTCGAACCCACGGTGTGGCGGCTGCGGGATGAACACGCCCGGCTCGGCCTGCTCCTCGACGACCTGCTCTCGGGCCTCGCCTACGGCCCGCAGGACGCGGCCGGCTGGCCGGCACTGCGGCCGAGGGTGCTGGAGCTGCTCACCCAACTGGTCCGCCACCGCAGCCGAGACGCCCAGCTCGCGTATGACGCGGTCGCGTTGGACCTGGGCGGACAGGACTGACGGGGGCGCGGTGGGGGTCCCCGCCGCGCCGCACCATCTGGGCCTGACGATCGGGCAGGGCCCGGCAATGGGGCAGGTCCGGCAATGGGGCAGGTCCGGCGATGGGGCCGGGTCCGGCGACCGGACAGGGCCCGGTGATCAGGCCTCGGGACGCAACATCGGCGGGTTGAGCTTCTCCGCGGAGCCTCGACGGAACAGCTGGGCGGGGCGACCGCCCTGGCGCGTGGTGGTGCCACCGGTGGGCACCAGGAAGTCGGGCGTACCCGTGACCTTGCGGTGGAAGTTGCGTGGGTCCAGAGCCACGCCCCACACCGACTCGTAGACCCGGCGCAGCTCGCCCACGGTGAACTCCTCGGGGCAGAACGCGGCGGCCAGCGAGGAGTATTCGATCTTGGACCGGGCCCGCTCGACACCGTCCTCCAGGATCCGCGCGTGGTCGAACGCGAGCCGACCGCCGTCGCCCAGCAGTTCGCCGACCGAGGACCAGCGCGCGCCCGCCGCGTCTCCGCCGGGGCGCGGGGCGGGCAGGTCGGGGGCCAGGACCAGGTAGGCGACGCTGACCACGCGCATCCGGGGGTCCCGGCCGGGGTCGCCGAACGTGGCGAGTTGTTCGAGGTGCACGGGCAGCCGATCCAGCCCGGTCTCCTCGGCCAGCTCCCGCGCCGCGGCGGCTTCCAGACCCTCCCCCTCCCGCACGAATCCCCCGGGCAACGCCCAGGCCCCCTGGAACGGCGGCTCGCCCCGACGAATGGTCAGGGCACTCAGAGCGTGCTCGCGCACCGTGAGGACGACAAGATCCACGGTGACTCCGAAGGGCGGGAAGAGCGAGGTCTCGGAGCGCGGCATGGAGCGATCCTAGTGCCCGGGAGCCACTAGCTGTCTGGCTGACGATAAAACCACCGCCAACCTCACCCTTCCCGCAGGCCCCTCGAACAACATCCGGGCACACCCCGAAGCGGAGCGACGTTCCGCCGCCGAAGTGCCCCACCGATCGGCGGGGGTCGCGCGCGACGGGACAGCGCTGTGGTACCCGACCGAGGCCTGCGCGGGTGGGCCACGGACCGGCCTGGGCCGACGGGGTGGCGGGGGCGGTCGCCGGCGGACGCGAATCGGGCCGGCTCGGTGGGCACTCCACGGCTCACGACCCCGACTGTTCGCGCAGTCCGGGTCGCGCCCACGGCATCCGAGCACGAGTGCACCCGCCGGCGGCGTGCCTGCCGCGAGGTGGGCCGGGGGCTCGTTCGGATGGCGGGTGTGGGGCGGCGGCGGGCGGGATCCGACGGCGTCTCGGTCGGTCCGTCGTGGGCCTCGTCGGAGCGACAGGTGGTGATGAACGACCGCCGCACCGGCGCCTGTGGAGCGGTATGTGGTGGTGGTGTCGGGGCGGTGGAGGTGCTGTCAGGGGTAGGTCATGTGGAGAGTTGGAGGGATTCGGGGGCCTCTTCGATGATGGGTTGGCCGGCGCGGTTCACCCGGACCGTGAAGGGGTCGCCGGCGATGCGCAGGTCGCGGAGTTCGAGTTCGCCGATGTCCAACGGGCCGCCCGGGCGCACGGTGACGCGGCCGGTGGGGGCGTCGGGGCGGATGCCGGCGAGGGCTACCAGGACCGGCAGGACCGCGCCGGCGGCGCGGGCGAGGGGGCGGCAGGCCAGCGGGTGGGCCACCGGTGCGTGGCCCTCGGCGCGTTGTTCACCCGCGTGCATCTCCGGCAGCCGGTACTGGAACCACGGCGCGGCGTCGAGCAGTCCGGCGAACAACCGCTGTGCGGCGTCGGGATGACCGGCCTCGGCCAGCCCGGCCACCGCCACGCAGGTGTCGTGGGTGCGCACCACGCCGCCGCGCGCGGCGAGCGGGTGATAACCGGGCGTCCGGGCCGAGGTGCCGCGCAGGCCCCAGCCGCAGTCCAAGTCGGGCGCGGTCAGCCGACGGGCCACCGCCTCGCTGCCGGTGTCGTCCAGGATGCCGCTGCCGGGCAGGTGCGCCATCGCCGAGGAGGCCACCGGGATCGGCCGACCGCCGGGGTCGAGCGCCGCCGCGTAGTACTCCCCCGCCGCGTCCTCGGCCCGGAACGCCCGGCGAAACGCCACGGCCAACTCTTCGGCCCGCTCGCGTAACGCCGCCCCGCCCGGCAGGTCGTGCGCGTCGAGGAGTGCCGCGCCGTGCCGCGCGGCCTCGTACGTCTGGGCCTGGAGTTCACACGGCGCCGGCCCCTCGGGCCCGAGCCTTGCGAAGTCGCCGGGTCGCTCGCCCAGCGTCCGGGTCAGATGTCCGAGCGCGCGGCCGAGCGCGGGCAGCAGCGCGGCGGTCTCGGTGGCGGGCAGCCCCCACCGCCACGCCTCGCCGAGCAGCGTGACGAACAGCGCGGTCGAGCCCACACAGTCGTAGCGCACGTGCTCGCCGCTCCGCCCCAGGGTGTGCGGGATGCGCCCGGGCTCCTCGCCGACCCCGGGTCGCGACCGCACCCCCTGACGTGACGCGAGCAACCGCAATACGCCGCTCGCGAAGCGGGTGCCCAGCGGCAGCAGCATCCGGGCCGTCCACAGCGCGTCGCGCCCGGCGGGGGCGAGTTGCCAGGGCGCGCCGACGACGGGCAGCGCCGCGGTCGGCAGATCCGGATCGGGGACCACGAGCAACGCCCGCAGATCGCGCAGGCCCTGATCGACCCAGGCCGCCACCCGTACGTCGTCGCAGCGCACCCGCGGCTCGGTCCACGGCGGCCGGCCCGAGACCGCGCGCGGGCCGGACCGCCCGGGCACCGGCTCGGCGAGCATGCGCAGTTCGACCGACCATGAACGGGCCGGCTCCAGCGCCACCTCCCAGCGCAGCGTCGCGGTGGCGGCCAGCGCGGTGTCCGGTGCGGGCTCGGCCACCGCGCGCACCGACATGCCGTCCGGCGCGCTCCAGCCCAGGCCTGCCGCCGCGACCCGGGCGGGCAGTTCGGCCGGCCGGTATCCGGCGCGCAGCGCGTCGAGCGGCATCAGGTCGGCGCCCAGCACCATCTCGACCGGGAAGCTCAGCGGCCGGCGACCGGTGTTGCGCACCACGATCCGCTCCCGGCCGTCGGCGAACCGGGTGCGCTCGACCACGAGGGCGGGGTCGGGCGTGGTGTCCGCGGCGAATCGGCGCATCGCCAGGTATCGCACGGCCCCCGCGGCGACCACGTGCCCGGACAGCGGCTCCGGCTCGATGCCGCCGAGGGTCAGCACATTGCGCGAAAGCGTGCGTCGCCCGTCGTGGTACACGCCCTCCACGCCCCGACCGCGCAGTTGCCCGTCGCGACCGCCGATCGCCATGCCCGGCGCGTCCACGCAGACGAGCGCGTCGTGCGCGACCGGATGTGGAATCGTGCTCACCGTCACGCTCTCGCCTCCCGCTTCTCCCAGGTCCCACGCGGCGCCGGAATCGCGCCGTTCCATCCGGACGGCGGCGGCGCGTCGAGCCGCACCGCACCCCCGCGTTCGTCAACCGGCCCCCGGCCCCCCAACGCTCACGGCGCCCGGTTGGTCACGGCATCGCGAAAGATCCGCCGCCGCACCTCGGCGGCGCTCAGGGGGCTGTTGATCGCCGAGTGCAGCAGCCGCGCCATGGTGTATCCGGGATCGGCGCGCAGCGCCCCGGTCACCGCGACCCGGGCCAACACGCCGTCGTGCGCCGTCCAGGCCGCCCACGCGGCGAGGGTGAGCGGCGGCGCGGACGCGGGCGCGAAGGCCCGACGCGCGAGCACGGTCCACAGGGCGAGCAACGCGCGGTCGTCGGCCTCCCCCGGCGTCTCCCCGTGCCACGCCATCACCTCGTCGCGCACCCGCGCGTCACCGAGCCCCAATACCAGTCGCGCCGCCTCCTCCGGCTCGATCTCGGTATTCCCGGCCCGAAACCGAATCCGGTGGCCCGCCAACGCAATCAACGTGCGCCCCGGCTCGAAGCCGGCGGAATCGCCACGCACGTCGGTGTACGCACGCAGTATCCGCTCGCGCATCGCATACTCCGGCGGCCGAAACAGCCGCATCAGATCGGTCAAGGAGGCCGGCTCCGGCAACCCGGCCCAGACCGCGGTGGCGGCCACGGTCGAATTACGTTCGGTACGCAACGGCGTACCTTCCATCGGACAACACCGCGCATCGTCGCACCCATAGGACCACCACCGCCCGGCGGTGACACACACCGCTTCCCGAACCTCGATCCCACGAGCCGCACACTCGCGCGCGATCGCCTCATGCAGAGGCCGCAGCCGGCCGACGGTCGCGGGCAGGTCATCGAGGGGGGCGGAGGAAGAACCGGGCAACCCTTCCGCCGTCCCGGAAGCCTCCGGGGCGTCCGGGGCACCCGACCCATCGGATCCATCGGAGGCGTCGCCCGCACGCGACGTCCCGGCCGCCTCCGCCCCGCTCATCCGGCCGCTCTCCCCGTCGGCGTATATCGCCACCGCGACCCCACGCGCGCCGGTCCGCACCAGCAGGCGGGCGAAATGCCGGGCGGCGTTCACGAAGTCGGCCGGGGCCGGAAGGTCGTGCCGCAACACCGGCCCGACCCGGCTCCGATCCCCCGGCAGGATCCCGAGCAGCACCACGCTGTCGGTGGGCCGCACGCCGATCAGATACGGCACGGCCTCCACCAGATCGGCGGGCGAGCGAACCCGCAGGACGGATTGCGGGGTCATGGCCACATAGGGCGGGCGGTCGAACCCGTCGGTGTCGTTCATGCATCGAGCGTCCGCTCGACACCACTGCCGACCGGACTCCCGCAACCCGGCCGTGCACAACTCGCCCCTTGTGGACCGCCGACTCGACAACACCGAACCCCAGCGTCCCAACGAACGAGGTCCAAGCGACCCGTCGGCGAGCGGACGAATCCACGTCAAGCCTGTGGAGTCGCACGGCGAAGGGGGCCGGCCGGGTCTATCGGGCGCGGCGAGGGTGGTTGCCGGCGGGGTGGCCGATGGGTAGGCGACGCGTTTCTGCACAAAACCGTGCACCTGCCCTCCTCCCCGTCGGGGTGGGGGGTTACAAAGGGGGCATGAAACAGGACGACGCCGGCACCGGCCCAAGCGATACCGAACCGGGCGGCACCGATCGCGCCCGGTCCGACACCGGATCCGCCGCGGGGACCGAGTTGCGCGATCGTGCCGACGCCGTGTTGCGGGAGCTGGTGGGGGGCGAGGCTCGGCTGCGGGAGGATCAGTGGCGGGCCGTCGAGGCCCTGGTCGCGCGGCATCGGCGGGTTCTGGTGGTGCAGCGCACCGGGTGGGGCAAGTCGGCGGTGTACTTCGTGGCCACCGCGCTGCTGCGTGCTCGTGGGGCGGGGCCCACCGTGATCGTTTCGCCGCTGTTGGCGCTGATGCGCAATCAGGTCGACGCCGCCGCCCGCGCCGGGATCCGGGCCCGCACCATCAACTCGGCCAACGTCGACGATTGGGACGCGGTGCAGGCGGAGGTCGCCGGCGGCACGGTGGATGTGCTTCTGGTCAGCCCGGAAAGGCTCAACAATCCCGATTTTCGGGACACCGTGTTGCCTAAGTTGGCCGCCACCACCGGGCTGCTCGTGGTGGACGAGGCGCACTGCGTCTCCGACTGGGGGCACGACTTCCGGCCCGACTACCGTCGCCTGCGCACCCTCCTGGAGGAGTTGCCGGCGGGCGTTCCGGTCCTGGCCACCACCGCCACCGCGAATGCCCGGGTGAGCACCGACGTGGCCGAACAACTGGACCCGACCGGCGACGCGTTGGTCCTGCGCGGCGCACTCGATCGGGAGAGCCTGTCGCTGGGCGTGTTGCGCCTGCCCGATCCGGCCGAGCGGCTGGCCTGGCTCGACACGCACCTGCCCGAGCTGCCGGGCTCGGGGATCGTCTACACGCTGACCGTCGCCGCCGCCGAGGAGGTCACCGCGTTCCTGCGCTCGCGCGGCCACGCGGTCGCCTCCTACTCGGGCCGCACCGAGGACGCCGAGCGACGGGTCGCAGAGGCAGACCTGCTGGCCAACCGGGTCAAGGCGCTGGTGGCCACCTCCGCCCTGGGCATGGGCTTCGACAAGGGCGACCTGGGCTTCGTCGTACACCTGGGCGCCCCGCAGTCGCCGATCGCCTACTACCAGCAGATCGGCCGGGCCGGGCGCGCGGTGGAGCGCGCCGACGTACTGCTGCTGCCCGGCCGCGAGGACGAGGCGATCTGGCGCTACTTCGGCTCGCTCGGCTTCCCCGCCCGCGAGCAGGTCGAGCGCACCCTGGCCGCCCTGGAGGGCGCCGGGCGCCCGCTGTCCACGCAGGCCCTCGAACCCCTCGTGGAACTGCGCCGCAACCGCCTGGAGCTGATGCTCAAGGTGCTCGACGTCGACGGCGCGGTCAAGCGGGTGCGCGGCGGCTGGATCACCACCGGCCACCCCTGGGTGTACGACGCGGAGCGCTACGCGCGCGTGGCCGCCGCCCGCGAGCACGAACAGCAGTCCATGCGCGACTACCAGGCCGACGGCACCTGCCGGATGGAGTTCCTGCGCCGCTGCCTGGACGACCCGGGCGCCGCCCCGTGCGGGCGCTGCGACACGTGTGCCGGGCCGCGCCACGACGCGCGGGTGGATCCCGCCTCGCGCGAGGCGGCCCGCGCCGCGCTGGGCCGGCCGGGCGTGGAGGTGGAGGCGCGCCGGATGTGGCCCACCGGCATGGCGGTCACCGGGGTCGCGTTCAAGGGCCGCATCCCCGACGGCGAGCAGGCCGCGGCGGGCCGGGCCCTGGGCCGCTCCTCCGACATCGGCTGGGGCAACCGGCTGCGCCCGATCCTGGCCCCCGGCGCACCCGACGGCCCCGTCCCCGACGCCGCGTTCGCCGCCGTCGTCGAGGTCCTGGCCGGGTGGGGCTGGCAGCGGCGCCCCGGAGGCGTGGTCACCATCGCCTCGCACACGCGCGGCACGCTGATCGACAGCCTGGGCGAGCGGCTGGCCGAGGTCGGCCGGCTGCCCTGGCTGGGGCGGGTGGAATACGCGCCGGGCGCCGGCGGCCCGGCTCCGCGCAGCAACAGCGCCCAGCGGCTGCGCACGGTCGCCGACGCGTTCGTCCTGCCGCCCGACGTCGCCGAGCGGGTGGCCGCCCTCGGCGCCCCGGTCCTGCTGGTCGACGACCGCACCGACACGGGGTGGACGCTCACCGTGGCGGCCCGCCTGCTGCGTCGCGCCGGCGCCGTGCAGGTGTTGCCCCTGGTGCTCATGATGGAGGGGTGACCCGCGCGGGCCGGTCGCCCGACCCGCCCGATCGGTCGCCGGGCCGTCACGCGGACGTAGCGAATGATCACCGGTACGTGTTGCCGAGTTCGTCGGCGTCACGCAAGAATCGACAAGGCGTTCTCTTCACTTTCCCGTGCGGGCCCCGTCGGCGCCGCTCCGCCGCGAGCCGCCCGCAGTGGGAGCGCGCGCCGCTGTCCGCCATGGACGGAAGGAGGACCGTGCACATCGCCGCAACCGCGTCCCCGGCGCCGGCCCCCACCGGCACGCCCCCGGCCAGTCCCTCCCGCTGGTTGGACCCGGAGTCCTGGCGCGCGCGCCGGATTCCCCTGCTGCGCGATCCGCGAGCACTGCTCAACCGGCTCCACGACCTGCACCGTCCGGCCGCGCGCACGGCGGTGGTCGCGGTCCTGGATCGGTCCGAACGGCCGGTCGCCAGCGCGTCCTTCGGCTTCGGCGAGGGCCGTACCGACGGCTGGCGCTGTCGCAATCTGATCCTGACCAACCTGCGCCTGATCGTCCCCGACGAGCTGCGCCGGGGCACCCCCACGCACACCGCGGTGTTGGCGGTGCATCGCGAGGGCGGGCGCGGCTGGGCGGCGGACGACGGCCGCTGGATGTGGGGGCTGCACGACGCGTGCGTCCTGCACGGTCTGCGCTGCGGCGCCTTCGCGATCGTCGCGGAGGACGGCTGGCAACTGGTCGCCGACGGGCGTCGCGGACGTACCCCCGCGCTGCCCCCGGGCCGCGACGGCGGTCCCGGCGCCGGAACGCCGATCAGGGCAGCGGGCATCGCCCCGGCCCGCGCCGCGACGGAACTGCCGCAGGTGCGCTACCTGCCGGAGGCGGGGCCCACTCCCCTGGTACGACCCTCCGCGTCCTGATGGACACGTGTGTGATCAGGCGGTGAGACCACGCTCGGCGAGCCAGTCGACCAGATCGGTCGTGACCGTCAACGCGTGGTCCTGAACGAGCTCCGGACTCTGCAGCCGCGTGCGCAGATGTTGCGCGTGGAACGGCTTGATCCCGGAGATCAACTTGCGTACCCCGAACACGTTGCAGAACGCCCGGTCGTCACCGGCCGAGAAGGCGCGGTCCCATTCCTGGCGTTCTTCCCCGATCAAGGTCGTGTAGGCGTACCGGTTGAGATAGCCCGACAACATGTCGATGACAGTGCTACAGGCCCGGTACTGCTGTATTTTCAGCCGGTCCTCCTGGTCGCTGAGGAACCGGTCAAGGAGCTGCGCGATCGACGGCGATTCCGACATGGCAACGAACCGTAGCCGACCTTGGCGATCCGCGGGGCAGGGGGCCCGAGTTCGGTCGGACCGGATACGGCCGGGCCCCCTACGTGCTACGACGTCTTACGCGACGCCGGTGAGCGCGCGCACCCGCTCCACGTCGCCGCAGACCGTGACCGACGCCCCGGCCGTGAGCGCCGAGGTCAGGATGCGACCCGCGTCGGCGCCCTCGGCGAAACCGTTGACCACGACGACGACCGCGGGCCGCCGCAGCGGACGCGAGGCCGGCAGCGACGCGTAGAACACGTCCTTGCCCTCGTCGTATTGGCGCCAGTACTGCGCGGCGCCGAACGTCTCCTCGTGCTGCTGCCACGGGTGCGGCCCACCCGTGGTCAGCACCAGGATGGCGCCGGGCTCGGTACCGGCCTCCAGGAGCGCGTCGACCGCGTCGTCGGCGACGTCGAAGACGTCGTCCGCGCCGGCGGGGATCAGCGTCACGCGCGGCGTCGGCGAGGCGGACAGGTCGGGGCCGGGCTTGGCCGCACCCGGCTTCGGGGGACCGGGCTTGGCCGGACCGGGCTTGGCCGCCGCACTCGCCTGCCGCGGCACGGCGGGCTTGGGCGGGCTCGGCTTCGGGCGCGGTCCGGGCTTGGGCACCGCGCCGGACGGACGCGGCACGGACGGGGTCTCTGCTGCGGACGTCGTGTCCGCGGTGTTTTCGGCAGTCACCGGATTCACAGTCATGTCTGGGGAAGGCTCGGTTCGTTCGTGGCGGTACCGGGATGCCCGGCGGTGAGGAGACGCGGGGAGGGATCGGTGGAGTCCCGTTCCCCGGAGAACACGCGCGGCATGGTGGCAGTCCTATCAAAGCCGCGCGGGGCGTGCCCACCCAGGGTGCTCCTGGGGTGTGGCCCGGGCGTACGACGGCGCATACTACGATGCCCCGTCAGCTCGGCCGGATCAATCGTCCACCACCACCCCGTGCTCGATCACCAAAGCTGCCAGCCCCTCCGCGTAGCCCTGACCGACCGCCCGCAGGCGCCAGGAGTCGCCGCGCCGATAGACCTCGGCCAGGATCATGACGGTCTCGTCGCCTCCGCTCAACCGGAATTCGGCGAGTCGACGGCAGGTCACGGGGTCGACGATACCGACGGTCACCGGTACCTGGGCGAAGGTGGTGCCACTCGTCGCGTCCAACGCGAGCGCGACCACGACCCGACTGCGGCCGGCCGGCAGCGTGGTGACGTCGATCTCGACCGAATCCGAGCCAGGTTCCACGTCGTTGGTGGTCCCGGTCTGCAGTTTGCCGGCCAACCGCACCGCGCCGCTGGCGTGTACCGGCTGGTTGAAGAACACCAGGTCGCCGTCGTCGGCCACCCGCCGATCGTCGTCGAGGACGAGGGCCACCGTGTCGCCGTCCACCTGCGCGGGCGCCCACCACGCGGCCTCGATCCGCACCGTGCCCGCGAACGGGCCCAGATCCTCGATCGTGACCGCCTGCCCCCGGGTCAGCCCGCGCGGCGGCGCGATCGCCGGCCGCGGCGGCACGGTCGGCGCCGGGCCCGCACTCGCCGACTCCGCCGACACCTCGCCCGACGCCGGGTGTTCCGGCTTCGGCGGCACGGACGACACCGGCCCGGGCGACACCGGCACCGTCGGCCGCGGCGGCGTGCGCGTCCCCGAGCCCGGCGGCGCCTGCGGCGGCGGCGGCGTCTGCGGCCCCGGCACGGGCGGCGGCGTGCTCGGCCCGGCGTCCGGCACCGGCGGCACCTCGGGCGGCGGCGGCAACACGTCCGGGACGGTCGCCTCCAACACCTCGGCGGCCGACGACCCGGCCGCGACCGGCAGATCGGCCGCGGTCGGCGGCGGCGGGATACTCGGCAGCGTCGCCCCCGTACCCGGCACCGGCGCCGGCGTGGTGGCGGACCCGGCCCCGGACATCGGCGCGCCCGGCGCGGACTGCGCCTCGGTGACCTCGAACGCCTCCGTCGGCGCCGACGACGCGTCCGGCCCGAACGCCTCCGTCGCCTCGAAGGCCTCGGTCGGCTCCGCCACCGCGGGCAGCACGTCGGAACCGTCCACCGGGGTGTCGTAGGGCCGGTACGGCCCCGGCGTGAACGACCCGGCACCGGCCGCCCCCGACGTGCTGGGCCGGGGCAGCAGGAAGCCGCTGGTGGTGCGCGGCATCCCCGGCACGGCAAGCGCCAACGAGGCGGCGGCCACCTGGGAGGCCGCGTCGGCCGCGCTGCTGCGCCCGCGCTCCAGGTCGGCGAGCAGCGCCAGGAACACCGGCTCGATCAGCACCCGGATACCGCGCTGCCGAGCCCAGTAGGTGCGATCCGCGGACTCGTCCGGATCGGCGACCACGAGCACGTCCACCCGGTCGTGGATCCCGGACGCCACGGACAGGTCCGCCCGGGCCATCCGACGCTCCAACTCGCCGCGGGTGACCGCGAGATAGCCGTGGAACAGCACCTGTAGACCCGACTCGAGCGGCCGCCCCCGGGCCAGGATGCGCGGCCCGCCACGACCCTCCTCGACGGTGGAGCGGGCCATCCCGACGATCTCGTCGAGCGCGGTGCGCGGAATCCCCAACTGCGCCGCCACCCGGGTCAGATCGGCCCGCTCCTCGCGGTCGATCGGGCCGGCGGCGACCATCGAGGCGGCCAGGGCGGTCACGTACAACCGGTCCAGGTCCTTGCGCTGCTCCTCGGAGATGCCCAGGGAGACCGCGAGTTCGGCGAGGTCGATCGCCTCCTGCGGGGTGATCACCCGGTCCTCCAGGGCCGCGTCCAGCACCGCCAGGTAGCTGTCGGGCCCCTCCCCCACGCCGGTCGGCGGCCCGTACGCCCGGGCCTTCTCCAGGTACGACACCGCGTCCCGGCGGCGCACCTGCTCGGCCTCCTCGCGGGCGCGCCGGGCCGTGTGCGCGTCGTCGCGGGTGAACACGCGCGGCGGATCGGCGCTGCGCCGCGGCCAGTTGAGCGAGGCGGCCACGGTCCGGGCCTGCTGCCAGTGCCGGGCCTCGCCCGCGCCGCGACTCAGGTAGTGCTCCAACAGGCGCGCCGTACCCATCGCCTTGGCCGCCGCGCCGTGTCCGCCGTCCACCGGCACCTCGGCCGCCTCGCAGCAGGCGAGCAGGGTGAACCTGGGCGCCTCCGGCAGGTGGTGCGGCGCCTCGCGCATCGTGCACACGGTGGTCAGCGGCGGCACCGTCGGCCGGCCTCGGCGCTGGAACTCGCGCTCGACGAAGCCGATGTCGAAGCGCGCGTTGTGCGCGACCACGACCCGCTGCCGGAACAGGTTGGCCAGCCACGGCGCGACCTCGGCGAAGGTCGGGGCGTTGACCACGTCGTCGTCGAACAGCCCGTGGGCCTGGAAGTCGCCGGCGGGACCCTGCGGATCGAGCAGGGTCGTGAAGAACTCGGTCACGCGTCCGTCGAGATCGCATTGCGCGATCGCGATCTCGATGATGCGATGTCGATGTGGGGACAAACCCGTCGTCTCCACGGCCACCACCGAGTAGCCGGGGCATTCGAGGCGATCACCGATGCGCACAGTCACCCCCCAATGATGATGTGCCCGGTGCGGCCTCCTTCGGTCGCATCCCGGCAAGCCCGACCTGCGGCGCGCGTCCACGGTACGCGCTCGCGACCGGTGCGGGGTACGGCGCGACCGATCGGGCGTAACCGTACCGCTGGTGACGAGTCATCAGATATGACGCACGGTCAGGACGCGCTCTCCGAGGGCTGCGGCTTGCCGACCCGGATGCCCTTCAGGACGGTGTCCAGCGTCGCCTTGTCCGGAGCCCCGGCGGTGATCGCCATCCTCGACAGCACGCACGGGTATCTGCCGCGCTCGTTCTTCTCGTCGATCACCACCGCCTGCGCCCAGGCGGAGTCCGCGTTCATGCCCAGGTCCTCGGGCTTGCCCGAGACCCGGCCGCGCAGGACGTAACCCGGGTGGCCGTCCACCGTGATCGCCTTGTCCAGTTCCAGGTCCTCCAGCTTGATCCCGCCCTTGCTGCCGCCGCTCACGTCCTTCTTCAGATCGGCGACCAGCTCGGCCATGGAGCCGGCCTTGCGCGCGGTCACCGTCACCCCCGCCACGTAGCACTTGCGCTCCGCCTGGAACCGGGTCTCGACGTCGGATCCGCCGTTGCGCGTCGCCGACCTGCTCGGGCAGGGGCCTTCCACCGCCTGGTCCGCCGGGGATTGGGGGTCGGGAGCGACCCAGTCCTTGAACCTGGGCACGGTCAGCCCGGTGGTGGGGTCGGTGAGCGTGCCGTCCGTGGCCACCGTCGTGCCGCCGTCGTCGTCCCCGCCCAGGAGCACGATCAGCGCGGCGATCAATCCGCCCACCACGACCAGCGCCAGCACGCTCAGCCCGATCGCTCTGCCACGACCGGGCCGGGCGGCGCCGGGTGGCGGCCCGATCGGCTGGTAGCCGCCCGGGTATCCCCCCTGGGGGTAGCCGGCGTGCGGCGGACCGGGCGGGGCGCTGCTCGGCGGCGGCGGAATCTCGCCCTGCGCGCGGGCCCGGGTGGAGGCGGTCCACTGCGTCCCGTCCCACCATCGCTCGGAGCCGGGAGCCGACGGGTCTTCGTACCAGCCGGGAGGAATCGAGGCAGTCACCCGCGTGACGGTACAACCGGCTCCGGCGCGACACGAGCGCCACCCGGCAAACGTGACCGTTCGGAGACGCGAACACCGCGAGCGGGCGCCGATCAGCCCAGGTCGAGGCCGAGTTGACCGTCGACGACCGGCTCCACGCGGGGTCGCTTCAGATGCCGCCACGCGGGCAGGTCGTCCCAGTACGCCCACGACATCCGGTGGTGGGGCGTGGGGCCGAATTCGGCCAACGCGGCCCGGTGCACCGGGGCCGGATAGCCGGCGTTGCCCGCGAAGCCGTACTCGGGGTACGTCTCGCCGAGCCCGGCCATCATCGCGTCGCGATGCACCTTCGCGAGCACCGAGGCCGCCGCGACGCCGACGCACGACTGGTCGCCCTTGATCACGCAGCGCACGGCCCACGGCGCGCCGAGGAAGTCGTGCTTGCCGTCCAGGACGATCGTGTCGGGGCGGATCGGCAGCGCGGCCAACGCACGCTCCGCGGCCAGCCGCAGCGCGGCGGTCATGCCGAGCGTGTCGATCTCCTCCGGCTCGGCCGCACCGAACGCGTACGCCCGCACCCACGAATCGACCGCGGCGGCCACCTCCTCGCGACGCCGCGCGGTGAGCAACTTCGAGTCGGTGAGCCCTGCGGGCGGTACGGACAGGTCGGTGATCGCCGCGGCGACCACCACCGGCCCGGCCCACGCACCACGCCCGACCTCGTCCACGCCCGCCACCACACGCGCGCCCCGAGCGATCAACTCCCGCTCGACGTCGTAGGTAGGCGCCGCGATCCGCCCACCGCCCTTACGCGGGCCGACGACCTTCTTGCCGACGGCCTTCTTGCCTGCCGCCTTCTTGCCGGCGATCGACTTTCCGGCCACCTTCTCGGCAGCGATCGTCCTGCCCGCGACCTTCTTGCCCGCGACCTTCTTGGCGATGGCCTTCTTGGCGGCAACCGTCTTGGCAATGACCTCGGCAGCGGCCTTGTCGCCGGCGATCGTCTCGGCCGCGACCGTCTCGGCAGCGGCCTTTGTGCCCGCCGTCGTCCTCGGGGCGCTTCGCGTCCCGGGGTGCGGCGTGGTGTCGGTGCTCGGCTCCGGCGCCGTCGCCGCGGTGTCCGCCGGGGTGCTCGTCGGTTCGGCGCTGGGCTGCTTCACGCCTCCACCGTAGGTCACCCGTCAGCGATGGCCGACCACCGTCTCGCGTGCGCCGTCGGCGATCGAAAGCGGCGGCTTGGGTTCGAAGTAGGTCGACACCCCCGCCGCCCGCAACCGGTCGCGCAGCGCCCGCGCCCCGGCCGCCCCCGCCAGCGCGGCCTCCGCCGCCGCGGCCAGGTTCAGTTCGACCCCGTCGTGGTCGGTGACGGTGGCCGTGCCGGCCCAACTCGGCCGCATCCGGCCCCGGCCCGACTCGATCCACGCGCACTCCAGCAGGGCGGCCAGCGCCTCCGCGGTGTCCTCGCCGTGCCGGGCGATCAGCTCGTCCCCCCGCCCCTCCACGAGCAGGCCGAGCACGCCGCCGAGGGTGACCGGATACTCCACGCCCGCCCGCCTCGCGGACATCCCGAGCGCCGCCGCCCGGCGGGCCGGCCCGAATCCGAGCACGTGCCCCAGGAACGCCTCGTCGGACAACTTCACCAGACCGTCCAGCGGCGCGAACCCGCGCCGCCCGAGATGCCCGTCGTCGTCGGTGGCCAGCAGGTACGGGTGCACATGCGCCAACAACCTCGGTTCGGCCGACGCACCACCCAGCAGGTCCGTACCGGCGGGTGTGCCCCGCCCGTCCGTCGGCCGCGCCCGCAGCCGCTCGATCCGGGTCACCAGGGCCGCCTCCGGCTCGCTCCCGGCCTCGTCGCGCTCCGCCCGAAACGCCCGGAAGCCGGCGATCGGGTCACGCGGTACGCATCCCGCCGCCATCCCGGGCACCAGGAGTTCGTCCCGGAACCGCCGCCAGTCCGCCCGCGCCAGAGCCAGCTCGGTCAGCGCGTCCACGACCGCCTCGGTGCCGTAGGCGCGCGCGGCGGCCCGATCGGCGGCCCGCTCCTCGAAGGCCACCACGGGCGCGCACACCCGCCGGTACAGCGCCGCGTAGCCGGCCGCCATCCGGGCCGACGCACCCCGTCCGGCGAACGCGTCGGCCAGCCCGACCACCGCGTCCACGCCGTGGCAGGCGATGCGGTCCGCCAGCGGAGGTCGGCGCCGGCGGGAGTGGCCGAGCGCGTGCGCGATCACCACCCGCAACCGGCGGCCGGTCATCACGTGGGGCAACGTGCCGCCGAGGACCAGGTGTCGGTGCAGCAGGGTCCCGGGCCGGCGCACCACCCGCAGTTCGCAACCGGCGCCACCGGTCAGCACGATCCCGTCCGGGGCCGGCACCCGCAGGTCGGCGGCCACATCCTCGACCAACTCCCACAACACCGGCTGCGCCGCGGCGTCGACGGCGAGTCCGGCCGGCAGTCGGCGCGGGCCGGCGAGTTCGAGCAGCAGCGCGACCGTCGCGACCACGCCCAGGCCCCACAACACCGCCGCGCCCGAGGTGAAGAACCGCCCGTGGTCGACGATCGCGCCCGTGGCGAAGGCCACGACCAGGAGCGGCAGCGCGAGCACGACGTAGAGCACGCCGAGGAGCAGCACCCCGGCGAGTGCGCGTAGGCCCGTCCGTGCGCCCATCGGTCCCCCTCGAGGAATATTCACCCGTTCGAGGACGACCCTAGAGCCTGGCCCGTGGCCCGCGCGGGATCCGCGGGCATCCGTGCGCATCCGTGCGCATCCGTGCGCATCGACCGGCACTCCGACCGCCTGCCGGGCACCCACGGGGCGCCCACCGAGCGCCGCTGCCCGCCGGCAAGCCCCTCAAGGCAGCAGCGGCTCCAGCAACCGATGCGGCTGCCGCATCGCGCGGGTGACCGGATCGTCCCGGCGCAGCAGATTCGCCCCCGGCCCCGGCGCCACCTCGGTGTCCGCCGGCGCGACCGTCGCCCCGCACACCGCGCAGACCCCGTGCGGGTCGACCGCCCCGCCGCAGCCCTCGTGCCGGAAGATCCGGCAGGGCACCCCGTTCTGCACGTGCTGCTCGCCCCATCGGGCCATCGCCCGGATGATCGGCCACAGGTCGATGCCACGCTCGGTGAGCACGTACTCGTCGCGCGGCGGGGACTCCTGGTAGCGGCGCCGATCCAGCACGCCGGCCTCGACCAGCGTCTGCAGTCGGCCGGAGAGCACCGCGCGCGGGATGTCGAGGTGCCCGAGGAAGTCGCTGTAGCGCCGCACGCCGTAGAAGGCGTCCCGGACGATCAACAGCGTCCAGCGTTCGCCGACGAGTTCCAGCGTGCGGGCGAGCGCGCAGTCCTGCTGTCCGTAGTCCTTGCCCAAAGCCATGCGAGCACTTTAACCCCGGGTCGGTTCATTCATCGAACCAAGAGGTGCTACGTTGCTCGGGCATCTTCGGTTCATTCACCGAACCGACGCGCCAGGAGTCGCAATCCGGGGAGCACAACCATGTCCGTCGCCACATCCACCGCCACGCGCACGACATCCGCACCACCCGCCACGCCCGAGTCCGCCCTCGACCGGGTCCGCGCCGACCGCACCGTGCCGGTGGTGGCGCTGGGCACGCTGCTGCTCCTGGCGACCTACACAATGCCGATGGCGATCGTCCCGAGCACCGTCCGCGACCTGCACGCCGGACCGAGCGGCCCGGCCTGGATCCTCAGCGCCATCGGCCTGGGCCTGTCCGCCGCCCTGCTGATCACCGGCAGCCTCGCCGACGACCTCGGCCGCCGCCGGGTGTTCACGGCGGGCGCGCTCGGCCTGGCGCTGTCCTCCGCGCTCACCGCGCTGGCCCCGTCGCTGCCCCTGTACGTGATCGGCCGCGCCCTCCAGGGCGTCGCCGGCGCGGCGATCATGTCCGCCGGGCTCGGCCTGCTGGCGCACAACCATCGGGGCGCCGCACGCGGGCGGGCGATGGCCGCCTACGGCTCCTCGATCGGCGTGGGCATGGTGCTCGGACCGCCGGCCGGCGCCGCCCTGGTCCAACTGCACCGGTCCGCGCCCTACTGGTTCACCGCGCTCGCCGCACTCGGCCTGGCCGTCGTCGCCCGCAGCATGCCCGAGTCGCGTGCCGAACACCCGCGCCGGCCGGACGTATGGGGCACACTCACCCTGGGCCCGGGCCTGATCGCACTCACCGCCGCGCTGATCGAGGGCCGCCGGGGGTGGCAGCGCCCGGTGGTCGACGCGCTGCTGGTGGCCGCCGTACTCCTGCTCGCCGGCTACGCCGCGACCGCGCTGCGCGGCCGGGCGCCGATGCTGGACCTGCGCATGTTCGCCCGGCCCGCGTTCCTGGGCGCCACGTTCGGCGCGCTGATCGCCGGCATCGCGGTGATCGCCATCGCCGCCTACCTGGCCACCGTGTTCCAGGGCACCCTCGGTCTGAGCGCCCTGGACTCCGCGCTCCTGCTCGGCCTGTGGTCGGCCATGGCCGCGCTCACCGCGTTCGCCGTCGGTCGGGTGCACGTGCTGCCCGACCCCGCCCACCGCTTCGCCGCGGGCCTGCTCGTCTCCGCGGTCGGCTTCCTGGGCCTGTACGGGATCGGCCCCGCCGACTCGTGGCTCCGGGCCGTACCGGGCCTGCTGGTCGGCGGCTTCGGGGTCGGCCTCGTCAACACCGCGCTGGCCCGCCTCGGGGTGGAGAGCGTGCCCGCCGACCGCGCGAGCATGGGCTCCGGCGCCAACAGCACCGCCCGCTACACCGGCGCCTCGATCGGCGCCGCGCTCGTGGTCGCCCTGGTCGACGCGGGCGGCATGGACCTGGCCATCCTGATGGCGGCCGGCGCATCCCTGCTCGGCGCGCTCGTCGTACTCGCCCTCCGGCGCGCCGAACAGCGGGCGTAGACCGTACGGCCCGCACCGGCCGCGCGGCGGCAGGCGGCACAACCCACCACGGCACAGCGAACACAACGACACAACCTGCGGGAATACCCTCGGCATCAAAGCGAATAAACCCACAAAGCTGCCCAAATCAGACACTCGCCGGCGACGCCGGGCCCCGCGTCTGGAAAACTCGGGTCATGTGACGAGCGATGTGCAGACACCGACGACGGATCGACCCGCAGCGCCGGCGGATCGCCGTCGTTTCCGGGCACTCGCCAACGCGATCATCGAGCGTCCGTACCTGATAACCGCGGGTCTGATCGGCCTGATCATCGTCACCGGGGTGAACGGGCCCGACTGGCCGGCGCAATACTTCCGCACCTGGCTGATCCGCGACCACGGCACCTACCTGTGGAACAACCAGTGGTACGGCGGTCACCTGCTCCCCGGCTACAGCATCCTCGCGCCGGTGATCGCCTCCAAGATCGGCACCGCCACCCTCACCGCGCTGTCCTGCGTCACCTCGGCGTGGGCCTGGGACAAGCTCCGGGTCGGCGCCAACGAATTCGCCCGCCAGGTGGGCAGCTGCTGGTTCGCGGTGATGTGCAGCGTCGACTACCTGATCGGCCGCACCCCGTTCGCGCTCGGCGTCGCGGCGGGCATGCTCGCGATACTGGCCGCCCGCCGCCGGCACCCCCTGTGGGCCGGCTTCGCCGCGCTGCTGTGCGGCCTGTCCAGCCCGCTGTCCGGCGCGTTCCTGATGCTGGTCGCGCTCGCGTGGGTGCCCCGGGAGCGGGTCTGGCCGACCCGGCTGTGCTTCGCTCCGGCCGCGCTCGGCCTGGTCGCCGCGCTGGCGTTCCCGAACGAGGGCATGTTCCCGTTCCCGTGGTGGCGGTTCCTGCCGATCCTGGCCTTCGCCGCGGTCGGCCTGGCGATACTGCCCAAGGAACTGAAGAGCGCCCGGCGCTTCCTGTGGTTGTACGCCGGCACCGCGGTGATCTTCTTCTTCGTGCCGACCTCACTCGGCGGCAACCTGGCCCGGCTGGGCGAGCTGACCTCCGGGCCGCTGATGGCCGTGGTCCTGCTCTCGGCCGGCCGGCGCCGGCTGGTGGTGCTGTTGACCCTGCCGCTGCTGGTCTGGCAGTTCCAGTCCGCCGCGCTGGCCATCACGCACGACATCAAGGACTCGCCGGGCGAGAAGCCGCAGTACTACGCGGGCATGCTCGACTACCTCCAGAAGAACAACACCCACCCGCTGGGCCGGGTGGAGATCCCGTTCACGCGCGGGCACTGGGAGTCGGTCTTCGTCGCCGAGAAGATGCCGCTGGCGCGCGGCTGGGAGCGCCAGTTGGACCGCAACTACAACGCGGTGCTCTACCAGAAGGACCTGACCGTCGAGGAGTATCGCGACTGGATCGACGACACGGGCGTGCGCTTCGTGGCCCTGCCCGACATCCCGATCGATCCGTCTGCGATCCCCGAGGCGGAGCTGATCCGCAAGGGCATCCCGTGGCTCAAGCCGGTCTACACGGAAAAGGACGGGCGCTGGCAGATCTGGGAGGTGGAGAACCCGAGCCCGATCGTCGAGGGGCCGGGCGAGCTGACCGAACTGACGCCCAGCCGGTTCTCCTTCGACGCGCACTCGGCGGGCACGTTCGTGGTGAAGATCCATCCGACGTTCTGGGTGACCGCCGACCGGCCCGAGATCGTGATCAAGGCGACCAAGGACGAGTGGAGCGAGATCACCGTCGACCGACCCGGACCGGTCACGGTGTCCGCGCGCGACGCCAAACTCTTCAAGGGCGGCAAGGGCGGCAAGCCCTGACCCGCGTCCGGTGGCCGGGGGCGGGTCCGCGACCCGCCCCCGGCCCGCTCACGGCGCCGGCGGCGCGTCCGGGTCCAGGCCGCCGGCCCACTTGGGCGCCCGGGGCTGCCACGCCTTGACCTCGGCGAGCAGGCTCGCCGCACTCCGCGCGACCAGCAGCGTCGAGCGCAGGTCCGGCTTGAGGAAGCCGTGGGCGGTCATCGTGTCCAGCGCGTCGAGCAGCGGACTCCAGAAGCCGTCCACCTCCAGGACCGCGACCGGCTTGGTGTGGATGGCCAGGTGCTGCCAGGTCCAGACCTCGAACAACTCCTCCAGCGTGCCCGCACCGCCGGGCAGCGCGACGAAGGCGTCCGCCTGGGCCGCCATCGCCGCCTTGCGCTCGTGCATGGTCTCGGTGACCTGGAGCTCGGTCAGGCCGAGGTGGGCGATCTCGCGATCCACCAGCGAGCGCGGCATCACGCCGATCACCTCGCCGCCCGCCGCCAGACAGGCGTCGGCGACCGCGCCCATCAAACCCACGTGTCCGCCGCCGTAGACGATCCCGACCCCCGCCTCCGCGAGCCCGCGGCCGAGTTCGCTCGCCGCCTCCCGGAACCGGGGCGAGACGCCCGACGCCGACCCCGCGAACACCGCTACCCGCATGACGGGCTCCCCTCGTCGATGACCACCGAAGTGGTGTGCGCAGAAAGATACGCCGCTCGAATTGTGCCGAATACGGTCACGCCCCCGGACGGCGGTCCCGTCCGGAGCTGCGCGGTCGAGGGGCATCGGATCGGTGCCGAATCGATGGCACGTCGAGTCGACGAATCGCCTCTCACCCGCCGGAGCGGCGGTACAGTCCCGGCATAGAAGGGCAAATTCGTCCATCGTCGGCCGCCGTCACCGAACCCGACGTTGACGGGAAGACCCCTCGCCACGGCAGAATGCCCGCGTGCCCGCCACCGAGCGCCCTGCCTCGGACATCCCGTTCGAGCGGCTGTTTCCCGATCTGGACGACCATGGCCGTGAACGCCTGGTCGCCGCCGCGAGAGCGCTCGATCTGCGCCGCTCCCTCGACGACCCCGCGCGTTGGTTCTGGAACGAGCCCGACCCGCTGAGCCCGGAACCCGAGCCCGAGCCGTCGCCGCACATCCTGGGCACCGCGCTGCTCCTGTACGAGGCCGACGGGGACTGGCTGGAACTGGGGCTGGACGTCTGGCAGCTGGACGGGCCCTTCGTCAGCGTCACCGCCACCGTCGAGGTGGCGTGCTGGTGCGACACCGACCACAACATGCACGCGGTCCAACGCGCCGAATGGCCGGCGTCCACCGCGCAGGCGTTCCTGGAGGCGTTCCACACCGCCGCGCTGTCCGTGATCCGCCGCATCGAGGGCCCGCGCGACCCGCGCGACCTGCGCGCCCGCGCGGGGCTGCCCAACCCGCCCGAACCACCCCCGAGGATGACCCCGCCGCCCCCCGAACGGGCCCCTGGTCTGAACCACCGATTCATCCGAACGAAGGATTTTTTCGCGGCACACCGGTGATTCCTCGACGGACATTGCGCCATGCCCCGCCATACATCGGACAATCCGGCGTCCTACCTCAACGCCCCCCTGCATCCCATCGGTTCCGGCGTGAAAAACTGGGGCCGTCATGACACACGCTCTGGACGGCCGCATACCCCTGGGGGAACCCACATCGGGCGCGGGCGGCACCGCCCGCCGTACGTGGCGCCGACATGCGCGCACGGTGCTGATCGGGATCACCGAGCACCCGTACGTGATCACTCTGGCCCTGGTCGGCCTACTGACCGTGCTGGGCATCAACGGCGCCGACTGGCCGGCCCAGATCTTCCGCGCCTGGCTGGTGCGCGACCACGGCGCGGTGTTGTGGAACAACCAGTGGTACGGCGGACACCTGCTGCCCGGCTACAGCGTGATCACCCCGGTCCTGGCCGGCGGCATCGGCACGCGCCTGCTCACCGCGATCTCCTGCGTCGCCGCCGCGTGGGCGTTCTCCCGGCTGCGCCTTGGCCGCGGTGACCTGGCCCGGCGGGTCGGCAGTTGCTGGTTCGCGGTCATCGTCAGCATCGAATACCTGATCGGCCGCACCCCGTTCGTGCTCGGCGTGGCCGCCGGCCTGATGGCGATCCTGGCCGCCCGGACCGGACATCGGGCGTGGGCGGCGGTGGCGGCCGGCTTCTGTGGCCTGGCCAGCCCGCTGGCCGCGGCGTTCCTGCTGATGATCGCGCTGGCGTGGGTGCCCTCCGAGCGGGTGTGGGCGACCCGGTTCAGCCTGTCCCCCGCCGTGCTCGGCCTGGTGATGTCGCTGGTCTTCCCCGGCGGCGGCGACTTCGCGTTCCCGCTGTGGCGGTTCGCCGCGATCCTGGGCTTCGCGGGCGTGGGCCTGGCCCTTCTGCCCCGCACCGAGGTCAGCGCGCGCCGCTTCCTGTGGTTGTACGCGCTCTCCTCCACCGTGCTGTTCCTGATCCCCAGCGCCGTGGGCGGCAACGTGGCCCGGCTCGGCGAGTTGTGCGCCGGTCCGCTGATGGCCGTGGTGCTGCTCTCGCTGGGCCGCCGGCGCCTGGTGGTCCTGCTCGCCGTACCGCTGCTCGCCTGGCAGTTCTCCTCCGCCGGCAAGGCGGTCGCCTTCAACAACCAGGACAGCACCGGCAAGAACTCCGCCTACTACGTCGGGATGCTCGACTTCCTGGAGCGGGCCAATCTGCCGGTGGGCCGGATCGAGATCCCGTTCACGCGCGGCCACTGGGAGACCGTCTACGTCGCCGAGCACATGCCGCTCGCGCGCGGGTGGGAGCGCCAACTCGACCGCGCGCACAACTCGGTGCTGTACGGCCCCGGTCTGGACGAGGCGCAGTACCACGCGTGGGTGCGCGAGACCGGGGTGCGCTTCATCGCCCTGCCCGACGTCCCGCTGGATCCGTCCGCCAAGCGTGAGGCGGAGATCCTGCGCGCCGGCGCCGACTGGCTGGTGCCGGTGTGGTCCGACCCGCACTGGGTGATCTGGGAGGTGGCCGACCCGGTTCCGCTCCTGGACGGCCCCGGGCAGTTGGTCGACATCACCCCGAGCGGCTTCACCCTGCTCGCCCAGCAGGCCGGCACGTTCACCGTACGGATCCACCGGACCAGCTGGTTCGTCGCGAACAAGCCCAATACGAGCATCGGCGAGACCGAGGACGGCTGGACCGAGGTGACCGTCACCGAACCCGGCGAGGTCACCATCACGGCGAAGGCGTCGGCCGTCCTGCCCTGACCGGGGCGGGTAGGGTAATTCGGGTTCATGCCCTGGTGGAAAGGTAAAGCAGACCGATGGCCGAGCACCACGACCACTCCAGCCACGATCACCACGATCACGAAAAGGGCCGGATCTTTGTGATGGGCCGCCCGGTGGACTCGTACCCCGCCATGGCGCCCGAGGCCGCGCGCGGCAAGGTCCTGCGCGTCACCGTGGTCGGCGAGGAAGTCCTGCACCGGCCCTGCGCCGAGATCACCGAGTTCGGCACCGACGAACTGAACACCCTGATCGACGACATGTTCCTGACCATGTACGTCGCCGACGGCGTGGGCCTGGCCGCGAACCAGGTCGACGTCGGCATCCGGCTGTTCGTCTACGACTGCGTGGACGAGGACGGCAACCGGCACGTCGGCCACATCCTCAACCCGGTCCTGGACGAACTGCCCGCGGCCGAGCGGCACCTGGAGGAGGCGGGCGAGGGCTGCCTGTCCGTCCCCGGCCCGCACGAGGACCTGGCCCGCCCCGACCGCGCCATCGCCCGGGGTGTGGACAAGGACGGCAACCCGCTGGTGGTCGAGGGCGAGGGCTACTTCGCCCGCTGCCTCCAGCACGAGACCGACCACCTCAACGGCTACCTGTACATCGACCGGCTCTCCAAGCGCGAGCGCAAGAACGTGCTCAAGGAGATGGAGTCGATGCGCGACGAGGTGTTCGCCAAGCGCGACGCGAAGGCCAAGCAGCTCGCCGGCTGACCCCCGGAAGCACCTCCGAGCACAACGCCGAGAACGACGTCGAAAGGGGCGGGGAACCGATACCGGTTCCCCGCCCCTTTCACGCGCTCACCCCATCATCCGAGGCACCGCCCTCGCGGTCAGCTGCACCCGCTGGTCGAGCCGCAGCCCTCGCAGACGTAGCAGCTGCCCGCCGGGCGCATCTTGATCCCGCAGGAGAAGCACAGCGGGGCGTCCGCGCTGCGGCCCTGCCGGGCCTCCAGCAGCTCGGTGGAGGAGTGCACCGCGGCCGGCACCGGCTTCAGGTCCGGGGCCTTGGGCGCGGCCTCGGTCGGCGCGGACTGCGCCAGGGTGCGCATGTCCTCCGCGGCGGCCGGCTCGTCCGGCTCGTAGGAACCGGTCTCCAGGTGCCGGGTGCGCTCCGCCGCCGAGTGGATGCCCAGCGCCGAGCGGGTCTCGAACGGCAGGTGGTCGAGCGCCAGGCGGCGGAAGATGTAGTCGACGATCGACTGCGCCATCCGCACGTCCGGGTCGTCGGTCAGACCGGCCGGCTCGAACCGCATGTTGGTGAACTTGGAGACGTAGGTCTCCAGCGGCACGCCGTACTGGAGCCCCACCGAGACCGCGATCGAGAAGGCGTCCATCATGCCCGCGAGGGTCGAGCCCTGCTTGGACATCTTCAGGAAGACCTCGCCGAGGCCGTCGTCCGGGTAGGAGTTGGCGGTCATGTAGCCCTCGGCACCGCCCACCGAGAAGGAGGTGGTGATGCCGGGCCGGCCCTTGGGCAGGCGCTTGCGGACCGGGCGGTACTCGACGACCTTCTCCACCACGGTGGCCGCGGTCGCCTTGCCGTCGTCGGCCTTGCCCTTGTTCTCGCCCTTGCCGGCCGAGAGCGGCTGGCCGACCTTGCAGTTGTCGCGGTAGATCGCGAGCGCCTTGATGCCGAGCTTCCAGCCCTGGAAGTAGATCTCCTCGATCTCCTCCACGGTGGCGTCCTCGGACATGTTGACCGTCTTGGAGATCGCGCCGGAGATCCACGGCTGGATCGCCGCCATCATCCGCACGTGGCCCATCGGCGAGATGGTGCGCTCGCCCATCGCGCAGTCGAACACCTCGTAGTGCTCGGTCTTCAGGCCGGGAGCGTCCACCACGTGGCCGTGCTCGGCGATGTGCTCGACGATCGCCTCGACCTGCTCGGGCTGGTAGCCGAGCCGGGCGAGCGCCCGGGCGACCGTGCCGTTGACGATCTGCATCGAGCCGCCGCCGACCAGCTTCTTGAACTTCACCAGCGCGAGGTCGGGCTCGACGCCGGTGGTGTCGCAGTCCATCATCAGGCCGATGGTGCCGGTGGGGGCCAGCACCGAGGCCTGCGCGTTGCGGAAGCCGTGCTTGTCGCCGAGCTTGGCGACGTCCTTCCACGCCTTGGTGGCCAGCTCCCACACGGGGGTGTCCAGGTCGTCCATGCGCTTGCCGGTGTCGTTGGCGTCGGCGTGCTGACGCATCACCCGCTTGTGCGGCTCGGCGTTGCGGGCGTAGCCCTCGTAGGCGCCGACGATGGCGGCCAGCTCGGCGGAGCGCTTGTACGCGGTGCCGGTCATCAGCGAGGTGATCGCACCGGCCAGCGCCCGGCCGCCGTCGCTGTCGTACGCGTGGCCGGTGGCCATCAGCAGCGCGCCGAGGTTGGCGTAGCCGATGCCCAGCTGACGGAACGCGCGGGTGGTCTCGCCGATCTTCTCGGTGGGGAAGTCGGCGAAGCAGATCGAGATGTCCATCGCGGTGATGACCAGCTCGACGACCTTGGCGAAGTTGACCGCGTCGAAGGTGTCGTCCTCGCGCAGGAACTTCATCAGGTTCAGCGAGGCCAGGTTGCAGGACGAGTTGTCCAGGTGCATGTACTCCGAGCACGGGTTGGACGCGGTGATCCGACCCGACTCGGGGCACGTGTGCCACTTGTTGATCTCGTCGTCGTACTGGATCCCGGGGTCGGCGCACGCCCACGCGGCCTCGGCCATGCGACGGAAGAGCTTCTTGGCGTCGACCGTCTCCAGCACGTCGCCGGTGAGCCGGGCGCGCAGCCCGAACTCCTTGCCCTGCTCGACGGCGTTCATGAACTCGTCCGAGACCCGGACCGAGTTGTTCGCGTTCTGGTACTGCACCGAGGCGATGTCGGCGCCACCGAGGTCCATGTCGAAGCCCGCGTCGCGCAGCGCGCGGATCTTCTCCTCCTCCTTGACCTTGGTGTCGATGAAGTCCTCGATGTCGGGGTGGTCGACGTCGAGGACGACCATCTTGGCCGCGCGGCGGGTGGCGCCGCCCGACTTGATCGTTCCGGCGGAGGCGTCGGCGCCGCGCATGAAGGAGACCGGGCCCGAGGCGTTGCCGCCCGAGGTGAGCAGTTCCTTGCTGGAGCGGATCCGGGACAGGTTCAGGCCGGCGCCCGAACCGCCCTTGAAGATCAGGCCCTCTTCCTTGTACCAGTCCAGGATCGAGTCCATCGAGTCGTCGACCGACAGGATGAAGCACGCGCTGACCTGCTGCTTCTGCGCGGTGCCGACGTTGAACCAGACCGGCGAGTTGAAGCTGAAGATCTGGTGCAGGAGGGCGTACGCCAACTCGTGCTCGAAGATCTCCGCGTCGGCGGGCCCGGCGAAGTAGCCGTTCTCCTCGCCCGACTTGCGGTAGGTCTTCACGACCCGGTCGATCAGCTGCTTCAGGCTCCACTCGCGCTGCGGCGTGCCCACCGCACCGCGGAAGTACTTGCTCGTGACGATGTTGACCGCGTTCACCGACCAGGAGTCGGGGAACTCGACGCCGCGCTGTTCGAAGTTGATCGAGCCGTCGCGCCAGTTGGTCATGACGACGTCACGACGCTCCCAGACCACCTCGTCGTACGGGTGGACGCCGGGGGTCGTGTACACGCGCTCGATCCGCAGGCCCTTGCCGGGTCGTGACCGACCGGCACCGCGTGCTGAGCCGCTCGTCGTCTCTGTCATGCCGTCTCCTCTTTTGAACAACGCCGTGGGCAGGCCGGGGCATCCCGATGGGAGGACCCGGATGACCGGTCGGGTGGTCCGTCGTTCCTGTACTACCGACGTGTACTACCGAATGAAAATGTGAATGACCCGCGCGTGGGCGGCCCGCTCGTGGGCGACCCGTGCTCAGTCCGCGGCGGGGGCGTCCGCCGCGTTCGCGGGCACCTCGGGCCCGATCGGCTCCGCGCGACCGGCGCGCAGCAGCGCGACCTCGGCCTCGAAGTCCTCCAGGGACTCGAAGGCCCGGTATACGGACGCGAACCGCAGGTAGGCGACCTCGTCGAGCTCACGGAGCGGGCCCAATATGGTCAGGCCCACGTCGTGGGTGGTCAACTCGGCGCACCCGGTGGCCCGCACCGCCTCCTCGACCCGCTGGCCTAGCAGGGCCAGCGCGTCACCGGTGACCGGGCGGCCCTGGCACGCCTTGCGCACACCGGCGATGACCTTGTCCCGGCTGAACGGCTCGGTGACGCCGCTGCGCTTGATCACCGTGAGCGAGGCGGTCTCGATCGTGGTGAAGCGTCGTCCGCAGTCGGGGCACGAGCGACGGCGCCGGATGGCGGCCCCGTCGTCGGTGGTCCGGCTGTCCACGACGCGGCTGTCCGCTCGCCGACAGAAGGGGCAGTGCATGCCGTTCCCTCTCCCCCTCGTTCAGACGCAGGTCCTGCGTGGTGCTCGTGCGCGTCGCGCGCCAAGCGAAACGTGCCCTGGTGGTGCCGCGGGTTGCCGCGCCCTCGCCCCGAGGGCCCACGCCTGGGGGCCCGTCCGGTGCGGTCCGGGAATGCTCCGGGAACATAGTATATACGGCAACCACAACTTGTGGGCTTCTGCAACGCCCTCGACCACAAGATGTAGTGGCTACGGTAGACCGCGACCCGAGGCGCTGCAAGCCGACTCGCAGACGCTCGGAGAGCCCGTGGTGACCTCTCGTCATCCCCGCAGGTCACCGCCCGAGGAGTCGCCGAAATTAACCCGACCGGCCGCGTGTCGCGGCACACGAGCGACGCATGCGACATATCGGGCGTCGCCCCTGTAGGCAATTCCCGAACGGAATTCGAATGTATGTACGATTACTACAGCGGGAACCGAATGATCGCCACCGGATTGGCCTAAATTCACTCGAACGTGTGTTTGGCGCAACCTTTCGAACCCGACTACCGTTCTCCACGTGCGAGCAATCCGTCGAAAGGGCCAGCCGTGACCGGAGAAGCCACCGGAGCCATCCACCCCGGAATCCGCACCGAAACCCTCCCCGTGAAATCCCCGCACAGCGCCACCGTGCCGCCACCGGCGCCCGCCCCGGGCACCGAGAACGCGCAGGTCCAGGGCGGTGCGACGCGGCGTCCGGCGGGGGGGCTGACGCCGCGCCAGACGCGCGTCCTCGAAGTGATCCGCGCCTCTGTCGAGTCGCGCGGATATCCGCCGAGCATGCGCGAGATCGGCGAGGCGGTCGGACTGTCCAGCACGTCCTCCGTCGCGCACCAGTTGATGGCGCTCGAACGCAAGGGCTATTTGCGCCGTGATCCGCATCGTCCGCGCGCCTACGAGGTGCGTTCGCCCGACGGTGGGCGTCCGCTCGCGCCGGCCGGGCCGCACGCCGAGCGCGGGTCACAGGCCGCTTCCTACGTCCCGGTGGTCGGCCGGATCGCGGCCGGTGGCCCGATCCTGGCCGAGCAGTCCGTCGAGGACGTCTTCCCGCTGCCGCGCCAGTTGGTCGGCGACGGCGACGTGTTCCTGCTCAAGGTCAGCGGCGACTCGATGATCGAGGCCGCGATCATGGACGGCGACTACGTCGCGGTCCGCCGCCAGCCGGTCGCCGAGAACGGCGACATCGTCGCGGCCATGCTCGACGGCGAGGCCACCGTCAAGCGCCTGCGCCACCGGGACGGACACCGCTGGCTGATGCCCCACAACCCCGCCTACGAGCCCATCCCGGGCGACGAGGCAACCATCCTGGGCCGTGTGGTCGCCGTCATGCGCCGAGTCTGAGATGACCGCGGACCCCCACATACCCCCCACGGGCGGTCGTCCGGCGCTCCCACGCCGAGCGGCCGCCCGTTTCCCGTCCGAGGCAACCCCGCCGCCCCGGTGACCCCGGATCACCCGCACAACGCAGCACCCCTCGCCAATCGCAACGACACGGCCCACCCCGAACCGCCCCACCCCAGGCGCGTCAGCGCCCACGACCGGCGCCACCCCTGGAGATCGACGCGCGAAGCGCGGAGAGCGGCGGAGCCGCAGAGTTTGGGCTGGGTGACCCGGAGCGAAGCGGAGGGGCACACAGCCCCGAGCGAGGGGCCGCTTTTCTGCGGAGGAGCGAAGCGGGGGAGCAGAAAAGCGGCCCCTCGCGAGCCGGCGCGAAGCGCCCAAAAAGAAGCACCGCCGCCGACACGAGTCCGCCGCCCCGACCCCACCCCGCGCCCCTCGGACCCGGCGCGAAGCCACCGACAATCAGTCCTTGTCGATCGCGGCCAACGACCGCCGAACCTGATTCCGATCCTCCGTGTACCACAACGGCGGCATCGACGCCCTGAAAAACCCGCCGTACCGCGCGGTGGCCAACCGCGGATCCAGCACCGCCACCACACCCCGGTCGTTCATCGACCGAATCAACCGCCCGGCCCCCTGAGCCATCAACAGCGCCGCATGCGTGGCCGAGACCGCCATGAAGCCGTTTCCGCCGCTTTCCTGGACCGACTGCGCCCGTGCGCTCATCAGCGGGTCGTCGGGACGCGGGAACGGAATCCGGTCCATGATCACCAGCTGGCAGGACGGCCCGGGTACGTCCACCCCCTGCCACAGGGACAACGTGCCGAACAGGCACGTGCGCGGCTCGGCCGCGAAGCGCCGCAACAACTCGGCCAGCGAGTCGTCGCCCTGGCACAGGATCGGCACGTCGAGCCGCTCGCGCAGCGCCTCCGTGGCCGCCTCCGCGCCGCGCCGCGAGGAGAACAGGCCCAGCGCCCGGCCGCCCGCGGCCTCGATCAGTTCGGCCAACTCGTCCAGCGTGCCCGCGTTCATCCCGTCGCGGCCCGGCGGCGACAGGTGCCGCGCGACGTAGAGGATGCCCTGCTTGGGATAGTCGAACGGCGAACCCACGTCCATGCAGCGCCACGGCGCCAGGTCGGTGTCGCCGTCCGCGTCGTCCTTCCCCGCCGCCTCCTCGTCCTCCCCCGGCCGCACCGCGACGTCGGTGGGCACCGGCTCGGGCGCGTCGGTCAACATCGCCTCGGGGCTCAGCCCCAGGCTGCCCGCCACGCCGCGGAAGTTGCCGCCGAGCATGAGCGTGGCCGAGGTGAGCACCACGGTGCGGTCGCCGAACAGCGCCTCGCGCAGCAGTCCGGCCACCGCGATCGGGGCCACCCGCAGCGACGCGCCGGTGCGCTCGTTGTGCTCCATCCAGATCACGTCGTGCGGCGACTCCCGCAGGATGCGCTCGCAGGTGTCGTGGATGTGCTCGACGCCGGCCAGCGCCTGGCGGCGGGCCGCGTCCTCGTTGCTCAGCGACTTGTCCCGGACCTCGCCGAGCGAGGTGATCACGCCCCGGCTCGCGTCGCGCAGCGCGGTCACCGTCCAGCCCAGGTCCGGGTCCACCTCGCGCAACCGGCCCGGCTCGCGCCCGTCCAGGGTCTTGCGGAACGCCTCCGAGGCGGCGTTCAGGTTGTCCACCGCGCCCTCGTTGGCCAGCTTGCCGGCGCGCCGCGCGGCCCGGTCGACCGCGCTCAGGCTCAACTCGGCGGTGGCCACGCCCGTGGCCCGGCTCGCGAACTCGTGCGCCTCGTCGACGATCAGCAGCTCGTGCTCGGGCAGCACCGGCGCGTCCTCCAACGCGTCGATGGCCAGGAGCGCGTGGTTGGTCACCACGATGTCGGCCTGCTTGGCCCGCTCGCGGGCAGCCTCGGCGAAGCAGTCGTCGCCGTACGGACAGCGTGAGGCGCCCAGGCACTCGCGCGAGGACACCGACACCTGGGCCCAGGCCCGGTCGTTGACCCCCGGACTCAGGTCGTCGCGGTCGCCGGTGTCGGTCTCGTCGGCCCAGTCGCGCACCCGGACCACGTCCTGGCCGAGTTTGCTCGTGGGCGACGGGTCGAACAGCACCTCGCCCTCGTCGGGCGGCCCGTCGTGCAGCCGGTGCAGGCACAGGTAGTTGCCGCGCCCCTTGAGCGTGGCGAAGGTCGGCGAGCGGCGCAGCTGCGGGCGCAGCGCCTCGACCGTGCGCGGCAGGTCGCGCTCGACGAGTTGGCGCTGGAGCGCGAGGGTCGCGGTGGCCACCACGACCTTGCGGTGCGCGGCCAGCGCGGGCACCAGGTAGGCCAGCGATTTGCCGGTGCCGGTGCCGGCCTGGACCAGCAGGTGTTCGGCGCGGGCGACCGCGCCGGCGACGGCCTCGGCCATCGATACTTGTCCGGGTCGCTCCGATCCGCCGACGGCGGCGACGGCGGCGTGCAGGAGTTCGGTCAGCGCGGGACGGTCGGAGTCGCTCATCGGGCGACAAGCCTAGATGCTCCGAGCGACATCCCCGACCGCGCGGCCCGCTTCGTCCGACTCCTCCCCGAAGGTTTTCCGGCTCAGCCGAGCTTGGCCAGCACCGCGTCGGCCATGGCCTCCTGGCCGAGCGCGTTGGGGTGCACGGGGCCGGCGGGCGACTCCGGCTTGACGCCCTCGACCCACTTGGTGCCGACCGGCTTGCACACGTCGTGACCGGCCGAGCCGGTGTAGGTGTCGACGTATTCCGCGCCCTGCTTGGCCGCCTCCTTGGCGATCATGTCGTTGAGCGCGGGCACCAGCTTGCGCAGGTACGGCAGGTCGCCGTCGGCCACCGGCACCTGGGCGGGGCAGCCGGGGCCGCTCTCCGGCAGGATCATCGGGTAGCCGACGACCAGGATCCGGGCCTTGGGCGAGCGCTCCTTGATGCCGGTGATGGCGGCGGCCAGCTTGGGCCCGGTGTCGCCGATCCGCTTGGTCAACTCGTCGTTGCCGCCCGGGGCGTACTTGTCGGTGCACGGCTGGGTCGAGGTGGTGCTGCGGCTTTGCAGCACGCACATCGTGACGATCTCGGAGAAGCCGATGTCGTTGCCGCCGACGCCCAGGGTGACCAGCGCGGTGTCCGGGCGCAGCGCGTCGAACTGCGGCGGCGGGGCGCCCTGGGTCTGCTGGCCGACCGTCAGGTCCGGGGTCCTGGCTCCCCCGCAGGTGACGTCGACGAGGCCGGTGATGTTCTTCCGCTTGGCCACCAGGTGCGCGTAGTTGCTCTCCGAGCGGCTGCAGCCGGGCGGCGCGGTGGGCACGATCACGGGTATCTTCACGCCGGCCGCGTACGAGTCGCCGAGCGCGACGTAGGTGGCGCCACTGGCGGCCGCGGGCAGTGCGCCGGCCGGTGCGGGGGCGGCCTGTGTACCTCCGGGGGCGCCGCTCTTCGCGGCGGCGGACGCCTTGGAATCGCCGGAGTCGTCCGAACAGGCGGACAGCGCGCCGAGCGCCGTCAGTGCGGCCAGGCCCGCGATCGCCCTGCGAGTTGTGCGCACCAGCGCTCCCCTCTCGTCGTCACCCGCCCATTACCCGTCGGTAGGTAGCGGCGTTCCGGCGAGACTACGGTCTTCCGCGCCCGGATGCCGGCCTCCCGGCCGCCGGGTCGCCGCCGACTCAGTCCAGCTTGATCGTCTCGCGGCGCGCGCCCGCCGCCGCGCGCGCTCGCGAGGGCAGGTCCTCCAGCATGGTCAGGCACTCGCGGGCGGCGTCGATCTCGATGTCCTGGAAGGTGGCCGCGACCACGTCCACCCGCTCCCCGTCGGCCTCGATCACCACTCGCCCGTCCGGTCCGTACACCCCGCTGCGTCCGCAGGCCGGGCCCAGGCCCGTGTCGCCGATGTGGTTGGCCACCACCGTGTAGCAGGTGTTCTCCAGGGCGCGGGCGGCGAAGTAGAGATCGCGTCGGTGTTCGCCGTCGCCGCGCGTGTACACCCCCGGGCACAGGTACGCGTCGCAACCGTCGTGCACGGCCGCGCGCGCGTGTTCGGGAAAGCTCACGTCGTAGGCACTGCCCAGGCCCAGCCGCCAGCCGGAGATCTCGATCGTGCAGCCGTGGTCGCCGGGGCGGAACAGTTCGCGTTCCTCGCGCCACAGGTGTTGGCGGTCGTAGGCCACGTGCGCGTCGCCGTCGCGGCCGACCACCAGCAGCGAGATGGTCCGCCCGCCCGCGCGGCGCACCGCGGCGCCGACCACGGCGACGGTGCGGGTGGCGTAGCAGGCGGCCTGCAACTCGCCGAGCCGGGTGTCGCCGGGCACGATGTCGCACGGTTTCACGTCGGGTCGGAACAGGTCGAGGTCGTAGCCGGACAGGAACAGCTCCGGCAACACCACGACATCGGCGCCGGCCGAGGACCCGAAGCGCACGAGTTGCGCGGCCGTGGCGACATTCGCGGGGATGTCGCCCGGCCGCGCCTGGGCCTGTGCGGCGGCGACCCTCAGAGGTTGCCTCGCGTTTTCGGCGACGTCGGTCACCCGCCGCATTCTGGCATCGTGATGGGGATCACACCATCGGCAAACCGGACAGGTTGTTCGCGAGCCCGGGTCCGATCGGGGTGCGGCTCACATGCACAGCGCGTTGGGGACGGTCCCGTGCGCGCCCACGTGCGGGCGGGTGGGGCGGTCCCGGTAGCCGTCCAGGAGCAGCCGATTGCGGTTCAGGCACAGCCGGTCGATCCGGGGCGTGAGCAGGTCGAACAGCTCGAAGCGGTCCCGGAGTTCGGGGAACGCCGCCTGGTGGTCCAGCACCTCCTCGCGGACCAGCGCCCAGAACCCCTCTTGCGGGATGCCCAGGTGGGCGACCGCGAGATCGGCGAGGTAGCGGTGGTGGCCGACCAAGAGCGCGGCGTGGATGAACTGGCACAGGTAGTCGGGCTTCTCGCGGAGCAGGACCGCGTCCACGTCGGCGGGCAGCGCGGCCAGTTCCGGCAGCGGCCGGTCGCTGATGTTGACGTCGTCGACGAAGTCCTTGATGGCCAGCCGGACCGGGACGTCGTGCTCGTCGAAGACCACGATCGTGTTCTCCCCGTGCGGCGAGAACACCAGGCCGTAGCGGTACAGGCAGTGCAGCAGCGGCGGCAGCAGCGCGTGGAAGAGCCGGCGCAGCCACACCCGGGGAGCCAGGCCGGAGCGTTCGATCAGTTCGGCGACGAACGGCCGCCCGGCCGGGTCCACGTGCAGCAGCGAGGCGAGGGTGCGGGCGCGCTCGCCCTCGTCGAGGTACGGGGCCAGCGGTTCGCGCCAGATCGCGCCGAGCAGTTCGCGGTACTGGTAGGGCACGCCGGGCAGTTCCTCGAGCACCGGATGGCGCACCGTGATCGACGCGGTCTCGCCGAGCATGATCACCCGGCATTCGTCGCGCAGGAACGGGTCCGCGTCGCGCAAGCCGTGCACCCACGCGGTGACCGCGGGCGCGGCGAGGGTGCGCTCGCTGGGCAGGCCGCGCCACACCAGCGTGTTGAGCACCGACAGCGGCAGTTTGACGGTGCGGCGGGCGGGGTGGTCCACGTTGAGGAAGGTACGGACCGACTGCTGGGCCAGGTGTCGGTCCTCGGCCTCGCCCAGCGGCACGATCCGCCCGGCGGCCAACTCCGGCGCGAACAGCGTCGCGATCGTCTCGTCCCACTGCCACGGGTGCACCGGGAGCCACCGGAATTCCTCCGGCGCCGACACCCGGGCGGCCAGCGCGTGGTGGAAGCGCTCGCCGGTCGCCGGGTCCAGTTCCTCGGCGTACAGCCGCTGCTCGGCCAGCCCCGGCACCGACCGCCACACCGCCAGGTCCTGGTGCACCGCGATCCACGGCAGCCGCATCGGGCGGCGCGCCTCGGGCGCGTAGGCGCGCGCGTCGCTCGCGGAGAAGCCGACGCGGCCCTTGTTCGGCACGATCCACGGGTGACCGGTCTGGTGGCCCTCCAGTTCGGCGTAGCCCAGGTCGGCCAGCACGGCCGCGGTCGGCGCGCTCGCCGCGGTCACCGCATCGGCGGTCAGCGTCGCGGTCAACTCGCGCACCAGGTGCCCGGCCGTGTCGCCGGCGAGGCCGATCACGGTGTGCGCGTCGAGCAGGAACTGGAGCATGTCCTCGGCCGGATCGGCGCCGCCCTCCCACTCGCGCACCACCGAGGCCGGGTCCACGTGCCACGCGTCGTAGGCGCCGCGCCGGGCCCGGAAGCGGTAGCGCACGTCGCCGGACACTTCGACGGCGTAGGCGTCGCCGTCGGCGACGGGCGTGAGCAGGTCCTCGTAGGCGAACTCGGCGATCGCCTTGGCGATCATGTCCCGGTTGACCCGCCGCCACAGCTGCGGATCCGTGGGGGGCACGCCGTGGCGCGCGGCGGGTACCCGGGAGGCGGGCTCAGGCGCTGCGTGTCGGGCGCCCTGGTACGGCAGTTCGGCCTCGATGGGCTCCGCTGCCGGGTTCGACTGCGACATTGCGTACCTCTGGGGGGTCGGTCGCGCTCCGTCGGTGCGGTCGGCGCGCGGGCTCGGTATCGCCCGCGGCCAGGCCGAACGTGGTGAACGCGGTGCGGATCGGCAGTCGGTAGACCGCGCTGCCGCACACGGAGTTGAGGATGGTCGCGGCCCGGTGTGCGCCCAGGCCCAGATCGGGTGTGCCCACGCCGTGCGTGTGCAGCTCGGCGTTTTGCGTGTACAGGCCGCCGGTGACGTGCGCGGGCAGGGCGACCCGGTGGTCCAGGTCGATCAGCGGACGCCCGGCGGCGTCCCGGCTGATCAGGTCCCACAGCGGGTCGAGCATCGCGGGGTGCCGCTGCGCGTAGCCGGTGGCCAGCACGACCCGATCGGTACGGACGGTGAACGCGCGGTCCTGCTCGCCGTGGCGGCAGCCCAGTTCCACCCCGTCGCCGGTGATCCGCGCGGCGGTGACCGTCACGTCGGGCATCAGCGTGGCGCGCACCCGGCCGCCGGCGATGCCGCGCTCGTACAACTCGTCGTGGATCGCGGCGATGGTCTCCGCGCTGATCGCCTTGTACAACTGCCACTGCTCGGGCAGCAGTCGGTCGCGCACCGGCTCGGGCAGGCCGTGGAAGTAGCGCGTGTAGTCGGGCGTGAAGTGCTCCAGACCGAGTTTGGAGTATTCCATCGGGGCGAACGCGGGCGATCGGGTCAGCCAGGTCAGCCGCCCGCCGGGGCCGGTGCGGCGGCGCAGCAGGTCCAGGAACACCTCCGCACCGGACTGGCCCGAGCCGAGCACCGTGACGTCCTCGGCGTCGGTGAGGTCGGCGCGGTGGTCGAGGTAGTCGGCCGCGTGCAGCACGCTGTCCCCGAGCAAATGCGCGAACGGCTCGGGCACCACCGGTTCGGTGCCGATGCCGAGCACCACGTGCCGCGCGTGCACCCGGTGGTGCTCGCCGTCGGCCACGTCGCGAAAGTCGATCCGGTACAGGTCGCCCTCCCAGGCGACGGAGAGCACCTCGCTGCCGAAGCGGCAGGCGGGCAGTGCCTCGGCGACCCAGCGGCAGTAGTGGTCGTATTCGCGCCGGGGCACGTGCAGGCGTTCGGCGAAGTAGAACGGGAAGAGCCGGTCGTGCGCGCGCAGATAGGCCAGGAACGACCACGGGCTGGTCGGGTCGACCAGGGTGACCAGGTCGGCCAGGAAGGGCACCTGGAGGGTGGTGCCGTCCAGGAGCAGCCCCGGATGCCAGCTGAACGTGGGCGCGCGGTCCAAGAACAGCGTGCGCAGCGGCTCGACCCGGTCGGCGAGCGCCGCCAGCGCCAGGTTGAACGGCCCGATGCCGATGCCCACCAGGTCGTGCACCACCGCGCCGGGGTCGGCCGCCCGGCGCGGCGCGGGCAGGAGATCGGTCACGGGCGGGCACCCGACTCCCGCACGGTGCGCGGGCGCACCATCAGCGCGGCGGTCTTGTCCGGCAGGAGCACATCGCCCTGGCGCCGGAAGCCGGCCCGTTCGAAGGCGCGCACCGACGCCTCGTTGCGCACGTCCGGCTCGGCCACCACCCGCATCGTGTCGGGCGCGGCGCGCAGCACCAGTTCGGTGACCGCGCGCAGCAGCAGCGAGCCGATCCCGCGCCCGCGCGCACCGGCGGGTCCGATCAGCAGGTGGATGCCCACGTCGTGCGGGCGCGCGGGGTAGTGCCGGGCCAGGTCGTCAAGGTCGGCCCGGTACAGCTCCCAGTAGCTGACCGGCTCGTCGTCGAGGCAGCCCAGGTAGGCGTTGCTGTGGCCGCGCACGGCCTGGGTCGCCAGGTGTCGGCGCACCAGCTCCTCGTCCCCGGCCAGCTCCCACCAGCGGGCGGTCACCGGGTCGTTCATCCACGCGTGCAGGAGTGGCAGATCGCGCTTGGGGTTCACCTCGTGCAGCGAGAACCGCCCGACCGGCAGGGTGAGCGCGCCCCAGCGGGCGGCCTCGGTGAGCGGGCCGGTCGGCCCCGTGCGCGGCCGGCGGGTGTTCAGGCGCAGCGTCTCGGCCTCGGCGAGCGGGGTCTCGGGGGACGAGAGGAATGACGGGCTCATACGGGGACGGAACCTCCTGGGGCCGGGCTCACGCGGGGGCGTCGGCGAGCGGATTGCGGATGTGCACGTAGATCGACTGGGTGGCGACCGGCCCGACGAGTTCGTCGAGGCCGTGCAGCCGGGTCAGCAGATTGGCCTTGCAGCGCGGGCGCGGATCGGTCAGCAGCGAGCGCGCGGCGCCGCTGTCCCGGGCGTGGCGGGCCAGCAGGGCGCGCAGGCGGGCCAGCAGGACCCGCTCGTCGACGAGCCCCTGTGCGCCGAACGCGCCGATCAGGCCGAGCAGGTTGTTGACCCCCAGGTAGTAGGCCAGGCGTTCGTCGGCGATCTCGTCCGGCACGATCGTGTCGCTGGCCACCCCGGCCGCGGGCGACCGGCGGGCCAGGTCGCCGGCGCGCGAGGCGCGGAAGTAGTAGCCCTGGTTGTCCCGGTAGCGCCCGCCCGAGGGCAGCCCGTCGGCGTCGAGCAGGACCAGGGTGTTCTGCTGGTGCGCCTCCAGCGCGATGCCGGCGTGCCGGTCGAGCCACAACACCGGCTCGGCCACCACCGCCAGGTAGCGCTCGAACCACTCCTCGGCCACCGACGCCGGCGCGCGCCCGGTGCGCTCGGCGAGGGTGTGTACGTGTCCGGCCAGCCGCGAGGGGCCGATCCCGGGGCGTTCGGCGACCAGCGCGGCCAGGCACGAGACGCGGTCGCCGGCGCCGAACGGGTTGGCCCGCAGCACCAGTTCCAGGCCGGCCGCGGGCCGGTCCGGGCGCGGGAACGGCTCCGGCGGGGCCACCGAGATCCAGGCCGGGTCCCGGACGATGTCGAACGTGGGGTGCACGGCCCACAGTTCGTGTTCCAGGCCGGAGCGCAGGATGCGGTGCACCTCGATGCCGCGCAGCAGTTCCTTGGGCAGGTTCTCCCGCCGGGAGTTGGTGATCCGCAGGCCGAGCGAGAGTTTGAGCATGACCTCGGCGTCGGGCCGGTACACCGTGCGCACCGAGGAGGTGGGGTGCCAGGGGGCTCCGGCGGGGCCCAGGTCGCGCAATCGGCCGGCATCGAGCAGGGCGCGCAGATGCGGGCGCCGCGGCAGGTCGCGGGCCTGCCACGGGTGGGCGGGCACGAGCACGGTGCCCTCGGGGGCGCGCAACTCCCCGGCGAGGTCGGCCAGCACGTCGGCGGCCTCCCGGTCCAGCGCGCTGTCCTGGCCGACCAGGTCGGCGTCGGCGGCGAACCAGTGCAGCGGGAAGGATCCGCGCAACTCCGGGGACCACGCGGCGTCCTCGTCGGGGTCGAGCCGGTCCCGGCTCTTGGGTGTGGGGTGCATCGGGTGGCCGAGCACCAGGGACTGCTCGGCGGCCAGGAACGGGGTGGTCCCGGGCGGGTCTTCGGGATGCGCGCGCCGGTGGGCGATGTAGCGCTCGGCGTGGGTGACCGAGTCGGCCACCCGGATCGCGGTGTCGCCGCAGGCCCCGCCCGCCGCGCCGGCCCCGCTCGCGCTCGCCTCGTCGCCGAGCACCAGGGCCAGTGTGACCGCGTTGAGCGGCCCCTCGTCGTCCAGGTGCGCGGCGCCGAAGCGGTGCCAGCCCGCCGGCGACCAGTAGCGCACCTCGACCGTCAGGGTCCGGCCGACCCCGCGCAGTTCGACGGTGAGCACGTCCGACTCCGGTCTCGGCAGCGCGTGTTCGCGCACCCAGCAGCGGAGCAGGCATTCGACCGTCGCCGCGTCGGCGGCGTGCCGGGTGTCCGGCGCGTCGAGGTGGTCCGTTTCGGAATCCGTCCGCACGGCGGACGGGTCGGGACCCGCGATGGTCATCGCTGCTCCGTGTGGTGTCGATCGACCCGGTGGTCGATGCCCGGAAATCGGAAATCGGAGATCGGTAGTCGTGTGGGAGGCGGCATTCGGGATATGGAGATTTCGACCCGTGTCGATTGTTTGGCGAGGATGGTCGCGAATACGCGAGGCGCGCGGTAACGAAGATTGTTGACGGAGCGTCAGCCCGAGGTCGTGCTTTCCGCGCGCCCCGCCTCGACCACCGCGGCGAGCAGCGCGGTGAGGTCGGCGCCGGTGGTGTCGGGGTTGAGCAGGGTGAGTTTGAGGCGGACCGCGCCGGGCCCGTCGCCCAGTTCGGTACGGCCGACCACCGCGCGCCCCTCGTACAGCAGCCGGCGCCGCAGCGCCGCGTTGACCCGGTCCGCCTCGGTCCGCTCGGCCGGGTCGTCGGGGGCGTGGCCTCGGGGGAGGTAGCGAAAGACCACGGTGGTGAGCACGGGATCGGCGGCCAGTTCCAGGTGCGGGTCGGCCCGGATCGCCTCGGCCGCGTGTCGGGCCAGGTCGTGGCAGCGGTCCACCAACTCGCCCAGTCCGGCCCGGCCGAGGGCGCGCAGGGTGACCGCGATCTTGAACACGTCGGCGCGGCGCGTGGTGCGCGGCGAGTTGCCCAACAGGCTGACGTAGCCGGCCCGTTGGTCGTCGTCGGGGTTGAGGTAGGCGGCGCGCTGGGCGAGCGGCCCGAGCAAGGCCGCGTCGCGGACCAGGAACACCCCGGCCGCGATCGGCTGCCAGCCGAGTTTGTGCAGGTCCAGACTCACCGAGTGGGCGCCTTCGAGGCCGGTGAGCAGCGGCGTGAGCCGGTCCGAGAACAGCGCGCCGCCGCCGTAGGCCGCGTCCACGTGCAACCACGCGCCCGCCGCGCGCGCCACCGCGGCGATCGCCGGCAGCGGGTCGATCGCGCCCAGGTCGGTGGTGCCGGCCGTGGCCACGATCGCCGCGATCCGGTCGTTGCCCGCCCGCACCCGTCCGACCGCGGCCGCCAGTGCGTGCGGATCCATCCGGTGGTCGGCGTCGGTGGGCACCGTGACCACCGCGTCCTCGCCCAGGCCCAGGTGGCCGGCGCAGCGGCGGATGGAGAAGTGCGCGTCGCGCGAGCACAGGATCCGCCGCCGGCCCACTCCCGGGCCCAGCGCGTCGCGGGCCAGGAGCAGTCCCGTCAGGTTCGACTCGGTGCCGCCGCCGGTGATCGTGCCGCCCGCGCCGCCGGGCGGGAAGCCGACCAGACCGGCGAGCGCGGCCACCACCTCGGCCTCCAGGGCCACCGCCGCCGGTGCCTGGTCCCACGAGTCGAGCGAGGGATTCAGTGCGGAGGCGATCAGGTCGGCGGCCACCGCGACGGCCAGCGGCGGGCAGTGCAGGTGGCCGGCGCAACGCGGATCGGCCGGGTCGGCGGACCCCCACGCGAGCAGCGCGGACAACTCGCGCAACGCGGCGACGTCACCCACCCCGATGTCCGGCAGCGTCCCGGGGCCCGGGCCCGCCGACGCCGCACCTCGCGCGGCCGGCACCGGCCCCACCGCACCGGAGCCGAGCACCCGGGCCACCTCGACCGCCACCGCGGCCGGCCCACCCGACGGCAACGGCCCGCCCCGCGCACCGACCCCGGCGTCCATCGCGCCGAGCGCGACGTCGACCAGCTCCCGCAACGCGTCGGCCCCGGCCACACCCCCCGAGAGCGACACCCCGACGGGGTGCCCCACCCCCCGCCCGGCCCTCACACCGACTCCGATCCGACAGCCACGAACCCGACCCCCGAGAACCCGCCGCTCCCACCCTCGGCACCCTCGAACCCACCACCCGGGAACCCGCTCACCTCGGACCCGGCGACCGCCCACCCGAGCCCCGAAAACCCGGCACTCCCACCTCCGGCGTCCTCGGACCCAGCCGTCTCGAACTCGACGACCACACGCTCGACACCCGGGAGTCCGCCGCTCCCACCTCCGGCGTCCTCGGACCCAGCCGTCTCGGACTCGACGACCACACGCTCGACACCCGGGAGTCCGCCGCTCCCACCTCCGGTGTCCTCGGACCCGACGCCCCCGGACCCGCTCGCCTCACACTCGGCACCCCCGCACCCGCCACCCGAGAATCCGGCGCTCCCAGCCCCGGCGCCCTCGGACCCACTCCCTGGAGGCCCGGCGGTCGGACCGCCGTTTCCCGCCCCGGCCGCCCCGTTTACAGATGGGGGCATCGAGGTTCCGGCACTCGCGAACCCGGTGGCCCCCGGCCCGGAGTCCGCCGCCCCGGCACTCGCAGAGCCGGCACGGGCGAACCGGGCCGTCCCGGTTCCGGTGCCGGCGGATTCGGCGGCCGGGCCGCGATATCCCGCCCGGGCCGCCTCGATGGCCTCGGCCAGGCGCTCCAGGACCGCGTCGGCCTGGACCTCGGTCATCGTCAGCGGCGGCAGCAACCGCACCACACTGTCGTGTCGCCCGCCCAGCTCCACGATCAGCCCCCGGGCCAGCGCCTCGCGCCGCACCGCGAGCGCAAGCCCGGGTGCCGCCGGCCGGGCCCCGATCGCATCCGGCGCCGCGTCGGGCTCGACGATCTCCACGCCGAGCATCAGGCCCCGCCCGCGCACCTCGCCGATCGCGGGCCGGCCGGGCATCAGGCCCCGGAGCGCGCCCGCGAGTCGGGCGCCGACGCGGGCCGCGTGCTCGTGCAGACGGTGCTCGCGCACGAACGCGATGGTGGCGGTGCCGGCCGCCATCGCCAGCTGGTTGCCGCGGAAGGTGCCCGCGTGCGCGCCGGGCCACCAGCGGTCGAGTTCGGCCCGGTAGACCACCACGGCCAGCGGCAGGCTGCCGCCGATCGCCTTGGACACCACCATCACGTCGGGCACCACGCCGGCGTGGTCCACTCCCCACATCGCGCCGGTGCGCCCCAGGCCGGTCTGTACCTCGTCGGCGATCAGCGGGATCCCCCGCTCGGCGGTGAGCCGGCGCAGCTCGCGCAACCACTCGTCGGGCGCCGGCAGCACCCCGCCCTCGCCCTGGACCGGTTCCACGATCATCCCGGCGGGTGTCGGCACGCCGCCGCCCGGATCGGCGAGCAGCGTGCCCGCGTAGTGCCCGGCGATCCGCGCGCCCTCGGCCCCGCCCACACCGAACGGGCAGCGGTAGTCCTGCGGGAACGGCAGCCGCACCGTGTCGCCCGTGCCCGCCCCGGTCGCGTCCCGGATCGCGGTGTCGCCGCTGACCGCCAGCGCCCCCGCGGTCATTCCGTGGTAGGCCCCGGTGAACGCGACCACCCCGCGCCGCCCGGTCGCGGTCCGCACCAGTTTGAGCGCCGCCTCCACCGCGTCGGTGCCGGCCGGCCCGCAGAACTGAATCCGCCCGTCGCGCGCCAACTCCGGCGGCAGCGTGGCGAACAACTCCTCGACGAACCGGTCCTTGACCGGGGTGGCCAGGTCGAGCACGTGCAGCGGCGCGCCGGTGTCGAGCACACCCCGGATCGCGGCGAGCACCACAGGGTGGTTGTGGCCCAGGGCCAGCGTGCCGGCGCCGGAGAGGCAGTCGAGGTAGCGCCGGCCGTCCGCGCCCTCGACGGTCATGCCGCGAGCCCGGACCGGGACGATCGGCAAGGAGCGCGCGTAGGTGCGGGCCGAGGACTCGCGGGCGGCCTGTCGCCGCAGGATGCCCGACGCGTCGGCACTCGCGGCCCCCGAGCGCTGCCGGCCGATCGCGGCACCGCCCCGCCCTCCGCCGTCGGGGCTCGCGGCGTCGACGGGCGGCCCGAGCGGGGTGGGATCCGGGGCACCGGAGCGGTCGTCCGGCCTGGTCAGGGCGGCGGTCATGACTGCGGCACCTCCACGAGGGCGATCGAAAGTTAGGTAAGGCTTACCTTTGCATGACAGCGGACCGCCACGCCATCACCACAAAGAGTGACATTCACCGAATCGACGACCCCCCGTGCTGACAACGACCGAACGGCCGCCCGATCACGGGCGGCGGCCCCTCCGATACTGTCGACCGGCACACACGGGGGGCGCACACGGGGAGGTGGGCGCTTGACGCGCGGCGTTCGCACGCTGTTCGTCACGCTGACGGTGGCGGTGTCGCTGCTGGTGACGGGCACCGTCATGGCACTGACACTGGGCGGCGTCGGCACCGACGGCGGCCACGGCCGGGGGCCGGCGGCACTCGCCGATCCCGGCGATCCCGCGCACTGGACCCCGGAGCGGATGAGTCGGGCCAAACCGCGCGAGCCGCGCGGCAGCGAGGACGGCCCGGCCGTACCCCCGCCCTCGCCCGACCCCGGACGCACCGGGGCACCGGCCGGCCCGGAACCGCTGCCCGACGTGCTCGCCGAGGCCAAACCGCCGCCGGTACAGGCCCGCGCGGTCGCCCGCCCGTACACCGGCGAAGCCGGCACGGTCGCCGTCGGCAAACTCTTCTTCGAGGCCCCCGACGGCCCCTCCGTCTGCTCGGGCACCGTGATCGCCGACCCCAAGCGGCCCGGCCGCAGCAACCTGGTGTGGACCGCCGGCCACTGCGTACACGCCGGGCGCGGCGGCACCTGGTTCGCCAACCTGCAATTCGTGCCCGCGTTCAACAGCAGCGGCCAGGCCACCCTCGCCAACCTCGGCAACCCCGGCCCGGTCGCCCCCTTCGGCCAGTGGTGGGCGACCTCCGTGGCCACCTCCGACCAGTGGCGCGACGGCGGCACCAACGCCACCTCCTCCGCCACCTCGTACGACTACGCGGTGGTCGAGGTGCGCAACCCCGACCGCAGCGGGCGCAGCCTCGAGGAGGTGGTCGGCCGCGCCCTGCCGGTGTGGTTCGACGCCCCGCGCGAGCTGGCCGAAACCGGCGCCTACGGCTACCCGCAGGACGCCCCCTTCGACGGCCTGACCATGTTCGGCTGCGCCCAGGCCCCGCGCCGGATGACCGTCGACCCGAACACCCCGCCCCTGCTGCGCATCGGCTGCACCATGACCGCGGGCGCCAGCGGCGGCGGCTGGTACGCCACCGCCCCCGACGGCACGCTGTGCCTGATCGGGAACAGCGCGCTCAGCGGCGCCGGCCACACCTGGATCGCCGGCCCCTACCTGGACCAGGAGGCCCGCCGCATGCTCGACAACCTCAAGCGCAAGCGCTGACCCGGCCGGACACGACGAGGGCCCGGGTCGCCTCCGCGACCCGGGCCCTCACCATCCGACGATCAGCCCTTGACCACCACGAACCGCTCCAACTCGGCCGCGAGTTGCCGGCCCACCCGGGCGTGCAGCCAGGTGCCCGACTCGCGGTGCTCGGTGCCGAGCAGTTCGCCGCTCGCGTGCACCTTCGCCACCAGGTCGCCGCGCTCGTACGGCACGACCACCTCGACCTCGACGTCGGGACGCGGCAGTTCCTCGTCGATCAGCGCAAGCAGTTCGTCCATGCCCTGCCCGGTACGGGCGGACACCACGATCGCGTGCTTCTCCCGACGGAGCAGCCGCGCCAACACCTCCGGATCGGCCGCGTCGGCCTTGTTCACCACCACGATCTCCCGCACGCGGTGTGCGTCGACCTCGGTGAACACCTCGCGCACGGCCGCCAGTTGGGCCTCCGGCGTGGGGTCGGAGCCGTCCACCACGTGCAGGATCAGATCGGCGTCGGCGACCTCCTCCAGGGTGGACCGGAACGCCTCGACCAGCTGGTGCGGCAGGTGCCGCACGAAACCGACCGTGTCCGCCAGCGTGTAGCCGCGTCCGCTGGGCGTCTCCGCCCGGCGCACCGTCGGATCCAGCGTGGCGAACAGCGCGTTCTCCACCAGCACGCCCGCGCCGGTCAACCGGTTCAGGATCGAGGACTTGCCGGCGTTGGTGTAACCCGCGATGGCCACCGAGGGAACCGCGTTGCGGCGGCGCTCCTGGCGCTTGGTGTCGCGGGCCTTCTTCATGTCCGCGATCTCGCGGCGCATCTTGGCCATCTTCTCCCGGATGCGCCGACGATCGGTCTCGATCTTCGTCTCACCGGGACCACGCGTGGCCATGCCGCCACCGCCGCCGCCACCCATCTGGCGCGACAGCGAGGCGCCCCAGCCGCGCAGGCGCGGCAGCATGTACTGCATCTGCGCCAGCGAGACCTGCGCCTTGCCCTCTCGGGACTTGGCGTGCTGGGCGAAGATGTCCAGGATCAGTGCCGTGCGGTCCACGACCTTGACCTTGACGACGTCTTCCAGCTGGATCAGCTGACCGGGCGTCAGTTCACCGTCGCAGACCACGGTGTCCGCGCCGGTGGCGATCACCACGTCACGCAGTTCGCGGGCCTTGCCGGAGCCGATGTAGGTCGCCGGGTCGGGCTTGTCGCGGCGCTGGATCAGCCCGTCCAGCACCTCCGAGCCCGCGGTCTCCGCGAGCGCGGCGAGTTCCTTGAGCGAGTATTCGGCGTCGGCGGCGGTTCCGTCGGTCCAGACCCCGACGAGGACCACCCGTTCCAGGCGAAGCTGACGGTATTCGACCTCGGTGACATCGGTCAGCTCGGTCGACAGACCGACCACCCGGCGCAGCGCGCTGCGCTCGTCACGGTCGAATTGGTCGCCGTCGTAGTCGACCGGACGACCCCCGACGTCATCGCCCGGTCCGAATCCGTCGAAGGCCGCTCCGTCGTCGAAGCCGTCGGCGTCGTCGAAATGGGGAGTCGAGTCCGTGTCGTCGTGTCCGGCGCGGTGTGAGCGAGAAGTCATATCGTCCTGTTCAACGTAGTCGGCGGGCCGCTCCATTCCCCGAAGCGGCCGTCACGATGGTCCCACGAGGGTCCGCGATCGGGCATCCGGGTTTTCGGCCGGTTCGCCCGAAGCGAACCGGGGCGCGGCCCGCCGCGGTTTCACGAGGTCAGCAGTCGGGCCTGCCCGACCTCGGTGCGCACCTTGATCTTGTGCGGCGACTGGTCGTTGCGCGAGACCTTGACGTCGCTGTCGCCTATCGCGGTGGACACATCCGTCGCGTACTGCTGCCCGCCGGGCACCCGCACCGTCGCCCGACCCGCGTCGGTCTTGGCGCTGACGTCGGTGGGCGCCTTGGTGAAGGTCATGTCGATCGAGCCCGCGCTCGTCTGTGCGGTCACCTTCGCCGAGGTGATCCCCTCGCCGTCGATCTTGCCCGCGCTGGTGTGCAGGTTGAGCGTCCCGGTCACATCGCGCAGCGTCACGTTGCCCGCGTCGGTGCGGATGTCGAGCGCGGCGCCGCCGCGCGGGATGGTCACCTCGTACGCCACGAAGCACGCCTTCTTGCTCGCGCAGTCGTAGTCCAGGACCAGTTGGCCGTTGCCGTCCACGTTGTGCGTGGTCGTCGGCGCGGTCTTGTCGTAATGCTGTTTCTCGGTCACCTTGACCACGTTGACGTCGCCCTCGGTCACCTTGACGTTGCCCGCCGCGCTGTCCACCTTGAGCGACTTCACGCTCTGCGAGACGTCGTAGGAGGTGGTCTTCTTCTCCGCGTCGTGGTCGGTGTCCACGTTGAACTCGCACGCGGTCAGGACCAGCGGAAGCGCGACGAGCGGGCCGAGCAGGGCCAGACGACGGTTGCGGGCAGCCATAAGGGTCTCCTTGGGTCGGGGCGGGGTACGCCGCCCGAACGCACGACCACTCCCCCGCTGTCCTCTTGCCCTCAAGGCTAGGAAGCACCCCTTGTTCCCCGCGTCGGTCCGGCGTCGGGTTGGCCGGCTCCTTCCCTGGCATGAGGCCACCCCGAGGCACTCCACCTCCAGGCAGGGCCCGCCTCGGGGTTGTCCCGGACCCCGGTACCGGGACCGGACGCGCCGGTCAGTGCGCCAGCCGGGCGCCCAACGCCGGTGCCAGCGCCGCGAATTCGGCCGACTCGGCCTCGTCGAGCACGGCATATGCGGCCGCCACCAGCTCGTCCGTGGTGTCCTCCGCGGCCCGTCGGCGTGCCGTCAGCTCGTCGGTGACCTGCGGAAACGGCTTGGTGTGGCCGTAGAACTCGAGGTAGGGGCTCGCCTCGGCCGCCTGCGCCTCGACGGCGGTCAGGCGGTGCGCGGCCAGGGCCAGGACGTGCAGGCCGCCGCGGTGCTCGCGCAGCGTCTGCAGGTTCTGCGCGAGCCGGGCGGGCGCATCATCCGCAAGAGGTACACCGCGCCAGGCCGAGTACAGCGGGGCCAGCGCGCCCAGGTCGTTGGCCCGCACGATCGTGGTGGTGATCTCCGCCAGCCGGGCCGCCTCCGGCAGGTCGGCGAGATGCTCGCGCCCCCAGTCGCGGGCGCATTGGGCGTACAGCGCGCCGATCCGCTCGGGCGGCGCGACCTTCCTGCCGCCCTGCCACAGCGGAAGCAGCGCGTCGGCGGTGAAGTGGTGGAACGCGGCGACCACCGCGGCGTCGTCGACGTCGCCGAGCACGCCGCCGCGGCCGGCGACGTAGAGCGTCACGCCGTCCAACCCCAGTTCGGCGCCGCGCGCGACGGTGTGCGGCGCGAAGAAGAACGCCCCGGCCGCCTGCACCGTCTTCTTGACCGCGCGGGTGGTTGCGCGTGCGGTGTCCATGCTGCTCATGCTCGTGTCTCCCCGGGGACGACCTTGCTTGACCATGTCAGGCAAGACCTATCACGGCGGATCGAACGAGCACAGGTGTTCGGACCCCGGTTCCGCGACGCCCGCACCCGGGGTCACAGGCGGGAGAGGTCGACCCGTCCCTCGGCGACGATCACGGCCGGGCCGGTCATCTCGATGTGCCCGTCCACCCGCTCGGTGATTCGCAGGCGCCCGCCGGGCACGTCCACCGTGTAGGTGACCGGCTCGCCGGTGACCGAGGGCTGCGCGCCGTCGGCCCGCGCCGCGGCGACCATCACCGCGCACGCGCCGGTGCCGCAGGACCGGGTCTCTCCCGAGCCGCGCTCGTGCACCCGCATCGCCACGTGGCCCGGCGCCCGGCGCACCACGAACTCGACGTTGACCCCGTGCGGATAGGCCCCCTCGGGCGTCACGGTCGGCGCGGTGTACAGGGTGCCCGCCTGGGCCAGGTCCTCGACGAAGACCACCGCGTGCGGGTTGCCCATGTCCACGTTGGTCGCCGGTCGCACCCGCCCCTCGACGTCGACCCCGATGCCCTCGGAACCGGGCAGCCGGGCCGGGCCCATGTCCACGGTGACCGGGCCCTCGGCGGACACGGTGACCGCCTTGACCCCGCCGCGCGTGGCCACCCGCAATTCGCCCGCCTCGGCCAGTCCGCGCTCGACCAGGAACCGTGCGAACACCCGCACGCCGTTGCCGCACATCTCCGCGATCGAGCCGTCGCCGTTGCGGTAGTCCATGAACCACTCGGCCTCGCCCGCCAGGTGCTCGGCGGCCGGGTCCTTGGCCGAGCGCACCACCCGGAGCACCCCGTCGCCGCCGATGCCCGCCCGCCGGTCGCACAGCGCGGCGACCTGCGCGGCGGACAGGTCGAGTTCGCCGTCGGCGTCCGGCACGATGACGAAGTCGTTCTCGGTGCCGTGCCCCTTGAAGAAGTGCAGAGTGCTCACCCCGCAATCCTAGGACGGGGCGGGACGGACCACGCGCGAGCGGCCTCGGCGGAGTACCGCCGAGGCCGCTCGCGCGGTTCATCGGCCCGTTATCGGTCCGGGTGCACCACGCCGGCCGCGCCGCCGCCCCGGCGGGTGGGTTCGGCCACCGCCTGGACGCGCCCGCCAGGCAGGAATTCCAGCGCCGCCGCGGCGCCGATCTCCGGGTTGGCCTTGAGTACATGCCCGCGTTGTTCCAGCGCCGTGCGCAACCACGCCGGCGCCCCCGGTTCGACCTCGGTGGCCGCGCCGTTGCGCTGCGACAGTCGCGGCGCCGCGACCGCCTGCGGCAGCGAGAGGCCACGATCGATCCGCTCGGTCAGCACCTGGAGCACGGTGGTGATGATGGTCGCCCCACCGGGAGAGCCAACCGCGATGAACGGCCGACCGTCGCGCAGCACGATCGTCGGCGACATGCTGCTGCGCGGCCGCTTCCCCGGCGCCGGCAGGTTGGGGTCGAACACGCCCGGGGTCAGCGGCGCGAAGTTGAAGTCGGTCAGTTCGTTGTTGAGCAGGAACCCGCGTCCGGGCACGGTGATCGCACTGCCCCCGGTCTGCTCGATGGTCAGCGTGTAGGAGACCACGTTGCCCCAGCGGTCGGCGGTGACCAGGTGCGTCGTGGACAACCCCTCGATCGGCTCGGTCGCCTCCGGCGTGCCGCTCGCCCGGCACCGCCGGTCGTACGGCGGCTTCGGGTCACCCGGCGGCACCGGGCTCACGGCGGCGTGGTCCGGGTCGATCAGGCACGCGCGTTCCTTGGCGAAACCGTCGGCGAGCAGGCCCTTGAGCGGCACGTCCACGAAGGCGGGGTCGCCCACGTAGCGGTTGCGGTCCGCGAAGGCCAGGCGCGACGCCTCCAGGTAGTGGTGCGTCGCGGCGACCTCGTCCTGCGCGCGCGGGTCGGTGGTCTCCAGGATGTTCAGCGCCTCGCCCACGGTGGACCCGCCCGACGAGGACGGCGCCATGCCGTAGACGTCCAGGCCCCGGTAGTCGAGGCGGGTCGGCCGCTGCTCCCGGATCCGGTAGTTCGCCAGGTCGCCGTTCTCGATCAGTCCCGGCCGGAACACCCGGTCGGCTCCCGGCGCCACCGGCGGTTGTTGCGCGGTGCGCACCACCTCGCGGCCGAGGCCGCCCCGGTAGAACCAGTCGACGCCGTTGCGACCGAGTTGCTCGTACGTGCGGGCCAGGTCCGGATTGCGGAACACGCTGCCCACGACCGGCGGTTGCCCGTTCGGCAGGAACAGTTGCGCGGTCGGCGTGATGTCGTCGAACCGGGACGCGTTCGCCGCGGTCTGGTCGTGGAACGTTTGGTCCACCACGAACCCGCGCTCGGCCAGTTGCCGAGCCGGCTCCAGCGCGGACCGCAGACTGGTCGTACCCCACGTGCGCAGCGCGGTGTTCCACGTCTGCGGCGTGCCGGGAACCCCGACCGAGAGCCCGGAGTTGACGCCCTGGTCGAACGGGATGGGCAACCCGGTGGCCGGGTCGAGGAAGGCGTCCTCCCGCATCTTCGCGGGTGCCGTCTCCCGCCCGTCCAGGGTGCGCACACTGCGGCTGCGCGCGTCGTAGTAGACGAAGTAGCCGCCCCCGCCGATCCCCGACGAGTACGGCTCGGTCACGCCCAGCGCGGCGGCCGTGGCCACCGCGGCGTCCACCGCGTTGCCGCCCCGGCGCAGCACGTCCAGGCCGATCCGGGTGGCGTCGGGATCGACGCTGGACACCGCGCCGCCCCACCCGGTGGCCACGGGTTGTTTGGCCGGCGCCTCCGCCGGCCCACCGGGCGACGCGGACGCCACTCCCGGGATGGTCATAGCGAGCCCCAGCGCCGCAACCGACGCCATGGCGCGACGAACCGAGCGAATCACGACCGCCTCCCCCGAACAGGTTCTGCGATGTCACGGACCCCCCACCGTGCCACGCCGGCCCCACCCGCAACACCCCCAAGTCCTCCACCCGGGACAAGGTTCACCCGGTTGTGCGCACCACCGCGCAGCAACCCGCTCTAGGAGGCGGCCACCTTCTCCAGGGCCGCTTCGAGCAGGTCGGCGCGGGTGTGGTCCAGCCATTCGATCCTCGGGTCGCGGCGGAACCAGGTGTCCTGGCGGCGGGCGAACCGGCGCGTGGTGCGGACCGTGTCCTCGCGGGCCTCCTCGTCGCCGCACTCGCCCGCGAGCATGCGCAGCACCTGGGCGTAGCCCAGCGCGCGCGAGGCGGTGCGGCCCTCGCGCAGCCCGACGCGTTCCAACTCGCGCACCTCCTCGACCAGGCCCGCCGCCCACATGCGGTCCACCCGCGCGGTGATCCGCTCGTCCAGCACCGAACGGGGCACGTCCACCCCGATCTGCACGCTGTCGTAGAGCGAGCGGTGGGTGGGAAGGGTCGCGGTGAACGGCCGCCCGGTCAGCTCGATGACCTCCAGGGCGCGCACGATCCGCCGGGCGTTGCCCGGCAGGATCGCCGCGGCGGCGGGCGGATCGGCGACCGCCAGGCGCGCGTGCAGCGGCCCGGGGCCCACCCGCTCGGCCTCGGCCTCCAGGCGGGCCCGGATCTTCGGGTCGGTGCCGGGAAACTCCAGGTCGTCGAGGACGGCGCGGACGTACAGACCCGACCCGCCGACCAGGATCGGGGTCCGCCCGCGCGCGAGCAGGTCCTCGACCACGGCCCGCGCGTCGCGTTGGTATTCGGCCACGCTGGCGGAGCTGGTCACCTCCCACACGTCGAGCAGGTGGTGCGGGACGCCGCCGCGCTCGGCGACGGTCAGCTTGGCGGTACCGATGTCCATGCCCCGGTAGAGCTGCATGGAGTCGGTATTGATCACCTCGCCGTCCAGCGCACGGGCCAAGGCGACCCCCAGATCGGACTTTCCGGCCGCGGTGGGACCGACGACGGCAATGACACGGGGACTCACCCCCCAAGTCTGCCGGATCGCCGACCGGTCGCCGCGCACGGCGGTGTGCGGCGGCGCCCGTCCCGGCACGCGCCGGCGGGCCCGCGCCGTCGCTCGTTGCGGTACGGCCGCGCGCGAGGTCGTGACCGGCCACGTTCGCTCTCGTTGAGTTCGGACACAGACATACGGCCAAGGAGCAATCGTGAGTGTTTTCGACTGGTTCAAGCGGCGCCCCGACACGACGGAGACGGGCGGCTCGTGCTGCTCGGGGAACACGGCGGGCACGGACACCGCCACGCTCGTCGAGGACCGGCCCGGGACACCGGCAGAGGCGCACGCCGCGACCGGGCCCGGCGAACCGGTCGCCGCCCCGGCACCCCCGACCGCCGGGGACACGGTCGTCGCGGCGGACGCGGCACAAGCCCCGGAGGAACCCGACGCGGGTGTCGCCCACGACGCCGAGGCCGAGAACGCGCCGGCCGAGACCGGTGACGGCACGCGCGAGGCGGCCGGCAAGCAGCCCGCGGCGGCATCCGGCGCGTGAGTCGGACAGCGGGCGGCGGTCACCGGATCCGGTGACCGCCGCCCGTCGCGTTCACGACGGCGCGTGCACCGGGGCGCCACGGGAGCACCGCCGGCCCGCGGCCCCCGCCCGCCGGGCGTCAAGTGTCGGGCGTCGGGCGTCGGCCGTCAGGACCACAGCGCCACGAAATACCCCACGCCATAGGGCGCTTCGTCGTACAGCAGCCGCCCGCTCCGGCCCGGCCCCGCCGCCCCGGCCAACACCTGGAGCGCCGGTCGGCCCGCCACCCACAGCTCCTCCGCGAGCGCCGGGTCGAGCGCCGCCAGAGCCGCCGGGTCGGCCGTGTCCAGTGCCGCCGCGAGCGCGACGTCGTACTGCTCGGCGCGCGCGTCGAGGTAGCCGGGGGCCTTCTCGGTCCGGCACGCGGACCCGTCGCCCACCACCAGGAGCGCCACCCGATCCGCTCCCGCGACCAGCTCGGCGCCCCGCGTCGCACAGCGCACCGGATCGGCGTCGGCGGCGATCACCACGCCGGACACCGGGCTCGGCGCGGTGCCCGCGGCGACCCGGTCGGCGGCCCACGGGGAACGGCCGAGCAGCCACGCGCCGACGGCCAGCGCGGGCGGCAGTTCGTGGTCCGCGCCGCCGCCCAGGACGACCTCCAGGTCGACCCCGTACCGCGCGAAGGAGCCGACCCCGCCGTCGCCGAGGGTCGCCTCGACGGGGCCCGCGCCCACCACCACCAACCGGTCCGGCGCACTCGCGGCCAGCGCGGCCAGCGCCTGATCGCACGCCGCGCGCAGCGCGTCCAACTCCGCTACGGCCCCGCGGGCCAACTCGGGCACGATCATCGGGGGGCACGGGACTACCGCGGCGGCTACGAGCATTCAGGGAGAGTACTAAGCGGCCGCCGCGACGCCTCCCGGGTCGCATGATGGGATGGATCACATGCGTGAACTGATGCTGGTGCGACACGGTGAGACCGAGTGGAGCAGGTCCGGGCGGCACACGGGGCTGACCGACATCCCGCTCACGCCCGAGGGGGAGAAGCAGGCGAAGGCGGTGGCCGACCTGCTCGCCGGACGCGAGTTCGGGTTGACCCTGGTGAGCCCGCTGGGCCGGGCCCGGCGGACCGCCGAACTGGCGGGGATCACCGGTGCGAGCTTGGAACCCGACCTGGTCGAGTGGGACTACGGCGGCTACGAGGGCATCACCACGGATGAGATCCGCGAGCGGGTGCCGGGCTGGGTGGTGTGGCGCGACGGGGTGGTCCCCGGCGACGCGGCGCACCCGGGCGAGTCGATCGCCGACGTGGGCCGGCGGGTGGACCGGGTGCTGGAGAAGGTGCGTCCGGTGCTGGCGCGCGGCGAGGACGCGGTGCTGGTCGCGCACGGCCACCTGCTCCGGGTGCTCACCGCCCGCTGGCTGGGCCTGCCGCCCGAGGACGGCCGGCTGTTCCGCTTGGAGACCGCCCGGCTGTCCACCCTCGGCTACGAGCGCGAACAGCCGGCGATGCTCGGCTGGAACGTGTCCTGACCGACGCGAACGCGGCCCGACCGGTCAGTCGCGACAACCCGCCGTCGCGGCCGGCGCCCCCACCGTGACCGGGGCGCCGACACTCGGCATCCCGAGCAGGACGCCCGGGGTCGGCGCGGGAGTCGCGGTGCGGCGCTCCCACGCGTCGCCCGCGCGGGTGCGCCGGATGGCGAGCGGGGGGCGCTCGGCCAGCAGGTGGTGCGGCGCCGCGTAGGTGATCTCGACCGAGACCATGTCGCCGGGCCGCACCCCCTCGGCGGGCCGCTCGAAGTGCACGAGCCGGTTGTCCGGGGCGCGCCCGGACAACCGCGCGGTGTCGTGGTCCTTGCGGCCCTCGCCCTCGGCGACCAGCACCTCCAGGGTGCGACCGACCTGGGTGCGGTTCTCCGCCCAGGAGATCTCCTCCTGGAGCGCGAGCAGCCGCTGGTAGCGCTCGGTGACCACTTCCTTGGGCACCTGGCCGTCCATCGTGGCGGCGGGGGTGCCGGGGCGCTTGGAGTACTGGAAGGTGAACGCCGCGGCGAAGCGGGCCTCGCGCACCGTGTGCAGGGTCTGCTCGAAGTCCTCGTCGGTCTCCCCGGGGAAGCCCACGATGATGTCGGTGGAGATGGCCGCGTCGGGCATCGCCGCGCGCACCCGCTCGATGATCCCCAGGTAGCGGTCCTGGCGGTAGGAGCGGCGCATCGCCCGCAACATCGTGTCGGACCCGGACTGCAGCGGCATGTGCAGCTGGTGCATGACGTTCGGCGTCTCGGCCATCGCGGCGATCACGTCGTCGGTGAAGTCGCGCGGGTGCGGCGAGGTGAAGCGCACCCGCTCCAGGCCGTCGATCCGGCCGCACGAGCGGAGCAGCTTGGAGAACGCCTCGCGGTCGCCCATGTCGGAGCCGTACGCGTTGACGTTCTGACCGAGCAGGGTGACCTCGATCACGCCCTCGCCGACCAGCGTCTCGATCTCCGCGAGCACGTCGCCGGGGCGGCGGTCCTTCTCCTTGCCGCGCAGCGCGGGCACGATGCAGAACGTGCAGGTGTTGTTGCAGCCCACCGAGATCGCCACCCAGGCCGCGTAGGCCGACTCGCGGCGGGTGGGCAGCGTGGAGGGGAACACGTCGAGCGATTCCAGGATCTCGACCTGGGCCTCCTGCGCGACGCGGGCCCGCTCCAGGAGCACCGGCAGCGAACCGACGTTGTGCGTGCCGAAGACCACGTCGACCCACGGCGCCTTGCGCACGATGGTGTCCCGGTCCTTTTGCGCGAGGCAGCCGCCGACGGCGATCTGCATGCCGGGGCGTTCGGCCTTCGCGGGCGCGAGATGGCCCAGATTCCCGTACAGCTTGTTGTCCGCGTTCTCCCGCACGGCGCACGTGTTGAAGACGACCACGTCGGCCTGCTCCCCCTTGGGCACGCGGACGTAGCCCGCCTCCTCGAGGAGGCCGGACAGCCGCTCGGAGTCGTGGACGTTCATCTGGCACCCGTAGGTGCGGACCTCATAGCTTCGCGCAGTCATAACACCCGACAGGGTACGGGGTTTGCTTCCTCGCGTGTGTGGCCGACCTCCATGGCAATATCGCCGCCGTGCCCTCCTTGCCGTTCCTCCCCGTTTCCCTGCGCGACGCCTACGCGCGACGCCCCCGGCTGGTGCAGGCCGGGGTGGCGACGCTGCTGCTGTTCTGCCTGGTCGGGGGCTACCTGGTGCTCGGCAAGGACGACCGGCGGGCGCCGAGCGGGCCGGTCTCGATGGCCACCGGGGTGCCGATGGGGGTGTACCACCGCTACGGCGAACTGCTGCGGCCCCGGTTGTCCGCGGACCTGGGCGTGCGGGTGAGTGTGGACGCCAGCGGGGGGTCGGTGGAGAACCTGCGTCGGGTGGTCGCGGGCGCGAACACCTTCGGCATCTCCACCGCCGACGCGGTGGCGGATCTGGGTCCGGGCGACCGGGACCAGTTGCGCGCGGTGGCGCGGCTGTACGACGACTACGTGCAACTCGTGGTGCCGGTCGGCTCACCGGTGCAGAAGATCACCGACCTGCGCGGACGTCGGGTGGTGGTCGGGCTGCCCGGCTCGGGAGTGGAGTTGATCACTCGCCGGCTGTTCAGCGAGGTGGGCATGAGCGACATGGAGCAGGCCATCACCCCGGTGCGGATCGGCATCGGCGAGGCCACCGAGCGGCTCAGGGACGGCACCGTCGACGCGTTCTTCTGGTCCGGCGGGCTGCCCACCGGAGCGGTCTCCGATCTGGCCGAGCACTGGCAGGTGCGGCTGGTGCAACTCGGCGACCTCGCGGGCAAGCTGCGCGATCGATACGGGCCGGTGTACCGCGAGGCGGTGGTGCCGGCCGACGCCTACCCCGGCGGGACCGAGACGCCGACCATCGCGGTGCCGAATCTGCTGGTCACCCGGGCGTCGCAGGATCCGGAGCTGATCAGGCGGGTGACCGAGACGGTGATGGAGAACCGCGAGGCGATCGGACGCGAGGTGCACGCCGCCCAGTTGGTCGACCCGAGAACGGCGATCTTCACCGATCCGCTGCCGCTGCATACGGGCGCGCTGCGGTGGTACCGATCGGTGAAACCCTGATGGGACAGATCGTGATGCCCAGGGCGTCGCGCGAACGGCTTCGATGGCACATGCTGGGTCGTGTCATCGTGTTCGGGACCGACATCTACGCTCTGAGCCTGTGGGCCAGACCGTGCGCGGTCCCCGAACCGACGCCGTGAGCCGACCGGGGGGAAGGCCGCAGCATGGTCAGGAAGGCCCGCTTGCTCGGGAGGAGGGTGCGACCGCGGTGTCCGAGGGGGAGATCGGCCGAATACTGAACGATCGTTACCGGCTGAGCCGCAGTCTCGGCCGAGGCGGTATGGGCGAGGTCTGGCTGGCCGTCGACACCGCCCTCGGTCGCGAGGTCGCGATCAAGGAACTGCTGCTGCCCAAGTCGCTGGACGCGGGATCCCAGCGTTCCTGGCTGGAGCGCAGCAAGCGCGAGGCAATCGCGGCGGCCCGTATTCGCCACGAGAACGTGGTGACGGTGCACGACGTCTTCGAGGAAGACGGTTTGCCGTGGATCGTCATGGAATTGGTGATTTCGCGGTCGTTGGCCGACGTGATCCGCGCGGAGGGTCGACTCGACCACGCCGAGGCGGCCCGGATCGGCTTGGACGTCCTGCGGGCGTTGCGCGCCGCGCACGCCAAGGGTGTGCTGCACCGCGACGTGAAGCCGGCCAACGTCCTGCTCGGCATGGACGGCCGGGTGGTGCTCACCGATTTCGGCATCGCCACCTTCGTCGACGCGCCCCAGGTGACCCAGTTCGGCGAACTGCTCGGCACGCCGGGCTATCTGGCACCCGAGCGCGCGGAACAGTTCGCCCGGTCCCGGCCGAGCGTGCTCACCGACGACGCGAACGGGGACCACACCCTCGCCGACCGGCCGGACGTGCTCGATCCCGCCTCCGACCTGTGGTCGCTGGGCGCGACGCTGTACGAAATGGTCGAGGGCATGGCCCCGTTCAGCCGGGCCTCGCCGGTGGAGGTCGTGGACGCGGTGGTCAACGCGCCGCCCGCGCCGCCCCGGCACGCCGGCCCGCTGGAGTCGGTGATCATGGGCCTGTTGCGCAAGGACCCGACCCGGCGCCTGGACGCCAAGGAGACCGACGCGCTGCTGACCCGGGTGGTTCAGGACTCGGTACCGGTGACCTGGGGCGGCGATCCGCTGCCCCGCCGCGCGGATCGGGACGAGGACGTCGACGCGACCTTCGCGGGCGAGCCGCCGGCCGGCGCGCCGCCCGCGCGCCCGGCGCGCCGGTCCCGCCGCTGGTGGCGGCGCACCCGCGTCGCACTGCCCGCCGCGCTGGCCTTCCTGCTGGTCGCGGTCGGGGTGTCGTGGCTGGCGGTGGAGAACAACCGGGCCGAGGGCGGCACGCACGAGGCCGACCCGCTCGCGAACCTGCGCAAGAACTCGCCGACCTACCGGGAGATGGTGGCCCGGGGTCGGGTGATCATCGGGGTCAAGCCCGACCAGCCGGGGTGGAGCGTGCGCACCGGCGAGCAGGCGTATCAGGGCTTCGACGACGACGTGGCCCTGATGATCGCCGAGGACCTGGGGTTCAAGGACCGCGTCACGTTCATGGACGTGGAGACGCAGAACCGCGAGTACCGGATCACCAGCGGTCAGGTCGACCTGGTCGTGGCGAGCTACACGATCAACGCGCTCCGCGCGCAGAAGGTCTCCTTCGCCGGGCCGTACTACATCGCCGGACAGGACTTCCTGGTCCGCACCGACGATCCCCAGGTCAACGGCCCCGAGGACCTCGCGCACAGCTCCGTGTGCGTGGTGCGCGAGTCGACCTCCGCGCTGCGCATCCGCGGCGAGTTCCCGACCATGCGGGTCGAGGAGCGCGGCAAGTATTCGGAGTGTGTGGACGAGTTGCTGGCCGGCAGGGTGCGCGGGGTGAGCACCGACGACGCGATCCTGTCCGGCTTCGTCGTGCAGCACCCGGGCGCGCTGCGGATCCTGGGCCGGCCGTTCTCCGACGAGCCGTACGGAGTGGGCCTGAGCAAGGGCGACGTGGCGCTCGCCGAGGCCGTGTGCGGCGCGCTGAACCGGCACATCGCCAACGGCGACTGGCAGCGCGCCTACGACGCGCGGTTGCGCCCGCTGGGCCTGCCGCAGCCCCGCGCGCCGCAGTGCCGGGTGAACGAGTAGGCCGCCGACCGGGACGGGCCCGCGTCCGCCTTCCCAGCGGCCGGGCCCGCGCGGGTCGACCGGACGCGGTTTCGGCGCCGGGTGGATCACATCTCGCGCGGCACCGGTTCAGTCGGCCCTGGGGACCGTCAGCGTGACGGTGAGGCCGCCGCCCTCGCGCGCGGCGAAGTCGATCGTGCCGCCGCTCGCGGCCAGCAGCGTGCGGGCGATGGACAGGCCCAGTCCGGAGCCGTCCACGTTCTGGTGCCGGGGGCTGCGCCAGAAGCGGTCGCCCACCCGGCGCATCTCCTCGAACGTGAGCCCGGGACCGCGGTCGCTGACCCGGATCTCCACCTCGCCGCCCACCGCCGCGCACGCGACCGTGATCGTGCTGTCCTCGGGGGCGAACTTGAGCGCGTTGTCCAGGATCGCGTCCAGCGCGCTGCCGAGCGTGACCGGGTCCACGTTGCCCGTCAACGCGAGCGGGCCCTCCTGCGCGAACCGCCGGGCGCGCGAGCGGGCCAGGGTCTGCCAGGCGTCCACCCGCTCGTGCACCAGCGCCGCCACGTCCACGGCCCGGGCGGACGGGCGCGCGTTCTCGGCCAACGCCAATTCGAGCAGTTCGTCCAACACGCGGGTGAGCCGACGGCCCTCGTCCCGCACCCCCTCCAGCGTCTCGCCGTGTCCCGGCGGCAACGACAGGCCCAGTTCCTCGATCCGCAGGAGCAGCGCGGACAGCGGGTTGCGCAACTGGTGCGAGGCGTCGGCGGCGAACGCCCGCTGCTGGTCCACCACGGTCTCCACGTGGTCCGCCATCTCGTTGAACGACCGTGCCAGGCGCCGCAGTTCCGGCGGCCCCTGGGCGCCGGCCACGCGCGCCCCGAGCCGGCCGGTGGCGATCTCGTGGGTCACCGAGTCGAGCACCCGCACCGGGCGCAGCACCCAGCCGGTCAGCCGGGTCGCGAGCAGCAACGCGGCCAGTACCGCGACCACTTCGCCGGCGAACAGAATCAGCCACACCCGCTGGATCTTCGAGCGCATCCGGCCGGTCGGCGAGTCGGTGAGCACCACCGCCACCACGTCGCCCCGGTGGATCACCGGCACCGCCACCACGATGCGATCACGCTGCCAGGGCCATACCTGTCCGGGGTCGTCGCTGCGCCGTCCGGCCAGCGCCTCGGTGAACGCGGGCGAGCGCGGATCGACCCGAAATCCCTGACGGGACACGGCGATCGGCTGGCCGCGCCGGTCGAAGGCGCCGACCCGGATGCCGTAGACGGCCTCGTAGCGCTCCAGCTCGGACCGGAGCATGTCGAGGTCGACGGCGTCCGGTCCGGGCGGCACGCCGCTCTCGGTCTGCGCGCGCAGCGTGTCCGAGACCACGGTCAGCTGGGTGTCCGAAACGAAGCGGGTGAGATCGTCCACGCGATCCCGGATCAGCTCCTGCTGATGCGCGGCGGCACGGGAGATGGCCAACGGGATGCCGAGGGCGATCAGCACCGCGGTCATCAGGGCGAGGAGCAATGCGAGCAGGCGGGTGCGCACGGGAACCGGTGACGATCCTTCGGGAAGCCGGTGGGATCAGGCCTCGGGGACGACACGGTAGCCCACGCCGCGCACCGTCTCGACGATCGCCGGGTTGCCGAGCTTGGAGCGCAGCGACGCGACGTGCACCTCCAGGGTGCGATTGTTGCCCGCCCAGCTGGTGTGCCAGACCTCGCTGATGATCTGTTCGCGGCGAAAGACCACGCCCGGACGTTGGGCGAGGAGGGCGAGCAGGTCGAACTCCTTGCGGGTGAGCACCACGTCGACGCCGCCGACGGCGACCCGCCGGGTGGCCGGGTCCAGTTCGATGCCGCCGGGCCCCTTGGCGGCCGGCGGGGTCTCCGCGGCGGGCGCGTCGCTGCGCGTACGCCTGCTCACCGCGTGAATTCGGGCCAGAAGTTCGCCGATGTCGTAGGGCTTGGTGACGTAGTCGTCGGCGCCCAGGTTCAACCCGTGTATCCGGGATCGGATGTCCGCCCGCGCGGTCACCATGATCACCGGGACGTCGCACAGCCTGCGGATCCGGCTGCACACCTCGAAACCGTCGTGGTCGGGCAGCGACAGGTCCAAAAGCACCACGTCGGGCACGTCGTCGAGCGCGGCGAGGGCCTCCTCGCCCGTGGTCGCGTGTCGCACGGTGAATCCGTGTCGGCCCAGCACCGCGCGTAGCGGCGCGGCGACGCGCAGGTCGTCCTCAACGAGCAGGAGGCGCACGTGGTTCCTCACATCTGACGGTCCGTTACCGACTCTTGACCTCAAGACAAGCTCAAGTGCACTGACTGGAGGGGTGCTGCCTGCCTTAGTGTCACGCACCACCCGGCCTCGCCGGGAGCCCTCGAACCCACCTGCCACCCGGTCGCGCAAAAAGATACGGGACGACTCTGGACGGAGCCCGCCATCGTGACGACGGATGCCTCTGACACCACACCGAAGCCGCCGGTGCTCACCAAGAGCGAAGTCGGCAAGGACGCCGTCCACCCCGGCGCACCCCTTGTCGTCTTGGAGAACGTCAACAAGCACTTCGGCGCCCTGCACGTGCTGCAGGACATCGACCTGACCATCCACAAGGGCGAGGTCGTCGTCGTCATCGGTCCGTCCGGATCGGGCAAGTCGACCCTGTGCCGCACGATCAACCGCCTGGAGGCGATCGACGGCGGCCGGATCACCATCGACGGCGCCCTGCTGCCGCAGGAGGGCCGCGAGCTGGCCCGGCTGCGCTCCGACGTGGGCATGGTGTTCCAGTCGTTCAACCTGTTCGCGCACAAGACCGTGCTGCAGAACGTCACGCTCGGCCCGCTCAAGGTCCGCCGCGAGAAGGCCGAGGTGGTCACCCGGCGCGCACACGAACTGCTCGACCGGGTCGGTGTGGGCAGCCAGGCGGACAAGTACCCCGCCCAGCTCTCCGGTGGCCAGCAGCAGCGCGTCGCGATCGCCCGCGCGCTGGCCATGGAGCCCAAGGTGATGCTCTTCGACGAGCCCACCTCGGCGCTCGACCCGGAGATGATCAACGAGGTCCTGGAGGTCATGCGCGACCTGGCCCGCGAGGGCATGACGATGGTCGTGGTGACCCACGAGATGGGCTTCGCGCGCTCCGCCGCGAACCGGGTGATCTTCATGGCCGACGGCCGCATCGTCGAGGAGAACACGCCCGAGGAGTTCTTCAGCAACCCGCGCAGCGACCGGGCCCGGGACTTCCTCTCCAAGATCCTGCACCACTGAGCGCGCCGTCGGGCGCCCCCAGCCCGCCCGACGCACGCAACTCCCGCTCCGCAGCCCGTGGTTCGGCTGCCGCCAGGCCTGTTCACCTTTTTCGAAGGACGTTGATCATGAAGATGCGCTCATCCGTGGCCGTCGCCGGCATCGCCGTGCTCGCCCTGTTCGGCACCGCGTGTGGCAAGGACGGTTCGCCCGAGGCCAAGACTCCGGCCGGCTCGACCGGCGGTTCGCAAGGTGCCCCCGGCGCGCCCGGCGGTGCCGCGCCCGAACTGCCCACCTATACGCCCAAGACGGGTGTGGCGCTCACCGGTTCGAAGACGTTCGACGCGGCCAAGTCGCGCGGCAAGCTGATCGTCGGCGCCAAGGAGGACCAGCCCTTCCTCGGCTCCAAGGACCCGGCCACCGGCAAGGTCTCCGGGTTCGACATCGAGATCGCCAAGATGATCGCGGCCGACCTCGGCTTCGGCCCGGACAAGATCGAGTTCAAGGCGATCGCCTCGACCAACCGGGAAAACGCCCTGGTCAACGGCGACATCGACTACTACGTCGGCACCTACAGCATCAACGACAAGCGTAAGCAGCAGGTGTCCTTCGCGGGTCCGTACTACATCGCCGGCCAGTCCCTCCTGGTCCGCAAGAACGAGACCGCGATCACCGGCAAGGACACCATCAAGGGCAAGACGGTCTGCTCGGCGAAGGGTTCGACCCCGCTGCAGAACCTCCAGGCCAACTTCCCCGACACCACCACCCGGGTCTTCGACACCTACTCGCTGTGTGTCGAGAGCCTGCTCTCCAACCAGGTCGACGCGGTCTCCACCGACGACGCGATCCTCAAGGGCTACGCGGCCAAGGACCCGAAGTCGCTCAAGGTGGTCGGCGAGCCCTTCACCACCGAGAACTACGGCGTCGGCCTGAACAAGGACGACTCGGTCTTCCGCAACGCGGTCAGCGACGCCCTCGAGGCGCACGAGAAGAACGGCGACTGGAAGAAGGCGTACGACGCCACCCTGGGCCTGTCCGGCTCGGCGGCCCCGGCCATCCCGGCGCTCGTCCGCTACTGATCGTCCGCAGTTCCGCGCGCCGGCCGGTCCCGGCTCCCCCTCGACCGGCCGGCGCGTGCCCCCTCCCGTCCCCGTCGCACCAGACCGTGGGTACGGGCCGTCACGCCAACCCCTGAACCCACGATCTCGGAGAGGAGGGCTCGATCACGATGCTCGAAGTGATCCAGGACAACTGGGACCTCTTGCGGCACGGCTTCGTCGGGACGCTCAAGCTGACCGTCGTCTGTGGGATCGTGTCGCTTCTGCTCGGCACGCTGATAGCCGCGTGTCGGGTCTCGCCGGTGCCGCCGCTGCGCTGGTTCGGCACCGCCTACGTCAACCTTTTCCGCAACACCCCCCTGACGCTGATCTTCTTCGCCGTCGCGCTCGGTTTCCCGAAGCTGCGGTTCAACCTCTCCTACTTCGAGTTCGCGGTCATCGCGCTGAGCACCTACACCGCCGCGTTCATCTGCGAGGCGATCCGCTCGGGCATCAACACCGTGCCGATCGGCCAGGCCGAGGCGGCCCGCAGCCTCGGGATGTCGTTCACCCAGTCGCTGACGCAGATCGTGCTGCCCCAGGCCGGTCGGGCGGCGGTCCCGCCGATCGGCAGCCTGCTGATCGCGATGGTCCGCAACTCGGCCATCGCCAGCGCCTTCAACGTCACCGAACTCATGGGCACCAGCGCTGAGATGGTCGAGAACGGCTACAAGTCGCTGTGGGTCCTGCTGTGGATCGCGGTCGGCTACCTGATCATCACCCTGTCCATGAGCGCCGCGCTGGCCGCGCTCGAGAAGAAGCTGGCGGTGGTCCGATGAGCCGCGAAGCGAGTGTGCTGTTCGACGTCCCCGGTCCCAAGGCGCGTCGCCGCAACCTGATCATCGGCATCGTCGGCAGCCTGGGCCTGGCCGCGTTCCTGGTCTTCGTGATCGTGCGGTTCAACGACACCGGCCAGTTCGAGTCGGCGAAGTGGGACCCGTTCCAGTACAGCGGTGTCCAGCAGTTCATCTTCGACGGCCTCAAGGCCACGCTGAAGGCGTTCGCGCTGGCCGCGGTGTTCTCCATCGTGCTCGGCGCCTTCCTGGCCGCCGGCCGGCTCTCCGATCACAAGATCGTGCGCTGGGCCTCGACCACGTTCGTGACCTTCTTCCGCGCCATGCCGCTGCTGGTGCTGATCTTCATGCTCTACCTCGTCCCGGGCAGCCAGGGCTGGTGGAAGTGGGATCCGATGTGGCCGCTGGTGGTCGGCCTGACCATCTACAACGGCACCGTGCAGGCGGAGAACATCCGCGCCGGCATCCTCGCCGTGCCCAAGGGGCAGAGCGAGGCGGCCTACGCGCTGGGCATGCGCAAGACCCAGGTGATGACGATGATCCTGGTCCCCCAGGGCATCCGCACCATGCTGCCGACGATCATCAGCCAGATCGTGGTGACCCTCAAGGACACCTCGCTCGGCTTCCTGATCACCTACCCGGAACTGCTCGCGGCCGCCAAGCTGATCGGCGGCTACCAGGACTACAACATGCCGTTCATCCCGGTCACCATCATCGTCGGCACCATCTACGTGGCGATGTGCATGATCCTGTCGGCGTTCGCGACCTGGCTGGAGCGCAGGCTGCGCACCTCCCGCAAGGGCAAGCCGCCGGCCGTCGTCCCGCCGACGCAGGCCGAGTCGTCCCGCGACAGGTTGGCCGTCGTCTGACCCCGTCGAACGCGCCGTCCCACCCCCGCACCACCGACCGACGCCCCGCGGTGAACTCCACCCGCGGGGCGTCGCTTTGTCGTCGTAGGGCCCCGGTGCCGGATGATGGGCGACGAGTACGACACGTCTTGCAAGACTTGGGGGCCACGATGGCGGGCAATGCTCCGCGCGCGGACTCGGTGATCATCGCGGGTGCCGGACCCGCCGGTTTGGCCGCCGCACTGGCGCTGGCCGGGCGCGGGGTGCGCTCGGTGGTGCTCGACATGGGCAACGGCACGCCGCGCGCGGGTTCGCGGGCCTGTGGTCTGGAGGCCTCGACACTGGCCTTCGTCTACGACCTGACCGGCACCCGGCTCGACGGCGCCGCCGAACCGTGGGGCGTCCAGCGCATCCGCCGGCGCGGTCGCGACGTACCGCAGCCGGTGGCCGAGCCGGAGGCCCCCGTGCGCTACGGGCTGTCCCAACAGCGGCTGGAGCGCGCCCTGTTGGACGCCGCGCACGCCAGCCCCCTGGTGACCACCGCGTGGCGCCACCGGATCGAGAGCGTCGAGCAGGACGAGACCTCGGTCACCGTGCTCGCCCGGGGCCCGGGCGGGCCGGTCAGGTTCCGGGCCCAGTGGCTGGTCGGCTGCGACGGCGCCCGCTCGGTGGTGCGCCGCGCGGTGAACGTGCGCTTCCCGGGCCGGCCCCGGGTGGACCGGCTGTTGTGCGCCGACGTCAAGGTACGGCTGCCGCGCCGGATCACCGCGACCGCGCTGGTGCCGCCGGACCCCTCGCTCGCCGACGAGCCCGCGAGCCCGGACCTCGGCGAGCCGGCCACGCCGTGGTTGTTCGTCGACCCGCCCTTCCACCGCGGCGGCACCGTGCTGGCCCAGCCGCTGCCGGACGACGTGTGGCGGCTGACCTGGCAGTTGCCGATGGCACACGGGGTGGCCAAGGCCGCCGAGGAGACCCGGGTGATCCCGGTGACGGGCGATCCGGCCGACCCCAAGCGGATCGCCGCGCGGGTGCGTTCGGTGCTGCGCACCCTGGACGCGCTCTCGCCCGAGCCCGACGCGTCCGAGGATCCCGCGCACGACCTGCTGTGGAGTGGCGAGTACGAGGTGCATCAGCGGCTCGCCCGACGATTTCGGGTCGGCCGGGTGCTGCTCGCCGGCGACGCCGCGCACCTGGTCCATCCCTCCGCCGCCGACGCGGTCGAACTCGGCTTGCAGGACGTGCGCAACCTGGCCTGGAAGCTGGCCTTCACGCTGCGGGGCTACGCGCCCATCCGGCTCCTGGAGACGTACCACGGCGAACGCCGGGGCGCCGCCCGCCGTCGGCTCGCGCTCGGGGAGGACGCGCTGCACTTCCTCGCGCCCGCGAGCCCGGCGCAGAAGGTCGGCCGCCGGTTGACCCTGATGGGCGCGCGCGGCAAGGGCACCACGCTGCGCCGGCTCGACCCGCGCGGGCCGGCGGCGAACCCGTCCGGCCCGGACTACACCGGCTCGCCGCTGCTCACCCCCGGCCCGGGCGTGGGCGAGTGGATCCGCGACGTCGAGGTGTTTCGCGCGGACGGCGCCGAGGGGTGGCTGAGCGAGTGCCTGGACCGCGGGCTGGTCGTGCTGCTGATCGCCCCCGGCATACAGGTGTGGCACGGCGACGGCTGGCGCGAGGCGGGCCTGATGCCGAGGCTGCGCGGGCGGCTGGACAAACTCGCGGCGCCCGCCGAACTGGTGGTCACCCCGGACTACCCGGGCGCCACCGCCCACACGATCCTGCTGATCCGCCCCGACGGCTACATAGCCGCCCACCTGCCCCCCGACCACCTGGACATCCTCGAGGAATCCATCGACCGGGCCCGCGGAGCCGGCCACTGACGCCGCCCCGGCCCCCAGCCCGCGAATCGGCCGCAAAAAGGCCCCCTGACCTGCATGTTCGCAGATCGGAGGGCCTTGGTTCGGCCGGCCGGCGGATGAGTCGGCCTTTACGCCGGGTTCTGTCTCCCGGGAGCCTTGCGGCGCCCGGGGAGGCGGCCATCCATCTACGACTGCCGTTGCCGACAGCCTCCAGCGGTCTACCCGCGAACTCGGGCGGGCCGCCCTCGAACGTTCGCGCAGAGCACGTTTGACGGTGCTCCTCTTGACCTTGCTCCGGGTGGGGTTTACCTAGCCGCCCGAGTCACCTCGGGCGCTGGTGGTCTCTTACACCACCGTTTCACCCTTACCGGTCGTCCGAGGACGCCGGCGGTCTGTTTTCTGTGGCACTGTCCCGCGGGTCGCCCCGGGTCGGTGTTACCGACCACCCTGCCCTGTGGAGCCCGGACGTTCCTCGGCGGAACCCTCCGAGGAGGAATCCCGACGCGGCCGCCCGGCCGACTCATCCGCCGTGTCGTCCATCCTAGCCGGGGCGAAGCGAACCCTTCGCCGGGTGTCGTCGGCCTCGGTGAGCCGCACCCGCACCCGCTCGCCCAGGCCCAGGCCCGGCCCGTCGAAGCGGGCCCGGACGGCCGGCTCCGCGAGTTGGACCGTGCCGCCGTCGCCGCGCTCGTTGAGATCCACCACCACCGCGTCGAACACGTCGCCGACGTGGTCCGCCAGCACCACCGCCTCGACCAGCGAGACCGCCTCGCGCTCGACCTCGTGGGCCCGGCGGTCACCGGTCTCCATCGCCTTGGGCAATTCGTGCAGCCGCGCGCCCACCCACTCGGGCACCTCGACGCCGGCGACCAGCGAGACGCAGATCTCGCCCGCGTACCGGTCGACCAGGCGCCGCAGCGGCGCGGTCACGTGCGCGTACTCGTCGGCGACCGCCGCGTGCCCGGCCTGCTCGGGCGCGCCCGTGTCGAACGCGGTGTAGCCGGCTCCGCGCAGCAGCCCGGTGGCCTCCTCCAGGAACGCGGCGTGCCGGGGGTTGTCGGGATCGAGCGAGCGGATCACCGCGCCGTAGGTGGCGCCCTCGGGCCACGCCACGTCGAGCGCGCGCCCGACCCGGCGGACCCGGTCGAGCGCCTCGGGCGCCGGCTGCGGCAGAGTGCGCAGGACACCGATGCCGGCCCGGGTCATCAGGTCGGCGGCGGCGATCCCCGTGAGCAGCGAGATCTGCGCGTTCCAGCCCTCGGCGGGGATCGGCGCACGGTACTCCAGCCGCCACGAGTCGCCGTGCTCGACGATCTCCTGCTCCGGGATCGGCAGGCTCACCCCGCCGCGTTCGATCTCCAGCCCCTCGCGCAACCGGCCGATCTCGGCGAGCAGCGCCAACGGCTCCGCCGCGGATCCGCTCTCGATCGCCCGCTGCACACCGGGATAGTCGTATCGGGCCCGACTGCGCACCAGCGCGCGGAAGACGTCGGTGCCGACCAACTCGCCCGACGCGTCCAGGTCGAGCACCCACACCAGGGCCGGCCGGTCCCGCCCCGGAAGCAGGCTCGCCGCCGCCTCGGACAGCGCCGGCGGATGCAGCGGGATGCGCTCGTCGGGCAGATACAGCGTCTCCACCCGGCGCATGGTCTCCGCGTCCAGCGCGCCGCCCGGGGTGACCCACGCCGCGACGTCGGCGATCGCGTAGTGCACCCGGTAGCCGCCGTCCCGACGGGCCAGGTGCATCGCCTGGTCCAGGTCCATCGACTCGGCCGGGTCGATGGTCAAAAACGGCGACGCGGTCAGATCCCGCCGGGTGTGCGTGGGCCCGCGCCGCACCGCCGCGTCGGCCTCCGCCAGCACCTCCGGGGAGAACGCGCCCGGCAACGCCAGATCGGTGCGCAGGCGGGCGAAACCCGCCCGCAGGAGATCACCGTCGGCTGACCTGATGTGGAGATGGCGACGAGGCACGCACCGAGCTTAGGAAAGATCCGCTGCGCCGAGAAGGACTTTCCCGGCTTTTCGCCCGCGCGCCCAAAGCGCCGGCGACACGTTCGGTCGGGGTCGTCCCCATAAACTTGGTCGGTCGCCCCGCCGTCCGCCAACCCGGTCGGCCACCCTGCCGTCCGCGTCGCTTGGAGTTGCGCCCGTGCTCGTGTTGTTGCCGCCCTCCGAGGGCAAGGCCGCTGCGGGGACGGGCCCCGCGCTCGATCTCGCGGGTCTTTCGATGCCGGAACTGAACTCCGTGCGGCGGCAGGTGCTCGACTCGCTGATCACCCTGTGCGAGGGCGACGAGCGCAAGGCTCTGGAGGTGCTCGGGCTCGGCCCGAAGCTGCGCGGCGAGGTACTGCGCAACCTCGACCTGCGCGAGGCCGCGACGCTGCCGGTGGCCGGGCTGTACACCGGAGTGCTGTATGACGCGCTGGACCTGTCCTCGCTCACCGGCGCGGCGGCGGCGCGCGCGGCCGGTTCGATCCTGGTCTTCTCCGGACTGTGGGGCGTGCTGCGCCCGACCGACCGGGTGCCGCCCTACCGCTGCTCGATGGGGGTACGGCTGCCCGGTATCGGCGCGCTCGCCGGCCAGTGGCGCACGGTGACCGCGCCCGTGCTGCCCAGACTCGCGGGCGACGACCTCGTCCTGGACCTGCGGTCGGCGGCGTACGGCGCGGCCTGGAAGCCGGTCGGGGCGGTGGCCGAACGCACCGCGACCGTGCGGGTGCTGCACGAGCGCATCGTGGACGGGGTGGCCAAGCGGTCGGTGGTCAGCCACTTCAACAAGGCGACCAAGGGCCGGATCACCCGCGACCTGCTGGTCTCCGGCGCCGAACCGCGCAACCCGGCCGAACTCGCCGACGCGCTGCGGGAACTGGGCTGGACCGTGGAGGCCGCCGAACCGAAGCAGGCGGGCACCCCCTGGGCGCTGGACGTCGTGGTCGCCGCGGTCTGACCCCTCACCCCGCCGCCGGTCCGTCCCCGGTCTCCCGGGTGTCCTGCTCGACGACCTTCCTGGCATCGTTTCCGGTGCACCCCACGACAAGTGGCACGAGGGCGATCGTGATACGCCGTCGGTCCCACCTTGACAAAACCGGGGAGCTTCATGATCCTGACGCTTCCTCCGCAGACGAAAAACAAAGCATTTCGTCCTACTTTCGGACGATCCGCGCGTCACGTCAGACGGAGTGGACGACCCGACATCCATGGGGGATGAGTGAGTTACCCGCCGCCGCCCGGCCAGGACCCTAACCAGCCGTACGGCCAGCCCCAGTACGGGCAACCGCCCTATCCGGGTCAGAGCCAGGGCCAGGGCCAGTACCCCGGTCAGTACCAGCAGCCCCAGTACCCGCAGGGGCAACCGGGCCCGTACGGACAACCGCAGTATCCCGGCGCCTATCCGCAGGGCGGCGGCTACCCGCCCCCGCCGAACCAGAGCCGCAAGGGTCTGTGGATCGGCGTCTCGGTGGTCGCCGTGCTCGCGATCGTCGGCGTGCTCGTCGCCGTGGGACTGTCCGGTGACGACGACGACAAGAAGTCGACGGCCTCCTCCACGTCGTCGGCCACCGGCACGAGCGCCCCGAAGTCGGGTTCGCCGACCCCGTCGACCAAGGCGACCAAGCGCACCGTCGCGCCCGAGCCGTCCGACGACGACGCGACCACCGGCCCCGGCCCCGGCACGCGCGGGCTGGGCGAGGACAACTTCCTCACCACGATGCACCGCCTGATCCCGGGCACGAAGTCGACGGCGGACGCCGAACTGGTCTCGCAGGGCAAGCAGGCCTGCTCCGACCTCAAGTCGGGCAAGTCCCTGCTCGACACCGCGATGAAGGTGACCGCGGTCAGCGGCGTGTCGGAGAAGGGCATGCTCGTCGGCGGCGCCATCGCGGCGTTCTGCCCGGAGCAGTCGGGCAAGGTCTCCTGACCCGCCCCGCCGCCCGAACGCCGGCCTGAAAACCGGCCCGGACACCTGCGATCCCGGCCCGCGATACGCACGAGTGAATCTCGCGGGCCGGGCGTTTCCCCTTCACGATCACGTCGTTGACCAGCCTGCCGAACCTGGTCGGCACTACGTGGAGGAACGAACGCAGTGAAGAACATGAAGAAGATCGCCGCCGTCGCGGCCCTGGCCGGCGGCATCGCGGCCATGGGCGCCGGAATCGCCAACGCGAGCGCCGACGCGGACGGCGCGGCGGTCGGCTCGCCCGGTGTGATCTCGGGCAACAACGCCGAGGTCCCCGTGCACGTGCCGGTCAACGTCTGCGGCAACACGGTCGACATTCTGATCGCCGTGCTCAACCCGGCGTTCGGCAACGTCTGCGTCAACGCCGGCTGACCCGCCGCCCCGGCCCGCCTCCTTGGCCGGTGGCGGCGCAACCGCCCCGTTCCCGGTGTTCCGGGAACGGGGCGGTCGTCGTTGTGAGCGCCGCACCGAACACAAGCGCTCCGCGATGTACATTTCTCGCAGGCTCGCGGCGTCTTACTCGTGCCATTCCGTGCCGTTCCGCGCTGGTCCGGTCATCTCCGAACCCGGTCGGCAGAGGGACGCGGGCGACCCGCGATGATGGGGATTGCCCGGACGGGTCTTTCGCGTTGTATACGCAGAGGCGCCGTGTGGGGCGCGCACGAAACGCACGCGGAAGAAGGGGTTCCATGGAGCGAATGGGCAGAATGGCCGGATGGCTGCGCCGTCGACCGCGCGAGGATCCGGACACCGTTCGCGACCGGCGGGCCGGACTGCTCATGGACGTGGTGGAGCGCGGTTGGCCCGTCTGTCCGGCGGCGCACCCGGTGGGCTTCGGCTGCTCCTGCGATCGGGTCGGCTGTCCGTCGCCGGGCATGCACCCGGTCTCCTTCGCCTGGCAGACCCAGGCGTCCACCGACCCCGTACAGGTGGCGCGCTGGCTGGAGCTGTATCCCGACGCCAACTTCGTGACCGCGACCGGCACCGGCCACGACGTGCTCGACGTGCCCGCGCGGGCCGGGGAGATCGCCCTCGCGGTGTTCGCCGAACAGGGCATCGAGATCGGCCCGGTGGCCTCCTGCGGCCCCGACCGCACGCTGTTCTTCACCGCGACCCGAGGCACCCCCGCCGACGAGGACGAGTGGTGGCCCTGCGAGTTGGACTGCCACCCCGAGACGCTGGACGCCCACCCGGGGCTGCGCTGGCACTGCCGGGGCAGCTACGTCCTGGTGCCGTCCTCGCAACATCCCTCGGGACAGCCGGTGCGCTGGATCCGGGGCCCCGAACTCCCGCTGCCCGACCCGCTGCGGGTGCTCGACGCCCTCACCGACGCGTGCGACACCGTGGGCGCCGCGGCCGCCGACGGACACTGGTCCTAGCGACCGACACGGCGGCCCGCGGTCGGCGGCCGTCCCGCTCACTCCCCCTCGGCGCCGACCAGGCCGTACACCCAGCCGACCAACTGCACCTTGCCACCGGCCTTCGGGACCACCGCGACATACTCCGAGAGCCGGTGCTCGGTGACCGACCGGCTCGGCTTGCCGGCCAGGAACGCCAGCGTCGACGGGTCCACGTCACCGAGTCGGCGCGGAGGTTGCACGGTGAGCTTGATGCTGTGCTGGAGCGCGAACAACACCAGCGCGCCACCGTCCGCGGTACGCACCGCCAGCGGCGGGAACTGCGCCGCCGGGCTGTCGACGGCCTGCCGGACGTAGCCGTCTCCGATCGGCTCGTCCCGCTGCTTGCGCAACTGCGCGGTGTACGGGTCGGGCCCGAACAATTCGGCGCGGGTCTTGCCGTCCTTGAGGAACTCGGCGAGCACGGGGGCCAGTTCGCCGGGCGAGGCGGCGAGTCCGGCGGCGGTCGGCGAGACCTGCTCCAGGTAACCGGACGAATCCCGCTTCAGCGCGGGCAGTTCGCTCTGCAGCGTCGGCCCCCACGCCGCCTGCCACACCGCGTCCGGGCCCGCCCGGAGGAAGACCAGGAACTGCGGCTTGGCGTTGTTGAAGTTCGGGGTGTTCCGCACGGCGAACCACTTGGGCCAGCCGACCACCTTGGGGATCAGGAACTCCGGCCGCTCGTGCAGGATCGGGGCCCGGCCCAGATTGCCGTTCGGGTCGGTGAAGGCGAGGATGCGCAGACCGGCCTGGTCGAGCGCGCCGAGCGAGCCCGTCTCGGCCCGCGCGTTGAGCGGGAGATCGCGGTTCGCGTACGCCTGGTTGTTCTGCACCTCGTAGTCGTGCAGCACCTCGGCGGCCTCGTGCTTGTCCAGCGCCGCGACGGGCGTGCTCGCGCCGCTGACGGTGACACAGCCGGTCGCGGCGAGCGCGGTCGCGAGCAGGGCGGCGACCGCGGCCGGCATGCGGGATATGCGCATCGGTAGTCGGCAACTCTTCCGGGGGAGCGGGCAGGAGGAGATCTCGCGAAACCATACTGCCCGCGCCCCGGCACACACCGCGCCCAGGGCCTAGGCCAGGGTGAGCACCTCGGCCCCGGTGTCGGTGACGACCAGCGTGTGCTCGAACTGGGCGGTGCGCCTGCGGTCCTTGGTGACCACGGTCCAGCCGTCGTCCCACATGTCGTAGTCGTGGGTGCCCAGGGTCAACATCGGCTCGATGGTGAAGGTCATCCCCGGCTCCATCACGGTGGTCGCCCGCTCGTCGTCGTAGTGCGGGATGATCAGGCCGGAGTGGAACGAGGTGTTGATGCCGTGGCCGGTGAAGTCGCGCACCACGCCGTAGCCGAAGCGCTTCGCGTAGGACTCGATGACCCGACCGATCACGTTGATCTGCCGACCCGGCTTGACCGCCTTGATGCCCCGGTTCAGCGCCTCGCGGGTGCGCTCGACGAGCAGCCGCGACTCCTCGTCCACGTCGCCCACGAGGTAGGTCGCGTCGGTGTCGCCGTGCACGCCGCCGATGAACACGGTGACGTCGATGTTGACGATGTCGCCGTCCTCGAGCCGGGTGGTGTCGGGGATGCCGTGGCAGATCACCTCGTTGATCGAGGTGCAGATGGTCTTCGGGAAGCCCCGGTAGCCCAGGCAGGACGGGTAGGCGTGGTGGTCGAGCACGTACTCGTGGGCGACCTTGTCCAGCGCGTCGGTGCTCACCCCGGGCGCGATGTGCGCGGCGGCGGCCTCCATGGCGCCCGCCGCGATCCGCCCGGCGATCCGCATGCGCTCGATGGTCTCGGCGTCCTGCACCTCGGGCCCGGTGTACGGGGTGGGGGCCGGCTTGCCGACATACTCCGGCCGCGGGATGTCGGCGGGTACGGAGCGGATGGGGGTCGGCTTACCGGGTACGAGAATCGCCATAACCAGCGAGTGTAGCCGGCGCCGCGACCGAGCCGGCGGGTGATCCGGTCGGCGACGGCATCGAGTGGGTGGAGGACGGCCGTGAGGTTCAGACTGTGGCGCAGGCCCGAGGGTCGCGCCGGCGAGTGGTACTACTGCGTCAAACACGGCAAGGTCGAGGAGGGACCCGACTGTCCGGCCCGCGACCGGCTCGGCCCGTACGCGACCCGCGCCGAGGCGGCGAACGCGTTGGAGACCGCCAAGACCCGCAATCAGGCGTGGGAGAACGACCCGAACTGGAACGACCCCGGACGCCGCTGAGCGGGCGGGCGGCCGGCGGCGGGCGGGTCACTCGGCGGGTTCGGGCACCCGCCCGCCGCCGACGGTGAGCACCCCGGGCAGTTCGGACAGGCCCGACACCAACTCGCCGGGCTCGCCCGCCCCTTCCAGGAGCAACACCACCGCCGCGGCCCTCGGCTCGGTCGCCGGCGCCTCGCCGGCGTCCTCGGCCGGCTCGCGCTCGCGGTTGTGCACAGAGACGTCCACCACGGTGAATCCGGCGCCGGTACAGGCGACCAGGACCGCGGACAACACGCCGTGTCCGGGCAGGTAGGAGACCCGGATCTCGGCCGCCCGGTCCCGGGGGCCGCCGATCCGGCGGATGATCGGCGGATAGCCGTAGACGACCACGAAGTGCAGCGTGGTGACCCCGATCGCCAGGTACGGCAGGCCCGCGCCGCAGGCCATGCCGATCGCGCAGGTGAGCCAGACCACCGCGGCCGTGGTGAGGCCGCGCACGGTGTCGCGGCGGACGAAGATCAGGCCGCCGCCGATGAAGCCGATGCCGGAGACCACCTGCGCGGCGATCCGGGAGGGGTCCCAGCCGACGTGACCCGCGGGCAACACGTCGGCGAAGCCGTATTTGGAGATCTCCATGAACAGCGTGGTGCCGACCCCGACCAGCGCGTGGGTGCGCAGTCCCGCGCTCTTCTGCCGCACCTCGCGCTCGACGCCGATGACGCTGGAGAGCACGAAGGAGAGCAGCAACTCGGAGAACTGGGTCCACCCCTGACTCGCGCCGATCCCCTCCGACCACGCCGCCAGGGTCGTTCCGGAATGCACGCGCCCACCTCCTCCGCCCGGGACCGGGGTCCCGGGGCTGCTCGATCTTCTTCCTCTGCTCGCACGCTATGACTCCATACGGAGCGATGGGTCACGGACGAGGTTCGGATACCGCGATCGAGGGAGGGGTGGGCGAGGAAACGTCAGGCGCGCGAGCGAGTCGCGGTGCGCGTGCGAGTCGCGGTGCGCGTGCGAGTCGCGGTGCGCGTGCGCGAGGCGGTCGTCCTGGCCACGGCCTTGCGCGGACGCGACGTGGCCGTCTTGGATACGGCCTTTCGAGGACGCGAGCCGGCCGTCTTGGAAACGGCCTTTCGCTGGGACGCGGCCTTTCGGGGACTCGATACCGCCTTTCGGGTACCGGATACCGCCTTTCGGGGACGCGAGGCGGCCGGTTTGGACACCGGGCGCTTTCGCGTGGCCGCGGCCGACGCGAGCGCCGCCGCGGTGTCGACCGTACGGTCGTCGACCGTTTCGGTGTCGCCGTTGCGCTGGATGTAGCGAAGTGCGGTCAGCGCCTCGCGCTTCGTCTCATAGGGCGCGGACTTGATGACGGTCGCACCGTTGGCGGCGGTCAACACGAATCCGAACTTGCCGGAGCGTCCCTTGGTGACGATGAATTTGGCCGGCACGACATCTCCTTGGGAGAGAAGAGAAAGTTTTCTCCTCCACGGAAACATGGTTCGTCCCGGTTGTCATATATAAGGGGTATTTAGGGGTGAATCGACCTCCGCAGCCGAAAACCACTGTGACCTCGACTGCATCCGGGCGCGGACCCCGTGTTCTCTTCGGTTTCGGCCGGCAGGATCGCGCCCATGACAACCCCCTCGTCCCCCAAGCGTGACCCGCGCGACCTGCCGAACATCGACGATCTGGTGGTCGGCGTCCTCGGCGGCACCGGTGAGCAGGGCCGCGGCCTCGCGTACCGCCTGGCCGTCGCCGGCCAAAAAGTGATCATCGGCTCGCGCAGCGCCGACCGTGCCGCGTCCGCCGCGGCCGAACTCGGTGCCGGAGTGCGCGGCGCCGACAACGCCACCTGCGCGGCCGAGAGCGACATCGTGATCATCGCCGTGCCCTGGGAGGGCCACCGCGATCTGCTGCTCTCCCTCACGGGCGAGCTCGCGGGCAAGATCGTGGTCGACTGCGTGAACCCGATGGGCTTCGACAAGCAGGGCGCGTTCGTGCTCGACGTCGAGGAGGGCAGCGCCGCCCAGCAGGCCGCCGCCGTGCTCCCCGACTCGACCGTCACGGCCGCCTTCCACCACGTGTCCGCGGTGTTGCTGCTCGACCCGAACGTGGAGTCGCTCGACACCGACATCATGGTGCTCGGCGACAAGCGCGAGGCCACCGACGCGGTGCAGGCGCTCGCGTCGCGGATCCCCGGCATGCGCGGGGTGTACGCCGGCCGGCTGCGCAACGCGCGGCAGGTCGAGGGGCTGACCGCCAACCTGATCTCGACCAACCGCCGCTACAAGGCACACGCCGGACTGCGCGTCACCGACGTGTGAGCCGGCCCGGCCACGCCCGCCCGACGCACGAACGGCGTGCGGCCCCGCGCATCCGAGGATGTGGGGCCGCACGCCGTTCGTGCCTTTCGGGGCCGGAGCCGAGGGCGCCGGGGGGCGCCCGGGGATCAGACCTGGGCGGCGCTCCAGGTCTGGAGCGGGCGGGTGACCAACTCGCCGGCGCCGTTGTCGATCGCGTCCCGCAGACCGCCGAGCACGTGGGAGACCATGCCGGCGGTGACCGGGTCGGTCAGCACGTGCTGTACGTCGGCCTCGACGCCGAGCCGGGTGTGCACCTCGGGCACGGCGATCTCCGGGCCGGAGACGACGAAGTTGCCCAGGTCCCGCAGCAGCGCCTTGAGCTGGATCAGCGCGCGGATGCCGCCCTGGGGACCGGGCGAGGCGGACATCGCGACGATCGACTTGCCGGTCAGGACGCCCTGGGCGTACGGACGCGAGGCCCAGTCCAGCGCGTTCTTCAGCACGCCCGGCAGGCTGCGGTTGTACTCGGGGGTGGAGATGATCAGGCCGTCTGCCTCGAGGATCGCCTCGCGCAGGCGCACCACGCCGGCCGGCGGGTTCGGCTCCAGGTCCTGGTTGAAGTGCGGCAGTTCGTCGAGACCCTTGAACACCTCGATCTGCATGCCCTTGGGCGCGAACGGCTGGAGGGCGTTCAGCAGTGCCGTGTTGAAGGACTCGGCGCGCAGCGAACCGGAGATGGCAAGGATGCGGGACATGGGTTCCTCCGTGGATGGAGAGAGGGTGCCGGGTGGGGCGGGAAGCGATGTTGTTGAACGTTTAACAATGTAGCGCGCGCTTGTTGTGGATTCAACTTCCGGTCGTGGGCCGCCTCCCGGGTCGCCCCGCGGGCCGTCCCCGGGTCGTCGTCCCGAGCGGCGGCGGGTGGTGCGGCGAGGTGCCGGGTGGGTGCCGGCCGGGTGGTCGTCGGGAGCGACAATGGAGCCGCGTCGCGCCGGAAAGCGCCGCGACCGAGGTCCGTCCGCACCCGTCTGGAGCCCCCGCCATGCCCCGCATCGTCGTCCTCGCCGTGATCGTGTGCGTACTGGCGCTCGCCGCCGCCGTGGTGGCCTTCGTCAACGGGAGCTGGCTCGGCCTGCCGTTCGTGCTCCTCGCCGCACTCGACGGCAACATCGCGTTCTACTACCTGCGCAGGCAGCGGGTGCGCCGCGCGCGCGACCTCGCCGCGCGGGCCTGATCCCCGCTCCCGCCGCCCACTGGCCGTCCCCCGTACGGGTGGATGCCGGAGCCGGATGGTGTGTCGGCATCGAATTCGAACAAAAGTTCGGGCTACGCTTCGATCCGACGTTGTCCACAGGCGTGCGCCGGTCGTGCCTCCGTGTCGGTGCGACGGGTTAGCGTTCAAGGTGTGAAGCGAACACCACAGACCGGCAAGGCGGCATCCATGGCTGGACAGGATCGCGAGAAGGCGCTCGAAAACGCCCTCGCCCAAATTGAACGACAGTTCGGGAAGGGCTCGGTGATGCGCCTCGGCGACGAGGTGCGCGCACCGATCGAGGTCATTCCCACCGGCTCGATCTCGCTCGACGTGGCGCTGGGCATCGGCGGACTCCCGCGTGGCCGGGTCGTCGAGGTCTACGGCCCGGAAGGCTCCGGCAAGACGAGCCTCGCGCTGCACGCGATCGCCAGCGTCCAGCGAGCCGGCGGCATCGCGGCGATCGTCGACGCCGAGCACGCGCTCGACCCGGAATACGCCAAGAAGCTCGGGGTCGACACCGACGCCCTCCTGGTCTCCCAACCGGACACCGGTGAGCAGGCGCTGGAGATCGTCGACATGCTGACCCGCTCCGGCGCGGTCGACATCATCGTGATCGACTCGGTGGCGGCGCTCGTGCCGCGCGCCGAGATCGAGGGCGAGATGGGCGACTCGCACGTGGGTCTCCAGGCCCGACTGATGAGCCAGGCGCTGCGCAAGATCACCGGCGCGCTCAACCAGACGAACACCACCGCGCTGTTCATCAACCAGCTGCGCGAGAAGATCGGCGTGATGTTCGGTTCGCCGGAGACCACGACCGGTGGCCGGGCGCTGAAGTTCTACGCCTCCGTCCGCCTCGACATCCGGCGGATCGAGACGCTCAAGGACGGCACCGAGGCGGTCGGCAACCGCACCCGGGTCAAGGTCGTCAAGAACAAGCTCGCGTCGCCGTTCAAGCAGGCCGAGTTCGACATCCTCTACGGCATCGGGATCAGCCGCGAGGGCGGCCTGATCGACATGGGCGTGGAGCACGGCTTCGTGCGCAAGTCCGGCGCCTGGTACACGTACGAGGGCGACCAACTCGGTCAGGGCAAGGAGAACGCGCGCAAGTTCCTGCGCGACAACCCCGACCTCTCCGACGAGATCGAGAAGAAGATCAAGGAGAAGCTGGGAGTCGGCCCGCGGGTCGACGCACCGGCGGAGGCGGAACCCGAGGAGGGCTGAGTCCGTGGTTCGCCCTGCCGGCGAGTGGTCGAACACGTGGGGAGACGGGTCCGCCGACGGATCCGTCTCCCCAGCGGCCCGGCCCCCCGTCGACGCCGCCGAACTGCGAGCCGCGATGGCCGCCATCGAGGCCGCCGCACCCTCGGGCGCCGACACCGGGGCCGGCGGCACACGCGGTGGTGGCGGCGGGCGGCGGGCCCCGGGAGCCGGCACCCGCCGGACCCGCGCGGCGCGCCGTGACCCGGAGCAGCACGAGGCGGGCGAACAGGATGCGGTCGACGACGGCTCGGGGGCCGACGTCACGGGCACGGATCGACGCGCTCGCGGTCGTGGGACCGGGAGTGGTCGGGCGAAACGCGACAGGCGGGCCGGGACTCGGGGCCGGGCCCGTCGTGACACCGAGGACTCGGAGCGGCCGGCCGACGAGGACGCCGACGTGGCTCCGGAACCGCTCGCCGATCCGGAGGCGACGGCGCGGGCGATCTGTCTGCGGCTGCTGACCGGGCGCGCGCGCACCCGGGCCCAACTGGCCGACGCGCTGCGCCGCCGGGAGGTGCCCGACGAGGTCGCGGAATACGTACTGGGCCGCTTCACCGATGTCGGTCTGATCGACGACACGGCCTTCGCCGACGCGTGGGTGAGCACCAGGCATACCGGCAAGGGGCTGGCCCGACGGGCACTGGCCCAGGAGCTGCGCCGACGCGGGGTGGACGCGGTCGTGGTCGACGAAGCGGTCGCGCGACTGGAACCCGAGCAGGAGTTGGAGACCGCCCGGGCCCTGGTCGCCCGCCGGTTGCCGGGCACGCGCGGCCTGGACCGGGACAAGCGAATCCGCAGGTTGGCGGGCATGCTCGCGCGCAAGGGATACGGCGAGGGATTGGCCGTGCGGGTCGTCCGCGAGGCGCTCGACCACGAGGCCGAGGCCGACGAGAACGACGACGCGGCCGAGACTCCGTGGCGCGCCTGGGACGGACCGGCTTGATCCCGCCCCCCGCCACGTCGTCCGGTGACCTAGCCTGGGAGCGTTGTCCGAGCCGTCGGGCCGTCACAAGCGTGTCCGCCGGCACCGTTGCGCTCCAGCCGTCCGCTTGAAGGGCCATCCGCCTTGGCGATCAGTGTGTTCGACATGTTCTCGATCGGGATCGGCCCGTCGAGCTCCCACACGGTGGGTCCGATGCGCGCCGCGCGGATGTTCGCGCAGCGGCTCAAGAGCGAGGGCGTCCTCGACCGGGTCGCCTCGGTCCGGGTCGAGCTGTACGGCTCCCTGGGCGCGACCGGGCACGGGCACGGCACCCCGCGCGCGGTGTTGCTCGGACTGGAGGGCTACTCGCCGCGCACGGTCGACCCGGAGGAGGTCGAGCCGGAGTTGGCCCGGATCCGCGAGTCGGGGATGTTGCGGCTGCACGGCGTGCACGAGATCGCCTTCGACGGCGACCGCGACCTGGTGCTGCACCGCCGCAAGGCGCTGCCGTACCACGCCAACGGGATGACCGCGTGGGCCCGGGACGCCGACGGCGCCGAACTGCTGAGCAAGACGTACTACTCCGTCGGCGGCGGCTTCGTCGTGGACGAGGACGCGGTGGGCGCGGACCGGGTCAAGCCCGACGACACCGTGCTGCGCCATCCCTTCCGCACCGGTGACGAGTTGTTGCGGCTGACCCGGGAGACCGGGTTGTCGGTGTCCGCGCTGATGCTGGAGAACGAGAAGGCCTGGCGCACCGAGGCGGAGATCCGGGCCGAACTGCTCGAGATCTGGCAGGTGATGCGCGGGTGCGTCGAGCGCGGCCTGGCCACCGAGGGCATCCTGCCGGGCGGTCTCAAGGTGCGCCGTCGCGCCGCCCGTACCGCCCGCACGCTGCGCGCCGAAGGGGACCGGCCCACGCACGCGATGGAGTGGGTCACCCTGTGGGCGATGGCGGTCAACGAGGAGAACGCGGCGGGCGGCCGGGTGGTCACCGCGCCCACCAACGGCGCCGCCGGGATCATTCCGGCCGTGCTGCACCACTACGTGGAGACCGTCCCGGGCGCCGACGACGACGGTGTGGTGCGCTTCCTGCTCGCCGCGGGCGCGATCGGCATGTTGTTCAAGGAGAACGCCTCGATCTCCGGCGCGGAGGTCGGCTGCCAGGGCGAGGTCGGCTCGGCCTGCGCGATGGCCGCCGGCGGTCTGGCCGAGGTGCTGGGCGCCACCCCCGAGCAGGTGGAGAACGCCGCCGAGATCGGGATGGAGCACAATCTCGGGCTGACCTGCGACCCGGTCGGCGGCCTGGTCCAGATCCCGTGCATCGAGCGCAACGGCATGGCCGGGGTCAAGGCGGTCACCGCGGCCCGGCTGGCGCTGCGCGGCGACGGCCGGCACCACGTGTCGCTGGACAAGGTCATCAAGACCATGAAGGAGACCGGCGCCGACATGAAGACCAAGTACAAGGAGACCGCCCGGGGCGGCCTCGCGGTGAACATCATCGAGTGCTGAGTCTCGTCGCGTGCCCGCTCGCGCGGTACACGATCGTATCGACGGGGTCAGGTGTGCTTCCGGAGACGAGGGGTAGGCGTGCGCCCGTGAATGACGAGAGTGGTCCCCTCCTGGTGCAGGTGTCGGCGGTTGGAGCCGGTCATACGTTGGTGACCGTGCACGGCGAGATCGACATGGACAGCGGTCCGATCCTGGACGACGCGCTGAGTCGACAGGTGTCGGCCGAGCCGAGCCGTCTGCTTCTGGATCTGTCCTCGGTCGCCTTCATCGACTCCTTCGGCCTGCGGATCCTGGTCCGCGCGGAGCGGCGCGCACGGGAGGCGGGCGGCTCGCTGCGGTTGATCGCGCCGACGCGCGCGGTCGAGCGGGTGTTGCGGCTGACCGGCTTCACGCTGATGGTCGCCGTACACGAGACGGTGCGCGAGGCGCTGGACGCCGAGGAGGCCCCGGTCGGGCGCGAGTAGGCCGCGCCACTGTCCGATACGCGCTGCGCTGTGAGCGGAATCGGTACCTGGCATGATCAAAGTCCGGTCGAGGGGTGGCCGGATTCGATCATGCACGCCACACTTGGAATGTCCGCGCGCCGGATGTTTCTGCTGTCGCCCGAAGGCCGTGGACCTGTGGCCGTCCCGTCGAGCGCGAGCCCGACGGGACGGCCGCCGCATGTCCGGGGCCGGGGCGGGGGCGGGTGAGGCGACCCCGCGCCGGGATCAGCCCAGGGTGCGTTCGAGGAACCGAGCCATCGTCGAGCGATACTCGCGCGCCTCGGGGAGCAGTGCGGTCAACTCGCCGGCTCCGTGGACGAAACCGTCCCAGCGCTTGCTCTCGACCGCGACGCCGGCTTCCTCCAGGCGCTTCGCGTAGGCCTCGCCCTCGTCCCGCAGCGGGTCGTACTCGGCGGTGAGCACCAGCGCGGTGGGCAGCCCGGCCAGGTCCTCGGCGTGCAGCGGCGAGGCCAGCGGGTCGGTGGCCTCGCTGCGCGGGCTGGACAGGTACTGCGCGACGGCGAACTCCAGGCCGGCGCGGGTGAGCAGGTAGCCCTCGCCGTTCTCCGTCACCGACGGCTGCGCCAGGGTCAGGTCCAGGATCGGGCAGTCCAGCACCTGGGCCACCGGGGTCGGCTGGCGGCGGTCGCGCAACATCAGGGCGCAGGCGGCGGCCAGGTTGGCCCCCGCGCTCGTCCCGCCGATGGCGACCTTGTCCGCGTTGACACCCAACTGGAACGCGCGCTCCTGGACCCAGATCCACGCGGCGTACGCGTCCTCCAGGGGCCAGGGGAACTTGAACTCGGGGGCCGGGCGATACTCGACCGAGACCACCACCGCGCCGCTCTCCGCGGCGATGTGCGCGCAGTGGCTGTCCGACGCGTCGACCGAGCCCAGCCACCACGCGCCGCCGTGGAGGTACACGTAGCCTGGACGACCGCCCTTCGGCGCGGGTCCGGCCGGCGTGTACACGCGGGCGGTGATCTTCCCCGGCTCGGGCTCCTTGACGGTGATGCTCACTTCCCGCGTCGTCACATCTTTCGGCGCGGGCTCGACGGACGCGAGGATGGTCGTCTCGAGACCTTTGTTCGACGCGGCACGACGCTCCGCCAGGGGCAGGTCGGCCGGAAGGGGCGGCGCGGCGGCGACAGCGTCGAGGATCGGCTGGATCTGCGGTGCGACGGGCATGCGACTCCTCCGAACGGAACTACGAAGCAGCACAGTAGAACTTCACGCCCGGAGTTGACAGAGCGTCAGAAGCCGAGCGCGTGACATAGGCCACACAGAAACGGAACGAAGGGCGTCAACCGTCCCAGTTGCCCCCAGCGTTCAATAGACGAACCCAACGAGGAGTACGTGTTGACCGTCATCGACGAACCCCGGATACCGGGCGCGCCCCCGTCCGGACCGGGCCGGGGCGCATCCGACGAGCGCGTGTCGGGAGCCCTGTCGTTCGTGGAGCGCGGCCTTCGCCTCCTGTGGCGACCGCTGGCCGTCTACGCCGCCACCGCGCTGGCGCAACTGCTCGTGCTCTCGTGGATGATCCCGCCGGGCGGACCGAGTCTGCGGGATCGGCTGTTGCAGTGGGACGCCCACTGGTACGTGGACGTCGCCGCGCACGGCTATCCGGACAGCTTCACGTACACCCCCGAGGGCGACCTCACCGGGAACACGCTCGCGTTCTTCCCGCTGTATCCGGGCCTGGTCCGGATCGTGCACTACCTGACCGGCACCGACTACGAGACGGCCGGTCTGATCGCCGGGCACCTGGCCACCGCCGCCGCGATGTGTGTGCTGTACGTGTTCATGACGCGCCTGTACGACCGGCGCGCGGCGTTGGTGATGGTCGTCCTGGTAGGCGGCGCGCAGCCGATGTCCGTGGTGTTCTCGATGGCCTACAGCGAGACGCTCTTCCTGGCGCTCGCGGTGGGCACGCTGCTGGCCGCGCATCGCCGGGCCTGGCTGACCGCGGGCCTGCTCGCGTGTCTGACCAGCGTGACCCGACCGGCGGGCATCGCGGCGATCGCCGCGCTCGGGGTGGCGGCGCTGATGGAGATGTGGCGGCATCGGCGACTGATGTCCGCGCCGATCGCGGCGTGTGCGATCGCGTGCATGGGGATGCCGCTCTACCTGTTGTGGGTGGGCGAGCGGTTGGGCGAGATCGACGCCTGGTTCACCATCCAGGACGCCGGGTGGGGCACCAAGTGGGACAACGGGGACGCGGTCCGGCACTTCCTCACCGACACGCTGCGCAACGGCGACCAGTGGATAGCGGTCAGCACCGCGGTGCTGATCATCGCCGCGGTGGTCGGCTCGCTGGTCGCGCTGAACCGGCGCATCTGGCCGCCGCTGGCGGTGTACGGGTTGTCGATCCTGGTGATGACCCTGTGTCAGAGCAACTACTACCACTCGAAGTTGCGGCTGATGATCCCCACGCTGCTGTTCTTCGTACCGTTGGCGACGGTGTTGGCGCGGGCGCGGACGCGCACGGCGGTGCTGGTGCTGGGCGGGGCGTGCCTGTTCGGGATGTGGTACGGCGCGTACATGCTGACCACGTGGCACTACGGAATCTGACCGTCCCTCGACCCGCCCGCGGCCGGCGCGTGCCGTGCGGGGTGCCGGTCGCCTCGGAGTGCGCCGATCGACCCGGGATTTCGCTGCCGCGACTGTTGTGACCGGCATTCGGGTGATGGCCGAATGGTTGGGCATTTACCGACGATTAGCATCCATTCCCGTGACAGAACACCACAGTGCCCGGATGTTTCGGGACACGACCGACGTGGTCGTCCTCGGCGCCGGGCCCGCCGGACTCGTCCTGGCGAACGCCGGTCCCGGCGCGGGCGCTGATCGCGGACCTCGTGCACGCCGACCCCGAGCCGCCGGCCCGCTATTCGGCGCGCTGCCTGGCGTACATCCGGCGGACGCGGGAGTTCTCGCTGTGGATGACCCGGCTGCCGCACCGCATGCCCGGCTCGGACGACGAGACGTTGTTCCGGGACTGGTCGCGCCGCTCGCGTGTCGAGTCGCTGCGCACCTACGGGCGCGGCAGGACTGGTTCACCGAGAACCGCGTCGGCGTGTGACGAGATCCATCACGACGAGGGAGTCCCTTTGACGACCACGCAGCCGCCGGCGAGGACGAACGGTCGTGACGACACGGCCCGCCTGAGCGCGGCGATCGACATCGTCCGACACCAGGACACCGCGACGCTGCTCGCGCTGCTGTTGCCGGACCTGGCCGGCCCCGAGTTGCGCGCGCTCGTGGGTCGTTGCCGTTTCGCGCACGCCGGGCTGCTGGTCTGCCCGCCGAGCGTGGCGGAGGTGCGCGCGGAGCTGGCGGCGCACGGACTGGACGCGGACGAGCCGCGGCGGCCCAGCGTGGTGGTCCGCGAACGGCTGGCGTTACGACACCGGCGCGACGTCGCCGATCTCGACGTGGGCATCCTGCGCCCCGCCGTGCGGGGTCTCGACGGCGAACGCCGGGCGGTCGAGGTGTTCGTGCTCCCCGTGCCGCCGGGGTCGGGGTTGGCGGACATCGCCGCCCACGAGCGGGATCGCGAGCACGAGGCGCATCTGGCGTTCGAGGTCGAGCGGCCCGATCCGCTGGTGCTGCGCGGCCTGTGTGCGACGTTCGCCCGGCACGGCGCGTTCGCCGACGGCGGCGGGTACAACCCGCACGAGGACGGCACGGTCTTCTACTTCACCGCTCCCGCCGACTCGAAGGCCGGGTACGGCCGCCTGGAGCTGTACGCGGGCGGCGACCACCGGCAGGTCCTTGCCGCCCACCTGGCGGAGTTCCGGGCCCGGCAGCCCGCCGAGACGCCGCTGCGGCTGTCGACCGGCGCCTAGCCGACCCGGGCCCTGGCGACGGGTACGCGGCTGGTCGGCCGACGGCTCCCCGGGGCCGGTCGTCGCCTGGGACCTGCACAACACATGATGTGCGATGTCGGGGGGCCGGGCTGCGGCTCGTCGACGCCTCGCCGCTGCCGTCGAGCGCGAGTGTGCTGCACGTCCGCAGGGCCGACGCGTCACACCCCTGAGACCGGGGACGGGCCCGGGTACGGCGAAAGCCCCGGCCGGGATCGGCTCGGGGCTTTCGGAAGCTTGGTCCTCCGCGTGGTCCGCCCGGATTCCACTGGCGGGCACGCTGAAGGCACTCGCTACTATGCCACACCCTCGACGCCGGGGTCAAACCTTTGTTCGATCCGGGGTCGGGCGGCCTGCTCCCGGGGCGGGTGCCGGCGGGGCCGCCCCCCGTCAGCGCAGGTGTGCCGTCTCGTTGAAGACGCGCAGCGACGCGTTGCCGTCGGACCACCACTGGACCGCGCTGATCGCCGCCGCCGACAGCTCCATCCGGAACATCGACTCCGCCGGTGCGCCGAGGGCGATCCGGACCAGGGTCTTGATCGGCGTCACATGGGTGACCACGAGCACGGTGCGGCCGGCGTACCGGGCGATCGTCTTGTCCCGGGCCACCTCGACCCGGCGCGCCACCTCGGTGAAGCTCTCGCCGCCGGGCGGGGCCGCGTCGGCCGAGGTCAGCCACGCGTCCAGGGCGTCCGGGGTGCGCTCGCGCGCCTCGGCGAAGGTCAGCCCCTCCCACGCGCCGAAATCGGTCTCCCGAAAGCCCGGCTCCTCGCGCACCTTGAGCCCGAGCCGCTGCGCCACCGCCTCGGCGGTCTGCCGGCAGCGGCCGAGCGGCGAGGACACGATCGCCTCGACGGTGCCGCGTTCGGCCAGCGCCTCGGCGGCGCGCGCCGCCTGCCACCGGCCGCGCTCGGACAACTCCGGGTCGGCGCCGGTGCCGGAGAAGCGCTTTTGCGGAGTGAGCGCGGTCTCGCCGTGGCGCAGCAGGACCAGGGTGGTCGGGCGGCCCAGGTCCGGACCCCAGCCGGGAGCGGTCGGGCGCACCTTGGCGGACGCGGTCGGCACGGTCGGCCCCGGTTCGGTGGCCGGCGCGGCCTCGGCCGGCCCGGCCGCCGCGAACGCGGTGGAGTTCTGCGGGGTCCAGGCCCGGCCCTTGGCGGCCGCGTCCATCGCCTCGTTGGCCAGGCGGTCGGCGTGCTTGTTCCGCTCGCGCGGGATCCACGTGTAGGTGACCTGCCCCGGCGGGTGGATGCCCCGGGCCTTGGTCGCCAGGTCGCGCATGTCGGCGTGCTTGATCTTCCAGCGGCCCGACATCTGCTCGACCACGAGCTTGGAGTCGGCCCGCACCTCCACGGTCGCCGTCGGGTCGATCGTGTGCGCGGCGGTCAGCCCCGCGATCAGGCCCCGGTACTCGGCCACGTTGTTCGTGGCCACTCCGATCGCCTCGGCGATCTCGTGCAGCACCTCGCCGGTGTCCGCGTCGCGCACCAGCGCGCCGTAGGCCGCCGGGCCCGGGTTGCCCCGGGAGCCGCCGTCGGCCTCGACAACGAGCCTCACAGGCCCGACTCGGCGGTGCGGACGAGGATGCGCCGACAGTTCTCGCAGCGCACGATCGCGTCCGGTGCCGCGGCCCGGATCGCGCCCAGGTCGGTGATCCCCAGCTCCAGCCGGCAGCCCTCGCAGCGGCGCTGGAACAGCGGGGCCACCGCCACGCCGTGCGACTGCTCGCGGATGCGCTCGTACAGCTTGATCAGGTCGGCCGGGATCGCGCTCGCGACCACCGTGCGCTGCTTGCCGGCGGCGTCCGCCTCGGTGTCGATCTCCGCCTCGGCGGCACCCCGGCGGGCCTCGGCGGCGTCCCGGGCGGCCTGCGCCTCGTCCCGCTCGGCGACCAGCCGGCCCAGCCGGCCCTGGATCTCCTCGCGGCGCTCCATGACCTCCAGGACGACCTCCTCTAGGTCGCCCTGGCGCTTGGCGAGCGAGGTCACCTCGCGCTGCAGGTTCTCCAGGTCCTTGGGTGAGGTGACGTGGCCGGAGTCGAGCCGCTTCTGGTCGCGCTCGGCGCGGGTGCGGACCTGGTCGACGTCCTGCTCGGCCTTGGCCTGGTCGCGGGCCGCGTCGCTCTCCTCGGTCTCGGCGGCGACCACGAGGTCGCGCAACCGGGCGAGCTGCGAGCCGAGGCGGTCGATCTCCTCGTTCTCCGGCAGCGTGCGCTTCTTGTGGGCGAGCAGGTCGATTCGCGAGTCCAGGGCCTGGAGGTCGAGCAGGCGGAGCTGGTCGGCGGGCGCGGCGTTCAGCGGGGGCTCCTTGGATACGGCTCGGGTGGATACGGCTCGGGTGGGCGGGAGGTCGTGTTCCCACCCGGCCACCCGGTGCGTGCGGTGGGTGGGTTCGGGTGCTGCGGGTGCGGGTGCGGGTGCCGCGGAGGACGGACGGGTCCGGGTGGGCCCGATCATGCGCGTCGCGGTGCCCGGTCGCGGTGTGGCGGTGTGTACGGCGGTGTTCAGGGATGCGGTGTGTGGAACGTCCATGGGTCGGTGACTAGTTCCGAGACGTGGGTTTCCACCGTAGTACCGCCGGCGGTCAGTGCACGGGTGAGTTCGTCGGCCGCGTAGCGCAACCACGGCCACTCGGTGGCCCAGTGTGGGGCATCGAGCAGCGCGGGGCCGCCGGCCTCCAGCGCCTCGGACGCCGGGTGGTGGCGCAGGTCGGCGGTGACGTAGACGTCGGCGCGGCTGCGCCGGACAGCGGCGAAGAGGCTGTCGCCCGCGCCGCCGCAGACCGCGACGGTACGCACGAGGCGATCCGGGTCGCCGGCCACCCGCAGGCCCGTCGCGGTGGCGGGCAGCGCTCGGGCGGCCCGGGCGGCGAACGCGGCCAGCGTCTCGGGGGCGGCCAACTCGCCGATCCGGCCGATGCCCCGGCACTCGCTCGGATCCGCCGGGGCCGGGTCGAGCGGCGCGGTGACGGTCAGCCCGAGGGCCGCGGCGAGTGCGTCTGAGACCCCGGGGGCGGCCGAGTCGGCGTTGGTGTGCGCCACGTGCAGCGCGCAGCCGCCGGTGATCAGCCGGTGTACGACGCGCCCCTTGAACCCGGTCGCGGCCACCGAGTGCACGCCGCGCAGGAAGAGCGGGTGGTGGGTGACCAGGAGGTCGGCGCCGCGCGCGAGCGCTTCCTCGGCGACCGCCAGGGTCGGGTCGACGGCGAACAGCACCGAGCGCACCTCGGCGTCCGGGTCGCCGCAGACCAACCCGACCGCGTCCCAGGCTTCGGCCCAGTCGGGGTGGTAGATCCGTTCGAGGGTGGCGACGACGTCGGAGAGCTTGGGCACGAAGGGAGGTTACCTCTCCGCGTCCACCGCCCCGATTCGGGCATCCCGGACGAACGGCAACGGAGCACACCGGAATGCCTGTCGGTTGGGTGAAGTCGGCCCCATCCGAAGCGTTTGTGCGGTATGCAGGCTCGCACTGTCGTACGACGCGAGGGGGACGACGACGATGCTGCACTGTCTGCTGTGCGGTACGCCCTATCTTGAGACGGACGCGTACTGCCCGGGCGAACAATGCGGCACCGACCTGCACGGTCAGCGGATGGGCGATCCGGCCTGCGCGGTACAGGCGTGGTGCGAGCCCCGTCGGATCACCGCGGCTCCCGGCGAGACGGTGATGGTGACGCTGACCCTGCGCAACACGGGCAGCGTGTCGGACGTCTACGACCCGGAACTGCCCCGCGACGCCGCCCGGCGGATCGGCCTCGATCGCCCCGGGCCGCCCGAGTTGCAGCCGGGCGAGGTCCGGACCTGGACGATCGTGTACACGGTGCCCCCGGACGTGGCGGACCAGCTCGCGCCGAACGGGATGTTCGGCCTCGGCGAGGTCGGCGCGGACGGCGGCGGCAGCGCGTTCGAGGAGGACTCCCGGGTCGTCGAGGAGAACGACGTGCCGGTGCGGGTGGTCTCCGCCCGGGACATGCGGGTGGCGGCGTGCGCTCCGTTCTCGGTACGGGTGGTCGCCGCCTGCGCCGGCGCGGGGGCGTGGGGCGCGGCGGGGGCGGCCGCGGGCGCGTCGGTCGACCGCGAGCACCGGAACGGGAATCGGCGGACGAAGGTCGTCGCGGCCGTGTTCGCCACGGTGGCCGCGATCGTGGTGGCCGTGGTGGTGGGCATGGCGATGGCGGATTCGGACGACGCCTCGCCGGCGGCCAAGACGAGCCCGACCACGTCCGTGCCGGAGTCGACGGGCCCGACGCCGACCGCCGGGCCGACCACCGAGGCGCCGGTGACCGGCACGCCGGACGCGAGCGAGTCGGCCGCGCCGAGCACGAGCGCGCCCACCAGGCTGACCGTGCCGAACGTGGTGGGGATGAGCGAGGCGCAGGGCGTCGCGCTGCTGCGCGAGAAGGGCTTCCGGGGCAGCGTCCGGGGCAGCGGCGGCACGATCGTGTCCACCGATCCGGCCGCCGGGACGAAGGTGGACCGAGAGCGGGCGGAGATCGTGGTGGTGATGTCGGGGGCCAGGACGACCCCGCCGCCGACCGGCTCCGCGCCGATCTCCTCCCCCACGGCAACCGCGCCGGCGACGGCCACGGTGCCGCCGCTGATCGGCGCGTCGTCGTCCGAGGCCGAGTCCCGGCTGCGCGGGGCCGGCCTGGTGGCGGACATCGTGCGGGTGCCGACCGCCGATACGCCGGAGGACACGGTCGTCGACTGCGCTCCGGGCGAGGGTTCGAGGGTTCGGCGCGGCTCGACGGTGACGGTGAAGGTGGCGACGGCACCGAGCACGGGGTCGCCGGCGCCGCGCTGACGGCGGGGCGATCCGGGAAGGGTGGACTCGGCCCGGTGGACACGGCGGGCCCCTGGCCGCGTCCCTGCGCCATGCAATAGCTTGCTTCAGTCAAGAACAGGTGAAAGGAGCTTGCTCATGCTGGATCTCACCGGCGCGTCCGCGATCGTCACCGGCGGGGCCTCCGGACTCGGCGAGGCCACCGCCCGCCGGCTCGCGGCCGGCGGCACCTCCGTGGTGATCGCGGACAGGAACGAGGAACGCGGCAGGGCGGTCGCCGCGGAGATCGGCGGGATCTTCGTCGCCGCCGACGTCACGCAGGAGGAGCAGGTACAGGCCGCGGTGGACGCGGCGGTCGCCGTCGCGCCGCTGCGCGCCCTGGTGTCCTGCGCGGGCACCGGCATGGGCGCGCGCACCGTGGCCCGGGACGGCACCCCGCACGCCCTGGCCGCGTTCGAGTTCATCGTCCGGCTGAACCTGATCGGCACGTTCAACGCCGTCCGCCTGGCCGCGGCCGCGATGGCCTCGGTCGAACCGCAGGCCGACGGCGAGCGGGGCGCGATCGTGTGTACCGCCTCGGTGGCCGCGTTCGACGGGCAGATCGGCCAGGCCGCGTACGGCGCCTCCAAGGCCGGCGTGGTCGGTCTGACCCTGCCGGTGGCGCGCGATCTGTCCGCGATCGGCGTACGGGTCAACACCATCGCGCCGGGCACGATGGACACCGCGCTGTTCGCCGCCGCGCCGCAGGCGGTCAAGGACACCCTGGGCGCGCAGGTGCTCTTCCCCAAGCGCATGGGCGTGCCCGACGAGTTCGCCTCGCTCGCGTACGAACTGCTTACGAACAGCTACCTCAACGCCGAGGTGATCCGGCTCGACGGCGGGATTCGCTTTCAGCCGAAATAGCGGTAATCACTGCGAACCGGGAGGATTCGCACGCCGATCGGCATCAATGGTCGGCACGTCCGTCCCCATGGTGTTGGGATGGGGTCGTGAGCGATCAGACCTCCGCGTGGCAGCGCCCCCTGCCCCTGCACCTGCCCGGCCTGGCGCCGCCGATCCGCCGCGACTGTGCGCTCGGCGGCGTGGTGCTCGCGGGCGCGTTCGTCCTGCTCTTCACCCGTTCGTATGTAGTCTGGAGCGTGTGGGACCCGAGTCCGTGGCTGCGGCTGGCGCCGCTGCTGCTGCTCGCCGTCGCCCAGTGCCACCGCAGTTCGTCGCCGCGCTTCGCGCTCGCCCTCGGGCTTGTCGGCGAGGGGGCGGACACCGTGCTCGGGCCCTCGATCGGCGGCCTGATCATGTGGTCCGACGTGCTGTACGCGGTCAGCGTGTACGGCAGTTCGCGGCTGGCCTGGCGGTTGTTGTACGGCAACCTGGCGTTCCTGGTGGTGAGCACGATCACGATCTGGGCGACGACCCGCAGCTTCCGGGTCTTCGTCCTCGCCGTCTTCTACATCGGCCTGGTCGCCATCTCCCCCGCGCTCACCGGGTTCTCGGTGCGCGAGCACCGGGAGAAGGCCGAGGTGGAGCGGCTGCGCTCCGCCCAGACGGCGCGGCTGGCCGAACTCGACCACCAGGCCGCCGTGATCGCCGAACGTGCCCGGATGGCCCGCGAACTGCACGACGTGATCGCCAATCACCTGAGCGCGGTCGCGGTCCAGTCCACCGCCGCGCTGTCCGTGAAGAGCCTGGACGAGGCGCGGCTGCGCGAGACCCTGGAGGTGATCCGGGAGAGCAGCGTGCAGGGGCTCACCGAGATGCGCCGGATGATCGGTCTGTTGCGCTCGGAGAACACCCCCGAGGAGCCGGTGTCGGTGCCTCGCCTGGCCGAGACCGATCGACTGGTCGAACACGTGCGCCGGGCCGGACTGGTGGTGGACATCGAGATCGTCGGCGTGGTGCGCGAGTTGCCCACCCCGGTCGACCTCGCGGCCTATCGGGTGGTCCAGGAGACGCTGACCAACGCCCTCAAGCACGCCACGCCGCAGCGGTTGCGCCTGGTCTTCGCCTATCGCGCCGATGATGTGGTGATCACCGGCGAGAACGGGATCGACCCCGAACACGTCACCGGGCTGCCCGGCGCGCGGGCCGGTCTGGTCGGCATGTCGGAGCGGGTGTCGTTGCTCGGCGGCCTGTTCGAGGCGGGCCCGCGCGACGGCCGGTGGCATCTGCGGGCCGAACTGCCGTGCGGTGACGACGTGGTGCTCGATGCCGGAATCGACAACGCCCCGACGGGGCCGAAGGGTGGGACCGGGTGAGCGACGCCGAGACGCTGCGGGTGCTGGTCGCGGAGGATCAGGCGGCGGTCCGGGCGGGGCTGGTCCTGATCCTGGACGCGGCGCCGGGCATCGAGGTGGTCGGCGAGGCCGCCGACGGCGAGGACGCGGTGGCGCTGGCCCGGACGTTGCGCCCGGACGTGGTGCTGATGGACGTACGGATGCCGCGCCTCGACGGGATCAGCGCCACCCGGGAGTTGACCGCGGCGGGCTTGGACGTGCTCGTGCTGACCACGTTCGACCTGGACGAGTACGTATTCGGCGCACTGCGCGCGGGCGCCGCCGGGTTCCTGCTCAAAACGGCCGACGCCGCCCGCCTGGTCGAGGCGGTCCGCCTGGTCGCGCGCGGCGACGGCTTCGTCGCGCCGGAGGTCACCCGTCGGCTGATCCACGCGTTCGCGAGCCCGCCCTCGACCCGGCCGACGGACGGCCCGGAAGTCCCCGCCGAGGCCCTGGCCTCCCTCACCCCGCGCGAAAGCGACGTCCTGGCCTGCCTGGGCCGAGGCATGTCGAACCAACGCATCGCCGCACACCTGGACATGGCCGAGGCCACCGCGAAGACCCACGTGAGCCGCATCCTCACCAAACTCGGCCTCAACAGCCGAGTCCAAGCCGCCATCCTGGCCCAACAGCGCGGAATCGCCGAGTAGGCCCCACTCGACACCGAGTTCTGCCTTTCATGGCTGCGGGACGCCGGTACGGGGCCGCCTGGGCACCGGGGGCGGGCCGCCGGCGGCGTGCGGGGCTTCGGGCTTGGGGTTCCCGGCGAGACGGGCGCGTTGGTCGGCGAAAGCCGGCCGGCCGGCAGCGGGGGCGGGGAGGGGACTCGGGACGAGTCCTCCGGGCAGCCTTCGCAAATGGGCCGGGCGTTCCCGGCGGGCGCCGCGCTTTGGGTTGCGGGTGGCCGGTGCGGGGTGTGTCCGAGTCGGTGATGGGCCGCCGCCAGCGTTCGGGGCTCCAAGACTTGGGCCTTCGGCGAGACAGGCGCGTTGGTCGCCGAAAACCGGCTGGCAACGGGGGCAGGGAGGGGACTCGGGTCGAGTCCTCCGAGAAGGCTTCCCGAATGGGCCGGGAGTTCCCGGCGGGCGCCGCGCTTTCGGTTGCGGGTGGCCGGTGCGGGGTTTGTCCGAGTCGATGATGGGCCGCCGCCGGCGTTCGGGGCTCCAAGACTTGGGCCTTCGGCGAGACGGGCATGATGCTCACCGAAAACCGGCTGGCAACGGGGGCAGGGAGGGCGCTCGGGTCGAGTCCTCCGGGCAGCCTTTCCGAGTGGGTCGGGCGATTCCGGCGGGCGGTGGCATGTGGGTGGCGAAGGTTCACGAACCCGGATTGCGCGGGGTGCCGGAGCCTCAACGTGAGAGAAAACCGCAGGTCAGTGCCAGCGGTGGCTGTTTCGGGCGCCTCGGGATCCGGTTTCGGCGCTCGTTGGCCTCTGTGTGGTCGCAGTACCCGAAGCCGAGCCCGACCGGGCAGTTTCGGCCTCCTCACCGGCACTGAGGGGGCCAGCGCACGCGAAACCGGCACTCGACGCCCGCTTTTCCATCCCGACACCACAAAACCGCAGGTCACCGAAGCTCGAAGCCCCGCAACCACCCATCGCGATCCGGTTTCGAGCCCCAACCCCTCCCCACACCCCCTCGAAGGGCCCCGACCCACCCGAAGGCTCCCCGGAGGACTCGACCCGAGCGCCCTCCCGCTCCCCCGTTGCCAGCCGGTTTTCGCCGACCAACGCGCCCGTCTCGTCGGGGGCTTCGGGTCTCGGAGCCCCGAACGCCGGCGGCGGCCCACCACCGACTCGGACAGACCCCGCACCGGCCACCCGCAGGCAAAAGCGCAAGCCTCGGTAGTACCGGCTCGCGATCGGACCGGTTTCCGCTCGCCTGTGCGCACCTGCGGCCCGAACTTGCTGCTCGCTCGATTGGGCCAACCTCTGGCGTGTGGGGGTGGGTCGGTGGGTGGGCTGAGCTGTGGGGATGGTGCCCGGACGGGAATATGCAGATGAACTGACCAACCGGTCCTCAATGTGGGTCACTTCACTCAATTGGGTGAAGGGAGTCGCAACCCGTTGAGGTGGCCCGAATGCCCTGCGTACGGTCATGCCGTCCCGTCGGGGGGAGTGATCCGAGGCGGGGCGGCCGCGTCGGCGACCGGGGCACCCGGTCGCTCGACAACCGTTTCCGGGCATCGGTCGACGGGCGCGTGACGCGTCGTCGGCCGGGGCGCGAGGGCACTGTCGAGGGGGGAAGTCCAGGGATGGCGACGACGACTCGTGGGAACCGGGCGGAGCGCACCGGCGGTCACGACGCGCCGGGTACGAACCTGGTCGACCGCGTCCGTGCGGCGCTCGATCGCGATGCGGTCGGTGCCCGGGAACAGGGAACCGGCCGGGCCGCGGCCGATGCGTGGGACGTGCGCTCCGACGACTTCTGGTGCACCGTACGGCCGCCGGGCCACGCGGCTCGCGCACAGGGCTGGAAGATCCATGTCAGCGCGCGGACCGGGGACGCCTCGCACGTGCTCGGCCGGGTGTGCGACGTGTTGTTGCCGCGCCGGGTGGCGTTCAGGTTCGCCGGTGACCTGGAGCGGCTGCGGATGCTCAACTCCCTTGAGGCGGACCGGGCTTCGGCGGGCAAGTTCATCACCGTCTATCCCGACGACGACGAGCAGTTCATGGAACTGGTGGACGCGCTCGACGAGGTCACCCGCGAGCTGACCGGCCCGGGCATCCTCTCCGACCGGCCGTGCCGACCCGGCAGCGTGGTGCACTACCGCTACGGCGGGTTCGGCCGTCGGGCGGTGCTCGGCAACGACGGCGGCTATCGCGCGGTGCCGACCGATCCCGGCGGGTCGGCCGTGGACGACGCCCGGGAGGCGTGGTTCACTCCGCCGTCGTGGGCGCCCGATCCGCTGGTACAGCGCGCCCGTTCGGCGCCGGTCGTCGCGTCCGCGCCGGTGCCCCGGCGGGCCGAGGTGCTGATCGGCGGTCGATTCGCGGTCACCTCGGCGCTGCGGCACTCCGCCAAGGGCGGCGTGTTCCTGGGCAAGGACACCACCGACGACGCCGACGTCGTGGTCAAGCAGGCCCGCGCGCACATCGAGGTGGACCGCTCCGGGCGGGACGCGTGCGCGGCGTTGCGGCACGAGGCGGTGCTGATGCGGCGGCTCGAGCACACCGGCGTGACCCCTCGGCCCATCGCGCTGCTCGAAGAGGCCGAGACGATCTTCCTGGCCCAGGAGCGGGTGCCGGGCGAACCGTTACGTGCCTGGGTGGTTCGGCATGCCGCGGATCCGGACGTACCGTGGGCGCTCGCTCGGCCCCTCGTCGAGGACCTGGTCGGGCTGGTCCGGACCGTGCATGGCGAGGGTCTGGTGATTCGTGACCTGTCGCCGACGAATGTGCTGGTCGGGCCGGACGGCGCACTGCGGCTGGTGGATCTGGAGTCGGCCGCCGAGATCGGCGCACCGGCCGGCGCTGCGGGTACGCCCGGCTATCGGGCGCCGGAGCAGCGGCCGGGCGTCGACGGCAGTCATCGCGCGCATCCCTCGGCCGACCTGTACAGCCTCGGCGGCCTGTTCTTCCTGCTCGCCACCGGCGCCGACCCGGCCCTGCCCGAGGACGTGGGCACCACCCGCGACACGGTGGAACGCCTGGGCGCGTGGCTGGAGTTGGCTGCCCGACACGGCGCAACCGCACGGCGCCTGGCCCCGGCGATCCGCGGCCTGTGGCACGGGGACCCGGCGCAACGCTGGTCGGCGGAGCGGGTGTCGTCCTTCGTGGCGGGACTCGGGGGCGGGGTTGGGGCGGACGCGGTCCACAATGTGCGCTCGGGCTCGGGCGACGGGCCGAGCGGCGGCGCGAGGAGCGGGCCGACCGACGGCACGAGTGGCGAGCCGCACGACGGGGCGAGCCCCCAACCGAGCGACGGGACGCCGCCCGGCGCGGGTGGCGTCCCTCGTTGTGGGGGCGGCCTCGCCGGCGGCGGCGCCGAGGGGCGTACCGGATGTGCCGCTCGGCAGGATGTGCCGGATGGGCCTCGGCCGCATCCGGATACCGAGGGTGACAAGGTGCCGCCGCATCCGCAGCCGCCCGAGGACGATGTGCTGCTTCGGGACGGGCTCGCGCACCTGGTGGCCACGATGACGCCCGGGCGGGAAAATCGGCTGTGGCCGATGACGGCCGGCGCGGCGGCGATGGATCCGTGCAGCGTGCAGTACGGCGCGGCCGGCGTGCTCGGCGTACTGGCCCGGGCCGCGCACACCACCACGCTCGAACCTCGCCTGCGCTACACCCTGCACCGCGCGGTCGAGGACGGCGCCCGCTGGCTGCGCGATCGGGCGGCGGCCGAGCCGGTGGTATTACCCGGGCTGCACTTCGGGCGTTCCGGCACCGCCTGGGCGCTCCACGACGCGGCGGCGCTGCTCGGCGACGCCGAACTGGCCGCCGGTGCCGCCGACCTCGCCCTGCGCGTACCGATCGCCTGGCCCAACCCGGACGTGTGCCACGGCGCCGCCGGGGCCGGTCTGCTCCAGGTCCGGATGTGGCGGGCCACCGGCGACGAACGTTTCCGGCAGCGCCTCGTCGCGTGTGCCGACACGCTGCTCGGCGCCGCCCGGCAGGCCGGCGGCCTGACGCTGTGGCCCGTGCCGAAGGACTTCGACTCGCGCCTCGCCGGCGCCGCGCACCTGGGTTTCGCGCACGGCGTCGCCGGGGTGGGTACGTTCCTCCTCGAAGCGGCCCTGGCCACCGGCCGCGAGGGCTACCTCGACGGCGCCCGGGCGGCGGCGCACAGCCTCGCCCGCAGCGTGCGCGTCGACGGCGACGGCGCGTGGTGGCCGCAGGGGCCGGGCGATCCGGCCGGGGTGCGGCCGGCGTACTGGTGCAGCGGCTCGGCCGGCGTCGGTACGTTCCTGATCCGGCTGTGGCGGGCCGACCACGATCCGCTGCACCGCGACCTGGCCGAGCGGGCCGGCGCTGCCGTACATCGCGCCCGGTGGCATTCGGGCACCACCGCGTGCCACGGCCTCGCGGGCAACGGGGAGTTCCTGCTCGACCTGGCCGAGGCGTCGGGCGAGCCGATCCATCGGGCGCGGGCCGCCGAGCTCGCCGATCAGCTGCGCGTCCGGACCGCGATCGTCGACGGCCTGCGGGTGCCGGCCGACGAGACCGCCACGGGTGTGTCCGCCTCGTACGGCACCGGCACCGCCGGTGTCCTCGGCTTCCTGCTCCGGCTCGGCCACGGCGGAGCGCGGTTGTGGTTGGACGGTGAGGAAGCGTGAGCACCATGGTGACGACTCGACCACTGCGCCGGATCGGTTGGTCGTTCGCGGCCGACGGCGGGCACGCCGCGTGCCTGGCCACGCCGGGCGACGGCACGTGGCGGGTCGAGTCGTGGTCGTTGCGGCCGGGGCGGGCCAGTGGCGCGATCCCGGTCGGCACCGGCACACCCGAGCGGCTGCACACCCAGTTGCTCGCCCTTCCCGACGGTCGGGTGCTGGCCTGCCGACACGAGCCCGGGCGGCACGAGTTGGCCCTGCTCGAAGCCGACGACGCGGGCAGCGAACGGCACGTGACCACGGTGCGGCTGCCGGGCCTGCGGCTGCTCCCCTATCCCGGTACGGACGCGCTCGCCCTCGCCCTCGGAGCGGACACGACCCCGTCGACGACGGTGTGGCTGGTGCGCGAGGACGGGCGGTTGGACCCCGTCGCCGAGCTGTCGGGGCTGTACAGCGGCGGAGTCTGGCTCGACCCGAACGGCGGCCGGCTCGCCCTGGACGAGGTGCGCGGTGGCCGGATCAAAACCGTCGCGCTCGACCTGGCAACGGCGACCGTGCGCCCGTTCCTGGAGCTGACCGACGAGAGCAACGACCGGCTCCTGCTCGCCGATCCGGTCGGCGGCCTGCTGGTGATCGCGAGCGACGCGCCGGGCTCGGACCGGCTCGGCTGGATCCGGCTGCCCGCCGATCGCACGCAGGCACCGGGCCGGGTGCGTTTTCCCGAGGTCGTACACGTGCCCGACGCGCAGGTACGCCCGATCGCGATCGCGCCGGACGGCCGCCGGGTGGCGGTCCAGCTGGACCGGGGGGCGATCTCGCGGCTGGCCGTGTGGACCCCGGAGGAGGGCGAGCTGGTCGAGGCGCCCACGCCGGACGGGTGTCTGGGCGCGGTCGGCCGGTGGACCGAACAGGGGTTGCGGATCCCGTTCTCCGCCCCGGATCGGCCCAGTTGCCTGGCCCGGCTCGACCCGTCCCGGCCGGGGTCGTGGCGCCAGGACGGCGAACCTGGCCCGTTCGTCGGGTTCGACGACGCGGACCGGCCCCAGTGGCGCCCGGCCCATCTGGAGCTGCTGGTCGGCGGGACCGGTCCGGTCGAGTCGATCGTCTACGGCGGCTCCGACTGGCGGTGCGCCGAGCACGTCCTGCTCGCCCTGCACGGCGGCCCGGCGGCGGCGTGGCGGTTCGAATTCGATCCGCTGCTGCAACGGCTCGCGGCGGCGGGCATCGCGGTGGTGGCGCCGAACCAGCGCGGCAGTACCGGATACGGTGCCCGCTTCGCCCGCGAGCCGCACGGCGCGTGGGGCGGCCCGGACTTGGCCGACATCACCGCGATCGGCCGCACCCTGGCCGCCGAGCGGGCCGCCTTCGGCCGCGCGCCGGCCGCCCTGTTCGGGGTCGGCTACGGGGGCTACCTCGCGCTGCTCGCCGCGTCGCTCGCGCCGGGTGCGTGGTCGCGCTGCCTCGCGGTCGCGCCGTTCCTGTCCGGGCCGAGGCTGATCGCCGAGGCGTCGCTGCCGATCCGCGCGCTGATGACCCGGCTCGGCGGCGACACCGAATACGTCGACGACCAGGGGCCGCGCGACGTGCTCGCGGTGTGCGCACGCATCGCCGTACCGCTGCTGTTCGTGCACGGCGACCGGGACGACACGATCCCGGTCGGCCAGTCCAGGGCGCTGCGCCACACGCTGCTCGCGCACGGCCGGGTCGAGGGCGCCGACTTTCGCTATCTGGAGCTTCCCGGTCTCGGCCACGAGGCCCTGGCCGGGGACGGGGCACCCGATCTCCACGCCCACCTCGCCGATTTCGTACAAACCGGCCGGTTGTGACGACAGGGGGAATCGCCCCGCACCACCCGTCGCGAGCAACCGCTCGCGGCGGCACGTCCCGAAGGAGATTCACCATGGAGCACGTCGAGACCGACCTCGCCGCGCTGCAGCAGCTTCCCGAGACCGAGTCGGTCGAACTGGGCGGGCACGGCGGCAACGGGTGTCAGGTCACCTGCCTGCTGATCACCTGACTGCGTCCCGCCCGCGGATTCGATCGGGTCGGCGGGTTGTTCGACGAGTTCGGCCGGCTCGATCGGATCGGCAACTACAAACCCGGGGCCGGGAGTTCCTGTCGAGATCAGGAACTCGCGGTAGCCGCGCTCCGATCAGCACCGCAATCCGGGCGACCGACGCCCGGCGGGCACGCCGCTCGCCCGCGGTTTTCCTCCGCGACGGCGACGGCGGAGGCGGGGGCGCGGCTGCCGCGCCGGTCCGCTGCGCTCGACGGTTCCGCGCAACCGAGGAGGCACGCCGTGGTCGACGTCCCGATAGCCGCGCAGGCGCTCCCGGCGGGCGCGCCGCGGCCGACGCCGACGGATCACACCGGCACCGGGATACGCGGGGCGCTGCGGGCGGCGCCCGGGGCGACGGTGACCCTCGCGCTCGCCGTACCCGCCGGATCGATCGCCGCGCTGTTGTTGCCGGCGGCGGTGGCCGGCTCGGTGGACGCGGTGGTGCGCGGCGACTCCGCCTCGGGGCCGACCGTACGGCTGATCGCCGTCCTGGTTCTCGGGCTGCTGGCCGCGTTGCTCGCGGAGATCGCCGGTTCGGGGCTGACCGCCGAACTCACCGCGCGCCTGCGCCGCCGGCTCGCCGTGCACGTCATCGACCTGGGCACCGGGTCGCGGAATCCTTTGCCCGCCGGTGACGTCACCTCGCGGCTGGTCGGCGCCGCATCCGACGCGGCCGGGCTCGTCCCGTCGCTGCTCGGCTCGCTCGGCGCACTGGTCACCTCGCTCGGCGGCATCGTCGCGCTGGCCCTGATCGATCCGTGGCTCGCGGTCGGCTTCCTCGGCGGGGTGCTGCCGGGGCTGCTCGTGGTGCGGGTCTTGATGGCACGTGCGACCGATCCGTTCACCCGCTATCAGGCGCTACAGGGCGCGTTGGCCGGTCGGTTGACCGATGCGCTCGCGGGGGCGCGGACGATCCGCGCGTGCGGCACGCGCGATCGGGAGATCGCCCGGATCCTGGCCCCGCTGCCGGACCTCTCGACCGCCGGACGCGGCATGTGGCAAGCCCAACGCAGCGCCGCCGTCCGAGTGTTGCTGCTCGCGCCGCTGGTCGAACTGGCGGTGCTCGCGACGGCGGGTTGGTTGCTCGCCGAGGGGCGGATCCTCCCGGGGCAGTTGGTCGCGGCGGTCGGATACGCGGCGCTCGGTCTGGGATTCCTGGAGCAGATGGAGGCGCTGGTCGGGGTGGCGCATGCCCGCGCGGGGCGGGTACGGGCGGCCGAGTTGCTGGCGATCGAGCCCGCCGGGTACGGCACCGCACGCACTCTGCCGCCGGGGGCGGCGAACTGGTCTTCCGGGGCGTGCGGGTGCGGGTGCCGGAGGGGGAAGCCGGCTCGGGTGAGGGTCGGGCGGTGCTCGACGGGATCGACCTGACGGTGCCGGCGGGGGCGTGTGTGGCCCTGGTGGGGGCGTCCGGGTCGGGCAAGTCGACACTGGCGGCGTTGGCGGGGCGGCTGCGCGAACCGGACGAGGGCGAGGTGCTGCTCGACGGCCTGCCGGTGACCCGGTTGGCGCGCGGCGAGTTGCGGCGGGGCGTCGCGTACGCGTTTCCGCGCCCGGTCCTGATGGGGGCCGATCTGGCGGAGGCGCTGTCGTACGGACGGCCCGGGGCGGATCCGGAGGCGGTGACCGGGGCGGCCCGGACGGCCCACGCGGACGACTTCGTCCGCCGACTGCCGGCCGGCTACGCGACCCGGACCGACGGCCTGAAGCTGTCCGACGGCGAGGTGCAACGACTCGGCCTGGCACGTGCGTTGATCCAGGACGCACGGGTCCTGGTGCTGGACGACGCGACCGGCGGCCTGGACACGGTCACCGAACACCACATCCACGAGGCCTTCCGCACGGGTCTGGCCGACCGCACCCGAATCGTCGTCGCCCACCACGCCACGGCAGCGGCCGACGCCGACTTCGTGGCCTGGCTCGAAAGCGGCCGCATCAAGGCCCTCGGCCCCCACACGGAGCTGTGGAGCGACCCGGCATACCGCGCGGTATTCGCCAGGGAGGAGCGGACGTGACGGGGGCGACGGAGGACGGGACCGAGGCCCGGGCCGAGGCGGAGCGCGAGACACGCACGGGGGCAGGACCGGGGTCTTGGGACGGGACCGAGGTCGAGGTAGAGGCCGGATCCGGGACGGGCGACCGGGGTGGAGTCGACATCACGACCGGGCCCGAGGTCGACGCCCCCGTGGCGACCGCCGGCGGGGCCCGAGCACGGGACGCGTTCGGGCTCCGGGGTGAGGGCCCGGCCGGGGGGCGAAGTGGTGAGCGGGCCTGGTGTTCGGCGGTGTCGGTGCATGCGACGCGGATGGTCGAACCACGCGCGAACGCCGCGCGCCCGGCGCCGAATGCCACCGACGACAGGACGGAATCCGGCGAACCGGCCGGGACCGAAGGGGGAAGCCGGATGACGGACGACGACCGACGAGCCGACGACCGCGACGGGCAAGCCGGCCGCCGCCGACGAGTGGTCATCCCGGTCTGGGACCTGGGCGGCCTTCCCGCCGAACCGACCGAGCGCATCACCGTTTCCGACGAAGGCGGCCGCGAACCGACCCGGGCCACGGAGACCCGGTCCGCCCGCCGCCTGGTGCTGTGGTCGGGCACCACATCGCATGTCACCCAGACTCCGGTCCGGGTCGACCCGGACGAATCGCCCGACCGTCCGGGACGCCGACGAGCGCCTCGCCCCGGCCGCACACACCGCGCGGCGGCGCCGCATCGGGACGCCGTCGAGGGGCCCGCGCCGGACGCGACCGAGGCGGCACCGAAGGGCGGAGGCGGGTGGCGAATCCTGCGCGCCGGCCGACGACGGGAGACGGCGGTACGGGAGCCGGCCACCGACGACGCACCGACCGCCCCTGCCCATGCCGAAGTACAGGACCCGCCGAACGGGGAAGGTCGGCGGCGACTCCCGGACAACAGCCGACGGCCGGAAGGCCCGGCCTCGGCACGGGCGTCGGCCATGGACGACTCGGCGCTCGACTCGACATCGGCGGCGGACTCCGCCCGTACCGACCCGGAAGACCCGCCCGGCCCCCGGCGGACCGACGACCAACGGGCGCCGGCGGCACCGGAGTCCGGCCACAGCGACGGCTCCGCTTCCGAAGCAGAGCCCACGCCGGCCGAGCCGGCACAACGCCCTGTCGCCGCACGCCGCCGACGAATCCTGCGCACAGGCCGACGCCAGATGCCGGCGGCAATGGAGGAAGCCCCGCTATCCGCCTCGAACTTGAATGCGAGCCTCACGCAAGGCAACACGGCAGGAACACCCGACACGGGCCGACACCGAGAACCGGCGGCCGAGGAAGACCCGGCTTCCGCCTCGAACCCGGGCATGGATTCCCCCCGACGCGACGTGGCACGCCCACCCGACGCAGACCACCACCGGCACAGGCCACACACGAACCCGCACCGAGAACCGGCGGCCGAGGAAGACCCGGCTTCCGCCTCGAACCCGGGCATGGATTCCCCCCGACGCGACGTGGCACGCCCACCCGATGCCGAGCATCACGGGTACAGGCCGCGTACGAGCCCGCGCCGGGACACGGCGGCCGAGGAAGCCCCGGCTTCCACCTTCAACCCTGGCGCGCACTCGCCCCGAGGCGACACGGCACGCACACCCGACGCAGACCACCACCGGCACAGGCCACACACGAACCCGCGCCGAGAACCGGCGGCCGAGGAAGACCCGGCTTCCGCCTCGAACCCGGGCGCGGACTCCCCCCGACGCGACGTGGCACGCCCACCCGATGCCGAGCATCACGGGTACAGGCCGCGCACGAGCCCGCGCCGGGACACGGCGGCGACAGGGGAAGGCTCCGCCTCGAACCCGGGCGCGGGCTCCTCCCGAGACGACTCGGCACGCACACCCGACGCAGACCGCCGCCGGCACGCGCCGCGCACAGACCGGTACCGGGAAGCGGCGGCGGGCGAGGAAGGCCCGGCATTCGCCTCCAACCCGGGCGTGGGCTCCGCCCGAGACGACACGGCAGGAACGCCGACTCCCGGCCGTCGTCGGCGCGTCCTGCGGATGGGGCCGCGCCGGGAGTCGGTGGGCCAGGGGGTTTCGGCGGATGCTTCGTCCTCGGGCGAAGAGCCCGCGCACGGTGACGCGGCACGGGAGGCCGACGGAGACCGGCGGCGTCCGTGGAGTGTGAAGCGGCAACCGGAGTCGGTCGCACCGGGGTTGGGCCCGGACGACGAGCCGGTGTCGGCAGTACCTCCGCAGGTCGGCCCGGGCGACTCGGCCGATGCGGGACGGCGGCGGATCCTGGGCGGAGCGGGCGGGCAGCGGCAGCGGGTGGAAGCCGGGCTTCCGGACCACGCGATCGGTTCGGGGGAGGTTCGTCCGGGACGGCGCCGGCGGGTTCGGGGTTCGAAGCCGGCGGGCGAGATACCGGCCGGGGGGCCGCCGGCCTCGGGCTCGGCCGAGGCCGGCCCCAGCGGCGGCGAGGGTCCGGGCCCGCGTCGTCCGCACCCGATCGACCCTCAACCCCGAGCCGCCGCCCCGGGCGACGAAGCCGCGATCGGGGAGGCGCCGCCGGCGCCCCCGCCCGACGCCCCCGCGCGCAAACCCCGCCGACATCGGCGCGTGGGCCGTGCCCCTGCCCCCGATCCGGCCCGGGCCGAGGATGCCGACCGCCCAACGCCCGCCCGGCGAAGCGGCGGTGGCCGACGCCGCAAGCCGCGCAAACAATCGGTGCGCGGCATCCGAAACCCGCTTGCGCGCAACGCACTTCCCGAGGATCGACTCGACGCACCACCCGATGACGGCGTGGCACGCTCCTCCCCGCCACCGGACGCCCCCTTCTCAACGCCCCGGTCCGCAACGACCGGCGCTCTCGATCCGTCGACCGGCGTTCATGACGGGGGAGTTGGCCGGCCGCTCGCCCTCCCCGCACCGAACCGGCCGAACGAGCCCGGCGGCGGCCGGTCCGGCCGGGGACCGGCAGCACATGATCCGCGCGGAGCGATCGCCGACACGGCGGCGCGCGACGCCGCAACGCCCGACGCCGCAACGCCCGGGGCCGCCGTACCGCTCGGGGCATGCCCCGACGCCGAGGAGGCGGCGCCGACACCGCCCCGACGCGCAACCGCCCCCGAGCGGCGAAGGCGGCACAGTGCCGGGCCCTACGGCGGCGGACTGCGTGCCGGCGGGGGGTTGTTGGTTCGGGCGTTGCGGGAGCGGCGGGCGGCCTTGCGGCGGGTGCTGGGGTGGTCGGTGGCCGAGGGAGTGCCGACGTTGTTGTCGGGGGCGTTGCTGGCCGCCGCGCTCGATCGTGGGTTCCTGGTCGGCCGGCCCGGTGTGGGGTTCGTGCTCCTGGGCGTACTCGCGTTGGCGATGCTGATTCGGGCCGCCGCCACCTATGCGATGTTTCCGCATCTGGCGGATGTGGTGGAGCCGTTTCGGGACACCCTGGTCCGGCGGGTGGTGACCTCGGCGGTGCTCGACGCGACGTCGGGACGACCGGACGCGGGACGCGACGCCGACGCGGCGGTGGCCCGGCTCACCGAGCAGGTGGAGAGTTGCCGCAACCTGGCCGCCTCACTGCTGCGCACGCTGCGCCGGCTCGGCGTGACCATCGTCGCCGCCCTGCTCGGACTCGCTCTCCTCACACCCGTGTTGCTTCCCCTCGTACTGATCCCGCTCGCCCTCGCGGCCTGGTTGTTCGTCCGCCTGCTGCCGCCGCCGGCCAGGCGACGGCGCGCACTCGTACTCGCCGACGAGCGCGTCGCGGTCCGCACCGTCCACGCCGTGGCCGGGCTCCGGGACGTGGTGGCCTGCGGCGCGCAGGAGCGGGTGGCCGCCGAGATCGGCGCCGCCGCCGACGCCCAGGCGCACGCGACGAGACTGCTCGCGCGCGCCTCCTCCGCACGCCTGCTCGTGGTCGCCCTCGGCGGCCGACTCCCGCTGGTGGCCGTGCTGATCGCGGCCCCGTGGCTGGTCCGCGACGGCATGCTGAGTACCGGCGAGGTGGCGGGCGCCGCGCTCTATCTGGCCCGGCATCTGGAGCCCGCCGTACGCGCCGCGACCGCGACCGTGGACGGCGCGTTGCCGGCACTCCTCGTGGTCGCGGGCCGGTTGGCCCAGGCGGGCGCGGCGGCCCCCGACCCGGCAACTCCCGGCGGGGCAACGCCGGACACGGCGGTCCACGCCCGACTTCCGACCCCGACAACCCGTTCCGCCGCCGACCCCGGCCCCCTCGTTCTCGACCGCGTCACCTTCGCCTACGGCCCGTTCGCCGAACCGGTGGTGCGCGACCTGTCGATGACCGTCGACGTCGGTTCGCACCTGGCCGTCGTCGGCCCCGGCGGGATCGGAAAATCCACCCTCGCGGCGCTGCTCGCCGGCTTGCTGACGCCCGATCAGGGCACCGTGTCGCTGGCCGGCCGCCCGCTCGCCGCGCACCCGGAGGCCACGTTGCGGAACACGATCGCGGTGGTCCCGCAGGAGGCGTACGTCTTCGCCGGCTCCGTCCACGAGAACCTGAGCTACCTCGACCCCGACGTGGCCCGGGCCGACCTGGACCGTGCGGTGCGCCTGGTCGGTGCCGCCGAACTGGTCGCCCGGCTCGGCGGCTACGAGGCCCACCTCGCCGACCCGGGCACATTGTCCGCAGGGGAGCGCCAACTGATCGCGCTGGCCCGGACGTACCTCTCCCCCGCCCGCTTCGTCATCCTCGACGAGGCCACCTGCCATCTGGATCCGCCCGCCGAGGCGCTGGCCGAAGCCGCGTTCGCGACCCGGGCGGGCGCCCTGGTGGTGATCGCGCACCGGATCGACTCGGCCCGCCGTGCGGACCGCATCCTGCTCATGGACGGCAACCGGCCGATCCCGGGCACCCACCACGAACTGCTCGCCCGCGCACCGCTGTACCGCGACCTGGTCGGCGCGTGGGAGCACCGACCCGCCGACGCCGGCGGCTGGTTCGAGAAGCCGACCAGGATCACGGAGGGAGCACGGCCCGGGGTCAGCCCGCGTACCCGTCCAGGATCTCCGTGAAGCCGTACGGCACATGCGGCCCGAAGAACAACTGCTCCACCACGCCGACCCCGACCCGACCGGCGCCGGTCAGTTCGGTCACCCGGATCACCTGCTGCTGGTGCTGGCGGTCGAACCGGAGCGGATCCACCTTGTCCAACTCCCAGCTCTCGTAGCCGACCTTCAGTTCGCCCTGCCAGACCCCGTGCCCCCACTCCGGGTGCAGATAGCCGAGCCCGGCGAGCAGCCCGCGGGCGCCGATCGGCTCGATCCGGTACGCGAACGGCTCCCCGTTCTCGTCGGTCATGTGGAACTCGCCGCCCCGGATCCGCCGCGTGCCCGGCACCCACGTGAGCGCGTGCCGATGCGGCGTCAGCCTGGCGAACGCGGGCTCGTCCTCGGGCAGCGGTACGGCGGCCGGGTCCGGTGCCGCGCCCAGCGGCGTGGCCGCCACCCGCTTTCCGTCCACGTGGTACATCCGCCCGTCCGCGCGCTCGAACGAGGCCCACAGGCTGACCTCGTCGGCCCAGTGGATCGGCGTCCACAACCACAACATCGGATTGAACGGTTTGGGCGCGCCCTCCTCGCGCTCCCCGACCGGGCGTACCCCCCACGAGCGGTCGCGGGTGCCGAGCGTGGTCGCCGGGTCGATCTCGAGGACCCGCCCGCCGGGCAGCGTGACGGTGCCCGACCAGACGCCGAGCTGGGTCAGCCGGGTCGAGTCCATGATCACGTGGTGCCCGTTGCGGGTGGTGGTGCGCTCCTCCTCGATCGCCGCGGCGCGGGCCGTGAAGGTCAGGTCGCAGCCGAGGCCGTGCTCGTTCGGCTCGACGTACAGGCGCAGCACCTTCAGCGGCGTGCGGACCTCGATGCCGATCGGGCCGACGGTGAGGTCGAATCGGTCCAGCGGTGCCCGCCGGGACGCGTGCAGGCTGTGCTGGACGCCGTCGATCCCGATCGTGAAGTGCGCGTCGGCGACGAACCGGTTCGGGTACAGGCCGTGCGAGGCGGCGAAGTAGAACCCGCCGTCGCGGTCGTAGCCGTTGAACCAGTAGCGGTCGTAGGCGTTGCGGTCCGAGGTGGCGGGTGTGGCCACCGGTTCGGCGGTCTGGTGGATCGGGAAGTCGTCGGCGGAGGTCAGCACGGGGAACCCCTTCTCGGTGCGGCCCGAGAGGCGACCCCTCGCGGCACGACACGTGTCAACGGTGCGGGCGAAAGGCGGGGCCGGGGGTGCTTCCGCCACCCCCGGCCCCGCGCTTCGGAGTCAGCGCGGGTCGCGCTTGAGGAACAGCAGGTCGTCCGCGGTGTACCCGGCGCCGAGCTTGCGGTCGGCGTAGTGCGCGGAGAGGACCTGGTCCAGCTCCTCCGGCGTGAAGGTGGCCTGCTTGGAGTCGAACTTGGCCTGGAGAGTGGGGCGTTCGATCACCGCGACGAAGCCGCCGTGCACCACGAACGCCTGCCCGGTGACCTGTTCGGCGGCCGGGCTGGCCAGGTACGCGACCAGCGGCGCGACGTGCTCGGGCGCCAGCGGGTCCAACTCGCCCTCGGCCAGCGCGCCCGCGCTCTCCCCGAACACGTGCGTGGTCATGCTCGTACGCGCCCGCGGGCAGATCACGTTGGCCCGGACGCCGTACTTGACCAGCGCATTGGCCGTGGACATGGTCAGGCCGACGATCGCCGACTTGGCGGCGGCGTAGTTCGGCTGGCCGGCCGAACCGGCCAGCCACGCCTCGGACGCGGTGTTGATCACCCGTGCGTACACCGCGCCGCCGGTCGCCTTGGACTTCTCCCGCCAGTACTTCGAGGCGTGGTGGGTGGTGTTGAAGTGGCCCTTGGCGTGCACGGCCAGGACCGAGTCCCACTCCTGCTCCGTCATCGAGAAGATCATCCGGTCGCGCAGGATGCCCGCGTTGTTGACCACGATGTCGATCGAGCCGAAGGTGTCGATCGCGAGTTGTATCAGCTTGCCGGCCGCGTCGAAGTCGGAGACGTCGCCGCGGTGCGCGGCCGCCTTGCCGCCGGCCGCGACGATCTCGGCGACGACGTCGTCGGCGGGGTTGGGGCTGCCTTCGGGGGCGAAGTCGTTGATCACGACGGCCGCGCCCTGCTTCGCGAGTTCGAGGGCTTCGGCGCGGCCGAGGCCACGACCGGCGCCGGTGACTACGGCGACCTTGCCATCCAGCGACGTGGTCATGCGGATTCTCCCGTGGGGTCGGTGGCTTTGCTGCGGTCGCGTGTGGGTTGGCTTGGGCAGTGGTCTGCCCACCCGCCCACCCGATGCGCCGGGTGGGCGGGCTGCGGATTACGGCGCCGCTTGGTGTGGGCTTAGGGGTGCTGCCGGGTGCCGGCGGTGCGGTTCGTCAGAGGGTGACGATGGTGCGGATCGACTCGCCGCTCTTCATCAGGTCGAACGCGTCGTTGATGTCGGCGAGGGTGAGGCGGTGGGTGATCATCGCCTCCAGGTCGAGCCGGCCGGCGCGCCACAGCTTGGTGATCCTGGCGTACTCGGAGACGATGTCGCCGCCGCCGTAGATGCTGCCGATGATGCGCTTCTGGTCGAAGAACAGCTCGAACATGTTGAACGAGACGTTGTCGTCCATCGCGCCCGCGCCGACGATGATCACGTCGCCGCCGCGGCGGGTGAGCTCGTACGCGCTGCGGGCGGTGAACGACTTGCCGACCACCTCGAAGACGTAGTCGAAGCCCTGGCCGGCGGTGAGGTCGCGCTTGGCGTCCGCGGCCTGGTCCGGAGTGATCGCGTGCGTGGCGCCGAACTTCTTCGCCCACACGTGCTTGGACTCGGCCGGGTCGATCGCCACGATCTCGGCGGCGCCGGCCGCGCGCAGCCCCTGGATCACCGCGATGCCCACGCCGCCGGCGCCGATCACCGCGCAGGACGCGCCCGGCTCGATCCGCGCGCTGTTGAAGACCGCGCCGACACCGGTGGTGACGCCGCAGCCGATCAGCGCCGCGATCTCGTAGGGCACGTCGTCGGCGACCTTGACCGCGCACGGCGCGGCGACGACGACCTCCTCGGCGAAGGTGCCGGTGCCGGTGAAGCCGTACGACGGGGTGCCGCCGAAGGTGAAGTTCTGGTTGCCGGCGTTCATGAACCCGGCCAGGCACAGGTTGGACTGGCCGCCGCGGCAGTAGTCGCAGGCGCCACACGGCGGCGCCCAGCAGATGATGACCCGGTCGCCGACCGCGACGCTGCTCACGCCGTCGCCGACCTCGACCACCTCGCCGGCGCCCTCGTGGCCGGGTACGAACGGCGCGGGCTGGGGCAGGACCCCGGTCATCGCGGACAGGTCCGAGTGGCACACGCCGGTCGCGTGCAGCTTGACCCGCACGCGCCCCGGGCCCATGCCCACCGCCTCGACGTCGTCACGAACGTCGAGCTTGTCCTGGCCGGTCTCGTGCAGAACCGCTGCGCGCATGGGGGCTCCTCGTTTTTCCTGCACCAATACTTGGCTCGGTCAAGAACTATAACGTGTTCTCGTTTTGACTCAAGACCAATGACACGGTCAAGGTATCCGCCCCCGCTGTGGGACGAAAGGCATTGCAGGTCCCCCAACGAATCCCCACCCCTGTACGTCACATCACATGGCAGCCGAGGGGCGGACGGAATGGGAGCACGGATGACGGGCACATCGGAAGGCGGCGAGGCCGACGGCACGGCGTTGGCCCGGCTGTTGGCCGCACGCGGCTCGGCGCTCAAGGGCTACGCGTACCTGCTGTGCGGCGACGCGGCGCTCGCGGAGGACCTGGTCCAGGAGGCGCTGGTGCGGGCACTGGGCAGCCGACGGGCCCGGTCGGTGGAGCATCTGGAGTCCTACGTCCGCAAGGTGATCCTGAACCTGGTGATGGACGGCACACGCCGGCGCACCCGCTGGTTGCGCATACGCCCGCTGTTCGTGATGCCGACGGAACCCACCGAGGACGAGGGTTCGACCTCCGCGGTCCGGCTCACCGTTCGCGACGCGCTTCTCGGCCTGTCCCCGCGGCAACGCGCGTGCGTGGTCCTTCGCTACTACGAGGATCGCTCGGTCGCCGGGATCGCCGAGGAGTTGGGGTGCGGCGAAGGCACCGTCAAGCGCCACCTGCACGACGCCAGGCGGACACTCGCGGACATGCTCCGCGAACTCGACACGACAGCGGAGAAGGTGGGTCATGGAGTCTGAGGAAGAACGCATCACCGGCGTGCTGCACGAGTTCGCGGCCGGCGCCGGCGCGCTGACCCTGCGCGCCGACGACATCGTGCACACCCGTCGGCACCGGACCCGCCGGCGTGCATCGCTCACCGCGGCGGCCACGCTCGCGGTCTGCGCGGTGGTGGGGACGACGGTGGCGGTCGGCGCGGGCCGCACGGACGGGGGAGAGCATCCCGCGGCGAGGCCGTCGAAGACCGCGGAGCCGGACATCGTGCACGGCCCGCTCACCTTCGAGTGCGGAAAGCCGCTGCCGGTGCGGCCGGTGACGGCGCTGCCGGGGATGTCGCTGCGGATCGTATCGGTGGAGAATGATCCGCCCGTGTGGACGACTCCGGAGATCACCTACGAGATCCAAACCGCGTTGCCCCCGAATCTCGGGCCCACCCACGTCCGCGGGCGCGCGCTGATCCTGCGGGACTCAATCATTGTGGGTGGACCCTTCGTCCCGACGCCACCCGGAGCACCGGCGCCCATGGGCAAGTGGACGTCTTTCGGCCCGATCACGGATAAACCAGGGCAGGCATTGAATATCGTCGAGCAACTGCCGGACACGTTGTGCGGCACGACGACCTGGTCCGCGATCCGCGCCGACCCGGCGCGATACCGGATCGCCGTCGTGACCACCGCCTACGGCGAGACGGGAAAACCGGCACCGGACAGTCCGCTGCTGATCGCCGAGACCGGGATCGGGGGGCACTGACCCCGACCGGACGACAGCGAGCCGGGCACGGGCGCGAGGCGGAAGCGATCCGCCCCGCGCCCGGAACGCATCGTCAGGCGCCGTACTCCACCACCGTGTCGGACAGCACGATCGCCTCGTCGCGTTCGACGGCGCAGGTGTTGATCAGCAGCCTGCCGTCCTCCTCCCAGACCTTCACGCGCATCGTCTCGCCGGGGAAGAAGATCCCGGCGAACTTGGTGCGATAGCGCTTGACCCGCGAGACGTCGCCGCCCAGGACGTTGTCCACGACGGCCTTCAGGGTCAGCCCGTACGAGCACAGGCCGTGCAGGATCGGGGTGTCGAAGCCGGCCGCCTTGGCGAAGTCCGGGTCGGCGTGCAGCGGGTTCCAGTCGCCGGACAGGCGGTACAGGAGCGCTTGGTCGGCGCCGGTGGGCACGTCGATCGTGTGGTCGGCCGGGCGCTCCGGCACCTCGATCTTCGTCGCCGGCCCGCGCTCGCCGCCGAAGCCGCCCTCGCCCCGGACGAAGATCTCGGCGCGGGAGTCGTACAGCTTGGTGCCGTCCTCGAGTTCGGCCGACGATTCGAGCACGATCACCGCGGCCTTGCCCTTGTCGAAGACGTCGGCCACCCGGCTGGTCGCCTTGACGCCCTTGGCCTTGGCCGGCAGCGGGTTGTGCACCACGATCTCCTGGCCGCCGTGCAGCACCGCGCGCAGGTTGATGTCGATGCCGGGCAGCGAGGAGAGGCTGCCGCCGACCTTGGTGCCGGCCACGGTCGCGAACGTGGGCAGCACGTGCAGGTTCTTCTCGTACGTGTAGCGCAACTCGTCCGCGCCGGTGGCGGGCGTGCCCGCGCCCAGGCCCAGGTGGTAGAGGATCACGTCCTTGTTCGACCAGGCGATCTCACCCGTGCGGGGCTCTGCTCCGGTGGCCTTCGCGGCGTCGATCGGCATGGTGTCTCCTCTGGTGTGGCTGTGATGATGACCGGTGACTCGGGACTGCGATGGCACCACCCGCCCGGGCCGCGCCATCCGCCCAAAACTAGAACTCGTTCTTTTTACATGCAATGATCGGCCATTCGCCCGGCTGCGGCCGGGATCACGTCACCCCGGGAGCCGTCATGACCGCCGCCGCCCCCGAAGCCGCGGACGCCGCCGCCGAGCCGCCGCCCGTACCGGCCGACGTACTGCGCGAATTGCGCCTGACCTGGACGCCGCGCCCGGACCCCGACAGCGCGGGCCGCGCGGCCCGACACCGCCTTGCCGAGGCGACCCGCCGCCTGATCGAGGCGGTGAAGACGGTCGACCCGCACGACGCCGAGGCCATGCTCGAAAGCGTAGCTGACGATGTATCAGATTTGGCGGATCGCATTGCCTCATTGACCCGTGTGGGCGAGCGCACACCGACCTCGCGCGACCTGGCCCTGCACGAGCGCAGCCCGTTCATCGGCGCGGCGAACCCGATCGCACCGCCGATGTCGATCACCGGCGACGGTCCGCTGGTGCGCGCGCATGCGACCTTCGGCGCCGCGTTCGAGGGCCCGTACGGGCGGGTGCACGGCGGCATCGTGGCGGCGGCGTTCGACGAGGTGATGGGCTGCGCCCAGTCCGGTGCCGGGGCGCTCGGGATGACCGTGTCGCTGACCGTGCGGATGCGGCGGGCGACGCCGCTGTACACGCGGATCGACTACGAGGCGGGCGTCACCCGGGTCGAGGGCCGCAAGGCGTGGGTCACCGCGCGCTCGTACGCCGACGGCGAACTGGTGGCGGACGCGGAGGCGTTGTTCATCCGGGCGGCGCGAGCCTGATGCGGCGTGGGCCGGTGCCGCCGGGGCGGGGCCCGACGCACGGGGCGAGGCGGGATCGCGTCGGGGTCGGCGCAGCGGCCGCGCACGGACCCATGGCCCTCCCGGGCCCGAGTCGGGACCGATCCGCCGGGCGGGACCGGCCCGCCGGGCGGTCGCTCACGCGCGACGGCGTCGGGGGCGTACAGCTCGTACGCCCCCGACGCCCCGCTCAACCGGCCCTCATCCCGCCGTCGACCCGGCCGTCCACGTGCCCGGTCCCCGTGGGCGGGGCTACTTGAGCGCGATCCGGTCGAACAGGATCAGGCCGTCCTCGAACAGCGACAGGCCGTCGATCTTGGCACTCTTGCCCTGGACCGCGGCGGCGAAGGACTTCTCGTAGGCGAAGAACGGGACGTCCTTGACGATCTCGGCCTGCACCGTCTGGTACGCGGTCTTGCGCACCGCCGGGTCGTCACTGTTGCGGGCGTCGTCGAGCGCCTTGTCCACCACGGGGTTGTTCCACTTGGTGCGGTTCTCCGACCCCTTCGAGTGGGTGAAGTTGTAGAGCACCGGCTCCGGCTCGTCGAAGGTGATCACGAACTCCGAGGCCTGGAAGTCGTTGTTGATCATCACCTTCTGGATGTAGGCCGCTCCCTCGAGGAATTCGGTCTTCATCGTGATGTTCTTCATGTTGCCGATCTGGGTGAGCCAGTATTCGGCGGTCAGTCGCGCGCTGGCGCTGCTGTTGGTCGTGTATGTGAAGTTCAACGACTTGCCCTCGGCGGCCAGTTCGTCGAGCAGCTTCTGCGCCTCGACCCGGTTGTTGGTCGCGTACACGGCCTCCGGGTTCGCGAACGGCGACGCGGGCTGGAACAGGCCCTTGAGGGTCTGGCCCGGCGAGCCCTGGATCGTCTGGTTGCGGTCGTCCGGGTTCATGATCAACGCGAACGCGCGGCGTGCGCGCGGGTCGTTGAACGGCGGCTTGGACGTGTCGAACATGGTCATGAAGCCGCCGCTCTTGGGGTCGAGCGTGACCGTCATGCCGTCCTTGCGGGCCTGTTCGGTGGACGGGAAGTGCGCGGTGGTCATCAGCTGGGCCTGGCCCGAGGACAGCGCGGCCAACCGCTGCTTCTGGTCCATCACCGGCTTGAAGATCAATTCCTTGAGCGCGGGCTTGCCCTGGCTCCAGTAGGAGTTGTTGCGCTCCAGCGTGAGCTGCGAGTCGCGCATCCACGACTTGAGCTTGAACGGGCCCGCGCCGACCGGCTTTTGCGCGAACAGTTTCGGGTCGGACCGGATCGCCGTGGGCGATCCGATGAACGCGAGGTTGTGCGCCACGACGAGGTCGAAGTGGGCGTTCGGCGCGGGCAGCGTGACCCTGACGGTCAGCCCGTCGACCGCCTCGAATTTCATTCCCTTGACGGCGGTGAACTGTACCGACCGGTTCGCGGGATCGGCGTGCCGCTCCCAGTTGAACTTCACCGCCTCGGCGTCCAGAGCGGTGCCGTCGGAGAACTTCACGTTCGGCTTGAGCTTGATCGTCCACACCGAGTTGCCCTCGGCGGCGGTCGCGCTCTCCGCGATCTGCGGTTCGGCTTTGCCGGTCTTGGGGTTGATCCAGAAGAGCATGTCGAACACGGCCGCGGCCTGGTTGCCACCGGTGAGGGAGGACACCGTGGTCATGACCGGGTCGATGCCCTTGGCCTCCTGGGTGATGAGCACCGTCATCGAGCCGGAGGCTCCGCTGCCGGCGTCGTCGTCGCCACCGCAGGCGGTGGCGCCGAGCGTCAGGCCGACGAGTCCCGCGACCACGCCGGATCGGCGCAGCAGGCGGGTGGAGAGGGGTGTGGAGTTCACGGTTCGCACGGGACGCTCCTGCGTTCGGGAAGCACAAGGCACGCCGTCCCGGGAGCGGGGTGGCGTCGTTTCCTTGATCCAGACGTGGATGTACGGCCACGGTAAGGAGAAATCTGACGGGCCGTCAAATAACAATTCGGCACCGTCCGTGACGGTACCGCACCCCCAATCCCCAATTTCCACCGCCTGATGTGACGCTCCGTCAGCACACCTGGACCCTGTGCCGGGAGCACAACCCATCCTGGCCACCGACCGGACAGGACCTCCGATCGAGCGCCTTCCAGGACGATGAGCCGACGCCCGACGAATACCCCACCCGGGTCCCGAAGGCGGCCCAACCCCCGAAGCCGGCCATCCACTTCCTGGCGCTCGATCACCGGAGCCCACGCAATCATCACCCACGACCGGCAACCCAGGACATCCACACACATCACCCCAGCCCCAAGCCCGCAACGACAAGCGAATCACCACACGGGGCGGACGCGCTCGCCGCACGGGCAGCGCGGCCCGGACACCAAACCGGGCGGCGTGCACAACGCGGGTCTGGACGCAGCCGGCGGCAACGAAATCCACATCGGCACCCCCGCGACGCCTACCGCGCCGACGCCGTGAACTCGGGCAGCCAAGATCCGCACTGCGGACGGATGGACGTCAAGTAAAGCGCGGCGTCGGCACGGCGACGCAAGGAAAGCACCGCACGCGGGTCGCAAAAACCGGCAGTCACCACCCAAGCGAGTCACCAAAAGGGGACGTCGCGCCGGTCGTCCGACCCAGCCGCGTCCCCGTCCCCGTCCGCATGGTGTCCTGTTCTGTTGCGACGTGCCGCGAATACCGATTCGGCAGCCGGGGCCGAACCTGGGTCGGAGTGGCGCGATGTGGCCCGTGCCGGCTGTGGCCCTGCTCGGGGCCGGATGCGACTCGGGCAACTCCGATGGCTCGTCCACCGCCCGGAGTGCTGCGGTGTCGTCGCCCGCCGGCTCATCGAGCGGGTGGGGCCCGGACCCGACCTCGTCGGGCACGACGCCATCCGGTCCGCCGACACTGCCGGGTGACGGCGCCCTCGTCACCGATGCGCCGCAGTCGCCGCAGAGCCGCCCACCACGCGGGCGCCGGGTGCGCCCTACGCCACGACCACCACCGGGGTGACGGAACGTCGAGGGCAAGCACTACCGGACGCTTTCGCACTCGGCGCCATGCATGCGCCCACGAGCGGAAACCGGTGCGCGGCGGTCAGCGGATAGCCGTCACGGCGCGCGCGCCGGCGCACCCCACAAGGCCCGCCCATGCCGCCGGGTGCAGGGCGAGCACCGGGGAGTCGACCACCTTGCTGTCCCTCAATCCGACCACGGCCCCCCGAACCGCAACCTCGACGCAGTTCTCTCCCCCGCTGTAGCTGCTGGTCGTCCATCCCCCGCGAGCTTCCATGCCGTCCCCAGTTCCGCGAGCCTACGTGCAACGAGTTGCATCGAGTCGTCCGCACCGAGCGCTGCTGCCTGAAGTCGATCGTAAGCGAACGAATACGCAGCGATACAGGCCGGCCGTGAAGTCCACAAAGCCCCTGACAGGGCTTCCGTATAAACGACTCGTCTGTCTCCGAAGTCGAACAGTGTGAACGGGCCCGCCATACCGGGGTGTCCGCCGGAACTGAGAGGCAGCACTTGAAGTTGCACGTGAGGCAGGGGCAACACCGTGACAAGCAAGTCGGCAAGTTGGGCCCGCAGCACCGCGTCGCCTCCAAGGGGCCGGTGCAAGACGGGTTCGTCGATCAGGAACAACAGCACGCGCGACCCGTCGGGAAACGCTTGGAGGTCGGCAAGTCGCCCGGTGCGCTTTCGCGCCCGCCGAATCACCTCGTCCTCGGGAAGCGCGGGCAAATAGGCGCGGATCGCTGCGACCGCGTATTCGTAGACTTGGAGAGGCCCAGGGATCAGGCTGGATTCGTAGGCGCGCGTGACGACTGCACGCTGCTCCGCTTGAACGAGTCGATTGATGCGGGCGTCGGAACCTTCACTCGGATCGGTGCGCCACCATCCGGACTGCTCGCCTTCGTGCAAACCCTCGATGACGTCGATGATCCGAGCGCTTGCGACTTCATCCTGAAACCGCCGCGAGCCGACTGGCGGCGCGAAACCGAGCATGGTGAGGGGCAACCCGAACAGCGCCTCCAGGACTGTCTGGTAGTCACTCGACGACCAAGGGGGCTCCGCACTCTCCCAGCGCCGAACCTGACGCATGCCGACCCCGATTCGGAGCCCGCATTGCGCCGCCATGTGCTCGAACGCGTCGGCCAACCGCTGCTGCGAATGCCATCCGCGATCGGCACACAGGCTAACGACCTCGGCCGAGGTGTTCGGCCGATTCATGAGTGTTCACCGATGGCGAATGGTGGCGATCGGACGGCGATGGCAACCAGACGGCGCGAGTGAAAGTCGACCGACCGCCTCTTCCGGTCAGGGCCGGAGGCCCTTGAGGGTCAAGTCGACCAGGCTGTCGGCGTATTCGGGGGTCAGGGGGCCGCTGCGGAGCAGCCAGCGTTGGTATAGGGGGGCGTAAAGCAGTTCCAAGGCGAGGTCCAAGTCCAGGTCGGGGGCCAGTTGGCCGGCGCGTTGGGCGCTGCGTAGGCGCTCCTTCTTGGCCTCGTCCACGGGGGCGGCCATTTTTTCGTGATAGAGCCTGGCCAGCTTGGGGTCGTTGATGATCTCGGCGTTGAGTGCGCGAATCGGACCTTCGAAGGCGGGATCGGCGAACTCCGCGACGGTCTCGCGCATCAGGTATTTGAGGTCCGTCTCGAGATCACCCGAGTCGGGCAGCACGATGCCCTCCCCCGGGTCGCTCAGGGCGAGGAATGCCTCAAAGACGACCTCACCCTTCGAGCCCCACCAGCGGTAGATGGTCTGCTTGCCGACACCCGCCCGCGCGGCGATCGCCTCGATGGAGAGCTTGGCGAAGCCCAGTTCGGAGACGAGTTCGCGGGCGGCGGTCAGGATTGCCCGACGGGATTGTTCGCTGCGCCGGGACGGATTCGGCCTGCCGCCGGACCCACCCTCGGCACGCGCGCCCTCCGCGCTGCGGTCACTGCTGTCGTCGATGGTCATGGCCTCAATATAGCGCAAACGCGAGACGATACGTCTCGTCTTGACATCCCACCATCGAAGATGCATGCTTCAGTACAACGCAGCGAGACGCAACGTCTCGTCTCACGACGTAAGGAGTTGTCACCCATGTTCCGCGCCCAGCCCTCCGTCGCACCCTTCGCCCACCGGTTCACCGACGAGTTCTCGGTCCTCGACACGCGGACCACAGGTGGCTCGGCTCCGCGGATCACCGCCGAGGTCGTGGCGAGTACCACCAAGGCTGCTCCGCCGATCGCGTCGCCTCGGCCGCAGCTTCGACGCGCTCGGCGCGTCGGCGTCCCCCAACCACCTCGGACCGGTCGTCGCACGGCGGCCTCGTCCGGCTACCGACCCAGGTGAACCCGATGACGAGAGCCACAGAATCCACACCGGCCGCCCACGACCTCACCGACCCCAGCCACTTGGAAGAGAGCACGCGCATGACCACCACCGCACTCCCCACCACACCCGCTGCCACAGCGACCCAAGCAACCACCACCGCCGCCGCCATCTCCCGCGACCCCCGCGTCTGGTTCATCACCGGTGCCTCTCGTGGCCTGGGCCGTGCGTTCGCCGAGGCCGCGTTGGCCGCCGGTGACCGGGTCGTGGGCGCCGCGCGGGATGTCACCCCGCTGGCCGACCTGGTCGCCGCGTACGAGGACCGCTTGCGGCTCCTGACCCTCGACGTCACCGACCGCAACGCGGTGTTCCGCGGCGTGGCGCGCGCCGTGGCGGCCTTCGGTCGGCTCGACGTCGTGGTCAACAACGCGGGCGCGAGCCTGATCGGCATGGTCGAGGAGGTCACCGAGGCCCAAGTCCGCGCCCACTTCGACGTCAACTTCTTCGGCGCCCTGTGGGTGAGCCAGGCCGTACTCCCCTATCTCCGCGAACAGGGTTCGGGCCACATCGTTCAAATCAGCTCGATGGGCTCGGCCGTGGGCTTCGCCGCCACCGGTCTCTACAGCGCGAGCAAGGGCGCCCTCGACAACATGTCCGGCGCGCTGGCCATGGAGGCGGCGAGCTTCGGGGTGAAGGTGACCCTGGTCCAGCCCGGCGGCTACGAGACCACGCTGTTCACCCAGGGCCTGACCATGACGACCGAGAACGAGGTGTACGCGCCGCTGCGCGCCGAACTGGCGGAAATGTGGGGGGAGTCGAAGGACGCCGACCCGGCGAAGGCAGCCGCCCTGTTGCTGCGCATCGTCGACATGGCCGAGCCGCCGCGTCGGATCATCCTGGGCGGCGCGGCCTACGACATGATCGCCGATCTCGACCGCGCCCGTCGGGAGGAGGTGGCCCGGTGGGAGGAGCTGAGCCGCGAGGGCGACTGATGCCTCGGATCGGCCACCGGCGCGGCGGCCACTGGTCCACCTCTTCGGAATTGGCTCCTGACGGCAGACCACTCGGCCAGTACGGTCGGCATCATGGGTGCAGAACGTCGCGGTTTGCTGTTGGGCATGGCGGCCTACGTCATGTGGGGCCTGTTTCCCCTCTTCTGGCCACATCTGAAGCCTGCGGGCCCGGTCGAGATCCTGGCCCACCGGATGGCCTGGTCGCTGCTGTGCATGCTGGTCCTGCTCGCGGTGCTCCGGCAGTGGTCGTGGATCCGCGAATTGGCGCGCACCCCCGGCAAGTTGATCACCGTGACGGTGGCCGCCGTGATGATCTCGATCAACTGGGGCACCTACATCTACGGCGTCAATCACGACCAGGTCGTGGAGACCTCGCTGGGCTACTTCATCACGCCGCTGGTACTGATCGGCATCGGTGTCGTGGTCCTCGGCGAGCGCCTGCGCAGGATTCAGTGGGCCGCGGTGGCGCTGGGGGTCGCGGCGGTGGTGGTCCTGATCGTGGCCTACGGCCGGGTCCCGTGGATCGCGCTCACGTTGGCCGCGTCGTTCGCCACCTACGGCTACGTCAAGAAGCGGATGAACCTCCCCGCGATCCACTCGCTGGCGGTCGAGACGGCGGTGATGTTCCTGCCCGCGCTCGGCTACCTGACCTGGTTGGCCTGGACCGGCGAGGGCACGTACGGGCACGAGGGGGCGCCGCAGGCCCTGATGCTGATGGGCGCGGGCGTGATCACCGTGATCCCGCTGCTGTGCTTCGCGGTGGCGGCCAACTCGGTGCCGCTCAGCTCGATCGGCATGCTGCAATACCTGGCCCCGATCATCCAGTTCGGGATCGGCGTGGCGGTCAACCACGAGCCGATGCCGGCCGCCCGGTGGGCGGGCTTCGGTCTGGTGTGGGTCGCCCTCGTGGTGCTCACCTTCGACGCGATCCGCCAGTCCAGGCGCGAGCGGGTCGACGTTCCGCCCACCGCGATGGCGGCCGAGGCCCCGGCCGTCATCGAGCCCCGGGATCTGCCGGTGTCGGCCGCACCGGAGCGGGAGGCAACCTCGTGAGCGTCGAACAGTTGCGGCTGGCCGTCTACCGGGGCTTCGCCGACACGGGGCGGGCGCCCTCGGACGCGGAACTGGCGGCGACGCTGGGCGTGTCGGAGTCGACCGTGCGTGCGGGGCTGCGGGCCCTGCACGAGCAGCGGCACATCGTGCTGCGCGACGACGCGATCGTGATGGCGCATCCGTTCAGTGCGGTGCCGCTGGGCTTCTCGGTGATGGGTCGGCACACGCTGTGGTGGGGCGGTTGTGCGTGGGATTCCTTCGCCGTGCCGCACCTGGTGGGCGAGGAGGTGCTGGTCGCGACCCGATGTCCGGGGTGCGAGGGGGGCGCTGGCCTGGAACGTGGGCGTCGACGAGCCGCCGAAGGGCGACGAGGTGGCGCACTTTCTGGTCCCGATCACGATGTTGTGGGACGACGTGGTGCACGCGTGTGGCAACCAACGGTTGTTCTGCGACGAGGGCTGTGTGGACCACTGGCTGGCCCGCACCGGCCAGACCCGCGGCTACGTCCTCGACCTCACCAAGCTGTGGCGCCTGGCCGAACACTGGTACGAGGGCCGCATGCACCGAGGCTATGAACGCCGAGACCCGGCATCGGCAGCCACATACTTCACCTCGGTGGGCCTCCAGGGCCGGTTCTGGGGCCTGTGACACCTGCACACACCGGACCATCCCCGCGGCCGGGGACCGGCCGACGGTCAGTTGTCGGCCACCGCGAGCGTGACGCCGAAGCCGGCGATGACCGTCCCGGTCGACACATCGAGCGCGCGCCGAAAGCGCGGCCGTCGCAGCCTCGCACGCAGGCTGTTCGCGCCGAGGATGATCGCCGCGAACCACACCATCCCCTCGATGTCGTGGACGAGGGCGAGCAGTATCCCGAAGGCCAAGTGCGGGGCACCGGAGGGAATGAACTGCGGAATCATCGCCATGTAGAAGACACCGACCTTCGGATTGGTCAACGACGTGAGCACGCCGCGCCCCCACGCCGACCACAACCCGGGCGCGGCCTTGGCACCGCCTGCCGAGGCGGCCTCGACGTCGACGTCGGTGTAGCGATTCACCCACGCGGCACGCAGCAATCCGTAAGCAAGCCAAAGCAGGTAGCAGGCACCGACGATGCGCAGACTCGTATAGGCAACCCGAGAGGTGGTCAACACCGCGGAGACCCCAGCCGCCGCAGCCGCCCCCCAAACCAGCGTCCCGGCCCCTATGCCAAGCGCCGTCGCGAACCCGTGCCGCTTGCCCCGAACCAGCGCCGCCCGCAACACGATCGCGGTATCCGGCCCAGGAACGACCGTCAACAGCCCCGCAACCAGGGCGAACGAGGCAAGGTAAGAGAGGGCATCCATGAGGACATGCTGCCGGCCGACTCAACCCCCCGGCCGAGCGGTACCGGAAGCTGCCGCATAGTCACGACGCGGCACACTCACCAAACAAGAACGGCGGCTGCGCAAGACCGCCCGACCCGGTCCACGGGCCCACAACGCAGGCCCGAGCCCGCCAACCATCCACCTCGGCCAAGGCGAGGCTTCCCGAGTGAACCGGGCTGTCCCTGGCGGGCGTTGTGCTCTCAGTCGCGGGGTGCCGGTACGGGGCCGGTCCGAGCCGGTCATGAACCGCCGACGGCGGTCGGGGCTCGGAGAGTTGGGTCCCGACGAGAGGCTGCATTGGCCGACGGAACCCGGCTGGCAACGGGAGAGCGGGACGGCGCTCGGGCCAGGCTCTCCGACAGCCCTTCCCGAGTCGGCCGGGCGCTTCCGGCCCACATTGCGCTTCGGTTGCGAGGTGGCCGGTCCGGGGCTTGTCCGAGTCGGAGATGGGCCGCCGCCGGCATTCGGGGCTCCGAGACGGGGAGCCACGGCGGGGCGGATCCGTTGGTCGCCGAAAACCGACCGGCAGCGGGGAGCGGGAGGGCGCTCAGGTCAGGCTCTCCGACGGCCCTTCCCGAGCGGGCCGGGCGCTTCCGACGCGCGCTGCGCCTTGGGCTGCGGCGTGGCCGGTCCGGGGCTTGTCCGAGTGGGTGATGGGCCGCCGCCAGCGTTCGGGGCTCCGAGCCCCGAAGCTCCCGACGAGACGGGCGTATTGCTCGGCGAAAACCGGCCGGCAGCGGCGGAGTGGGTGGGCCGGCAGGTCGAGTCCGCCGGGGAGCCTTCCCGAGTGGGCCGGGCGCTTACGACGCGCGCTGCGCCTTTGGCTGCGGGGTGGCCGGTCCGGGGCCGTCCGAGTCGGAGGTGGGCGCCGCCGGCATTCGGGGCTCCAAGGCTCGAAGCTCCCGACGAGACGGGCGTGTTGGTCGACGAAGACCGGCCCGCAGCGGCGGGGACGGAGGGCGGTCGGGTTGAGTATTCCGGGGGCTTTCCGATCGGGTCGGGTGGTTTGGGGGTGCGGTGGGTCTGGGGTGCGGAGGGTTCACGAACCCGGATCGCGTGGGGTGCTGTTGCCTTGGTGTGAGAGAAAACCGCAGGTCGGTGCGGCGGGCGCCTATTTGGGGTGTGCTTCGGGATCCAGTTTCGGACTTTGCTGGGCGCTTCGGGTCTTCGCGACGGCCCCTGTGGGGTGCCGGTGTCCGAGCCGGTTCCGATGGGGCGGTTTCGTGCGCTCCGCCCCTGCGTTGAAGGGGCGGAGCGCACGAAACCGGCACTCGGCGCCTGACTTTCCATACCGGCCACGCAAAACCGCAGGTCGCCGAAGCTCGAAGCCATCAACCACCCCGCCGGGATCCGGTTTCGAGCCTCAATGCCTCCCCGATGCCGGCGAAACGCCCTGACTCACTCACTCGGGAAGGCTCCACGGCGGACTCGACCCGACCACCCACCCTCCCCGTCGCTGCCGGCCGGTTTTCGCGGAGCAACGCGCCCGTCTCGTCGGGAGCTTCGGGTCTCGGAGCCCCGAACGCCGGCGGCGGCCCACCACCGAGTCGGACAAGCCCCGGACCGGCCACCCCGCAGCCCAAGGCGCAGCGCGCGCCGGAAGCGCCCGGCCCACTCGGCAAGGGCCGTCGGAGAGCCTGACCTGAGCGCCCTCCCGCTCCCCCGCTGCCGGCCGGTTTTCGCCGACCAACACGCCCGTCTCGTCGGGAGCTTCGGGTCTCGGAGGCCCGAACGCCGGCGGCGGCGGCCCATCACCGACTCGGACGAGCCCCGGACCGGCCACGCCGCAACCCAAGGCGCAGCGCGCGTCGTAAGCGCCCGGCCCACTCGGGAAGGGCCGTCGGAGAGCCTGACCCGAGCGCACTCCCGCTCCCCGCTGCCGGTCGGTTCGGCGACCAACGGATCCGCTTCGCCGTGGCTCTCCGTCTCGGAGGCCCGAACGCCGGCGGCGGCCCACTACCGACTCGGACAAGCCCCGGACCGGCCACCCCGCAACCCAAAGCGCAGCGCGCGCCGGAAGCGCCCGGCCCACTCGGCAAGGACACCCGGAGAGCCTGACGCGAGCGTCCACCCGCTCCCCCGCTGCCCGCCGGTTTTCGGCGACCAACGGATCCGCCTCGCCGTGGCTCTCCGTCTCGGAGCCCCGAATGCCCGCGGCGGCCTGCCGCCGGCTCGGGCAGGCTCTGCGCCAGGTAGCTGCGGCCGCGAGCGCGACGTCCGCCGAAAGCGCGCCGTCCGCTCGGGAGGGCCCGGAGGGGCCGTCACGGGCGGTCGTCTGCCCCGCCGTTCCGGCCGGCTTCGCTTCGGCGGGCGACGTGCCCGTCTCGTCGGGTGCTTCGGCCCTCGGCGCTTGGGTCGTTGTCAGCCCTCTCGGGATATCAGGGACAGGATGTGGGTGCGGCCTCGGTCGGCGAAGGCTGTTTCCAAAGTTTTGCGGTCGGATTCGGTGAAGGGGCGGTATGGGGTGGTTGCGCCGTTTCGGGGGTCGCGCCACCAGATGGGGTCGGGGGCCGTGTGCCAGGCCTGGCGGGTCAGGACTCTGGTGAGGATCTTGTTCGTGCTGGTTTGCGGGAGGGCTTCGGCGATCCGGATGTAGCGCGGGTGCCAGGCGCGGGACAGGTCCGGCTGGGCCTCCAGCCAGTCCGCGAAGGCCGCCGGGTCGAAGGTGGCGCCCTCGCGCAGGACCAGGGCCGCCATCGCCTGGTCGCCCGCCGCCTCGTCGGGCACGCCGTAGACCGTCGCCACCGCCACGTCCGGGTGCCGGGACAGGATCCGGGCGACCGGCGTCGCGCCGAAGTTCTCCCCGCCGACGCGCAGCCACTCCCCCGTGCGGCCGGCGAAGAAGACCAGGCCGTCCTCGGTGCGGTAGGCGAGGTCGCCGCTCCAGTACCAGCCGTCGCGCATGCGCTGCGCGGTCGCCGCCGCGTTGTTGTAGTAGCCCTCGAAGGTGCCCGCGCCGCCGACGTTGACCAGTTCGCCGACCGCCGCCTCGGGGTTGGTCATCCGGCCCGCCTCGTCGAAGGCGGCGGGCGGGCATTGCTCGCGCGTGTCCGGGTTCAGGATCCGGATGTCGCCGTTCGGCCGGCCCAGCGCGCCCGGCGGCATGTCCGGGACCGGGCTGAACGACAACCCGCCCTCGGTCGAGCCGAACCCGTCCCGCACCGTGCAGCCGAAGCGCCGGGCGAAGCGCTCGACGTCCTGCGGCCCGCCCTCGTTGCCGAACACGCGCGTCAGCGGATTGTCCGCGTCGTCGGGGCGCTCCGGCGTGGCCAGGATGTACGACAGCGGCTTGCCCACGTAGTTGGCGTAGGTGACCCCGAACCGCCGCACGTCCGGCAGGAATCCCGACGCGGAGAACCGCCGCCGCAGCACCAGTTCGGCCCCGGCCGCCAGCGCCGGCGCCCAGCACGTGACCACCGCGTTGGAGTGGAACAGCGGCATCGCGCAGTAGGCCACGTCGGTCCCGCCCAGCCGCTCCATGGCCACCACGCTCGCCCCCTGCCCGGCGATCTTGCCCTGCGAGCAGACCACCGCCTTGGGGTGCCCGGTCGTCCCGGACGTGAGGATCAGCATGAACGTGTCCTCGACCCCCGGCCGCTCGACCGGCGGCTCGGCCCCCGCGTAGGGCTCCAGCGCCCGCGCCCAGGCCGGATCGTCCACGCACAGCAGCCGGTCCGCCGGGAAGTCCGGCGCGGCGTTGCGCAGCTGCTCCAGGTGCGCCGCGTCGGTGAGGACGAGCGAGCAGTCGGTGTGGTCGATGTCGCGCGCCAACTCCGTCCCGACCCGGGTCGGGTTCAGCCCCACGATCACCGCGCCGGACAGCGCCGCGGCGCCGAGCAGCAGCGGAAACTCGGGCACGTTCTCCAGCATCACCCCGACGTGCCACGGTCGACCCTCGACCCGCAGCGCCCGCAGCAGGGCGGCTCTGCGCGCGGATTCCGCGACCACCTCGGCCCAGGTCCACACCCGGTCCTCGTCGCGCAGACCGGCGCTGTGGTCCCCGGCCCGCTCGCGCAGCAGTGCGTCCAGTGTGATGCTCCAACGTCCAGACACGACAGGGCTCCTGACGGGCAGACAGACAGACGGACGGGTGGACAAACCAACCGACACACCTACATGGCACGATCAAGCTTCTGCTTCGCGCAACCTAACCCGCGTGCGCGCGGATCGGAAGACGGCCAAGATCGATACCGGACCGGAACCACACCGAATGTGGCCTCGCTTGCCCGCACGTGACGCGTCGGACAGATTGAAGCCGTACGCATCGGGGGAGGCAGGCATGGACATGAGTATGGATTCGGGCATACCAGGCAGAATTCGCAGCGCGCTTTTCCTTGACTTTGACAATATTTACAGCGGACTGCGGGAGACGGACCGCGCGTCCGCGGAGATTTTCGCTCGCAAACCGTCCCAGTGGTTGGAGTGGTTGGAGAACGAGGCAACCGAGCGCGGCCTGCGCCGATCGTTGCTCGTCCGCAACTGCTACCTCAACCCGGTGATGCACGACCGTTACCGGGCGTTCTTCACGCGGTCGGCCTTTCGCGTGATCGACTGCCCGCCGCTGACGGGCCGGGGCAAGAACAGTGCCGACATCCACATGGTGATGGACGTACTCGACACGCTCCAGCACTCGACCAGGTTCGACGAAGTGATCATCATGAGCGCCGACGCGGACTTCACTCCGGTCCTGCTCCGGCTGCGCAGCCACGACCGACGCACGATGGTGATCGCCAGCGGTCCGGCCGCCCAGGCGTATGTCGCCGCGGGCGACGTGGTGATCAGCGATCAGGAGTTCATCGAGCGGGCGCTGCGCGACGAGATCGACGTGGCGCCGGCCGACGAGGGGGTGCGCGAGCAGGTGATGGCGCACGTACGCGAGCAACTCGACGGCTCCGAGGAGCCGATCGTGCTCGCCACCCTCGCCCACTCGGTGCTGCAACAGGTCGGTCGCGAACAGGTCACCCGCACCCGCTGGGGCGGGGCGGCCACCTTCTCTTCGCTGCTCGAACTGATGCTGGAGCAGGGCACCGACGAGAAGTTGTCGATCAGTCGGGTCCCACCCGGGTACATCTACGACCGCACCCGGCATCAGCCGCCCTCGGCTCGCCCCAACGGCCAGGGTCGGATGGACCACCTGCGCGAGCCGGTCCGCGACCTGATCGACCGGGTGGCCACGGTCACCGGCGCACCGCGGCTGTCCCCGGAGGAATACCACGTGCTCTTCGCGGAGTTGCACGCCGAGGTCAGCGAGAACGGCTTCCAGGGCAACCAGACTTCGGGCGCGGTGCGCGACCGGTGTGCCGAGCGTATGCAGACCATCGCCCGCAAGGCGATCGCGTTCGTCACCACGGGCCTGGTCTACTCCGGCTACTGGTCCTCCACCGCACACCCGGTCGCCTCCGCCGACGACCTCGCCGTCGCCTTCCTGCGCAACGTCGAGACGTTGTGCGCCAACGCCCGCCTCTACCTCAACGACACCGAGCGCGCACTCCTGGCCGAATGGCTGCTCGGCACCGCGAACACGAGCCACGCGAACACGAGCCACACGACCACGAACCACGCGGGAGCCGCGAACCAAGCGCCCGCCGCCCCCGCCCCCGCCCCCGCCGGCCCCGCCGCCGCCGGCCTCTCCACCGTCCCCGGTACCAACGGCGCATAGCCGGTCCGGCGGGTGCGACCCCGAGGGCGCACCCGCCGGACCGAAAAGGCGGCCCGCACCGGGGCCACCCGCGCTAGAACTGCCCGCGCCGGTACAACCCCACCACCGCGGCGCCGCCGAGCCCGATGTTGTGGGTGAGCCCGACCTTGGCGTCGGCAACCTGGCGGGCGTCCGCCAGACCGCGCAGCTGCCAGCTGATCTCGGCGGCCTGGGCCAGCCCGGTGGCGCCCAGCGGGTGGCCCTTGGAGATCAGCCCGCCCGAGGGGTTGACCACCCAGCGCCCCCCGTACGTGGTGGCGCCCTCGGCGACCAGCTTCCCGCCCTCGCCCTCGCCGCACATGCCCAGCGCCTCGTAGGTCAGGATCTCGTTGATCGAGAAGCAGTCGTGCAGCTCGATCACGTCGACGTCCTCGATCCCGAGGCCGGACTGCTCGAAGACCTGCCGGCCGGCCGCCGCCGACATCGGCTTGCCCACCACATCGATGCAGCTGTTCGAGGCGAAGCTCTCCTCGGTGTCGGTGGTCATCGACTGGGCCAGGATCTCGATCGCCTGCTCCTCCAGGCCGTGTTCGCGCACGAAGCGCTCGCTGACCACGACCGCCGCGGCGGCGCCGTCGGAGGTGGGCGAACACTGCAGCCGGGTGAGCGGCGAGTGGATCTCCTTGGCGGCCAGCACCTCGTCGAGCGAGTACTCGACCTGGAATTGCGCGTACGGGTTGTTCACCGAGTGCCGGTGGTTCTTGACCCCCACGTGCGCGATCTGCTCGGCGGTGGTGCCGTAGCGGGCCATGTGCTCACGCGCCGCGTTGCCGAAGATCTGCGCGGTCGGCGGCGCGGTCATCGAGAACCCGTGCGCGTCGCCCATGATCTTGTAGTGCCGTGCCACCGGCGACGTGGAGAAGTCGCCCTCGCCGCCCCCGCCGAGCGAGCCGCGCTTCATCTTCTCGAAACCGATCGCGAGCACACAGTCGTTCAGCCCGCCGGCGACGAACTGACGGGCCATCATCAGCGCGCTGGAGCCGGTGGCGCAGTTGTTGTTCACGTTGTAGACCGGGATGCCGCTCAGGCCCAGCTCGTACACCGCACGCTGACCGGCGGTGGACGCCTGGAAGCAGTAGCCGACCGGGGCCTGCTCCACCTTGTCGTAGCCGACGCCCGCGTCCGCGAGCGCCTTGCCGCCGGCCTCCTTGACCATGTCCCAGTACTGCCAGTCACGGCTCTCCGGCTTCTCGAATTTGGTCATGCCGACGCCGACGATGAACGCCTTTTGTGCCATGTCGCCAACTCCTACGGAAACGGATCGGAACGGAGAAGAGAAACGAAAACGGAAACCCGAAAGAATCAGCCAACCAACGGCAGGACCTACTTCTCGCTCGGCTGCGGGTCCCTGGGCAGCCCGAGGATGCGTTCGCCCACCACGTTGAGCTGGACCTGCGTGGTACCGCCCGCGATGGTCAGGCAGCGGCTCATCAGGAAGCCGAACGCCGCCTTCTGCCCCTCGCCCTCGTCCACCGCGCCCAGCGGACCGAGCAGTTCGAGGCTCAGCTCGGACTCGCGCTGCTGGTGCGGGGTGCCGACCAGCTTGCGTACCGACGCCCCCGCGCCCGGCTCCAGGCCGGACAGCCGGGCCAGCGTGGTGCGCAGCTCGATCAGCGCCAGCGAGGACGCCTCGGCCACCAGCGCGCCCAGGCGCTCCCGGAAGCCGCCGTCCACGAACTCGCCCGCCGGGCCGTTCACCGCCGCGACCAGATTCGCGATGCCGGCGCCGAACGAGCTCCCGGCGCCCATGTGCACCCGCTCGTTGCCGAGCGTGTTGCGGGCCACCTGCCAGCCGCCGTCGACCTCGCCGACGACCATCTCGTCCGGGACGAAGAGGTCCTCGAGGAAGATCTCGTTGAACATCGCCAGACCGCTGATCTCCTTGAGCGGACGGATGTCCAGGCCCGCCGAGGCCATGTCCACGATGAAGTACGTCAGCCCCTCGTGCTTGGGCTTGTCCGGCGAGGTGCGCGCGAGCAGGATGCCCCACTGCGACTCACGGGCCCGCGAGGTCCACACCTTCTGGCCGTTGATCAGCCAGCCGCCCTCGGTCCTGGTCGCGCGCGTGGAGATCGCGGCCAGGTCGGAGCCCGCACCCGGCTCGGAGAACAGCTGGCACCACTGGATCTCGCCGCGCAGCGTCGGCGGCGCGAACCGCTCCTGCTGGGCCGGCGTCCCGTACGCGATCAGCGACGGGATCACCCAGTTGCCCATGGTGATGTCCGGCAGCCGCACACCGAGCGCCTTCATCTCCTGTTGGATCACCAACTGCTCGACCGGACCGGCCCCGATGCCGTACGGCTTGGGCAGGTACGGCGCCGCGTAGCCCAACGGGGCGAGCCGCGCGCGCTGTTCGGCCCCGGACTCGCCGGCCACCTCGGCCAGGATCGCCCGCGCGGTGTCGCGCAGCCGCTCCGCCTCCTCGGGCAGGTCCAGGACCAGGTCCCGGCGCGCGCCGGCGCTCGCCAGCTCGGTCACCCGCAGCCGCCAGTACGCGGCGGGCCCCGCGTACTGACGCAGGGTCAGCCCCCGGCGCAGGTAGATGTGCGCGTCGTGCTCCCAGGTGAAGCCGATGCCGCCGAGGATCTGTACGCAGTCCTTGGTCGTGGTGAAGGCCGCCTCGATCGCATACGTGGCGGCGATCGCGGCGGTCAGCGACCGGGTCGGCGCGTCCGAGCCCGCGTCGAACGCGCGCGCCGCGTCCCAGGTGACCGCGCGCGACTGCTCGACCCGCACCAGCATGTCCGCGCACAGGTGCTTGATCGCCTGGAACTGCCCGATGGGGCGGCCGAACTGCTCGCGCACCTTGGCGTACTCGGTCGCCGTGTCGAGCGCCCACGCGGCCACGCCACAGGCCTCGGCCGACATCAGTACGGCCGCCAGGTCGCGGGCCAGGGTCTCATCCACACCGGCGAGCACCCGCGTGGCCGGGACCACGGTGTCCACCGTCACCTCGGCGCCGCGCCGGGTCGGGTCCACGCTCTTGAGCGCCCGGACGTCGACGTCCGGCGCGTCCACCGCGACGTACACCACGTCACCGTCGGCTCGGCGGGCCGCCAGCACCAGCACGTCGGCGAGCGCCCCGCCCAGGATCGGCGTGGCCACGCCGCTCACCCGCAGCCCGCCCGCCTCCTCGGCGGCGGTCACGGTGCCGGGTCCGGCCGCGACGGCGCCGATCAGCGTGCCGTCGACCAGACCGGGCAGCAGCTCCTTCGCCGCGTCGCCGCCGTCGGCCTGCAGCAGCGCCGAGGCCAGGACGGTGGGCAGGAACGGGCCGGGGAGCATGCCGAGGCCGGCCTGTTCGAGGGCCACCGCGGTCTCGACCAGGCCGTAGCCGGCGCCGCCGAACTCCTCGGCCACATGCATCCCGAGCAGGCCCTGCTCGGCCAGGGCCGGCCAGTGGCCGGGGCGCTCCTCGCCGTCCGCCTCGAGGACCCGGCGCACCTCCTGGATGGGTGCAACACGTTGCACCCATCCACGTACCGATTCCGCCAGGGAGCGGTGCTCCTCCGTGATGCCGATGGCCATATCGCGCCTTCCATGACTTCCGTGACTGGGTCCAGTACTTGCGATAGTAGAACCCGTTTCAATTGTTGGGGACCCCGATGTGGCCCCCGACACGGTGGCGCGGGGGCGGCTGCGGCAGCATGGGGTCCGGCCGGCCGACGGCGGCCCGGCGGTGTACCGACCCGGCCCGCGTGGTCCGACCCAGGAGATCCCGACATGAGCACCATCGACCCCGCCGTGCGGGCCGCGTTCGAGGCCGCCACCGGATTCATGCCGGTCGACGAGGGCGACGCGCTGTACGCCGCGGCGGTCCAGGCGGCCCGGGTCGGCCCACTGGTCGAACTGGGCACGTACTGCGGCCGCTCGACGATCCTGCTCGCCGCGGCCGCGCGCGACGCCGGCACCGTGGTGGTCACCCTCGACCACCACCGCGGCTCCGAGGAGCAGCAGCCCGGCTGGGAGTACCACGACCCGAATCTGGTCGACGCCGAGTTGGGCGTGATGGACACCCTGCCGACGTTCCGCCGCACGCTGTATCGCAGCGGACTCGAACCGTATGTGGTGGCCCTGGTAGGCCACAGCCGGACCATCGCCCCGCTGTGGAACACCCCGGTGGGCATGGTCTTCATCGACGGCGGCCACACCGACGAGCACGCACAGGGCGACTACGAGGGCTGGGCCCCACACGTCGCACTCGGCGGACTGCTACTCATCCACGACGTGTTCCCCAACCCGGCCGACGGCGGCCAGGCCCCACACCGCATCCACCAACGCGCACTCGCCTCCGGCGCGTTCAAGGAACTCCCGGCCCAAGGCTCCCTACGAATCCTCCGCCGCGCAGCAAACGGAATCTAACCAACCACCCCAAACAGCCCACCCCACCCAAAAAGCATCACCCCCGCCCACCCCCGAGGCGCGTCAGCGCCCACGACCCAGGCCACCCACGCGATCGACGCGCGAAGCGCGGAGAGCGGCGGAGCCGCCGCTTGTTTTTTCAGGCTGGGCGACCCGGAGCGAAGCGGAGGGGCGCACAGCCGCGAGCGGGGTGCCGCTTTTCTGCGGAGGAGCGAAGCGGGGGAGCAGAAAAGCGGTGCCTCGCGAGCCGGCGCGAAGCGCCCAACAAAAAGCCGCCGCCGCCACCACGACATCGCCCGCCCACCTCGTCCGGCCCGCGACATCGCCCGCCCTGCCGGGTTCGGGTCGCGGCTTGGGCTGCCTGTCCGGTTCAGGTCGCGATGTCGCTACCCCTGCCCGGTTCGGCTCGCGACATCATCACCCCTGCCGGGTTCGGGTCGCGGCTTGGGCTGCCTGTCCGGTTCGGCCCGCGATGCCGTCTACCCACCCGGTTCGGCCCGCGACGTCGCCCGCCCGTCCCGTTCGGGTCGTGGCTCGGGTTGCCTGCCCCGCTCGGATCGCGACTTCGCTCGCCCCCATTCACCCCACCCCATCCACCCACCCCGCGCCACGATCAGCCCGCCCCCCGCACTCGGCCCGGCCCCCCGAACCCCTCCCGGCGCCACCCCACACCCACCCCGGCACGATCCCCCGTCGCCTCCGCCTCGACCCGACGTCCCATCGGTGCGCGATCCGCGTGCCCACCACCCCGCTGCCCCATTGCCCGGCGTCAAGATCGATTCGAGCCTGATTCGATTCCCGAAAGCAATCCGATCCGGTCCCGCGCGGGTCCCGTTTACTGGGACAATGCCCATCCGGAAGGACGCGGGGGGATGGTCATGTCCGATCAGCATCAGCACGACGACGGGCCCGGCGAACCCGCGGCGGACGCCGAGCGGTTCGAGACGGTCTGGGACCGGACGGCCAATGGCGGCGTGGGCGGCTGGGTGCGCCGCCGGGTCACCGCAGGGCCGACCGCCGTGAACCCGGGCGCGCCACCGCGTCCGCATCACGAGCCCACCGCCCACCTGCCGGCCGCCACGCCGCCGGCGCGGCCCGGCACGCCGCCGCACACACCATCCGCGTCGCCCGACGAGCAGGACACCGTCGACAACCCGGCGGCGGCCCGCGGCATGCCCGCAGGCCCGCCACCACCGGGGTGGCCGGTTTCCGCCCCGCCCCCGGTGTCCACCCCGCCCCGGGTGTCCCCCCAGCCGCCCGCCGTCACCCCGCCCTCGGTGCCCGCGCCGCCTTCGCGCCCGCCCGTGTCCCCGGATTCGTCGGCGCCGACCGCGGACTGGTACCGGCAGGACCCCGGGCACACTCCCGTCCACGGCGTGCCGCCGGCCCGCGACGTCCCGGTCGCCCCGGACTGGTACCGCGGCGCCACCCCGCCGGCTCCCGGCCCGCTCTCGCCCACCCCGCCCGGCCCCTCGTTCGAGCGCACCCTGCTGTTCATCGTGGCCGCGGTCGTCCTGGTCGCCGCCGTCGGCACCCTGTTCGCCCTCAAGCCGTGGGCGGAGGACGACAAGAAGCCGGCCGCCCACGGCTCACCGAGCGTGGAATCCACCGCCGGCTCGCCCTCCTCCTCCGGCGACGCGGCGGGCGCCCCGCCGGGCGCCCCGTCCACCCCGCCGCCGGCCGGGCAGACCACGATCACCACCACCCCGCCACCCGCGAGCCCCACGCCGGACGGCCGCGGCCAGGCCGCCGCGTTGGACACCCTGCTCTCCCGCAGCGGTTCGTCCCGGCAGTCGGTGATCGACGCGGTGAACAACGTCGGCTCCTGCTCGTCGCCGGCCGCGTCCCGCTCCGCGCTGCTCGATGCCGCCGCGCAACGCGACCAGTTGGTCACCCAGTTGGACGCGATGCGCTTCGACGGCGTCCCCGAACTCCAGGCCGCCGTACCGACGTTGCGCACCGCGTGGACCGCCTCCGCGCGCGCCGACCGATCGTTCGCCGCGTGGGCGCAGTCCGCGGCCGACTCGGGCTGTCCGGGCACCCGGGCGCTCTACGACGAGGGTGCCGCGATCAGTTCCGAGGCGTCCACCGCGAAGAAGTCGTTCGTGACGACCTGGAACGCCGTCGCCTCGCGCTACGGCCTCACGTCCAGGAGTGAACTTGACCTCTGACCGCCGCGACGATCACGGCCGTCCCGACGACCCCGGCCCCCGCTACCGCCCGTACCCGGCCGCCGCCGACCCGTTCGGCCACGCGCAAGCGCAGGAGGCCCGGATCGAGACGGCGTACGACCGCCTGCGTCGCCGTCGGCGGATCACCCTGACCGTGGCCGCCCTCGCGCTGGCCGCCGCCGGCGCCGGCACCCTCGCGGTGGCCTGGCCGAGCGGGCACGACGCGGCGCGTACCGAGGCCGCCCACACGCAGTCGGCGACCGCGGCCGGCGACCCGCCGAGTACGCCCCGCGCCGCACCGGCCGGCGGCGCGCCCGCCCCGAACGCGACCGGCTCGACCGGCGAACCACCGCCCGCCGCCCCGGCGGAGCCCCCCGCGACCGCGGCCGTCCCGCCACCGCCCCGCGCCGGCGGCGGCGGACTCCCGCTGTCGGGGCGGGTGGTGGTGCTCGACCCGGGCCACAATCCGGGCAACGGCGGCCATTCCCGCGAGATCGACAAGCAGGTGTACGCGGGCGGGCTGACCAAGGAGTGCGACACCACCGGCACCGAGACCAACCAGGGTTACACCGAGGCCGAGTTCACCCTGGACGTGGCACACCGTGCGAAGCGGTTGCTCGAGGCCCAGGGCGCCACGGTGGTGTACACGTGGGAGACCGAGGCGTGGGGGCCGTGCGTCGACGAGCGGGCGGCGCGGGGCAATACGGCGAAGGCGGACGCGGTGGTGTCCATCCACGCCGACGGCGGTCCGGCCGGCGGACGCGGCTTCCACGTGATCCTGCCCGCCGCGGTCAAGGACAAGACCGTGGACACCACGCCGATCCTGGCGCCCTCGCGCGCCCTCGGCGGCCTGCTCGCGAAGGCCTTCCGGGCGGCCACCGGCACCTCCCCGGCCACCTACCTGGGCACCGAGGACGGGCTGGTCACCCGTACCGATCTCGGCGGGCTGAACCTGTCCACCCGACCCAAGGTGTTCATCGAATGCGGCAATATGCGCAACGCGTCGGACGCCGCGCAGTTCACCGACCCGAACTGGCGCGAGCGCGCCGCGTCCGGGATCGCGACCGGGATCACGGCCTATCTGTTGAAGGGGACGTGAGCCACGAGTCCCCCGTCCCCTAGGGTCGTTGCGATCGTCCCGACGCGCGTGCGCGGCGGTGACGCTCCCCGGTTCGCGACGTCCACACGTGCCGGGCACCGCCGGACGGTTCCCGGCCGGGCCATGGACCATCGCGAGCCGCACGATCGGGCCCGGCGCGAGCCGTCCACGCACCGCACGTCGCTCGGCGCACCCCGCGCCGTCGGCGTCACGTCCCCCTCCGTATCGCCAAAGGAGCAACGTTGAACCGGAAAGGGATCACGAGGGGCGATGCGATCGTCATTCTCGCGATCGTCCTGATCTTCATCTTCTCGTTCTTCAAATACTACGAAGTCAGCGCCACCTCCCACGGCAGCAGCAGCATCGGCAGCGACGACGGGGACCTGCTCGGCGGCGGCCGCAGCGAGTCCAAGAGTTGGAACGCCTGGACGGTCGACTTCTACCCGCTGATGCCGGCCGTCGTCCTGGTGCCGCTGCTGGCCGTGCTGCTCCTGGTCATCGGCCGGTTCACCGCGCAGCCGGACAAGCCGGCCCTGGGCCTGGCCCCGCGCCAGTGGGCGATCGCGTTCGGCGTCTCCGGCGCGATCAGCGGTTTTTTCGCCCCGTTCGGGGCGGGCGGCATGATCGGCGACATCGTCGAGGACTCGGCCCCGTCCCGCTTCGCGGTCGATTCCGGACCCACCGTCTTCGCCTGGCTGATGATGGTGGCCGGACTGGTCGCGGCGCTGTTCCTGATCATCGGCGACCGCATCCCCAGCCTGGCGTCACCGCTGTTCAGCCCGGTCCCGCAACAACCGTGGGGCTATCCGCCGAACGCCACCGGCGGCTACCCGGCCCCGCTCGACCCGAACACCGGCCTGCCGATGGCGATCGACCCGAACACGGGCTACCCGCTGCCGAACGCCACCGGCGGCTATCCCGCGCCGCCCGGCTACCCGGCGACGGGGATGGGCACCGCCGCCGCGCCGATGGCCGGCGTCCCCGCGCACATGCCGCCGCCGGACCCGTCCGGGTCGACCGCCGCGGTCCCCGAGGCCGCGCCCGGCACCGGCGCGCCGGGCGCCGTCGAGTCCGGCACCGGCCCCCAGTCGGCAGCCGAGACCGGCGCACAGCCGCCGGAGTTCGCCCAGTTCTGGTTCGCCGTGCCCGAGGCCCGACCGCTGGCCCCCACCGAGGGCCTGTCCAAGGAGCCGGTGGCCACCTTGCGAACCGGCCAGTGGTACCTCGCCGTCGCCCCCCACCCGGGCGGCGTCCTGGTCGATGCCGACGGCGTCCGCGGGGTCCTGAGCGACGTCTCCGGAATCCAACGCGGAGAATGACGGTATGTCAGGCCCCGGTGCCGGTGCGGGCGACCGTACCGGCACCGGGCCGCGGCGCGACGGCTGCCGTCCGTCGCGACACGCGTATGTCCACGCAGTACGAAAGCCCCGTCAGGGAGGAGCACGATGCCACGCAAAGGCGTCACCCGAGGTGATCTGATCGTCGCGGTGGCGGCGATCGGAGTTCTGGTCTTCTCGTTTCTCCCCTGGTACACGGTGACCGCCAAGGGCAGAGATCTCACCGAGGGCACCACCCACTACTCGGCGTGGATCGGCGACTTCACACCGCTCGCGCCCGCCGTCGTGCTGCTGTCCTCGATCTCCCTGGTGTTGCTGCTGATCGGCCGGTACACCTTCCGTCCCGGCTCGCCGCCGACCGAGATCCAGTTCGCCGGGGTCGCGCTGCGGCAGTGGGGCGTCGTGCTCGGCGTGGCGTCGGCGTGGAGCGCGGCGTGGGCCGTGCTGGGCGCGGACGGCGGCTACGACAAGCTGGCCCGCACCGCGCAGCGGATCGCCCGCGCGGGCGGCGACTCGCAGGCGACCGTGGACGCCACGCACGGCTACGGCGCGTGGGGGCTGGCCGGGTTCGCCGTGTTGCAGGCTCTGTTGCTGCTCACCGTGGACCGGATCGGCGGGCTGAACGTGCCGCTGGTGCGCCCGCGCGAGGCCGGCTGGCCCGGCTACCCCGGCGGCGGCTTCCCCGGCGCGCCCGGCGGCTATCCACCCGGCCCGCCCGGAACCGGCGGCTTCCCGGTGCCGCCTCCGGTCGCGCCGCCCGTGTACGGCCCGTCGGGCAACACTCCTCCGCCGCAGACTCCGCCCATGCAGCCCCCGGCGATGCAGCCGCCCGCGGTGCAACCTCCGGTGCTGCTGCTCAAGTCGGACGATTCCGCAGCCGATCGGGCGATCGGCGCCGACCGGGTGCCGGCCGCCATGGGCGGGGACGCCCGGGACTCGGCGGCGGACTCCGGCGATCCGGGCACGTTCGAGCAGTACTGGCTGGCCGTGCCCGAGCCCCGCACGCTGCAACCGCTGGACGTCTCCGGCGACGCCCCGGCCACGCTGCACCCCGGGGTCTGGTACCTCGCGGTGGGCGTGCGCGACGGCGGCATCGTCATCGATATCGACGGTCGTCAGGGTGTGTTGACCGACCTGACGGGTATTCAGCGCGGCGAATAGACATCAGTGGAAAAAGCCCCCATACGGTGTGTCGTATGGGGTCGGGGTACAGATCGTTCCCCCGTCTGGCACAGTGTCCCCGGACCAATGCACCGAGGACGCGCGGGGGCGATGTCGGTGGCACGACTTGGGTCGCCCCCGTACGCTGTCGGCGCCCATCCCCCTCGGGAGGAGTATCAGTGGACGTCAGAAAGCTCTCGCGTGGCGACGCGGTCATCGGGGTCGCCGCCGTGCTCATCTTCATCTTTTCCTTCTTGGACTACATCGGGTCCAAGGATGTCACCGTCGGTGGCCGGACGTACTCGGCCAGCGTGAACGCCTGGTCCGGTGACATCGCTCCGACGATCTTCGCGGTCGTGCTGACCCCGATCATCGCGGCCGTGCTCTACATCCTGGGCGGGCTGCTGCCGCAACTGGGCGAGCGCCAGATCCTCGGACTGACGGTACGTCAGTGGGCGCTGCCGCTCGCGGTGGTCTCGCCGATCAACGCTCTCTGGTCGATCAACCGGGCCGGTGACGGCGCCGAGATGAAGTTCGGCGGCATCATCATCATCCTGCTGGTGCTCGTGCTGGCTGCGACGATGGTCGCCGTCACCCTCGTACCCGCCCTCCAAGCGCCGCTGCTCGGCGCGGGTGGTCGGGGTCCGGGTGCGGGTCAGCCCGGCCCCTACGGCGCCCCGCAGGGTCAGCAGCAGTTCGGCGGCGCGCCCTACGGCGGCCCGCAGGGCCCCCAGGGTCAGCAGCCGTACGGCGGTGCCCCGCAGCAGGGCGGCTTCGGCGGCCCGGCTCCGCAGGGTCCCCAGGGGCCGCAGGGCGGCTTCGGCGCCCCGGGCCCGCAGGGCCCCGGCGGTGGGCAGCAGCCCGCCCCGGGCGGTGCGCCGTTCCAGCCCTTCTGGTTCTCGGTGCCGGACTCGCGCCCGATGCTGGACGAGCACACCAACCAGGAGAAGGGCGTGCTGAACACGGGCGTCTGGTACCTGGCGGTGGCCGAGCACCCGAACGGCCTGCTCGTCGAGGTCGACAACGTGCGCGGCGTGCTCCAGAACACGATGGGCATCCAGCGCTCGTGACACCGGTGCTCCCGAGGAACCGGTGATGCCGAGACCCCGCGAATAGACGCAGGCAGGGGCGTCGTCCACTTCGGACGGCGCCCTTTCGCCTGCCCGCGGGCGGGTGGGCCGGGTCGCCGGGGGAGGCGGCCTCCCCGAAAAGTAAAACGTGTTCTAGTCTGCGGAGGCGATTTCCCGCGCCGCGTCACGCCGCGTCGCGCGGTTCCGTACGACTTCGGGCAACCGTGGGCAAACATGGAGGTACCGCCATGAGGCTGGGTCTGACGTTCGGGTACTGGGGCCGAGGCCCGTCCGCCGACTTCGTCGAGACGGCGCGCGAGGCCGAACGCCTCGGCTTCGACTCGGTCTGGACCGCCGAGTCGTGGGGCTCGGACGTGTTCACCCCGCTGACCTGGATCGCGGCCAACACCTCGCGGATCGCACTGGGTACCGCCGTCACCCAGATGACCGCCCGCACCCCCACCGCGACCGCGATGCACGCGCTGACCCTGGACCACCTGTCCGGCGGGCGGATGATCCTCGGCCTCGGGCTCTCCGGGCCGCAGGTGGTCGAGGGCTGGTACGGGCGGCCGTTCCCGAAGAGTCCGCTGACCTTCACCCGCGAGTACGTGGACGTGATCCGGCAGGTGCTGCGCCGCGAGGGGCCGGTGGTGGCCGAGGGCCGCTACGCGCAGCACCCGTACGCGGGCGACGACGGCAGCGGGCTCGGCAAGCCGCTCAAGTCGATCACCCACCCGCTGCGCGCGGATTTGCCGATCTTCCTCGGCGCCGAGGGGCCGAAGAACGTGCACCTGACCACGCGGATCGCGGACGGCTGGCTGCCGTTGCACTGGGCGCCGACCCGTCCCGAGGTGTACGCGGACGCGCTGCGGGACAAGCCGGCGGGCTTCCGGATCGCGCCGATGGTGCAGGTGGCCCTCGGTGACGACGTCGAGCAGGCGATGTTCCCGATCAAGGCGGCGATGGGCTTCTACGTCGGCGGGATGGGCGCGAAGAACAAGAACTTCCACGCGGACCTGATGCGCCGGTTCGGCTATGCCGAGGAGGCGGACCGGATCCAGGAGTTGTTCGCGGCCGGCAAGCGCGACGAGGCGATCGCGGCGGTACCGAGCGCCTTCGTCGACGAGATCGCGCTCGTCGGCCCGGCGGCCCGGATCCGCGAACGGTTCGCCGCGTGGGCCGCCGACCCGCATGTCACCGACATGATCGTCACCACCCGCGACCCGGGGGCCCTGCGGCTGATGGCCGAGTTGGTGTCCTGACGCGGGGTTGTGATGGCCGGTGTGGGGGTCCGGGTTGGGTTTTTGGGTTGGGTTCCCGGGTGGGGTTCTCGGGCGGGCCCCGGGTTGGTTCTCGGGTGGGGTTCTCGGGCCGGGCCCCGGGTTGGTTCTCGGGTGGGGTTCTCGGGTCGGGTTCCTGGTCTACGTGACCGTTGACATGCACAGTTCCTGTCCTCGGGAGGGCAGCGGATAGTAGACCGGGGACCGGCCGGGGCAGGTGGTGCCGGTGGGTGAGGGCATCGGATGGATCTCGTCGACGCGCAACCGGCTCTGGCCGTTCCGTGAGAAGGCGCCCTGGCACGGTACGAGCGCGGCCAGGAAGGCCCACTGCCGCCCGTCGCGCACCTCCGCCGGCACACACTCGCCGGGGCGGAAGATCCGCTCCAGGCACAGCGCGGGCTGCCCGGGGGCGATCGGCCACCGGCTGCGCCCGTCGGTGCTCATGCAGTCCGCCGTGCCGCCGCCGGCCGAGGTACGGGCCAGCACCCGCTGTCGCGCCGCCGGATCCTCACAGGGCAGCGTGCGTGGTCCGACGGGCTGCCAGGTCGGCGATCCGTCGCCGGCGAAGTCCACACAGGCCCCGACCTGTACCGAGGCCACGAAGGCCGCGATCGGATCGCCGGAGCTGCCTGCGGTCGGCACCCCGGCGGGCCCCACCGCCCCGCGCTCCCGATCCTCGCGCCCCCGCTCGTAGGCGACCCCGGCCAGCAGCCCGCCCACCAGCGCGATCACCACGAGAGCGGCCACCAGTACCCAACTGGCCCCACCACCTTCGTGCACCTCGGCCGGCTCGGGCACGTCGTAGGGGTCCTGCCGATCGTCGCTGTCGTCGATCCGCGGCACCATGGCCTGGACGATCTTGGCGAGTTGCATCGTTTCGGCGGTTTCGGCGGTCTCGCGGGCGCCGGTGGTGTCGGGTTCGGGCGGTTTCGACTGGGTCGACGCGGCGGGTTTCGGGTCCGATTCGGAGTCGCCCGAGCGTCGCGGTTCCGCCGGATCCGGGGTCACGTCGGCATCGGCCGCGGCCGAGTCGACGGGCTCGTCCCGGTTGTCCGGCTCTTCTTGCTCGGGCGGCTCGGGCGGCTTGACCGGCTCGGCCGACCCGCGGCGGTCCGCGAGGGGTACGGTCGGCGGGTCGCCGACCAGGCGGCCGCGGCGGTGGTACGCGTCGATCAACTCCAGGGCGGCGCCCGGGAGCCACGAGGCGGCCCCGTAGGCACCCTCCCGAGCCGTCAACGCCCCGGCGGCCCCGTCCAGCAACTCCCGTGCGGTGGGCCGATCTTCCGGATCCCGCATCAGGCAGGACCGGATCAGGTCGGCGATTTCGGCCGGTACATCGGCCAGTTCGGGCTCACCGGTCGCCACGCTCCGCCGAATCGCCGCCTCCCCCACACCGGAGTGCGGGGCATGGCCGGTCGCCGCGAAACACAGCAGCGCACCGAGCGCGTAGACATCGGAGGCCGGTACCGGCTCCTCCCCACGCGCCTGTTCGGGCGCGAGGTAGCCGGGCGCGGCGAGCGGGGCATCCGGGCCCGCGCCCGTGATCCCGAATCCGGTCACCCTCGGCCCGTCGGAGGCCACCACGATCTGCGCGGGCCGCAGGTCACCGTGGACCAGCGACGCCTGATGGATCGTTCCCAGCCCCTCGGCGATCCCGGCCGCGAGCCAGCGCACCGCGTCGGGCGTCAGCGGTCCACACGAGATCACCAGGTCGGCGAGCGACGGCGCCGGCACGTACACCGAGGCCACCCACGGGTTGCGGGCCGCTCCGCCGCTGCCGATCACCTCGACCACGCCGGGCCCGCGCACCTTCTGCGCGCGCTTGATCCCCTGCTGCTCGCCGTACAACATCCGCACGGCCATCGGCCGCCCGGCACCGGTCCGCGCCAGATACACCCAGCCGGGGCTACCGACCCCCAGCAGCCCCACCACCGTGTAGGGCCCTATTCGATCCCCAGGCTCCAACCCAGCCGCCATACCCACCTCGTCACCCGAACAACCCAGCCCCCTGGTCAAACCCTATTGCCGCTCTCGAATGTCCTGAGACCACGGTCACCCGACCCGACGGGGACACGTCGGTGTGGCGGAACCGGGAGCGGCGCGATCGGGCGTTGGGGTGGGGTTGTGGAGGGTGGGACGAGGCGGGGTGGGACGAGGCGGGGCGGGGTGGGACGAGGCGGGGCGGGGTGGGGTGGGTGGAAGCGATGGGAGGCGCGCGGGGTGGAGGCGGCAGGGCGGGGGTGTGGTGGGTGAGGGGTGGGGGAGTGAGGGTGAGATGTGGGTGGGTGGGGTGGTGAGGTCGGGTTGCGGGTGGGGTGGGTGGCCCGGGTCGTGGTTCGGGCGGGGTGGGTGAGCGATGTCGTGGTCGCGGCGGCGGCTTTTTGTTGGGCGCTTCGCGCCGGCTCGCGGGGCACCGCTTTTCTGCTCCCCCGCTTCGCTCCTCCGCAGAAAAGCGGCACCCCGCTCGCGGCTGTGCGCCCCTCCGCTTCGCTCCGGGTCGCCCAGCCCAAAAAACAAGCGGCGGCTCCGCCGCTCTCCGCGCTTCGCGCGTCGATCACCACCTCGACCAGGGTCGTGGGCGCTGACGCGCCGACGGGATGCACCAACGACTCGGCTCACCGGGCAAGGCCCGTGTCGCGACAGTGGCCGCCTCGGGAGTGGCCCGCGTCGTGTCGCGAGCCTGGCCTCCCGCCCCTCACCCCCGTGGCGCGTCAGCGCCCACGACCCTGGCCGCCCACGCGATCGACGCGCGAAGCGCGGAGAGCGGCGGAGCCGCTGAGTTTGGGTCGGATGGCCCGGAGCGAAGCGGAGGGACAGCCGGCCCCGAGCGAGGGGCCGCTTTTTCTCGGAGGAGCGAAGCGGGGGAGAGAAAAAGTGGTCCCTCGCGAGCCGGCGCGAAGCGCCCAACAAAAAGCCGCCGCCACCACCACGACCCCGGCCCACCCGACCCGCTCACCTCACGACCCCGGCCTCACACCGCGCCCCCACCCCGCAACCCAAGCCGCGTCACAGCCCACACGACCCCGCCCCCCGACCCGCTCGCCCCTCGACCCGCGACCTCGGCCCCCCGCCCCGCAACCCGAGCCGCACCACAACCCACACGCCCCCGCCCTGCTCCCCCGCGACCCAGCACCCCACCGCGCCCCACCCACCCCGCAACCCCAGCCGCGCCACACCCAACACAGCCGCGCCACCTCAGCCCTCCCCCACTGACCCAAGTTCGCCGGCCCACCCCCTAGGCCCGCCAACCCCCACGACCCACCCGCCGCTCAGCCCCTGACGCAGATGTCCGACCCGCACCGCACCTGCGCCGGGTCCAGCCCCACCGGCAGCCCATCGCCCTCGAAAGCCGTAGGCGCTCCCCCGAACACCGCCGTCGTCGCCGGTTCGCCACCAAGGGCCGCGGTGGCCAGGATCATCGCGCCCGCTGTCCAAGCCGTGCGCTCCACCGGCCAGATGGCGTCGTCCTCGAAGACGTAGCCGGTCCAGTACAGGCCGTCCTCGTGGCGCAGGCGCTGGATCCACGAGACGATCTCCACCGCCCGGTCGCTCTCGCCCAACGCCCACAGCGCGATGGCCAGTTCGCAACTCTCCGCACCGGTCACCCACGGGCGGTCGGAGACGCACCGCACGCCCAGGTCCGGCACCACGAAGGTGTCCCACGCGTCCTTGATCCGCCCGTTAGCGGCCGGTCCGCGCAGCGCGGTGCCCAGGATCGGGTAGTACCAGTCCATCGAGTAGCGGCTCTTGTCCAGGAAGCGCTCCGGGTGCGAGAGCACCGCGTGGCCCAGTCGACCGGCCGCCAACTCCCAGTCCGGCTGCGGCTCGCCGAGGTGTTCCGCGATGGCCAGCGCGCAGCGCAGCGCCTGGTACATGCTCGCCGACCCGGTGAGCAGCGCGTCCGGTACCGGCACGCCGTGTTCGTCCCGCTTCCAGCGGATCTCGCCGCCGGGAGCCTGGAGTTCGAGGATGAAGCCCATCGCCGCGCGCAGCTTCGGCCACATCCGGACCAGGAACTCCTCGTCCCCGGTGAGCAGATGGTGGTGCCACAGGCCGACCGCGAGGTAGGCGGTGAAGTTGGCCTCCTTGTTGCGGTCGGTCACCTCGCCGTCGACGTACGCCGCGTACCACGAGCCGTCCGGCTCCTGGCGGCTCGCCAGCCAGCGATAGGCCCGCTCGGCCTCGTCGTGCCGGCCGGCCACGTCGAGCGCCATCGCGGCCTCGGTGTGGTCCCACGGGTCGAGGTGTCCGCCGACGAACCACGGGATCGACCCGTCGGGCCGCTGTACCGCGGCGATGCCGTCGATCGTCGCGGCGACCTGATCGACGGTCAGCACGCCTTCCAGGGCCAGCAGTTCGAGCGCCGGCTCGGATCCCGGCCGGGCGAGGCTCATGCGCCCGCCCCATCGAGCATCCCGTCGGGAGCGGCGGCCCCGGCTTCGGTGTCCGTCTCCCCCGTCGGCCGCGGCTTGGTGGCGTAGACCACCAGGCTCTTCCCGATCAGCGGGTCCAGCGCCTTCTCCGCGAGCCGCGTGGCCAGCGGGCGCTTCATGATGTCCCAGACCAGGAGCTTGTGCCAGGCCCGGACGGGGAGCGCCTTGTCGTTGTCCACGCCGACCGCGCACTTGATCCACCAGTACGGCGAGTGCAGCGCGTGCGTGTGGTGCGTGCCGTACGGCCGCAGTCCCGACTCGCGGATCCGGGCGGCGAACTCGTCGCCCTTGTAGATCCGGATGTGCCCGCCCTCGACCTCGTGATACGCGTCGGACAGCGCCCAGCAGATCTTCTCCGGCCCGTAGCGCGGCACCGTCATCGCGGCCAGCCCGCCCGGCTTGAGCACCCGGAACAGTTCGCCCAGCACACCCTTGTCGTCCGGGATGTGCTCCAGGACCTCGGAGATGATCACCCGGTCGAAGCTCGCGTCCGGGAAGGGCAGCGCCAGCGCGTCACCGACCATCGCCTCGGCGCGGGCCCCGGCCGGGACCTCGCCGGCTGCCCGCATCGAGGCGAACATCGCGTCGACCTCGGCGATGTCCTTCGCGTTCCGGTCCAGCGCGACCACGTCGGCGCCGCGCCGGTATGCCTCGAAGGCGTGCCGGCCACCGCCACAACCCATGTCCAGGACCCGATCCCCGGGGGCCAGGGGAAAGCGGGAGAAATCCACGGTGAGCAAGTCGGCGACTCCGTCTCGTAGTGCGCGAACCGGTTGCGGGGGCGCCCGGCGAGGATGGGCTGTGGTCAGCTGTTTCCGGATCCGACGGCGGGCGGCGCGGACGACGCCGGCGGACGATGCGGCGCGGCACCGCCCGTCACCGGGCCACCCGCCGACACCCGCCCGAACGGCGACCGGCCGAGCAGCACGTCGCTCGCCCGCTCGGTCAACCCGCGTCGCCCCGCACCGGCCGTACTCGGCGCGATGGGACCGGCCGCGAGCGCCGCCCGATACCGCTCCACGGTACGCACCGCCGTATTGCGCCACGTGAACCGTTCGAGCACCCGGGCGCGGCCCGCCTCGGCCAGCCGGGCCCGCAGTTCGGGGTCGTCGAGCAGTCGGCCCAGTGCCGCGCGCAGCGCCTCCGGGTCGCCCGGCGGCACCGCCAGGCAGGTCACCCCGTCCGGCCCGGCGACCTCCGGGATCGCCCCGCCCGTACTCGCCACCAGCGCCGTCCCGCACGCCATCGCCTCGGCGGCGGGCAGCGAGAAGCCCTCGTAGAGCGACGGCACGCAGGCGATCTCGGCGCTGCGGATCAGGTCGACCAGTTCGTCGTCGGTGAGTTCGGACACGAAGCGGATGGTCGAGCCCAGCCCGAGCCGCTCGATCGCGCGCAACACCGGGCCGTCGCCCTTGGGCCGGCCGACCACCACGAGTTCGAGCCGGTCGTGTTCGGCGCGCAGCTTGGCCAGCGCCTCGACCAGGTGGATCAGGCCCTTGAGCGGTACGTCCGCGCTCGCCGTGGTCACGATCCGACCGGGCACCTTGGCCACCGAGGGGTCCGGCGCGAAGCGGTCGGTGTCGGCGCCCACCGGCACCACGGTGACCCGACTGGGCGAGACGCCCAGGTGGTCGACGATCTCTGCCTTGGACGAGCCGGAGACGGTGACCACCTCGGTCAGCCGGGCGGACACCCGCTTTTGCATGGTGGTGAACCCGTACCAGCGGTGCAGCGTGGCCTTGCGCCGCAGCGTGGTGGCCTCGCCGATCTCCAGCGCGCGGTCCACCGTGATCGGGTGGTGGATCGTGGTGACCAGCGGGAACCCGAGCCGGGGCAGCGCGAGTTGCCCGTAGCCCAGGGTCTGGTTGTCGTGCACCACGTCGAACTCGCCGCGGCGGGCCGCCAGGTGCCGCCACGCGCGCAGCGAGAAGGTCAACGGCTCCGGAAAGCCCGCGGTCAGCATGCCGCCGACCTCGAGCACGTCGATCCAGTCGCGATACTCGCGCAGCCTGGGCAGCCGGAACGGATCCGGTTCGCGGTACAGGTCCAGGCTGGGCAGTGTGGTCAGCTTCACGCCCTCGTCCACGACCGCGTACGGCGGGCCGGAGATCACCTCGACCTCGTGTCCGAGCCTGGTGAGTTCGCGGGAGAGGTGGCGGACGTAAACTCCCTGTCCGCCGCAGTACGGGTCGCCCCGATACGCCAGCAGGGCGATTCGCAGGGGTCGCTCCGGGGAGGTCCGCGCCGGGCCCACCTGGGCGTTCACAGCGGATGCGGTCTCCCGTGTCACGAATGGCCCCCTATCGCTGCCCTCGTCGGAGCATAGTAGTCGCGTAATCTAGAACAGGTTTCAGTATGTGCTCGTCGGAGACCAGCCAAGATACCGCCGGGTACCTCCTGCGACGCACACCGCGTGACCCGTAACACACCGCCCGGCGGACCGCCGCGCATCGAGAGGCTGACATGACGACGTATACGAAGGCCGACCGGGCGCCGCTGACCGAGCGCCAGGAGGCACGCCGCCGCCGCATCCTGCGCGCGACCACCCAACTGGCCGCCCGAGGCGGTTACGAATCGGTGCAGATGCGCGAGGTCGCGGAGCTGTCCGAGGTGGCGCTCGGCACGCTGTACCGCTACTTCCCGTCCAAGGTGCACCTGCTGGTGGCCACCATGTACGACCAGCTGGATCAGCTGCACGGCCAGTTGCGCCGCCGCCCGCCGAAGAGCGCCGGCGCGCGTGAGCGGGTGGTGGACACCCTGCTCCGGGCGTTCAAGGGGATGCAGCGCGAGCCGCACCTGACCGAGGCGATGATGCGGGCGCTCCAGTTCGCGGACCGCTCGGTCGGTGCCGAGGTGGACACGGTCAGCCGGGAGACCACGTCGATGATCCTGGAGGCGATCAGCGGCGACGAGCCGCCGAACGAGCCGACCACGGAGGAATTGGCGGTGATCCGGGTGATCACCCACACGTGGCACTCGTCCCTGATCGCCTGGCTGAACGGCCGCGCCTCGATCGCCCAGGTCCGCACCGACATCGAAACCGTCTGCCGGCTGATCCCCGAGGACTGAGGCCCGGCCGCCGCGAGGGCGCCCGGCCGGGACCGCTTCGGCCCGGCCGGAGCACTCGCGCTAGTCCTCCGGCGGGAACACGGTCGCGCCGGAGGTCGCGTCCACGATCGAGATGGCCTCGACCGGGCAGCTCTCGGCCGCCTCCAGGATCGCGTCCGAGGCGTCCGTCTCTCCCGCCGTCGGGTGCGACTGCCGACCCGCGTCCAGCTTGAAGTCGTTCGGCGCGCTGCCGATGCACATGCCCGACCCGATGCATACGCTCCGGTCGACCTCGACCCGCCAGCGATCACCCATCGATACTCCTCTTTCGCTCGGCTCTTGCGTCCGCCCGCGCGGCCCGCGGCCGCGACGGTCAGATCTGCGCGTCGTAACCCGCGGGCAGCGCGATGGACTTGGCCTCGGTGTACGCGTCGAGCCCCTCGATGCCGAACTCGCGTCCGATGCCCGAGTTCTTGTAGCCGCCGAACGGGCCGAAGAAGTCGAGGCCGAACGTGTTCACCGAGTACGTACCGGTCCGGATCCGCCGGGCCACGTCGATCCCCTTCTCGATGTCCGTCGTCCAGACGCTGCCCGAGAGGCCGAAGTCGGAATCGTTGGCCAGGGCGATCGCCTGCTCCTCGTCGTCGTAGGCGATCAGCGCCACGACCGGGCCGAAGATCTCCTCCTGGGCGATCCGCATCGAGTTGTCCACGTCGCCGAACAGGGTGGGCTCGACGTACCAGCCCTTCTCCTGCGCCTCGGGACGACCGCCGCCGGCGAGGATCTTGGCGCCCTCCTCCTGGCCGATGCGGATGTAGTCGAGCGAGCGCTGCTGCTGGCGCTTGGCCACCAGCGGGCCGACCTGGGTGTCGGCCGCCATCGGGTCGCCGACCTTGAGTTCGCCCACCCACGCGGCGAAGCGCTCGGCGATCTCGTCGTAGCGGGCGCGCGGGGCCAGGATCCGGGTCTGCGCCACGCACGCCTGGCCGTTGTTCATGTACGAGTTCGGCAGCAGCGTGGTCGCGGTGTGCTCCAGGTCGGCGTCGGGCAGGATGATCGCCGCCGACTTGCCACCCAGTTCCAGCGTGACCCGGGTGAGGTTGCGCGCGGCGACCTCCATGATCCGCTTGCCCGCGCCGACCGAGCCGGTGAACGCGACCTTGTCGATGCCGGGGTGGCCGACCAGGTACTCGCTGACCTCGCGGTCCGCGGCGACGATGCTCAGCACGCCGTCGGGCAGGCCCGCGTCCCGGCAGATCTCGGCCAGGATGTACGAGTCGAGCGGCGTCTCGGGCGAGGGCTTGAGCACGACCGTACAGCCGGACGCGATGGCCGGCGCGAGCTTGGCGGCGGTGACGAACTGCGGGACGTTCCACGGCACCACGGCGGCCACCACACCGACCGGCTCGCGGCGCACCAGCAGCGGGTTGAGCAGGCCTGTGCGCTTTTCCTCCCACCGGTACTCGCGGGCGATCTTGGCGACCGTGTCGTAGATCATCCCGGCGCCGATGGCCTGCGCGAACAGGCCCCAGCCGACCGGCGAGCCGTTCTGCGAGGCGACCACCTCGGCGAGTTCCTGTGATCGCGTCATGAAGCCGTCGCGGATCTTCTCCAGGATGGTGATCCGCTCGTCCAGCGACATCCGCGGCCACGGGCCCTCTTCGAACGCCTTGCGCGCGGCGGCGACCGCGGCGTCCACGTCGGCGGTCGACGCGTGCGGGACACGCGCGATGACCTCTTCGGTGTGCGGCGAGACGACCTCGATCGTGTCCGTGCCCAGCGGGTCGACCAGCTGTCCGCCGATGACCAGTTGGCTGTGCTCCACGATATCCGTCATCACGGTCCTCCTCGGTGCGCACACGCTGCGCGCGGTACAGGGGCTTGCGGTGGGGCTTGCGGACGTTGAGCAGAACTCCGACTAGAACAGATACCAGTTCGCCGATGAGGGAACAACGGATTCACGGCTCGAATGAGACTGGAGTCTCACCGGCTGACAGGTAAGGATCGTACGTGCCGGATCTCGATCTGACGACCCCTCAAATGACCGGCCCGGTGGTGTATGAGAGAACGTGTTCTATGGTGATCATCGGAGCCGGACGCCCATCCGGCGGCCGTTGGGCGCCGCTTCGAGAACCGTCGAGAAGGAGGCCGCCCATGACCACCGCGTCCGATCGCCCCATTCCTCCCGTGCCGGATGCCGATGCCGCCGGGTCGGCTGCCCGTGCCGATGCGCCCACCGTCGCCGATCTGGGCAACGGTGTGTGGACCGTGCCGGTTCCGATCCCGAACAATCCGCTCGGCTGCACGCTCGTCTACGTGCTCGAAACCGACGCCGGGCCGGTCCTGGTCGACGCGGGCTGGGACGACCCGATCTCCTATCGCGCCCTCGTCGACGGCCTGGTCGAGGTCGGCACCTCGATCGAGGACGTACACGGCGTCCTGGTCACCCACGCCCACCCGGACCACCACGGGCTGTCGGAGAAGGTGCGCGAGGTCTCCGGCGCGTGGATCGCGCTGCACGCGGCCGACGCGCAGCAGGTCGAGCAGATCAACGCCGCGCCGCGCGCGGCCTGGTTGCGGCACCATCTGGAGGTGCTGACCCTGGCGGGCGCGCCGCAGGAGGCCGTCGACGCGCTGACCGCGCTGCGGACCCGGGGCGCGGACGACGGCACCCGGCCGCGTCTGCGCTACGCGGTGCCCGACCGGGAGTTGGTGCACGGCGAACTCGCGCCCGCGCCGGGTCGGGCGGTGCGTACCGTGTGGACGCCCGGGCACACCCCCGGCCATGTCTGCCTGCACCTGGAGGACGGCGACGGTCGGCTGCTCTCCGGCGATCACCTGCTGCCGTCGATCACCCCGCACATCGGGCTCTACGACGATGCCGAGGAGGCCGATCCGCTCGGCGACTTCCTCGCCTCGCTGACACGTGTCGCGCGGCTGCCGATCACCGGCGTACTGCCCGCCCACGAGCACGTCTTCACCGACGCGGCGGGCCGGGCCGCCGAGGTGGCCCGGTTGCACGAGGTCCGGCTCGCCGCGCTGCACGCGCGGCTGCGCGAGCGCTCGCTGACCCTGTGGCAGATCGCCGAGGGCATGGACTGGAACCGCCCGTGGGCGCGGTTGGGCGCGCAGAACCGGCAGTTGGCGCTCAGTGAGGCCGCCGCGCACCTGCGCCACCTGGTCAAGCGGGGCCGCGCCGCGGCCGAGGCGCATGGCGACCCGGTGCGCTACACGGCCCTGTGACCCCCGGGGCCGACAGGGCACCCGGGTAGGGTTGGCCGGGACTTGCGGCGGGCCTGTCGAAGGGCCTGTCGGCGGGTCCGGTCCGCGGTCGGTTCCGCGGTCCGCACCGCGATCCGATCCGATCGGATCCGCTTCGCTCCGATCGGCGTTCACGAAAGGCCATGCATGCCCTCCCCCCGACGCCGCAGGCGCGCCGCGGCGGCCTCCGTGCTCACGACGGCGCTGTTGTGCTCGGCTTGGACGGGGGGCGTGGCCTCGGCCGACACGCCGACGCCGGTGCCGCCCGCGCTGTACGGGAAGACCGACCCGACCACGGACGGCGTCTACCGGCAGTCGTTGGCGATCATGGCGCTGGCCTCGACCGACACGCGGCCGGCGCCGACCGCGATCGAGTGGCTGCTCGGACAGCAGTGCGCCGACGGCGGGTTCACCGCGTATCGGGCCGATCCGGGCGCGCCGTGCGACGCCGCGCGTGAGGACACCGTGGCGACCGCGACCGCGATCGAGGCGTTGCGGGCGCTGCGGACGTACGACGCGCGGGTGGCCCGGGGGGTCGACTGGCTGCGGTCCAAGCAGCTCGCCGACGGCTCGTTCGCGAGTGTGCCCGGGCCGAACGCGGTCGGTGACGCGACCGCGACGGCCGCCGCGACGAGCGCGATCGTCACGGCCGGCACCTCGCCGGAACTGCTCCGTACGCCGCAGGGGCGCACCCCGACGGACGCGCTCGGGGCGGCCCAGTCGCGCTGCGGCGCGCCCGCCCCGGACCGGGGGGCGTTTCCCGGTGGGCCGGGCGCCCCGGTCGACCCGCTGCTGACCGCGCGCGCCGTGCTGGCCCTCGGCTACGGCACCCAGCCGGCCGTGGCCGCCCCGTCGATCGCGGTCACGCCGCTGACCTGCCCCGGCGCCGAGCCGAACCGGCAGGCCGCCGCGCAGGCCGGCGCCGCGTGGCTGGCCGCCAAGCTCAAGGCGGGCGGCAACCACCTCGGCGGCCCCACCGACTTCGCCGCCACCGCGACGGCGGTCCAGGCCCTGGCCGCGACGGGCCACCCCGCGGAGGCGGGCGCGGCGGCCGACTGGCTCGCGGCGGGCGCCAAGACGATGGCCGGCAACGACCCGGTCCGCCTGGCGTCCCTGATCCTGGCGGCCGTATCGACGAACCGCACGGCAACCACATTCGGCGGCCTGAACCTCCCAAGCCTCCTCCGAGACACCGGCCCGGCCCCAACCCCCACCGCCGACATGGCCAACACGAGCAACCTGATCAACGGCCCGGAAGACCACACCCTCCGCAACACCCTCGCCGCAGTGATCGCGGTCCTACTGGCCGCCACATTGATCATCGGCATGCGCCGAACCCGCCCCGAAGACTGACCCACCACCCAACCTGCCCGAAGCGCCACCCACCCAACTGGGACGCAAGCCACCCGCCCAAGCCACCCAGCCCAGCCGGCGCTTGAGGCCAAGTAGCCCGGCCGACACTTGAGGCCACCTCGGCCGAAGGCCAGGTCACCCAGCCCAACCGACACATAACCCCATCCCAGCCAGACACGCGCAACCCAGCCCGGCCGGCGCTTGAGGCCAAACAGCCCGGCCGGCACTTGAGGCCACCTCGGCCGAAGGCCAGGCAATCCAGCCCGGCCGGCGCTTGAGGCCACTCAGTGCCGCAGCCCCGACCGCACCACCTCCCCCTCCATCACCCGCACCTCGTCATCGGTGAACACCCGCGACCGAATCAGGAACCGCCGCCCGGTAGGCGCCTCGACCGAGAACCCACCACCGCGCCCCGGAACCACGTCCACGGTCAAATGGGTGTGCCGCCAATACTCGAACTGCGCCGCCGACATATAGAACGGCTGACCGGCGACCCATCCGAGCAACACATCCGCATCACCGACCAGGAACTCCCCACGCGGATAACACATCGGCGACGACCCGTCACAACACCCACCGGACTGGTGAAACAACAACGGCCCATGCTCCACCGCCAGTTCCGCCACCAGCTCGGCCGCGGCCCCGGTGATCGCGACCCGCTCGACCGCCCCGCCCTCCACGTCCGACACCACCGCACCTCCTCCTCCGCAAGCCGCCGCACTCGCCACCGCGGCTCAGAAGAACCCGAGCTTCTTCGCCGAGTAACTCACCAGCAGATTCTTGGTGTTCTGGTAGTGCCCCAGCATCATGCGGTGCGTCTCCCGCCCCAGCCCGGAGGCCTTGTACCCGCCGAAGGCCGCATGCGCCGGATACGCGTGATAGCAGTTGGTCCACACCCGCCCGGCCTTGATCTCCCGCCCGAACCGATAGGCCCGCGTCGCATCCCGCGTCCACACCCCCGCGCCCAGGCCGTACAGCGTGTCGTTGGCGATCCGCAACGCCTCGGCGTCGTCCCGGAACGTGGTCACCGACACCACCGGACCGAAGATCTCCTCCTGGAAGATCCGCATGTCGTTGGTGCCCTTGAAGATCGTCGGCTCGACGTAGTACCCGTCCTCGAAGCCCTCGACCGTCTTGCGCGCACCACCGATCAGAACCTCGGCGCCCTCCTGCCGACCGATGTCCAGATACGACAGGATCTTCTCCAACTGATCGTTGGACGCCTGCGCGCCGACCATCGTCGCCGGATCGAGCGGATTGCCTTGGACGATCGCCCGGGTCCGCGCCAACGCCCGTTCCATGAACCGGTCGTAGATCGACTCGTGGATCAGTGCCCGGGACGGACACGTACAGACCTCGCCCTGGTTGAGCGCGAACATCACGAAGCCCTCGACGGCCTTGTCGAAGAAGTCGTCGTCCTCGTCCGCCACGTCGGCGAAGAAGATGTTCGGACTCTTCCCGCCGAGTTCGACCGTCACGGGGATGATGTTCTGCGAGGCGTACTGCAGGATCAACCGACCCGTGGTGGTCTCGCCGGTGAACGCGACCTTGGCCACCCGGCTGCTGCTCGCCAGCGGCTTGCCCGCCTCGAAGCCGAAGCCGTTGATCACGTTGACCACACCGGGCGGGAGCAGGTCGGCGATCAGCTCGATCAGGACCAGGACGCTCACCGGTGTCTGCTCGGCCGGCTTGAGCACGACGCAGTTGCCCGCCGCCAGCGCGGGGGCGAGCTTCCACGTGGCCATCAGGATCGGGAAGTTCCACGGAATGATCTGCGCGACCACGCCGAGCGGTTCGTGGAAGTGGTACGCGACGGTGTCCTCGTCGATCTGCGAGATCGACCCCTCCTGGGCCCGGATCACACCCGCGAAGTAGCGGAAGTGGTCGACGGCCAGCGGGAGATCCGCGGCCAGCGTCTCGCGGACCGGCTTGCCGTTCTCCCACGTCTCGGTGACCGCGAGGCGTTCGAGGTTCTGCTCGATGCGGTCGGCGATCCTGAGCAGGAGCAGCGAGCGTTCGGTGACGCTGGTGCGGCCCCAGGCGTCGGCCGCGGCGTGTGCGGCGTCCAGGGCCAGTTCGACGTCCTCGGCCGTGGAGCGGGCCACCTCGCAGAACGGCCGGCCGGTCACGGGGGTGATGTCGTCCATGTACCGACCCTGCACGGGCGGCACCCATTTACCGCCGATGTAGTTGTCGTATCGCGGTTCGAACGTGACGATGCTGTCCGGTTGGCCGGGCTGACTGTAGACCACGCGAGCCTCCGCTTCCCTTGCCGTGCAATGGGCATGACGGACCGTCGGCGACACCCCCGACCTCGGAAAGCGGGCCTGGCCGCCTTCGGCCGACGGTAGTCGCTCGGCCGCCGATGGTCACCGGGTCCGGGAAGAAAAGCGAACACGAACGCCCGAGTCGGGCCCGTACACACGCAGGCGGCGAACCGGCCCGGGCAACGAGGTCGACCGGGCCGGTTCGCCGCTCCCGCTCAGCCCTCGGCCGACGCCTTCCGCACCGCCACGCACGCGTTCGACGTCACACCCACCTCGGGCACACCGCTGCGCCCTCGACCGATCGCTCCCGAACCACGGCCCCGAGCGCTGCCCATCCCGCGCCGGAGGCCGTCCATGGCCAGTCGCTCCCCGCCGCCGGCGACTCAGCCCGCGGGCGGACAACCGTCACGCGCCGCGTTACCGGCCGGCACCGCCCGCAACAAGCTTTCCGAAGGCGGTAGTTCCGCCCCGCCACGGACACTCAGCAGGTAGTCGACCGTCCCCGTCGCACACGTTGCCGCGTAACTCACGCCCGACCCCTTGCCCGAAGGGGTGGCGACGATCTTCCCCGGTGCCTGTGACCCCCGCCCCAGCCGATCCTCGAGATCGGCGAACCCGCCGCGACGCACCTCCAACCGAAGCACGGGCATGCCGTCCCGCCTGTCCCGTTCCGAAACGACACAGTCCTCCCACGGCGGATCCCGCCCCGACCAGGTCTCCACCCAGGTCGGATGCGCACCGAGATCCACCCCGGCAAGCGGCACCCCGCACAACGTCGCGCCCGCCGACAGGGGACGCGGCGCGACCTCACCGCGCCCGACGGGCGCCGGCAACCCGGGCAGCCCGCAACCCGCGCGCCGTCGAACGGAGTTGGTCAGGCGCACCATCGTCGAGGCAATGCGCTCACGATTACCGGCCCACCCGGGAGCCATGAACCGATCACGGCCGACGCTCTCCTTGGTGATCCACGGAATCCGAGGTCACTCGATCCATGCAATAGCCGCGCGGGCCACAGCGTTCGACGCGCCGAACCACAGGCCGACGGACTGCCCGCGGAGCAGGCCGCCCAACCGATCGGGGCTGTACTTCGAACGGCTCGGCCACCCGTGGGGCCGGATGCGGGAAGGGAGTCGGGGCGGGGTCGGGCAGACTGGGGGCATGTCTGTGGTGAAGATCAATGCGTTGACTGTGCCCGCCGAGATGCGGGAGACCCTGGAGCAGCGGTTTGCGTCGCGTGCCGGGATGGTGGACTCGCAGGACGGGTTCGAGTGGTTCGAGTTGTTGCGGCCGGTCGAGGGGACCGACAAGTACCTCGTGTACACCCGCTGGCGCAGCGAGGAGGACTTCCAGACGTGGATGGCCGGGACGATGCGGGCCGCGCATGGTGGTGGTGACGGTGCCGAGCGGCCCAAGCCGGCCTCGACCGACTCGGCCCTGTGGTCCTTCGAGGTGATCCAGAGCACCGGGCCGAAGGGCTGACCCGCCCGGGGGTTGGTCGGAAGTCGGCCGTCCGCACCCCCAAGTGGTCTTCGTGTGTCCGCCGGTGGCTCGAAACCGGACAACGACCGGGGCGGGGCCGGCTGTTGCGGGGCCGACTCGGCCAGACCCTCGACCGGTTCGATCATCCGACGGTCCGCCACTCGCAGGTAGCCTTGGCCCATGCCACGCTACGACTACCGCTGCCGCGCCTGCGATGTGACCTTCGAGGTCAACCGCCCGATGGCCGCCGCCAACGACCCGGCCACGTGTCCGGCCGGTCACGCCGACACCACGAAGCTGCTGTCCACGGTCGCGGTGACCGGCGCCGCCTCCGCCTCCGCCCCCCGCCCCGCCGGGGGTGGCGGAGGAGGCGGCTGCTGCGGCGGCGGATGCTGCGGCTGACCCGCTGACGACCGACGCCCGGGGCCCACGACCGGCGGGTCCCAGCGCTCAGCGGTCGGCGCTACACGGGAGGACGACCCACTGCGCGGGTTGACCGGTGAGGTCGGCGATCACCTCGAAGTCGCCGTCGTAGTGGAGCACGGCCAGGCGGTGCTGTTCCGCCGTGGCGCCGATCAGCGGATCCGGAAGGGAAAGAGCCCGGTGAAACCCGGCGTCGAGCGCGTGCCGTTGGACCTCCAGCGCGCGGATAGCGGATAAAGGTCTCCTCGTTGCTGTACACGTGGTCGAATGCGTGGAGCCAGGTGCTGATCACCGAGCCCGCTCCGGCGCGTGGCTCGAAGGGTTACGCGGCCAGCGCCTTCGGGGTTTCCTTGTCGCATTCCCAGTGGGCCAGGGCCGAGCGGTCGAGGAGAATGATGCCGGCGCCGGCGGCGAGGGCTTCGGCCTTGGCGGAGAAGCAGCCCGCCGTGGTGGCCAGCAGAAGCGGCCCTGGGCGTTCCTCGGCGGCGTCGAGGGCGGAGACGAAGTCCTGGACCACGCCGCCCGCCACCGGGCCCGGGCCGTCCGCGCTGCGACAGCGCAGCACCGCCGGTGTCCCGTCGCCGCGCCTGGCGTGGATGTCCACCGCGTACGCGTCCTCGACCACCCGCACCGTCTCCACCTCGGCCAGGCCGTCCCGCTCGCACAGTTCGGCCACATGCTCCGCGAGCCGGGCCGGGTCCATCCGGTCCAGGCGTGCCTGCGCGTCGCGCAGCGCGCGGTCGTCGCGATACTCGATCGGCTCGTCGGCCCTGGGCCGGTATCCCGCCAGCCAGATCACCGAGGCCAGCCCCGCCGCGGCGCAGATGTACACCACCATCATGCCGTCGGACTGGTTCACCCGAACACCTTCGAGGACGAACCAGACACCGATGGCGAGGAGTTCGAGCCCGGCGACCAGGATGGCCAGATTGAGGTAGGCCCTCACCGTCGTACGTGCCATGTCCGTCGTCCCCCGGTGACGCATCGGCCGGTCGTACCCGTGTCGTTCACGTTGTCCCGAACTCGTTTCGAGCCGAACTGCCCTGATCCGAACTGCCCTGACCCGAGCGGCCCGACCGAGCTTCGGCCGCACCGTCGTTGTCCTGTCGCCATCCCGACGATCGGGAACCGTCACCCGGTTCCCGACTCCCGCCACAACCGGACGAGACCCGGACCACAACCGGACCACGACCGGACGACAACGGGACACCCTACGAAGGTGCCCTCACGCGCCGTCCGGCAGGTTGGTCCAGCCACGGCCGTCGGCCCTGCCGTACCACCCACTCGCGGCCGTGGTGCCGCCGTCCACCGGGATCAGATGACCCGTCACATACGACGATGCGGCACCGGCCAGGAAGAGCACAACCTTCGCGTAGTCATCGGGTTCGCCGAATCGCGCCAACGGGACCCACGAACCGATCAACGCCGGGTCGCGATCGCGCAATTTGGCCTCGTATGTCGTCTGCGGCGTGTTGGCCATGTCCGGGGCGATCGCGTTGACCCGAACCCCCTTGCGCGCCACGTCGACCGCGAGCGACTTGGTGAACGCGATGATCGCGGCGTTGTACGCGGAGTAGACCGGACACCCCGGGATGCCGCGCAGCGCCTCGACCGTCGACACGTTGACGATGCTCCCCCTGCCCCGCTCGATCATCGACGGCAGCACCGCGTGCGTGACCCGCAGCACGTGTTCGAAGTTGATCGCGTGCAGCGCCCGCCACTCCTCCTCCGTGCTGCGCAGGAACGTGGTCGAGGGCCGGTAGTCGCCCACGTTGTTCACCAGGACGTCGGCGCCGCCCGCCGCGAGCGCCGCGTCGCGCAGCCGCTCCACCGTCGCCGGCTCCCGGATGTCGCCGAGGACCACCTCCACCCGCCCGCCGGCCGCCTCGATGTCCGTGCGCGCCTGCTCGGCCCAGTCCGCGTCGATGTCGTTCAGCACCACCAGCGCGCCCGCGCGGGCCAGCAGCCGGGAGACCCCGCCGCCGATGCCCGCGCCGCCTCCGGTGACGATCGCGACCTGGCCGGCGAGGGGTTCGGGGTCGAGCATGGGTGGTGCCTCCTCGGCGGATATGACGATGCGTCAGATCTGCGCATGCTCCCCCAGGTCGGCCACGAGGTCAACGCCGAATCCGGCCCAAACGATCTTCGCCGCATCCCCGGCCCCGGCCGCGCCGATCGGGCCCGGGGTTCGCGAGCAGGCAGGATGGGGCAACGAACGAAACCGGTGCGTCCGACCCCGTCGGCACGCGACGACGGAACGAAGGGATCACATGGACATCAAGGTCGAGGACGTCCCCGCGCGGCACCGCTTCGAGGCCCGGGTCGACGGCACCGTGGCGGGCTTCGCCGAGTACATGACCACCGACACCCTGATCGTGTTCACCCACACCGAGGTGGACCCGGGTTTCGAGGGCAAGGGAGTGGGCGGCGCCCTCGTCCGCGGCGCCCTCGACCTGGTCCGCGCCGGCGAGCACAAGGTGCTGCCGCTGTGCCCGTTCGTCAAGGCGTGGATCGGCAAGCACCCGGACTACTTCGACCTCGTCTACGACGCCCCGCCGAGCAAGGTCACCGACTGACGCCCCGGCCCGACGGCGGCTCCCGGTCCCGTATCCACCCGAACCGCCCGCGCCGCCGCACGATCCGGCACGATCCCCCTCCCTCGGTTGGGCGTACATAGAGCCGCGCCGTAGGCTCGACTCCCGTGAACAGCCTGCGCATGATCGACACCTGGCCCGTCGGGAAGGCCGCCGCGGCCGTGGTCACCCGCGATGGGGTGGTCAAGGGCGAGCACGGTCCGATGGACGAGCCGTTCCGGCTCGCCTCGGTGACCAAGTTGCTCACCGCGTACGCCGCGCTCGCCGCGATCGAGGAGGGGGCGATCGAGCCGGACGACGCGGCCGGGCCGCCCGGATCCACGATCCGCCACCTCCAGGCGCACACGTCGGGCCTGGCCTTCGACGAGGACCGGGTGCTCGCCGGTCCCGGCCGCAAGCGCATCTACTCGAACACCGGCTTCAACCTGCTCGGCGCCACCATCGAGAAGGCCTGCGACATCCCCTTCGGGGAGTACGTGCGCCAGGCGGTGTTCGCCCCCCTGGGCATGACCGAGACCACGATCGGCGACTCCCCCGCCGCCGGCGGCGTGTCCACCGTGCGCGACCTGACCCGGTTCGCCGCCGAACTGCTCGCCCCGCGCCTGCTCGCGCCGGAGACCGTACGCGCGGCCACCACCGTGGCCTTCCCCGGCCTGGACGGCGTACTGCCGGGCTACGGCACCCGGCGGCCCAACGACTGGGGCCTCGGCTTCGAGATCCGCGGCACCAAGTCGCCGCACTGGACCGGAACCACCAACTCGCCCGCCACATACGGCCACTTCGGCGCGTGCGGCACCTTCCTGTGGGTGGACCCGGAGCTGGACGCGGCCTGCGTCTGCCTCACCGACCGCGAATTCGGCCCCTGGGCCGCCGAGGTCTGGCCGATCCTGAACGACGCGGTGGTCGCCGAACTGCGCTGAGCGCAAGCGCACCCCTTCGCCCGGCTCGTCCTGCGCCGCCCGGGCCGGCGCGGCGCATACCGTCGACTCGTGGTGTTCTCCGTGCTCGCGGCGCTCGCCGCCGCCCTCTGCTACGGCGTCGGAACCGTACTGCAGGCCCTGGGCGCGCGGCGGACCGCCGGCGCGTCCGGACTCGATCCCCGGGTGTTGACCCGGGCCCTGCGCCAGTGGCCGTTCGTGCTCGGCACCGGGCTCGATCTGGCCGGGTACGCCTGCCAGTTCGTCGCGCTGCGCGAGTTGCCGGTCTTCGCCGTCGAGGCCGCCCAGTCGGCCAACCTCGCGGTCACCGCGGTGTTGGCCGTACCGGTCCTGGGCGCCCGACTGCGCGGCCCGGAGTGGGGCGCGGTCGCCGCCGTCTGCGCGGGCCTGGCGCTGCTCGGCGTCTCCGCGGGGCACGAGGGCCCGGCCCGGACCCACACCGCCTTCCACTGGTCGCTGCTCGCCTGCGTCGCGCTGCTCGGCGCCGCCGGATGGGCCGCCGCCCGGCTCGCCGAACCGTGGCGCTCGCGCCTGCTCGGCCTGCTCTCCGGACTCGGCTTCGGCCTCATCGCGTTGGCCACCCGGGTGCTGACCGACCTGTCCTTCCCGGGTCTGTTGCGCTCCCCGACCGTCTACGCGCTGGGAATCGGCGCCGCGCTGACCTTCCTGCTGTACACGATCGCGTTGCAGGGCGGCGCGGTCACCTCGGTCGCCGCCGCGCTCGTGGTCGGGGAGACCGTACTCCCGGCGGGCGTCGGCATCGTCTTCCTCGGCGACCACAGCCGCCCGGGCCTCTACGGCCCGCTCGCGCTGACCGGTTTCGTGTTCGCCGTCGCGGGCGCGATCACGCTGTCCCGCTTCGCCGAGGGCGAACCCGACTCGGCGGGGAGGCCTGCGGGCGACGAGGTGCCGCCCGACACCACCGACCGGCCCGGATAACGCGTTCGGCCCCCGTCGCCGTCGCGACGGGAGCCGACTTCCCGAGACCACCTGATCCGAACGTCACCCACCGGGACGCCCCGACCGGTCCGCTCACTCCTCCGGTTCGATGATCTGGTAGTCCAGTTCACCGATCGAGTGCGCCAGTTCGGCGGGGGTGTACACCGCGCCGTCGTAGACGAACGCGGGCTCGATCGCGGTCTCGGTCAGCCCCTCGGCGCTGGTGTCTTGCACGACGATGGCCCAGCCGATGACGGGGCACAGGACGGGCTCTTCACCGGACCTGGTCACCTCGACGTCCCACCCGGGTTCGGCCGGGGCGAGATTGACGACGCTGCGGCGGGTGTAGCGCATGGCGGGACTCCTCGGCTGCACGTGAACCGGCGGTCTGCGCCGGTTCGAACAAGCCTATGGTGCCGGTGTGACTGCTGGGGTCACGGGGCGTGGGCAGCGCGAAGACCCGCAGTCGTACGGCCCGCCGACCCGGGCGTGTGCGGCCGGTCGACCGGGGTAGGTACCGGCGGAACACGCCCGGTGGATGCCGCGCGCCCGCGAGTTGCCGGGTCCTCGGGACGAGCCCAGGAATGCCCGCGACCCCGCGCCTGTTGACAGGCACGTACACGCAGCACGGGGCACGAACGTTTGGGAGGACGCATGGCCACGGTCGCACTGACCAAGGAGAACTTCGAAGAGGTCGTATCCGGCGACGGCCTGACCGTGCTGGACTTCTGGGCGGCCTGGTGCGGACCCTGCCGGTCGTTCGCGCCGACGTTCGAGAAGGTCTCGGAGGCCACGCCCGACGTCGTCTTCGCGAAGGTGGACACCGAGGCGGAGACCGATCTCGCGCAGGCGTTCTCGATCCAGTCCATCCCGACCGTGATGCTCGTCCGCGACGGTGTCGTGGTCTTCTCGCAGCCGGGCGCCCTGCCCGAGGCCGCGCTGGTCGATCTGATCAAGCAGGCGCAGGGGTTGGACATGGACGAGGTCAAGCGCAAGATCGCCGCGGGCTGACCGACCACGACATCGGGCCCTTCCTCCCGAACCACGCCGTTTGCACCTTCGGCACGGCAGAGGTCTACTGGAGGGAACGAGAGGGGCCCGCACGGAGAGACGCGGAGAAGCGGTCGATGTAGGGCCGCGCACCGCGCAATCAGGATCCACGAGAAGTGGATGGGCCTCTCTCGGTTCGGTGGCCACGGTCACCTGGAGCAGGCGACACGGAAGCCCGTCGGATCACATCCGACGGGCTTCCGGGCGTTCACGCCCCACCCGGGGTGGCCGACCCACCCGGCGATTCCGTCGGCCGGCCGCGCCCCGCCGCCGGTCGCGCCCGCAGGTGCGCCCGCAGCGTGGCGATCTCCTCCCGCAGCCGCTCGGAACGGGCCGGCTCGCTCGGGTCCGCGCGCGGGATCCGCCCCGCCACCAGCGCCAACTGGGCCTCCTCGATCTCGCCGATCAGCACCCGGACCGGCCGCGGCCGACCGTTGCGCACCTGCCGACGGCCGGCCCGCCGCGGCAACAACTCGGCCTCCTCGGGCCGGATCGCCCCGGTCCCGGCCTCCTCGGCGGCCACCTCGCGAAACCTGGCCAGATAGTGCCGCCGCGCCGACCGGTACACCAGCATCGCGACCACGAAGTCGACCCCGACCCGGGCGAGCATCCCCCGCCACCCCGGCGGCAGCGGCGCGTTGAAGAACCAGTGCATCCCCATCGCGAGCAACCAGCAGCCGAGCGCGACCGACACCCGCCGGGCGAGCGGCCGACCGTCGCGCGCGACGAGGTAGCCGACACCGGTACCCGCGACCGCGCTCATCGCCCAGTGCGATCCCCACCCGGTGATCCCCACCCGCGCCGCGAAGGACGCGTCCACCGAGGCGCCCGGGTCGGTCGCGCCGTCGAGCAGGATGGTGTTCAGCGCGTACAGGAGGTTCTCCATCACCTGGAAGCCGAGGCCGACCAGCGCCCCGAACACCCAGCCGTCGATCGGCGCGCGGATCATCGCGGACCCGATCAGCGCGAGGATCAGCAGGCCGCAGAGCTTGAGCGTCTCCTCGTTGACCGGCGCGGTCACCGCCGCTCCCCACCTGTCCGCGAAGTCGACGCCCCGGGTCTTCGCCCAGATGCCGCCGAGCCCGGTATTGGCCAGGATCGCGCACCCGGTCGCGGCGGTCATCCCCCACGCGACGCAGGCGATCGAGCCGGCGTGCGGGGGCGCGACGACCGGTCGGATCCGGCGCGGCAGCAGGTAGCCGACGCCGAGGGTGAGCAGGAGCAGAAAGCCCGCGAGGGCCGTCGCGGCCGGGAAGACCCGTACCGTGTCCCGGTATTCGTGCACGATGACGCCGAGTCCGAACAGGCACCCCAGGAGTGCCACCCCCGCGGCGACCGGAGCCGAGGGCTCGCCGGCCGGCCGGACTCCGCCATCCCTCACGCGGCCTCCTCGGTGAACGTCAAGGAGCGCAGTACATCCGCCACCTGAGCCCACTGCGGATCGGCGCTCGCCTGCGGCGCGAGCGCGATCAGCCGGATGGCGAAGGCGTCCTCGGGGCCGGGATAGATCACCGCCTGCCCGGTGTCGCCGTCGCGGGCCAGGGTGCCGACCATGCCCCGGGCCCCGGCGTGGGCGACCAGCGGTCCCGGGTCACCGAGTCGGGCATGCCGGTCGCCGACCCGGAGCGTGTCGCGCAACCCGGTCCACAGCGCGTCGGCGTCCTCGGTCCGGGGCAGCGAGATGTACGCGACCGACAGGTCCACGTCACCGTGCCGCAGCACGAACAGCCGCGAGGGTGTGGTGGCGGCCCGGTCGAGGATCCAGCCGGCGCCGACCCGGAACCACGCGCGGTGGTCGTCGTCCGGTCCGACCCGGAACACCGTGCCCGCCCGGACCCGCCGGTCGCCCGAGATCCACGAGTCGACCAGCGGCCACCCGCCGGTGAGCAGCACCAACACGGCGGCGACCGCGAGCGGACCCCACCAGCGAGCCCGCCGCGGCCCGGGGAGGATGCGGGCGTCGGTCATGTCTCCAACGTCCGCCGAACGGCACGATTCCGCCCGACGAACATCGGCCGTCGGGCGGAATCGATCCCTCGAAAGGGTTGGCCGAAGCGTCGGGTCAGAGACCGAACTCGACGGGGGCCAGGTCGAGGGCGAAGCACGCGTCGCGCACGACCGCCTGCTCGGTCTTGTCGAAGTGGCCGTCGGCGCCGCCGATCACGATGCCGATCTGGATCACCGCGCGCGCCTCGGTCGGCTTCTTCTTCACCTTGGCGATGTCCTGGAGCACGGACACCTTGCCCAACTCGAAGTCGGCGGTGAGCTTGGCCAGATAGGCCTCGAAGCGCTGTTCCAGGTCGCTCGCGGCGAAGTTGCGCAGCACGTCGTTGCTCGTGATCAGCGCGCTCACCCGCTGCCGCTCGGCCGGGTCGATGGAGCCGTCGGCCGCGGCGACCAGGGCGCACATCGCCATGCTCGCGTCCCGGAATCCGCCGCTCTTCAGCTCGTTCTTCTTCGCTTCCAGCTGCCCCTGCATCGTTTGGGCGGACTGCTTGAACTTGTCCCACAGAGCCATGGGGATCCCCCTGCCTCGCGTACATACGCGTAGATTTCGAGCCCTCAATCTACAGACTCGTAGAAGATACCCGTTGCCCGGGCATCCGCAGAATCCATTCTGCGGGGGCAGCCCGCCAAACGGGGCGGCGCCACACCGGCCGGCGGCCCCGCCCGGTCACCACGAGGCCGTTGGCCTGCTCCGGCGACATGAACGCGGGCGAGCCGACGGAGACGCCCGTCGTGGTCAACGCGGTGGCGTCCGCCGCCCGGGCGATGCCGAAGTCGATCACGCGGGGACCGTCGAGGGTGAGCAGTACGTTGGAGGGCTTGAGATCGCGGTGCACGAGCCCGTCGTGCACGCCCACCAGCGCCGCGGCCGGCCCCGCGCCCAGCGCCCGCACCGTCTCCTCGGGCAGCGGCCCGGCCAACCGAACCGCCTCGTGCAGCGACGGCCCGGCGATGAACCGGGTGACCAGCCGCGGGCGCGCCGCCTCGGCGTCGGCGTCCGGCACGGTCGCGGTCCACGGTCCGGCCACCCGGCGGCCCGCCTCGACCTCGCGCCGGAACCGCACCCGGAACTGCGAATCGTCGGCCGGTTCCGGCCGCACCACCTTCACCGCGACCAGGCTCCCCGCCCGGTCCGCCCCGGGTACACCCGACCCATCCCGCCCGCGCCCGGATGCCGCAGCAGGCGGTACCCCCCGATCACGACCGGATCGTCCTGCGCCAACCCCCGCACACCACACCCCCGTCGGGTCGGGCGATCGCCCGACTTCATCACCCCCGAACAATACGATCACCCGGATTCGGCGGTTGGCCGGCGCACGCGGCAGGCTCGCACCGTACGTGCGCGGCGGCACACCCCCTCCGGACAGCCGAACGCCCCGGGGTCCGGTCGAGCCGGTCCCCGGGGCGATGCGGATGCGGGTCAGGCCGCGAGGGCGCTCTTGACCTTCCACTGGTCGTAGCTCATCTGCCAGTTGCCGAAGCCGTTGCCGGGCTCGGTGGTCTCGGTGTTGGTCGAGCCCTTGACCACGACCGGGTCGCCGACCTCGACCCGGTTGAAGAACCACTCGGCGTCCGAGACGGTCATCCCGACGCAGCCGTGGCTGGTGTTGGCGACGCCGATGTTGGCGGTGTTCCACGCGGCCGAGTGGAAGAAGGTGCCGGAGGAGGTGAAGTGCACCACCCACGGCACGTCCGGAAGGTTGTAGCTGTCACCCAGACCGACCGTGGTCGAGTCGAGGGTCTCCTTGGCGTTCTTGTTCAGGATCACGTGCGTGCCGCCGCGCGTGGGGAACTCGCCGGAGCCGGCCGACACCTTGATCGTCTTGACCGCGACGCCGTCCTCCATGATGGTCAGCCGCTTCTTCGGGACGTCCACCTCGACGACCCGGTTGGTGCCGACGGTGAAGGTGCTCTCGTAGTCGCGCGCGAAGTAGGTGCCGGGGCCGCTGGCCACACCGCCCAGGTTCGCGTTCAGGGTGACCTTCGTACCGCTGGGCCAGAACTCGCGCGGACGCCAGTCGACCCGGTCCTTGCCGGAGATGTCCTTGGTCCAGCCCCACGAGCCCTCGACGTTCGGCGTCGTGGTGACCTTGAGGTTGCGCTCGACCTCGGCCTTGTCCTTGACCGCGTAGTCGAACATCACCGACACCGGCTGTCCGACGCCGAAGGTGCCGCCGTTGGCGGGCCGCAGGGTGACCTTGTTCACCGTGTCGGCCTTGAGCGTGCCGAACTTCGTGGTGGCCGAGGACTCCGCGCCCTTCTTGCCCTTCGTGGTCGCGGTCACCGTGTAGGCGGCGCCCGGCACGGTGCGCGTGGTCGAGGTCCAGGTGCGGCCGTCGGTCCCGATCGTGCCCTCGATCGCCCGGTTCTGCGCGTCCACGACCCGCACCGAGGTCAGCGTCCCGGAGTCGGCCGTCACGGTGACCGGCTTGCCCGGTGCCACGCCCTGCGTGCCGTCGGCCGGATCCACCGTCACCCGCGCCGGTGTGTCCTTCGCCTCATTGTCCGCGTCGCCCGGCTTCGCCTGCGCCGCGTCCGACTTCGTCGCCTTGTCGGCCCCTCCCGAGCCGCATCCCGTGAGCACCACCGCGGCCGCGACGAGCGGCAGCGCGACGACACGAATTCCCTTGCGGGAGCCGGATATCAGGGGCTTACGCACGTGCGACCTCACGAGGGGTGGACGACCGGGGATCGTTCAACACTAACAATGTGGAGCAATTCCCCGTTCCCGCACGCGGTGTGACGGTTTCGACATGATCCGGACGCAACCGCTCGGTCCGGCACGGCACGAAGCCGCGCCCGGGACAAATCCCGGACGCGGCTTCGGAGTTCACGCGCCTCTCGCGCGGCGGTCGAGCGCCGCCCGAAAGCGACTACGCGACGGCGGTGCGCCGGCGCTGGGCCGGGGCGCCGGTCGAGCCGCCGGAGCGGCCCGCGTTGCCGCCGGACGCGGCGGCCGACGGACGCCGTCCGGTACCGCTGCCGCCGCCCTGGCCGGGCCGACGACCGCGACCACGACCGCCGCCGGCGCCACCGCGGCGCGGCGACTCGGCGGCCGGCGAGGAGATCACGACCGGGACGCCGGAGGGCACCTGCGCGCCGGTGACGCGGGTCAGTTCCTCGTCGCCCGAGCGCACCTGGATGGTCTCGGCCTGGATGCCGGCGATCATCATCAGACGGGCCATCTCGCGGCGCTGGTTCGGCGTGACCAGCGTCACGACGCTGCCCGACTCGCCGGCGCGCGCGGTACGGCCGCCGCGGTGCAGGTAGTCCTTGTGGTCGGTCGGCGGGTCGATGTTGACCACCAGGTCCAGGCCGTCCACGTGGATCCCGCGCGCCGCGACGTTGGTCGCGATCAGCGCGGTGACGTGCCCGCTCTTGAACTGCTCCAGGGTGCGGGTGCGCTGCGGCTGCGACTTGCCGCCGTGCAGCGCCGCGGCGCGCACGCCGCTCTGCAACATCTGCCGGGTGAGCCGGTCCACCGCGTGCTTGGTGTCCATGAACATGATCACCCGGCCCTCGCGGGCGGCGATGTGCGTCGCGGCGGTGTGCTTGTCGGCCTCGCTCACGTGCAGCACGTGGTGCTCCATCGTGGTGACCGCGCCCTGCGACGGGTCGACCGAGTGCACGACCGGGTCGGAGAGGAAGCGCTTGACCAGCCGGTCGACGTTGCGGTCGAGGGTGGCCGAGAACAACATCCGCTGCCCGTCCGGCTGCACCTGGTCGAGCAGCGCGGTGACCTGCGGCATGAAGCCCATGTCGGCCATCTGGTCGGCCTCGTCGAGCACCGTGATGCCGACCGCGTCCAAGCGCGCGTCGCCGCGGTCGATCAGGTCCTTGAGCCGGCCCGGGGTGGCCACCACGACCTCGGCGCCGTTGCGGAGCGAACTGGCCTGGCGACCCAGCGACATGCCGCCGACGACCGTGGTCATCCGCAGCTGCACCGAGGTGGCGTACGGCATCAGCGCGTCGGTGACCTGCTGGGCCAGCTCGCGGGTGGGCACCAGGACCAGCGCGAGCGGCTGCTTGCTCTCCGCGCGACGACCGGCGATCCGGGCCAGCATCGCGAGACCGAACGCGAGCGTCTTGCCCGAGCCGGTCCGGCCGCGGCCGAGCACGTCCCGGCCGACCAGCGCGTTGGGCAGGGTGGCCGCCTGGATCGGGAACGGCTCGGTGACCCCGTTGCGGGTGAGCGCGGTGAGCAACTGCTTGGGCATGTCCAGGTCGGCGAACGCGGCGACCGCGGGCAGCGACGGGGTGGTGCTGACCGGCAGCGCGAACTCGGCGACGGGCGCCGCGGTCATCGGCTTGCGCCGGTTGCCCGACGGGGCGCCGCCGCGGCCGCGACCGCCGCCGCCGCCGTAGCCGCCCCGGCCGGAGCCGCCGCCGCTGCGGCCGTAACGATCGTTGGAGCTGGAGCGGGGGGTGCGATTCATGGAGAACCTTCCTCGATGCGGCGCGTATCGAGGACGTCTCCGCACGGCGGGTAGCCGCGCAAGGAGTCGCAAGAACGAGCCGGAGTACCTGAACTGAAGAACCGACGTGGTGACTCGGGTCACTCGCGTCGAGGTGTTGCGCAACGGTCGGGCGCCTGCCGAAGAGCGGCGGCCGATGTGCCGGACCGTGCGAGGCCGCGCGACGAGGTCGCGTCGGGCAGGGTCCTGAACGGCGGATGTCGGGCATCCGCCCTGGTGGTGCGCCGTGGCTTTCCCGGGTTCGGGAGTCGCCGACCGGGACGGCCGGCGGCCACGGGAAGGGCCCGCACCGTGTGGCGCGGGCCCTCGCTGCGTGACCGAAGCCACGCCCATGAGCGAAATCAGACGATGTTGATGTTCTCCGCCTGCGGGCCCTTCTGGCCCTGCGTGACGTCGAAGGAGACCTTCTGGCCTTCCTGGAGCTCACGGAAGCCCTGAGCGTTGATGTTCGAGTAGTGGGCGAAGACGTCGGGGCCGCCACCGTCCTGCTCGATGAAGCCGAAGCCCTTTTCGCCGTTGAACCACTTCACGGTGCCAGTAGCCACGTATCTTCCCCTTCGGGGCAGTACCGGGATCCCGCACCCTGCGAGACCCGAATCGTTGCTGATTACCCCGCCCGGAGTTGGACACCGGAAAAACAAAAGTGCACCTGTTGGCTACAACCAGCAGGCGCACAGAAAATTCCATGGGAACCACAGCAGCAATTAACGTTAGCACGCCGGACCACCGGGCCGGCGGGATCGTCTCGATCTTGTCCGAACCGCCCGCCGGCGACCGGCAGGACTCGATCACCGCGCCACGCGCACCGGCCCGCCGGTCGACGCCGGGTGCGACCATGGACGCTCCCCCGCCAGTCCCCCAGCCCCCGAAGGGTTCGCGTGTCCTCCTCCTCCGGCATCCCCGCGTCCGACGACTCGGTCCAGCCGATCCCCCTCTCCCCCATCGGCACTCCCCTCACCCTCGAGGACATCAGCGCACCCGGCGGCTGCGGCGACGGTTGCGGTTGCGCCGGCGGCGGCATCGACATCGACGCCGACCTGCTCGACGCGTTCGTCACCGAGCAGGTGCTGCTGCGCCTCGAATCCGAGCCGGCCTTCCTCGCCCACTCCATCGCGGCGCTCGCCGCGGCGGACGAGATCGATGCCGAACTGGCCGAGGAGATCGAGGAGTTGGAGTCCGACCCGGTACTCCTGCTCGATGTCCTCGGGGCAACCCGGCAGACCCTGCCGGAGATGGAGTCCGACGCCGTCGTCCTGCTCTTCCGCTACGTGATCGACCATGTCGCGCTCGGCCCGGAGGAGTTGCCGCTGGAGGACCGCGTACGGATCGAGTGGCGCGTGCCGCCGATCGAGCGTTGACCCGCGATCCCTCCCGGACGAGGCCGCGCGCCTCGTCCTACGGCTCGGCCCGCCCGTTCCCGGCGCCCTCCGGGAGCGGGCCGGGGGCCGTCGGCGCGAGTGCGGTCCCGGCCGGCGGCCGGGCCGGGTCCGGCCGCCGGCGGCTCATGAACGCGAATCCGGCGCCGAGGCCGATCAGCGCGGCCGAGACGTGCCCGATCGTGGTGAAGTCCGGCAGGTCGCCGTACCACCGCACGGACGAGAACGGGTACAGCAGGCAGCCGAGCGCCCACAGCGGCCGCAGCAGTCCGGGCAACAGCGGGGTGACCGCCGCTATGGCCGCCATCGAGGCGTAGCTCACCCCGTAGTCGAGCGTGTACCGGGTGTCCTCGGGATACGTGCCCGAGTGGATCGCCGCGATCAGCACGGCGGCGGTGAGCAGCGTCGCGCCCACGTGTCCCAGGAGCGTGACGCCGACCGCACGCACCGTGCCGATCCGGCGCTCCAGCACCGCCATGCACACCCCGATGCCGAACCCGATCGTGGTCACGTTGCCGAACAGGGTGCCGTGCACGTCCGCGACCAGCAGGCTGCCCGCCATCGCGCGAAACGGATGGTGGTCCAGGTTGTCGAGGTTGGTGCTGATGTCCGCCAGGAGCCGGTCCGCGGCCGGTTCGGACATCAGGCCGCCGACCACGATCCCGTTGATCGCGAGCAGGATCAGCACGACGAAGGTCGCGGGGCTGCGCCGCGGGTATCGGGCGACGCCGCGCAGCCGACTCGCGAGGTTCCGGGTCACGGTGCGTTTCTCCTTGGGCCGGCGCGGGGACACGGCGCGAACCACCATGCTGCATCACCGGCCCGGGACGCCGTGTCCCGACCCCGGAATCGGCGCGGGCGGCGCACGGGGTTGGGGCGGGTGACGGCGGCTCGACACACCCCCCGCCGGGTGCGGCAGGATCGCCCTCGACGATGCCGGGACGAGGGAGATGGCGTGACTGCGGTGGGTCGGGTGGCGGACCGGTACGAATTGGTGGAACAGCGTGGCCGTGGTGGGCTCGGGCGGGTGTGGGCCGCGCGGGACTCGGTCGAGGACCGCGAGGTCGCGGTCAAGCTGCTGCACGGCCCGCCCGACGAGGCGGCCGCGACCCGGTTCGTGGAGCGCACGCGGGCCGCCGCGCCGCTCGATCATCCCGACCTGGTCGCGGTGTCCGACGTCGGCCTGACCGGCGACGGCACACCGTTCCTGGTCACCGAACTGCTCACCGGCCGCGACCTGCGTACGGTACTGCGCGAGGGGCTGCCCGAACTGCCCGCCGTGTCCCAGGTGTTGGACTGGACGGCGCGGATCTGTGCCGCCCTCGACCACGCGCACCGGGCCGGCGTGGTGCACGGCGACCTCAAGCCGGCCGATCTGTTCCTGACCGCCGATGGCGGGATCCGCGTCCTGGACCTCGGCCTGGCCGACCGGCTCGGGGCGGTCTCCGCGACCGGCACCGCCCTGATCGGCACCCTCGCCTACACCGCACCCGAACGCCTGCGCGGCCGCCCGGCCGAACCGGCCGCGGACCTGTACGCACTGGGCTGTGTGCTGCACGAACTGCTCACCGGGACACCGCCGTTCGCAGCCGAAGACATCGCGGCCACGGTGTACGCCCAGCTCGAACAGGTCCCGGAGGCCCCGGATCGGCGCCGCCCCGACGTGCCGCCGCACGTGAGCCGCCTGGTCCTCGACCTGCTCGCCAAGGATCCGGCACAGCGCCCGCCGACCGCCGCCGAGGTGGCCCGCCGCCTGACCGACACGACCCCGCCGCGCCCCGAGCCGACGCCCACCTCGACGACCGTGCCGCCGACCTCCGCCGAGGTGCCGCCCACGGCCGCCGACGTGCCGCCTGCCTCGACGGAGGCACCGGCGACGCCGACCGAGGCGCCGCTGACGCTGACCAAGACACCGGCCGCGTCGGCCGAGGCGCCGCCGACCCCGGCCGAGGCGCCGCCCGTCCCCGGCGAAGCGGGTGCCGCTTCCGCCGCCCCGGCCGCGCCGGCCGACCTGTCGCGCCGGCCCGCGCCGCCGCCGCTGCCCCCGGCGCCGCCGCGTTTCCCGCCCGGCTCGCCCGCCGCCTCGGGGTTCGCCGTCCCGGCCCCTTCCGCCCCCGCCGACGACGACGAGGCCGGGTTGCGCCGGGCGGTCGCGGCCGGCGACCCGGACGCCGCCGTGCAACTCGCCTACCACCTGGCCGACACCGGCCGAGAGGCCGAGGCCGAGGCGCTGTACCGGGATGCGCTGGCCCGCAACCACCCGGAGGCCGCCAACGACCTCGCCGATCTGCTCGCCGCACACGACCGGCACGCGGAGGCCGAGGAGTTGTACCGCCGGGCCCTCGTCCAGGGCCATCCCGACGCCGCGAACAACCTCGGTCGGCTGCTGCTCCGCCTCGGCCGCGCCCCGGAGGCCGAACACCTGTTCCGGCACGCCGCCGCGCGGGGCCACGACGACGCCGGGCACAATCTCGGCCTGCTCCTCGCCAACACCGGTCGGCTCGACGAGGCCGAGCAGTGGTTCCGGCACACCTACGCCCAGGGCCACCCGGACGCGACGGTCAACCTCGCCGGCCTGCTGGCCGCGAAGGGCCGGATGAAGGAGGCCGACAAGCTGTACCGGCGCGCCCTCACCGAAGGGCACCGCGACGCCTCGATCGGCTACGCCGGCCTGTACGAGCGCCGGGGCCGCGTCCGCGAGGCGGAGGAGATGTACCGCCGCGCCTTGGCCGAGGGCCACCCGGCGGCGCCCGGCCAACTGGCCCGCTTCCTCGACACCCTCGGCCGGGGCCGGGAAGCGACGTGGCCGCGCTCGTAGACCGGCCCGCCGCGAACGCGCGAACGCCACGCACGACGCCCCCGCCGGGGGCCTGTCGTGCGTGGCGAACGGGTGACGAGACGGGTGTGACGCGCCGTTACGGCATGGTCTCGTCGCGGTCGGGGCGGCGGTGCGCGCCGGTCCCGGTCCGGTAGGCCTCCTCGTCCCGGGCCTGCCACTCCGCGACGCTCTCGCCGCGGTAGCCCTGCGCCGCGTCCCAGCGCACGGTCAGCGCGAACAGGACCACCAGGTCGAGCGCCACCACGATGGTGGACCAGACGGGGTGCGCGGCCAGGAAGCCGATCTCGCCGATGATGTTCAACATCACCAGCACCGAGCCGGCCACCCTGGCCCAGGTCGCGCCGGTGAGCAGCCCACCGCCGATGAGCAGTTGCAGCCCGCCGAAGATCAGCAGGATGACGCCCCAGGTGTTGTAGTTCCAGACCAGCAGCTCACCGGAGCGGGTGACGAAGTACCCGTCCGAGAACAGGGCCGTGAACCCCTGGAAGAGGTTGAGGACACCCAGGACGAGCAACGTGCAGGCGGCGAACGCCACCCAGCCGGTCCAGGCGCTCGCCCTGCGGGTTGTGCTGTTCATGGCCTACTCCCAACCCCGGCCGGACGGCCGGGCGGATGTGCCCGATTTCCATTCGGCGCCACCCGCTTGCCCGCCGTCGCGCGGACGGCGACCCGACGAGTCGGCGCTCTCGCACCTTGACACGCCGAGACATAATTTGCACCTTTTGTCCAATCCGAGTAGATCTCCGGATTTCATGGAACCCGCACGGGACGAACGCGGCCGTGAACGAGGAGAGGACACCGGTGATGTCCGAGTCAGCCGAGCAGGTCCGGACCGGGCATCCGGTGCGCTTCACCCTGGCCTGCCTCCTGGTGGCCCTCGCCTGTCTGCTCGCCCCGGTGGCGGTGACCGCCGGGTGGGCGCGGGGCGAGGTGGCCGACACCGACCGCTTCGTCACCTCGCTGGCCCCGCTGTCCGGGAACACCGCGGTACAGGACGCGGTGTCCGCCCGACTGGCCACGGCGGCCGTGCAGGCGGTCGACGTGGGCGGGCTGACCGACTCGCTGCGCGAGGCGCTCGGCCTGGGGCCGAACAACGGCTCCGGGCCGCTGTCCGGCTCGCTGCAGAGCCTGCTGGCGGGCGTGGCCGACCAGGCCGCGCGGGCGTTCGTGGCGAGCGACGCGTTCACCGTGATCTGGCGGGACGCGCTCCGGATCGCGCACGCGTCCGCGCTGGACGTACTCGAGGGCCGGGACAGCGGGACGGTGAGCGCCACGAACGGCGAGGTGGTGCTCGACCTGGGGCCGATGATCGATCAGGTACGGCAGGGCCTGGTGGGTCGGGGTTTCGCGTTCGCCTCGAACATCCCCGACACCGACCGCCGCTACGTGCTGGTGCACCGCGAGGGGTTGCGCACCGGGCAGGACGCGTTCCGATTCCTGGACACCGCGGGCATCTGGCTGCCGATCGCGGTCGTGGCGATGTTCGTCCTGGGCGTGTGCCTCGCGCCGCGTCGCAGGCGCGTGCTGCTGTGGGCGGGCGTGGGCACCGCGCTGACCCTGCTCGCACTGGGCATCGTGCTCGCGGTGGCCCGACGGACCTACCTGGACGACCTGCCGCCGGACGTCTCCCGGGACGCGGCGGCGGCGGTCTACGACGCGCTGGTGAGCTTCCTGCGCCGGACCACCCGCACCCTGGGCGTGGCCGCCGTCGCGCTCGCGATCGCGGCCTTCCTGGCCGGACCGGCCCGGCCGGCGAGCGCGATCCGGGGCGCCTTCGCGGTCGCACCGGACCGGACGGGCGCGGCGTTGGCCCGGCACGGGTTCGGCACCGGCTCCGTGGGCGCGTTCGTGGCCGCGCACCGGGGGCCGGTGTACGCGGTGACCGGCCTGTCGGGCGGTATCTGGCTGTGCGTGTGGAACGACCCGACGGTGTGGTCGGTGTTGCTGATCGTGGTGGTGGTCGTCGCGGTGGTGGCGGTCCTGGAAACGGTCGCGGCGGCCGGGACACGCCGGGAGGTCGGGGCCGCGCGGTGAGTCACGGCGGGCCGATGCGACTCAGGGCTGACCCGACGTCTGCCCCGTGCGCCGGAACTCGGACGGGGACTGCTGTACGCGTCGGGAGAACAACCGGGCGAAGTAGGCCGGATCGTCGTAGCCGACGTTGCGGGCCACCTCGTGGATGGACTGGTCGGTGGCGAGCAGCAGTCGTTTGGCCCGGGACAGCCGGGTGCGCACGATGTACTCCTTGGGCGTGGTGCCGGTCGCCCGCTGCATCTCGCTGCGCAGACCCGCCTCGTCCAGGCCGAGCCGCCGGGCGTGCTCGCCGACGGTCAGCGGCTCGGTGGCGTGCTCGTCGAAGTAGCGGACCACCCGCGAGCCGTCCTCGTCGACCCGGATCGTCTTCAGGTCGATGATCAACTGGTGCACGATCGCCGAGGTGACCACCTCGCGGTTCGGCGCGCCCGGCTCCACCGCGGTCAGCAGCCGGTCGAAGCCCTGCCGCAGCGGCCGGACCCCGCCGAGCGACATCACCGGCTCGGCCCGGTCCAGGAACCCCAGGTCCTCGTACGCCGCCGCGGTCGGTCCCTCGAACAGCACCCAGTGCTCGCGCCAGCCCGTCGGGTCCGGGCTGTAGGCGTGGTACTCGCCGGGGAAGAGCAGGAACGCCGCGGGCGCCTGGACGGGGATCCGCGGCGCGTGCCGGTTGCCCGAGCGGAACCAGCCCGATCCCCCCGTGATCAGGGTGAGTTGATAGCAGCCGAGCACCCGGCCCTCGAACTGCATCGCGGTGACCTGTTGCCGGCCGACGCCCAGGCACACCAGGCCGAGCCGCTGGTGCTCCTTGGCGGGCGTGAGGTAGCGCGCGAAGATCATGGTGCGCCGATGGTACGGCGGCCGGACGCCGTCGCGAAGCGGTTCCTCACGCCTTGACCCCGCCCGCGACCAGGTCGGTGCGCCAGAACCGCTGGAGCGACCGGAACGCGGCGACCAGCGGCAGCACCGAGACCAGCGCGCCGACCACGACGAGGTTGGCGTGCGGCTGGTTGGGATCGCTGTTCCAGGCGTTCAGGCCGAGCGTGACCGGCCACAGGTGCTGGTTGTTGAGGGTGATCAGCGGCAGGAAGAAGTTGTTCCAGACGGCGACCAGTTGGAACAGGAAGATGGTCACCAGCGCGGGCGACATGATCCGCAGCCCGATGGTGCGAAAGATCCGGAACTCGCTCGCGCCGTCCAGGCGGGCCGCCTCGATCAGTTCGTCGGGCACCGACGCCTCGGCGTAGGTCTTGGCCAGGAAGACGCCGAACGGGCTGACCGCGGCGGGCAGCAGCACCGCCCAGATCGTGTCGACCAGATGCACCTTGGACAGCATCAGGTAGATGGGCAGCGCGAGCATCGGGGTGGGGATCAGCACCGCGCCGAGGATCACCGAGAAGATCGTGCCCCGGCCGCGAAAGTCGTACTTGGCCAGCCCGTAGCCGGCCATCGCGGCCAGGAAGGTGGCGACGAGGCCGCCGCCGACCGCGTACAGCACCGAATTGAGCACCCAGCGCAGGAAGATGCCGCCGTCCTGGTCGAACAGTTGGCGCAGGTTCGCGCCCAGGTTCCAGTCCGCGAACCAGAAGCCGTTGCTGCCGAACAGGTCGCTGGACGACTTGGTCGAGGAGACCAGCAGCCACCACACCGGCATCAGGAAGTAGGTCGCCACCAGGAACAGGAACGAGGTGGTCAGCACCTGCGAACGCATCGGCGCGGTACGGCCCTTGGCCGGCTTCGGCGCGGGCGGCGCGACCTGTGCACGGGCCGGGCTCGCGGGCTTGTCGGTCAGTGTCGTCACAGCGAGGACCTGCCGTTCGTGAGCCGGGCGGAGATCTTGAGCACGGCGAAGGACAACACGCACGTGCCCAGCGCGAGCAGCACCGAGACGGCGGCGCCCTGGCCGTAGTCGTTGTTCTCGACGGCCTTGTGGTAGGCGGACATGATCGGCGTGTAGTCGGCGTCCAGCGACGAGGTCAGCGGGCGCAACACGCGCGGTTCGGTGTAGAGCTGGAGCGTGCCGATCACGGAGAACACGGTGGTCAGCGCGATCGCCGGGGCGACCAGCGGCACCTTGATCCGCCACGCGGTGCGCCACGGGCCGCACCCGTCCAACTCGGCGGCCTCGTACAGCTCCTGCGGGATGGCCTGGAGCGCGGAGTAGATGACCAGCATGTTGTAGCCGGTCCAGGTCCAGGTGACCACGTTGGCGATGGACCACAGGACCGCGTCCTCGCCGAGGAAGTCGGACGGCAGGCCGACCGCGTCCAGCATGCTCACCACCGGGCTGGAGCGCGGCATGTACAGGAACGCCCACAAGATGGTGGCGACCACGCCGGGGATGGCGTAGGGCAGGAAGTAGGCGGTGCGGAAGAAGCCCTTCAGGCGCGCCGACTTGGCGTCGAGGAGCAGCGCGAGCACCAGGGCGAGACCGAGCATCACCGGCACCTGGATCGCGCCGAACAGCAGCACCCGGCCCACGCCGTGCCACAGCGCGTCGTCGTGCAGCGCCTTGGTGTAGTTCTCGAACCCCGCGTACACCCGCTTGGGCGGGGTCAGTCCCAGGCCGGAGCGCTGCATCTTGTGCAGGCTCTCCACGATCGCGTAGCCGACGGGGACGGCGTACATCGCGGCGAACAGCACGCCGAACGGGGCGAGGAACATCAGGGGCGCGGACCGCCGGCGCTTGCGCCGCGGGATCGGTGCGCTCAAGGGCGGGCTCCCGGTGGATGGGACGGGTGGATGTGGATGCGGGTGGGGGGCGGGCCGACGGCGACCCGCCGCCGCGCGGGGTGACGCGCGGCGGCGGGGCACGGTGCGGACGGCCCCCGGCGTCGGGGTGGTGTCGCCGGGTCAGCCCGCGGCGGCCTTCAGGCCCTTGTCCTGGATGGCCTTGATCGTGGTGCCCTGGACGCCGGTCAGCGCGTCGGCGAGCTTGCCGTTGCCGGCTCCGGCCTTGCCGACCCGGTCGGTCAGGTCGGCGGAGACCTGGGTCATCGTGGGACCCCACTGCCAGCCGGTGGGGGCCTGCGCGGCGGAGTCCTTGAAGATGTCGTAGATCTTCGCGTTGCCGAAATAGGCGGACGGCTGCTGCATCGCGTCCAGGGTCGCCCCGGCGGTCGCCGCCGGGTAGATGCCCGCGTCCTTGACCAGCGTGGTCAGGCTCGCGGGGTCGCTGCTCATCCAGTCGGCGAAGGCGACCGCGGCCTTGGTGTTCTTGCAGCCCTTGAGCACGGCGGTGCCGGAGCCGCCGATGTTGCCGGTGACCTTGCCGCCGGCGTCCCACTGCGGCATCGGCGCGACGGCCCACTTGCCCGCCGCGTCCTTGGCGTTCTCCTCCAGGAGCGCGGTGAACCAGACGGGGCCGACATAGCTGGCCACGCTGCCGTCGCCGAACCGCTTGTACCAGTCGGGGGTGAAGGTCGGGTCCGAGGAGACGGCCTTCTTGTCGAGCAGTTGCTGCCAGTACTGGGTGACCTTCTGCGTGCCCGGTTCGGTCATCGAGACCTTCCAGGTCTCGCCCTCGGGCTTGAACCAGCTGCCGCCGTTCTGCCACGCCATGCCCGCGTACCACCACGGGTCGTTGCCGCCGAACGCCGAGTAGGCCACCGACGGGTCGGCCGCGTGCACCGTGTCGGCCTGCCGGGCGAACTCGTCCCAGGTCTTGGGCGGGGTCAGGTTGTGCTTGGCGAACACGTCGGTGCGGTAGAACATCGCGACCGGGCCGGTGTCCACGGGGATGCCGTAGGTCTTGCCCGCGACGCTCATCTGCGACCAGGCGCCGGCGGAGTACTTGGCCTTGACCGCCGAGGCCTCCTTGTCCACGTCCTGGAGCGCGCCTTCGACCAGGAAGCTGGGCAGCGTCTCGTAGCCCATCTGGGCCAGGCACGGCGCGTTGTTCGCCTTCACCGCGGCGAGCATCTTGGCGTAGCCGCCCTTGGAGCCGGGCTCGACCTTGTTGTAGCTGACCCGGATGTCGGGGTGGGACGCGTTGAACGCGCTCACGGCCTTCTCATAGGCCGGGTTCCAGCCCCAGAAGTCGAGCTGTGCGGTGCCGCCGGACGCCTTGTCGCCCTGGGCCGCCTTGTCGGCGCCGTCCTTCTTGTCGCCGGAGTCCGAACCGCAGGCGGTGAGCGCGGTGAGCGCCGCGACGGTGACCGCGACGGCTGCGCGGCGGGCCGTCTGGCGGCCTCTGCGGGTGCTGGCCCACATGGGTGGCCGTCCCTTCGGGGAATGGGCGGGGCTCGACGGAGCCCGGCACGTGATCGGAGGCGGGGATGCAGCGGAGAGCGATGCGGTGGTGGGGAGAGCCGGTGGAGGCTGTCTGGCCGCCGATCATGTGCCCTGCCCGAGAAGGCGTCAACGGGTTGGCGCGCGGATCGTGCTTTTGTCGAGGTGATCCGCAAGAAAAGTCCAAGTGCATGGTCACCGAATGGCAAGGTTGGGGAACCAGAGAGTATCCATCCAGGTCGGAGCACCGGAGACCCGGGTCGACGGGTCCGGAAAAGTCCACGACGCCGTGCAGAAGAGTGCATGTCCGGGCCGTGCGGCTCGGGCACGATGATCCGGACCCACCGCACCGGATCTGCATCGAGGAGCGTCTTGACCACCCCCAGCCTCGTCCCGAGTCGAGACGGCTTCACCCTCGACGGCAGGCCGTTTCGCATGCTCGCCGGTGCCCTGCACTACTTCCGCGTCCACCCCGCGCAGTGGGACGACCGGCTGGCCCGACTGCGCGGGTTGGGCCTGAACACGGTCGAGACGTACGTCGCCTGGAACCTGCACGAGCCGACCCCGGGCACCTTCGACTTCACCGGCGGCAAGGACCTGGTCGCGTTCCTGCGCGCGGCCGAGCGCCGGGGCCTGAAGGCGATCGTGCGACCGGGCCCCTACATCTGCGCCGAGTGGGAGTTCGGCGGCCTGCCCGCCTGGCTGCTCAAGGACCCGGGGATGCGGCTGCGCTGCTCCCACCCGCCGTATCTGGCCGCGGTGGACCGCTGGCTGGACGCGGTGATGCCGCTGGTCGAGCCGCTGCTCGCGGAGCACGGCGGGCCGGTGATCGCCCTCCAGGTGGAGAACGAGTACGGCAGCTACGGCAACGACGTGGCCTATCTGCGGCACCTGGTCGACGGAATGCGCCGGCGTGGCGCGAACGGGCTGCTGTTCACCTCCGACGGGCCGACCGAGCCGATGCTCCAGGGCGGCACGGTGGCCGGGGTGCTGCCGACGGTGAACTTCGGCTCGCGCGCCGACGAGGCGTTCGCGGCGCTGCGGCGCTGGTCGCCGGACGGGCCGCCGGTGTGCATGGAGTTCTGGAACGGCTGGTTCGACCACTGGCGCGACCCGCACCACGTGCGGGACGCGGCGGACGCGGCGGGAGTGCTCGACGACATGCTCGCGGCCGGCGGGTCGGTGAACCTGTACATGGCGCACGGCGGCACCAACTTCGGGCTGATGAACGGCGCCAACGAGCACGAGGGCGTCTACCAGCCGACCATCACCAGCTACGACTACGACGCGCCGATCGGCGAGGCGGGCGAACTCACCGAGAAGTATTGGGCGTTCCGTGAGGTGATCGGCCGCTACGCGCCGCTGCCCGACGAGCCGCCGCCGGCGCTGCCGGCGCGCGTGAAGCTCGGCGAGGTGGCGCTGCCGTCGGCCGCGCCGCTGCTCGCGCACGTCGAGGACCTGTCCGCGCCGGTGTACTCGCCGAACACGCTGACCATGGAGGAGTTGGACCAGGCGTACGGATTCACCCTGTACCGCACCTGGGTGAGCGGCCCGCGCGAGAGCGCCCCGCTGTTCGTGGACGGACTGGCCGACCGGGCCCAGGTGTTCCTGGACGGGGTTCCGGTCGCGGTGCTCGATCGCAGCGAGGGCGGCACCGCCTCGTGCGAGTTGTCCGTGCCCGCCGGCGGCGCGCGGCTCGACCTGCTGGTGGAGAACTGCGGCCGGATCAACTACGGGCCGGGCCTGCACGATCGCAAGGGCATCACCGAGGGCGTGCGGTGGGAGCGGCAGCGCCTGTTCGGCTGGCAGATGTACCCGCTGCCGCTGGACGCGCCGCACGGGCCGGTGTTGCCGGACGCCTCGGGGCCGATCCCGGCGGGGGTGCCGGTGGTGCGCACCGGCACGTTCGACGTGGCGACGGTCGGCGACACGTTCGTCCGGCTCGACGGCTGGACCAAGGGCCTGGTGTGGATCAACGGCTTCCTGCTCGGCCGCTACTGGTCGGCGGGGCCGCAGCGCACGCTCTATGTGCCGGCGCCGGTGTTGCGCGAGGGGCGGAACACGGTGACCGTGCTGGAGTTGCACGGTCCCGGCGGGGCCCACGTGACCTTCACGGACACCCCCGACCTGGGCGAGCCGGCGGCGGCGCCGGTCCTGTAGCCGGACGGACGCCCGGGACGACTCGGTCCGCGTCCGCTTCGCCGACCCCGCCGCGGCGGGCCAGGTCGACGAACAGCCGGGCCGAGCGCTCCCGGGAGTCCTCGCGGCAGACCAGCATGATGCCGCGCCACAGCGGCGGGTCGAGCGAGCGGATCGAGGCCGAGTCGCCGAAGACGTCCTCGGCGACGTCCCGGTACCACAGCAGCGAGCCCTCGCCGTTGAGTACTCCCGCGACCCAGTTGACCCGGTCGTTGTGCTCGCAGCGGGCGAGCGGACGCACCCCCATCTCGGCGAACATCGCCTCGAACTGCGAGCGCCGCTCGCTGCCGCGCCCGGGCAGCACCATCGGCAGGCCGTGCAGCGCGCCCCACGGCACCGGTTCGGGCAGCCGGGTGTCCGACGGCGACACCAGCACCACCTCCGTCTCGGCGAGCCGGTAGGTGCGCAGGTCGCCGGGTCCGGGTGTGTCGGCCACCCCGATCGCGGCGGTACCCGCGCGGACCGCCGCGAGCACCGCCTCGCGCCCGTCGTGCCGGGTCACCTCGATCGGCGCCTCGGGGTGCTCGGCGGCGAACGCCGCGACCAGGCGGGCGACATGGCCGATCGCGAGGGTGGACGTGGTGGCCACGGTCAGGGTCGGCTCGGACACCGTGCCGACCGGTCGGCCGATGTCCTCGATCGCGGTGACGGTGTCGAGCACCGTGCGGGCGAGCCGGACCACCCTGGAGCCCTCGGCGGTCAGGCCCACGGTGCGCCCCTCGCGCACGAACAGCTCGGCGCCCAGCTCGTGTTCGAGCGCCTTCAGGGCCCGGGACAGCGCCGACTGGGCGACGTAGAGGGCTTCCGCCGCCGCGGTCATGGTGCCGAAGTTCGCGACGGCGACGAGGTAGCGCAGCTGCTGGAGGGTCACGCGCCGCACCATAACGGTCACGCCACCCGCACCGGCAGGGGTTCGAATCGGGCAATTCGCGTGGGTCGTCGGGCCGTCGGGGTGCCGGCGTCGGATCGGTAGGGCATGGATGCATGCCGTACGGGCAAGAGTCGTCGCCGTTCCGGAACCGGGATCGTGGTCGATCCGGTGGGCCGGGGCACCGGGTGTCGCCCGGGTGTGGCGGGGTTCGACGGGCGTTCGTGCGGGTGTTCGCGAGCGGAGGGCCGACGGCCGGTTCGTCGTTGACTCCTGGATGCCCGAAACCGACGATACGGCGCGGTGGTTCGACTGCGACCGATTTTTCGACTCCGTACCGCTTTGGAAGGTTGCCCGGTCTTTCCACCGCGACCCGCACGTTGCTCCACCACGACAGGCACGTTCCGCCACCGCCGCGGACGCCCCGACTCGGGCGTCGCCGGGGCAATTCGCCATGCCCACCCCTATGTTCGCGCCCCTTGCCGCCCACACCGACCGGTCCCTCGCAGGTTTCCCGGATGGAGGCACTTGCCCATGACGTCGACGTCCCCGCGTCGCGACCAGGTTCTCGCGGTGAGCCCCCTCGGGCGCCCCGACGCCCCGCTCGTGATCGCCGCACATCGGGCCGGCGCGCTCGCGGTGCTCGACCTCGGCCGGGAACGCGGACCGGCGCTGGCCGAGTTGGCCCGGGCGTCCGCGCTGGCGTGCTTCGGGGTGCGGGTACCGGTGGGTTGTCCGCTCGGGCCGCGGGAGTTGCCGGAGCGGGTGGACGTGGTGCTGCTCGCGCCCGACGCGCCGTGGTCGATCGCCGACGCCGGCCCCGGACGGCGGGTCCTGGTCGAGGTCACGAGCGCCGAGCAGGCGCACGCGGCGGTGGCCGGCGGCGCGGCTGGGGTGGTCGCGCGCGGTGCCGAAAGCGGCGGCCGATGCGGTGAGTTGACCACGTTCGTCCTGCTGCAGCAGTTGCTCGCGGACGCCCGGGTGACGGTGCCGGTCTGGGCGGCCGGCGGGATCGGGCCGCACACCGCCGCCGCGGCGGTCGCGGGCGGCGCCGCCGGGGTGCTGCTCGACACCCAGTTGGCCCTGGTGGCGGAGAGCACGCTGCCGGCGGATGTGGCCGCGGCGGTACGGGCGATGGACGGCAGCGAGACGGTCGTGATCCGGGGCCATCGGGTCTATCGCCGGCCGGATCTGCCGATCGACCGCCTCGTCGCATCTGCGTCCGGCGATCTCGGCCTCGTGCTGGGCGCGGGCGGACTGCGTCGCGAGTTGTTGCCCGTCGGGCAGGACGGCGGGTCGGCCGCCCGGCTCGCGGATCGGCACGGCACCGCCGGTCGGGTGGTGTGCGCGGTGCGCGAGGCGATCGTGGGCCACCTGGCCTCGGCCGCCCGGCACGGTGCGCGACTGCGGCCGGTCCAGGGACCGATGACGCGGGTGAGCGATCGGGCCGCCTTCGCCCACGAGGTGGCCCGGGCGGGCGGATTGCCGTTCCTGGCGCTGTCCCTGCTGCGCGGCCGCGAGGTACGCGCATTGCTCGCGGAGACCGGTGCGCTGCTCGGCGACCTGCCGTGGGGGGCGGGCCTGCTCGGCTTCGCGCCGCCGGAGTTGCGCGAGGAGCAGGTGGCCGCGGTGCTCGCCGCCCGCCCGCCGTACGCGCTGATCGCGGGTGGTCGGCCGGATCGGGCCGCACCGTTGGAGGCCGCCGGGATCCGCACCTACCTGCACGCGCCCTCGCCCGGGCTGCTGAGCCAGTTCCTGCGCGAGGGCGCCCGGCGATTCGTCTTCGAGGGCACCGAATGCGGTGGGCACGTCGGGCCGCGCGCCAGTTTCCCGCTGTGGGAGACCCAGGTGGACACGCTGCTCGCGTTCGCCGAACGGCACGGCGGCGCGGCCGGGTTGGACCTGCTGTTCGCGGGCGGGATCCACGACGCGCGCTCGGCGGCGATGGTGGCCGCGGCGACGGCGCCGCTGGTCGAGCGCGGGGCCTCGGTCGGTGTGCTGATGGGCACCGCGTACCTGTTCACCCGGGAGGCGGTGGCGGGCGGGGCGATCGTGCCCGGGTTCCAGGCCGCGGCGGTCGAGTGCGCGTCGACCGCGCTGGTCCAGACCGCGCCCGGGCATGCCACCCGCTGCGCCGGCACGCCATTCGTGGCCGCGTTCGAGGCCCGTCGGCGCGAACTGGAGTCGCGCGGGGTGCCGGCCCGCGAGATGTGGGCGGAGTTGGAGCGGTTGAACCTGGGCCGGTTGCGCATTGCCGGCAAGGGGCTGCGCCGGGAGGCGGACAAGCTGGTCGCGGTGGACGCGGACGTGCAGCGCCGCGAGGGCATGTTCATGCTGGGCCAGGCCGCGGTGTTGCGGTCCGCGCCGACCGACGTGGCCGCGCTGCATCGCGAGGTCACCGCCGGGTCGGCCGCGTGGTTGGCCCGCCGGGTGCGCGAGGTGGGCGGGGTGGACCGACCGGCCCCGCCCCGACCGCAGGATGTGGCGATCGTGGGCATGGCGTGCGTGCTTCCCGGCGCGCCGGACCTGGCGAGCTATTGGCGCAACATCCTGGCCGGCGTGGACGCGGTGACCGAGGTCCCGCGCGAACGTTGGGACGTGGAGCGGTACTTCGCGCCGAGCGCCGAACCGGGCGCGACCGCGCGCGGTTCGGTCCGCGGTGCGGCGCCGGGGGCCGTCCCGGCCGGGCGGACGCCGTCCAAGTGGGGCGGGTTCGTACCCGCGATCGGCTTCGACGCGACCGGCTACGGCATCCCGCCGGCCTCGCTGGCCGCGATCGAACCGGCCCAGCTGCTGGCGTTGCACGTGGCCTCGGGGGCGCTGGCCGATGCCGGCTACGGTCCCGGGCGGGCCTTCGCCCGGGAGCGGACCTCGGTGATCTTCGGCGCCGAGGCGGGCACCGACCTGGCGGGCGCGTACGGGTTCCGGGCGCTGTTCCCGGGGTACTTCGGCGCGTTGCCGGCCGATCTGGATCGGCAACTGCCCACTCCCACCGAGGACTCCTTTCCCGGCGTGCTGGCCAACGTGATCGCCGGCCGGATCGCGAACCGGCTCGATCTGGGCGGGGTCAACTTCACCGTGGACGCCGCGTGCGCGGCGTCCCTGGCCGCGCTCGACCTGGCGTGCAAGGAACTGAACACCGGGTCCAGCGATCTGGTCCTGTGCGGCGGGGTGGACACCCACAACGGGATCAACGACTACCTGATGTTCTCCTCGGTGCGGGCCCTGTCGCCGACCGGGCGGTGCGCGACGTTCGACGCGGACGCGGACGGGATCGCGCTGGGCGAGGGCGCGGTGTGCGTGCTGCTCAAGCGGCTCGCGGACGCCGAACGGGACGGCGACCGAATCTACGCGGTGGTCAAGGGCGTCGGCGGGTCCAGCGACGGGCGCTCGCTCGGGTTGACCGCGCCGCGCCCCGAGGGCCAGCGGCGGGCGCTGGAACGCGCCTACCGGGCGGCCGGGGTCTCGCCGGCGCGGGTCGGCCTGGTCGAGGCGCACGGCACGGGGACGGTGGTCGGCGACCGGGCCGAGCTGGACACCCTGACCGAGGTGTTCACGGCGCACGGGGCGGCTCCCGGCGCCTGCGCGGTGGGCTCGGTGAAGTCGCAGATCGGCCACACGAAGTGTGCGGCGGGCCTGGCGGGGTTGGCCAAGGCGGCGCTTGCGGTGCACTTCGGGGTGCACCCGCCGACGCTGCATCTGCGCCGACCTCCGGACGCGGGGCCGTTCGTGTTCGACAACCGGGCCCGGCCGTGGACGGCGCCGGTGGGCGAACGCATCGCCGGGGTCAGTGCGTTCGGCTTCGGGGGCACCAACTTCCACGCGGTGCTGGCCGGTTCGGAGCCGGTCGGCGCGGGTGGGCCGGGGGGCGCGGACGCCGCGTGGCCGGTCGAGCTGTTCTGCTTCCGCGGCACGGACCGGGCCGCGGCCCACGCGGCGCTCGACCGGCTGGCGGCGCGGCTGGACGCGGACGAGGACCTGCCGCTGCGGGGCCTGGCGGCGCTCGCGGACGAAGCGGTCGAGCCCAGGTCGGACGCCGATGCCCGCGGGGCCGCCGAAGCCCCGGTGCAGATCGCCCTCGTCGCGGCCGATCACGCGGACCTGCGGGTGAAGCTGACCCTGGCCCGAGCGGGCGCGGTCGACCCCGCGGGCGAGATCTTCCACCGGAAGGAGGCAGCGACCGGAGCGGAGGCGGAGGCCGGGTCGGGGACCGGAGCGGTCGTACGGCCGGACGTCGCACTGGGCGCAGGGCTCGGACCCGAAGCGGGTGTAGGGCCGGACGCCGGGTTGCACACGGGACTCGGCACCGAAACAGGCATGCGGCCGGACACCGCGTTGGACCCGGGACTCGGCAGCGAGGCGGGCGTACGGCCGGGCGCCGCGTTGGACCCGGGACTCGACACCGAAACAGGCGTACGGCCGGGCGCCGCGTTGGACCCGGGACTCGACACCGAAACAGGCGTACGGCCGGGCGCCGCGTTGGACCCGCGACTCGACACCGAAACAGGCATGCGGCCGGACACCGCGTTGGACCCGCGACTCGACACCGAAACAGGCATGCGGCCGGACACCGCATTGGGTCCGGCGCTCGACACCGAAGCAGGCGTACGGGCGGGCGCCGCATTGGGTCTGGCGCTCGACACCGAAGCAGGCATCCGGGCGGGCGCCGGGTTGGACGCAGGGGTCGGCACCGAAGTGGGCGCCGGCTCGGATCCGGGGCTCGGCACCGGCGCGGGCGTACGGCCGGGTGACCGGTTGGACCCGGAGCTCGGCAGCGAGGCGGGCGTACGGGGAGGCGCCGGAGTCGGTGGTGCCTCGTGGGCCGGGACGGGTGGGCAGGTGGCGTTTTTGTATCCCGGGCAGGGGAGTCAGCGGCCGGGGATGCTGGCCGATCTGTTCGCCCGGTTTCCCGAACTGTGCGACGGGCTGCGGGGCATCGATCCGGAGTGTGTGCGGGCCATGTTTCCGGCGGCGGCCTTCGACGCGGAGGAGCGGGCCGCGCAGGCGGCGCGACTCACCGACACCCGCCGTGCGCAGCCCGCGCTCGGGGTGGCGGCGGTCGCGCTGACCCGGCTGCTCGACCGGTTCGGGGTGTGGCCGGACCAGGTCGCGGGGCACAGCTACGGCGAGGTGGCCGCGTTGTGGTCGGCGGGCGTGCTGGCCACCGGGGACCTGGGCCGGCTCGGCGAGGTGCGCGCGGCGGCGGTGCTGGCCGCCGCCGGCGCGGAACCCGGCGCGATGGCGGCGGTGACGGCCGGCGCGGACCGGGTGGCGGAGGTGCTGGCCGGGATCGACGGCGTGGTGCTCGCGAACCGCAATACGCCGACCCAGACCGTGGTGTCCGGCCCCGAGGCGGCCCTGACCTCGGCGATCGCCGCGCTGGCCGATGCGGGCTTGTCGGCCCGGCGGCTGCCGGTGGCGTGCGCGTTCCACAGTCCCGTGGTCGCGGCGGCGGCCGACACCCTCGCGGCCGCCGTCGCGGACTTGGACGTACGTCCGCCCAGGATCCCGGTGTGGTCCAACGGCACCGCGGCGCGCTACCCGGACGCGCCCGCCGACATCCGGGCGTTGATGGCCCGTCAGGTGGCCGAGCCGGTGCGGTTCGCCGAGCAGATCGAGGCGATGTACGCGGCGGGGGTGCGGATCTTCGTCGAGGCCGGACCGGGTCGGGCGCTGACCGGCATGGTCGGGGCGATCCTCGGCGACCGGCCGCATACCGCGGTGGCCTGCGACGTCCCCGGCGAGGACGGCCTGCGCCGACTGCTCACCGCACTCGCCGAACTGGCCGTCGCCGGCGTGCCGGTGCGGGTCGCGGGCGGCCTGGCCGGGCGCGTGCGGCCGGAGGACGTCGCGCCCGGCCCGCGACCGGCCTGGACGGTGGACGGCCATCTGGTGCGGACCGCCGACGGCCGGCCGGTGCCGGGCGGGCTGCGCCCGGCGACCCCGATGGCCCCGCTGTCCTTCGGGCCGGTGGCCGAACCGGGTGTGCCGAAGGCCTCGGCCCGGGACGCGGTGCTGCTGGAATACCTGGCCGGCGCGCGGGCCGCGGTCGCCGCACAGCGCGAGGTGCTGCTCGGCTACCTGGGCGTACCGGGCGGGGTTCCCGAGTCGCCGCCGATCGCGCTCGGACCGGAGCCGACTCCCGTGCGGGTGGAGCCGGCTCCGGTCCGGCTGGAACCGGACGCACCGGACGCACCGGACGGGCCGCTCACCCGCGCGCAGGTGCTGGACGTGGTCCTCGACATCGTGGGCACCCGGACCGGCTACCCGAAGGACATGCTCGATCCGGCCCTGGACCTGGAGGCGGACCTGTCCGTCGACTCGATCAAACGCACCGAGATCATCGGCGAACTGGCGCTGCGGTTGCGCCTCCCCGGCGGCGCGGGCACGGGCGTGGTCGACGCCGAGCCGGTCGACGCGGAGGTGATCGAGCGGCTGGCCAGGGTCAAGACGATCGACGCGATCGTGGCCGGGGTGCTGGACGCGGGGTCCGCCGGAAACGAACGGACGGTGCCGGAACGGCCGATCGAGCCGATGGCGGACGAGCCCGCCGCTCCCCTCGCCGGCCGGCCCACCCGGCATGTCGTCGAGTGTGTACCGATCGAGGAGCCGCCCGCCCCGGCTCCCGGGGACGTGGAAGGCCCGTCGCCCGAGGGGCGGTTGCGCGGCCGGCGTGTGGTGCTGGTCGAGGACGGGGGCGGGATCGCCTGGGCGTTGGCAGATGCGCTGGCGGCGCACGGGGTCGTCGTGGAGGCGCGGGCTCGGGATCGGGTCGAGGTCGAGGCGGGCGCGGATCCCGGCTGGGCGGAGGTGGACACGCTCGTACATCTCGGCGCGCTCGCCGACGGGCCCGACCCCGTTTTCCCGGACGCCTTCCCGCTGTTGCGGGACGCGCTGGTGGCCGGCGTACGGCAGGTGTTCCTGGTCACCGCCGGCGGCGGTCGGTTCGGCCGGGGTCCGGAGGCCGCCGGGCCGGATCCGGTGCCGGGGGCGGGGTTGGCCGGGTTCGCCCGGGCCGCCGCGCTGGAGTATCCCGATCGGGTGGTGCGGGTCCTGGACCTGGACGCCAAGGCCGAACCCGCCGGGCTCGCCCACCGGCTCCTGACCGAACTGGGCCGCACTCCCGAGCGGCCCGAGCCCGGCGCACCGGTGTTGCTCGGCCTGGCCGGGGAACACCGGGTGACCCTGCGTCCTCGGCCGGCGCCGCTTCCGGACCTGCCGCCCGCCGACCGGGACGCCCTGTTGCGCGAGCGCATCGGCCCGGCCTCGGTGGTGCTGCTGACCGGCGGCGCGCGGGGCATCACCGCCCGGGCGGCGATCGGCTTGGCCCGGGCCACCGGATGCCACATCGAACTCCTGGGCCGCACCGGCCTCGACGAGGATCCGGAGCCGGAGGCGACGGCCGCCGCGCCGGACGCACCCGCGCTGCGGGCCGCGTTGATCGCGAGCGGGATGCGCGAACCGGCCCGGATCGAGGCGGAGTCGACCCGGATCCTGCACCGCCGCGAGGTGCGGGCCACGCTGGCCGAGGCGGCCGAGCACGCCGCCTCGGTACGGCTGCACGCGGCCGACGTCACCGACGCCGACGCGGTCCGCCGGGTCCTGGCCGGCATCGCCGAGCGGCACGGCCGATTGGACGGCATCGTGCACGGCGCGGGTGTGCTGGCCGACCGGCTCCTCGCGGACAAGAGCGGGCAGTCGTGTCGGCGGGTGTTCGCCACGAAGGTGGCCGGGGCCCGGGCCCTGGTCGCGGCGCTGCGCACGCTGCGGCCGACCCTGGCGCCGCCGGCGTTCCTGGCCATGTTCGGCAGCGTGGCCGGGGTGTACGGCAATCGGGGCCAGACCGACTATGCGGCGGCCAACGACGCCCTGGCCACCCTCGCGTGGCACTGGTCGGCCGGGTCCGACGGCATCCTCGCGCCGGTGGCCGGGCGCGTGGTGACCGTCGACTGGGGTCCGTGGGCGGCGACCGGCGGCGGCATGGTGACGGCGGAGCTGGCCCGCGAATACGCCCGGCGCGGCGTGCCGTTGATCGATCCGGAGCACGGCGTGCGGGCGCTGCTCGACGAACTGGCGGCCGGTGAGGGCCCGCAGGCCGTGTACGTGTGCCTGCCGGCCGACGGGTCGGTGGCCGGATGAGCGCGCGCGGCCCGGGTCCGGATGATGCGGCGATCGTCGGAATCGGTGCGATCTTCCCGGGCGCGGCCGGACCCGACGCGTTGTGGCGACTGATCGAGTCGGGGGTGGACGCGATCACCGACGTGCCGCCGCATCGGTGGGATCCGGCGCTGCACTACGCGCCGGGCACGGCCGGCGAGCCCGCCCGCGGCGACCGGTTCTACTGCCGGCGCGGCGGTTTCGTGGACGACCTGGCCACGTTCGATCCGGTGCGCTTCGGCATCATGCCCGCCGTGGTCGCCGGCGCCGAACCGGACCAGTTGCTCGCACTGCGCGCCGCCGCCGAGGCGATCGCCGACGCGGGTGGCGAGGGCCGCCTGCCGGACCGGTCCCGGGTCGGCGTGGTCTTCGGACGCGGCGGCTACATGGGCGTGGCCACCGCCCGACTCGACCAGCGGGTGCGCACGGCGTACCAACTGACTTCCCTGCTCGAAGAGTTGGCGCCGGAGTTGGACGAGACCCGAGTAGCCGCGATCCGGGAGGCGTTTCAGGCGTCGCTCGGCCCCGAGCAACCCGAGGCGTCGATCGGCCTGGTGCCGAGTTTCACCGCGTCCCGGATCGCCAACCGGCTCGACCTGGGCGGTCCCGCCTACACGCTGGACGCGGCCTGCGCGACCTCGCTGCTCGCCCTGGACCAGGCCGCCGCGGAGTTGCGGTCCGGGCGCTGCGACGCGGTGATCGCGGGTGCCGCGCACCACTGCCACATCGCCACGCTGTGGAGCGTGTTCACCCAGTTGCGGGCGCTCAGCGCGAGCGAGCACATTCGGCCGTTCGATCGGACGGCCGACGGCACGCTGATCGCCGAGGGCACCGGCGCGGTGCTGCTCAAGCGCTTCGCCGACGCCGAACGCGACGGCGACCGGGTGTACGCGGTGGTTCGCGGCGTGGGCGTGTCGAGTGACGGCCGGGCCGCGAGCCTGCTGAGTCCGCTGGTGGACGGCCAGGTTCGGGCGCTGGAACAGGCGTGGCGCGCCGCCGGGTTGGATCCGACGGAGCCGGATCTGCTCGGTCTGGTCGAGGCGCACGGGACCGGTACCCCGGTCGGTGACGAAGCGGAACTCGTCACGCTGGGGAAAGTTTTCGGGCCGCGCGTGGGCGACCGGCCGGCCGATGTCGCGCTCGGCACGATCAAGTCCAACATCGGGCACACGATGCAGGCGTCGGGAATGGCCGGTCTGCTCAAGGCGGCACTGGCCCTGCACCACCGCACGTTGCCGCCGACCCTGCATGTCGACGACCCGCATCCGGGCTTCGCCGGCACCCGGATGCGTCCGCAGGGTCGGGCCGAGGCGTGGCCGGTCAACCCGGCGGGCGGGCGGCTGGCGGCGGTCGACGCGTTCGGTTTCGGCGGGGTCAACGCGCACGCGGTGCTGGAACAGCCGCCGGCGGGGCGGGCGGTGGCGCTGCCGATCGGGAGCGGGCGGTCGGCGGGAGAGGGCCGGCTGCCCGATGTACTCACCCTGGCCGCCGATTCGGTGCCCGAGTTGTTGCGCCTGCTCGCCGACCGGGCCGCCGGGCGGGCGGCGCGGACCGGGTCGAACACGTCCGCCGGGCCCTGTCGGCTCGCGGTCGCGGATCCGACGCCGAAGCGGCTCGCGCTGGCCGCGCGTGCCGTGGAGCGCGGAGTGCCGTGGCGCGGCCGGGCCGAGATCTGGTTCACCCCGCGCCCGCTACTCGGGTCGCACGCGGTGAATCCGGGACGGGTCGCGTTCCTGTTCCCCGGTCTGGAGCCGGAGATGTCGCCGCGCCTGGACGACCTGGCCGACGCGTACGGCCGACCCCGGCCCGAGTCGACCGGCGCCGAGGACCTGGTCGGCCGGGCGGTGGACGCGCTGACGGCCGGCCGGTTCCTGGCCGCCGAATTCGAACGCGCCGGCCTGGTACCGGATCTGCTGGCCGGGCACAGCATGGGCGAGTGGACCGCGATGGTGGTCGCCGGCATGTACCCGCGCACGGCGGTGGACGGCTTCCTCGCGTCGCTGCGACCGGATTCGCTGGACGTTCCGGACCTGGTCTACGCGGCGGTGGGCTGCGGGGTCGCGGTCGCCGAACGGCACGTCGGCGCCGAGCCGGTGGTGGTCTCACACGACAACTGCCCGAACCAGAGCGTGGTGTGCGGACCGGCCGACGCCGTCACCGAGGTGCTGGGCCGGCTGCGTCGAGAGGGTGTGATGGGCGGCGAACTGCCGTTCCGCTCCGGCTTCCACACCCCGATGTGGGCGCCCTACCTCGGACAGGTGGCCGACGCGTTCGAGCAACTGCCGCTGTGTGCCCCGTGCCTGCCGGTGTGGTCCGCTACCTCCATCGCGCCGTATCCGACGGACGCCGCTTCGGTGCGCGAACTGACCGTGCGTCATCTCCTCGAACCGGTCCGGTTCAGGGAGCTGATCGAGGAGCTGTACGCGGGCGGTGTACGGGTGTTCGTCCAGCCGGGCGCGGGCAGTTTGGTCGGCTTCGTACACGACACCCTGCGCGGCTGTGACGCGCTGGCCGTGGCCGCCCACTCCACACTGCGCCCGGGCCTGGCGGGCTTTCGCCGAGCGGTGGCGGCGCTGTGGGTGGAGGGCGCGGCGATCGAGGCGCGGGAGCCGGTGCGAACGGGCCTGCCCGCGACCGGGCGGGAGTCCGGGCCCGCCGTCGACCGCGCCGCCGTCGCGCCGCCCGCCGGGCCGGTCGTCCGACTCGATCTCGGGTCCCCGGTGGTCGCGTTGGGACCGGCCGCCGGCCCGCTGCGGTTGACCGGTGCGTCCCGCCCGCCCACCGGCTCCGCGCATCCGGTGCTCGCGGCCTTTCACGCGACGCTCGCCGAGGCCGAGCGCACGGTGGCCGCGGCCGCCCTGGCAGCCGGAAGGGTCGGCGAAGCCGACGCACCCGGGTTGCCCGCGCCGCCGCCCGCCGGCGACTCGCGCCGGGCGTACCGCTTCTCGCTGGTCGACCACCCCTACGTCCGCGACCACTGCGTCTACGAGCAGCCCGAGTGGTGGCCGGACCCGGCGGATCGGTTCCCGGTGGTGCCGATGACCACGCTGATCCGGCTGGCCGGCGACGAGGCCCTGAGCGCGGCGGGGCCGGGCCGGGTGGTCGTCGGGTATCGGGACGTCCGTTCCCTGCGCTGGTTGCCGGTGGCCCCGCCGACCGACACCGAACTGATCCGCACCTCCGTGGACTCGGACCGGATCCGGATCGCGTTCGGCCGGTACATGTCCGCCGAGGTGCTGCTCGCGGACGAGGCCGCCGTCCGCGCCGCGCCGACCCCCGACCGCGCACCGCTGACCGGCGAGGGCCCCGCGCCGGTGCGCGCGCCGGATCTGTACGGGGACCGCTGGATGTTCCACGGACCCGGATTCGCCGGGGTCGACCAGGTGTTGACCGTCGCCGACGACGGCATCCGGGGCATCCTGCGCGCACTGCCGGCGCCCGGTGCGCTCCTGGACGCGGCCGGGCAACTGCTGGGCCACTGGATGCAGTTGCGGTTGACCACGGACCGCCTGGTGTTCCCGATGTCGGTGGCGGCGATCGACGGGTACGGACCGGAACCCGAGCCGGGCGCCCGGTTGCTGGCCACCGCCCGGATCCGGGAGGTCGGGCCCACCACGGTGCGCGGCGACGTCGAGTTGGTCGACCCCGGTACCGGCGCGGTGCGGATCCGGGTGCGCGACTGGGTCTATCGCCGGTTCGCCGCCGACGAGCGGGTGTGGCCGATGAAGTTCACCCCGCACACCACCGGCATCGCCGAACCGCAGCCGGAGGGCTGGTGCCTGCTGCGCACCCGGTGGCCCGACCCCGCCGCGCAGGACCTGGTGACCCGGCGCTACCTGGACACCGCCGAACGGGCCGAGTTCGCCGCCCAAGCGCCCCGGGACCGCCGAGGATGGCTGCTCCGGCGGGTCGCGGCCAAGGACGCGGCCCGGCAACACATGTGGGCGCACGGGCACGGCCCGCTGTACCCCGCCCAGGTCCGGATCGACACCGCCGACCCCGGCCGCCCGCTCGCGCACGTGGTCGCCGAGCCCGACGCCCCCGCACCGACCCCGCTGCACGTCTCCATCGCGCACGACCACCGCTTGGGGGTGGCCGTCGCGGGCCCGGCGCCACTCGGCATCGCCGTCGCCCGCCTCGACCCCGACGGCCCGTCCCCGGCGTCCGGCACACCGGACGGCGAATGGCCGGCCTCGCTCGTGGGATCCGACACGGAACCGCGCGGGCTGTGGGCGCTGCGTTTTCGCTGCGCCGGGGAAGCGGCCGGCCGAGCGACCGGCACGGACCACGTGGTCACCTCGGCCCGGCCCCTCGGCCCGCACGCGGCCGAGTTGTCCGTGCGCCCCGCCGAGGCCGGCGGCGCCGAACTCCTCGTCCACACCCGGGACGTTCCCGATCCCGACGGCACCCGGATCGACCACTACGTGGTCGCGTGGACGAGCACCCGGCAACCAGGAACGTCCACCACCTCACATGGGAGCACCCGATGAGCGCGGACCCGCACGCGGACCGGATCCTGGCCGAGGTGGCCGGGATGCTCGCCGAGATCGTCGGCGAGGAACTGCTGATCGCCGCCGAGATCACCCCGGACAGCGGCTTCGACGACGATTTGGCCCTGGAGAGCATCGAGTTCGTCGCGCTGGCCGGTCGGCTCCAGGAGCGCTACGGCGACCGGGTCGACTTCATCGCCTTCCTCGCCGACCTGGAGATCGAGGAGATCATGGCGATGACGGTCGGTCGCCTGGTCGAGCACATCGCGGCCTGTACCCGCGCCGAGGCCGTCGGTGGTGCCGGTCGATGAGCGAGGTGCACGCGAACGGCCTGCGCTTCCACGTCCAGCGGTTGTCCCCGCCCGCCGACCGTCCCGTACTGCGCACGCCGGTGGTCTTCCTGCACGGTCTGGTGCTGGACAACCTCTCCAGCTTCTACTACACGCTCGCCGCACCGGTCGCCCGCGCGGGCGCCGAGGTCGTGCTCTACGACCAGCGCGGACACGGCCGCACCGAGCGGCCCCGGAGCGGATACGACCCGGACACCGCGGTCGCCGATCTGGCCGCGCTGCTCGACGCGTGCGCCGTGCCGACCCCGGTACACCTGGTCGGCAACAGCTTCGGCGGCCTGATCGCGCTGCGCGCGGCCCGGTCGAAACCCGACCTGGTGGCGAGCCTGGTGCTGATCGAGGGACAGTGCCTGGACGTCCCGGCCGGCGCCGAACCGTACGCGGGCGGCTGGGTCGAGGAGATGGCCAACACGCTCAACCTGGCCGCGCTCGGCCTGGCGGCGCATCCGGGCCCGGAGCGGCTGCCCGTGGGGCCCGCGCGCAAGACGGCCCGACTGCGGGCCGGCGCCGACGCGCTCCTGAACGGCACGACCCTGATCGAGGACGTCACCCTGCCACCCGCCCCGAGCGAGGCCGAACTCGCCGAGGTGGCCTGTCCGGTGCTCGCCCTGTACGGCGAGTTGTCCGAACTGGCCCCGCCCGCACGGCGGTTGGCCGAGTTGCTCCCGCACTGCACGCTCACCGTGCTGCCCGGTGTCGCGCACACCGTGTTGCGCGAGGCCACCGCGCCCGTCCTGGCCGCGCTGCTCGACTGGTTGCCCCGGCACGAGCCGGTCACGGTGCGGCCCGGGGCCGGCCGATGAGAGTCATGTTCGTGGTGCCGCCGTTCGCCGGCCACGTCAACCCCACCGTCGCGGTCGCCGCCGCACTCGCCGAGCGCGGGCACGAGGCGGTGTGGTGCGGGCCGCCGGAGATCCTGGACCTGTTGCCGCTGGGCGCCCGGTTGTTCGCCACCGCCGATTCCCCCGGCGCCCCCGGCGGCTACGCCCGACTGCACGCGAGGTGGCAGCGGCTGCGCGGGGTGGGCGCGTTGCGCTTCCTGGTCGAGGAGACCCTGGTTCCGCTCGCGCACACCATGCTGCCCGGGGTCGCGGCGGCCGTGGCCGGCTACCGACCGGATGTGGTCGTGGCCGACCAGCAGACCTTCGCCGGCGCCTTCGTCGCCGTGAAGGCCGGCATCCCGTGGGCGACTTCGGCGACCACCTCGGCCGAGTTCACCCGGCCGCTGGTGGGGTTCCCGAAGATCGACGACTGGGTGCGGACCCGGATCGCCGAGGCGGCGGTGGCCGCCGGCGTACCCGCCGATTGCGATCCGCGCTTCTCGCCCCGGCTGGTACTGGTCTTCTCGACGCCGGAACTGGTCGGCCTGACCGATCCGGTCCCGGCGCACCACTGCTACGTGGGCCCGGCGTTCGGCCGTCGACCGGCGACGGTGGACTTCCCGTGGGACCGGCTCGATCCGGACCGGCGGCACGTCCTGGTCTCGCTCGGCACGCTCAACCGCGAGGCCGGCGACCGGTTCTATCCGGCCGTGGTGGCCGCCACCCGCCCGCTCGCCGATCGAGTCCAGGTGATCCTGGCCGCGCCGGAGCGGCTGGCCGGGGCGCCCGCCGAACACGTCCTGGTCCGCGAGTTCGTCCCGCAACTGGCCCTGCTCCCGCACCTGGACGCGGTGGTCACGCACGGCGGCCACAACACGGTGTGCGAGGCGCTGGCGTTCGGGCTGCCGCTGGTGCTCGCCCCGATCCGGGACGACCAGCCGATCGTGGCACGCCAGGTGGTGGCGGCCGGCGCCGGCGTCCGGGTGCGCTTCGGGCGCGCGCACGTACCCGAGTTGCGCGCGGCCGTCACCGACGCGCTGGATCGCCCCGAACTGCGCGCGGGCGCCGCCCGGATCCGTGCCTCGTTCGCCGCGGCCGGCGGCGCGGACGCCGCCGCCGAACGTCTGGAGAAGCTGTGCTGAATCCCGTGGACGGACCGTTTCCGTGGCTCGCCCTGCTGATCGGGCTCGGCCTGGCGGGCGGCACGCGCACGCTGCGGCGGCGGCTGCGCGCGCTGCCCATGCTGACCACCACGCCGACCGAAGGCGGACAGACCGGCGCCTGGACCTGCATATCCGCGACCGGTGCCCACCCGGACGAGGCCACAATCCGTGCGGCGGTCGCCCACGCCGAGCAGCACGACCTGCTCCTGCTCGATCTGGTTCCCGGCGATCTGCCCAGCGACGAACTGCTCACCCTGCTGGGCCGGTTGGACCCGCACCGCATTCACCGCGACCCCCTCGCCCGCGGCCGAGGCGCGGGCCACGCGCTGATCGTGCACGAGGACGTGCTGCGCCGAGCCGCCGTACCGGCCGACGACCCGGTCGATCCCGACGCCCCCGAACTGATCGAACTCATCGCCCGACTCAAGCCGTTCGCCGCACACGGCACCGGCCACGCGGTCGCGCCCGCGTTGTCCGCGACGCGTCCCGACCCCGCGCTGCGCAAACGTCGGCTGCGGGCGAACGGGGTGCCGGTGTGGCCGACCCTGATCGGCAACCTGGGTGAGGCCGCCGCGTACGCGGGCGCGGGTGTGACCAGCCCGTTCTGGGGTGCGGTCGTCTTCCTGGCCATGTGGGCGCAGCCCTTCGCCGTGGTCGCCGGCCACTCGCCGGTGCGGCCGCGCGACCTGGGCCGGGCCGGCGCGCTGCGTCCGTTCCTGGCCGTGCCGCGCTGGCTCCGCGCGGTCGCCGGGCCCCGTCCGACCGCTGCGCCCGAGCGGCCGGCGCCGGATCCGGCGGCGCTGCGCCCGGCGTACGAACGCAGCGTCGCCGACGGCCTCGACGCCTTCTTCGAGGAACGGCGGGACACCTGCCCGTGGTGCGGCTCGGACCGGCTCGCCGTGCACCGCCGGGTTCGCGACCACCTTCAGGGCAAGCCGGGCCGCTTCACCCTCGAACGGTGCCGGGACTGCACCCACGTCTTCCAGAACCCGCGCCTGTCTCTCGCCGGACTGGACTACTACTACCGCGACTTCTACGACGGCCTCGGCGGCGCGGGCGCCGAGGCGCTGTTCGGCACCATGTCGCGGACCTACCGCGCCCGTGCCGAACTGCTGCGCCGGCACACACCGGAGGACTCCGGACCGCGCGCCTGGCTGGACGTGGGCACCGGCCACGGGCACATGTGCGTGGTCGGCCGCACCGTGCTCCCGGACACCGTCTTCGACGGCCTCGACATGGGCGACGGGGTCGCCGAGGCCGAGCGGCGCGGCTGGATCCGGACCGGGTATCGCGGCCAGTTCCCGGAGCTGGCCGACGACCTGGCGGGCGGCTACGACGCGGTCGGCATGCACCACTACCTGGAACACACCCGCGATCCGCTCGCCGAACTCGACGCCGCCGCCAAGGTCCTGGTCCCCGGCGGCCGGCTGCTGATCGAACTGCCCGATCCGCAGTGCCGGTACGGCCGGCTGCTGCGCGGCCTGTGGCTGCCGCTGTTCCAGCCCCAGCACCAGCACCTGATGCCCTGGCGCAACCTCGAAGGCGCGCTCCACGCGCGGGGGTTCACCGTGCTGGCCCGCGAACACGGCCGGGCGCACCAGGGCAACGACTTCACCGGCGCGGTCTCCCAGGCCCTCACCGCACTCGGACCCGACCCCGCCATGCCATGGGTCCCCGGCGGCCCGACCCCGCTGCGCCGGGCCCGCCGGATCGCGCTGGTCACGCTCTCCGTGCCGTGCTTCGTCGCGGCCGTACTGCTGGACGCCGTCGGCGCGGTCCTCGCTCGCGTGGCGGGCGAACACGGCATGAGCAACGCCTACCGTCTCCTCGCCCGAAAGGATCCGGGATGACCCGCCCGCACAGCGGCCCGCCGACCGCGGCGGCGTTGCCCACCGCTCGCGGTGCGGCGCCCGTGCTGCGCCTGGTGCCGTTCGCCTTCACGCAGGCCTTCGGCCGACCGCCGGCCGGGGTCTGGTCCGCGCCGTACGTGCTGCGCCGGTCCGGCTCACGGGCCGGACCGGGCGCCGCCGTGGCGCTGTCCTGGCGGGTGGTGGTCGCCGCCGCGCCGCGCGCAGACGGGAGGTTGCGGCTCGGCTCGATCGACCGGCCGGACGAGGGCGTCGAGGTGGACCCGAGAGGCGACGTCGGCCCGGTCCCGGAGTGGGCCCGCCCGGTGCTCGCGGGCATCACCGGGGCGGGCGGGCTCGATCTGCTGGTACACGCCGACCTGCCGGAGTGCACGGGGCTGTCCGCGGCCGTCCCGCTGGCCTGTACGGCGGCGCTGATCGAGGCGGCGTTCCACGACCCGGAGCCGGGCGACGCCCACCGGTCCCGCATCCGGCTCACCGATCCGCCGCTGGGCGCGGTGGCGCTGTTCGCCAGGGCCGGGCACGTGATGGTGTTCGGGGACGGCACCGGCGCGCCGAGCCACGTGCCGTTCGACCCGGCCGGGCTCGGCCTGCGCTTCGTCCTGGCGGTACCTCGGCGGGCGGGCGGCGGGCCGACCACGGTATCGACCACGGGACCGACCGCCGGGCCCGTCGGCAACGCCCTGGCCGCCGGCGCGATCGAGGCCCGCCCGCTGCCGGGCGCGGACGGGTCCACGATCGCGGTGGTGCCCGGCGCCGCGCTCGCGGCCGTCCGCCGGGCGCTGGTGCACACCTACACCCGCGCCGGCGAACCGGCCCCGCGCGTCCTCAGCGCCGCACTCGGATCCCCCTGCGCCCGGGTCGCATAGGCCGACCCGGGCGCGGGGGCTCACACGTACTCGATCTCCTGGACCCCCTGGCGTCGGGAGTAGTCGAGCAACGTGCGCACCTCGCGGCTGATCGGGCCGCGCCCGCGCACCATGCCGACCGTCCGGATCAGCCTCGGGCTCATCGACCGCACGGCCACACTCGACGCGAACGGCTGGGCCAGATCGGCGTACCAGAGCACCGATCCGTGCCCGGCCACCACGCACGGGATCCAGGCCCCTCGGTCGTCCGTCTCCATCGCCACCGTCGGCCGCACCCCGGCGGTGGCGAACAACATCTCGAAGTCGGCCCGCCGCGCGCTGCGCCGGGACGGCAGGATCATCGGCAACTCCTCCAGGTCCGTCCAGGAGACCGGATCCGGCAGCCGGGTGTCCTTCGGCGAGACCAGCACCACCTCGTACGAGCGCAGCGGCAACACCTCGAAGCCTCCGGGGGCCGGCAGGTCCACCATCGCGATGTCGGTCGTCCCCGAACGCAGCGACGCGAACAGCGCCTCCCGGCTGTCCTGTCGGTCCACCACGATGTGCAACTCCGGGTATTTCTTGGCCAGTCCCGGCAGCAGGCAGCTGGTGCACTCGATCGCGAGCGTGGCGGTCGCGGCGAGGTGCACGGTGCCGCTGTGCGTCGGCTCCTCGACGTGCACGATGTCCTTGATCGCCTGTACGCCGCGCAGCACCTTTCGTGCGAGGTTGATCACCTGGACCCCGGCCGCCGTGGGCACGAGACCTCGGCCGACCCGGGCGAACAGGACGACGTTCAGCTCGCGTTCGAGGCTCTGCAACGACCGGGAGAGCGCGGGCTGCACGACGAACAGCTCCTGCGCGGCGCCGGTCAGACTGCCGTGCTCGGCGACGGCGATGAGGTAGCGCAACTGTTGGAGGGTCACGGGGTATCGATGCCTCCGCCCGGGAGCAGGATCTCGACCCGCTCGTGTGCCCGGGTGCGGGATGGCGCTCGGAGTGCCGCACGGTGCCTGTCGACCATGGTGTTCCTCCAGGGTGAGACGTGGTGCCGGGGGGCGACTGAAAACGGGGCGCGACATCGATGACGGAGCGACCGCGCGAGCCGGTGCGGCGCCCGGGGCGACTGCCTCGAATACCGCGCCGGCCCGCCCGGCGGTGCCGCGTTGCGCGGCGACCGGCACGGTTCGACCGGTGCGCCGTGGACGGATCGGGTAATCGACTCGTTGCAATCCGTTCGCTACGACTGTGGATCAGAACCAGTTCACGGTCCAGCGAAACGCGGCCACGGCTTTCGCCCCGGCGGAATCGGTGGCGGTCACCTCCGCCGCGAACGTCCCCACACCCCACGCCCGACCCGAGATCACACACGTCGACGCGTTCACGAACACACCCGCCGGCAGATTCCGCCCGGAACACGAATACGGCGCCGTCCCACCCGAGACCCGAAGCGCCAGACTCACCTGCTGATTGAACTTCGACGTCTGCGGCCCCGGATCGGCGATCGTCACCGTCGAGGGCCCCGGGCCGCCCGGGATCGCCTCCGGGGGCAACGGCACCATCCAGAGCGGGCTGTTCGCGCCCTCGGAGCCGACGTAGAGCGACTTGCCGTCGGGGGCGTACATCAACGACTCGCCCTGGGTCGTGCTCGGCGCGGCGAACTTGGCGAGTTGTTGTCCGGGCGCCGAATACACGGTGATGTCCGAGTAGTTGCGGATCGCGAACGAGCGTCCGTCGGGCGCGAACGCGCCGTCGGTCGAGGTGTCCGGTGCCGGCCCGACCCGGGTGAGTTCGTTGACCTGGTCGCTGCGCAGGCTCAGCGGCGCCTGGTAGAGCGAACCGGGCGCGCCGAAGAGTTTGCTCGCCACGTACAGGCGGTTGTCGCGCGGGTCGATCAGCGCGGTTTCCGCGTCGTGCGCGCCGTCGGCGAAGCGCAGCGGAAAGCCGGTGGCGGGCACGGTGGCGTCGGCGAGCGTCGCGGGCTCGGCGATCCGGTACAGCGTCACCTGGGTTCGGGTGCCGAGGTTGTTGCCGATGTCGGCCGCGAAGATCGCGGGGTTGCCCGCGTCGTCGGTGCCGACCGAGATCGCCTCCCAGTCGGTGTTGGTCGCGCCCGACACGTGCAACACCGCGACGGTGCGGCAGGTGTTCGTGTCGATCGCGAACACGTCGGGCGTGTTCCCGCTGTCGTTGAGCGTGTAGGCGATGCCCGGATGCCGCGAACTGGGCGCAAGGCCGCTGGATTCGCCGATACGCGCGTCGGCGAGGGTGCACCGGACGTGGGGCGGGTCGGCGGCGTGCGCGGGGGTGATGCCGACGGCCGTGGCCAGGCCCGTGGCGAGCGCGGCGGCGACGGCGGTGCGGGCGATGCGCGGGGCGCGGATGGTCCGGCGGCGACCGGGCCGTGGGGCGGCGCCGATCGGGGGACGGGTTTTCGGTGGGGTCGCGGAACGTGATCTGTTCATGTTTCCAGGAGATGAGGCCGTTCTCACCCGCGTCCAATACCGGTCCGGCATGCATTCATGACGGAACGACATGGCTGCTTCGGCGGCGCACCGCTTCGGCATCGATACATGCGCGCCGGGTCGGCATACGACCGGCGATCGCCGCGCCGACCGGCCGAGCGGGCGTGCCGTCGGGCCAGTTCAGGCGCCTTGCGCCGCGCGGAATCCGGCTCTCGCTCGGTGGACGAGGGCCGACTCCCCGGTGCGCGGCGGGCGTTGTTTCGTCCGGTCGCCGAATCCACGCTGCGGTTCCGCTTCGTCCACGCCAAGGAGGCGCCAGGTCATGGCCCACTTCCGATCCGGGTCCCGGTCGACGGCCCGGGGCAAACCCCGATCCGCCACCCTCGTCGCATTGTCCGTCGGGTTCGTACTCGGCGCGATCGCCGGTGTCACCGTCCCCGCCTCGGCCGGTCCGTCCGAGCGGGTGCCGGCCGCTCGCACATCCGCCGCCGCGATCCCGCGCTACGACCACGTGGTGGTCGTCGTGCACGAGAACGCCAACCAGGAGGAGATCATCGGCAGTTCGCAGGCGCCGTATCTCAACCAACTGGCCGCCGGCGGTGCCTCCCTGACCGACTTCCACGGCGAGACGCACCCCAGTCAGCCCAACTACCTGGCGATGTTCTCCGGTTCCACCCAGGGCGTCACCGGCGACGAGTGTCCGCCGCCGGGTGCGCCGTACAGCGCGGACAACCTCGCCCGGCAGCTGATCGACGTCGGTGCCACATGGGGCAGTTACAACGAGGACTGGTCGGCGGCCAACCCCGGCGCGTGTACGAGCGGTTCGTACGCGCGCAAGCACAACCCGTGGTTGTCCTTCGCCAACGTGCCCGCCGCCACCACGTATCCGATGACCGCGTTCCCGACGGATTACGCCGGCTTGCCCACGGTCTCCTACGTGGTGCCCAACCTGTGCAACGACATGCACGACCGTCTGTTCAACCCGGCGTGCGGGATCTCCACCGGGGACACCTGGACCAGGAACAAGCTGAGCGGCTACGCGGAATGGGCCAAGACGCACAACAGCCTGCTGGTGGTCACGTGGGACGAGGACAACTTCCGCAGCGAGAACCGGATCGCGACCATCCTGTACGGCGCGCACGTCAAGCCCGGACAATACGCGGGCCGCAAGGACCACTACAGCCTGCTGCGCACCTTCGAGGACATGTACGGCACCCGGCGCTCCGGCCAGGCGTCGACCGCGACCCCGATCACCGAGGTGTGGGACGACGGTGGTCCGTCGCCGGTGTCGGTGGTGGATCCGGGGGCGCAGTCGGGTGTGGTGGGTGTGCCGGTGTCGTTGGCGGTGCGGGTGCAGGGTGGGACGGGCCCGTACACGTGCGCCTTCCGGGGTCTGCCGGCCGGGTTGTCCGCTGCCGGTGGTGGGTGTGCGGTGTCGGGTTCGCCCACTGTGCCGGGGAGTTCGACGGTGACGGTGTCGGCGACGGACGGCCTGGGCGCGGTGTCGGCGCCGGTTTCCTTCGGGTGGACGGTGACCTCGACGCCTTCCGGTGGGGTGACGATCGCCGATCCGGGGCCGCAGACGTCGAAGTTCAATCAGCAGGTGAGTCTGGCGCTTCGGGTCTCGGGTGGGACGGCGCCGTATTCGTGTTCCGGGCGGAATCTGCCGGCGGGTGTGTTCGTGAACGCGTCGACGTGTGTGATCTCGGGTCGGGCGTGGGGTGTGGGGACGTTCGCGGCGGAGGTGACCGCCACCGATTCCGCCGGGGCGAAAGCCGTGGCCGCGTTTCGCTGGATCGTGAACTGGTTCTGATGGTCGTCGAGTTCCGGCCCTGAGCCGATACCGATCGCTCGACGCGTCGAGCGGTGTGGGTGTCGAGGGCTCGAAACGGCCCTCGGCGCCCACCACTTCCCTTGCTCCTTCCCGTGCCCGGCCGCCCGGAGGTTCCGGATGTATCTGTCGTCCAGCCGTTCCGCCGACCTCGCGTCCGGTACGCGTGATTCGAGGGCGCAGGCTCCGCCGCCCACCGGGCGTCGCGTACGGCGGGTCGCGCCCGTGGTGCTCGTCCTAGGCGTGGTCTCGCTGGTGACCGACGTCTCGGCCGAGATGGTCACCGCGGTGCTCCCGGTGTATCTCGTGCTCGGACTCGGGCTCTCCCCCATGGCGTTCGGCATGCTCGATGGGCTGTACAACGGCGCGACCGCGGCATCGCGGCTGCTCGGCGGGCATGTCGCGGACCGATTCCGCCGACACCGCACGGTCGCCGCGGTCGGCTACGGGATCTCGGCGGGATGCAAACTGCTGCTGCCGGCCGCAGGCGGGGTCGCGGCGATCGGCGGGGTGCTCGCGGCGGATCGGGCGGGCAAGGGGCTGCGGACCGCGCCGCGCGACGCGTTGATCTCGATGGCCGCGCCGCCGGATGCGCAGGGGCGGGCGTTCGGGGTGCATCGGGCGATGGACACGGCGGGGGCGCTGTTCGGGCCGCCGGTGGCGCTCGCGGTGTTGTGGGTGACGGCCGACGCGTACGACGCGGTGTTCGTACTGAGCTTCTGCTTCGCCGCGTTCGGGCTGCTGGTGCTGCTGCTGTTCGTCCGCGAACCGGCCGGTGGTATCGGCAGGTTCGAGGTGAGGCGCGCGCCGGTGCGACTGCGGGACGCGGCGGCGGTGTTGCGGGTGCCGGGCTTCGCCCGGGTGTGTACGGCCGCGCTGCTGCTCGGCGCGGCGACCGTCGGGGACGCGATGGTGTACCTGCTGCTGCAACGGCACACCGACCTGTCGCCGCACCTGTTCCCGCTGTTGCCGCTGGGCACCGCGCTGGTCTTCCTGCTGTGCGCGGTTCCGGCCGGCACCGCCGGGGACCGGTACGGGCGCGGCCGGGTCTTCCTGGCCGGTCATGTCGCGCTGCTCTGCGGCTACCTGGTGCTGCTCGCGCCGCTGCCGGATCGGGCGTTGATCGTGGCCGTCCCGACCCTGCTCGGGTTGTTCTACGCGGGCACCGACGGCGTCCTGATGGCGCTTGCCGCACCGGCCGCACCGGCCGAATTGCGCGGCGGGGCGCTGGCGTTGGTACAGACCGGACAGGCGGGCGGACGGGCGCTGGGCGCGGCCGGGTTCGGCGCGGCGTGGACCCTGTACGGCCCGCACACCGCCGTGCTGCTCGCCGCCGCCGGGCTGGCCCTCGCCCTGCTCGCCGCCCTCGCGCTGCTGGCCGGCGGCACGCTCGCCCCGGGCTCCGGCGCCGAATCGAAGGGGGCCTCCCGATGACCCGTACCGCGCGCCTGACCGTGCTCACCGTGGTCACCGCCCTGCTCGTCGGCCTCGCCGTGCTGTACACCCTGCGCGCGGCGGGCGACGGGCGCGCGGGGCGGGACGGCGACTACACGGCGCTGAGCCTGGACCGTCCGGGCCGGATCGTCTTCCGCAGCACCGCCGCCGACGCCGGCCGGGACCACCTCGCGGCGGTCGACGCGGCGCGCCCCGGTGAGCCGCGGGCCGTGGCCGCGCGCGGTTGCCTGGTCTTCCACGCCGCCCACGGCACGGGGGTGTGCCTCCAGCCGGCCCGGTTGGCGCTCGGCACCTACGACGCCGTGCTCCTGGACGCGAATCTGCGCGAGACGAGCCGGCGCGCGCTGGCGGGCACCCCCTCACGCGCCCGGGTCTCGCCGAGCGGCCGACTGGTCGCGTGGACGTCGTTCGTCAACGGCGAGTCGTACGCGGGCCTGAACTTCTCCACCCGGACCGCGATCCTGGACACCCGCGGCGGCCGACTCGACGACAACCTGGAGTCGTACACGCTGCGCCGAGGCGACGAGACGGTCCGCTCCCCCGACGTCAACGTGTGGGGCGTGACCTTCGCGGCCGACGACAACACCTTCTACGCGACGGTGGCCACCGGCGGCCACACCTGGCTGGCCCGCGGCGACGTGGCCGCCCGTACGCTGCGCACGGTGCGTGAGAACGCCGAATGCCCGTCGTTGTCCCCCGACGGCACGCGCGTCGCGTACAAGAAGCGCGTCCCGGGCGCGGACGCCGACCGCCCGTGGCACCTGTTCGTGCTGAACCTGGCCACCAACGTCGAAACCCCGCTCGCCGAAACGCGAACTCTCGACGACCAGGCGGAATGGCTCGACGCGGAACGGGTGGCGTACAGCCTGCCGGGCGACCTGCGCGGCGACATCTGGACGGTGCGCGCCGACGGAACGGGCCGTCCGAACCTGCTGATCCCGCACGCCCTGTCCCCGGCCGTCCTGCGCGGCTGAGTTTCCGCGACCCGCAGGCGGCGCAGGCTCCGAGCGAAACGGAAGATCGAACCGTCGGAGGTAGGGCATGTCGGTGTTGAAGGGCAAGTCGGCGGTGGTCACGGGCGGCTCGCGCGGGATCGGGCGGGCGGTGGTGGAGCGGCTGGCCGGGGACGGCGCGGAGGTGGTGTTCGGCTACGTCAAGGACGAGGCCGCCGCCGAGGCGGTGGTCGCCGCGGTCGAGGCCGCGGGCGGCCGAGCCCGGGCCGTCCAGGTCGACCTGGGCGAACCGGGCGCGGCGGAAGCCTTCATGACGACGGCCGACGAACACCTGGGCGGCCTGGACATCCTGGTCAACAACGCCGCGACGGGCACCGCCTCGACCCCGATCGCCGAGCTGACGGAGCAGGAGTTCGACCACGTCCTGTCCGTCAACACGAGGGCCCCCTTCCTGACCATCCGCTACGCGGCCCGCCACATGCGAGACGGCGGCCGAATCATCAACGTCTCCACCCTCAACACCATCCGCCCGGTTCCCGGCATCGCGGCCTACGCGGCAAGCAAGGGCGCGCTGGAACAACTCACCAAGATTGCCGCCCACGAACTCGGCCCAAGAGGCATCACCGTCAACACGGTCGCCCCCGGCGCGACCGACACCGACCTCCTCAACGCCGCGAATTCCCCAGAGGCCCTGGCCGCCGTCCCCGCCCGAACCCCCCTACGCCGCCTCGGTCTCCCCACCGACATCGCCGACGTCATCGCCTTCCTGGCCGGCCCCCAAGCCCGCTGGCTGACCGCCCAAACCCTCCACACCAACGGCGGCCTCGGCTGACCCTCACCGAATGCCGACCGCTCGCACGAGGTCATTCACACCGACCGCACGGGGGTGGCGTTGCACGAGGTCACTCGTCAGCTTTCGCATGGAAGGCCTGTCTCGAACCTCCGCGGGCGCCTCGCGTAGCGCCGCGTTCAAGGCTTCGATGGTTTGGTCCGGCTTGCCCCAGAGCCACCATGCGCGTGCCATGTCGGTGTGCAGTCGGCCGCGCCGTTCGGGGGTGTCGAAATGCTCTGCTCGCAATTCGCGTCCGGCGTGAACGGCGGCCCCCGCGTCACCCAGTTCCCAGCGGACACCCACCTCGTACAGAGCGACCGACGCCGGTGTGACCGTGAACGTCTCCCGCCCGGTTCGAAGTGTGGGAAGTCGGTCCGCTGCTCGGCCGGCGTTCCGAATGAGTTCGAGTGCCGTCTCTCGATCGTCGGCACCGGCGGCGGTGTATGCGCATGTACACAACATCTGTGCATACACGGCGAGCTGTTCCGGGGTCCGCAGGCCCGTCTTCTCGACGCGAGCAGCCGCATCGAGGGTGACCCGGCGGGCGATGTCCTTGCGGTCCTGGTGTCGGAGCACGATGCTCAACATGCGCGCCGACGCAGCCTGCGCGAGAGGCGATCCGGATTGGTGGGCGTAGACGGTCGCCCGGTCGGCGGAGGTACGGGCCGCACCGTAGCGACCGATCTTGGACAGAAGCTGCGTGCACAGGTCGTAGCACGCGGCGAGGCGGGCCGATGCCGCCTCGTCGTCGGCCTGTTGGGCGGCGGTGTGCGCGGTTGCGAGCAGATCCGGCATGGCGGCGGCGAGTCTGGCGTGGTCACCGGTGTCGAAGTATCTGCGGGCAAGGCGTAGGCGTTGGAGCACATCGGCGGAACCTGCGGGGCCGGCGGTGGTGGGGATGGACGCCAGTGCTTCGTCGACGCCGGCCATGAGCGCCACCGGGACGGCGGCGAGCGAGGCGGTCAGCAGCGAGCGTCGGCGCATGGGATCCTCCTCGTCCCGCCGGTCGGCGGTCGGAACCACCCTAGTCCGTGACGGTTCCGTCACGCCGAGTACTGCGGCGAGGACGCGCGGTGGCATGCCCACGGCAACGGCGGCGGCTCTGACCTTCGCGAAATCGTCCTTGCCTCGCCCCGATTCGAGGCGCGAGACGGCAGACGCCGAGTAGCCGATGAGGAGTCCCAGATCCGCTTGTCGCAGACCTTTCGCGGTGCGTCCGGCCCGCAGCAGGAGCCCGATTCGACGTTCGCGGACAAGTGTTCGCACGTGCGGCGAGTCCCACAGATCTGCCATCGCGCGCCCCCGGACCGATGCAGGGAATTCCGCCCCACCGTAGCCGGAAGATCACACTCCGTCGAGAAGATGTGCAGGATCTGCACACGGCGTGCGGGACACGCACGTCACAGGCCCGGAGGCGGCTGCCGGTGCTCTGCTGGATCGGGACGGCATCTCCGCCGTCTCTCGGCTCCAGGAGGCATTCAGATGAAGCAGCCCAATGTCCACGACGCCCGGCACCCGCGTCCGGTCCTTCCGATCAACTTGGGCACCGCCGGCGCCTTGACGCGCGGTGGCACGGCAAGCGGCAGTGAGAACAAGCGGAAGGTCTACAGCTCGACGATCGGCTGATCACCACGGCTCCCGGCCCGCACCCGCAACCCGGGTGCGGGCCGACACCATCGACCCTCCCGGACCTGAAGGGAGTACGACCGAATGACGATCGTGGGCGGATTCGTCGCCAAGGAACGCCACACGCCGCTGCCGGTACCCGTGTTCGCCGAGTTGCATGAGGAACTGCCCGTATGGTCGATGCCCGACGGGCCGATGCCCGCAGGCCGAATCGCACGTTCGCCGCGGCGGGTGGTGTGTGTGATGGGCGACTGCGGAGCAGACCAGGACGCCCTGACCACCATGGCGGTACGGGGTGTACACCCCACGGACCTCACTCGATGGCCCGGCGCCTACTCGTTGATCGAGATCACCGAGACCGCGACGACGGTCCACGCAGACCTCGCCGCAGCGGTACCGATCTACTGGACGGTCGTCGCGTCCGGGCTCGCGTGGTCCACCTCGGCGCGAGTCCTGGCCGGATTGACCCGTGCCGGAGTCGACCACACATGGTTGGCGATCCGCATCCTCACCCCTGCACTCCCGGACGCCCTGGCAACCCGCACGGCGTTCGCCGGCGTGCACCGCGTACCCGCCGGCCACCGGGTCGACTTGGCACCCACGGGCACGAGCACGCAGGTGCCCGTATGGAGCGCGGACCCCACGGCCACTTACGCCGAGGCGGCATCGCGACTCGGCCGGGCCCTGACGGCCTCCGTCACCCTGCGAGTCCTGACAGAGAACGGTCGACCCACGGCCGATCTCAGCGGCGGCTTCGACTCTGTCGCCCTGACCAGGATCGGCGCGAGGGCCCTCGCCGAACGAAACCGCACCATCGGCGCCATCACCGTCCACCACAAGGACGCCGCAACCGGCGGCGACCTGGACTACGTCCCCGATGCCGCGCACCATCCCGCCATCAGGCACCACATGCTCGCGCTCGACGATCGCCACCAGCCCTACACCGACGTACACGCAGTGCTGCCCGCAACCGACGAGGCGCCGCCCGCCGCAGTGGGACACGTCTACTTCACCCACCAACTCATCACAGCCCGAGACGTATTCGACACCACCGCACACCTGACCGGCGACGGCGGGGACACCCTGCTGTGCCCGCCGCTGGTGTACCTCGCCGATCTCCTCCGCACCGGGCACCGCCGCAGCGCGGTGGTGCACGCCCTGGGCTGGGCCCACCTGCACGGCGCCCACCCGCGCCGGGTGCTGCGGCAGGCCCGGACGGCGGGTCGCACCTCGCGCTCCCTCTCGCTGCGACGCGTGGCAGACGTGCTCACCGGGGACGCCGACGTGCCCGGCGGCATCGCCCTGCTGCCCGTCGAATGTCCTCCGACGTGGGCGACCCGGGACGCCTGCGGCCTTGCCGCAGACGCCTACCTCGACGCGGCACGGGCCGCGCGGTATGAACCCTCGCTCGCCGACCGGGGGAATGCGGTCACGTGGCAGCAGATCGGCGAGATCGGCCGCACAGCCGCCGCAGACGCCCATCTCGCCTTCGCCCTCACCGGGGTTCGTCTGCACAATCCGTTCGTCGACTCCGCCGTGGTCGCTGCGGCGCTCGCGTGTCCGTCCCGTCAACGCACACGGCCCGACGCCTACAAACCCCTCCTGCTCGAGGCAATGCCCGGCCTTCTGCCGCCGTCGATCAGCGCACGGAAAACCAAGGGACAGTCAACCGATGACCACATCCGCGGCCTTCGCACGCATCTGGACGAAGTCCTGAACCTGGCCGACGGCCACCTCGCCGAACTCGCCCTCCTGGACGTCGACATGCTCGGAATCGCTGTGCGCCACACGGCAGCCGGAATCGGATCCGACCGCATCGAACCCGTCATCGCCGGCGAGATGTGGCTCCGGGCCCATCACGCAGCCCGCGTACCGACCTGGCACAACCTCCCCTCACCCGATCCGGCACCTCCGGGAACAGCGTGAATGCCCCTGTCGCCGTCGCCGCCGGCACCCATGCGGTCGACTTCGCCGGCCCCGGCGTGATCGTGCTCATGGACACCTCGGGAGGAGCCGTCCGGACCTTGATGGAACCCGCCGCCACCTGGTGGCGAACCTACGCGGCGACCGGAGACCCCCGGACCGCGGCGCACACGGCCGGCCTGACCGCAGGCGAAGCCCAGGCACTGCAGGGCGCCCTGCTCGACGCCGGAATCCTTGTCCCGGCACCACAGCCGGGACCGTGGCACGCCCCGCTGCCCGGACACGACCCCGGTCCCAGTCACGGCACCCGCACCGCCCCCACGGCACTCCCATCGGCTCCGTCGAACCGGTGCCCGGCCCGTATCGCGGCTTCCGTGAGCTTGGCGACCGCAGCGCTTACGACTCGGCTCGGACGATCCCACCGCTCGCTCGCACGACACTTGATCCTCGTCCGCGCCGTCACACGATGGAATGCGCTGCGCCGGGCACCCCAGGCCGATATGGCCACCGCTGCGGAAGCCGTGCGCACCGTCCGCCGCGTTGCCCGATGGTGCCCCACCCGTGCGGCCTGCCTCGAACAAACCACCGCCGCGCTCCTGCTCCTCGCACTCCACGGGCACGGCGCCACATGGTGCCAGGGGGTCGCGCCCGACCCGATCCGATTCCACGCGTGGATGGAGCAGACCGAGACCGGGCATTACGTCGAAGAGCCGGTGGAGACCACCGCCTACACGCCCGTTCTGCGTATCCCCGGGAGGCGATTCCCATCAGCTTGACCCGCCCCGAAATCGTGCGCGCCACCGAATCCCTGGCCATCGGGCCCAGGCGCCACGACCTGCTGGACACATACCTGCGCTGGACGAACGACCCGGTGGTCATGCGCGGCAACGGGCGCTTCGAGCCGGAGGAACGTGAAGTGCTCCGCGCCGCACTCGACGTCATGATTTCGGGGCCCAACGCTCACTTCACCGTGTACGACCGCCTTCGCACGGATCCTCACGAGGGGCCGCTTCCGATCGGCACCGCGACCTTGTCCATCGACCGCCCCGTCGCAGCGGCCGAGTTCTTCATCACCCTGGGCGAGGAAGGCCGCGGCCGAGGACTCGCGGCCCCCGCCACCCGTCTGGTACTCGACTTCGCCTTCGAGGAAGCCGGCTTGGAGAACGTGTTCCTCGCGGTCTTGGAACCGAACGTGGCGGCGATCCGGGCCTACACGCGAGCGGGATTCCAACGCATCGGCCACCGCCGCCGCAGTGCGCTGTGGGCCGGCAGTCGGGTGGACGAAGTCCTGATGGACGCCATCCCGACGTCGTTGGAACCGGCCTGAATGGCCGACTGGGTCAAGCCGAGTCGCTCTGGGGTGGGAGTGCGGACACGAATGGGTGGTCCCGGCCGGTGGGGCCGACCTTTGCGCTGCCGCCGGGGTCGCCGAGGGTGGTGAAGAACTCGGCGTTGACGTCGGTGAAGTGCCGCCACTCCTCCGGCATGTCGTCCTCGAAGTAGATTGCTTCGACGGGACACACCGGCTCGCACGCGCCGCAGTCGGTGCACTCGTTCGGCTGGATGTAGAGCATGCGTTTTCCCTCGTAGATGCAGTCGAGGGGGCATTCCTCCATGCATGCCTTGTCGGTGACGTCCACACAGGGCAAAGCGATCACATATGTCATCGAACTGCGGTCCCTTCCAGGTCGTTCGTACCGTTGCGACGCGGCCGACCGTATGACCTCAAGTAATGTTGAGGTCAACAGAAGGGCTGCCCATGACGAGCTACCGTTCCGGTGAGGTTCGGGCCCGCCCGGACGACTGGTTGACCATCGGCGAGGTGAGTACCCGGACCGGGGCGGCCGTCTCCGCTCTGCGGTTCTACGAGGAGCTGGGCCTGATCGCGTCCGAACGCGACGACCGCAACCAGCGCCGCTACCCGCGCCACATGCTGCGCCGAGTCGCGTTGATCTCGGTGGCCAAGCGAATCGGTATCCCGTTGCAGGACCTCCGGGAGGCGTTCGCCGATGTGCCGCTCGACCGTCCGCCCAGCCACCAGGAGTGGCAGCGCGCCTCGCGCGGTTGGAAGCGTCGACTGGAGGAGCGCCGGCAGACCATCGAGCGGCTTGAGGCCGAGCTGACCGGGTGCATCGGCTGCGGATGCCTGTCGATGAAGGCGTGCGCTTTGCTGAACCCGGGCGACACGCTCGGCGAAGAGGGTGTCGGACCCCGACGCGTGTGAGAGGCCGCCGTCCTAGACGAGGGCCTGTTCGTGGGCCTGGGTGGCGGAGATGAGGCCGGCCAAAGAGGTGCGGGTTTCCGCGAGCGCGGAGATCCGGTTGTCCAGACCTTCGAGGTGTTCCTGAAGGGTCTCCAGCGTGCATTCCGCGATCGTGCCGTCTTGGCGAATGCACGGCTGCAGGTCGCGGATGACGCGGGTCGGCAGGCCGGCGTCCAACAGCGCCCGAATGCGCCGGACCACGGCGGGGGCGCCGTCGCCGTAGCGGCGGTGGCCACTGTCGAGGCGGTCGGGCTCCAGAAGGCCCTGCTCCTCGTAGTAGCGCAGCAGACGGACCGGGGTGCCAGTAGCAGCGGCGAGCTCACCGATCTTCATGTGCTGCTCCTCACATCTCCTTGAATCTCACATCGATGTGAGATCTTAGCGTGGGGTCATGACGAACACGGATCGCCCCCTGGCCCTCTACGGTTTCCTGCGCCCCAGGCCGGAGTACGCGGACGAAGTCCGGCGCGCCCTCTCTTCTTTCGTGGAACCCACCCGGCAAGAGCCGGGCAACCTGGAGTACCACCTCCACGAGCACGAGGACGGCCGCTTCTTCCTCTACGAGGTCTGGCGCTCCCAGGAAGACCTGGACCGACACAACGCGCTGCCGTCGCTGCGCGCCTTCCTGGACAACCTGTCGACCTACCTGGAGGAAGCCCCGGAGGCCTACTTCGACACCATGCTCAGCCCATACGCCGAGCCCGACCCGATCCCCGCCTGAGCCACACGCCGCACATGCAAGGCGCTCGACCGACAACCCGGTCGAGCGCCTTGCATGTGTTCACCCCAACCGCGCGTCAGACCGCACGCAGCGTCGACACCAACGCCGACCAAGCGCCCGGGGCAACAACGAGGTGACCAACGCTCGGGTCCTTCGAGTCCCGAATCGGCACGACCTCGAAGCCGGGGGCAACTTCCACGCAGGCACCTCCATCCCCGTTGCTGTGGGTCGACTTGCGCCACGCCGCATCGCCGAGACGGGGAACTTGGATCATGACTGCTTCTCCTTGATGACCGCCGTAATCAGGGCTGCCGACTCACCCGGCGTCAGCGCTTCGGCGCTAACCCGATCGTAGGACCGCCGACGGGCCCGCACAGTATCCGGGTCTTCGAGAAGTTGCCCGTTGACGAGCCCTTCGAGATACGCGACCTGCCCACCATCGGGCAAGCCAAGTATGATCAACGGGGCGCCCAAGGCGGCGTGTGCACCTCGGGCAAGCGGAGCAACCCGCAGGAGCGTTCGCGACGTGTCCACGAGGGGCAACAGCGCTTCGAGTTGCGCACATAGAACGGCCGAACCGCCAACCGCCCGCCTGATGACTGTTTCGTCGAGCACGGCGGAGACGTAGGGCGGGTCGGAGCTGCGCAGCCGAGCCTGACGACTCATTCGAAGATCCACCATGGACTCGATCGTGTCGGCCGTGGCATCCGGGTTCACGGCTTGGAACAGCGCACGAGCATACTCGGGGGTCTGCAACAGACCTGGGACTACGTACGGCGCGTACTCGGCGATCTCCCTTGCCCCGTCTTCGAGTCGCATGTAATCGCGATACCGGTTCGGCCACCGCTCATTCTTGATCATGTCCCAGAGAACGGCGAACATGCCGTGGGTTCCCATGAGTTCGTCCAACTTCGCGGGCAGCTCCGGCGGAATGGGGCTGCCGTTTTCGTAGCGAGACCATGTCGACGTCGAATAGCCGTACGCCGCCGCCATGTCGGCCAGCGTCAAGCCCATCCGTTCGCGCTGCGCCCTGATGGCGAGTCCGAACCGGTGCAAACGTTTTTCGCCATCGGGAGCTGCCTCGAAGCGCACGGGGTCACCCACCTTTCCCACAAAAAGTCGAGACGGGCGCTCACTCCAAAGTGGCTATGCGCCGCGCCACCATCGCAATACGCACAGTGAAGCGCGGACATCGTGAGGAGCGCAGTCGAATGCGAGACCTGGAACCAAACGAACGCAGCCCGCAGCGTGCAGCCGGCAGTGGCCGGATGTGGCTCGCGGTCTACCGCGTCGACCAGTCGGGAACCCAGATGGTGAAGCCGCCCGAACTGTTCACCGGCGGGCTCTCTTCGTGGCCGTTCGGCGACGGATCCATGTCCACGAACCCGCCGTGCACGTGCTCGCCGGATTGCCGTTACCCGGGTTCCGGCATGCCGCCGCGCACAACCTCGTGACTCGATGCCCCACGTCCGGGAAGGACGCCGACAACTTGAGGCATTCTTTTGCCTGCGTACTCACTTGGGCGCGGCGACTCTTGGCCCCCGCGTCCCACGACCGGCCCGGGGCCCGGGCCGAGCGAGCCCCGCTAGCGGGCGGGCCCTCCGCGCCGGAGCCGGCGGACCGGCGAAGCGGGTGGCGGGACTTCGTGCCGCCGGAACCGGCCGGCGACGATCCGCCCGTGCTGGACTCGGCGACGGTGGTGCCGCCGTACCTGATGACGCCGGGCGAACTCGCCGCGCGGCGCCGACGCTTCGCCGAAGCGGGCGCGGCCGAAGGGCCGGTGCCGGCCGACACCCGCGCGCGGCCCGCCCGCGACTGGGCCGTGGCCGCGCGCGCGGCGGGGGTGATGGCGTGATGCGGGCGGCCGGCCGCCCGCGTTCAGGACCGCCGGTGCACCACGCGCGCCGACGTCTGGTCCCGGGCCAGCACCGTCATCGCGTCGATGTTCACATGTGGCGGCCGGGTCGCCACCCACCCCACGCACTCCGCGATGTCCTGGGCCACCAGCGGCGTCATCCCCGCGTACACCGCCGACGCGCCCTCGGCGTCCCCGCCGAGCCGGTTCAGCGTGAACTCGGTCTCGACCATGCCCGGATCGATCTGGCACACCCGCACCGGCTGCCCGCGCAGTTCGAGCCGCAACACCCGCGTCATCGCCGTCACCGCGTGCTTGGCCGCGTTGTACCCGGCGCCGCCCTCGTACGGCTCCCGCCCCGCCACCGAGCCGATCGTGATCACCTGACCGTCGCCGGAGGCGATCAGCAGCGGCAAAAACGCCTTCGTCACCCGCAACGTCCCGAGCACATTCGTCTCGTACATCGCCGTCCACGCCGCCTCGTCGGCCTCCGCGACCGACTCCGTGCCGCGCGCGAAGCCCGCGTTGTTGACCAGCACGTCACACCGCTCCACCTCGGCGGCGAACGCGGCGACCGAGTCCGGATCGGCGACATCCAGCGGCAGCGCCCGGCCCCTTCCGGCGCAGCGCGCGACCACCTCCTCCAACCGGTCCTTGCGCCGCGCGCCGAGCACGACCTCGTAGCCCAGGCTCGCCAGATGCACGGCGGTCGCGGCGCCGATCCCGCTGCTGGCACCGGTCACCACCGCACAACCCCGGGGCGCGGAAGCGGGGTTCGCGGTCTCGTCCTGGCTCATCACGGCATTCCTCTCGTCGACGCCGACCTCCCCGCACCGTATGCCGGATCGCCCCGCCGCCACATCGCCGCCCTCCGGTTCAGCCGGAGGACCCGCCCTGCCCCGACCCCCACGGCCACCCCAACCGCCCCCGCCGCTGCGGCGACGCGGCGGGCGCGGACGGCGGCGCGGAAGCGGCCTGCCCGACCGGCAACGGCGGCAGCGCCTCGCGGTCCAACCACGCCTCGAACAACGCGTCCAGCGGCCGGGAGGCGTACCGCGCCGCGTGCGCGGTGAAGTCGTCGGTGCCGACCAGCCCGTGCCGGTGTGTCGTGGCCCAGTCCCGCAACATCGCGAAGAACGCCACATCGCCCAGCGCACACCGCACCGCGTGCACGGTCAGCGCGCCCCGCCCGTAGATCCGGTCGTCGAAGATCAGCTTCGGACGCGGCGATCCCAGCAGCAGATCCTGCGGCCGCCCGCTCAGGTCGGCGTGCTCGATCGCGGCCTGCACGGCGGCGCTGCGCCCGCCCGAGCGCTCGGACCACAACCACTCCGCGTAGCGCGCGAAGCCCTCGTTCAGCCAGATGTGCCGCCAGTCGGCCAGGCCCACGCTGTTCCCGAACCACTGGTGCGCCAACTCGTGCGCGACCAGCCGTTCGGCGCCACGCGCCCCGTCCACGTGATTGGCCCCGAAGGTGGCCATCCCCTGCGCCTCGATCGGGATATCGAGGTCGTCGTCGGTGACCACCACGGTGTACTCGCCGAACGGGTACGGCCCGAACAGCTCCTCGAACAGCGTCATCATCTGCGGTTGGCGGCCGAAGTCCGACCGGAACCGGGACACCAGCCGCCCCGGCACATGCGCGACCTGCGGTACGCCCGTCCCCGGGAGCGGGACGGTCTCGTAGCGCCCGATCGAGACGGTGACCAGGTAGCTCGCGGTGGGCGCGGGCTGCTCGTAGACCCACGTGGAGTTGCCGCCCCGGCTGCTGCGGGTGAGCAGCCGGCCGCCGACCACCACGGCGTACATCGACGGCGCGGTGACCGAGATCTGGTAGGCCGCCTTGTCGTCGACCCGGTCGTTGCACGGGTACCAGGACGGCGCGCCGATCGGCTGGCCGGCCACGAGCGAGCCGTCGGTCAACTCCTCCCAGCCGACCCCGCCCCAGGGGCTGCGTACCGGCTTGGGATTGCCGACGTAGTGCACCTCGACGGTGAACGCCGCCCGGGCCCGGATCGCCGTCCCCGGCCGCACCCGCAACTTGCCCGCGCGGTGCGTGTAGCGCGCCTGGTGACCATCCACGAGCACCCGACCGATGCGGAACTCGGCCAGGTCGAGCACGATCTCGCCGAGCGGGCGGTCACCGGCCACCGCGCCGATCCGGGCGCTGCCGGCCAGGCGGTTGGGGCCCGGGCGGTAGTCCAGGGTCAGCTCGTAGCGGTGTACGCGGTAGCGCGGGTCGCCGTGTGTGGCGAAGTACGCCTCGCCGGCACCCGAGCGCGGCCCCTGGTCGCTCACCGATTCGTGCTCCGTCCCCGTCGCGCCCACCGTCGCGGGACGAGCCGCGTCCCGCGACGCCGTCTCGAAACGCATCACCGTCGCCAGGCCTCGATCGGGTTGCCCAGCCAGCCGGTGTCCTCCGGAACGGTCTCGCCCCGCATCACCAGCGAGGCGGGGCCCAGCGTGCTGCGTGCCCCGATCGTGCTGCCGGGCAGTACGATCCCGCGCGGGCCGAGCGTGGCGCCCTCGCGAAGGATCACAGTATCCATGCGCATGATCCGGTCGTGGAAGAGATGCGTCTGGAGTACGCAGCCGCGCCCCACGCTCACCGCGTCCTCCAGGGTGACCAGGTCCGCCTCCGGCAGCCAGTAGCTCTCGCACCACACGCCGCGCCCGATGTGCGCTCCCAGGCCGCGCAGCCACAGGTTGAGCACGGAGGTCCCGGACACCCGGCCGACCAGCCACGGCACCGCCAGCACCTCGACGAACGTGTCGGCCAACTCGTTGCGCCACACGAAGCCGCTCCACAGCGGGTGTTCGACCGGCCGGAACCGGCCGACCAGGAGCCACTTGGCCGCGATCGACACCACGCACGCCGCCGCCCCGCAGGCGAGCAGGACCAGGCCGGAGAGCAGCGCGGCCAGGACGAGCGAGTACGTGCCGAGCCAGGCCAGCGCGGTCAGCGTGAGCAGCGCCAGCGCCGCCGAGCACAACACCGGGATCGCCCGGCACAGCTCGACCAGGCCGCGCGCCCAGCGCAGCCGGGCCGGCGGGTCGTAGGTCAGGCCCTGATCGGCGACGTCGGCCGAACGGGGCAGGCGCATCGGCGGCATGCCCAGGTACGAGCCGCCCTTCTTGGTCTTCTTCGGCGTCGCCGACAACACGCCGACCAGGCCGCGCGCGGGCACCGAGCGGCCGGGGGCGGTCATCCCGGAGTTGCCCAGGAAGGCCCGCTCGCCGATCGTCGCGGCGCCGATCCGGATCCACCCGCCGCCGAGTTCGTAGGAGGCGATCAGCGTGTCGTCGGCCAGGAACGCCCCGTCGCCGACCGTGGTCAGGCTCGGCAGCGCCAGCACGGTGGACGCCTCGACGCCCTTGCCCACCTTCATCCCGAGCGCCCGCAACCACACCGGCGTGAACAGGCTCGCGTAGATCGGGAACAACTTCTCCCGGGCCAGGTCCATCAACTGGGTGACGGTCCACGCCTGCCAGCCGATCCGGCCGTGCAGCGGGTGGTAGCCGGGACGCAGGCCCAGGCTGAGCAACCGCACGAGCAGCACGATGGACAGCGCGTACACCGCCGCGAAGGCGGCCACGGCCGGGACCAGCGCGAGCAGCGCGCCGCCGAGCGCCGTACCGAGGCCGTCGCCGGGGTGCACGAACGCGCCGAGGACGAACAGCGCGGGTACGGCCGCCACGATCGGCAGCACGGTCGGGAGCAGTCCGCCGATGCCGTACAGCACGGACCACAGCGGCTTGCGCGGCGGCCGATCGCCGAACCGGCCCCGATCCACCTTGCCGAGCCGTACCGCCGGCACCCCGCCCCAGCGCCGGCTCGGCGGCACGTTGCCGGTGACCGCGGAGCCCGCCGCGACCTCGGCCGAGCGGCCGATCCGCGCGCCGGGGAAGAGCGTGCTGCGGGTGCCCACGATCGCGCCGGCGCCGACCTTGATCGCGCCGATCTCCAGGCGGTCGCCGTCCAGCCAGTGGCCGGACAGGTCCACCTCGGCCTCCACCGCGCAGCCCCGGCCGAGCTTGAGCAGGCCGGTGACCGGCGGCAGCGTGTGCAGGTCGACGTCGCGGCCGACCTTGGCGCCGAGCGCGCGGGCGTAGCGCAGCAGCCAGGCCCCGGACAGCGAGGTCGCCCCGCTCGCGTCGGCCAACTGCTCGGCCGCCCACAGCCGGATGTGCACACCGCCGCCGCGCGGATACGTCCCGGGACGCAGCCCGCGCAGCAGCAGCCGAGCGCCGCCGGCGGAGATGGCCACCCGTCCCGGCGGGCTGAACAACACGGCCCAGCCCGCCGCGACCCACCACCAGGACGCGGTGGGTGCCCACGGGTAGTGGCCGAACCAGGCGGCGACGTTGCCGAGGGCGAGCAGGCCGACCGTCCAGCGCAGGCCGATCAGCGTGTACAGCGGGATCAGCAGGAGCAGCTGGGCCACTCGGGCCCGGGTCGGCGTGGGCGCCACCTTGCGGCTCGCGCCCGCGTCCTGGGCCGAGCGCTCCAGGCGGCGGGCGAGTTTGCGCAGCGTGGGCTGCTGGTAGATGTCCGCGACGGCGGCCGCCGGATATCGCTCGCGCAACAGGGTGGTGAGCCGGGCGGCGGCCAGGCTGTTCCCGCCGATCGCGAAGAAGTCGTCCTGCGCGCTGCCCGGGGCGATGCCGAGCACATCGGTCCACTGCTCGGCAAGCCAGGCCTCGGTGCCGTACAGCTGTTCGGCGGGGCCGCTGTCCTCGGTGTCGGCGAGCGGCCAGGGCAGCGCGTCGCGGTCCACCTTGCCGGAGGTGCGGGTGGGCAGGTCGGCGACCGGGGCGAGGCGGGGTACGAGGGCTGCGGGCAGTTCGGCGCGCAGCCGGGCCACCGCGTCCTCGCGGTCCCAGCCGTCGCCGGTGACCAGGTAGCCGACCAGGAGCTGGTTGCCGCCCTTGACGGTGCGCACGGCCGCGGCGGCGCCCACCACGCCGGGCAGCGCCTGGAGAGCGGCGTCGATCTCGCCCAGTTCGATGCGGCGGCCGCCGAGCTTGATCTGCTCGTCGCCGCGGCCGACGAAGACCAGGCCCTCGGCGTCGGCGCGGACCACGTCGCCGCTGCGGTAGGCGCGCTCCCAGCCCATCGAGTCCAGCGGGGCGTACTTCTCCGCGTCCTTGGCCGGGTCGAGGTAGCGGGCCAGGCCGACGCCGCCGATCACCAGTTCGCCGGTCTCGCCCATCGCGACGGGGCGGCCCTCGGCGTCGACCACGGCCAGCTCCCAGCCGTCGAGCGGCAGGCCGATGCGGACCGGGCCCTCGCCGGTGAGCGGCGCGCCGCAGGCGACCACGGTGGCCTCGGTCGGGCCGTACGTGTTCCAGACCTCGCGGCCCTCGGCGACCACCCGCTCGACCAGTTCCGGCGGGCATGCCTCGCCGCCGAAGATCAGCAGGCGTACATCGAGCAGCGCCTCGGTCGGCCACAGCGCGGCGAGCGTCGGCACGGTGGAGACCACGGTGATCTCCTGCTCGGCCAGCCAGGGTCCGAGGTCGGCGCCGGATCGCACCCGCGAGCGGGGCACGGTGACCAGGCAGGCGCCGTAGCGCCAGGCCAGCCACATCTCCTCGCAGGAGGCGTCGAAGGCGACCGAAAGGCCGGCCATCACCCGGTCGCCGGGGCCGATCGGCTCCTCTTGGAGGAAGAGGCCGGCCTCGGCGTCGACGAAGGCGGCGGCGTTGCGGTGGGTGACCGCGACGCCCTTGGGCTTGCCGGTGGAGCCGGAGGTGAAGATGATCCAGGCGTCGTCGGCGGGGGTGGGGCGGGCCGGCGGGCGCGGGTCACCCACGTGAGTGACGCGCAGGTCGCGTTCGGCGCCCAGTACGGCGGCCACCCCGGCCTCGCCGAACACCAGGTCGGCGCGCTCGTCGGGGTCCTCGGCGTCGACCGGGACGTAGGCGGCGCCGGCGGCCAGCACGGCGAGGATGCAGATGTACAGGTCGTTGCTGCCGGAGGGCACCCGGACGCCGACCCGGTCGCCGACCCCGATCCCGGCCTCGGCGAGCCGCCGGCGCAGTCCCTCCACCTCGGCGGCCAAGGCGCGATACGTGAGCGTACGGCGGCCGTCGTCGAGGGCGGGTTCGTTGGGGTGGGCACGGACGGTGGCGTCCAGGATGTCCACGAGCGTGCGGGGCGTCGAAGCGGGCCGTCCGGAGTAGACGGCGGGGGTCGACGTGGGCGCGGTACCGAACGGATCGTCGGTGGCGCGCAGCGGTAGCGCTATGGCCATGAGGTCCTCATCCCTGGTCCCCGTCAAGGCCTGCGATCGGCTCCCGGGGAGGTGTCGCGGCCCCGGCCCCTGGCCGACCGGGTCGCTTCTCGAGCGTGGCAACCCGACCGACACTAACCCCGTTCGCCCCGGAGCCACGACTCGTGATGCGATCAACTACCGCTGAAACAAAGGGTTCTGATGCTTCGTCACATATGACTTGACGATCCATCAGATCCCACGGTCCCCTGGAAGCAAGCCTCTTGACGACCCGTCAGCCCACAACCCGGCTTACACACCACCCCAAGCTCCTGTGACCCACGCAACACGCTATGCCCACTCCACGCACCCGCGCCCGCCGACCTCGGCCGGACGGATGACGCCGCCCCGGCGGCCGGACAAGGCGCCGTCGCCACCCGACCGCCCACCACGGGCGACGCGAACCACGAGGGGACGGGAGACCGCACCGGTACGACGTGATCACGCCGAGTCGAGCGGGAGGTCGGGCGGAGCCGGACCGGGATTGGTCCGCGACCGGGGTCGAGCCGCCGCCGGCCCCTGGCCGGGTGGAGCCGGGCCACGGTCGAGCCGGACCCGAACCGACCCGAGCCGGAACAGGCAGGGGCCGAACCGCACCGCCCCCGAAGCCCCCCAGGGTCGAACGGAACCGGACCGGGATTGGGCCAAACCGGGCCCCAGTCACACCACACCCGAGGCCCGGTAGAGCCGTGCCCCGGACACGCCGGACCCGAACCGACCCGAGCCGGAACAGGCGGGGGCCGAACCGCACCGCACCCGAAGCCCGCCGGGGTCGAACGGAACCGGACCGGGATTGGGCCAAACCGGGGCCGAGTCACACGACACCCGAGGCCCGGTAGCGCCGAGCCCCGGACACGCCGGACCCTAACCGACCCGAGCCGGAACAGGCAGGGGCCGAACCACACCGCGCCCGAAGCCCGCCGGGGTCGAACGGAACCGGACCGGAATTGGGCCAAACCGGGGCCGAGTCACACCACACCCGAGCCCCGGGCGCACCGGACCCTAACCGAGCCGGGCCGGAACAGGCGGGGTCGAGTCACCGCCGGACCCGGGCCGAGCCGGGTCGGGCGGGGCCGAACCGGGGTTGGGCCGACCGGACCCGAGCCGAGTCGGAACGAACCGGGGCCGAGTCGCACCAGCCGGGCCGGAAGGAACCGAACCCCGCGTCGCACCGGCCCCGGGTCGAGTCGGGCCGGAACTGGTCGGGCCGGGCGGAGCCGGGCGACCCGGCCCGCGTCGCACCCGCCGTAGTCGGGTGCAGTCGACCCGGGCCGGGTCGCCCGGTGGGGCCGGCCCGGTGCGGCCGGCCCCACCGCACCACGCCCCACCGCACCACGCCCCACCGCACCACGCCACGCCCCACCACGACGCGCCGCACACCCCCGCAGCTCAGTGGCCCGTGCGCCCCGCGCCCAACCGCATCGCGGCCAACCGCGCCGGCTCCGCGATCACCTCGATGTCGGTGATCCGCCCGGCCGCGAAGCTCAGCCGCAACACCGCGAACAGTCGCCCACCCGGCGCGATCACGATGCCGGGCCGCCCGTCCACGAGGGCGACCGCGCCCAGCCGGGCCCGGTGGGCGAACATCCGGGTCTCCTCGGCCACCGACCGCGCGCCCCGGACCTCGCCGGCCACCCCGGTCGGTACCGCGAACCGGTCCACGCGGCGCACCACGTCCGGCGCGAGCAGTTCGACCAGCGTGTCCAGATCGCCGCCGCGCGAAGCGGCCAGGAACGCGTCCACCACGGTGTAGTGCCGGGCCAGGTCGACCTCGTCGAGCGCGGCCCGCCCGCGTACCCGCTCGCGGGCCCGGCTGGCCAGCTTCTTGCTCGCCACCGGCGTACGTCCCACCACCGGCGCGATCTCGGCGAACGGCACCGCGAACATGTCGTGCAGCACGAAGGCGACCCGCTCGGCGGGGGTCAACCGGTCGAGTACGACCAGTATGGCCAGACCCACGGACTCGGCCAGCACCGCCTCGTGCTCGGGTTCGGGCCCGCCCGGCCGCTCCAAAACCGCCTCCGGCGCCGCCGTCAGCGGCTCCTCGCCCCGGGTCCGGCGAAGCCGCAACATGTCGAGGCACACCCGCGCGGTGACCGTGGTCAGCCACCCGCCCAGGTTCTCGACGCCGTCGATCCCCGCCCGGTCGACCCGCAACCAGGCCGCCTGCACGGCGTCGTCGGCGTCGTCCAGCGAGCCGAGCATGCGATAGGCGACCGTGCGCAGGTGCTCACGATGCACCTCGAAGCGCTCGGCCAGGGCCTCGGTTCCGTCCATGGTCACCTTTCCGATCAGGCATCAGTCAGAGGGGAGACGAGCCGCTTCCGCACGATGCCGATCGATAAAGGAGACAACAGCCGAGTTTACCGCCGCCCCATCCGCCCCTCGCGGCATCCGGCCGCGCAAGGCGTGGCAAGGCCCGAGCCCGATCACCCGCGATCCCGCCCCCACGCCGGGCCGCCCCGGCGCGCTTCCGCACGCCCCGACACCGGCCGATCCCGGCTCGACGCCACCCCGCAACCCCGCCATCCCGCCATCCCAGGGAGTTCCCCGTGAAGTTCTTCCGTCTCGACGCCGCCATCCGCGTCGAAGGCTCGATCAGCCGATCCCTCGCCGACCTCGCCGAGGCCGAGTGGACCCGGGCGTTCCCGGACGCCGAGTTCGTCCGGCGCGACCTGGGTCGTCATCCCCTGCCCCCGGTCTGGCCGATCGCCGAGGCGAGCCGGACGACGCCGCAGGACGCCCGTACCCGGGAACAGCACGCGGCGACCGCGCTCGGCACGGAACTGGCCGACGAGTTCCTGTCCGCCGACGCCTTCCTCCTCGCCGTGCCGATGTACAACTTCGGCGTCCCCCAGCAGGTCAAGACCTGGATCGACCTGATCATCACCGACCACCGCGCCGCCGACGTCAGCCGCCCGATCGTGCCCGGCCGCCCGGCCCTGCTCGTCCAGGCCCGGGGCGGCGGCTACGCTCCCGGCACCCCGCGCGCCGGTTGGGACCACGCCACGCCGTACCTGAACCGCATCCTCGGCGACGTCTGGGGGCTCGACACGGTCGCCGCCACGGCCGAACTCACCGCCGCCGACGTCAATCCCGCCCTGGCGGACCTGCGTCCGCTCGCCCACCGATGCCTCGTCGACGCCAGGGCCGACACGATCCGCCACGCCCGCGACATCGCCGACCGACTGCGCGCCACCCCCAACTCCCCCGCCCCCGAACCGATCTCGGCCTGACCGACCCGTCGTCGAGGGGGGCGAGTCGGCACCCGCCACCGCCCTCTCCGGCGCACCCGACGGACCCGACGGACCGTCATGCGGCCACGCCGGCCGGGATTTTCACGCCCGCGAACATATTGGGTACAGATCGAGTACAGCCCCGATCCGCGCCCGCATCGGCCATCCGGCCCGTCGGGTACCGGCACCGATCCGGCCATCGCGCCCGGACTCGCCGTTATGTGCGAGCCGGAATGCCCGCGATCGGTGCTGGATATGCTCAGTGGCGACCCGATCCCCTTTCCGGGCACCACGTTTTCCCACGTCGGGGTTCGGCACGTCGTGTGCGGAGATCCAACCCCTTCCGATCTCCGCCGGCCACGCCACAAGCGGCAGGCTCGACGTGCCCGGTCCGGTTCGACGCCCACCACGGCTCGACGGGACAGGGCGTCAAGCGCACCGGAGGCACCACCTTCACCCCAAGGAGGAACCACCAGATGTCGCACTTACCCCGTTGTGAAGGAACCGCGAGATGACGACCGCGCCGCGACCGGAGGAACCGACGGGCGCCGAACCCCCCGCGCCCCGGCCGATCGGCTCGTGCCACCGGGAGTTGGGGCTGACCCTGTACCGCCTGCGTCTGGAGCGCGGACTCTCCCTTCGGGCCCTCGCCCGACGTCTGGGATACAGCTCGCACAGTGCCTTCGCCGACTTCGAGAAGGCCCGACGCATGCCCGGCGAACCGCTCCTGGTCGCCTATGAGCGCCTGTTCGAGCTTCCACACGGACTCCTGCTGGAGCTACGCGCACGGGCGTTGGCCGAACGCGCGGCACGGTTGACCGCGATCCGGGAAAGCACCGTCCTGGGCAGCACGGAAACCCTCGGCACACCCACACTCGACACCTCCGTCCGCTCACCGGCACCCCCCGCGGCGCCGCCCGGTCCTTCGGGCACCGGTCCGACCGGCACGCCCGACCGGGAGGTTACGCGTGTCAACCAGAGCAGACGAGCCGATCCCCCGGCCCCGCTCGACCGGACGAGCCGCCTCACCGGATTCACCCGCAGACCGAGAGCCGCCGGCGGCCTGGCCGGCCTGGGTGCGGCCGTCGTACATTTCCTCGGCCGCCGTACCGGCGCCGCGTCGGGCACCCGAAGCATCGCAAAACGCTGATCCCTCGCAAGCACCGCGTGCCCGCCCCCATCGCAAGGGTCACCGCCCTTCGCCCCGGCAAGGCCGTCCCCACACAACGACACCGACACCGACACCACCCGCACAGGGCGCGGCCCGGCACTCCCGCCGGGCCGCGCTCCGCACTCGAAATTCCCTGCCGTTACAGGCCGTTGCCCCCCAACCGAAGCCGAGCGCGCCGGCCGCTCAACCCGACGACACCACCTCCTCCTCCCGACCCGTTCGCGCGTGCGACCGCGCGCCCGCCTCGCGACGATCGAACAGGCTCAACAGCGGAACCGTCATGATCGTGGTGATCAGGGCGACCAGGACCAGCGCGGCGAACAACTCGTCGCCGACGATGCCCGCCGCGAGGCCGATGTTGAGCGCGATCAGCTGCATCAACCCTCGGGCGTTCATCAGTACGCCGACCCGGACGGCCACCGGCCGGGGCTCCCCGCGCAGCCGTGCGGCGGCCCAGCAGCCACCGAACTTGCCGACCACCGCGACGATCACCGCCGTCCCCCCGAACACCAGCACCGACGGGTCGGCGAACACGTCGAATTTCGTGTTCAGTCCGGAGTAGGTGAAGAACATCGGTACGAACACCACCTGGGTCACCGACTGGGTAGACCGCACCAACCGCTCCGAGTTCTCTCCGCGCGGCATCGCCATCCCGACGCAGAACGCGCCGAACACCGCGTAGAGGTCGATCGTGTCGGTGAACCACGCGGCGCAGAACAGCACCACGAGGACGAGCAGGAGCCGGGTGTCGTCGCCGAGACCCGGGCGCTCCACGATCCACCGGAGCAGCAGGCGCCCCAGCAGGAACAGCACCACGACGAACAGCAGGGAGCCGCCGATCGTCTTGACGACCGGTCGCACCTCGCCGGACGCCCCGCCCAGCACCCCCGCCAGCATGATCCAGGCGAGGGCGTCGTCGGTGGCCCCGGAGGCCAGCGCGAGGGAGCCGAACCGGGTCCCGGACAGGCCGCGTTCGGTGATGATCCGGGCCAGCATCGGAAACGCGGTGATCGCCAGGGCGACGCCGACGAAGGCCGCCGTGACCCACACCGACACCCCGTCGACGAAGATGCCCACGTGCCCGTACGCCGCCAGGGTCAGCCCCATGCCCAGGACCAGCGGGATCACCACCCCGGCCGCGGAGACCGCGACCGCGGTGCCGGCCAGCCCGCGCCCGGCGTGCGCCCGGAATTCGTACCCGGTGGCGAACATCAGCGCCACCAGGCCGATCTGTCCGGCCACGTACAACACCGGCTTCAGTTCGGGCGGGAAAACCTCGGCCGAGGCCCCGGGGGCGACCAGCCCGAACAGGGACGGGCCGAGCAGCACTCCGGCGATCATCTCGCCGACCACGGGCGGTTGCCCGAATCGGCCCACCACGAAGACGACCAGCCGACACGTCAGCAGGATCACCACGACGGCCAGGAAGAACACGGGTGCGAGTTCCGACGGAGTCATCGCCTCACCCCTCTCATCGGCCGGCGGGTACGGACGGCGCGGGGCCGGCGGACGAGGCGCCGAAGTAGGCGCGGCACAACCCCTGTCGGCGGGCGTCGTGGACCATGTAGGCGCCGAGCACGAGTTGGGTGAGGCTGCGCGGGACGGCGGCCCATCGGTCCGTGAGGCGCATCACCGCGAGCCGGACCCGGGGCCGGCGCGGGGGTGGGGCGGCCGGATCGGTGCGCGGGGTGAGCAGGCAGGGTCCTCGGTTGGGCAGGGAACGGGTGTGTTGCGCCGAGGAGTCGAGCCGAAAGCGGCGCAGCGTCTCCTCGGCCGCGACCCGCAGGGTGAGCAGGGCGAAGCCGCGGGCCGGGCACGGGCGGTTTGCGGTGACGCCGAACGGGATGTACTCGGTGGGCCGGGTGTCCGGGTCCAACCACCGATCGGGGTCGAAGGCGAGGCCCTGGGAGCCCTGATACTCGGGGTAGTTGAACAGCAGTACCGAGCCGGTCGGGATGGGCTCGCGCCCCTCCCGGGGGATCTCACCCGAGGTGATCCGGTGCGCCACGCCGAAGAGCGGGAAGTGCAGCAGCGTCTCGTCGACGACGCGGTCCAGGTGGTCCGGATCCGTACCGGGCGCCTGGAGGCGGGTCTGCGTGTCGCGGTGTGTGGCCAGGGCCAGCAGCAGGTGGGCCGCGGCCTCCGACATCTGCACCACGGCGGTATTGAAGAACGTGCCCTGGAGGTAGTAGGCCTGCTCCCGCCGGTCCAGCGACTCCGGCAGCGGCCCGGGCGGCGGATCGTCGGCGAGTCGGGCCCGCAGGTGGTCGGTGAGCCGGGCCCGCCGGTCCATGTGCCGAAGGCCCAGGCACTTGATCGAGTCGACCACGTCGTTCGCGTGGTCGGTGATCAGGTTGCGGACGTGGCGCGGGCAGGGTTCGCGGAAGACCACCTCGTAGTAGACCTCGGCCCACACGGGCATCATCAGGTCGCGTAGCCGCACGTGCAAGGCCCGTGCGGTGCGCGGGTGTTCACCCGATCCGCCGGTCGCCGTTCGGCCACCGGTCAGTTCGTCGAGGACATTGCGCGTGCAGCGGCCGACCAGTTCGGTCCACTGCTCCCGGGAGATGCCCGCCAGGATGCGTCGGGTGGTTTTGGCCACGTCGTCGTAGCGAGGTCCGGGTTCCACGTGTTCCTGGTGCACCTCCGGGCCGGGCGCCAGCCAGTACCAGAACAGGTCGGACAGGGCGGCGCCGCGACTGCGGCCGTCCGCCGCCGGATGCCCGTACACCCGCTTGAACTCCTCGGCGGGCACCTCGGGTCCGGGCACCCGCACACCGTCCGCACCGCCCGCCCGGGCGAAGATGCGCACGCGCAGCGCGATCACGATCCCGGGCAGCCAGTAGGGCAGCACGGCCATCGGGAGCATGACCGCGCCGAGGATCGACCAGCCGACGGCGCTCATCCGATTCCCCCGCCGCGTCGGGTGTCCGCCCCCGGCGTCACGGTGGGGCCGGGTGCGGATCCCCACCCCGGCACCCGGACCAGGTCGGGCGTCAGATCCGCGAGCCCGGAGGCGCCGCACAGGGCCAGCGCCTCGTCGAGTTCGTCCCACAGCAGGTGCAGCAGCCGTCGTACGCCCTTCTCCCCGCCCTCGGCCAGCGCCCACATCACCGGTCGGCCGATACCCACGGCGATCGCGCCGAGCGCCAGCGCCTTGACCACGTCGGTGCCCCGCCGGATCCCCCCGTCCAGCACGATCGGGATGCGCCCGGCCACCGCGGCGACCAGCTCGGGCAGCAGTTCCAACGTCGGCGGTACCGTGTCGAGTTGCCGACCGCCGTGGTTGGACAGCAGCAGTCCGTCGACGCCGTGCCGAACCGCGAGCCGCGCGTCCTCGGGATGCAGCACACCCTTGAGCAGGACCGGCAGATCGGTGCATCGCCGTAATCGACCCACGTGTTCCCAGGAGAACTCCGGGGACATCGCGATCTGCCGTATGTGCCCGCGCTCGCCGTCCCGCAGGTCCACCAGGTTCTCGCAGCGCATCCCCGGCGGCAGGTCGTGGAAGCCGTTGCGCCGGTTGCGCTCGCCCGCGCCGAGCACCGGGGAGTCGACGGTGACCACCAGGGCGGTACAGCCGGCCTCCTCGGCACGGCGTACCAGCGCCTCGGTGATCCCCGGATCGGGTTGGAGGTAGAGCTGGAACCACAGCGGCGGCGCCTGCCCGGGCTCGGCGGCGGCGCGGGCCGCGGCGGCGACCTCGCCCACCGCCACCGTGGATGCCATGGAGACGATCATGATCGCCCCGGCGGCGGCCGCGGCCCGGGCGGTGGCCGCCTCTCCCTCCGGATCGACCAGCTTGTGGAAGGCGGTCGGCGAGAGCAGGATCGGCAGGCTCGCCCGTCCGCCGAACAGGGTGACGCACACGTCCCGTTCGAAACTGCCGCGCAGCACCCTGGGCAGCAGTTGCAGCCGGGCGAACGCCGCCTCGTTGGCCCGTACGGTGATCTCGTCGCGCGCTCCACCCGCGATGAAGTCGACGTGTACGGGATCCAGTCGGGCGCGCGCGGCCTCCTCGAAGTCGTACACGGTGAACCGCACCCCGCTCACCGCCCGGCCGGGCTCGGCCGCCGGTCCAGTTCACGGGCGAGGAAGGCCACGAGCGGGGCGTGGTGGACCTGCGGGGAGTCCCACTCGTTCTCCAGGTTCTCCGTCATGTTGTGCGTGGCCGACAGCTCGCCGTCCCGGAAGTGCCGGATCACCGGGTGCAGGTAGGCGGCGTCGATGGAACCGTCCACCGAGTTCTGCGCGGTGCGGCGCACGGTGATGTCGAAAGGGTCGACCTTGTCGTGGTCGGGCCCGTACTCGAGGGTGACGGTGAAGTAGTCGCCGCCGTCGGGCGATCGGCTCTCGTGCGCGTAGTCGACCGGCACCTCCTCGCGGTAGTGCGCCTGCCCGTCGTGGTCGATCACGATCAGGTCCCCGATCACGCCGAACTGCTGCCACAGCGCCGAGCTGCGATTGACCCGGGCCACCACGGCATCCGCGAGCGCCATCGGCGTGCCGGGCAACGACCGCTGTGGCCAGGGTCGTTGGTGGTGGCGCTCGTCGAGGATGTGACCGAGGGCGCGGACGGCGTAGCGGAATCCGTGGATGAAGCCTCCGGTGGACTTCTTGAAGTCGCGCTGCTGCATCAGGGTGCCGGCGAAGTACAGGCCGGGCACGTTCACCGACTCGTATGCCGGGGACAGGGCGGCGAACCGGTCGTCGATGGCCAGTTCCGGGCGGCAGTCCGGGGCGAAGATCGAGGCGTCGAAGCGGAAGCCCGTACAGACGACGACCCGGTCGTAGTGGAGTTCCTTGACCACCTCGTCGGCGCGCGAGAACGCGAACCGCACCCGGTAGCGCCCCGCGTCGCCGCCCTTGTCCACGGACAACACGCGACCGTCCAACACGGCGTTGCGCAGCTTGAGTTGGTAGGTGTCGAGGAAGTTGGCGTTGATCGCGCGCAGGTGTCCGACGAAGTGGGTGTTCCAGGCGAGCCGGATGGAGTGCGGCCCGGCCACGTGGATCACCGCCGCGGTCTCCAGGAGGTTGTCCGCGGTCTCCAGCGCGGAGTTGCCCTTGCCGAGAATCAGGACTCGCTGGTCGACGAAGTCCTCCGGGTCCACGGACACCGCCGAGTAGTCGTCGGCGGTCTCGATGCCCGGAATATCGGGGGTGTTGGGCCGGGTCAGTCCGGTGGCCACCACCAGCCGCCGGGCGTGGTGTCGCTCTCCCCGCTGGTCGGTAGCGGTGAATCCGCCGTCGGCGCGGCGCCCGATCCGCTCGACCCGGGTGTCGTAGGCGATGTCCAGCTCGAACGCGGCGGCGAAGTCGGCGAGGTAGCGCACGAGGTCGTCGGCGTGCGGGAAGTAGCGCTTGCTGTACCGATTGAACAACAGCTCGGGATCCGGGGACAGGAGCGAGTTCCAGTCCATCCGCATGTTCAACTCGGGATCGTCGGTGCCGTTGTACACCTTGTTGACGGAGATGAGGGTGCGGTGCCGCGGGAAGGTCCGGAAGAAGGTGCCGGGAGTGCGGCCACTCTCCAGGACCCGGTAGCCGTGCCCGGCGGCCTGGAGCAACTGCGCGATCTGGAGCCCGGCGGGCCCGGCGCCGATCACCAGGTAGTCGAGGAGGTCGGGGTGCGTGGCGGAGCCGGTGGGCGTGCCTGATGCGGAGGTCATCGAACTCTCCTTGCGCTCCGGGCGAGGACGGGCCCGGAGACCGATGGGGACGGGGATGGAGTCGCGCGAAGTGCGTCGGGTACGTCGGGCGCGGGGCATGCGGGCGCGGCGGGATGCGCGCGGCCGTGCGGGCGCGCGTGCCGACGAGGTGGGGCGGCGCTGAACGATCCGGCCGCGGGCGGGAATCGCGGCGTGACGTCGTAGTCCCTTGAATGCTCAACAAACACGGTAGTTACGAGTGATCCGTTGGGCAATAACGCGGCGCAAGCGAATGATGACCCGAACGGCACACCGGATCCGCCCGCTGCGGGCGGGTCGCGCGAGGCGGCCGAGCCGACACCATCGCGGAGCCCCGCCGCGGCAACGACGCCGGCACACCCACGCGGGCACGGTCGTCGCCCGCCACAAGGTCGAGCCGACGGTTCGTCGCACTCGACGATGTTCGGCGCGGCGGGGGTGGGGATGCTGGGCATGCGGACGTCCGGCCGGGCGGCGCGTACGGCGATGCCCTCGCGCGCGACCGCGGGGCCCCCGCGAGGCGGGCGTGGGCGAGCGACGAGCGATGAGGAGATCCGGTGGAGACGACTTCCGATGCGGCTCGGCGGCGGCGCGCGGCCCGGAACGCGGCGGTGGCGGCGGCCGTGCGGCAGGGGCTGCTGGGCGCGGGCGAACCGCTGATCGGGCTGTTGGACGTGGACGGGCTGCTCGGCACGGTCGCCGAGTTGCACGCGGCCTTCGCCCCGGCCCCGGTCAGGCACGCCTTCGCGGCCAAGGCGTGCGCCCTCGCCCCGGTGATGCGGCTGATGGCGGACGCGGGGATGGACTGCGAGGTCGCCTCACCCGGCGAGCTGCGGCTGGCGCTGGCGGCCGGCTTCCCGCCCGAGCGCATCGTGTACGACAGCCCGATCAAGACCGTCGCGGAGCTGGAGTTCGCCCTCGCCCACGGCATCGCGCTGAACGTGGACAACTTCCAGGAACTGGCCCGCGTCGACGCCCTGCTCGCCGGCCGGCCCGCGCCCGCGCCGCTCGGGATCCGGGTCAATCCCCAGGTGGGCCGCGGTTCGGTGGACTCCACGAGTACGGCCACGGCGACGTCGAAGTTCGGCGTGGCGCTGCGCGACGAGGGCGCGACCGAGGCGGTCGTACAGGCGTTCGTCCGCCATCCGTGGCTGACCCGGATCCACATCCATGTCGGCTCGCTGGGCTGCCCGTTGCCGCTGATGGCCGAGGGCGTGGCGGCGGCCCACGCGCTGGCCGAGCGGGTGAACGCCGAGGTGGGGCAGCGCCGGGTCACCGGTCTGGACATCGGCGGCGGCCTGCCGGTGAACTTCGCCGACGACACCGACACGCCGACCTTCGCCGACTACGTCGCCGAGTTGCGCCGGGCCGTGCCGACCCTGTTCGACGGCGACTACGACCTGGTCACCGAGTTCGGCCGCTCGATCTTCGCCAAGAACGGCACCGTCGCGTCGATCGTCGAATACACCAAGACCACCGGCGGCCGCCGCATCGCCGTCACCCACGCGGGCGGCCAGATCCTCACCCGCGCCATGTCGATGCCCGAGGCGTGGCCGATCCGCATCGACGCGTTCGACGCGAAGGGCCGGCCGAAGTCCGGCCCGACCGAACCCCACGACATCGCGGGCCCGCTGTGCTTCGCCGGCGACCTCTCGGCGATCGCCCGCGACCTGCCCGTACTCGAACCGGGCGACATCCTCGCCCTCCAGGACACGGGCGCCTACTCCCTGTCCACCCACTTCTCCTACAACTCGCTGCCCCGCCCGGCCATCCACGGCTACCGCACCACCCCGTCCGGCGAGACCACCTTCGCCCCGATCCGCCCGGCCCAATCCCTCGCCGAGGTCCTCACCGACAGCGGCACGGCCCACATCGAATCCCTGACCACGGCCGATCGTCGTCACCCGTGACCACATCGGCGGGCGCCCCGAAGCAGTCCCGGTTCGCGGTCACGGCCTCGTACACGTCCAAGCACAACCACCTCCCGCGCCCCCACACCGCCGGCGAGGTGGGAGACGAAGAGGTGACCGGCACGATCCCGGCGGTTCAACGGTGTCGGCGCTGCCGCCCGACGAGGGCGGGGGTGGTGCTTTGGGCCGTCGCGGTGATGCCGGCGACCGCCGCGGTGTCGCGGGCCGGGACGGACAGGGCGAGCAGGGCGACGTCGTCACGGTCGGAGTCGGGCAGCGTCCCCAGGAGGGCGACGGTGTCCTCGACGAGGGCCCCGGCGGTGAGGGCGCCGGGGCGCAGGGCCAGGAAGGCGGTCAGGCCCTCCTGGTCGAGTCTGGCGCCTTCGGCGGTACGGGCCTCGGTGAGTCCGTCGGTGTACAGGAGCAGGCCTTGGCCGTGGGCCAGATGCAGGGTCCGGGAGGCGAACGTGGCGTCGGCGAACGCGCCGACGAGCATGCCGCCCTCGGCCCGTACCGTCTCCACCCGCACGCCCGCGCCCGGGTCGGGGCTGAGGTGGTAGGCCGGGGGATGGCCGCCGGTGGCCAGGGTGACGGTGAATCCGCCGTCGGAGTGCGGGTCGAGCATGCCGAAGATCGCGGTGCAGAATCGGGTGCCGACCGAGGCGTCGAGAAGCAGGGCGGTATTGAGCGCGGTGAGCGCGACGGTGGGGTCGGCGTCGATCAGGGCGGCGGCGCGCAGGGTGTAGCGGGTCAGCGAGGTGACCGTGGCGGCCTCGGCGCCCTTGCCGCACACGTCGCCGAGGAAGAAGGCCCACCGCCGGGCGCCGAGCGGAAAGACGTCGTAGAAGTCGCCGCCGACCTCCCGCGGCGAGGCCGTCTGGTAGTGGCAGGCCAGCTCCAAGCCGGGTACCGCCGGCAACAGCGGCGGTATCAGGGTCCGTTGCAGCGTGGAGGCGAACGCGGCGATGGCGGCCCGGTCCCGCTCCGCGCGCAGCCGCGCCTGCTCCTCCGCGCGGCGCCGGTCCTGCTCGACCCGGTTCCGTTCCCGCTCGGCCCGGACGGCGTTCAGCGCGGACAGCCGCAACTCCAGCTGGTCGCGCACTATCGCGGCCAGGTCCGCGAGGGTGGCCGCGTCGGCGGCGTCGACTCGGCGCGGGCGGGTGTCGAGGATGTTGACGGTGCCGAGCCGGTGGCCGTCGGCGGTGACGATCGGGGCGCCGGCGTAGAACCGCACCCCCATGGGTCCGACCACCATCGGGTTCGAACACGCGACGGGATCCACCAGCGTGTCCGGAATGATCAGCGTCTCGTCGCTCAGCACCGCCGAGTCGCACAGGCCCGGGTCGCGGCCGATCTCGGTGACGCCGGGCAGGCCGTGTACGGCCTTGAAGCGGATGCGATCGGTGTCGACCATCGTCACGGTCGCGACGGGGACGTCGAACAACCGGGCCGCGAGGGCCGCCACCCGGTCGCAGGCGCCGTCGGGCAGAGCGTCGAGGGTGTCGTAGCGACGCACCGCCGCGATCCGGTCCGCCTCCACCGTCGACGACCCGTTCGTCGGCCGGGCCTCGGGTACGGCTGTTCGTTCGGACATGTGCCTCGTCTCGTCTGCCCCCGTGAAGACACCCGCCAGGACGGCGGGAGCCCGTACGGCCGCCCCCGAGGCGACGGACATGGGCCGCGCGGGGGCGGTCGCGGTTCGTCCCTCGTCGTCGACCGGTGGTCCGGGTTCCGGTGATGGGCGAGGTCGTCCACACCTTGGGGAGCCACCTATCCCTGCCCCCGATCCGCCGAGCCGAACTCGCGACGATCCTCGCGGGCGGCCGAGGCTTGAGTCGCCGATCGGGGGGCAGGTGTGCGAGCGTCCCGAACGAGCGGTCGGCGCGCCGGCGCCGAGCCCGAGTGCCGGCCGCTGTCCGCCCGTGTCCCCGGCCCTGGAGGAAGGTCAGGTCATGACTCGACTTCGCCGTTCCCTCTTCCGGTGGCGGGTGCCGCGGCAGACCGGTGCGGCCGGGAGGGCCCGGGGGCAGGTGCGGGCCGCGCTCGCCGGCTGGGGCTGGGACGAGGACCGCGTCGCGACGGCCGTCCTGGTCGTGTCGGAGCTGTTGACCAACGCCCGGTTGCACACCGACGGGCCCATCGGCCTGACCGTACGCCGCACCAGGCACGGGGTACGGCTGTCGGTCACCGACGCCGACCCCCGGCCGCCGGCCCGGCGCGACACCGGCCCCCACCACGAGGGCGGCTTCGGCCTGCACATCCTCGACACGATCACCGCGCGCTGGGGCATTCGCACCCACCGAGCCGGCAAGACCGTCTGGGCCGACCTCGACGCCCCCCACCGCGACGCCCGCTCCCGCCCGTGGCCGGCCCGCGCCCGATCGACCGCCGCCGTGGCCCGGGCCGCATTCGCGGCGGGGTCACGAACGGCTGCGGCAACGGCCCGGGTGCGCCTACCCCCGACCCTCCGACGCGCACGACGCGCCCGGCGCGGGGGCACTGGCCTGATGCTCATGAACACATTCGCGGCGGCGTAGTCCGCCGTTCCGACCCTGATGGACGATGCGGCCCGGCACAGGAAGTCGACCGGCCCGGGTCGCCGGTGCAATGCGGCGGGCGGCGGGCGGATGCGGCGTCGGAGCGTGCCGAGCCGGAAACGGCGGCGGTCTCGGTGGCGATGGATGATCCGCGTGGGGCGCGTGCCCGTCGGGGCACCGCGCCTCGGCGTCCTCAGCGGGTCAGGAGTCGTCGTCCGAGCGGGTCTCGGCCGCGTCGCGCAGTTCCGCGTTCAGGCGCAGGGCCTCCTCGAGTTGGTCCTCGAGGATGACGATGCGGCAGGCGGCGTCGATGGCGGTGCCCTGGTCGACGAGTTCGCGGGCACGTTGGGCGATGCGCAACTGGTAGCGGGAGTAGCGGCGGTGGCCGCCCTCGGAGCGCAGGGGGGTGATCAGGCCGTAGTCGCCGATCGCGCGCAGAAAGCCCTGCGAGGCGCCGATCAGTTCGGCGGCGCGCCCCATGGTGTAGGCGGGGTAGTCGTCGTCGTCCAGCCTGTCGGCCTTGGTCGGGGTCGATCCGGGTTCGGGGGCCATCGGCGCCTCTCTTGAGTTCACGTCCGTATGCGGGCTGCTCGGGAAACGCATCGAGGGGCCCTGGTGCCGTACGGCACCAGGGCCCCGAAAGAAATCCACACCATCCACCGACACCGACGTGTCGGCCTACTTGTTCCGCGTCCGCCCCAACAGGTGGGGGCGCGGGGATCGCAATTGCGTGACCGCGGACCACCTTTCGTACCGGCGTCTCTACGGATCCCACTCGGCCGAACAACCTCACCGCGCCGAGCGGGCGATCCGGATGGTGTTCGCTCCTTCCTCTCCTACCTTCGTCGTACAACGTGTACTGCCACTGCGGGTACAACCGAACTGCCGGGAACTGCTCGTCCTGCACGCGGCCCCGTGGGCCGCCCTCGGTTTCTCCTCGGCCCGACAACCAGCCTCCGGAACCCTCGCCGAACAACACATGGCCCCGGGACTCTGCTGTCGAACCCTCAACAACGCGCGCCAGTTCGTCTCTGTCGCGCCTCACTGATTCGCTTGGCTACACCAGGAAACATACCCACAGTCTCGCTCCATGTCTACTGCGGCCACGGTAGATTTTCCAGCGTCGTCGGATAACGAAGTTCGCCCGGAACGCGGTGCGGCCCGGGCGGCATGCGTGGGCGCCGTCATCGCGCCCCTCGTTCTCCGCAAAAAGTTGAGGGGCCCTGGTGCCTTACGGCATCCAGGGCCCCGAAGGAACTGCTACACCACCTGCCGGCCTGTTACTGCACCGGCTTACCGTTTCCGCGGGCCCGACCGAAACTGCCGTCGGGGGCGCGGGGATCGCGGTTGCTCGACCGGAGACCACCTCACTATCGATGTCCTGCGGTACCCGGGCTCAAGACTTCCGCCCGGGCGATCCCGATGGCGCTTCCACTCCTTCGTTCTTCCCTCGGTGACGATGCACTGCGTACTGCCGGTACTGCGGTACTACTGGTGTTCCTCGTGTTGCGCACTGCCGGTGATACATACCGCTCGGTGGCCTGTGACAGCACCACCCTTCGACAGCCGGCCCCGATCGCCCGTCCTGCCACCACTTGGCGTGGAACCCCACTGCCGAACCTCCCGGTGCGTGCGCCCGCAGTCGACGCCTTCACCGAGGTACTGCTCACCTACTGCACTGCGGGTACTGCTCACGGTGGCCACTATCACCCAGGCCACCCGGTGCGACCGTCGGTCCCGTCGCCGCCTTTCGACAACTGGCTTCGGAACCCCACCAGCGCACCGTCCTGCACACTGCAACTTCGCGTACTTCGCCCGGCAGTTCATGTCTGCCAGGGCCTTCTGTCTCTCTGGGCTACAAGAGAAACCATACCCACACCAGAACCCAATGTCTACTCCCGCCACAACAGATTTTTCCCAGTCCCAGGAGCACAAAATCCGCCTCGCACCAAGGCCATCCTCAACGGCCGCCCATACGGATCGAACTCCACCACGCACGCAGCCCGCCCCACGCACAGTCGAAGGCGGATCGCAGACGGATCCAGGATGAGCGAACCCGCCCCACTCACCCCAGTCCCGGTCGAACGGTGTTCCCCGGCCGTGGCCCACCGCTTCCGCTTGGGCGATGCATCCGGGATACCGGCCCCCTGCGGGGCAACCGGGCGTAGGCCCTATCCGTCTACGCGCTCCAGCACGACAACGGGGATCTGCCTGCCCGCAATTGCCTCGAACTCGGCGAACTTCGGGACGAGCGCCACCTCTTGCGCCCACAGTCGCTCGCGCTCTTCTCCGTGCGCGAGCCGGGCCGTGACCGGCACGGTCCGGGTGCCCACCTCGACGGTGACGCGCGGGTTCGCCATGAGATTGCGGACCCATGCCGGATCACGCGGACTGCCACCGTGGGTTCCGAAGACGGCCCAGCCGTTGTCGACCGGCTGGAAGAACAACGGGTTGATCCGCTTGCGGCCGCTCCTGGCCCCGATGTTGTGCACCAGGATGAGCGACATTCCCCGTTCGTCGAAGCCGGGTATCCGGGGCGGGACGGGACGGCCTGCCGCGAACTCCGCCTCGCTGCTCCAGGACACACACCCGGCGTTCGCCCGGAACTCGGCGATGATCCGTTCGTTCCAAGTGGTGCCGTCCGGCACGGTGACATCGTTCGCGCCGGTCGTGGACGGGTCGGACATGGCTTCCCTCTCGCTATCCGGAGCACGTGCTCCTCAAAGTAGCACGCGCGGAGCACCTGCTCCGGATAAGCCATAGACTCATCCCCATGCCAGTGGCCGAACCAGAAGAACCGGAAGACCCAAAAGAACCGAAAGGCACCACAAAACGCCGCGCGGCGCGCGCGGACGCGACCCGCAATCGCGAAGCGATCATCGAGGCCGCCTCGGAAGTCCTGGCCACCCGCGGCACCGCGGTGGACGTGCGCGAGATCGCCGCCCGCAGCGGAGTGGGCATGGGCACCCTCTACCGGCACTTCCCCAAGAAGGAAGACCTCATCCGCACCGTCCTGCACCGGGAATTCTCCCGATGGGCGGACTCCGCACGCCAAACGGCCATCGAGGCCCGAGACCCCTGGGCCGCCCTGACCGACTTCTACCGACAGGCCCTCACCGGCTACGCACGCCACAGCGCCATCATGGAAAACTTCGCCCTGACCTGGTCGGTCCCCGACCTCGACGGCATCCGGCAGCTTCGCCTGGTCATCGAGGAACTACGCGCCCGCGCCACCGACGTGCTGCGCCCCGGCGTGACCACCGACGACCTTCTGCTCCTGCTGGTCTCCCTGGGCCACGCCGTACAGGTCACCGACGACTGCCGCCCCCACATGTGGAACAGACTGCTGCACATCTCCCTCGCCGGCCTGCACGCCGACCACCGCGAGCCACTACCCACCGAGCCGGCACCGACACCCGCAGCACCAAAGCACCGAGCCGCCACCGACCCCGCCCGAGACAACTCGGCATGACCCGAGAGGCGGCCGATCTGCAAGTTTCCCCACTGGCTGGCCGCCTCTTGGTGGTCCTGAGCTGTGTATCTGACCGCGTGCGGACAGACTCGGACTGTCGACCCCCGCTTTGTTCGGTTCGGCTTCGGTGCGAACCGTGCGGGCGTCGAGCAGCCGGCCCGCCCGGTCGGACATCGCGCCTTGTCCGGGGGATCCCGGGCGGGTCCTGGTCGCGATACGGTCGGGCTCGGCCTGGTGGGGAGGTGCCCGGGTGATGACCGTTGTGGGCATGTTCTTGTACGCGGCAGCGATGATCTTGATGGTCAAGTTCACCTTTCGCGAGATCCGACGGTGGCTGCGGGGTGAAACGGGCCGGTCGCGCCTTTGGTGGCGCATATCCGGACCTCCGACCCGCCCCTGGAGCGGAGCGCCGGGCCGTTCGGCCGGTCCTTGGGGACGGACGCCGATCCCGTCGCCTCGCCCCCGGGAGTGGGCTCCCGAACTGCCGTGGCCGGGCGAAGTCTGGTGGGCACTGGTGCCCTTCGCCGAGGTCGCGGGCGCCAAGGATCGGCCGTGCCTGGTGTTATCCGTACAGGGCGATGTCGCGTTGGTCGCCAAGATCACCAGTAGGTACCATCCCGCAGCCTCGGGGTTGATCCCGCTTCCACCGGGCAGCGTCGACGATCGTCAGGGCCGCCAGAGTTACGTGGATGCCCGCGAACACCGCTACGTCGCTTTCTCCGACTTCCGCCGGTGTGCGGGGTCCGTTCCCCCGACCGTGTGGCACCAGGTGCACCGAAACGTTCCCTGACTCGGCGCCGCGGGCTCGGTACGAGACCGACCGATGCTACGACGCCGGTCTGGTTTCCGTCAGCGTCGTACCCATACGTCGTGTTTCCTCGGGGCCAACCGCATGGATGAGTTCGTCGGCGACATCGTAGGCATACGCCGTCGTCGCCGGAGCACCCTGGGCGGCGCTCATAACCAGGCTGAGCCGCCCACAAGGTCCGCATTGGGATATCGCGCACGCACGCCACCCCACGCGGCCCTCCGCCCGGCGTGGACATCGACCCAGGGCGTGAAAAAGCCCAGGTCAGCGGGCTGACCTGGGCCTGATTTCGGGTGGGCACAGACAGACTCGAACTGTCGACCCCTGCTTTGTAAGAGCAGTGCTCTAACCAACTGAGCTATGCGCCCGGATGTGAGAGGACAGCCTACCGAATCCGTGGGGGTGCGTCGTGCCGCGTTGGGGTGGGGGTGGTCACGTCGTGGGGTGGCGGGAGTTGGGGGTACCGGGAGTTGGGGGTGCCGGCGGGGGTCGGCGGGGCGGGGAGGTGCGGGGCCTGTTGTGTTGGTGCTGGTCGGGGTGGTGGCGCTGTGTCTTGCTGCGGGTCGGGGTGCCCGTTTGGCGGCCGCTGTGCACGTGCGGTTGGTTGTGTGTGGCGGCGTTGCGGGGGGCCTGTGGTGGGCTTGTTCGGTGTCGCCGATGTGCTTTTCTGCGGTCGGCTGGGGTGAACGGCATCGGGTGCCTACCGCGCCGTGCCCCCGCCTGCGGCCGGTGACTGTGAGGGCTCGCCCGTCGGCACTTGTGGGAGGCCGGTGCTGCCTGGGAAAGCCCGGTTCGGCGGTGTCTGAGGGGGGCCGATCGGGACCTGCTCCCGGAAGTCGAGCATCTTCGCCCGCGCGGCCCGATTGACCTCCGGATCGACCCAGAGCGACCAACTCGGCGACATCACGATGTCCCGGAGCTGCTTGGTCGGCACGATCTCATACCCCGGAAATCCCAGGATCCCGGCGTCGATCCTCGACGTCGCCGTCGCCGAAACCCGCACGCCGTCGCGGCGGATCACCTGCGCGGCCCATTCCGAGGGTTCCTTGCCGCCGGGGTCCGGCGTCTGCCCCTCGGCCCGCGTCTGCGCGAGATAGCCGTGCGTGCCGTCGGGTCCCACAAAGGCATCACAGACGCGGTACATCTTCCGGACCGCCGCGCAGTCGTCACCCGCGGGATCCCGACCGCTCGCCTGCACCGTCACCGTGAGCGTCGCCGCTCCCTTGGGACTCGCCACGAGCGTCACCACGAACGCACCCACCGAAGTCGGGTCCCCCGTCTTCGACACGATCCCGGCTCCGGTCAGGTCCCGCATGCTGTCGCCCAACGGCATCTGCCGAAGGATCCGCGCGATCTCCTGCGGGGAGACCACCTCTCGGCCCGCCGGCGGAACGGCCGCCGGGTCGGGGGGAGGGCTGGTACTCGGCGCGGGCGCGCCCGCCGGTCCCGACGTCGCCCGTGTCGCCGACCGGCCGTCGTCCATCCCCGGGAGCACCACCGCGGCGGCCCCGCCCAGCGCCACCACCGCCACCGCCGACGCACCGATCCGCATCCGGCGCGCCCGGCGCATCCGTCGCCCCCGGGTGATCCCGCCCGCGACCAATCCCGCGGGCGGGATCAATTCGGCCGCCGCCCCGCGCATCGCGGCGGCCAACTGCTGCTCCTCAGAACCCGGGGATCCCATCGGCCTGCTGTCTCCTAGACATCCGTTCCACCACGTGTCGTGCCCCGCCCCGAGGCGGTGTCGGCAGGTCGCCCGCTCCCCACTCGGACCGGGCGGCCGTTACGTACCGTTCCGTACTCTTCCGTACCGGATACGGGCGCGACCACGGAGTGCGCCCGGCAGCCCGCCGGATCGCGCCGCAGGCCGCCCGCTCACCCACTAGATAGGACGCAGTGGACCCCCCGGCGCGTCACGGAAATTCGCCCGGATCATGAAGTACGTTCCACGCCAAGGCAGTTGCATTCCGAAGCCACGGTATTGGACCGCACCCCACGTCATCCGCGACACACCGTCCGTACCGAACCCCCCACGTGTCCCACGACCCGCCGGCCATCGGCCCGCGATTCGCCCGTGTCGAAGCGATGATTCCGCACCACCCGCGGAGTCTCCCTCTCGGCGGTACGAAGGCCGCCGCGCACGCGCAGCCGACCCGCACGCCGCCCCGAGGAGCCGACCCGATGAACCCGAGCACCCCAGACGACCTGCGCACACTGCTCGAAACCCACATCGCCGAGGGAACACCCCCGGGCGCCGTGGCCCTGCTCGCCCGCGGCGACCGCGTCGAGGTACGGGCCGCCGGCTCCCTCGACGCCGCCGGCACCGCCCCGATGGCCCGGGACTCGATCTTCCGCATCGCGTCACTCACCAAGCCCGTCGTCGCCGCCGCGGCGATGATGCTGATCGAGGACGGCCGAATCACCCCGGACGACCCGGTCGACGACCTCCTCCCGGAACTGGCCGACCGAAGCGTGGTCCGCACGCCCTCCGCCGCGATCGACGACGTGGTCCCCGCCGATCGCCCGATCACCGTGCTCGACCTGCTCACGTTCCGGGCCGGCTACGGCTTCCCGAGCGACTTCTCGCTGCCCGCGCTCGTCCCGCTGATGGAAAGGCTGGGCCAGGGTCCGCCGCAGCCGCAACAGGTCCCCGCGCCCGACGAGTGGATGGCGCGGCTGTCCGAGATCCCGCTACTCCACCAGCCGGGCGAGGGCTGGCTCTACAACACCTGTTCGGACATCCTCGGCGTACTGATCGCCCGGGCGGCCGGTCGTCCGCTGCCCGAATTCCTCGCCGAACGACTGTTCGAGCCTCTCGGCATGGTCGACACCGGCTTCGCGGTACCGCCCGCCGACCTGGGGCGGTTCACCACCTGCCACCTCACCGACCCGGACGGCAGCCTCCGTATCGTCGACGCCCCCACCGGCCAGTGGAGCACCCCGCCCGCCTTCCCGTCCGGTGGCGGCGGCCTGGTCTCCACCGTGGACGACTACCACGCCTTCACCCGCCTGCTCCTCGCCGAGGGCACCGTCGCCGGGCGGCGTCTGCTCTCGCCGGAGTCGATCCGCCGGATGACCACCAACCACCTGACCCCGGCGCAGCGCAGGGCCACCGACCTGTTCCTGGAGGGCCAGGGATGGGGCTTCGGCGGCTCCGTCGACATCGAGGCCGCCAACGCGTGGAACGTCCCCGGCCGCTACGGATGGATCGGCGGCACCGGCACCACGGCCCACATCGTCCCGACGACCGGCAGCACCGCCATCCTCTTCACCCAGGTACAACTCGCGGATCCCACCCCTCCCGCCCTGATGCGCGCGTTCTGGCAACTCGCCGCCCACGCCTGACCCCACGGCCCGCCGGCGGTCCCGGGAATCGTCCCGCCGCCCGACAACGTTGCCCTGCGACATGAAGACATCGGCCCCGGACCCGGCCCCCACCGACGCCCCGCTTCGCTACACCGCCTTCTCCACCGACCCGAACGGCGGCAACCCTGCCGGCGTGGTCCTGGACGCCGGCGCTCTGACCGACCGGGACATGCTCACGATCGCCGCCGAACTCGGCTACTCCGAAACAGCCTTCCTCACCCGAACCGAAACCGAAGCCGGACCCGGACCCGGACCCGAAGCCGGAATCAAAAGCGGAACCGGAACCGCAGCCGAATCCCCAGCCGAAGCCGCAGTCGAACCCACCACCCCCCGCACCTACACCGTCCGCTACTTCAGCCCCCTCGCCGAGGTCTCCTTCTGCGGCCACGCCACCATCGCCGCCGCGATCGCCCTCGCCGAGCGCATCGGCCCCGGCCCGCTCGCCTTCACCACCCCGGCGGGCCTCGTCCCGGTCGACGTAGCCCCCGGCCCCGACGGCCGGCTCCGCGCCACGCTCACCAGCGTCGAGCCGCACCACACCCCCGCCCCGGCCGCCGACGTCGCCGAAGCGCTGGCCCTGCTCGGCTGGAGCGCCGACGACCTCGACCCCGAACTGCCGCCCGGCTACGCCTACGCCGGTGCCCACCACCTGATCCTGGCCGCCGCGACCCGGTCCCGCCTGGCCGATCTGGATTACGACTTCGACGGCCTCGCCGCCTTCATGCGAGCCCGCGACCTGACCACGCTGCAACTGGTCCGACGCACCTCGGCGGACACCTTCCACGTCCGCGACCCGTTCCCCGTCGGCGGCGTGATCGAGGACCCGGCCACCGGCGCCGCCGCGGCCGCCCTCGGCCACTACCTGCGCGCCCTGTCCCTGGTCCCCGCGCGAGCCACCCTGACCCTGCACCAGGGCGACGACCTCGGCCGCCCCGGCGTACTCACCGTCGACCTCGACGAACACGACCCCCGCATCCGCGTATCCGGCCCGGCCGTCCCGATCCCCACCCCGACCGCCTGAACCCGCCACCGGCCCCGCCGCCCAACCACGCCGCCGAGCAGCCCCCGCCCGCCCCGATCCGGGTTAGCCAATTTGTGCCACAGGTGGTCCAGACCATTGCCGACCGGAATTCCCTCTTCTAACGTGAAGGAGCGCCCCCGGTAACGAAGGCACGCGACTCGCGCAGGTCGCACCCGACACGATCCGCACCCGGATCGTGTGGTTCCACGTTCGGATGCGGATGTCGACGTCCCATCGACTCGTGACATCCGCGCTCCGGCGCACGTGCGCACGCGCGCGGACCGTTTCGAGGCCGCGTCCGAACGAGTCTGCCCGTCCCGGCACGACTTCGTTCACGAGGAGAAGTTCGATGCGCAAGAGCACCATCCTGGCCACGCTGAGCGCTTCGGTGCTCGCCCTGCCGTTCCTGCTGCCGGCGTCCTCCGCCTCCGCCCACGGGTACATCTCCAGCCCCGCCAGCCGCTCCGCGTTGTGCGGCGAGGGCAAGGTCAAGCGCTGCGGCGACATCCAGTGGGAGCCGCAGAGCGTCGAGGGCCCCAAGGGTTACCCCGCGGGTGGACCGCCCGACGGGCAGCTGTGCGCCGGCGCGGACGGCCGCTGGGCCCCGCTCGACAATCCGCGCAACGGCGCCTGGCCGACCACCCCGCTCACCTCCGGCGCCTCGTTCAGCTTCACCTGGGAGATCGAGGCCCGGCACTCGACCACGTCGTTCCGCTACTACATCACCAAGCCGACCTGGAATCCCGCGACCCCGATCAGCCGCGCCCAGATCGAGAGCACCCCGTTCCTGACCGTCCCGTACCACGGTGCCCAGCCCGCCGCACACCAGGTGCACACCGGCACCCTCCCGGCCGGCCGCACCGGCCGCGCGCTGATCTTCGCCGTCTGGGACGTCGACGACACCGACAACGCGTTCTACTCCTGCTCCGACGTGACCTTCTGACCGGAGCACCCTCCGGAACCACCCGTCACACCCCGCCCGGCGGTCGCCCACAACGGCCGCCGGGCCCGCCACGCCCGACATCCCCACGCACCCGCCCGTCCACCTGCCCACCCGCCCACCAGGCCCGACGGCCCACCTCACCTCCCTCCAAGCGCCCCGTCCGACCCCGGACACGCGCCGAAGGGACGGTTGGTGGACCTCCATCGGACAGCACCTGGAAGGATGGGGAGGATGGAGTGCGCACAGTTCACACGGTGACGGGAGCAGGCGTGGTGGTCGGATCCGCACGACGGTCCCTCGGGGGCGGCCTTCCCCTGTCGCTCACGCTCGCGCCGCTGCTCCTGGCTCTGCTCCCGGGCGCGTTCGCCGGCGGCGAGACCCGTCCGTGGCGCCGGCGCAAGGAAGCCGCCCGCTCGGCCGCACTGGCCGCGCGCGAGGCGGCGGGCGAGGCGTTCCTCCAGTTGGACACCGCGCAGCGGGACATGATGCTCTCGCTGGAGACGGTCCGAGCCGTACGCGGCGCGCGCGGCACCGAGGACGCGCTGCGCGGCTTCGCCGCGGTGAGCCTGCGGATCGACGAGGTGAGCGCCGCCTACATCGCGCTGATGGACCGTCATCCGCTCGACGTGGAGTTGGAGACTGACGAATACGAGTCGGCTCGGCGGGAGTTGGCCGAGGTGGCGAGTCGACTCGACGCCGTGCGCCAGGAGTTGGACCGCTTCGGCACCTCGCTGGGCCCGCTGCTCGCCGACGCCGAACAGGCCCTCGGCCGACTGCCCCCCGCCGTGGACCGGGCCCGCCGCGCCGCCGCCGAGGCCGAACGGGCGGTCGCCGAGACCGAGCGGGCCGGCCTCGGCTCGCCCGCGCTCACCACCCGACTGGCCGCCGTACGCGCCGACCTGACCGAACTGGACCGGGGCCCGGCCGCGCTGGGCATCCCGGGCACGCTCGAGGTGGCCCAGCGGATCGAGACCTCGGCCGCCGAGCTGCGCGCGGAGGCCGAGCGGCTGCCCAGGCAGCGCGAGGAGGTCACCAACCGGCTGTCCTCGCTGCGCACCCGCGCTCAGGCGCTGGAATCCCGCCTGGGCACGATGGAGCCGGCCCTGCACCGACTGCGCCGCGACTACGTACAGTCCTGCTGGATCGACCTGGAGCAGGTGCCGGCGCGCACCCGACAGGCCCTGGGCGTGGCCCGCAGCCGCCTGGAGGAGGCCGGCGCCGCGGCCGGACGCGGCGAGTACGCCGACGCGGTCAGCCGGCTGGCCACCGCCCGGGCCACCCTCAAGGACGCCGACGAGGCGATGGCCTCGGTCAACGACCGGCTGCACGCGCTGGAGGAGGTGGCCCGCGACCCGGAGGCCGAGCTGGAGCGCACCCGGTTCGCGCTGCGCGACGCCCAGCGGCTCGCCCTCGGCGGCCGGGCCAACGCCGAGGAGCGCTACGCCCGCCGGCTGGACGCGCTCGTGTACCGCCTGGAGGCGATCGCCGCAGAGCCGGAGCAGCCCCGCCCGGACTGGTGGCGCTTCCTCAGCGAGACCCGGGACATCCGCGCCGAGGTCGCGGCCACCGTGCAGGTGATCCGCGAGGACCGAGCCGGCCCCGGCCCGCACTGACGCGAGGACCGAGCCGACTCGCCCGCACCGACGAGAACCGAGCCGACTCCCACCGGCACTGACGCGAGGACCGAGCCGAACCCCACCGGCACCGACGCGAGAACCGAGCCGACCTCGACCCGCACTGGCACCAAACCCGGACACTACGCACAGCGATCATCCGCCACCCGAAAGCCGTCATTTTCCGCAATCGACGCACATTCGGCAACTCCACGTAGCGCTTTCGTCGCCATGTTCGACCGGTCGGGTAAAAAATCGGCACCGGTGGCCGCTTTCTCGAAAATCAAGGTTTAAAGTCGACGGACCGGCCGACTTCGGGACCTTGGTCCCGATTCACGGGACGAAACCCCGTGGCGCTCGGGTGCGAGACCCCGGGCGCTCGGGGCGGAGAGCCGAGGCGCCGGGGATGGGTCCCGCGCGCCGCGCCGGCGACCACGATGCTGACACCGGGAAGTCGCACATGCCCGTGCTCTTGATGCTCCTGTTCGTCTTTCTCCTCGTCCTGGTACCGCCGTGCCTGCGCGCGCTGCGCCGGGCTCCGCAGGCGGCCCCGGTGTTGCCCCTGCACACCGACGACATGACCGACATGCACCGCATGATGGCCGTCGCCTACGAGGAGGAGCGCGCGGTGCTGCATCGCCGGGCGGTCAGCTGGCTGCACTCGCTCGGGCGCGGTCCGCTGCGGGTGACCGACGCCCAGGCGGCGACCGGCAACCGCGGCTGCGACCTGGTCACCCTCGGCGACGGCACGGTGCTCGGCCTGTCCTCGACGGGGGTGGTCATGCACGAGTTGTGCGGCGCGCTCGACCGCTTCACCGAGGTCGCGCTGACCCGGGTGCGCGCCGCGCGCGACGGCTTCGAACTGACCTTCGACATGGAGTGCGGCCGGCAGCTGCACGCCCGGGCCGAACTACTGACCGTCCGCGGCGCCTGCGTCTGACCGGTCCGGCGCCGCCCCGCCCGGCAGCGATACCGCGTCCACCCAGCGCTCGCGCACCGTGTCCGGCCCGGGTCCGCGCAGCGCCACCGTCGCCGCGTAGCCGACGCCCGGCGCCAGGTCGTACATCCGCACCGCATCCTGCCCGTGGTGCGGATGTCCGCCGTCCGGGTCGATCGCCGCAAGGCGGCCCGGCACGCCCGCCGCACGCGCCGCCTCCGGCGGATCCGGCCACTCCAGCAATCGGGGCGGCTCGCCGGCGCCGGACACCGTCAACCGGCGCGGATCGACGGTCAGACCGAGCCCGTACACCTTGAGCAGTGCCTCCTTGCGGGTCCACCGGGTGATCGCGTCGACCGCCCGCGAGCGCGCCGGCAGCCGGCCCTGCGCGGCCAGTTCGGCGCTCGACAGGATGCCCGCGACGGTGGCGATCCGCTCCACGTCCACGCCCACCTCGGCGCCCTCGACCACCGCGAGCACGACCCGCTCCCCGGCGTGCGAGATGGAGAAGTCGAGCCGGGACGGGCCACGCACCACCCTCGGCTTGCCCCGGTCGCACCCGCAAAGCCGGCAGGTCGTATCGAAGCGCACCTCGCCCGGGGCCACGTCGAGCCGGGCCGCCAGCACCCGCCGGGCCAGCGCCCGGGCGGTGGCGAACCTGGCCCGGTCGGCCGGGCGGCGATACCGCTCGTATCTGGCCCGCTCGGCCGCGTCGAACCAGGCCCGCGCGACCGCGTCGGGATCCGGCTCGGCCCACCACACGACACACTCGGCAGGTCCCACGACGGCCCCTCCTCCTCGTCGCGCACCATTCAACCGCGCCCGAACCGGACCCGGGCCCGATCATCCGGAACAGGCGCGCCCGCCCGCGGCCCGACGGCGGCGAGCCGACACACCGCGACGCCGGACGCCTACGCGCCGATCACCGGCCGACGCCGACTCGACTCCGCTCCAACAGCCACTCGGCGATCCGCTCCCCCGCGGACAGTCCCATCGCGGTCAACGCCTCCACATGCGGCGCCGACCAGCCGCTGTCGGCCAGTTCGCCGTGCCCCGGCCGCACCCCGGCGACCGCGGCCCGCAGCAGTTCGATGTCCAGGAGCGAGTCGCCGGCCGCGAACACCGCGTCGGCCGAGGCCCGTCGGGCCACCTCGCGCACCGCGTCGCCCTTGGTCAGCGCGTCCGGGACGAGGTAGAGCTTGCGCCCTTGGAGCGAGACACCGTAGCCGCGCGCGTTCGCCCACTCCGTCAACTCCGGCACGAACTCCGGCGGCAGCGCCGCCCGTTCCACCACCAGATAGCCGAACAGGTCTTCGGCCACCCGGAGTTTGAGCGTCCACTCGGGCCGGGCGACCACTTCGAGGTGGGCGATCACCTCCGGCAGCGGCGCGGCCTTCGCGGCGAGCGTCTTGCGCACCCCCGCGTGCCAGTCCGGGTCGCTCTCGCCGTGCACGAGCAGGTGGCCGCCGTTGGCGCAGATGGCGAACTCCGGTGCCCGGCCGGGCAGTACGATCCGCCCGTACTGCTCCCGGGTGCGCGTGGTGGTGGGCACGAACGTGCTGTGCTCGGCGAGTTCGGCCAGCAGCTCGCTCGCCCGGCGGGTCACGAAGGACATCGGCGCGCCCTCGTACTCCTCCACGCACACCAGCTCGGGCGTCGGCTCCTCGGGGCCCAGCCCCAGCCGCGCGGCGGCCTTCGAGTAGATCAGGGTCCGGTCCAGGTCACTGGCCACCAGCACGTTCACGCCACGCCCCCGTCCCGGCGAAAGCCCGGTTTGACCAGACCCACGCACGAGTAAGGCAGGTCGCCCACGTCGATCACCGGCACCCCGCGCTGGGCGGCGAGCATGCGCACGTGGTCCAGTTCCGCGCCGACCCCCTCGCGGGCGAGGATCTGCCACGGCACCCGGCGCAGCAGCACCCGCGTGGTCTCGCCGACCCCGGGCTTGATCAGGTTGATGTTGTCGATCCCGTACTCGGCGCCGATCCGCTCGACCGCGCGCCATCCGGCCCACGTCGGCGTGCGGTCGCTCGCGGCGAGCGCGGGCTGGTCGCGCGCCACGTCCTGGGCCACCGCGTCGAAGCGTTCGGCGACGGCGTCCAGGAACAGCCCGGACACGTCCGCGTCGGCCAACTCGGCGTAGAACTTCGCGCCGTGGAACTCGTCCGGACCGACCAGGTCGTCGCGCAGCACGGTGCGCGAGACCAGCCCGGACACCGTCGAGTTCAGGCACGCGGACGGGATGAGGAAGTCGTCCCGGGTGCCGTAGGTACGCACGCACGAGCCCGGGTCGGCCAGCACGGCCAACTCCGGGTCGAAGCGCATGCCGGTGGTCGCCGCGGTCAGATCCAGCGCGTCGGACAACTCGCGGGTGATCGCGCCCTTGCCGGTCCAGCCGTCCACGAAGACGATCCGCGACGGGTCGAACTCGCGGCCCAGCCAACGCAGCGCGGTGGTGTCGATGCCGCGTCCGCGCACGATCGACACGGCGAAGTGCGGCAGCGTCAGGCCGTGCGCGCGCCGGGCCCAGCGGCGCATCAGCACGCCCACCGGGGTGCCGGCGCGGGCCAGCGAGACCAGCACCGCGTCCCGGCCGCGTTCGGCGAGGATGGTCTCGGTGACCACGCCGACCGCGTGCGCGATCCGCTCCGCCGAGGCCTCCAGCGCGGCGTGGAACAGCGCCTGGTACTCGGGCGAGGGCTGGTACTCGATGGGCAACGACTCGGCGTAGTGCGCGCCCGCGTGCTGGATCGCCTCCTCGCGCTCCTCCAGCGGCGCTTCCAACTCGACCGCGGACAGGTCCTTGAGCAGCCAGGCGACCTCGTCGGCGGCGTAGGAGGAGAACGCGGGACCGTACAGCGGCTCCGGCAGCTTCCCGGTGTCGGGTCCGGCCGCACCGGGCCGATCGGACTGGTGGTTCATGACCTGCGCACCTCGGGGGTGAAGGAGGGGACGACGAGCAGAGCGACGTGGTCGGTGACCCGGGACAGCGCGTCCAACAGCCCGCCGGGCGCGCGCAGTTCGGGGGTGTCGGCGACCGAGTCGACGACGATCAGCACCTCGTCGAAGCGCCGCCCGGGGTCGGCGCCGGCCGCGACGTTGTACGCGTAGCGCTCGCCGGGCCCGTCCGCCGGATCGTCGTGGGCGGGGAATTGCAATCGGGTACGGATCGCGTAGCCCGGATCGTCCACGGCCAGCACCGGCGAGCGGGTCGTGGTCGAATAGCGCACCTCGACTCCGGCCGGCACGCGCTCGGCCAGCGCGCGGGCCAACCGCAGCGGGGTGTACATCAGTTCCTCGAAGCCGAGGACCAGGATCCGCCGGCCCACCACCTGCCCGGCCAGCGCCGCGCCGAGGGCGGGCAGGACCCGCTCCAGGGTGTCCTGGTCGGCCTGGGTGAACCCGTGCCGCCCGCCGTCGGGCAGGTCGGCGGGCCAGTCCAGGTCGAGGGTGCGCACCGTGCCGGGCGGCCCGTCCGCCGGCCCGCCGGCCTCGTGCGCCGCGACCAGCGCGGTGCCGCGCGCCAGTACGTCCTCGGGCAGGTCGACGGTGCCGGTCGCGAGCGCCACCACGTCCACCCGGGCGCCGAGTTCGGCCGCGAAGACCTCGAACTCGGCCCGGTCGGCGGGACCGCGCACGTCGATCAGCGCGGCGATCACGTAGTGCATCCGAGGCGTGACCGCGTGCAGTGCCCGGATCGTGTTGGTCACCGTGCGTCCGGTGGACAGTTCGTCGTCCACCAGGACCAACGGCCCGCTTCCGGCGAGCAGTTCGCGATCACGCGGCAGGATCAGGTGCGAGGTGGCGTGCGAGTGCTCCTCCTCGAAGGCGCCGAACCGGTCCACGCCGGCCACCGGACGCCGGGTGGAGTGCAGGTAGGCCGCCCCCGGCAGGGCTTCGGCCACGCAGTGCCCCAGGCCCGTGGCGGTCTCCGCGTAGCCGAGCACCACCGGCGTCGGCTCGCCGGCCAGTACGCGCGCCACTCGCTCGCCCAGGTCGCGACCCGCGTCGTGCACCACCTCGGGCAGTTGCGGAACGTGCTTGCCCAACACGGTGGACACCAGCAGGTGGGCCCGGCGCGGGTTGCGCCGCAGCGCGAGCCCGACCAGCGCGTCGAGGCCGTCCCCGACGAGCGCCACGTCGAGCCGCTCGGCGACCCAACTCCCCGACCAGGTCGCCGTATCCGTCGACCCGCCCGTACCCGTCGACCCGACCGAGGCCTTCGCCCCGCCCGGCCCGCCCGGTCCTCCCGGTCCTCCCGGTCCCCCCGGTCCCCCCGGTCCCCCCGACCAGGTCTCCATCCCATGTTGCGTCACGCACGAACCCGCTTCCCTCGTTGCCCCGTATCGACCGATCCCGCCGGGACGTCCCGCCCCGGCCGCCGGCTCACTCCATGACCCCCGCCGCGAGCAGGTCCACGAACGTGACGTCCTCGCGGGCCACGCCGAACGCGCGCGCTCGGCGCATGACCGCCTGCGCCCACGCGCGGTGCGGCTTCACCTCGTTCATCTTGTTGGTGTACGCCGAGCGCAGCACCCCGCCGCCGGCCGCGCTCTCCGCGAGGATGTCGCCGGCGTCGCAGTACTCCTCGTGCGTGACCACCGACATCGCGTGGATCACCGCCACGTGGCTGGGGTGGATCGCGGTCTTGCCGAGCAGGCCGTTGGCCTTGTCCAGTTCGAGTTCGCGGATCAGCCCGTCCAGGTCGGCGGAGATCAGCCGGGTGCGCAGCTCGACCGCCTCCGGGTCCTCGGCCTCGGCGAACGGCGTGCGCCGCAGCTGTGGCTTGAACAGCCGCTCGCCCTGCGGGAAGTACTCCCACACCGGCCCGCTGATCACGTGTCCGGTGCCGTCGGCCCGCCCGAAGACGTTGACGATGTCGCCGATCAGCTGGGCCACCAGGTGCACGTCGTAGGCGGTCAGATCGCGCGAGCGGCGCAGCGCGTACGCGGACTGGAAGTCGGTGGCCCCGATCCGTACCGCCAGGATGCGCTCGCGGTGCACGGCGATCAGCTCGGCGAGTTCGGCGAGCACGGCCCGGCGGTGCTCGATGTAGGCGATCGACGGCGATTCCAGGACGGGCATGGCGAACAGTCGGCGGCCACTCATCGCGATCGCCTCGTCCAGCGCCTTGAGGTAGCGCGCGCCGCTGTCCGGCTCGAACTTGGGCAGCACGAATCCGGTCAGCACGTCGAGCGAGTCGCCGAGCCGCTCCGCGAGGTCGGTGATCTGCTCGGGGTGGCGGACCCGGATGAACAGCAGCGGCCCCTCGGCCCCGGAGCCGGCGAACGCGGCCAACTGCTCGACCAGGTTCTGCTCGGCGCCGACCACCTCGCGGTCGTCGATCGAGTCCTCCAGGCACAACACCATCGAGGTCACCCCGCGGGCGGCCTGCTTGGCGATGTCCGTCGCGAGCGTCCCGCGCGTCGCGGGGCTGTACAGGGTCGCGCCGAGAGCCGAGGCGAGGACGCCGGCATCGCTGTCCCGGTCGAACGTCTCCGGCTCGCGGTGGAACAGGTGGTCGCGGACCGCATCGTCCAGGTAGCCGAAATGCCGCATCGTGATCTGATCCCCCTCGACCGTCGGTGGTGATGGCACAGGCGCGTCGGGAAGGGAACCCGTACCCGCCCCGGATGTAGCGAAAGGCGCATTACGCGCCGAGCCGGTGAGCCGCCGGCAGGTGCTGCCTACGGTAACCGAAAAGCAAAATCGAAGACGTACGATCCGGTTATAGGACCATGTGTTCACACAATCGTCACGGCCCCGACCCACGTTGAGCCCGACTCCTTCGGGACGGCAGGATGGGGACATGACCCAGGTGATGTCCAAGGGAGCGAATACGGCCCTCCCCGCCCGGTCCGTGCGCATGGTCCTCGAATGGCGGCCGGGAGCCGGTGTCCCGGACATGGACGCCTCGGCCCTGCTGCTCGGCGCGGACGACAAGGTGCGCGGCGACCACGATTTCGTCTTCTACAACCAGCCCAGACACCCTTCCGGCACGGTCGTGCACGAGGGCAAGCACACCGCCCCCGACCGCTGCACCGACGGCGTCCGCGTGGATGTCGCCGCACTCACCCCGGATGTCCGGCACGTGATCGTGGCCGCGTCCGCCGACGGCGGCACGATCGGCGCGGTGCCCGGTCTGGTCCTTCGACTGTACGACGTCGACGGCGGCGGCGAGCTGCTCAACTTCCCGATCACCGGCGCGACCACCGAGACCGCGTTCGTGTTCGGCGAGATCTACCGGCGCGGCGACCAGTGGAAGTTCCGCGCGGTCGGCCAGGGCTACGCGAGCGGTCTCGCCGGTCTGGCCACCGACTACGGGATCAGCGTCGACGACGAACCGGCCCCCGCGAGCGCCCCGCCCGCCCCGGCTCCCGTACCGCTGCCGCCGGTGCACCAGTCGCCGCCCACCGCGCCGGCCCCGCCGCCGGCGCCGGTCTTCGGCAACCCCCCGGCGCCGCAGCCGACCTACCAGGACGCGGCCCCCACCGCCGTGCTGCCGCAGTACGACCGGGGCGCCCCGCCCGCCCCGCCCGCGCGGCAGCAGCCGGCGCCGCCCCAGGGCGTGCTTCCCGTCTCGGGCAACGCGCCGTACGGCGGCCCCTCGGTGCCGCCCCCGCCGCGCCACGACGGCCCGACGATCCCGCCGCCGCCGGCCCCGCACACGTTCGGCGGCCCGCCCCCCGGCTACCCGCAGACGCCCTCCGCCGGCGCGCCCGTACCGCCGCCGCCCGGCCCGGGCGGCACCCCGCCGCAGGGCTTCGCCCAGCCTCCCGGCACCCCCTCGCACGGCGTCGCCTTCCAGACCCCGCCGGGCGTGATGCACATGCCCCCGGGCGGCCCGCAGCTCCCGGCCCCGGGGCAGTACCCGCCCGCACACGGCGCCCCGCAGCCCCCGGGCCCGTACACGCCCTCCCACGGCGCCCCGCAGCCCCCCGGGCAATACCCACCGGGCATGACCCCGCCGCAGGGCATGGGCATGCCCCCGCAGCCGCACCACGGCACCCCGCCCCAGGGCCACGGCGGTCCGCCCCAGTTGCGCCGCCTGGACTCGCCGCCGCAGGGCCCGCAGTTCCAGGGCTGATCCGCCTCGCGCACGGGTGACCCGCTCCGCCGACGGACCGGGTCACCCGCCGCACCGGGTCACCGGTGCCCGCGGCTCACTTGTAGCCGCGCGCCCACAGCAGACCCCACCCGTACTCGCGGTCCAACTCGGCCTGATAGCCGTGCACGTAGCGGACCTCGCGGCGGACCACGATGTCGTCGCCGTGGTTCTCCACCACCGCCACCGCGCAGGTGTGCGCCTCGCGCGCGTGCTCGTCCAGCCGCACCTCGATCGGCAGACCCGCGTTCGGGAACAGCGTGACCACGCCGTTGACCTGGTCGAACGCCGGAATGCCCTCGTAGATGTAGACGAAGATGAGCAGTCGGCGCACATTGCGCGCCTGGTCGATGTTGATGAACAGCGTCTCGCCCGACGCCGATCCGGAGCGGTCGTCGGTGTCCAGGCGCACGTACGGCGGCTGGCTGAACTGCCCGTAGAGGTTGCCGAGCGCCTGGACCACGCCCTTGGAGCCGTCGGACATCTCCCACATGCAGCCCAGGTCGAGGTCGATCTTCTGCGGCAGCGGCGGCGACTGCACCGCAAGCGGCCGGAACAGCCCGCCGCTGCGCTGTCGCGGCGGCGCCTGCTCGACCTGCGGGTTCCAGTGCAGGTTGACCCGCAGCGTGCCGGTCGCCGAGCCCGCCTGGGTCAGCGAGACCTCGGGGGTCGAGCGGGTCAGCGCTACCTTGTGCCCGCCGTGGTCCGGCTCGCGTTCGATCAATCCCCGACGCCAGTCGAAAAGCGGCATCAAGCCCTCCCCTGCTCCCCAGAACCCCGAGCCCCCGTGCCCGCGTACGCGCGGTGGCGGCTTCAGTACACAACATAACCGGGCCGGAAAAAACCGGTACCGCGCCCGACGGATGCTCGGACGCGGTACCGGTGTTGCCTGCGGGGTGGTGCCTCGGGCGGCTAGGCGACGCCGGCCTTGGTCTTGGCCTCGCCGTTCTGCCCGGGGACGTGCCCGATCCGCTTGTTCCGCACGATCGAGGAGATCAGCGCGACGCCGATGAAGCCGACCCCGACCACGCCGGTGATGACCTCGTGGATCTCCCACTTGATCGACGCCAGGAGGATGCCGGCGAGCGCGCCGATCGCGTACATCGCGCCGTGCTCCAGGTACACGTAGTCGTCCAGCGTGCCCTGGCGCACCAGGTAGACGGTGAGCGAACGGATGTACATCGCGCCGATGCCCAGACCCAGCGTGATCATCAGCAGGTCCTGGGTGATGGCGAACGCGCCGACCACACCGTCGAAGGAGAACGACGCGTCGAGCACCTCGAGGTAGAGGAACATGAAGAACGCGGCCTTGCCGGCGGCCAGTTGCGCGTCGTTCGGGCCGCTGCGCGCGGGCCGGGCGGCCTCGGCGCCCTCCTCGGCCTCGTCGTCCTCGTCCTCTTCGGCGTTGATCTCACCGAGCGTGCCGTGCGACTCGAAGTAGTCGGAGAGGCCGCCGACGGCCAGGTAGGCGATCAGGCCGAGCACGCCCGCCACCATGACCGTGCCCTCCTTGTGCGCGGGCGCGATCGACTGCGCCACGACCACCAGGACGACCAGCGCGATCAGCGTGGACAGCACGTCGAGCTTGCCGAGCTTGCCGGTGAACCGTTCCAGCGGGCCGACCCAGTGGTGCTCGCGCTCCTCGTCGAACATGAAGTCCAGGAAGATCATCAGCAGGAACAGCCCGCCGAAGGCGGCGATCGCCGGGTGCGCCTCGTCCAGGTGGTTCGCGTAGGTCATCCCGTCGATCATCTTGTCCTCGTGGAACGCGAGGTCCACCACGTCCGTCGGACTCATGCCGGCGGTCAGACACACGATGAGCAGCGGGAAGACGAGACGCATGCCGAAGACGGCGATGAGAATGCCGACCGTCAGGAACATCTTCTGCCAGAAGGCATTCATCTTCTTGAGGATCGTGGCATTTACTACAGCGTTGTCGAAAGACAACGAGATCTCGAGGATCGACAGGATCAGCACGATGCCGAATCCGGTCGCTCCCCAGAAATAGGCGGCGACGGCGAGACCGACCGCCGTCACAGCGAACGACCAGCCGAACGTACGGATTACCACGGATGAGGTCCTTATCTACCTGGGATTGCAATCTCGGGCGGGTCATCAGGAAGACCGGCCCTCGTCCCCCACCCGAGAGTCCTCGGAAAAGGCGTCAGGGCCGGCCCCACCGGGTGACCGACCCTGACACACCGTCAGCGCATACTCATTGCACGCTGACGCCGAAGTCGAGTGCGATCCCCCGCAGGCCCGAAGCGTACCCCTGCCCTACCGCGCGGAACTTCCACTCCCCCTGGTAACGGTAAAGTTCTCCAAAGATCATGGCAGTCTCGCTTGACGCGTCCTCGGTCAGGTCGTAACGAGCCAGCTCGTTGTTGTCCGCCTGATTCACGATCCGAATGTAGGCGTTGCGGACCTGGCCGAAGGTCTGCCCGCGCATCTCCGCGTCATAGATGGAGACCGGGAAAACCACCTTCTCCACCTGCTCCGGAACGGCCGTCAGGTCGACCAGGATCACCTCGTCGTCACCGTCGCCGTCGCCGGTGAGGTTGTCGCCGGTGTGCTCGATCGACCCCTCGGGCTCTTCAGATTGTTGTAGAAGACGAAATAGTCGTCGCCGAGCACCTTGCCCGCGCCACCGCACAGCAGCGCACTCGCGTCCAGGTCGAACGAGGCGCCCGTGGTGGCACGCGCGTCCCAGCCCAGACCCACCAGCACATTGGTGAGATTGGGTGCGGCCTTGCTCAGCGAGACGTTTCCGCCCTTGGCGAGGGTGACCCCCATCGAATCCTCCTGATCGTCGTACATTCGCGTTCAACCTTGCCACGCCCCCGACCCGCCGGGACCCCCTTTTTGCACAGCTCGAGACGTGTACAGGGGCACATTTGACAGCCCTCGGCGCGGGCCCGACCGGTCCGGGACGACGAACGCCCGCCGACCGCGGTGTGCGGTCGGCGGGCGTCGATCACTGTGCGCCGGGTCAGACGTTGACTCCGAAGTCCTTGGCGATGCCGCGCAGGCCCGAGGCGTAGCCCTGGCCCACCGCGCGGAACTTCCACTCCGCGCCGTTGCGGTACAGCTCGCCGAACACCATCGCGGTCTCGGTCGACGCGTCCTCGGTGAGGTCGTACCGGGCGAGTTCCTTGTTGTCGGCCTGGTTCACGATGCGAATGAACGCGTTGCGGACCTGGCCGAAGCTCTGCTGCCGCGTCTCGGCGTCGTAGATCGAGACCGGGAAGACGATCCGCTCGACATCGGCGGGGACACCCGCGAGGTTGACCTTGATCGTCTCGTCGTCGCCCTCGCCCTCACCGGTGAGGTTGTCGCCGGTGTGCTCGACGGAGCCGTCGGGGCTCTTCAGGTTGTTGAAGAAGACGAAGTGCCCGTCCGACGGCGCCTGGCCGCTTCCGTTGAGCAGGATCGCGCTCGCGTCGAGGTCGAAGTCCGTGCCGGTGGTCGTACGCACGTCCCAACCCAGGCCGACGAGAACGGCGGTCAGGCCGGGAGCCTCCTTCGAGAGCGAGACGTTGCCGCCCTTGCTCAGGCTGACGCCCACGAGTCCTCCAAAAAGTTCATGGAGCAACGGGTGCCCCGGGGTTTTCGCCTACGACGTGACAACGCGCCGATCCTAGTCATGAGTTCCTGACCGGCGGGAGATCTCGCCGCGGCACGGGTACCCGCCCCGGTCCGAGCTACGCCCGAACCGACCGGCGAACCTCGCCTCACAGCGCCGCGAGCGCCCTGTGGTACTCCGTCCCGTCCCGCGCGTCGGGCATCGCGTTGACCACGCTCCAGCGGATCACACCGTCCCGGTCGATCACGAAGCTCGCCCGCAACGCGCACCCCTTGTCCTCGGCGAAGACCCCGTACGCCCGCGCCGCGGCGCCGTGCGGCCAAAAGTCCGAGAGCAGCGGAAACGCGTAGCCCTCCCCCTCGGCGAACACTCGCAGCGAGAACGGCGCGTCACAGGAGACCGCGAGCACCTGCACCTCGTCGTTCTGAAAGGCGGACAGCTCGTCGCGCAGCGCACCCAGCTCGGCCGTGCACACGCCGGTGAACGCGAACGGATAGAAGACGAGGAGCACGTGCCTTTCCCCCCGGAAGTCCGCGAGCCGCACGCTCTCGCCGTGCTGGTCCCGCAGCTCGAAGTCGGGGGCCTCACTACCGATCTCCACGGCCATCGTGCGCATCTCCTCGTCCCGGGCAACGTCCGCTTCGCGCCGGCGAGCCTAGGCCCTGTCCGGCCGGACGCCGCACGGCGGCCCGCACGAGCGGGTGGGGGGCCGGCGTTCGGGTGTCGAGGGAGCGGGCAGTATGCGGGCATGTCCTCGATCGAGATCGTCAGCGGCCCGTGGGGCACCGCCTCCATGCCCGCCGAGGTGCAGCGCACGCGGGCCCTGGCCGCCTGGGACGCCTTCCGAGACCTGGCCGGCCGGGTCGACCTCGACGCGCCGTCGCGCCTGCCGGGCTGGGACGGCCGCGCCGTGATCACTCACCTCGCGTCCTGGCCCGACGCCCCGCTGCTGGTCCGCCTGCTGGCCGAGGCGAGCGGCCGACGGGCCCCGGACGCGGCGCCGATGCACCAGGACGAGGTCAACGCGCGCCTGGTTTTGACCCACCGCGACGCCGATCGGGAGGAACTGCTCGCCGCGCTCGACGACGGCCGGGCCCGACTGGTCGCCGCGTTCGACGCCACCGCCGAGGACCCGTCCCTGGCGCTGGCCCGCACCGGTTCGCAGGTCGGCCCGGTCCCGCTGCTCACCCAGCTCGGCGCCATCGCGTACGAGCTGGCCGTACACGCGCTCGACCTGGCCCCCTGCGGCGCGGGCGAGCCGCCGCCGGAGCTGCTGGACGCCGGCGTGCTGGCCCTGGCCGACATCACCGGCGCGCTCGCCGCCCGGCACGGCGTCCGGGCCCGCACCGGCCTGGCCGTCCCCGGCGGCGGCTGGGGCTTCGCCGCCCCCGGCGCGGCCGGCACCGGCTGGGAGGTCTTCCCGCTCCCGCCCGGCCGGCCGAACCTGCCCGCCGTCGAGGCCCGCGCCGCCGCCCTGCTCCTCGACGCCTCCGCCGGCCGCCGCCCGGTCCCCGCCCTCCTGGCCCGCCGCGACCTGAAGCCGCACAACCTCCCGGGCCTGCTGTCCCTGGCCCCCCTGCTCGACCACGTCCCGGGCCTGCCCGGCGGCCCGGCCCTGCGCCTGGCCGCCGCCGCGCTCGGCGGCGTCGGCCGCATAACCGCCCTGCTTCCCGCCCTCACCCGAACCCGCCCCTGACCCGGACCCGGACCCGGACCCGCCGAGCCGGCCCCGAACAGCCGAGACCCCGGTGCGGTGACCTTTGTCACCGCGCCGGGGTCTCTTCGTCTGCTTACCGCAGTGGCATCGAGTCACTTCTTGCCGCTGCGCACCGCCTTGGGCGACACCAGACGGGTCGCCGACCAGTCCTTGACGGCGCCGAAGCTCGTCGTGCGGGCCAATCCCGCCGTCGGCGCGGCTTCACCGATGTCCGAGGGTTCTACATATCCGTCCCGGCCGGTCTTCGGGGTCAGCAGCCAGATATGGCCGCCATCCGTGAGCGTGGCGAGGGCATCCACGAGGGTGTCGACGAGATCGCCGTCGTCCTCCCGGAACCACAGCAGGACGACGTCGGCAACGTCCTCCTCGTAGTCCTCATCGACGAGTTCGTTTCCGGTGAGTTCCGCGATCTCCTCGCGCAGCTCCTCGTCCACGTCGTCGTCGTAACCGAGCTCCTGGACCACCTGTCCGGGCTGGAACCCAAGTCGAACGGCCGAGTTGGCCCGCTCTTCCGCGTGGTCCGCGGTCGCGCTCACGAATCAACCTCCCTTGTCCGGCCCCACAACGCTTCGGGGCTCACGCGCGTAAGTCCACACGCGCCAGGCTGTTCGCGCAAGTACCCAGGTCACGTACTCGCGCAAACGCCACACCACATGTCCTGCGGAAGCTACCCCCACCGGGCGTGGATCACGCACCGTATTCGAGGGTCCAGCCTGACAGACGAAAGCTCACCAGGTGCGCCGGGGCCGTCCGGCGGCCGGATCCGCGCCCCCGACCCGCTCGATCACCGCGTCGGCGCCGGGGACCACCAGACCGGTGTGCCCGTCCTCGAACCGCACCACGTACGGCGGCCCGCCGTCCGGGCCCCTGACCTCGACGATCTCCCCGAATCGATCGCCTCGGCCGACCGTTTTCCCGTGCACGTGGAGCCGGTCGCCAATTCGTGCCCGCATCAGCCCTGACCTCCCTGTCGAAGGGGTGCGAAACCACTCACACCCTCCCAGGGAACTACGCCAGTGCGCTGTGCGTAAGACAGTCGGCGTAAGGTCTTGGAGGTTCACGGTTGCATCACCCCGCAATCGCGAACCGCCGCGTGGAGCGTCCGGCGACAGCCGGACGATCAGGGCAGCTCCGCTCCTGTCGCGGTAACCGAACACGGATCGGGCTCGGTACATGATCGGTGGATGAGACGCAGGCGGGCACCCCGCCGGTCCATTACCGGTCGGTAGAGATGACGGATCCGACGTCCGGGTACCACGATGGGGACGGCGCGACACCGCTCAGGGTGGTCGACCCCGCTCTCGCGGGGAGGGTCCCCATCTACCGATAAGGCGAAGGAACAGCGTGGCTTCCGGACGAGAGCGCTTCTCGATCATCAGCGACGGCCTCCCGAGCCAGCTCCCCGACATCGATCCGAACGAGACCGGGGAATGGCTGGAGTCGCTGGACGCAGTCATCAACGAGCAGGGCCGCCAGCGAGCCCGATACATCATGCTCAAGCTGCTCGAACGGGCCCGTGAACGTCAGGTCGGCGTGCCGGGCCTGCGGAGCACGGACTACATCAACACGATTGCCCCGGAGAGCGAGCCCTGGTTCCCCGGCGACGAGAACATCGAACGGCGCATCCGTGCGTTCGTCCGGTGGAACGCCGCGATCATGGTGTCGCGGGCCAACCGCCCCGGCCTGGGCGTCGGTGGCCACATCGCCACCTACGCGTCCTCGGCGAGCCTGTACGAGGTCGGCTTCAACCACTTCTTCCGCGGCAAGGACCACGGGGAGTCGGGCGACCAGATCTACTTCCAGGGACACGCGTCGCCGGGCATCTACGCACGTGCCTTCCTGGAAGGACGGCTGAGCGAGGCCCAGCTCGACGGCTTCCGGCAGGAGAAGTCGGCCGCGCCGAACGGGCTGCCCAGCTACCCGCACCCGCGGATGATGCCGGAGTTCTGGGAGTTCCCGACCGTCTCGATGGGCCTCGGCCCGCTCGGCGCGATCTACCAGGCCCGGTTCAACCGCTACCTGCACAACCGCAACATCAAGGACACCTCGCGCAGCCACGTCTGGGCCTTCCTCGGCGACGGCGAGATGGACGAGCCGGAGTCGCTCGGCAACATCGGCCTGGCCGCGCGCGAGGAGCTGGACAACCTCACCTTCGTGATCAACTGCAACCTGCAGCGACTCGACGGTCCGGTGCGCGGCAACGGCAAGATCATCCAGGAGCTGGAGTCGTACTTCCGCGGCGCCGGCTGGAATGTGATCAAGGTCGTCTGGGGCCGCGACTGGGACCCGCTGCTGGCCCAGGACACCGACGGCGCGCTCGTGAACAAGATGAACACGACGCCCGACGGCCAGTTCCAGACCTACGCGGTGGAATCCGGCGCCTACGTGCGCGAGCACTTCTTCGGCGACGACGCGCGGCTGCGCCGCATGGTGTCGGACCTGACCGACGAGGACATCCAAAAGCTCGGTCGCGGCGGGCACGACTACCGCAAGGTCTACGCGGCCTTCAAGTCGGCACGTGAGCACGTCGGCCAGCCGACGGTGATCCTGGCGCAGACGGTGAAGGGGTGGACGCTCGGCCCGAACTTCGAGTCGCGCAACGCCACGCACCAGATGAAGAAGCTCACCAAGTCGGACCTGAAGGCGTTCCGCGACCGGCTCTACCTGCCGATCTCGGACGAGCAGCTCGAGGCCGACCTCCCCCCGTACTTCCACCCCGGTGAGAAGTCCGAGGAGATGGAGTACATGCGCGAGCGGCGCGCCGCGCTCGGTGGCTCGCTGCCGCAGCGGCTCGACCGGTCCAAGGCGCTCAAGCTGCCCGGCGACCCGGTCTACAGCGTGCTGAAGAAGGGCTCGAAGCAGCCGGTCGCCACGACGCAGGCGTTCGTGCGCCTGCTCAAGGACCTGATGCGCGACCCGGAGATCGGCAAGCGCTTCGTGCCGATCGCGCCGGACGAGTACCGCACCTTCGGCATGGACGCGATGTTCCCGACCGCGAAGGTCTACAACCCGCACGGGCAGACCTACGACTCGGTGGACCGGGAACTGCTGCTGTCGTACAAGGAGTCGGCGCAGGGCCAGATGTTGCACGACGGCATCTCCGAGGCCGGTTGTGTGGCGTCGCTGATCGCCGCGGGATCGACGTACTCGACGCACGGCGAGCAGATGATCCCCGTGTACGTCTTCTACTCGATGTTCGGGTTCCAGCGCACCGGCGACCAGTTCTGGCAGATGGCCGACCAGCTCAGCCGCGGCTTCGTGCTCGGCGCCACCGCCGGCCGCACCACGCTGACCGGCGAGGGCACCCAGCACGCGGACGGGCACTCGCAGCTGCTGGCCTCGACCAACCCGGCCTGTGTGGCGTACGACCCGGCCTTCTCGTACGAGATCGCGCACATCGTCAAGGACGGTCTGCGCCGGATGTACGGCGAGAACGCCGAGGACGTCTTCTACTACATGACGGTCTACAACGAGCCGATCGCGCAGCCGGCGGAGCCCGCGAACGTCGACGTGGACGGCATCCTCAAGGGCCTGTACCTCTACCAGGACGGCCCCGCCAAGGAGGGCGCGCTGCGCGCCCAGATCCTCGCCTCCGGTGTCGGCATGCCGTGGGCGCTGGACGCGCAGAAGCTGCTCGCCCAGGACTGGAACGTGGTCGCCGACGTCTGGTCGGTCACGTCCTGGAACGAGCTGCGGCGCGACGCGGTCGCGGCGGAGGAGCACAACCTGCTCCACCCCGAGGCCGAGCCGCACATCCCGTACGTGACCCGCGTGCTCGACGGCCGGCCCGGCCCGGTGGTGGCGGTCAGCGACTGGATGCGGGCCGTCCCGGACCAGATCTCGCGCTGGGTCCCGGCCGACTTCGCGTCGCTCGGCACCGACGGTTTCGGCTTCGCCGACACCCGCGGCGCGGCCCGGCGCTTCTTCCACGTGGACACCGAGTCCGTCGTGGTGGGCGTGCTGTCCGAGCTGTCCCGCCGGGGCGAGATCGACCCGGGCGTGGTGGCCAAGGCCATCGCCCAGTACCAGCTCCTGGACGTCAAGGCGGCCGGAGTGGGCACGGTCGGCGGCGACGCCTGACCCGCCGGTGACCCGCCGACAGTGCGGCCGAGGCCCCGATCCGTGCGCGGATCGGGGCCTCGGCCGTTATTTCCCGCGCCGCCGCGAACTCCCCGGTCTAGACTTTCCGGGCCGGCCGCGGGACTTCGGTTTGCGACTTTCGGAACCGCCTCTCAAGCGTCACTTCGCTGTTCGCTCCTCCATTCCCCGGCCGGCACCCACTTTTGCTCGGGCCGAGGGGATGCGTGGTGGACCGCCGGGACCTGGCCGCCTGCGAAGACGTGGTGATGTTCGTCAACGCGGCGGTGACCGCCACCGGGCAACGCGAGTTCCGTGACGACGCGAGCGCACAGCGGTTGTCGGTGGAGTTCCTGCACGAATACATCCTGGGCAACTACCGCGAGCTCTACGCCGCGTCCCTGGCGCTGGACATCAACGACTTCAACGCCGCGCTGATCGTGCGCAACCTGCTGGTGAGCAGCCGCGACCTGACCCCCGAGGTGCGCCGCCGCGAGGGCGAACTGATCGCCCGCCGGCTGGAACTGATGGCCCCTCAGCGGGTCTGGCGACTGTTTCGCGAGCTGGCCGGGCGCGGCGTCAACAACCGGCGCACCCGGGCGATCATGCGGGACTGGACCGCGCAGCGCCGCGATCCGGTCTTCGACGCGGTGAAGTACCGCACCGGGGTGAAGGCGACGATGCGGCACGCCCATCTGGAAGTGCCCGCCGAGACGGGGACGTTCCTGTTCAGCTCGCCGCGGAAGGTGTCTGCGTTCGGCACGCCGCTGTTCGAGACGTGGCGGCAGGCGCACTACGCACAGCGCGCGCTCTACGACCTGCCGTACAGCGTGGCCGAGGGGCTGGCCTCGATGCACGGCATCAAGCGGGCCACGTTCCTGGAGAAGATCGCCCCGCAACTGACCCGCCTGGAGCGCCTGCGCCTGCAGGACGCGGCCGAGCGCGCCGGGGTGGCGGCGGTCCGGGCCGATCTCACCGCGATGCCGCTGACCCGGCTCGCGTCGTATGTACTGTCCCTGTCGCAGACCGAACGGGCGTCCCGGCACGACGAGTTGCGCCACGCGATGACCGTCTCCGCACGCCGTGTGGCGGGTCCCGCCGCGGGCACCTGGGGGCGGGTGGTCGCGGTGCTCGACGACAGTTTCTCGTCCTTCGGTTCGACCGCGAAGCGGCAGCGGCCGCTGGCCGTGGCACTCGCGTGTCGGTTCCTGCTCAAGGCGCTCGCCGAGGAGTTCACCGGGTTGTGGACCTCGGGCACGCACGATCCGCTGCTGGTGCGGCCGAGCGGGCCGACGCCGCTGGGCGAGCGCTTGATCGACGCGCTGGAGCTTGCCCCAGACCGGCTGATCGTGGTCTCGGACGGGTGGGACAACAGTCCGCCGGGGCTGGCCGCCGAGGTGTTGCGGGTGTGGCGCGAGCGGTTGGACCCGACGGGGGCGACCGCGGTGGTGCATCTGAACCCGGTGTACGACGCGGAGGGCTTCGACGTGAAGCGGTTGTCGGCGAGCGTGCCGACGGTGGGTGTGCGCGACGCCGAGGACGTGCCGGCGCTGGTGGAGTTGGCCCGGTTCGCCGAGGGTCGGGCCGGGTTCGCCGAGCTGCGCCGCTATCTGGCGGATCGGCAGGACCGGTTCCGGTCCCGGAAGGCGGCGGCGTGAGCGGCGGTTTCGCGGCGACCGGGCTGGTCGCCCGACCCGCGCAGGTGTGGGGCGCGGTGCGGCTGGTACCGCTGGTGCGGGAGGAGCCGCTGGTCGGCCTGCGCCTGGATCGACGGGTCCACGAGGTCGGTGATCCCTCGATCGTGGACGTCGGCGACGGCACCTACTACCGCTCCTTCATTCCGCACGCGTTCGTCGCGTCGTGGGATCCCGACGGCGACCGGACGGCGGCGTTCGGCACCCAGCTCCAGGAGCGCCCGGTCACGCCGCGCACCGCGCGGATGAAGATGCCGGCCCGGCGCGCGCTGCGCCGGATGGCCCGCGGCGGCGTCGGCAATCGGCTGCGTTTCCTGCCGATGCACCTGGCCATGGAGGGATATCTCGCGCTGCACTTCGGCGGGCCCTCGATCGTGTGGGAGGAGTGGACCGACCGGGCCGTGCGCGAGGGTTTGTCGCCGCGCATGGAGGAGGCGTACTGCGGATACGCGGTGCGCGGTCTGGCCGACGCGCTCAAGGTGTTCGAGATCCATCGGGGCCAGTGCGGGGTCGCGCTGTATGTCGCGGACACGCTCGCGAGCGTGTTCGTGGTGCCGCATCCGTCCGACTACCGGGCCCTGCACGCGACGCTGCTCGAAGACCTGTACGGCGAGGTGCTGTTCCACTACGCGAACTACGTCGAGGCGGTGCCGGACTTCGTGGTGGGGATCGACGCCGATCGGGTGTCCTCGCTCGCCGACCTGCGCCGGGCGGCGGCCGGGCAGGCCGGGGCCTGGGAGCGGTTCCACCATCTGATGTTGTCCGGCCTCACCGCAGAGGGCGCCTACACGAGCGAGTCGGTGTACCGGCTGGGGCCGTTCGAGCTGTCCCGGTTCCTGCCCTCGTTCCGGCTCGACGAGGAGAACCACATCGGCGAGCGGATCGTCCACGAGGACGGGCGGCTGGCCTACTGCAAGACGTTTCGGCTGTCCGCGGCGCAGATCCGCCGGGGCCACCTGCTCACCACGCTGCACACGCACGGCTGGGCCCTGGACGTGGCGGCGACCGCCCTGCGCACCACGCCGTCGGCGCTGGCCCGGCGGATCCGCGAGTCCGGGTTCGAGGGCCTGCTGCGGCAGCACGTGGTGGACCGTCTGGAGCGCGAGGGCCGGCGCCGCTGAGGCCGCCCCGTGCGGGGCGGCCTCGGGGTTGCGCTCAGTCGCGGTCGTTGAAGGTGGCCGCCATGTCGGGGTAGCGCGCCCCGGTGACCTGCCCCGCGATCGGCTCCAGCGCGGCCAGTTCGGCCTCGGTCAGCGTCAGGTCGACCGCCGCCACGTTCTCCTCCAGGCGGTGCCGCTTGGTGGTCCCGGGGATCGGCACCACCGGCAGGCCCCAGACCCGGGTGCGCGACTGCACCCAGGCGAGCGCGATCTGCGCGGGAGTGGCGCCGTGGGCCTCGGCGATCGTCCGCAGCGGCGCCAGGATCGCGGCGTTCGCCGCGGCGTTGTCGCCGGTGAAGCGCGGCTGGGCACGGCGGAAGTCACCCTCGGGCAACGTTTCGGCGCTGGCCCAGGCACCGCTGAGGAAGCCCCGGCCGAGCGGCGAGTAGGCCACCAGCGCGGCGCCGACCTCGCGCACGGCGGGCACCACGCTCTCCTCGATGTCGCGGGTGAACAGGCTCCACTCCGACTGCACGGCGGCGATCGGGTGCACGGCCGCCGCCGCGCGCAGTTCCTTCGCGGTCACCTCGGACAGGCCCAGGTGCCGGACCTTGCCCTCGCGGACCAGGTCCGCCATCGCGCCGACCGTCTCCTCGATCGGCACCCGGACGTCGCGGCGGTGCATGTAGTACAGGTCGATCACATCGGTGCGCAGCCGGCGCAGGCTGGCCTCGGCGGCCTGCTTGACGTAGGCCGCGTCGCCGCGGATCTCGCGCTTGCCCTCGGGGGTGTACGCGATCGCGAACTTGGTGGCCAGGGTGACCCGGTCGCGTCGAGCGCCCTCGCTCAGGAAGGCCCCGAGCAGTTCCTCGTTGGTGTGCGGGCCGTAGACGTCCGAGGTGTCGAACAGGTCGACCCCCAGGTCGAGGGCCCGCTCCAGGGTGGCCACCGACTCGTCGTGCTCGGCGCCCGCGTAGAAGGCGCTCATGCCCATGCAGCCCAGGCCCTGGGCGAAGATCTCCGGGCCGTGCTCACCCAGCTTGAGAGTGCTCATCGTCGTTGCTCGCTTCCGCGTCCGCGTACGTCTCGATCTTGTAGTCGATGACGAGCAGGCAGCTCTGGAGATCGCTGATGCGGTTGCGGACCTCCTCGCGGTGGTCCTCCAACAACTCTCGGCGCGCGCGCCGGGTGTGATCGCCCTGGCGGACCAACTCCGCGTAGCGGAGCATGTCCGCCACCGGCATCCCGGTCAGGCGCATCTTGCCGACGAACTCCAGCCAGTCGAGATCGTGGTCGCTGTAGCGACGACGACTCCCCCGCCCGTCACCGTTCCCTCCCGTCCGGGGGCCCTGGCGGCTGACGTGCCGCATCAGGCCGATCCGCTCGTACCAGCGCAGCGTGTGCGCGGTCAGACCGGTGCGTTCGGCCACCTCGCCGATCGAGTACTTGCCGACCTCGTAGTCCGCGGACGGCCGGGTCTGCTGTACCGACATCGAGAAGCCTCCGGTGGGAGGCCCGCCCCGGTGGGACGGGCACAACGAGAACGCTACGGAGTTCGAGCGCACTCCAAGCAAGCACCCGATCCCGCGGGTGGGTCAAGTCGGGAGCGACGGTGGACCGGGGGTTCGCGGGGCGGCAAACCACCCCCAATCACCGAGGGTGAACGACGGCGTTGATATCGTTCGCGCGTCGGCGACCGGTTTGTCGCCGACGGCGTCGAACGCAGCGAAGTCCGGTGTGATCCCGGCGCTGTCCCGCAACCGTGATGGCCCACCCCGCTCCCGGGGTCGCCGAGCCGGGTCGCCTCGTCCGCGCCGACGACATCGGCCTCGCAGGAGGGGCGATCCGTCCCCACGGGTCCCGACGCCTGCCGCGTCCCGTGGACCTGGAGTTTGCGTTGAGATCCGTACCCCTGCTGCGTTCCGCCGCCGTGCTGCTGTTCGGCGCGCTCGTCCTCACCGGCTGCGGTGACTCGGACGACTCGAAGGACGACAAGACCCAGGGCACGCCCGCGGCGTCCGGCGCCGGCACCGGGTCGGGCCCCGACGCCAAGGCGTTCCCCGTGACCGTGGACTCGGGCGGCGCCAAGGTCACCATCCCCGCCGCGCCGAAGAAGATCGTCTCGCTCGCACCCACCGCGACCGAGATGTTGTACGCGATCGGCGCGGGCGGCCAGGTCACCGCGGTCGACGACCAGTCGAACTTCCCGGCGAACGCGCCCAAGACCAAGCTGTCCGGCTTCAAGCCGAACGTCGAGGCGATCAGCAACTACACGCCCGACCTGGTGGTGACCACCGACGACGCCGACGGCGTGGTCGCGGCGCTGAACAAGCTGAGGATCCCGGTGGTGCTGACGCCCGCCGCGAAGACCTTCGACGACTCCTACGCGCAGCTGAACACGCTGGGCGCGGCCACCGGCCACAGCCGCGAGGCGGGCGAGGTGGCGACGAAGATGAGGGCCGACATCGCGGCCGTCGTCGCCGCGACGCCCAAGCCGGCGAAGCCGCTGACCTACTTCCACGAGCTGGACAACACGCTGTTCACCTCCACCTCGAAGACCTTCATCGGTCAGGTGTACGCGCAGTTCGGACTGAAGAACATCGCGGACGAGGCGGACAAGAGCGGTTCGGGCTACCCGCAGCTGTCCGCCGAGGCCCTGGTGCAGGCCGACCCCGACCTGATCTTCCTCGCCGACGCCAAGGGCGGCGGCCAGAGCGCGGAGACCGTGGCCAAGCGCCCGGGCTGGGACCGGCTCAAGGCCGTGCGCGGCGGCGGTGTGGTCGCGCTCGACGACGACATCGCCTCGCGCTGGGGTCCGCGCGTGGTGGAGTTGGTCCGGGCCGTGGCGGACGCGGTCACCAAGGCCGGTGCGGCGAAGAGCTGACGGCCGGCTCATGCGGGATCTCCTGCCGACCCGACGCCGGCCGGCGCTGCCACCCCTGCTCTGTGCGGGCGGGCTGCTGGTCGGCGCGGTCGTCCTCGGGCTGATCGTGGGCGCGGCCGATCTGCCCGTGCGCGGAGTGTGCCTGGCGCTGCTCGACGAGTTGCCGTTCGTACACCTGGACCACGGACTGACCCCGGTGCAGTACGCCGTGCTGATGGACCTGCGGCTGCCGCGCGTGCTGGCCGCGGTGACCGTGGGCGGGCTGCTCGCCCTGGCCGGGGCGGGGTATCAGGGCGTCTTCCGCAATCCGCTGGCCGACCCGTACCTGCTCGGCGCGGCCTCCGGCGCGGGGCTGGGCGCGACGCTGGTGATCGTGTACGCCCACGGGGACAGCGTGGGCGGTGTGCCGGTGGTGCCGCTCGCCTCCTTCGTCGGGGCGATGGGCGGGGTGCTGCTCGCGTATGCCATCGGCGCGACCTCGAACCGCTCCGGCGGCACCGCGAACCTGGTCCTGGCGGGTGTGGCGGTCGCCCAGTTCCTGGCCGCCGCGCAGACCTACGTCCAGTCCGCCAACACCGACGAACTGCGCCGGATCTACTCGTGGCTCTTCGGCCGGCTGTCCGGGATCGGCTGGGCCGACCTGCGCATGGTCCTGCCGTACGCCCTGCTCAGCACGGTGGTGCTGGTCCTGCACGGCCGCCTCCTGGACGTGATGTCGGTGGGCGACGAGGAGGCGGCGGGCCTGGGTGTCCGGGCCGGCCGGGTCCGGCTGGTGGTGCTGCTCGCCGCGTCCCTCGCCACCGCGTCGGCGGTCGCGATCAGCGGCCTGATCGGCTTCGTCGGCATCGTCGTGCCGCACCTCGTGCGCCGCTTCGTCGGCGGCAGCTACCGGCGGGTGTTGCCGATGTCGCTGCTGTGCGGGGCCACGTTCCTGGTCCTGACCGACGTGCTCGCCCGCACCCTGACCGCGCCCGGCGAACTGCCGATCGGCGTGGTCACCGCGTTCGTCGGCGCGCCGTTCTTCGTCCTCGTGCTGCGCGGCACCCGGAAGGTGGACGTGTGAGCGCGCGCCTGTCGCTGCGCGCGGCCGGGGTCGACCGGGACGGGGTCCCCGTGTTGCGCGACGTGCGCGCCGACGTCGAGCCGGGCGAGTGGGTGGCGGTCATCGGCCCCAACGGCGCCGGCAAGTCCACCCTCCTCAAGGCGGTCGCCGGCCTGCTCCCCCACATGGGCGAGATCACCGTGGCGGGCCGCCCGGTCCGCGGCCTCTCCGCCCGGGAGTCGGCCCGAACCATCGCCTACACGGCCCAGAACCCGGTCGTGCCCGACCGGATGCCCGTCCACGAGTACGTCCTCCTCGGCCGCACCCCCCACCTGGGGTACCTGGCCCGCCCGGGTCGCCGGGACCGCGCCATCGCGAGCGAGGTGATCGACCGCCTCGACCTGGGCCGTTTCGCCGACCGCGACGTGGGCCGGCTCTCCGGCGGCGAACGGCAGCGCGTGGTGCTGGCCCGCGCCCTGGCCCAGCAGGCGCCGGTGCTGCTCCTGGACGAGCCGACCACCGCCCTCGACCTGGGCCACCAGCAGCAGGTCCTGGAACTGGTCGACACGCTGCGGATCACCGACGGCCTGACCGTCCTGACCACCCTGCACGACCTGGGCGTGGCCGCCCAGTACGCGGACCGCCTGCTGATGCTGGTAGGCGGCCGAGCGGTGTCCTCCGGCCCGCCCGCCGACGTACTCACCCCCGACACGATCGCCGAGCACTACCAGGCGAGCGTCACCGTCGACAGGGGCCCGGACGGCCGCCCCCGGGTCCACCCGATCCGCCCGAGACACGGCAACGGGCGAGACGGCATCGAGTAACGACGCCGGCCGCCCCACGAAGACCGCAGGCACGGAACGGAGGAAGCGACAGGCACGAAGGAGCGGGGCGAAGTCGTGTGGGCAACGCGACTCCGGACCGTAAACGCATCGCAGGCCAGGCACCGGACCCGGGTCGAGGCCGCAGCCTGACTCCGGACCCGAAACGCAACGCAACGCAACGCAAGCCAAGCACCAGACCCGAGTCGAAACCGCAGCCTGACTCCGGACCGGAATCGTGTCGGCGGCGGCGGCTTTTTATTGGGCGCTCCGCGCCGGCTCGCGAGGCACCACTTTTCTGCTCCCCCGCTTCGCTCCTCCGCAGAAAAGCGGCCCCTCGCTCGGGGTCGGCTGTCCCTCCGCTTCGCTCCGGGCCATCCGACCCACAACACCGCGGCTCCGCCGCTCTCCGCGCTTCGCGCGTCGATCGCGTGGGCAGCCCCTCTCGTGGGCGCTGACGCGCCACGGGGGACGAGCGGTCGAGACGCCAGGCTCGCGACACGACGCGGACCCCACCCGAACCGGCCACCGCCACGACACGGGCCTTGCCCGGTGACCCGAGTCGTTGGTGTATCCCGTCGGCGCGTCAGCGCCCACGACCCTGGTCGAGGTGGTGATCGACGCGCGCAGCGCGGAGAGCGGCGGAGCCGCCGCTTGTTTTTTGGGCTGGGCGACCCGGAGCGAAGCGGAGGGGCGCACAGCCGCGAGCGGGGTGCCGCTTTTCTGCGGAGGAGCGAAGCGGGGGAGCAGAAAAGCGGTGCCTCGCGAGCCGGCGCGAAGCGCCCAACAAAAAGCCGCCGCCGCCACCACGACCCCGGCCCACCCGACGCGCTCACCTCACGACTCTGCTCACGCACGCACCTCACCTCACGACTCTGCCCACCCCAACAGCCCACCTCACACCCCCGCCCACCCACGCAGCTCACTTCACAACTCACCTCGCGCCCTGCTCCCCCACCCAACCCACTTCGCTCCCCGCTCCTTCACTCACCCAACTCACTCGCGACTCCCCCGCCCACGCAGCTCCCTTCAGGCCCCCACCACACAACTCACTCCACAACTCCGCTCACTCGTTCACGACCCGTCCACCCACACAACCCACCTCACACCCGCGCCCACCCCACACAACTCACGCCCCGCCCCCTCGCCCACCCCATCCCACACGCCCCACACCCCTCGCCCACCCCACCCCACACCCCCACACCCCACCCAAACCCAACCCCCGGCGCTCCCGCCTGTCCGGCAGAGGACAATGGCCCCGTGAGCCCCCAACCCGACCTCCGTGCCGCGACCGTCCGCAGGCTCGAGAAATCCGCCGGCGCTCTGGCGGGCGCGGCGCTCGCGAGGATGGACGAGGCGCTTCCCTGGTACCGGAACATGCCCGCCGACAACCGGTCCTGGATCGGCCTGGTGGCCCAGGCCGGCATCTCCGCGTTCACCGAGTGGTTCCGGCATCCGGAGACCCCGCAGAAGGTCAGCGCCGACGTGTTCGGCACGGCGCCGCGCGAATTGACCCGCACCATCACGCTGCCGCACACGGTCGAGTTGATCCGCACCACGATCGAGGTGGTCGAGGCGGAGATCGCCACCCTGGCCGCGCCCGGCTACGAGCAGGAGTTGCGCGAGTCGCTGCTGCTGTACTCCCGGGAGATCGCCTTCGCCACCGCGCAGGTGTACGCGCACGCCGCCGAGACGCGCGGCGCGTGGGACGCCCGCCTGGAGGCCCTGGTGGTGCACTCGCTGCTGCGCGGCGAGGCCGACGAGGGCATCCTGTCCCGGGCCTCGGCGCTCGGCTGGGGCTCGCCGGACTCGGTCATGGTCGTGGTGGGCAACGCCCCGGACGCCGACGCCCAGGAGGTCGTCGACGGCATCCACCGGGCGGGCCGACACGCCCGGCTGAACGTGCTCACCGGGGTGCAGGGCGAGCGGCTCGTGGTGATCCTCGGCGGCACCGACGACCCGATCCGCGCGACCCGGTCGCTGATCGGCCAGTTCGCCCCCGGTCCGGTGGTGGTCGGCCCCCAGGTGCCCGACCTGTTGGCCGCCGTGCGCTCCGCCCAGGCCGCGATGTCGGGACACCGCGCGTGCGTGGCCTGGCCCGACGCGCCGCGCCCGGTTTCCGCGGACGATCTCCTGCCCGAGCGCGCGCTCGCGGGAGACGACGAGGCCCGGGAGCAGTTGGTGGAGGAGATCTACATACCCCTGCACGCGGCCGGCTCCGCGCTCCTGGAGACGCTCTCCGTCTACCTGGAGCAGGCGGCGAGTCTCGAAGGAGCCGCCCGGATGCTCTTCGTCCACCCCAATACCGTGCGCTACCGGCTGCGACGCGTCGTGGACGTCACCGGCCTCGTACCGACCGAGACCCGTTCCGCATTCACCCTCCAGGTCTCGCTGATCCTCGGCCGACTGGCCGCGATCGAGAGCTAGTCCTCCCCTATTTGTACGAACCCAACAAAGTCACCATCGGATCTTCGTCCCTGCCGATAAGGGGATGCCACCCCCCGCAGGAGAGAGGCTTGACCTCGTGCTCGTACTCGTCGCCCCCGGACAGGGCGCTCAGACGCCCGGATTCCTCGCCCCCTGGCTCGACCTCGACGGCGCGGCCGATCGGCTGCGCTGGTGGTCGGCCGTCACCGGCCTCGACCTGATCCACTACGGCACCAAGGCCGACGCCGACGAGATCCGGGACACGGCGGTGGCCCAGCCGCTGCTCGTCGCCTCGGGTCTGGCGGCCGCGCTCGCGCTGTTCCCGCAGCCCGACGACGTCCCCGACGTGGTCGGCGCCGCCGCCGGCCACAGCGTCGGCGAGCTGACCGCCGCGGCCGCCACCGGGGTGATCACCGCCGAGACGGCGCTGACCCTGGTACGCGAGCGGGGCCGGGCGATGGCCGCCGCCGCCGCGGTCACGCAGACCGGGATGAGCGCGGTCCTGGGCGGCGACCCCGAGACAGTGCTCGCCAAGATCGCCGAGCACGGTCTGACCCCGGCGAACATGAACGGCGCGGGCCAGATCGTCGCCGCCGGCACCCTGGAGCAGTTGGCCGCGTTCGCCGCCGACCCGCCGGAGAAGGCCCGCCTGCGACCGCTGGCCGTGGCCGGCGCGTTCCACACCGAGCACATGGCACCTGCGGTGAGCCGCCTGGCCGAACTGGTCCCCGGCGTGACCGTGCGCGACCCGAGCGTCCCGTTCCTGTCCAACTCCGACGGCACCGTGCTGCGCGACGGCCACGACGTGGTCGCGCGCCTGGTCAGCCAGGTCTCCAACCCGGTCCGCTGGGACCTGTGCATGGAGACCATGAAGGCCCTGGGCGTGACCGGCCTGATCGAGGTCGCCCCGGCCGGCACCCTGACCGCTCTGGCCAAGCGCGCCCTGCCGGGCGTGGAGACGGTCGCGCTGAAGACCCCGGACGACCTCGAGGCCGCCCGGAGGCTGGTCGAGGCACACGGCGGCCCGGCCGCCCCCCAGAGCCCGTCGTGACCCTCGTCGCGACACCCGCTCTGCACCCGGCCGCGAACCCACCCGGCCTCGAACCCGTACGGGAGGACCACGCGTGACCGCAACCATCACCCCCCGCGCCGGAGCCGCGCACGCGCGCATCCTCGGCGTCGGCGGTTACCGCCCGGCCCGGATCGTGCCCAACTCCGAGTTGGTGGACCGGATCGACTCCTCCGACGAGTGGATCCAGTCCCGTTCCGGGATCCGGACCCGGCGCTGGGCCTCCCCCGAGGAGACCGTCGCCGAGATGTCCGTCGCGGCGGCCGGCAAGGCCCTCGCACACGCGGGTCTGGACGCCTCGCAGGTCGGCTGCGTGATCGTCTCGACGGTCACCCACCTCAAGCAGACCCCGGCGATCGCCACCGAGATCGCCCACCGCCTGGGCGCGGGCGGCGGCCGGGCGGCGGCGTTCGACGTCTCCGCGGCCTGCGCGGGCTTTTGCTACGGCGTCTCGCTGGCCAGTGACATGGTCCGCGGCGGCAGCGCCGAGTACGTCCTGGTGATCGGCGTCGAGCGGCTGAGCGACCTGACCAACCTGTCCGACCGGGGCACCGCGTTCATCTTCGGCGACGGCGCGGGCGCCGTGGTGATCGGCCCCTCGAACACCCCGGGCATCGGCCCCGTGGTGTGGGGTTCGGACGGTTCCCAGTCCGAGGCGATCACCCAGACCGTCGACTGGAACGACCTGCGCGACGACCGCGAACAGGAGTTCCCCACGCTCAAGATGGAGGGCCAGAAGGTCTTCCGCTGGGCCGTGTGGGAGATGGCCAAGGTCTGCGAGCAGGCCCTGGACGCGGCCGGCGTCAAGGCCGAGGACCTGGACGCGTTCATCCCGCACCAGGCCAACATGCGGATCACCGACGCGATGATCAAGGCGCTCAAGCTGCCCCCCGAGGTGCCGGTCGCCCGCGACATCGCCGAGAACGGCAACACCTCCGCCGCGTCCATTCCGCTCGCCATGGAGCGCATGCTCGAAAGCGGCGAAGCGGTCAGCGGCGGAACCGCGTTGATCATGGGATTCGGGGCCGGCCTCGTGTACGCGGGGCAGGTCATTACGCTTCCGTAGTCCCCCGTCGGTCGCCGTGAGGCACCGATCGGACGCGCAGCACAGCTTTACCGTCACCGCAAGAGATTCCAATCAAGGAGCATCATGGCTAGCCAGGAGCAGGTCCTCGAGGGCCTCGCCGACATCGTCAACGAGATCGCCGGCGTCCCCCAGGACGAGGTCGAGCTGGACAAGTCCTTCATCGACGACCTGGACGTGGACTCGCTGTCGATGGTCGAGGTCGTCGTGGCGGCCGAGGAGAAGTTCGAGGTCAAGATCCCGGACGACGACGTCAAGGGCCTCAAGACCGTCCGCGACGCGGTGGACTACATCGTCAAGGCCGCCGCCTAGGTCGGATGTAGCGCCGGTCGTTCTCCGGGCCGGACCGCGTTCGCGCGTCCGGCCCGGTCCGTCGCAGTCACACCACGGGCCCCGGCATCGCCGCACCCTCGGCGCGCCGGACCGCCCGAACCCCCAGCGTGAGAGTGAGAAGACAGTGAAGTCGACCGAGCGCAACGACGCCACGCGGGCCGTGGTGGTCACCGGTCTGGGTGCGACCACGCCGGTCGGCGGCGATGTCGCGACCACGTGGTCCGCGCTGCTCGCGGGCACGTCCGGCGCGCGGGCGCTGACCGAGGAATGGGCCGAGCAACTGCCGGTCACCTTCGCCGCGCGGATCGCGGTCGAACCCCTCGAGGTCATGCCGAAGGTCGAGGCGCGGCGCCTGGACCGCTCCGGCCAGTTCGCCATGATCGCCGCGCGCGAGGCCTGGCTCGACGCCGGCTACGCCGCGAAGAACACCGCGCCCGAGGACGCCCCGGACGCCCTCGTGGTGGACCCGACCCGCCTGGGTGTGGTCATCGCCTCCGGCATCGGCGGCGTCACCACCCTGCTCGACGCGTGGGACACCTTCCACGAGAAGGGCCCGCGCCGGGTCGGCCCGCTGACCGTGCCGATGCTCATGCCCAACAGCCCGGCGGCCAACGTCGGCATCGAGCTGGGCGCGCGGGCCGGTGTGCACACCCCCGTGAGCGCGTGCGCGTCCGGCGCCGAGGCGGTCGCCTACGGCCTGGAGATGATCCGCTCGGGCCGCGCCGACGTGGTGGTCTGCGGCGGCACCGAGGCCGCGATCCACCCGCTGCCGATGGCCGCGTTCGCGAACATGATGGCGATGTCCAAGCGCAACGACGAGCCGCAGCGCGCGTCCCGCCCGTACGACAAGGGCCGCGACGGCTTCGTGATGGGCGAGGGCGCCGGCGTCCTGATCCTGGAGAGCGCCGAGCACGCGGCGGCCCGCGGGGCGCGCGTGTACGCCGAGGTCGCGGGCGCCGGCCTCAGCTCCGACGGCCACCACATCGCCCAGCCCGAGCCCACCGGCCGCGACATCGCCCGTGCGATGGCGCTCGCCCTGGCCGACGGCGGCCTGGAGCCGCAGGAGATCGTGCACGTCAACGCGCACGGCACCTCGACCCCGGCGGGCGACGTCACCGAGCTCAAGGCGATCCGCGCGACGCTCGGCGACGCGGCGGCCGACAAGGTCACCGTCACCAGCACCAAGTCGATGACCGGTCACCTGCTCGGCGGCACCGGCGCGGTCGAGTCGGTGGCCACCGTACTCGCCCTGCACCACCGCCTCGCGCCGCCCACGATCAACGTCGACGACCTCGACGACGAGGTCGACCTGGACATCGTGCGGGGCGAGCCGCGCACGCTGCCCGACGGCGCGATCGCGGCGCTGAACAACTCGTTCGGCTTCGGCGGACACAACGTCGTGGTCGCCTTCCGCAGCTTCGAGTAAGGCTCCGTCGTCGTACACCCGTTCGTGCCCCCGTCGCGGATCTCGCGGCGGGGGCACGAATGTTCGCGGCCGAATCCGGCGCGGCGCACCGGGGAGTCGACGTGCCCTCGAGTACTCGGGTACCGGCGCCGCCCGACCCGGGGCAATCCGCAAAAGGGACGAATTCCCCACGCCGGGGCGATCGTTCGACCCGCCGGAACCCCGGGGCGCATTTGCCGACAGCCCGCTCCGACGGCCGCTCTCGGCCCCAAGGCGGAGACGCGAGCGACCCTTCCGGATGATTCGGGAGGGCCGCTCGTATCGGTATGTCTATACGCATGTCTTCGTCTCGGGGATCCCCCGCGTGCTCAGACCACCTGGTGCAGCCAGCGCACCGGGGTGCCCTCGCCCGCGTAGCGGAAGGGCTCCAACTCGTCGTCCCACGGCTTGCCGAGCAACTTCTCCACCTCGGAGCGCAGATCGACCTCGCCCCGCGCCGCCCGGGCGAGCACCGCGCGCAGCCGATCCTCCGGGATCAGGATGTCGCCGTGCGCCCCCGTGACGGCGTGGAAGATGCCGAGCTCGGGGGTGTTGCTGTAGCGCTCCCCCTCGGCATTGGCCGAGGGCTCCTCGGTGGCCTCGAAACGCAGCAGGTGCCAGCCGCGCAACGCCGAGGCGAGGCGCGACGCGGTACCGGGCGCGCCCTGCCAGCACAGCTCGGCCCGCAACATCCCGGGCGCCACCGGTTGGCGGACCCAGTCCAGACTCACGCGCACGCCAAGAACGCCCGCTGCGGCCCACTCGACGTGCGGGCACAGCGCACGCGGCGCGGAGTGCACGTACAGAACTCCACGTGTCGTCACCGGGACCTCCAGGCTTCAAGGACGAGGTTCGCCTTCCCCAGCGGCCTCAAGCCTTGTCTCGGACTGCCTGTTCGAATCCCGGTCTTCCATTGTGCCCCACAGACCACGGATGTACCACAGGCACCAGTTGCTGTCCGTAATCACATGTGGGCAATTGTCCGATGTGCAGGAACAATTCGTTACTCACCGTCTCGGAATGGTGAGCCACTGCACTCAACGTGCCCGGCCGCCGACGACGCCACTCCCGGCATTGTCGGCCTTCACACGAAGGAGTGACATACCGTCGATGGACATCGTCGTGTCGATGCTAGGGGGCGGAGGGGGCGGCGTGGGTCGGAAACGACGAGTAGGGGCGGCAACCGCGACGGTGGTCGCGGCGTTGTTGACGTTGTCCTCCTGCATGGATTCGGGCGACGGCGACGAGGCCGGTCCGGCGGCTGCCGGGGATCGGCTTATTGCCGGGCCGAGCGGTGGGCAAACCCCGAAGCCCGGCAACCCGACCTCGGCCGAACAGCCCAATGGCAAGGTGCTGTCGCCGGCACCCGAGAATCCACCCACCGCGACCGTGCCGCCCCGGCCCCATTCGATGGCGGCCCTGGGCGACTCGATCACCCGGGGGTTCGATACCTGTTCACCCCTCCAGGACTGCCCGGAGAAGTCGTGGGCCACGGGCACCTCGGCCGATGTGAACAGCCACGCGAAACGGCTCGGCCTGCCGGCCGACGCCGTGTTCAACAACGCGAAGACCGGCGCGAGAATGACCGATCTGGCGGCTCAGGCCCGACAGGCGGTCGGCCAGCGGGTCGACTACGTCACGATCCTGATCGGCGCCAACGACGCCTGTCGGCACACCGTGGACGAGATGACCTCGCCGGGCACCTACGAGAGCCAGTTCCGCGACGCGCTGGGCATCCTGCGCACCGGCCTGCCGAACACGCGGGTGCTCGTGGTCAGCATCCCGGACCTGGGTCGCATGTGGGAGACCGGGCACGACGAGTTCCTGGCCCGCGCGGTGTGGTCGGTGGGCAACGTGTGCCAGTCGATGCTGGACGACCCGCAGTCGACCAAACCCGACGCGCTGGACCGCCGACAGCGGGTCCGCGACCGGGTGACCGCGTACAACGCCAAACTGCGCGAGGTGTGTTCGACCTGGGCCAACTGCCGCTACGACGGCGGCGTGGTGAACACCCAGCGGTTCGGCAAGAACGACGTGAGCCACTGGGACTGGTTCCACCCGAGCGCGTCCGGCCAGCGCACGCTCGCCGAGGTGACGTCCCGCCAGGGATACACCTGGGGATAGCCCGTTCGAGTGATTTCACTCCCGGAAACCCTCGGGAGCCCGCTAAGCTCTGACTCGACTACGGAAAAGAGTCGCCTGACAACACACAGCAACCAAGGAGTGGTGACGGCACTCGACGGCGCCGAAAAGAACGGGTGGGGCGGGTGGGACTCGAACCCACGGCCAGAGGATTATGAGTCCCCTGCTCTAACCAGCTGAGCTACCGCCCCTTGCCGTCCACTGCCGGACAGCCTGACGCAGCATAACCGGTCAGGCCCGACCAACGCCCGGGGGGATCCTCGCGGGCGTTGTCTCATCCTGCCCGAAACCGTTCGGATCCCGCCGTCGATCGCGGACGGTCGATCGTCCGTGCCACGCGCGTCCGCCCGGCCGCTTCACCGCCCCCGGCGCCCGTCGCGGCGCCGGGGGCGGGGGCGGGGGCGAAGCGGGCGCCGGAGGCGGGGCGGGCGAGGCGCTATGCCACCAGGGGCGCCAGGCGAGTGCACAGCGTGGTCACGTGGGCGCGCACCATGTCCTCGGTCATCCCGCTCAGCGAGGCGAAGAACCACACCGTCTCGATCGGCGTATCGGCTACGTATGCCCGGATCTCCCGCGCCGCGTCCTCCGGGGTGGTGTGCAGGAAGTGGCCGGGCGCCGCCGACAACCCGCGTGCCCGCCAGCGGTCCGGGTCGATCGGGCGCGGCGGCTCGGCCCCGGTGCCCTCTACCGCGTACCGGTGGTAGCCGTCCCACTGGTGCGCGAGGTGGCGGGAGACCACCGGCCAGTCCCGCTCCGGGTCCTCGGTGATCCAGCCGTTGAGCAGCCCGGCCATCCGCGCGGTCGCCGGATCGTGGCCGCCGGCCCGCAGGCCCTCCAGGTACGGCGCGGCCATCGCCGGGTTCGCGGTGAGCAGCGACTCGCCGAGCAGCCCGGCCCGCCGCGCGCCCTGCGGCCCCTGGTAGCCCAGCCAGATGCGCGGCCGGCGCTGTACGGGCGGCGGGCTGATCGTGCCGGTCTCCCACAACCGGCGGATCTCGCGCGCGCTCGCGTCGGTGGCGCCGAATCGGGTCGCGAGCAGGTCGCCCCGGTCGAAGAGGTCGTACTCGGGCCTGCGGTAGCCGGTGCCGATGCCCAGTTCCAGCCGCCCGCCGCTGACCAGGTCGACGATCGCGGCCTCCTCGGCCAGGTGCGCGGCGTGGCGCAGCGGCGCGATGGTGACGCCGGTGCCGATCCGGGCCCGCTTCGTGCGCGCGGCGATCGCGGCGGCCAGAGTGAGCGGCTGGCTGAGGTAGCCGTCGTCGAAGCCGTGGTGCTCGGTGGTCCAGATCGAGTGCACGCCGAGCCGGTCCGCCTCCTCGCACACCTCCAGCGTGAAGGCGTACAGCCGGGACCAGTCCTGCCGCCACTCGACGGGATTGCGCAGGTCCAGATAGATGCCGACGTCGACCATGCGCGCGCTCCCCACGGGTGGGTGTCCCGACGGGCCGACCCGGGGCGGAGTCCGGAGCGGTCGTCTGACACCGTGATATCTGACTGGTCGTCAGTTTACGGAGGCAGCATGTCGGATTCGATTCCCACCCGGCTCGATCGCCTGGAGGCGTACGAGGAGATTCGCCGCCTGGCCGCCCGCTACGCACTGGCGCTGGACAGCCGGGACGTGCCGGCGCTGGCCGACCTGTTCGTGCCGGACGTGCGCACGGGGGCGGGCGGTGTGGGTCGGGCCGCGCTCGCCGAGTGGTTCGATCCGGTGTTGCGCCCGTACGGGATCACCTTCCACCTGATCGGGAACCACGTGATCGACCTGGTCGACGAGGACCACGCGACGGGTGTCGTGTACTGCCGTCCCGAGCACGAGGTGGGCGACCTGTGGGTGGTGATGCCGATGCAGTATTGGGATCGCTACGAACGGCGGGACGGGCACTGGTACTTCCGCAGCCGCAAGCCCAGGGCCTTCTACGCCGCCGACGTGCTGGAACATCCGCTGGCCGTCCCGGGGCGCTTCCACTTCCCCGACAACCCGATGATCACCGATGCGCAGTTGCCCGAGAAGTGGCCGTCCTGGCGGGAGTTCTGGGCGCGGACCGGGAGCGAGTGAGCCGGGGCGGCCCGGATACGCGACAGCGCCCGCCGGTGGACCGGCGGGCGCTGTCGGTGGCTCCCGCAATTGGACTCGAACCAATAACCTGCCGGTTAACAGCCGGCTGCTCTGCCAATTGAGCTATGCGGGATTGCGTCGGACCGTCTGGCGGCCGCTGCGTGGAATACATTAGCGCATTCCGAGGGGTGGCCCGCACCAGGGTTTTTCCGGTAGGACCTCACAGGTTGCCTACGCACGTCGCCCGGGTAGGCGCTGACGTGCACGGGCGGGACAAACGACCGCGGAGGACACCATGATCAACAAGCTCACCTTCGTTACCGGCCTCGCCATCGGCTACGTCCTGGGGGCGAAGGCCGGGCGGGAGCGGTACGAGCAGATCCGCAAGCTTTCCGGCACGGTGGCGAGCAGCCCGCCGGCGCAGAAGGCCGGGCACGCGGCGGCCGGGCTCGGCCGCGAGGCGGGCGTCAAGGCCGGCCGCGCGATCGGCGAACACCTGCCCGAGCGGGTGGGTCGGCACCTGCCGGACCGCTTCGGCGGACACGGCACGAACGGCACGTCGGTGACATCACGCCGCGGACAGGGCCTGTAGCACCTCGAAGAGCCCGACAACACGCCGGCCGGCCCCGGGGTGGACCAACGGGAACCCCCGTGGGTCCACCCCGGGGCCGGCGGCGCGTGCGGACCCGAAACGACCCCGGGACCCCACCGGGCCGACGCACGCACGTCTGCGGATCCGCGAACACCGTCCACCGCCTCGAACCCGGCGACCGACGCGGAAGCCGGCAGCACGCCGGGCCGGCGGGTCGCGGGCACCCGAAGCCGGGCATGGACCCGGTGGCCCGCGCAGACCCGGCGGCACGCCCGACCCGCGAGGTCGCGGGGCGCCGGAGGCGGGGCGTGGATGCGGTGGTCTGCGTGGGCCGGCGGTGTGCGCCGGCGAGCGGGCGTGGGCGCGAAGGCGTGCCTGAGCGGCGGGTGGCGGGTGTTCGCGGGCGGGCCGTGGGTGGGTCGGGGTGGTCAGTCCCTTCTGTGGCGGCCACTTGTTTCGGGGCTTTCTCGGGGTGGGGCCACGGCGCCCGGGTGCAGGCGGTTGCGCACCTCGCGGTACTGGGCCCGGACCGCGTCGCCGAGGGCGAGTTCGTCCTCGTCGGCCCGGGCGAACGTGTCGATCTCCGCGGGCCACTCCGGCAGCACCCCGAACAGCGCCCAGGCCGCCTGCCGGGCCGCGCCCCGTGCCACGAACCGGCCCGCGAGCGCCGCCGGGGGCACCGCGGTCGGCACCCCGAGCAGCGCGGGCGCGATCCCCGCCACCGCCGCCGAGCGCGCTCCCGGGCCGATCAGGATCAGCCGCTCCACCGCCACGTCCCGGTCCCGCAGCGCGTCCAGCGCGTCGGAGATACCGCACAACATCCCCTCCACCCCGGCGCGCGCGAGCGCCGACGGGGTCATGCTCTCCCGGCGCAGCCCGGTGAGGGTGCCCGCCGCGTGCGGCAGGTCGGGGAGGTGCTCGCCCTCCAGATAGGGGAGCAGGACCAGCCCGCTCGCGCCCGGCGTGCACTCCAGCGCGATGCGATCGAACTCCTCGGCGTCCACGCCCAGCATCGAAGCGGTGCCGCGCAGCACCCGGGCCGCGTTGAGGGTGCGCACCAGCGGCAGGTAGCGACCGGTGGCGTCGGCGTACGAGCCGACCACGCCGGCGGGGTCGGCCAGCGGCACGGGGTGGGCCGCGAAGGCGACGCCGGTGGCGCCGAGTGACACCACCACGTCGCCGTCGGCCAGGTCCGCGCCGAGGGCCAGGGCCGCTTCGGCGCCGGTGCCGGGCGCGACCAGGATCCCCTCCGGCGTCCGCCCGGCGGCGGCGCCCGGCGGCAGCACGATCGGCGTGCGCGGCACCCGGCCGATGGCCAGGTGCATGAGGTCCTCGCGCCACTCCCCCGTGGTGGCGTAGTAGCCCGTGGTGGAGGCGTCCGCCCGGTCGGTGACCGGGTCCGGCGGGCAGCCGAGCAGTTGCCAGGTCACCCAGTCGTGCGGCAGCAGCACGGTGGCGATCCGGGTCACCGCCTCGGGCTCGAACCGGGCGAACCGGCGCAGTTGGGCGATCGCGGACGAGGAGTCCGGCACCGCGCCCGTGGCGGCCGTCCACGCGGCCGGGCCGCCGAGCGCGTCGACCAGGTCGGCGGCGGCGCCGGAGGCCGAGGGGTCCTCGTCGGGCAGCGGATGCCCCAGGATCACCCCCTGGGCGTCCAGCGGCACCGCGCCGTGGTTCTGTGCGGCCACCGCGATCGCCGCCACGCCGTCGAGGAGTCCGCCCGCCGCGGCCTCCCCGAAGGCCCGCAACCACGCGCCCGGCGTGGTCGAGGCGCCCTCCGCGTACGCGGCGCGCCCCTGGCGCAGCGGCGTACCGGTCGCGGCGTCGCAGACGAGAATGCGCAACTGGTGCGCTGAGCAGTGCACCCCGGCGACGAGGGTGGGTGTCGGGCTTGTCGGCATGGGCGAATTCTGACAGCAGACGTAAGCCGAAACGCCAGGGATCAGTCGAGATAGCCCCGCAGTTGCTCCGAGTACGACCGCTCGCGCAGCCGGGACAGGGTGCGTGACTCGATTTGGCGTATTCGCTCCCGGGTCACTCCGAAGACCCGGCCGATCTCCTCGAGCGTGTGCGGCTCGCCGTCGGCGAGCCCGTAGCGCAGCTGCACCACCTGCCGCTCGCGGTCGCCGAGCGTGGACAGCAGCGCCTCCAGGTGTTCGCGCAGCATCAGGTAGGCGGCGGCCTCGGCCGGGGCGGTCGCGTCGGTGTCCTCGACGATGTCGCCGAGCAGCACCTCGTCCTCGCCGACGGGGGTGTGCAGCGACACCGGTTCCTGGGCCAGCCGCAGGATCTCGGTGACCCGCTCGGCGGTGAGGTCGAGCACGGCGGCGACGTCCTGGGCGGTGGGTTCCTCGCCGCGCTCCTGCAACAGGCGGCGCTGGACCCGGATGACCCGGTTGATGAGTTCGACCACGTGTACCGGGACCCGGATGGTGCGGGCCTGGTCGGCCAGCGCCCGGCTCATCGCCTGGCGGATCCACCACGTGGCGTAGGTGGAGAACTTGTAGCCCCGGGTGTAGTCGAACTTCTCCACCGCCCGGATCAGCCCCAGATTGCCCTCCTGGACCAGGTCGAGCAGGCCCAGGCCGCGGCCGACGTAGCGTTTGGCGATCGACACCACCAGGCGCAGGTTGGCCTCGATCAGCCGGCGTTTGGCGCGTTCGCCGTCGCGGACCAGGGTGGCGAGCGCGTCCCGGGCGGCGGGGTCGGCGGGCGGGTCGTCGAGCAGGCGGGCCCCGGCGAACAGACCGGCTTCGACCCGGCGCGCCAGGTCGACCTCGTCGGCGGCGCTCAGCAGCGGCACCCGGCCGATCTCGCGCAGGTACTGGCGCAGCAGGTCGGCGGAGGAGCCGGCGGATTCGGCGGGGCGGGAGAGTTCGTCGGGTTCGCCGTCGGCGGCTGGCACGGCGGTCGCCTCGTCCGGGGTCGGGGTGGGTGGCGCGGTTCCTGGGGTGACGTGCTTCGTGAGGACGGTGGCCGGGCCCGGTTCAGGCTCATCCGTCCGTTCCGTGTGGGCGGGGTCGCCGCCGGGCGTTTTCCCCCCTCTGGTGTGCCGATGCACCTTCCCCAGTCTGCTGTACGAGGGGGCCTGTAGCCGAGAGTCCGGGGGCGGAAATCTCGCCCGACGTGGGCGATTCGCCCGATTCGGTCCGGCCGGGCGCCGGGGAGGGCATCTTTTGGCCGGCCGAACGGGGCGGCGGTCAGCCGCCCGGGGCGTACAGGGCCTCGGCGCCCCGGTCGATCAGGGCCCGCTTGTACGTCTCCAGGGTGGTCAACTCCTGCCAGACCCACCCGTACTCCTCCGCGTCGCGGCCCGGGTCCAGGCGCAGCAGGCGGGACTTGGCGTCGGCGATCCGGCGTTCGGCGGAGAACACCCGCAGCCGGACCAGGTTGCCGTCGGCGTACGCCCGGTCCGGGTCGGTGCTCAACCGCATGTTCTCCACGGCCAGTTCGGTGACCATGTGCCGCACGGCGTCGTCGGGCGCCGCGACGCGCACCTCGCCGACCCAGTTCGCGGTCTGCGCGAGGTCGCAGCACACGCCGCCGGCGGTCGCGATCGCCGCGCGCACCGCCGCGTACGGCGGGGCGGTGAACTCGTCCGCCTCGTAGTGGTCGAACGCGGGCGCGACCAGCGCGGGCGCCTGGAGCGCGAGTTTGAGCACCTCGCGCTGGACCGCCTGGCACATGTCGCGCGGGTCGGGTCGATAGCCCGCGGGCCGCTGCGGGGGCGCCTGCTGTCGGCCGTTGGCCGGGGCGGCGGGCCCCTGGGTGGGGCCGCCGCGCTCGCCGCGCGCGGCCCGTTCGCGCTGCCAGCGGTTGACCTGGGCGACTCGGCCGACCACGAACTTCTCGTCCAAAAAGCCCAGCATCGAGTCGAGTCGGACCGCGTAGGTGTGGCGCAGTGCCTGGTCCTTGATGCCGGCGATGACCGGCGCGGCGGCGTCGAGGGCGGCGACCCGGCCCTCGGCGGTGGACAGGTCGTGGCCCTCGATCCGGCTGCGGATGGCGAACTCGAAGAGCGGGACGCGCGCGTCGATCAGGGCGAGCACGGCCTCGTCGCCCTGTTCCAGGCGCAGGTCGCACGGGTCCAGGCCGCCGGGCTCGACCGCGACGAAGGTGCGGGTGACGAACTTCTGGTCCTCCTCGAACGCGCGCAGCGCGGCCTTGCGGCCGGCGGCGTCGCCGTCGAAGGTGAAGATCACCTCGCCGCGGAACTCGCCGGAGTCCATCAGCAGTCGGCGCAGCACCTTGATGTGCTCGTCGCCGAAGGAGGTGCCGCAGGTGGCGATCGCGGTGCCGGCGCCGGCGAGGTGGCAGGCCATCACGTCGGTGTAGCCCTCGACGATGACCGCCCGGCCGGACTTGGCGATCTCCTTCTTGGCCAGGTCGAGGCCGTAGAGCACCTGGGACTTCTTGTAGATGGGCGTCTCGGGGGTGTTCAGGTACTTGGGGCCGTTGTCGTCGTCGTAGAGCTTGCGCGCGCCGAAGCCGATCACGTCGCCGGTGATGTCGCGGATCGGCCACACCAGCCGGCCGCGGAAGCGGTCCTTCGGGCCGTTGCGGCCCTCGCTGGCCAGGCCGCCCTCCAGCATCTCCTGCGGGGTGAAGCCCTTGCCGCGCAGGAATCGGACCAGGTTCTCCCAGCCCTTGGGCGCGTAGCCGAGCGAGAACCGCTCCGCGGCGTCCTGCGGGAAGCCCCGGTCGGCGAGGAATCGGCGGGCGGTCTCCGCCTCGGGGGTGCCGAGCTGGTCGGCGAACCACGCGGCGGCGATCCGGTGCGCCTCGACCAGGCGGGTGCGCCGGCCCTGCTGGCGCCCGGGGGTGTAGCCGCCCTCCTCGTAGTGCAGCTCGATGCCGTACTGCTGGGCCAGCCGCTCCACGGTCTCGGAGAAGGTGGTGTGGTCCAGGCGCATGACGAAGTCGAGAACGTCGCCGCCTTCGCCGCAGCCGAAGCAGTACCAGAGGTTCTTGGCCGGGCTGACCTGGAAGGAGGGGGACTTCTCGTCGTGGAAGGGGCAGAGCCCCTTGAAGTTTCCTCCGCCCGCGTTGCGCAGTTGCAGGTGTTGTTCCGCGATCTCCGCGATGCGTGCCGTCTCGCGGACCCGCCTGACGTCTTCTTCACGGATACGGCCGGCCACGATCGTCGAGTCTACGGGTCCGCCCGACACCCGGGGGCGGGGACGGGTCGGCCCGGGTTCATCGGGTGGTCAGCGTGGCGTGCAGGGTCAGGGCGGCGCGGTCGGTCAGGGAGGCGACCTGGTCGATCACCACGCGCAGCCGGGCCGCGTCGGTGTCGGCCTCGATCCAGTCGTCGCGCAGGGACGCGTCCAGCCGCTCGGGGGCGCCGGCGGCGAGCAGTTCGACCAGTTCGGTCAGGACGGTGCGCTGGAGCTCGCGCAGTTGTTCGGCGCCCTCGCGGGCCATCACGTAGCGCGCGGTGACCGCCTTGAGCACGGCGCATTCGAGTCGGATCTCGCGCGGGACGATCAGGTCGGCGGCGTAGCGCAGGACCGGCGCGGTGCCGTACAGCTCCCGGGTGGCGTGCTCGGCGGCCAGGCAGAAGCGGCCGATCAGGCCGCTGGTGGCGTTCTTGAGCCGGGCCTGGGCGCGGCGCGAGCCGTCGTAGCCCGCCGGCCAGAAGTCGAGCGCGAGCAACCGGTCCAGCGCCTCGCCGAGTTCGTCGGCCACGCAGTCGGGGCGGTAGCGGCGCACGGTGAGGTCGAGCAGTTCGCGGCGCTCGCCCGCGTCGCGCAGGCGGACCAGGTCGAGGCGGTGCGACTGGACCGCGTCCTCCAGGTCGTGCACGGAGTAGGCGACGTCGTCGGACCAGTCCATCACCTGGGCCTCCAGGCAGCGGCGGCCGGGGTCGGCGCCCTCGCGCACCCAGTCGAACACGGCCCGGTCCTCGTCGTACGCGCCGTAGGCGTGCTTGTCCTCGCGGCGGGGCCACGGGTATTTGAGCACCGCGTCGAGGCCGGCGCGGGTCAGGTTGAGGCCGACGCTGCGGCCGTCGGGGCCGAACGTCTTGGGCTCGAGCCGGGTGAGCAGGCGCAGGCTCTGCGCGTTGCCCTCGAAGCCGCCGCAACTCTTGGCCGCCTCGTCGAGGGCGCGTTCGCCGTTGTGCCCGAACGGCGGGTGGCCCAGGTCGTGCGCCAGGCAGGCGGTCTCGACCAGGTCCGGGTCACAGCCGAGCGCCTGGCCCAGCTCACGGCCGATCTGGGCGCATTCGAGCGAGTGGGTGAGTCTGGTGCGCGGGCTGTCCTGGCCGGCCGGGGTGCTCTCGCCGGGGGTCACCACCTGGGTCTTGCCGGCGAGTCGGCGCAGCGCGGCCGAGTGCAGCACCCGGGCGCGGTCGCGCTGGAACGCGGTGCGCCCGCGTCGCTTGTTGGGCTCGGGGACCCAGCGGGCGAGGTCGTCGGGCCCGTATCGCCGGGGTAGGGATCGGGGTGTCGCCGCGTCTGCCGATGTGCTGTCCACTTGTCCACATTAAGGAATCGCTCCGACATTCGACGGAGGCCGGGCCGCGAACACCGCGCGAAGCCTTCACCGCGCGTCGGACAACTTGCCGCGCAGCTGGAGCACGGCCTTGGTGTGGATCTGGCAGGTGCGGCTCTCGGTCACCCCGAGCACCTGGCCGATCTGGGACAGGGTCAGTCCCTCGAAGTAGTAGAGCGTGACCACGGTCTTCTCCCGTTCCGGCAGCGCGTTGACCGCGCGGGCGAGCAGGTGGCGCATCTCGCGGCTCTCGGCCACCTCGACGGGGTCGTCGGCGGTGGTGTCCTCCAGCGTGTCGACCAGGCTGAGCCGGTCGCCGCCGTCCTGGCCGGTGTGCAGGAGTTCGTCGAGGGCCATCACGTTGATCAGCGAGAGCTGGCTGAAGATCGCGTGCAGGTCCTCGAGCGCGATGCCCATCTCGCGGGCCACCTCGACCTCCGAGGGGGTGCGGTTGAGCTTGGCTTCCAGCCCTGTGTACGCCAGTTCGACCGCGCGGGCCTTCTGTCGGACGGATCGGGGGATCCAGTCCAGCGCGCGCAGTTCGTCGATGATCGCGCCACGGATACGACTGATCGCATAGGTTTCGAATTTGATCGCGCGATCAAGATCGAACTTCTCGATCGCGTCGATCAGGCCGAACATCCCGTACGAGACGAAATCGGCCTGGTCCACATTGGCCGGAAGGCCGACGCCGACCCGCCCGGCGACGTACTTCACGAGCGGCGAGTAATTCAGGATGAGGCGTTCCCGCAGGGTGGGGTCCCCCGAGCGCTTGAAGTCGCTCCAAAGGTTCTCCAGCGCGCGGTTGGAGGCGCCACCGTCCTCGACGGTGACGGCCGGTCCGTTCTCGGACGCGGCCGCGGTGGCGCTCTTACGCCCTGGGGTTTGCTTGGGCATACGTGGCCTTGTGTCGTTCCACGGAAACGTGCGTGTAGATCTGCGTCCTCGCGAGCGTAGCGTGACCTGACGACTCCTGAGCGCTACAACGACGGGGCTCGGCCCCGGTCGCCCGAATTCCGGCATCCCACCCGAAGCCGCCCGGTGCGCGTCGAACCACCTCGGACCGATGCGAAGGGGTCGCCCGAAGCCGCCGTTTCGGACCCGCCGGTGCGCGCGGCGACATCCCCGCGGCGGGCCGGCGGGCCCGGCCGCCGCCTCCCGCGGCCGCGTGTCGCGCGCCCGTGCGGCCACGCCGAAGCGACGGCCGGCGGCGGGGCCGTGGGTGGGCCCCGCGGGATGGCCGGGGGTGGGCGCAGGCGTCGGTGCGGGGATCAGGTCGGTGTTCCGGGCTCGTATGCCTGCTTCGGCGAGGAACCGGGCGGTGGTGGGGCTGTCGGTGCGGCGCGGGGCGTCGTCCGTGCCCGAGCCGGCCTCGGGCGCGGCGGCGGGGGCGGGTGTGAGCCTTCGCCCGCTGCGGGATCCGTCGGTGCGGCGAGTGGCGGGGGTGGGTCGCGCCGGGGGTTCCTTCGTGGGCCGCGTCGGAGTGTCGTGGGCGGGTCCTGCGGGGCGGTGGCGGGTCGCCGTCGGGGCGACTGCGGTCGCCGGTGGGGTGATCCTGTCCGGGGCGGCGTTCTCGGGCGCGCGCTCGTCGGTCACGGGTGTGGCACACCTCCTCGGTCGGGCCTCCTCCCCTCACGGTGATGATCACTGCGGCCCCAGGTCAAGCACCGCCACGGCGACGCCACCCCTTCGAGGTGCGATCGACGAGTTCGCGGGCGGCCAGCACGTCGAGTCGGCGTCGCGTGGCGGCCGGCGCCGATCCCGCCTCGTGCGCGATCGCGGCCGTGGACAGCGCGCCGCGCCACGGCACCACGTCCAGGATTCGGCGGATCTCGGGCGGCAGATCGTCCCCCGGGCGACTCGGACCGGCCAGGACCGGCGCGAGGTCGTCGCCGATCACCCCGACCTGCTCGATCACCTCGGCCGCCCGGGTCACCAGGACCGACCCCGGCTCGCGCAACAGCATGTGTACGCCCGCCGAACTCGGCGAGCCGATCGGACCCGGCACGCCCATCACCTGACGGCCGAGCAGCGCGGCCCGGCGAGCACTGACGAGCGCACCGCTGCGCAGCGCCGCCTCGACCACCACGGTGCCCCGGGTCAGTGCCGCGATGACCCGGTTGCGCTCGATGAAGCGGTAGCGGGTCGGATGTGCGCCCGGGGGCAATTCGGTGACCAGCACGCCCTCCTCGGCGATCCGGGCCAACAACCGCTCGTGCCCGCGCGGATAGTTCACGTCGATGCCGCACGCCAGCACGGCGACGGTGGGCCCGCGCACGGCGAGCGCCCCCCGGTGCGCGGCCCCGTCCACCCCGTACGCGCCACCGGAGACGACCGTCCAGCCCGCCTCGGCCAGCTCGGCCGCGAGCGTCCCCGCGACGTGCGCGCCGTACTCGGTGCACGCCCGAGCGCCCACCACCGCCACCGACCGCAGCGCGGCGAGCCGCAGCGGGGTCGCGCCGCGCGTCCACAGGCCCAGCGGCCGGGCGTCCCCGAGGTCGTCGAGCTGGGTGGGCCACCCCGGATCACCGGGAACCAGGAAGCTCCCACCCACCTCGGCAAGCCGAGCCAAGTCCTCGTCGGGCTCACGCGCCCCGAGCCGAACCCGATACCCCGCCGGATCCCGCCGAGCCAACTCCCCCGGCAACGGCCCATGCCCCCGCAGATCCCGCAACAGCCGAGCCGCCCCATACACCCGCACGGCCCGCCCGAATACCGCATCCCCGGGCTCCACCAACCGACTCAACACCGCCCGAGCCCCCCGCTCCCCCTCCACATCCCGCCCGGGAAAGTCCCCATCCCCCCAAGGCATCGACTCCACCCCACCCACCCCCACCTTCCATCGCCCCGACGACCCCCGCCGGGCGCCCCGACAAGCCCCGATGCCGACCACACGCGGTCACGGAACAGCGCACTCACCGCCCGACCGCACTCGACACCAACCGGTCCGGCGCCCCAACCGCGCACGACCCGGTCCGAACCGGTCGTCACGGGCGAGCCCGCTCACGCGCTCGACCCACTCCGACCGCCACGCGGCCACCCGAAAAGCAATCCGACCGCATCCCACGACGGGCCGATTCGCGGTCGCGACGCCTTGGACGAGCACAGCCGCCCCCGGCAGCGTGCAGTGACGAACCGGCACAGGCGCCGCCCCCCGGACCACCCCCATCGCAACTCCCACCCGCCCCACGCACCCGCGCCCACGGCAACGAACGCGGACAGCCACGAGACCGCGCGCGGACGCCCTGGCACCGGCAGGTCGACGTCAGCGCCCGGGACATCCAGCCACGGGGCGGTACAAGCGCCGGCCCTCCTGCCCCACACCAAAGCTGGCGCAACTCCCATCCACCCCGCTTCATCCGCCCTCGCACACCCGCCCGCCCCCACCCCCACGCCGAGACCGCGAGCGGCCGGGCGAGCCAGGGACGCGAGCCCCTTCGTAAACCGGAGGCGAATGGGACCACAGCGGGCGACGGCGTCCGCAGTGCCGAGTACGTGGGTGACGAAGCAGCGCCGGCGTCGACCCGCCCACCCCGAACCACCCCCATCGCAACTCCCACCCACCCCGCTGCGGCCACCCGCGCACCCCGCCGCCCCCGCGCGAGCCGCGTGCGGGCGGGGCCAGGGCGCGCGACGGCGTCCGCCGTGCCGGGTGTGCGTGGGCAACTGCGCAGCGCGGGCCTTGACCACCCACCCAAAACCCCCGCAACTCCCATCCACCCCACCCCGTCCGCCCCCGACCGTCCGCCCGCTGCACCCCACCCACCGCGCAAGAAACCGCGAGCGACCGGCCAGGCGGTGGGCGCCGTCCGTCCGGGGGGCCGCAGGCGGGTGGGCCCATGGCGGGCGGTAGCGGTGCGGGGGCGGCAGCACGGGCGTTGAGCCGCCCGACCCCGATCTGTCCCGGCCGCAACTCCCACCCACCCCGCTGCGGCCGCCCCGACTGTCCGCCCCCGGGCAACCCCCACCGCCCCCACCTGTCGCGCGCCGGGCCGCACATTGCCGGGTGAGCGGGGCGACGTCCGGCGCTGCCGAACGCATGTGGTGGTGGGATGGGGGCGGGCAGTGGTGCGTTCGACCCGGAAGGCACGTCGCAACTCCCACCCCCGCCGGCTCGCCCCCGGCCTTCCACTCCCCGCACGGCCACCGTCCCCCACCCGCCGCCCGCCCGGCCGCGAGCGGCCGGGCCGAGCGCGGAGGGCAGGCGCGACGGTCCGGGCGGTGCGGGGCGGTGTTTCGAGTGGTGGGCCCGTATGTGGTGTCAGGCGGTCCCTCATCTCTCGAACCCGTCGTCGTCCGCCGTGTCGCCCCGGACCACTCCCGTGCGGAGTTCGAGGGCTGTGTCCACGTCGGAACGGGTGGGGCGGGGGTGGGCGTGCAGGTCGGCCAGGGTCCAGGCGACGCGGAGGACCCGGTCGAGGCCTCGGGCGGTCAGGAAGCCGCGCTCCATGTCGCGCGCCGCCCGGTCGAGGGCGTCGGCGTCGACCGTCCACCGGGTGCGCAGCTCGCGCCCCGGCACCTCCGCGTTGACCGTCCACCCCGTGTCGGCCAGCCTCCGCGCGGCCCGCTCCCGGGCCGCGAGCACCCGTGCGGCCACCACCTCCGACCGCTCCCCCGCCCCCTCCGGGGCGAACAGCTCGGCGCGGGAGACCGTATCCACGGTGACCCGCACATCGATCCGATCCATCAGCGGCCCGGACAGCCGGGCCAGGTACTTGTGCCGCATCAACGACGAGCACGTGCAGTCCACACCCCGTCCGGAGAACCGCCCGCACGGGCAGGGGTTGGCCGCCATCACGAGCAGGAACCGGGCCGGGAAGCACAACATCCCCCCGCTGCGCGCCACGGTCACCGTGCCGGACTCCAGCGGCTGGCGCAGCGCGTCCAGCACCCGCCCGCTGAACTCCGGGCTCTCGTCCAGGAACAACACGCCCCGGTGGGCCAGCGACACCGCGCCCGGGCGTGGGAGGCCGTTGCCGCCGCCGACGATCGCGGGCATCGTCGCGCTGTGGTGCGGCGCGCAGAACGGCGGCGTGGTCATCAGCGGCAGGTCGGGGCGCAGCGTGCCCGCGATCGAGTGCACGGCGCTGACTTCGAGCGAGGCCGGTCCGTCCAGTGCCGGCAGGATCCCGGGCAGCCGCTCGGCGAGCATGGTCTTGCCCGCCCCCGGGCTGCCGAGCAGGAACAGGTGGTGCCCGCCCGCGGCGCACACCTCGAGCGCCCGGCGGGCCCGGCCCTGACCGGCCACGTCGGCCAGGTCGGCCGGCGCCGACCCGGCCGCCGGGCCCGCCGTCAAGGTGCCGACCACGGCCAACGGGTCGGGGCCCAAACCGATGTCGCGCACCGCCTCCGGCTCGGCCGGCGCCGGCTCCCCGCGCAGCCTCGCCAGCAGGTGCCGCAGCGAGGTCACCCCCCACACGGCGACCCCCGGCACCAACTCCGCCTCGCCGGCCGCCACGGAGGGCACCACCACCCGGGCGCACCCGGCCGCCGCGGCGGCCATCACCGCCGGCAACACCCCGCGCACCGGCCGCAGCCGCCCGTCCAGACCCAGTTCGCCGACCATCACCAGGTCCTCGATGGCGCGCGGATCCAGCACGCCCGACGCCGCCAGCACCGCGGCCGCGATCGGCAGATCGAAGCCCGATCCGGTCTTGGGCACCGTCGCCGGCGACAACCCCACCGTCAACCTGCGCTGCGGCCACTCCTCGCCGCTGTTGACCACCGCCGCCCGGACCCGCTCCTTGGACTCCACCAGGGTCCGGTCCGGCAGGCCCACGAGGGTGAACGTGGTCACCCCCGGCTCCAGGTCGGCCTGTACCTCGACCACGACGCCGTCCACCCCGACCAGGGTGACCGACCGGGTGCGCGCGAAGCCCATGCTCAGCACGCTCCCCGGACGTGCTCGACCCCGGCCGCCCCACGCACCGCCGCGACCACCGCGACCAGGTCGATCCGCACCTCGCGCCCCGGCGGCCCGGCAAGCGGGTTCGCCGCCCGCCAGCGCTCGGCCAGCACCCGCAGCCGGGCGGCCTTGACCGGGCCGATCGCCTCCAGCGGGTGCTCGAACCCGCCCGCGCGCCGGGTCTTGACCTCGCACACCACCAGGACCGGCCCGTCGCGCGCGACGATGTCGATCTCGCCGTCCCGACAGCGCCAATTGCGCGCCAGGACGGCCATCCCCGCCTCGGTCAGGTAGCGCGCGGCGACCCGTTCGCCGTAGCGCCCCACCGCGCCGTTCCGGGACCGCCCGGCCGGGCCGCCCCGGCCCTCCCTGCCACCCGCATCGGTTCGCACAACGACCACCTCCGGGCTCGACGCTGCCGGAGCCGGAGGTGGTCGTGTGTCGACCCACCGTGACCTGTGGACAAACCGGTCGTTGTGGATGCCGCCCTTGCGGGCGCGCGGGATTCGCTCAGCCGCCGAACCCTTCGTTGCCCGCGGGCATCTCGAATTCGCTCTTCGTCAGTTCCTCGACGTTGACGTCCTTGAACGTAAGAACACGGACATTCTTCACGAATCGCGCAGGTCGATACATGTCCCACACCCACGCGTCCGCCATGGACAACTCGAAGAAGACCTCCCCGTCGGCCGACCTCACGTGCAGCTCGTACTGGTTGGTGAGGTAGAAGCGCCTTTCCGTCTCGATGACGTACTTGAAGAGACCCACGACGTCGCGGTACTCGCGGTAGAGCTGCAGCTCCATCTCGGTCTCGTACTTTTCGAGATCTTCCGCACTCATGCGCGCCCCTCGCTCCTGCGCTTCGCTGACGCCTCCCATTGTGTACCGGCGACCCTCGCGCCCACCGGCGCACCATGGCACAACCGTCCGGGACACCCCCGGCGGCCCGGATCGACCGGCCGTCCACCCGCCGGCGCCGCGACGCTCAGCCGTTCCACCACTCGAACGGCTCGTCGATCAGCTCGCCGGCGAGGAACCTCGGCAGCAGCTCGGGCAGCCGGCCCGGGTAGAACCGCGCCGGCGCCGCCCGGATCTCGTCCACCGGCCACCACACCGCCTCCTGGTACTCGGCCAGCTCGTCCGCGGTCCACAACGAACGGTCCTCGCAGACCGCGGGCGCCCGCTCGGCGACCCGGACCAGGACCACGAACTCGTGTTGCACCCGCCGATGCCCCGGCCGCACCCAGGTCACACTCCGCCGCCAGGTCGCCGGCCCCACCTCGGCCGGCTCGATCCGCAGGCCGGTCTCCTCCCGGATCTCCCGAACGGCCGCGTCCACATAGGTCTCCCCGGGGTCCAGGCCGCCCCCCGGCAGGTCGTACCAGTCGGACGGATCGGATTCGGGGACCCGGGTGCGAAACAGCAGCACCCGGTCGTCGGGATCGAGCAGCACCACGCGCACCGCGCGCCGCTCCAGGTCGGGCGCCAGATCGGCGGGATAGTCCGGCACCGGCTCCGGTACGTCTCCGGGCCATGACACGGGTTGAGTCGTCATCCCCGGATTGTGCCCCGAGCCGCGAACGGCCGGGTCGCGCGGGAGGGGATTCCCGAGCGCCCGGCCGGATGCGAGAGGTCGGCCGTCAGGCCGGCGGCGCCGCCGAGGGCGAGCGCGTGGCCGTACGCTCCTCGGGCCCGCCGCGTCGCCTGCGCCGCCACCACACCAGCGGCACCGCCCCGATCAGCCCGGCCGCCATCGGGGTACCGCCGATCACGTCGAGCCCGAGGCCCGGCTGGTCGAAGGTGCCCGGCACGCCGAGGCCGTGGATCCGGTTCAGCGGCCACACCACGGTGAACGCGCGGCCGATCACCTGGTCCTTGTCCACCGTCCCGTTGAACGGCTGGTCCATGTGATAGCGCGAATCGGACGAGTTGTCCCGGTTGTCGCCCATCAGCCAGATCCGGCCCTTGGGCACGGTCACGTCGAACACCTTCGTCGACGGGGCCACGCCCTTCTTCAGGTACGAACTCTCGTCCAGCGGCTTGCCGTTGACCATGAGCCGGCCCTGCGCGTCGCAACACTGGACCCGGTCGCCGCCGACCCCGATCACCCGCTTGATCAGGTCCTTCTCGTCGGCGGACGGCATCAGGCCGACCCAGGACATGCCCTTTTGCAGCCCGCGCACCACCGCGTTGTCGGACTGCTTCGGCGCCTCCTGGAGCCAGTTGCCCGGATCGTGGAAGACCACCACCTGGCCCCGCTCCGGCTCCGCGCCGAACCACGGCGAGAACTTGTTCACCAGGACCCGGTCGCCGACCTTGATGGTGTTCTCCATCGACTCCGACGGAATCGAGAACGCCTGCACGAGGAAGGTCTTGATGAGCAGCGCCAGGACCACCGCGATCACCAGAAGCAGCGGCAGTTCCTTCCAGAACGACCCCTTCTTCTTGCGCCGTTCGCCCGAGTCCGAGGCGCCCTCGTCGGTGCCCGACGCCTCGGGTCCACCGGTACCCTCCGGCTCGCCGGAGTCACCGGCTCCGCCGGAGTCGCCCGGACCACCCGGTCCGCCGGGGCCGTCCGCGTCCGGCGGTCCGCCCGCACCCGGACCACCGGTCGCGGGGGTCGGCGCCACCGGCGGGAAGATCGGCGCCGCGTCGGTGGCGGCCCCGTTCTTCGGATGTTTCACCAGATCGGGCGACTGCCGGGGCCCGTCCCCGCTCGTTGGTTGGGTCGGTGGCGCTCCGGGATCATGCGGCGCGTCGGTCGGGTGCCGCTCGTGCGGCTCCCGCCCACGATCGTCGTCTCCACCTGCGGATCGCGCTCCGATCACGACTTCCCCCACGGCGCCTCCTCGTACCCGTGCAGGCCACACGGCACCCGGTCGGGGCTGTCCACCGGCTGCCCACAGCTCTGTCTTGATGATTTCCGACCCGTGCCGCGCACGTCGCCGGGTCGATGTCGACCCCACGGGGCCGGCATGCGCCGGCGCGAGCGTACACGTCGGCGTAGCAGGACCAGCGGAACCGCACCCACCATTCCCATAACGACCGGGGTGGGCGGGAGAATCGCAACCGACAGGGCTTTGTTCCCGAACGTGTCCGGAACCGGCAGCCGATGCGCGCGACCGAACGGCCAGGCCACCAGGACGGCCCGACCGACCACATCGTCCACCGGGATCGTGCCCTGATAGGGCCGATCCATATGTGCCCGCGAGTCGGCCGAGTCACCGCGATGGTCGCCCATCACCCACAGCCGCCCCTTGGGCACGGTCACACTGAAGCGTTTTTCCGAGGGCGCGTTGCCCTTGTACAGGTAGGGCTCGTCCAGCGGAACACCGTTCACGGTGATTCGCCCGGACGGGTCGCAGCAGGCCACCGTGTCGCCGCCGACCCCGATCACCCGCTTGATCAGGTCCTGTTCGTCGTCCGAGGGCAACATGCCCACGAACACGAGTCCCTGCTTGAACTGCTTGAGTCCGGGCGGCGGGTCGTCCGTCTCCTTCTTGCCCAGCCAGCCGCCCGGGTCCTTGAAGACGACCACCTGGCCGCGCTCGGGGGTCCACCCGAACCACGGCGAGAACTTGTCCACCAAGACCCGGTCGCCGACGTCGATGGTGTGCTCCATCGACCCCGAGGGGATGTAGAACGCCTGCACCAGAAACGTCTTGATCAGCAGCGCGAGGGCGAGCGCGATCACCGCGAGCATCGGCAGTTCGCGCCACAGCGGCACCACCTTGTCCTTGCGCCGCGAACGCCTGCCCCGACGCCGGCGCGCGGGGGCGGGGGTCGGCGCCTCGACCGACGGCGCCGCACGGACGGGCTCGGCCTCGCCGAGCGCCACCGCGCCCGCGACCTCCGGGGTGGGGAGCGGACCGGCCCCGCCGTCGGGGTGGGGGCCCGGCCGCGCGGGCACCGGATCGGCGGCCCGGGCGCCCTTGGGCTTGCCGCGTCTACCCACGGCGGTCGAAGTCCGACCGATCGAAGGTCTTCGGCCGATCCGCGCCCCGGATCCGCCCGAACGGCCAGATGATCCACTGCGCGCGCCCGATCACCCGGCTCTCCGGCACCATGCCGCCGCCGGGGTCGCCCAGGTGGTCGCGCGAGTCGGCCGAGTTGCTGCGATGGTCGCCCATGACCCAGAGCTTTCCCTTGGGCACCGCGGCCTCGAACGGGAAGTCGGAGGGCTTGTCGCCCGGATGCAGGTAGTCGCCCTCGTCCAGCGGCACCCCGTTGACGGTGACCCGACCCTGCGTGTCGCAACACTTGACCACGTCGCCGCCGATCCCGATCACCCGCTTCACGAAGTCGTTGTCGTCGGGGTTGGTGAAGCCGAACACCCCACCGAGCTTGCGCAGCGCGCCGGTCACCGGGTCGGGCGAGCCGCTCTCGGGGGTGAACGAGCCGCGCCCGTCGAAGACGATCATGTCGCCGCGGTGGATGTCCCCGTACTTGTAGGCGAGTTTGTTCACCAGGACCCGGTCGCCGACCTCGAGCGTGTTCTCCATCGAACCGCTGGGGATCACGAACGGCTGGGCGACCCACGAGTTCACCACCAGGACGACGACCATCGCGATCGCGACCAGCAGCGGGAGTTCGACCCACGCGGGCATCCGCCGCCGACGCGGCGCATCGGGGGCGCCCTCGGTATCGGGGCCCGACTCGGACTCGGAATCGGCCTCGGCGTCACCATCGGGGCCGGCATCGGACTCGGCCCCGGCAACGGCGTCGGCCTCGCGTGCGGTCGCGGTCCCCGACGCGGTCACGGCCTCCGACGCGGTCCCAGCCTCGGCCGCGGCCTCGGATGCGGTCCCAGCCTCGGCCGCGGTCCCAGTCCCGATCCCGGATACCGTCCCGATCCCGGGCTCGGATGTCGTCTCGACCGCCGAACCCGCCCCGCCCTCGGGGGTATCGGCCTTCACCGGCCCCTTCGACGGCACATCGGCACCCGCCTCGGCGGCCGAGCCGACGCCCGCAGCGCCACCCGCGCCCGCGCCCGCCGGCGAATCCTTTGCGAAATCAGGGGACTTCGGCACCTCCGGCGCCACCCCGAGCGCCCCGTCGAGCCCGCCCCCGTGACCGTTCCCGCCCGACGCCCGTCCCAGGACACGCGAAGGCCGCGCCTCCACGACCTCGGTGGACGAGGTACCGGCGGATTCCTCCGCCGTGGAGGCACGGCCTCTGCTCTGCTCTGCGTCGTCCATCACGAACGAGCCTAGCGTCCGGGTCGACTCGCCATGGGCGAGGCACCCCGGGTGTGGCGCACGGGTCAGCGCGTCGGACGGTCCGAGCGCTTCTCCTTGATCTTCGCGGCCTTGCCGCGCAGGTCACGCATGTAGTAGAGCTTCGCGCGACGCACGGCGCCGCGGGTGACCAGCTCGATCTTCTCGATCACCGGGGTGTGCACCGGGAAGGTGCGCTCCACGCCGACGCCGTAGCTGACCTTGCGGACCGTGAAGGTCTCGCGGACGCCGTCGCCCTGGCGACGCAGCACGAAGCCCTGGAAGACCTGGACGCGGGACTTGTTGCCTTCGATGACGCGCACGTGCACCTTGAGGGTGTCGCCGGGACGGAAGTCCGGGACGTCGTCCCGCAGGGATGCGGCATCGATGTGGTCGAGCTTGTTCATCTCGCGTCGCTTTCTCGGGGGTGCCACAGGTCACCCACGGGGATTCGGAGTTACGAAAGGGGGGTCGCCGGTCCCGAATGGCGCTCCCCCTGTGGCAGGGGTGCCGTCCGGCTCCCGGGGAGACCCGGTCCGGATCGGGACATGGCAACAGCGTCTCAGTCTGCCACAGGTGGGTCGACCCGATGAAACCGGCCGTCCCGCTCGACCCAGCCCAGCTCGGCGAGCAGCGCCCGGTCCTTCTTGTCCACCGCCGCGGGATCGATCCGGCCGATCAGGTCGGGCCGGTGCGCCGAGGTCCGGCGCAGCGCCTCGTCCCGCCGCCAACGGGCGATCGCGCCGTGGTTCCCGGACACCGTGATCGGCGGCACCTCGCGCCCGCGCCACTCGGCGGGCTTGGTGTACACCGGGCCCTCCAGGAGGTTGGCCATCGCGCCCGGCGCGAACGAGTCGTCCCGGTGCGATTCCGCGTTGCCCAGCACTCCCGGCAGCAGCCGGGCCACCGCCTCGACCATGACCAGCACGGCCACCTCGCCGCCCGCGAGCACGTAGTCGCCGATGGACACCTCGTCCACCCGCATCCGGGTCGCCGCCTCGTCCAGGACCCGCCGGTCGATGCCCTCGTACCGGGCGGGCGCGAACAGCAGCCACGGCTCCTCGGCCAGTTCGACCGCGAGGTCCTGGGTGAACGGCCGGCCCGACGGCGTGGGCACGATCATCCGGGGCACCGGGGCCGCCGCGCTCTCGCCCTGCTCCAGCACGGCGTCCAGCGCGAGGCCCCACGGCTCGGGCTTCATCACCATGCCGGGGCCGCCGCCGTACGGGGTGTCGTCGACGGTCTTGTGCACGTCGTACGTCCAGTCCCGGAGCTGGTGCAGGTGCACGTCCAGCAGGCCCTTGGCGCACGCCTTGCCGACCAGCGAGACGTCCAGCGGGGCCAGGTATTCGGGAAAGATGGTGACGACGTCGATCCTCACGACGGGTCCTCGGACGTGTCGCCCTCCGCCGGGTCCGGCACCGCGAGCACCGCGTCCTCCGCGTCGAGCAGGCCCGGCGGCGGGGTGATCACCGCGCGCTGGTTCTCCAGGTCGATCTCCGGCACGATCTGCCGCACGAACGGGATCATCACCTCGCGCCCGTCCGCGCGGCGGACCATGAGCAGGTCCTGCGAGGGCAGGTGGGCCACCTCGGTGATCTCGCCGACCGCCTCGCCGTCGACCGTGACCACGTCCAGCCCGATCAGCTGGTGGTCGTAGAACTCCTCGGGATCCTCGGGGAGTTCGTCCGGGTCGATCTCGGCGATCAGCAGCGTGTTGCGCAGCGCCTCGGCGCCGCTGCGGGTGGTCACGCCCTCGATGCTCAGCAGCAGTCGACCGCTGTGCACCCGGCCGTCGGCGATGGTCAGCGGACCGACTGACGGCGGGTCGGTCATCAGCACCGCTCCGGGCGCGAGCCGCAGTTCGGGCTCGTCGGTACGGACCTCGACGGTCACCTGGCCCTTGATGCCGTGTGCCTTGCCGATACGGCCGACCACAAGCTGCACCTGCGACTCCTCAATCTCTGCCGGGAAATGCCAAGAAGCTGCCCGGCGGATGGAACTCCGCCGGGCAGCTCCCGGTTGGACGTGATGTCCGGGTACGTCAGCGAACCTGGTCGACGTCGACGAGGTCGACGCGGACTCCCCGGCCGCCGAGCGCGGTCACGACGGTACGCAGCGCACGCGCGGTGCGGCCACCTCGCCCGATGACCTTCCCGAGGTCCTCGGGGTGAACCCGGACCTCGAGAATGCGGCCGCGGCGAAGATTACGCGCCCGTACCTTGACCTCGTCCGGATGCTCGACGATGCCCTTGACCAAGTGTTCGAGGGCTTCCTCGAGCACGGTCAGCCCTCGTTAGCGGCGGTCTCGGCGGCGGCTTCGCCCTCGGCGGCCGGAGTCTCGGTCTCGGCGGCGGCCTCGACCTTCTTCTCCTTCTTGGCCTTCGGCGTGGTGGCGCCGTCCTTGGGCTCGTCCATCGCCTCGCGGGCGGCGGCTTCGAAGAGCGACTTCTTGTCGGCCTTCTCGGCGGCGACCAGGAGCGGGGCCGGGGCCGGCTCGCCCTTGTACTTCTGCCAGTCGCCGGTCAGCTTGAGGATGTGCGCGACGGGCTCGGTCGGCTGCGCGCCGACACCCAGCCAGTAGAGCGCACGCTCGGAGTCGACCTCGATACGCGAGGGGTTCTCCATCGGGTGGTAGATACCGATCTCCTCGATCGCCCGACCGTCACGCTTGGTGCGGGCGTCGGCGACGACGATGCGGTAGTGGGGCGAACGGATCTTGCCCAGGCGCTTCAGCTTGATCTTGACTGCCACGAGAGTGGTGTCTCCTGCATCTTGACGTGGGTGAACAGCCGGCGTTCACGTGGGGACATGAGGCTCGGCTGATCGTGGACACGGTAAGCATGCGGAGAGAGGGTCCGGCAATGCCCCGGGTACTCAGCTCGCCATTCTGCCAGACTTCCGGGCGCCGACCAAAGCCGGGGCGACGGCCGGGGGAAAACCCGGGTGGCCGAGCCTCGCGCGGCTTTTAGAATGCAGGTCGCACGCCCTTCCCCCTAGTCGTTAGGTCGCCACGGTCTCATGCGTTGGTCCGAACTGTACGTACCCACTCTCCGTCAGGACCCCGCCGACGCCGACGCGGTCAGCCACCGTCTGCTCGTGCGCGCGGGCTACATCCGGCAGCTGATGGCCGGCCACTACTCGCTGCTGCCGCTCGCGGTGCGGGTGCGCGCGAAGGTCGTGCGGATCATCCGCGAGGAGATGGACCGGATCGGCGCGCAGGAGATGATCCTGCCGACCATGCATCCGGCCGAGATCTGGCAGAAGAGCGGTCGCTGGGAGGTCATGGGCGACGAGATGTTCCGGCTCGTGGACCGCAAGGGCACCGACCTGGCGCTCGGCATGACGCACGAGGAAATCTTCACGACCCTCGCGCTCGAACTCAGCTCCTATCGCGACCTGCCCCAGACCTGGTACCAGTTCCAGACCAAGTTCCGGGACGAGCCCAGGCCCAAGAGCGGCCTGATCCGGGTGCGCGAGTTCACCATGAAGGACTCGTACAGCTTCGACCTGGACGCCGAGGGGCTGGACCGCTCGTTCGAGGCGCACCGGCAGGCGTACGTCCGCATCTTCCAGCGGCTGAACATCCCGGCGATCGCGGTGCAGGCGTCCAGCGGCACCATGGGCGGCAGCGGCTCGACCGAGTTCATGTGCCCGTCGGCGGCCGGCGAGGACCTCGTCGTGCACTGTCCGAACTGCGATTACGCGGCCAACGTGGAGAAGGCCACGTCCACGCTCGCGCCGATCGAGGACGGCCCGGGGCTCGACGCGCCGGAGCGGTTCGACACCCCCGGCGTCAAGACCATCGAGAACCTGACCAAGGCGCACGGCGTCGCGGCCGACCGGCAGATCAAGACGCTGGTCTACATGGTCGGCGGGCAGCTCACACTGGCCCTGCTGCGCGGGGACCACGCGCTGGTCGAGCAGAAGCTGATCGACACCACCGGCTCCAACGACGTGCGCCCGGCCACGCCCGACGAGATCAAGGCCGCGCTCGGCGCGTACCCGGGCAGCCTGGGCGGGGTCGGCGTGAGCGACCTGCCGATCCTGGCCGACGAGGCGCTGCGGGGTCGCCGGGACATGGTCACCGGCGCCAACGTGGACAAGACGCACGTGCGCGGCGTGGACGTCGAGCGGGACATCGCGGTGGGCCGCTGGGTGGACCTGCGCGAGGTGGTGGCCGGCGAGCCGTGCCCGAAGTGCGGCACCGGCCTGGAGGTCGAGCAGACGGTCGAGATCGGCCACATCTTCAAGCTCGGCGACAGGTACACCGACGTGCTCGGGGTGAACGTGCTCGGCGCGGACGGCGAGCGGATCACCCCGGTCATGGGCAGCTACGGCATCGGCGTCGAGCGCGCGATGGCCGCGATGGTCGAGACGCACCACGACAAGAACGGCATCGTGTGGCCGGTCTCGGTGGCGCCGTTCGAGGTCGCGGTCGCGCTGCTCGACGTCGACGACGAGAAGTCGCGCACCACCGCCGAGGAGATCTACGCGGAGCTGGGGCGGCAGCGGGTGGACACGATCCTGGACGACCGCGCCGAGCGGCCCGGGGTGAAGTTCAAGGACATCGAACTGGTCGGCATCCCGTTCCGGGTGACCGTCGGCGCCCGCAGCCTGGCCGAGGGCAACGTGGAGATCGTCTCGCGCGCGAGCGGCGAAAAGGCCCTGGTGCCGGTCGCCGAGGCGGTCGAGTACGTGCGCAGGCTGGTCCTCGACGCGAGCTGACCCGCGCGAAAGCCCCGAAGCGCCCCCGCCGAACACACCCGGCGGGGGCGCTCGAGCAACGATCGACGTCCGCCGCCGTCGTCGTTCGCCGAGCACCCCCTCCGACGGTGCCGCGAGACGGTCAGCGCAGCGTCAACTCGGTGGGCCTGCGCGGCTGGAGCGGGTCGAACAGGTCGAGCAGGTCCGCCGCGTCCGCCGCGCCGCCCCGGATCGTCCGGGCGTCCCCGCCGGCCAGCGCACCGCGCAGATCGGTCCGGCCCAGATGCAGCGACTCCACGGTCTCGCGCGGCAGTTCGAGCACCACGGCGGCGTCCGCCGGGATCTCCCGCAGGAAGCGCGCCACGCCGCGATGGATGTGCAGCGCCACCTCCTCCTCGCCGTGCACCCCGCCGAGCACCCGCCAGCCGAGCACGGTGTCCACCTCCAACGCCTCCTCCGCGCGCAGCCGGGTGGTGTACAGCTCGATCAGCCACGCCGCCGGGATCCGGGCGACCAGGTCCCGGGGCGCGAAGACCGCGGCGAAGTTGATCAGCGGCAGGATCGGCTGGATCCGGTCCTCCAACTCGTCCGCGCTGGTCAGGTACCAGTTGCGCCAGTTGACGTTGAGCTGGGCGTAGCCGAGTCGGCGGAACGCGGCGGCCTTGACCGCCCGCGCGTCCGTGTCCTCGCGGTCGATCCGGGTCAGGTGCGTGGCCAACTCGGCCGCCCACTGGTATTCGCCCGCCTCGTACGCCTCGGTCGCCGCGCCGAGCACCCGCTCCCGGCCGCCCATCAGCGCCACCGTCCGGCGCGCGTGTTCGGCCCGGGGCAGCGGATCCAGGTCCACCGGATCGCCGCCGAACCAGCCGAGGTAGCCGAAGAAGATCTGCCGCACGGTGTGCTTGACGGTGCCGTAGTACTCCCGCGCGTACGGCGCGTACGAGGCCAGGTGCTCGGGCAGTTCGATCGTCTCGGCCAACTCGTCCGGGGTCAGCCCCTCGTTCATCCGGCGCACGGTCTGGTCGTGGATGTACTGGATGCAGTCCCGCTCCACGGCCAGCACCTCGGCGACCCGGTCCGCCCCCGACACCGGTTGCCCGTGGCTGGGGATCAGGTGCGCGGCCCCGTGCGCGCGCAGCGCGTCGATGCTGCGTACCCACTGCATCGGGTCGCGATAGCGACACCCGCGCAGGGTGTGGATGTTGGGCAGGGTCGGCCCCTGAATCGTGTCGCCGCACAGAAGCACGTCGCTGTCCGGCAGGTACACGCTGATCGCGTCGTCGGTCTCGCCGGGATTGTGGAACAGCCGCAGCCGCACCCCCGCGACCTCGGTCTCCAGCGCATCGCCCACCAGCACGGTGGGCATCACGAACGACGGTGTACCCACCCCGGCGTGCGGGCCGACCGCGTCGTTGACGCCCTCGGTGTCCGAGGGGCCGAGGAGGTTGCCGAGCGAGTACACCGAGCGCAGGCCCATGATGTGCAGCGTGGGCCCGGACTGGTCGGTGAGCGCGGCCAGGAAGGTCCGGTGCGCGTACACGTCCACGTCGGGCGTCGCGGCCCAGTGGCTCAGCCCGTTCACGTGGTCGGGGTGGTGGTGGGTGACCACCACGGCCCGCACCGGGGCCTTCGGGTCGCGCAGTTGCGGTCGCAGTTCGGCCTCGATCACCGCGGCCAGGTCCGCCCCGCTGCCGGTGTCGACCACCACCAGTCCATCGGGGCCCTCGATCACCGCGGCGTTGGCCGAGGACCAGCCCACGGCGACGTGCACGTGTCCCGCCACGGTGTACACGCGCTTGGCGAAGTGCGCGGTGTGCGCGGCGAGTTCTGGATGAACGGCAGGCTCGACCTCGTACGTCATGGGCGGGCAGCCTGCCACGTCCGGCCCTATGAGGGAAGAATGGTCTTCTCCGCGCCCGGCCACTCCTCGGCGGTCAACGCGAAGCGCTCGTGGTCGCGCCAGGCGTCGTTGAGGAACAACATGCGCGGGGTGAAGCCCTCGTAGCGAAAGCCCATGCGGCGCGCGAGCGCGATCGAGGCGTCGTTGCCCGGCTGCACGTTGATCTCCAGGCGGTGCAGCGCGAGGCCGTCCGCGGCGAACGCGCGGTCGATCACCAGGGCCAGCGCCTCGGTCATCCGACCGGTGCCCGCGTAGGGCGTGTAGGCGTCGTAGCCGAGCGACGCGTTGCAAAAGCGTGCCCGCACGATGTTCGAGACGTTGATCCGGCCGGCCAGGGCGCCCTCGGCGATGTCGACCACCAGGAACGTGCGGAAGGTGTCGCCTTGGCGGCGGATCAGGTCCGGCAGGTCGTTCGGGTCGGCCGGGTTCCAGCGGGAGATGTGTTCGGAGCGGCGGACGGCCTCGGCGGAGGCGGTCGTGTCGGCCTCGGTCGGCGGTCGCACGCCCACCCGGCAACCGGGCACGGTGTACAGGTCCATGGCCCCCGTCATCTCCATCCTCGCCTCGTCGTCCGAGCAGGTCGGGACCGCACCTCGGAGGGGTGCCGCGACGCGGTGCCTCTCCGTCGCGGCCCCGCCCGTCGGTGGTATCCCGCCGCTACTTCTGCCCCGGCGGCAGGAAGTTCTTGAATTCGTCGGGCAGTTCGAAGTCGGCCGCGCCGCCCGCGCCGTTGCCCGCCGGCAGTCCGAACGGGTTGGCGGCGCGCTCCTCGCGCCGGGCCGCCTCGGCCGCCGCCTCCTGCTTGCGCTTCATCGGATTGCCCGACTGGCGCTTGCCCTTGGCCTGCTTGGGCGCCTTGCCCTTCTTCTTGCCGGCGCCGCCCATGCCGGGGATGCCGGGCATTCCCGGCATGCCGCCGCCCTTGGCCATCTGGCCCATCATCTTGCGGGCCTCGACGAACCGCTCGATCAGGTTGTTGACCGCGTTGACCTCGGTGCCGGCGCCCTTGGCGATGCGCGCCCGGCGCGAGCCGTTGAGGATCTTCACGTCGGCCCGCTCGGCCGGCGTCATCGACTTGATGATCGCCGCGACCCGGTCCAGGTCGCGGTCGTCGATGTTGTCGATCTGGTCCTTCATCGCGCCCATGCCGGGCAGCATGCCGAGCAGCTTCGAGATCGAGCCGAGCTTCTTGACCTGTTCCATCTGCTGGAGGAAGTCCTCCAGGGTGAAGTTGTTGCCGCCGCCGTGCAGCTTCTCCGCGGCCTTGAGCGCGAGGTCCTGGTCGTACTTGGCCTCGGCGATCTCGATCAGGCTGAGCATGTCGCCCATGCCGAGGATGCGCGAGGCCATCCGGTCGGGGTGGAACGCGTCGAAGTCCTCGAGCTTTTCCCCGCTGGAGGCGAACATGACCTGGCGGCCGGTCACCGAGGCGACCGACAGGGCCGCGCCACCGCGCGCGTCGCCGTCGAGCTTGGAGAGCACCACGCCGTCGAAGCCGACACCGTCGAGGAACGCCTGCGCGGTGACCACCGCGTCCTGGCCGATCATCGCGTCGACGACGAACAGGATCTCGTCCGGCTTGACCGCGTCGCGGATGTCGGCGGCCTGCTGCATCATCTCGGCGTCGATGCCGAGCCGGCCGGCGGTGTCAACCACGACCACGTCGTACTGCTTGGTCTTGGCGAACTCGATCGAGTCGCGGGCCACCTTGACCGGGTCGCCCACACCGTTGCCGGGCTCGGGCGCGTAGACCGCCACACCGGCGCGCTCGGCGACCACGGAGAGCTGGTTGACCGCGTTCGGGCGCTGGAGGTCGCAGGCGACCAGGAGCGGCTGGTGCTTCTGCGCCTTGAGCCACTTGCCCAGCTTGCCCGCGAGGGTGGTCTTGCCCGCGCCCTGGAGGCCGGCGAGCATGATCACCGTGGGGCCGGTCTTGGCGAAGCGCAGCCGGCGGGTCTCGCCGCCGAGGATCCCGACCAGTTCCTCGTTGACAATCTTGACGATCTGCTGGGCCGGGTTGAGCGCGCCCGACACCTCGGCGCCGCGGGCGCGTTCCTTGACCCGGGCGATGAACTCGCGGACCACCGGGAGCGCCACGTCGGCCTCGAGGAGGGCGACCCGGATCTCGCGGGCGGTGGCGTCGATGTCGGCTTCGGAGAGCCGCCCCTTGCCGCGAAGGTTCTTGAAGGTCGCTGCGAGGCGGTCGGAGAGAGTGTCGAACACGTCGGCAGAGGTCCTTCGTCAGATACGGGTGGTGTCGGGCCCAGCCTAACCGCCCACCGGGTGGTCGTGACGGGGGCACGCGTCCCGGTTCCGCCGGCGGCGGGCCGAACCGGTCACGGCGCCAGCGCCTTCTCCAGGGTCCTGGCCAGGCCGCGGGCCTCGGCGGCGGCCAGCGGCGCGCCGTCGGGGTCGACCACGTAGAAGGCGTCCACCGCGTCCGCGCCGTGGGTACCCACGCGGGCCTGCCGGACGCTGACGCGCGCGTCGGCGAGGGCCCGGCCGATGCGGTGCAGCAGGCCGGGGCTGTCGGGCGCGCGTACCTCCAGGACCGTCGCGGTCGCGGACGCGTCGGGGACCACCTCGACCCGGGCGGGGGCGCGCGGGGCGCCGCGCCGGGGCGGGTAGGCGGCCTCGCGCTTGGCCAGCCGGGCGGCCACGTCGAGCCCGCCGTCCAGGGCCTTGCGCACGTCCTCGCGCAGCGCCGCCGGGTCGGGCAGCCGGCCGAACTCGGTCTCCACCGTCCACACCGTGACGCCGAGCGCGTCGACCACGTCGATCGCGGCCGAGCGCACGGTGAGCCGGTGCAGCGCGAGAACGCCCGCCGCCAGCGCCAGCAGGCCGACCCGGTCGGCGGCGGCGATGGTCACCTCGGCGCCGAACGACAGCGGCTCCAGGCGCACCACCGGCAGGTCGCCGGACACCTCGGCGAGCACGATCCGCTCGGCCGGCAGCGCGAGCGCGGCCGGTGCCGGGCGGCCGGCGAACACCGCCCTGGTCCGGGCGACGAGGTCCCGGACCAGGGCGTCCCGCCAGTCGCTCCACGCGGCGGGTCCGGTGGCGGCGGCGTCGGCCTCGGTGAGCGCGTGGAGCAGTTCGAGGGTTTCCACGTTGCCCACCGCCTCGGCGAACGCCGCCACGGTGGTCGGGTCGTCCAGGTCGCGCCGGGTCGCGGTGTCCACCAGGAGCAGATGCCGGCGCACCAGCGTGCCGATCACGTCCACGTCGTCCTTGGCGAAGCCCATCCGCGTGGCCGCCTCGCGCGCGATCACCTCGCCGCTCACGCTGTGGTCGCCGGGCCAGCCCTTGCCGATGTCGTGCAGCAGCGCGGCCACCAGGAGCAGGTCGGGCCGGGCCACGCGGCGGGTGTGCGCGGCGGCCTCGACCGCGGTCTCGATCAGGTGCCGGTCGACCGTGAAGCGATGCACGGCGTTGCGCTGCGGCCGGCAGCGCACCCGCTCCCAGTCCGGCAACAACCGGGTGATCAGCCGCCTCGACTCCAGCGCCTCCCACACCGGCAGCACGTCGCGCCCGGCGCCGATCAGCGCCACGAACGCCTCGCGCGCGTCGGCCGGCCACGGATCGCTCGGCGGCGGGCACTCGTTCGCCAGCCGCTCCACGGTGTGCCGGGACAGCGGCAACCCGGCCCGGGCCGCGGCGGCCGCGGCGCGCAGCAGCAGCACCGGATCCCGGGCGGGCCGGGCGGCCTGGGCGAGCACCACCTCGCCGGCGTGCTCGACCACACCCTCGGCCAGCGGCGTGCGCGCGGACACCCCGGAGCGTGCCCGGCGCAACCGGCGCAGCCCCGCGCCCGCCTGGCGCGCGGCCAGCACCCGGGAGACCTCGCGCCAGGTCACGTCGCCGGCGTAGGCCAGCGCCCGGGCCGCCTCGGAGACCCGGCGCAGCAGGGTGTCCGCGTCGAGCAGGCCGAGCCGGCGGGCCACCGCGTCCTGTTCCTGGAGCAGCAGCCGGTCCGCGCCGCGCCCGGTGACCAGGTGCAGCGCGTCGCGCACGTCGAGCAGGGTGGCGCGGGCGGCGTCCACCTCCTCGTGCGGGGCGTCCGCGATCCAGGAGGCGGAGATCGCGCGCAGCGCGGTGGCGTCGCGCAGCCCGCCGCGGGCCTCCTTGAGGTCGGGTTCGAGCAGGAAGGCGACCTCCCCGTGGCGTTGCGCGCGCTCGCGGCCGGCCCGGTGCAGTTCGGGCAGCCGCTCGACCGCGGCGGCGCGCCACGCGGTGAACATCGACGTACGCAGCGCGGCGGTCGGTTCGGGGTCGCCGGCGATGTGCCGGATGTCGAGCAGGCCGGTGTGTACCCGCAGGTCGTCGGCGGCCGCCCGGCGGGCCTCGTCGGGGGTGCGCACCGCATGGTCGAGGGCGATGCCGGTGTCCCAGACCGGGTACCAGATCGCCTCGGCGAGGTCGGCGACGCCGGCGTGGCCGTGGTGCAGCAGGACCACGTCGAGGTCGCTGCCCGGGGACAACTCCCGGCGGCCGTAGCCGCCGACGGCGACCAGGGTCACGCCCCGCGACGGGGCGCCGGCGGCGGTGAACAACTCGGTCAGCCAGCGGTCGGTCAGCGCGCAGAGCGCCTGCCGGCGGGCGGCGCCGGCGGGGCCGGCCGGATCGGCCAGGAGGTCGTCCCGGGCCCGGGTATAGCGCGAGCCGGCGGTCGGTTCCATGGTGACTGCTCCCTCGTTCACGGGCTTCGGCGCGCGCTCGACCCGAAAGGCCGATGGCCGGACCCGTTCCCGAACACTCGCTTCGGGGCGGGACCGGCCATCGGGTCCTACAGGGCTTCCGGGCCGCGTTCGCCGGTGCGGACCCGGACCACGCTGTCCACGGGGACGATCCAGGCCTTGCCGTCGCCGATCTTGCCGGTGCGGGCGGCCTTGACCAGGACTTCGAGCAGTTCCTCGGCGTCCTCGTCGTCGGCGAGCACCTCGATGCGGACCTTGGGCACGAGGTCGACCTGGTACTCGGCGCCCCGGTAGACCTCGGTGTGGCCGCGCTGGCGGCCGTAGCCGCTCGCCTCGGTCACGGTGAGGCCGTGCACGCCGAACGCCTGGAGGGCGTTCTTGACGTCGTCGAGCCGGTGCGGCTTGATCACCGCCGTGATGAGCTTCACGCATCCACCTTCGTGTCGGCGGGTGCCGCGGCACCCGCGCCCGTAGCGGTGCCGATGCCCGCCGTCGGTCGGGTGGAACCGCCGAGAGCGGCGAAGTCGTACCCGGTCTCGGCGTGCTCGACCCGGTCGATGCCGGCCACCTCGTCGTCCTCGGACACCCGGAAGCCGATGGTCTTGTGGATGACCGTGCCCAGGATGTACGTGACCACGAAGGAGTAGCCGAGGACGGCACCGACGCCGATCAGCTGCTTGCCCAGCTGGTCGAAGCCCCCACCGTAGAACAGGCCCTTCGCGTCGCTCTGGACGTGACCGGTGGCCAGCAGGCCGGGGGCGAGCGAGCCGATGATGCCGCCGACCAGGTGCACGCCGACCACGTCGAGCGAATCGTCGTAGCCGAGCCGGTACTTCAGGCCCACCGCCCACGCGCAGACCGCGCCGGCGACCAGGCCCAGGGCGATCGAGCCGAGCGGGCTGAGCGCGCCGCACGCGGGGGTGATCGCGACCAGGCCGGCGACCGCGCCGGAGGCGGCGCCGAGGGTGGTCAGGTGTCCGTCGCGGATCTTCTCCAGGAACAGCCAGCCGAGCATGGCCGCGGCGGTGGCGATCTGGGTGTTGATCAGGGCCCGTCCGGTGACGCCGTCGGCGGCCAGCCAGGAGCCGGCGTTGAAGCCGAACCAGCCGAACCACAGCAGCCCGGCGCCGATCATCACCAGCGGCAGGTTGTGCGGGCGCATCGGGTCGCGCTTGAAGCCGACCCGCTTGCCGACCACCAGGACCAGGGCCAGTGCCGCGATGCCCGCGTTGATGTGCACGGCGGTGCCGCCGGCGAAGTCGATCACGCCCTTCTCGAACAACCAGCCGTCCGCGGCCCAGACCCAGTGCGCGACGGGGAAGTAGACCAGGGTGACCCAGAACGCGACGAACAGGGCCCAGGCGGTGAACCTGGTGCGGTCCGCGACGGCGCCGCTGATCAGTGCGGGGGTGATGATCGCGAACATCAGCTGGAAGGCCGCGAACACCGTGACCGGGATCGTGTAGCCGTCCCACAGTTCCGCGACCCCGATGTCGCGCATGCCGTACCAGTCCAGGTTGCCCACAACCCCGCCGAAGGCGTCCGTGGAGAACGTCATCGAAAACCCGTAGAGCACCCACAGCACCGTCACGACAGCCAGGCAGATGAAGCTCATCATCAACATGTTCAGGACGCTCTTCACGCGGACCATGCCGCCGTAGAAGAACGCCAGCCCGGGCGTCATGAGCATCACCAGTGCGGCGCTCAGGAGTACGAATGCGGTGTTACCCGTGTCCATACTCTGCCTCTCTTCTCCGTGGCCCCGGCCGACCTCCGGGAGCTCATGGGAAGGAGCTTCGGGGTGTGAGGTTTCACGCCGTGGCGCCCGGTGTTTCGCCGGTGTGACGCTTGCCGCACGAGTGTTTCCGGCGGATGAACGTCCGCTCACGCCCCCGGCCGGCCGGATCCCGCCGTCACCGGGAGCGTTCGGGGCGGTCACCGGGAGCATCCGGTGCGTCGGCCCGCGGCGGACGAGCCGGTCACCGAGGCCGCCCCGGCCGGTCGCCGTGAGTGTCCGAGGGGTGTCCTGGAGGGAAGCGGAACACGGCCCGTCGACGACATCTGACGCACCGTCAGTTAGCTGCTCTCCACACCTTGTTCCCGCAGGTCGACACGTGCCGACGGCGGGCGGCGCGCAGGCTCGCGAGGGGACGTTTTCGACCCGCTAACGGTTGCGGTGAATCCATTGACATTGATCGCGCCCACTGCCGTAATTAATCACCGCGCTTAACTGACGACCCGTCAAGGCACGTGTCACCACCGGTGATCCGGCCGACCCGGGCCTCGTCGCCCGGGCGCGGGTGCACCATCGCACGGAATGCTCAACAGACCTCGTCAACCGACCAGACCAGCGAGAGGGGGTGACACCGTCGTGTTGCGCCTGCTCGGTCGCAAGTTGCTGGCCCTGATTCCGGTGCTGTTCCTGGTCACCTTCGCGACCACGGCCCTGCCCGACCTGGTGGACGGTTCACCGGTCGCCCAGATGCTCGGCCCCGGTTCCACGCCGCAGGACCTCAAGGACCTGGAGCACGAGTTCGGGTACGACAAGTCGCTGCCCGTCCGATACGTGACCTGGGTGGGCGATGCGCTCACCGGCGACCTCGGGGAGTCCCTGAAGACCCGGACCTCCGTCATGGACGGCATCGCCGAACGTTTCCCCGTGACCCTGGAACTCGCCGTCTTCGCCCTGCTCATGGCCCTGATCGTGGCCGTACCGCTGGGCGTGTGGACGGCCGCCAAGGCCGGCGGCCGGGTGGACCGCGTGATCGGCGGCGTCTCCTCCGGACTGCTGTCCATCCCCACCTTCGTGAGCGTGTTCATCCTCGTCTACTTCTTCGCCAACCCGAAGATGATGCTCGCGTTCAAGCCGACCGGATGGGAGTACATCTCGGTCGACTTCGCCAAGAACATCGAGTTCGCGTTCCTGCCCGCGCTCGCCCTCGCGCTCGCCGAGATCCCGCAGTTCCAGCGCCTGTTGCGCAGCGACATGCTGGCCACGCTGCAGGAGGACTTCATCCTCACCGCGCGCTCCAAGGGACTGTCCACGCCGTACGTGCTCTTCCGGCACGCGTTGCGGCCCTCGTCGTTCTCGCTGCTGACCGTCTCCGGGCTGACCCTGGGCCGGTTGATCGGCGGTACCGTCATCGTCGAGTCCTACTTCGCCATCCCCGGACTGGGACAGGGCATGTACCAGGCGATCAACGGCAAGGACATCCCCGTGGTCCAGGGCACGGTCGTGGTCATCGCGCTCATCTACGTACTGCTCAACACGCTCGTGGACATCGGCTACTCCCTCATCGACCCGAGAGTGAGGGCCCGATGAGCACACTCGAAACCGCCCCCGCCGTCGGCGCGACCCCCGCGACGGTGGCCGCCGCCAAGACCGGCAAGGCGCGCAAGCGGCCGAGCTTTTTGCTGTGGTTCGCCATCGCGTGGATGGCGATCGTGCTGCTCGGCGCGCTGCTCAGCCTCGTCGCCTCCGGCGTCTTCCCGCACGGGTACGACAAGGCGTTCGGCGAGGCCAAGCAGGCACCGTTCGGCAGTTGGCCGGAATTCCTCGGCACCGACGGCCTCGGCCGCAGCCACCTGACCCGGCTCGCCTTCGGCGCGCGCGTATCGATGATCGTCGCGCTGGTGTCGGTCGTGGTCGGCGTGCTCGTCGGCGGCCTGCTCGGTTTGGTCGCCGCCTACTTCCGCGGCGTCACCGAGATGGTCATCGACCTGTTCTCCGACGCGCTGCTCGCCTTCCCGCCGCTGATCCTGCTGCTCGCGCTGTCCTCGGTGTACGAGCCGTCGCAGACCAGCATCACCGCGGGACTGGCCGTGCTCACCATCCCCGGCTTCACCCGGCTGACCAAGGCGAGCGCGATCGCCCAGTCCAACCGCGAATACGTCACGGTGGCCAAGGCGATGGGGGCGGGTCCGGGTCGGATCATCTTCAAGGAACTGCTGCCCAACACCTTCCCCGCGGTGATGTCCTACTCGGTGATCGTGATGGCCGTGCTGATCGTCGCGGAGGGCTCGCTGTCCTTCCTCGGGCTCAGCATCCCGCCGCCGATGCCCAGTTGGGGCGGCATGATCAACTCCGCGAAGGACGATCTGTCGCTGTATCCGTCCCAGGTGTTCGTGCCCTGCGCCGTGCTGTTCCTGACCGTCTTCTCGCTCAACGTCATCGGCGACCGGCTGCGCGCGAAGTTCGACGTCCGCGACACCAAGCTGTAGCCGCGGCACCGGCGACGGCCGCCCCCGAACGGCCGTCGCCGGTGCCCTGCTTCGACCCCATCACACAGACGGGACCGCTCTCATGAATGGGATCCAACGGCCGCGCGGCACGAAGGTGGCGTGGTGACCATGGCGGAGCCAACCACGACCGGCTCGCCCATGCCGGACGAACCCCTGCTGCGGGCCGAGGACCTGCGGGTGCACCTGGACACCCCGCGCGGCCTGCTCAAGGCCGTGGACGGCGTGTCGTTCGCCATCGAACGCGGCGAAACCCTCGGCCTGGTCGGCGAGTCCGGCTCGGGCAAGTCGATGCTGGTGCGCTCGCTGATGGGCATCTGCCCCTCGATCGCCAAGATCCAGGGCAGCGTGCGCCTGGACGGACGCGAACTGGTCGGGGTGCCGCGCAAGGAGGCCCGGAAGATCTGGGGCAACCGGATCGCGATGGTCTTCCAGGACCCGATGACCTCGCTCAACCCGGTGTTGCGGATCGACCGCCAGCTCACCGAGTCGATGCGGCTGCACCTGGGCCTGGGCAAGAAGGAGGCGGGCGAGCGGGCGATCGAACTGCTCACGCTGGTCGGCATCCCCGAACCGCTCAAGCGCTCCCGGCAGTACCCGCACCAGCTCTCCGGCGGCATGCGCCAGCGGGTGACCATCGCGATGGCGCTCGCCTGCGACCCCGACGTGCTGATCGCGGACGAGGCCACCACCGCCCTGGACGTGACCGTGCAGCGGCAGATCCTCGACCTGCTCCAGGAGATCCAGGCGGAGCGCGGCATGGGCATGATCCTGGTCAGCCACGACCTGGGCGTGGTGGCCGGACGCACCGACCAGATCGCCGTGATGTACGCCGGTCGCATGGTCGAACACTCGCCCACCGCCGAGCTGTTCGCGCATCGCCGGCACCGCTACACCGAGGCCCTGCTCGGCGCCGTGCCGCGCCTGGACGTGCCGCGGGACCAGCGGCCGCGCGCGATCCCGGGCAGCCCGCCCGACCTGATCACGCTGGCCTCCGGGTGCGCGTTCGCGGCCCGCTGCGGCGCGGCCGACGACCTGTGCCGCGCGCAACGCCCCGAGTTGGGCGAGGACCTGGGCACGCACCGGTTCGCCTGCCACCACCCGGTCGGCACCGACGCGCCGGCCGGCGGCGGCGCCGACGCCGCCTCGGGCACCGGCGCCGACGAGAAGCCGTCCCTGATGAAGGAGACCCCCGCATGACGGCCGACGACACCGCGCCGGGCGCGCTCGCCCTCGACGACAAGCCCGCGGCCGCCACGGGTACCGACCCGCTGCTCACGGTCACCGACCTGGTCCAGCGTTTCCGAGTGCCCGGCGGGATGATGAACGCCGTCGCCGGGGTCAGCTTCGAACTCGGCCGCGGCCGCACCCTCGGCCTGGTCGGCGAGTCCGGCTGCGGCAAATCCACCCTCGCCCGCGCGATCCTGCAGCTGACCAAGCCGTCCGAGGGCTCGGTGCGGTTCGACGGGCAGGAGTTGACCACGCTGCCCAAGGCGGGCCTGCGCACCATGCGCCGGCGCATCCAGATGGTGTTCCAGGACCCCATCTCGGCGCTGAACCCGCGCCGCAAGATCTTCGACATCGTCGCCGAGGGCCTGGTCATCTCCGGTCTGCCCGCCGAGCAGATCCGCCCGCGCGTGGAGGCGGTGCTGCGTCAGGTGGGGCTGGACCCGGAGCTGGTCTCCGATCGCCGGCCGCACCAGTTCTCCGGCGGCCAGTGCCAGCGCATCGCCATCGCCCGGGCCATGGTCGTCGACCCCGACCTGCTGATCTGCGACGAGCCGGTGGCCTCGCTCGACGTGTCGGTCCAGGCGCAGGTGCTGGACCTGCTCGACGAGATGAAGCACCGCACCGGCGTATCGATGATCTTCGTCGCGCACGACCTCGCGGTGGTGCGCAACATCAGCGACGACGTCGCGGTGATGTATCTGGGCACCATCGCCGAGACCGGGGACACCGCGGCGATCTACGACACGCCCGCGCACCCGTACACCCGGGCCCTGCTGGACGCGGTGCCCGCGCCCGACCCGGCGGCCGCCCCGTCCGGTCCCGCGCTCGGCGGCGAGATCCCCTCGCCGATGAACCCGCCCAGCGGGTGCCGATTCCGCACCCGCTGCCCGATCGCGCGCGCGGAGTGCGCCGCGCATGTGCCCACGCTGCGCGAGATCGCGCCGGGACACCGGGTCGCGTGTCACTTCCCGCTGGTGGGCGAGGCGGCGGTGTTCGCCGAAGAGGCGATCGCCGACGCGCCCAAGGCCGAGGCGGCGCCCGCCGCCGCGGCGGCCGAACCCACTCCGGAAGCCGGGCGCGAGGCCCCGAAGCAGGGCTGACGCACGGTCGAGCGACGCGGTGCGGCCCACGACCGGCCGTACCGCGTCGCTGTGCGTACACGGCCGTGTCCGGGGCGGTCGATCGGGGCCCGAATCGGGCATCCCGCCCTCGGAGCGACACGTGTCGAGCTATAGCCTCACGGCGCTGACCGCGCTGTTCGCGCGGCAACCGGCCTCCGGCCGGCCTGCTCCACGCATGAGGACGTTTTCTGTGGCACACGCACGACCTTTCGCCCTTCGGGCCCGCCGCCGCGCCGCCGCCGTCGTCGCGGTGATCGGCCTGCTGGCCGCGGCCGGCTGCGGCTCCGACTCCGGTGAGCCGCCCAGCGCGGTGGGCACGCCCCGGGCCGGCGGCTCGCTGGACATCCTGGCCACCTCCGACGCGCGCAGCCTCGACCCCTTCCTGCCCTCCTACGCCGCGCAGGCCGACGGCAACCGGATGGCGGCGCTGTACGACAGCCTGTTGTGGACGAACCCGGTCACCGGCTCCGTACAGCCGCAGTTGGCGGAGAGCCTGAACCCGGTGGAGGGCAGCGGGAACAAGATCTGGAGCCTGCGCATGCGGCCCAATCTGAGGTTCACCGACGGCACCGTCTTCGACGCCGCGGCGGTCAAGATCAACTGGGACACGCACGCGGTGCCCACCACCAACTCCCGCCAGCGCGACGCCACCGTCGGGATGAAGAGCCAGATCGGCGCGGACGCGCTGGAGTTGCGGATCATCCTGGACAAGCCGAACGGCAACTTCGACCGCCTGGTCGCGCGCAGCCTGTCCTTCATCGCCTCGCCCAAGGCGATCGCCGAGGGCGTCGACAAGCTGGCCGAACACCCGGTCGGCGCCGGTCCGTTCATGCTGGCCCCGGGCGGCTGGGTCAAGGGCGACCATCTGACCCTGGTGAAGAACCAGACCTACTGGCAGGGTCCGACCAAGCCGTATCTGGACTCCATCACGTTCCGCTACGAGTCGAGCGGCACCGCGGCGGTCGACCGGGTCAAGAAGGGCAAGGCCGACGTCGCCAACGTCAGCGACGCGTTCACCCTCAAGGCCGCGCGCGCGGCCGGGATCGGTATCGAGTCCCTGGCACTGTCCGGCGGGCAGCTGCTCAGCTTCGACACCTCCGGCGGCCCGACCGCCAACCCGGACGTGCGGCGCGCGATCGTACTGGCGCTGAGCAGCGAGGAGATCAACCGGCGCGTGTTCGGCGGCGCCGGCACCCCCGCCCGCGGCATCTTCAACCAGGCCACCGCGCTGGCCAATCCGCAACTGTCGGCGCCGGAGAACAAGCCGCAGCAGGCGGCCGAGCTGTTCGCCAAGGTGACCGACAAGGGCGCCAAGCCGATGCGGATCAAGTTCATCGCGCCCAAGAGCGCCGCGATCGACGAACTCGGCCGCTACATGAAGGAGACGCTGGAGAAGTTCCCCGGCGTCACTCTCGACGTGGAGACCGCCGACCTCTCCGAGTTCGTCAAACGATCGAATCTGGCCGACGCGTTCGACGTCAAGGTCAGCCAACTCCTCGCGGACGACCCGGAGCCGGTGGTCTACCAGTACCTGCACCGCGGCAGCCCGGGCAACTGCTGCTTCTACGGCGACGACGCGGTGGACCGCTCGCTCGACGAGGCGCGCAACACCACCGACCCCTCCCGCCGGCGCGCCGCCTACACCCAGCTCCAGCTGCAGTTGGACCGCGACATGCCGCTGTGGGTCTACCAGGAGGCGGTGGTCGCGGGCGTGTTCCACTCCGGGATCACCGGCGTGCAGCTGTGCAACGACGGCATCTTCCTGTTCGACCGGCTCGGCAAAAAGGGCTGACCGGTCATCGGAAGTACAACGGTGACCCGATCTTGATGGACCCGTTCGCCGGAAGGCAGTAGAAAGGGACGGCGCCCTTACCAGTCGGTTCGTGGAGGCCGGGAATCATTCCTCGATTCCCGGCCTTCACGCATCTCGTCTCCAGGTCGCAGACAGTCGAGTACTCCCGTACACCCCGTACCACCGCACGACAGCACAACCGCACGGACGCACCACCATGCTCCACCCGGGGCACCGTCGCCCTCTCCCCCCGAGTCGGCCGGCGCCCCCGGCACCAAGCACGTCCGCCGCCCGGGCCCGGTTGCCCGGACGGTCCGTCAGGTGAAGGTTGGCCTTGCAGTGACTCGTACTTCCCTGTTGTCCCTTCGATCCTCGTGTCGTACCCGCCGCCGGATAGTCGCGCTGATCGCGGCGACCGCGCTGGCCGGCGCCCTCGCCGGCTGCGGGAACGACGACGACACCAAACCGTCGGCCGCGGGCACGCCCAAGCAGGGCGGCTCGCTCACGATGAGCCTTCCGGGCGACTCCACGAGCCTGGACCCCTTCTCCACCTCGTATGTGAACGTCGCCGACGGAAGTCGGATGTCCGCGCTCTACGACTCGCTGGTGTGGACCGATCCCACCACCGGCAGCGTGCGCCCGCAGCTCGCCGAGTCGCTGGCCGTCCTCGGCACCAAAGCCGACACGTGGCGACTCAAGCTCCGCCCCAACGTGAAGTTCAGCGACGGCACGGTGTTGGACGCCGAGGCGGTCCGCTTCAACTGGGACCGGCACAAGGACCCCAAGGTCGGTTCCTTCCAGCGGGGTGCGGCGAGCAACATCCTCTCGCTCACCGTCACCGACCCGCTCACCCTCGACGTCAAACTGATCTCCGAGAACGCGAACTTCGACCACCTGGTGACCCGTTCGCTCGCCTTCATCGCCTCGCCCACCGCACTGCGGGCCAGCCCGACCGGAATCGCCGACAAGCCGGTCGGCGCGGGCCCCTACAAGCTGGTGACGTGGGAGCGCGGGGTCAAGCAGACCTTCACCCGCAACCCCGACTACTGGCAGCGCGAGAAGGGGCTGCCGCACCTGGACAACCTGACCATCACCGTGGACACGGACGTCACCCACTCGGTGGCGGCGGTCGACGACGGCAAGACCGATCTCACCGTCGCGGTGGACCCCCTCGCCGTCGCGCAGGGCGAGGACAAGAAGCTCGGCGTGTTGCGGATCGGCCTCAACGGCGGCCAGATGGTCGTGTTCAACATGAACGTCGCGCCGTTCAAGGACCTGCGCGCCCGCCGCGCGTTCGTCTTCGCGTTCAGCGGCGCCGAGATCAACCAGAAGTTCTTCGGCGGCAAGGGCATCCCCGCCAAGGGCATCTTCGCGGCGTCCTCTCCCGTCGCCAACATCCAGCTGGCCGCGTCGGAGAACGACAAGCAGCGGGCGAAGGAACTCTTCGACGACGTCACCGCGAACGGCACCAAGCCGATCAAGTTCACGTACTGGGTGCCGCAGGCCCCGGCCTCGATCCGGGTCGCGGAGTACATGAAGCAGGTGCTCGGCACCTATGCCGGCGTCGAGATGGAGGTCAAGGTCGTCGACATCGCGACCTACGTCAAGACCGTCCGCGGCGGCGGCAGCACCGAATGGCAGGCCGCCCTAGGGCAGCAGTGGATCGACGACCCGGAGCCGGGCATCTACGATCTCCTGCACGGCAAGAGCATGACGAACAACAGCGGTTACGAGAACGCCTCGGTCGACACCGCGCTCGAGGACGCGCGCAGGACGACCGACCCCGCGGCCCGACGTGACGCGTACACGCGTGTACAGCTGCAGGTGAACAAGGACATGCCGTTCTGGGTGTACCAGGAAGCGGTCACCGCCGCGATCTACGCCCCCAGGATCACCGGCGTCCAGCTGATGAACGACGGCATCGTCCTGTGGGACCGGATCGGCACCACCGGCTGATCGTCGCACCCCGTCCCGCCCGGAATCCGTGACCCCGGGCGGGACGCCCCGGGCGCATCCGGGTCCGTCCCTCCCCCGAACCGCGGACGGGCCCGATCCCTCCGCCGATCCGCGCCCTCGCACCACAGCGCTACCGCACTTTCGGAACGACTGCACGACTGCACCGACGCACGACGCACGTTCGAACCCCACAGTGATAGGTAGGTAGGCCGGCAGTGGTACCCGTTAAGAAGACACCCTTGCCACCAGGACGCCGCGGCCCGCGCCGCCGGCTCTCGCTCACCCTCGCGCTCGCGGCGGCGACGGTGCTGGCCGCGGCGGGCTGCGGGCTGGGCTCTCCCGACTCCAAGGGCTCGTCCGGCGAGCCTCCGCACGGCGGTTCGGTGACGATCCTGATGCCGGGGGAGGAACGCGGGCTCGATCCGTTCACCGCGTCCTACTCCAGCGTCGCCGACTCGAACCGACTCTCCGCGCTGTACGACGTCCTCGTGTGGACCGATCCCACCACGGGCGGGGTGCGCCCGAAGCTGGCCGAGTCGCTGGTGTCGGACCAGACCTCCCGGATCTGGACACTGACACTGCGTTCGGACGTGCGCTTCACCGACGGCAGCCTGCTCGACGCCGGCACGGTCAAGGCCAACTGGGAGGCGCATCGCGACCCTTCGGTGCGTTCGCTGGTCGGCGGGCCGCTGCAGAAGGTGCAGCTGACCGAGGTGTCGGCGCTCCAGTTGAAGATCGAACTGCCGTCACCCAACGCGAACTTCGACCACACGGTGGCCCGCAACCTGTCGTTCGTGGCCCCCCGCCGGCTGGCCGCGACCCCGGAGGGCCGCTTCGAGCTCAAGCACGCGCCGGTCGGCGCGGGCCCGTTCAAGCTCAAGAGCTGGGAGCCGGGCAGGGAACTGCGCCTGGAGCGCAACCCCCAGTACTGGCAACGCGATCGCCCCTACCTGGACGAGGTGGTCTTCCGGGTCGACAAGGACGCGGAGTCGGGCAACAAGACGATCCGCGCGAAGCGGGCCGACCTCACACTGAGCACCGATCCGCAGAGCATCGCCCAGGCCCGCGCGGACGGGCTCGTCGTCGAGGACGCCCGGCTCAACGGCGGCCTGATGGTCGCCTTCAACGTGCGCAAGGGCCCCTTCCAGGACCCGAACGCCCGCCGGGCGATGGCGCTCGCGCTGAGCAGTACGGAGATCAACCGGCGCTTCTACGGCGGCCGGGACGACTCGGCGCGGGGCATCTTCGACGCCTCCTCGCCGCTGGCGAACGTCAACCTGGCCGCGCCGGAGAACCGCCCGGAGGAGGCCAGGGCGCTGTTCGCGCAGATCACCGCGAACGGGAAGAAGCCGTTCGTCTTCCGCTATCTGGTGCCCGACGCGGGCAAGATGCGGGACACCGCCGAGTACATCCGGCAGACCCTGGAGGGCTATCCGGGCGTAACCGTGATCGTCGAGGTCACCGACATGGCCTCGCTGGTGACCCGGCTGGCCGGCAACGACTTCGACGCCACCGTGTGTCAGCTGTGGGCCGACGACGTGGAACCGACGATCTATCAGTTCCTGTACAGCAAGGCCGGGTTGAGCAATATCACCGGCTACGCCAACGACATCGTGGACGCCGCGCTGGAGGACGGCCGACGCTCCACCGACGCCGCCTCGCGACGCGACGCCTACACCCGGCTGCAGAACCAGGTCAATCGTGACCTGCCGTTCTGGGTCTACTCGTCGGCGGTGATCGGCGCGGTCCACCGCTCCGACGTGGTCGGGATCCAGCTGTACAACGACGGGCTGATCCACTTCGACGCCATCGGGCGGCGCTGATGGACGGCTGACCCCACGGATCCGGCCGGGTGGCCGCCACGACGCCGCGCTTCGGGCGCCGCCGGCACCACCCGGCCGTGCACCACCGCACCACCACATCCGGTCCGAACGGGGACCGGTGTGCCTTGTGACAACGGAGGAGTCACATGAGCAAGCACCACGGCACCATCGCACGACGGCGTACGGCGGCCCTCGCCGGCGCCTCGGTCCTGGCCCTGACCCTCGCCGCGTGCGGCGGCGGGGACGACGCCGCGGGCGGAAAGGCGGACCCGAACGCCTCGGCGGGCGCGAAGAAGGGTGGCAACCTCACCCTGCTGACCGTGTCCGACGCCCGCAGCATGACGCCGTTCAACGCGTCCTACGCGGCGGTCACCGACCTCAACCGCATGCTCGCGGTCTACGACGCGCTGTTCTACGTCGACAACACGCAGAACAAGGTCGTCCCGCAGATCGGCGAGAGCCTGAAGAGCGACGACGGCGGCAAGACCTGGGTGCTCAAGGTCAAGCCGAACGTCAAGTTCAGCGACGGCACCCCCCTGGACGCCGCGGCGGTCAAGTTCAACTGGGAGATGCACGCCAAGCCGGAGGTGCTCAGCCAGCACCGCCCGGCCGCGTCCGGCCTGGGGTTGGAAGTGGCCGACCCGCTGACGCTCAGGGTCACCCTGCCGATGCCGAACGCCAACTTCGACCGCACCGTGGCCACGGAGTTGTCCTACATCGAGTCGCCCAAGCAGTACGGGATCGACCCGAAGGGCGAACGGCCGGTGGGCGCGGGGCCGTTCATCCTCAAGACCTGGAACCGGGACAGCCAGATGGTGTTCGAGAAGAACCCCGACTACTGGCAGGGCGCGGACAAACCGTATCTGGACACGCTGACCATCAAGGTGGTCAACGACGTCAAGCAGCAGGTCGACACGATCAAGGCCGGCGGCGCCGACATCACCTTCACGATCGACGCGCAAAAGACCAAGGCCGCCCAGGAGGCGGGCCTGGGCGTCACGCCGTTCACCCTCGACGGCGGCCAGATGATCGTGTTCAACACCTCGCAGGCGCCGTTCGACGACCCGCGCGCCCGGCGCGCGGTCGCGCTCGCGCTCGACCCGGCCGACCTGAACCAGAAGATGTTCGCGGGCACGGCGACCCCGGCCAAGAGCATCTTCCACAGCGGCAAGAACTTCACCGACCCCACCGCCGCGCAGCCGAGCCCGAACAAGGCCGAGGCGCAAAAGCTCTTCGACGAGTTGGCGGGCGAGGGCAAGCCGGTCAAGTTCAGCTACCTGGTCCCGGAGAACCCGACCTCCAACGCGACCTCCGAATACACCATGACGGCGCTGAACGCCTTCAAGAACGTCGAGGTCAAGCTCGACAAGGCCGAGGTCGGCAGTTACTACCTGCGACTGACGGTGCAGAAGAACTACACCGCGGCGCTGTACCAGATCTGGTCCAGCGACCCGGAACCGATCCTGTTCAACAGCCTGTTCTCGCAGACTCCGCTCAACTTCACCGGCTACAAGAGCCCCGAGGCGGACGGGGCGCTGATCAAGGGCCGCTCCACCACCGACGAGACGGTGCGCAAGGCCGCCTACGCGGATCTGCAGAAGGCGCTGGTCAAGGATCTGCCGATGCTCGCCTACCAGGAGGCGGTCACCAACATCATCTCCGGCCCCCGGGCCGTGGGTGTGGTCGGCGTCCAGGACGGTGGCATGCTGATGGACCGGGTCGGGCTGAAGTAGCCGATCCCTCGCGCCGGATCGTTCCCGGCCGGATCCGACGCATCGTCACCGACGGTGTCCGGGAGGCCCGTTCGCACATCGCGGACGGGCTTTCCCGGCCGGTTCCGCGGGGCCGTGCGGGGCGAGGTTCCGACACGATTCAACGACTGCCTGTAACGATGTAACAGATCGGCGTACAGGTCGTGCATGTTGCGCCGAGTGGATCTACGGTGTGCCGCACGCAGTACCGATTCGGCAGTCCCCGCTCCACGCTCCACGCTCAAGGCTCCCGGCACCACTTGTGTTGTTCCCCGGCGGAGGTGGCAAGAACGTTGTCTGCACGACGCACGACCGCACGTCGCACTGCTCTGGTCTCGATGACGCTGGCTCTCGGCATCACGGCCACCGCGTGTGGCGGTTCGGACGACTCGAAGTCCTCGGGCGGCAATCAGTCCGCGGTCCAGGGCGAGGCCAAGTCCGGCGGCAGCATGACCATGCTGGCCGTCCAGGACTCCGCCTCGCTCGACCCGTTCAAGGCCTCCTCGGTCGCGGTGGCGGACGAGCCGCGCCTGGCGGCGCTGTACGACCCGCTGTTCTACATAGACAAGGACAACTCGGTCAAGCCGCACCTGGGCGAGGCGCTGACCACCTCGGACAACGGCAAGACGTGGCTGCTGAAGCTCCGTCCCGGAGTCGTGTTCTCCGACGGAACGCCGCTGAACGCCGAGGCGATCAAGGTCAACTGGGACATGCACGCCCGGGCCGACGTGCAGTCGCTGCACCGCCAGATCGCCGCCGGGCTGACCACCAAGGTGGTCGACCCGACCACCGTCGAGATCACCCCGCTCGGCATGCCCAACGCCAACCTCGACCGGGCGATCGCGATCGACCTGACCTACATCGCCTCGCCCGCCTCGCTGGCCAAGGGTCCGGACGAATACCGTAACCGGCCCGTGGGCGCGGGCCCGTTCAAGCTGGAGAGCTGGACGCGCGGCAGCCAGCAGGTCTTCGTCAAGAACGACAAGTACTGGCAGAAGGACAAGGGTCTGCCCAAGCTGGACAAGCTGACCATCAAGAACGTGCCGGACATCAAGCAGCAGTACAGCACCGTCACCAGCGGTGGCGCCGACGTGTTCGTCAGCTCCGACAACGCCACCATCGCGCAGGCGGAGAAGGAGATCGGCGTCGTCCAGCGCACGGTCGACGGCGGCCAGATGATCCAGTTCAACATGACCCGGCCGCCGTTCGACGACCTGCGGGCGCGCCAGGCGATCACGCTGGCCCTGGACCCGGCGGGCATCCCCAAGACGCTCGCCAACGGCTACGTGCCGGCGAAGGGCTTCTTCGCCCAGAAGTCGCCGTTCTACGACCCGGCCGCCGTGCAGGCCGCACCGGACAAGGCCAAGGCCAAGCAGCTCTTCGACGAACTGGAGCGGGAGGGCAAGAAGGTCGAGTTCACCTACCTGCTGCCGCAGAACCCGTCGTCGGTCAAGGTCGCCGAGTGGATGCAGGCCCAGCTGGCCGACTACAAGAACGTGTCGATGAAGCTGGAGTCGCTGGAGATCGGCGCGTACGTCGAGAAGTACGCGTTCCGCAAGGACTTCCAGGCGATGCTCTTCCAGCAGTGGCTGGCCGACCCCGAACCGGTGACCTTCAACAACTGGTTCTCCAAGAGCCCGACCAACTTCGTCGGCTGGAAGAGTGACGCGGTCGACGCCGCGCTGCTGGCCGGCCGCAACTCCACCGACCCGGCGGTGCGCAAGAAGGCCGCCTCGGACCTGAGCAAGGCGATGGTCGCCGACCTGCCGGCGTGGACCTACGCGGAGTCCTCGATCGCGGCGGTCTCCAACAAGAAGGTCACCGGCGTCGTGCAGTTCAACACCGGCGTCTTCTTCATGGACCGGATCGGATTCAAGTAGTCGCACGACCCTCGCGCGCGCCGGCCCCTTCCGTTCCCCGGGAGGGGCCGACGCGCGTCACGCGGTGGGAAACGGCGCCTCGGGCAGCTCGCGCGCCACCCGGGCGGCCAGCGCGCGCACCGCCGCGTCCGCCGGGAAGGCGCCCACCAGTGCCTCGACGGTGCGCCGCAACCGCACGATCAGCCGTTCCGAGCGCACCCGGAAGGCGATCTCCAGGGCCGCCGCGGCCTGTTCCACCGCGGCCCGCGGGTTCCGCTCGATCAGGAACACGGTGGCCAGCCCCACCCGGGCGAGCGCCAGGCTGCGCACGTACTCACCGGTGTCCAGGAGCAGCCGCACCGCCTCGCCCAGCCGCTCCTTCGCCGGGGCCACGAACTCCGGCCTGGTGTAGGCGAGATCGCGGAACGCGTGACCGCTCTCGGCGAGCATTTCGGCCCGGTCGAAGTAGCGGATCCAGTCCGGCTCGAACTCCGCCCGGGTGTCGGCCAGCGCCTGTTCAGCCAGCCCCAGCGCGCGCCGACATCGGTCCGCGTCGCCGAGCGCGGCATACGCCCGGCCCTCCAGCGTGGACAACATCGCCTGGAGCGCGGTACTGCCCGTGTCCCGACTGCCGTACTGCGCCAGATGGATCAACTCCAGCGCGTCCTCGGACAGTTCGTAGTGGATCATCTGCCGCGACATCACCCCGAGCACATTGGCCCCGAACGGCGCGTCGTCGCACTCCTTCGCGGCGTGCAGCGCGAGCACCATGTACTTCTGCGCGCCCGGCTGGAGACCGGTGTCGTAGGACATCCACCCGGCCAGCAGCGCGAGTTCGGCGGTCAGCCCGAGCAGCCGGGCGCGCACGGCGGGCGGATGCTCGTCGCGCAGCAGGTCGGTGAGCCCGTTGAGCTGCCCGATCACCGCCTTGCGCCGCAGTCCGCCGCCGCCCTGCATGTCCCACCGCCGAAACAGCCGGACCGTCTCGTCCAGATGCCCGGTCGCACCCGCCGGCAGCCGCGCGAAGCGCCTCGGCCGCGCTCCCGGGACGCCCCCCGGGCGACTCGGGGCCACCGCGGGGGGCGATACCGGCAGCGGCGCCGACCAGCGCTGCAGCGGCTCGACCAGGTCCCGGCCCGCGGCCAGCCGCAGCGCGGGGCCGACGAACTCCTGGCGGCCGAGCAGCAGATCACCGCGCGTGTACTCGCCGAGGATGTCCACCACCGTCTCGAAGGTCCACGGCAGGTCCACGCCGAAGTCGCCGTGCGGCTCGTCCGGCTCGCGCAGCCCGAGTTCGTCGATGCTGACCACCCGCCCGAACCGCCGGGTGAACAGCTCCGCCAGGATCTGCGGTATCGGCTCGCGCGGCTGCTCACCGTCCAGCCAGCGGCGCACCCGCGAGGTGTCGGTGCTGACGTGCGGGGCGGACATCGCCCTCGCGTGGCGGTTCACCTGGCGCGCCAGTTCGCCCTTCGACCAGCCGCTGCGCGCGAACCAGGCCGAGAGCCGATCGTTGGGCTGCCGCCCGCCGTCCGGCTCGGGTTCGTCGGCGCACCCGCCGTCCCGCGCTCGCGTCGTCGCCACCGCATCGCCCCCATGCCCTCAGCGGTCCGGCCGGTCAGGCGTCGGGCCCCGATGGGAAACCGTACGCGCAGGCCCGTTCGCCGAACGTATTCCGACTCGCGCGCAGGTGTCGATCGATACCGCAAACGCCACGCTTCGCCACCCCGCGCGCCCGGGACGCGCTACGGGGGAGGCCGCGTTTGACTGATCGGCGACGCGGTGTCACCGACGGCTGCCCGTGCCGCCGTTCATATCGCGCGGACACCAGGCTCGTCGAGGTGACCTGATGCGATCACAGCGTAACCAAAAGTAATGAGTGCCGTTGGGGAGGACATGGACATCATGCTCGGAACGCGCCGGCGCACGCGGGCCGCACTGTGGCAGGCGGTGGCCGAGTTCGCGGAGGAACGCGGCTGGCCGGTGGCCCAGGGCGCGCATCTGGTCCGCGACGGACGCGGCATCCACTGTTCGTGCGGCCGCCGTACATGTGCCGCGCCGGGCATGCACCCGGCCGACCCGCGCTGGTCCGAACGGGCGACCGCGTCGCCGGCGGCGGTGCGCTACCTGTGGTCGCAGTGGCCGGACAGCACGGTGGTGGTCCCCACGGGTCGGGTCTTCGACGCGATCAGCGTGCCGCGCGGGGCGGGCGCGCGGGCGCTGGTGCGCCTGGAACGCATGGGCACCCCGCTGGGCCCGGTCCTGGCCACCCCGACCGGCCGGCTGGCCTTCCTGGTCGCCCCCGGAGCCGCCGCCGAACTCCCGCACCTGCTCTACCAAATGGGCTGGGACGACGCCGACCTGGACCTACGCTGCCACGGCACGGGCGACTACGTCTTCGCCCCACCGTCCCCCATGGGCATGCTGGGCCCGGTCGAATGGATCCGCCCCCCGGCCTCCGGCACCTCCACACTCCCCGAGGCCCGCCTCCTCCTGGGCACCCTGGCCTACACGTGCCACCGCCAGGAGTCCCCCACAGGCCGAGGCCTATGGCTGGCCTCCTGACGAGCCCGTCCTCGAACGCCGGACGGGCTGAGTGTCCCTACCGAGGTTTGCGCTTTTCGGCAGCGTGGGTGCCGGTGCGGGGTTGGTCCGGGTCGTGGGGTGAGCCGCCGTCGCCGGCGTGCGGGGCTCGTCTCGTGTGGCTGATTTCTCGGCGGGGCGTGGTTGTTGGTCGGCGCCGGGAAACCAGCCACACGAGCCCCGAACGCCGGTAGCGACCCACCTCACGACCCGGACCAACCCCGCACCGGCACCCACGCGACCGCCCACAGAAACCCCAGTAAGCGCCGGGCCGGCGGATTTCAGCCCGTCCGGCGTTTGAGGACGCTCGCCGCAGGCGCTACGGGCCGCAGATCGGTTACCGAACGCAACCAAATTCAGCCCGTCCGGCGTTTGAGGACAACCCGAGCTGCGGACGACCGCCGGACGCAGCTCGAGCAGTCCCGTGCGTTCTACTCGCCGATCAGCGCGTCCACGAACGCCGACGGCTCGAACGGCGCCAGATCGTCCGGCCCCTCCCCGAGCCCGATCAACTTCACCGGCACGCCCAACTCCCGCTGCACCGAAACCACGATGCCCCCCTTGGCGGTCCCGTCCAGCTTCGTGAGCACGATGCCGGTGATGTCCACCACCTCCGCGAACACCCGAGCCTGGACCAGCCCGTTCTGCCCGGTCGTGGCATCCAGCACGAGCAGCACCTCGTCCACCGGCCCGTGCTTCTCCACCACCCGCTTGACCTTGCCCAGCTCGTCCATCAGCCCGGTCTTGGTGTGCAGCCGCCCGGCGGTGTCCACGAGCACCGTGTCCACACCCTCGGCGATGCCCTCCTTGACCGCGTCGAACGCGACGCTGGCCGGGTCCCCGGCCTCCGGCCCCCGCACGGTACGGGCGCCCACCCGCTCGCCCCACGTCTGCAACTGGTCGGCCGCCGCGGCCCGGAACGTATCGGCCGCGCCCAGCACCACGCTGCGCCCGTCGGCCACCAGCACCCGAGCCAGCTTGCCCGTCGTGGTGGTCTTGCCGGTCCCGTTGACGCCCACCACCAGCACCACGGCCGGCCGGTCGCCCGCCTCTCCCCCGGTGTGCCGGGCGGTCTTCAGCGTACGGTCCAGGTCCGGCCCGACCAGCGTGAGCAGCTCCTCGTGCAGCAGCGCCCGCAGATCGGCCGGCGTCCGCGTACCGAGCACCTTCACCCGCGTGCGGAGCCGATCCACCAGCTCCTGCGTGGACGCGACGCCGACGTCGGCGGTCAGCAGGGTGTCCTCGATCTCCTCCCAGGTGTCCTCGTCCAGGTGCTCGCGCGCGAGCAGGGCCAACAGCCCCTTGCCCAACGAGGTCTGCGAACGGGCCAGCCGGGCCCGCAGCCGGACCAGCCGACCCGCCGTGGGGTCGGGAATCTCCAGCGGCGCCGGTTCCGGCTCGGCCGGCACCACCACCGTGGTCTCCGGCAGGTCGACCGTGTCGACGCTGCGCCGCGGCGCCTCGACACTCGGCGCGGCCTCGTCACCGACACCCGGCTCGGCCGGCGTGCGCGGCGGCGCCGGCGGGAGGCCCTTGCGGCGCGAGCCGACCACGAACCAGCCGGCGGCGCCGAGGACGACAAGGGCAATGACGACGATCAGGATCACAGTCTCCATAGGACCTCCAGTCTCCCAGACCACCCGGCGGCGAACCGCGACCGGCCGCCTCCGGCGGGTCCTCGCCCCGCACACGGTGCGATCACCCGAAGACCGTTGAATCCTGACACTGCGTCAGATAGCTTGCCGATGCCAAGCACCGTCCGGCCGACGACACGTGTCCGAGACGGCTCGGCTCGACCCGGAAGGTGTTCACGGTCCATGGCTGTCACGAATCTGCGGTTCAACCAGGTCCTCCCCGGTCTCGACCGGCAGGAGATGTCCGCCCGCTACCGGGCCACCGTCGAGATGGCGGCCTTCGCGGACAAGAACGGGTTCGACATGATCAGCCTGGAGGAGCACCACGGCGCGGACAACGCCTGGAGCCCGTCACCGCTGAGCACCGCGGGAGCGATATTCGGCGCCACCGAGCGCATCGGCGTGATCGTCTGCGCGCTGCTCGCCCCGCTCTACGACCCGATCCGGCTCGCCGAGGACATCGCCGTCCTGGACAACATCAGCGGCGGCCGGCTCTCCCTGGTCGCGGGCATCGGCTACCGGCCCGAGGAGTACGCGGCGCTCGGCAAGGAGTGGAAGCGGCGCGGGAAGATCCAGGACGAGGTCCTGGAGACCCTGCTCAAGGCCTGGACCGGCGAGCCGTTCGAATACCGCGGCACCACCGTACGGGTCACCCCGAAGCCGTTCACCGACCCGCACCCGATGGTCATGGTCGGCGGCACCGCGAAGGCCTCCGTGCGCCGCGCGGTCCGGCTGCGCCTGCCGTTCTACGCGGCGGCGCCGATCCCGGAGCTGGAGCGGTACTACTACGAACTCGCCGCGGAGGAGGGCTTCGAGGGCGGCTTCGCGATCCTGCCGCCGGTGAAGACCCGGATGATCTTCTGCACCGAGGACCCGGACAAGGCGTGGGCCGAGTACGGCGAATACTTCCTGCACGAGGCCACCACCTACGCCGGCTGGCAGACTCCCGACATAGCCTCCGTCGTCGAGTCGTCGGCCACCACCGTGGCGGCGCTGCGCGAGGAGGGCATCTACTGCTGCCTCACCCCCGACGAGTGTGTCGAGATCGGGCAGGTCGGCGGCCTCACCGACGCGCTGATCCTGCACCCGCTGGTCGGCGGCCTGCCGATCGACGCGGGCTGGGCCAGCCTGCAGTTGTTCAACGACAAGGTCATGCCGCGCAACGTCCCGGCGTAACACCCGTACCGAGCGCCGCGCCCCCGCCCGGGGCGCGGCGCTCGGGCATGTCTCAGCGCGCCGCCCCGCTCATCGGCTCGGCGTGCTCCGTCGCCTCCCGCCGATCCTCCTGCCGCAACCGCTGGCTGATCACCGTCGTCACGCCGTCACCACGCATCGAGACGCCGTAGAGCGCGTCGGCGACCTCCATCGTGCGCTTTTGGTGGGTGATCACGATCAGCTGCGAACTCTCCCGCAGCTCCGCGAAGATCCCGATCAGCCGCTGGAGATTCATGTCGTCCAGCGCCGCCTCGACCTCGTCCATCACATAGAACGGACTGGGCCGGGCCTTGAAGATCGCCACGAGCAGGGCCACCGCGGTCAGCGAACGTTCGCCGCCGGACAGCAGCGACAACCGCTTGACCTTCTTGCCCGGCGGCCGGGCCTCGACCTCGATGCCCGTGGTCAGCATGTCCTCCGGATCGGTGAGCACCAACCGCCCCTCGCCGCCGGGGAACAGCCGGGCGAACACCCCCACGAACTCCCGCGCGGTGTCGTGGAAGGCCGCGGTGAAGACCTGCTCGACCCGCTCGTCCACCTCCTTGACCACGGTCATCAGATCGCGGCGGGTCTTCTTCAGATCCTCCAACTGCTCGGTCAGGAAGTTGTGCCGCTCCTCCAGCGCGGCGAACTCCTCCAACGCCAGCGGATTCACCTTGCCGAGCTGTACATGCGCCTTCTCCGCCGCGCGCAGCCGCTTCTCCTGCTCGGCCCGGACGTACGGACGCGGCTGCGCCTCGGGCGCGTCCGGGTCGCGCGACTCGCCCTCGGCCGGCAACGACGCGGGCACGAGTCGGTCCGGGCCGTACTCGGCGACCAGCCCCTCGGCCTCGATCCCGTGCTCCTCCAACGACCGGGCCTCCAACTGCTCGACCCGCAGCCGCTTCTCCGCCCGCAGCATCTCGTCCCGGTGCACCGAGTCGGTCAACTTCTCCAACTCGGCGGCGAACTCCCGGGACCGCCCGCGCTCGCGGGCCAGCTCCGCCTCGCACGCGGCCCGGGCCGCCTCCGCCGCCTCACGCTCACCGCCGGCCCGCGCCAGCGACGCCTCCACGTGCCGCAGCAGCGCCTCCGCCCCCACGAGCACCGCCCGCGCGATCCGCGCCTCCACCGCCAACCGCTCGCGGCGCCGCGCGGCCGCCGCGCGCGCCTCCCGCTCCGCCCGCGCGCCCCGGTCCAGCGCGTCGGCCCGACCCGCGAGCGAGCGCACCCGCTCCTCGTGGGTGCGTACCGCCAACCGGGCCTCCATCTCGGCCTGCCGCGCGCCGCTCGCCGCGCCCGCGAGCCGATCGCGCTCGGCGGTGTCCGGCTCCTCGTCGCCCTCGGCCGCGTTGTACTCCTCGGCACTCTCCAGGCGGGCCGCCAACTCCTCGGCCTTCGCCTCCTCCTGCTCCCGCGCCGCCTCGGCCGTGGCCACCGCGCCCGCCAACCGCTCGGCCTCACCCGCCGCCGCCCGGGCCTGGCCGCCGAGCCGACCCAACTGCTGCGCGGCCGCGGCCGCCCGGCGCTCCGCCTCGCGCCGCTCCGCCCGGGCCCGCTCGACCGCCGCCGCGGCCTCCCGCCGGCCCGCCACCGCGTCGGCCAGCGCGTCCTTCGCCGCGGCGCACCCGCGGGTCAACACGTCCAGCCGCGCGACCGCCTCGTCCACTGCGGCCTGTACCTCCAGCAGGCTCGGCGCACCCGCCGACCCGCCGTACGCGAAGCCCTCGCCGACCAGATCCCCGTCCCGGGTCACCGCCCGCACCCCGGGCACCGCCCGGACCAGGTCCGCCGCTGCGCCGAGGTCGTCGACCACCGCGACCCGATCGAGCAGCGCGGCCAGCGCCCCGCGCAACGCCTCGGGTACGACCACCAGCCGCGTCGCGTACACCGCGCCCGCCGGCAGCGCGGGCCACCCCTCCGGCCCGGCGACCGCCGACCCCTCCACAGCGGCCCCGGCGAGCACCAGCGCCGCCCGCCCCGCGTCGTCCTTGCGCAGCAGCCGCAACGCGTCCACGGCCGGCTCCACGCCGTCCACCGCGATCGCCTCCGAGGCCGCCCCCAGGGCCGCCGCCACCGCCTGCTCGGCGCCGTGCTCCACGGTGATCAGCGCGGCCACCGTGCCGAGCACGCCGGACAGGCGGTCACCGGCCGCGAGCAGCGCACCGCTGCCGTCCCGGCGTCGCAGCGCCGGCTCCAACGCCTCCTTGCGCGCGGTCACCGCCGACCGCTCCCGCTCCACCGCCTGCTCCGCGTCACGCGCCTCGGCCAACGCCTCCTCCGCGGCGACCAGCGCCTCCTCGGCGGCCGCCAACCGGGCCTCGATCGCCGCGAGCCCGGACCCGCCGTCACCGTCCTCGGGCGAACCCTCGACCCCGAGCCGCAGCTCCTCGTACTCCTCGCGCGCCGCGACCGCCCGCTCCCGCGCCTCGTCCCGGGCGCCGGCCAGCCGACCGATCTCGGCCTCCGCGGCGGCCACCCGGCTGCGCGCGGCGCCGACCTGTCCGACCAGCCGGGCCAGTCCCTCCCGGCGGTCCGCGAGCGCCCGGGCCACCACCTTGAGCCGGCCCTCCTCGGCGACCAGGGCCCGCTCCAACGCGCCGCGCCGCTCCACCGTCTCGGCGAGTTCGACCTGCGCCGACTCCAGCGCGGCGGCCAACTCCGCCTCCTGCTCGCGGATGCGCGCGGCCTCGCGCTCCATGTCCTCCGGGTCGCGCCCCCGCCGCTCGTCGGCCGGCGCCGCGCTCGCGTGCCGCAGCCGCTGGCCCGCCAGGCCCGCCGTCCCGCGCACCCGTTCGGCCAGCGCGGACAGCGTGTACCAGGTCTCCTGGGCCCGAGCCAGGCGCGGCGCCATCGCCCGCACCTCGGCGTCCAATTCGGCCTCCCGGGCCTGGACCACGCCCAACTCGCGCTCGACCACCGTGCGCCGCTCGCGCAGCACCGTCTCGTCGGCGACCTCCTCGGCCAGCGCGCGCCGCAGTCCCACCAGGTCGTCGGCGAGCAGCCGCAGCCGCGCGTCCCGCAGGTCGGCCTGGATCGCCGCCGCCCGCCGCGCCACCTGGGCCTGCCGGCCGAGCGGCTTGAGCTGCCTGCGCAGCTCGCCCGTCAGGTCCTGGACCCGGTTCAGGTTGGCCTGCATCGCGTCCAGCTTGCGCAGCGCCTTCTCCTTGCGCTTGCGATGCTTGAGAACGCCCGCGGCCTCCTCGATGAACGCGCGTCGCCCGGTGGGGTCGGCCTGCAACACGGAGTCGAGCCGACCCTGGCCGACGATCACGTGCATCTCCCGACCGATCCCGGAGTCGGAGAGCAGCTCCTGGATGTCGAGCAGCCGACAGGTGCTGCCGTTGATCTCGTACTCGGAGCCGCCGTTGCGGAACATCCGCCGGGTGATGGTGACTTCGGCGTAGTCGATGGGCAGCGCGCCGTCGGTGTTGTCGATGGTCAGGCTCACCTCGGCCCGCCCGAGCGGCGGCCGGCCGGCGGTGCCGGCGAAGATGACGTCCTCCATCTTGCCGCCGCGCAGCGTCTTGGCGCCCTGCTCCCCCATCACCCACGACAGCGCGTCGACCACGTTCGACTTGCCGGAGCCGTTGGGCCCGACCACGCACGTGATGCCGGGCTCGAAGCGCAGCGTCGTCGCCGACGCGAAGGACTTGAAGCCACGCAGGGTCAGACTCTTGAGGTGCACGCGACGAAAGGGTAGTCGGCGGTGCCCACACGATTGCCGCGCTCCGTCGACGGGACGGCGTGTCGAGTGCCCCGGATGGGGGTATCAAACGCTGGAAGCGAGCGGGTGGGCGGGCAAGGGGGATCGGCGGGGAAAACACCGGGGCGGTTGGCGAAAACACCGGGCGCGCGGATCGGCGGGCGCGCCGCACACGGGTCGCGCGGGGACCGAAGGAACAGGGAACGGGGTCGGAAACGACTGGGAAACGACAGACCCGGAAACGACAAAGGGACGCCTGAAGGCGTCCCTGGTTATCGCTTACGGACCTACGCTCGCGTCAGCCCTATGCTCGCGACAGCGCGGGTTCCGCCGCGGAGACGTCGAAGCCGGCAAGCAGCTCGTCCGAAGCGGCGGCGTTGAGCGCGTCGTTACGCTCCTGGGCACGGACAAGTTCCGTTTCCAGGTCACGAACACGCTGCTGGAGCCGTCGATTCTCGGCGAGCAGTCGGGGATCGGGGCCACCGACGTAACCGAGAAGCGCCTTCGCCATGAGAGGGTCCTCCACGCTGAAAATGAATGACCACGCAGATTCGCGGGTCTAAATGTGGCACCCGGCCGCAAGGCTCCTGATAGGGTGCGCGGGCTTCCAGCGTCGCACCAAAAGCGCAGGAGGTCAATATCATAACGGCACGATAACGGGACCTTCACCCGTTCAACGCGGTTTTCGCGGACCGGGGCGACGGTCGTCGTGCTGGGTGTACGAGATCATCTTTCGACGTCGGCGTCAAGAAGATTCCGGTTGTCCGCCAACTCCGGACAGCCGTGCCCTAGAGTCACACCGGCACCACACCCGTTCGGGTGAATCGACATCCCCCTGCCGGAAGGTGACGCGACCCTCCATGGCCCGGCACAGTCGCACTCCGACGTCGGAACGCCCGCATCGACGACGCGCGAAGTCGCGACGGCGACGACTCGCCCCCCTGCTCGCCCTGTTGGCCGTACTCGCCGTGGGCGGCACGGTGGCCGGCATGGTCGTCTCGGAGCACGCCGGCGAGTCATCCGCCCGGCATGCGAGCGGTCCCGACGGCGACCGGGCCGGCCGGCCCTTCGACGGCTCGGGGCCGGCCGGCGCCGCCGCGGCCGACCGCACCGGCGACGAGGCGTCCCGCAGCCTGCTGCCGGGCGCGGCGACCACCGGCCGCACCGCCCTGCCGGATCCCGGCGCCGGCACCACGCCCGCCACGACCGCGCCGCCGAGCACCCCGAGCACCGCCGGCACCGGTACCGGCACGCCGAGCCCGAGCACCCCGCCGCCGAGCAAGCCCGCGGCGACGCCGTCCACGAGCGCGCCGAAACTGCCGAGCGACCCCGAGGAGCGGGTGCTCGCGCTGGTCAACGACGAGCGGGCGAGCGCGGGCTGCGGCCCCGTCAAAAACGACGCGAAGCTGGTCGCGCTGGCCCGCGCGCACAGCGCCGACATGGCCGCCCGCGACTACTTCGACCACAACACACCCGACGGGCAGACCCCGTGGGACCGGGCCGAGAAGGCCGGCGTGACCTACCTGGGCGCGGAGAACATCGCGCGCGGCCAAAAGACCGCCGACGCGGTGATGCGCGCCTGGATGAACAGCCCGGGCCACCGCCGCAACATCCTCGACTGCTCGCTCACCAAACTCGGCGTCGGCATCCACGAGGGCACCGGCGGCCCGTGGTGGACCCAGGAATTCGGCCGCTGACCCGCTCCACCCGCCCCGACACCGCGGGCCCGGGTCAGCAGGGGCCGACCCCGAGTCGATCCGCCAGCAGGCCGAACACGCGCAGCCCCGACTCGCCCTGGTTGCGCGCGAGCACCCCCTCGATCGCGGGCCGGGTGGTGGGCCGGCCCGCCGCCCGGGCCCAGCGCACCGCCGCCGCGGCCACCTTCGGCCGGGCCCGAGTGAGCACCTCGGCCACCTCGTCGCGCAGTTCGGCGTAACGCGCCGGCCGGAGCAGGTCGCCGTCGCGGTCGAAGACGTCGTCGCCGGTGCGCGCCGCCTCCAGTTCGAGCCGACTCATCGCCAGATGCGCCGCCGCCTCGCCGGGGTTGAGCCAGGCCTCCCACTCCCCGGCCTCGCTCACCCCCTGGACGTGCGCCACGTGCGTCTCGAACACCCAGCACACCAGCACCGGCGAGTCGGCCTTGGCCGCCAGCGCGGCGACCCACGGCCGCTCGAACGCGAAGGGGTCGTCGTCGTGCCGCACATGCGTCGCGGTCCAGCCGTCCGGCGACTCCCACATCGTTCGGGCCGGGTGCGCCGCGGCGTCCACGTACGGCGCGAACTCGGACAACGGTCGTGCCCCACGCACGACGACGATGTCCCCGTTGAATCCCATGACACGCTCCCTGACTACCGTGCCTACGCCCCGACCGTCGCCCTGCGTGGCGTGCGCTGACAGGACGGACAGAAGTAACTGCTGCGATTCATGAACGAGATGCGCCGGATGGGCGTCGCGCACCGGTTGCACGGCTCGCCCTCGCGGCCGTAGGCGTCCAGGCCGCGGGAGAAGTAGCCGCTCTCCCCGTTCACGTTGACGTACAGGCTGTCGAACGAGGTGCCGCCCGCCGCGAGCGCGTCGTTCATCACGTCGCGGGCCGAGGCGAGCAGCAGTGTGGTCTGCGCGAGGGTCAACCGTCCGGTCGGCCGCGCGCCGTGCAGTCGGCTGCGCCACAGCGCCTCGTCGGCGTAGATGTTGCCGATGCCGCTGACCAGCGACTGGTCCAGGAGCGCGCGCTTGACCTCGGTGTTGCGCCGACGCAGCGCGGCGTGGAAGAGCGTGTCGTCGAACAGCGGATCGAGCGGGTCGCGCGCGATGTGCGCCATCGAGGGCGGCAGTTCGGCGCCGCCGCGCTCGACCGCGAGCCCGCCGAACGTACGCTGGTCGACGAAGCGCAACTCGCGGCCGCCGTCGGTGAAGCCGAAGCGCACGTGCAGGTGTTTCTCCCGGGGGGCCTCGGCCGGTTGCACGAGGAGTTGCCCGCTCATCCCCAGGTGCGCGAGCAGCGCGTCCTCGGGTTCGTCGGCGCCGGGCGCCACCAGCGGCAACCACAGATACTTGCCGCGGCGGCGCGCGGCGTGCACGCGGGTGCCGACGAGCGCGTCGGCGAAGTCCGCCGAACCCGCGAGATGGCGGCGGATCGCCCGCTCGTGGGTGACCTCGACACGCGCGATGGTGCGGCCCACCACCCACGTCTCCAGTCCGCGACGGACGACCTCGACCTCGGGCAGTTCGGGCACGTGGGCACTCCCCCTGGAGACGGCGCGACTGAGGAAGCCGGACCCGGCGGGGCCGGGTTCGGGAATGCGAAAATGCCTGCCGGTAGGTGAGGTCGTGCCGGGCGACCACGGAGGTCGTCGACCGGTTCGAACTTACCTATCGGCAGGCATTGGCTCGGAGACTAGGCGGTGGCCGGCGCGGTGCCGGAACCGTCTCCGTACTTGGCGCGGATCGAGTGCCAAGCGCTTTCGGCGGCCTGCTGCTCCGCCTCCTTCTTGCTCCGTCCGACGCCGGTGCCGTAATCGACACCCGCGACCCGGGCCAGGGCCGTGAAGGTCTTCTCGTGGTCGGGGCCGGTCTCGGAGACCACGTATTCGGGGACTCCGATGCCCGCCGCGGCGGTCTGCTCCTGGAGGCTGGTCTTCCAGTCCAGGCCCGCGCCGAGGTTCGCCGACTGCTCGATCAGCGGATCGAACAACCGGTGGATCAGCTCGGTCGCCGCGTCCAGGCCCTGGTCCAGGTACACCGCGCCGAGGATCGCCTCGAGCGTGTCGGCCAGGATCGAGGACTTGTCCCGCCCGCCGGTCCCCACTTCACCGCGGCCGAGCCGGATGAAGGCGCCCAGGTCCAGTCGCCGACTGACGCCCGCGAGGGCGCGCGAGTTGACGACCGCGGCCCGCAGCTTCGCGAGCTGGCCCTCGGGCAGGTCGGGGTGCCTGCGGTAGAGCGTGTCGGTGACGACGAGGCCGAGCACCGAGTCGCCCAGGAACTCCAGGCGCTCGTTGGTCGGCAGCCCGCCGTGTTCGTACGCGTACGAACGATGGGTGAGGGCGCGTTCCAGAAGGGCGGCGTCGAGCGACCAGCCCAGCCGCCCTTCCAGATCCGCGTATTGCGCGAGTGATTCCGTCACCGGAACTACCACCGGCCTGATCAGACGTCGAGGACCTGGCGGCGGTTGTAGGTGCCGCAGCTCGGGCACGCGATGTGCGACAGCTTGGGCTCACGGCAGCGCTCGCAGGTCACCAGGTTGGCGGCAGTGGCCTTCCACTGGCTCCGGCGGTGCCGGGTGTTGCTGCGCGACATCTTCCGCTTCGGAACAGCCACGGCTACTTCTCCTGGTTCTCGTCGGCGCCGGAGGCGCCGTCAACGTCGGCTTCGGCGGAAGGTCCGTCGAAGATGCTGGTCAGCTTCGCCCACCGGGGGTCGGCGAGCTCGTGACTGTGGTCGGGGTCCTCCGCGAGCAGCGCTCCGCATTCGGAGCACAGGCCCGGGCAATCCTCCCGGCACAGCGGCGAGAGCGGCAGTGCGAGCACCGTCGCGTCCCGCAGTACCGGCTCCAGGTCGAACAGGTCGTCCTGAAGCCGGAGGGCGTCCTCGTCGGCGTCCGTGTCCGGGTAGACGTACAGCTCCTGGAAACGCACCGTGAGCTCGCGCTCGAGCGGTTCCAGGCACCGGACGCACTCACCGGTCAGCGGCACCTGTGCGACGCCGGTGACCAGCACACCCTCCATGACCGCTTCCAGCCGGACACCCAGCCGGATCGGGACACCTTCGGGAGCGCCGATCACATCCGCCACACCCATGTCCACCGGGGCCGGCACGGTGCGGGACACCTTCAGCATGGATCCAGGCCGGCGCCCCAGCTCGCGTGTGTCGACGACGAGCGGTTTGCGGTGATCCAAGCGGTCCAGGGTGTTCCACCTCATGCAGTGCCACCTCCCGTCGCCGGGAGGCTCGTATGGTCAGGGTGCCGACCCTCGGGGCACGCGAAAAACACGCCTCGGGCAGGGTCGGTCCGTAAGAGTATCGCAGCCCGCGCGCCAGGCCCCAAACGGGGCCATTCGAGCGGGACGCGCGAAGCGCCGGAGCGGGTCGGGCGAGCGGCTACTGCCGGCCGCCGTCCTGCTGGAACTGGCGCACGTCGATCAGGCTCGTGTCGAAGAAGCTGGTCTCGTCCAGCGACTGGCCGTAGCCGCCCTGCGGGTCGTAGGCGGGCTGCTGTCCGGTGTTCGGCCCGGCGTGGTGCTGTGCCTGGTCGTGCGGGCCCGGATACTGCGGCTGCCCGTGCTGATCGTACTGGCCCATGTCGTACTGGCCCTCGTAGCCGCCGGCGTAGCCGTTGTCGACGCCGGCGCCCTGCGCGTAGGCGGGCTGTCCGTAGCCGGGCTGCGCGTAGGTGTCCTGGCCGTAGGGGCCGGCCTGCGCGGGCACGGTCGGCGCGGCGGGCGGCGCGCTCGGGTACTCCGGCCGGCCGGGCTGCTGCTGTTGCTGCTGCGGAGCGGCGAACGTCTCCTCGTGGCCGTCGAGCTGGGCCTGGAGGCTGCCGGGGCGGGCCTTGGCCTGCGCGTCGGCCAACTCCTGCGCCTGCATGTACTCGCCCAGCTCGTCGGAGGGGCGCCGGCCGCGCATCTTGTCCCGGCCGCGGCCGATCGCGCCGAGCGTCTTGGTGAGCACCACCTCGAAGTTGGCCAGCTTCTGGTCGACGTAGTCGTCGGCCTCCTCGCGGATGCGCTGGGCCTCGTGGCGGGCCTCGGTCAGGATCCGCTCCGCCTCGCCGTACGCCTCGCGCGCCACCTCGGTGTCGGCGACCAGCGAACCGCGCTCCTCGCGCGCCTTGGCCAGCACCCGCTCGGCCTCGCGACGCCCCTCCTCGATCACCGACTCGCGGTCGCCGAGCACCCGGCGGGCGTGCTGGAACTCCTCGGGCAGCAGGTTCTTGAGTTCTTCGAGCCGGGCCACCACGTCCGCGCGATTGACCACGCAGGACGCCGACATCGGCATCGAGCGGGCGTTCTCCACCAGGGCGATCAGTTCATCGAGCTTGGGCTGCACGTCCACGGGCTTGCTCTCTCTCCTCAAACCGACGGTAGCCGTCGTGTTCGCCGGCATCGCGTGACGGACCGACTCGCCCCGGGCGGTCGGCCCGGTGACGAGGCACGTGCCCCGTCAGCCCTGCGCGAGCCGCTCGGTGAGCCGACGTAGCACCGTCTCCGGCACCAGGCCGGACACGTCGCCTCCGTACGTCGCGACCTCTTTGATGAGACTCGACGACAGAAAGCTGTAGAGGGGGTTCGTCGCGACGAACAAGGTCTCCACTTCGGTAAGACCGTAGTTCATCTGGGCCATCTGCAACTCGTAGTCGAAGTCGGTGACCGCGCGCAGCCCCTTGATGATGGCCGGGATCTCGCGCTCCTTGCAGAAGTTGACCAGCAACCCCTCGAACGCCTCGACCCTGACGTTCCCGTACTGCTCGACCACCTCGTGGAGCATGTCGATGCGCTCCTCGATGGTGAACAGACCGGAGCGCTTGGCGCGATTGAAGCCGATCGCCACGTAGACCTCGTCGTAGAGGCTGGAGGCCCGGCCGATGATGTCCAGATGACCGTTGGTGACCGGGTCGAACGAACCGGGGCAGACGACTCGACGCAACGGAGGTTCCCCTCGAAATCGGGTGCCGGCGGGTCCGGACCCGTGATCCGGCCGCCTGATCAGGCTTGCGCGGCGCGACCGTACCAGAGCGTTCCCTCGCCGTAGCGACGGGATCTGATCTCGTCGAAATCGGCGGGCCACGCGAATGGCCCACCGCGCGTGGCCCGTTCGACCGCGATCAGCGCGTCGGCCGCCAACCAGCCGTGTTCGGCGAGCGTGTCGAGCAGCGCGCCGACCTCACCGTCGGTGACCGCGTACGGCGGATCGAGGAAGACCACGTCGTACGGCTCGGCGGGGCAGCGCACGCCGACCGTCTTCTCCACCCGGGCCGGCCGCAGTTCCGCGCCGGGCAGGCCGACCAGGCGGATGTTCTCCCGGACCACGCCGGCCGCCCCGGCGTCGGACTCGACCAGGAGGGCGTGCGCGGCGCCGCGGGACAGCGCCTCCAGACCGACCGCGCCGGAGCCGGCGAACAGGTCGAGCACCCGCGCGCCGTGCAGGGTGCCGCGCAGCGACTGGAGGGTGGAGAACAGCCCCTCGCGGGCCCGGTCCGAGGTCGGCCGGGTGTTCTCCCCGGGCGGGGTGCCGAGCCGGCGACCGCGCGCCGCGCCGGCGATCACCCGGGTCATCCGCGCGCTCGCGAACGGGGGACGGCCGCGTGGGCGGCGACGGGGGCGGGTTCGGCGTACGTGTCCGGCATGGCGTCCACGCTATCGACTGCTCGCTGCCGACGGCATCCGGGCCCGAATACGGTGCGTGACGTGTCATACACGCGGGGGTTCCCGATCGTATGGAGGGTGCACGGCGGGGGCGCCACCGTCGTGCGACGACCGTGTCGATCCGCCGCGTCGATCCGTGCGATCGACCGGCTCGGCGACATCCACCCCACGCACCGGGAGATCCCGATGAAGCTCCGCACCCTTCTCGCCATGGCCGTGGCGGGCGTCGCGCTGGCCGCGTCCGGCGCGGCCCCGGCGGTCGCCGCCTCGGCTGCCCCGCGAAGCGCCGCGGCGAACTGCTACGTGGACAGCAACGGCACCCTGCACTGCGGCAACGGCGCGAGCGACCTGCGCTCGGAGCCGTTCTTTTGGGCCCCCGTGGTCAGCCGGCTGACCACCACGTACAGCTACTTCAGCTGCTGGACCGAGGGCGACCCGCACTCGGGCGGCAACAACATCTGGTACTACACCGACGGTGACGACGGCGGGCACGGCTTCCTGCCCGCGCAGCGTGTGCTCACCCCGCAGGACCCGATGCCGGGCATGTACCACTGCTGACCGGCTCGACCCGGCGTGGCCGGGGGGCGGGAGTCTTCCCTCCCCCGGCCGCGTCCGGCCGTCGGGCCCGTGCCGGAAGGGCCCGGGCTCATGCGCCGGGTCGGCGCCGGCTCAGGTGCAGTCCGGGACCTCGGTCTCGTTGCGGGTGCGCACACCGGGCAGCCAGCCCTCGGCGCCGGTGCCCAGGACCACCACCCGATACCAGTGCCGGGAGGCGACACCGGTCTCGTCGGTCACCCGCGGGCCGTCGGCGAGCAGGCAGACCAGGAGCACCCGGTCGCCGTGCCAGACCCGGTCGGCCAGGTCGGCCGTCCGCGACGACAGGGCCGGCTTGCGGAAGACACCGAGCGAGCACTCGATCGTGCGCAGCGCCCGGCACGGCTGCTCCGAGTTGTACACCTCGCCCTGCACGCTGGCCGCGCGCGCGGCCGGCGGCTTGGGCGTCGGCCGCTCGGCGGGGTTGTGCCGCCCGGCCAGGAACGCGCTCAGGCCGACCACGGCGACCACCACGACGGCCGCGAGCGCGGTCGCGAACGCTCCGCGCCACCTCGGGCGCGGTGCCGGCCGGCGCATCGCCCGCGCGGCGAGGCCGGGCGGTTCGGCGCAGTCGGCGTCCGCGTCGCGCAGCCGCAGGCGTAGTTCGCGAACCGCCTCGTCGGGGTCGTCGAGGTCGGGGGGCGACGGATTCACCGGGTCACTCCTTCGTGCCGGTCCCGGCGGCGGAACCGGCCGGTGGGGCCGCCCAGGCCGGCGCGCAAGCGGGTCAGGGCGCGCTCGCGCGAGCGGGACACCGTTCCGCGGTGCACGCCCAGGATCTCGGCGGCCTGATCGATCGTGTAGCCGTCCAGGTCGACCAGCAGCACCGCCGCGGCCTGCTTGGCGGGCAGCGAGCCGAGCATGCGCACCGCCTCCCACTCGGCCTCGCGCCGGGCGATCGGGTCGGCGGAGCCCGCGTGCGCGTGCTCCGGTTCGGGCGGCTCGGCCAGCAGGACCTGTCGACTGCGCACCCGCCATATGTCGCGGGTGACGCTGACCATCGCACGGAACGCGTACGCGTACGGCTCCGGGTGGCCCAGGAGCCGGTCGGGTCTGCGGGCCAGTTTCAGGTAGGTCTCGTGCACCGCGTCCTCGGCGCTGCCTTCGCCGGCGAGCAACACGGCCCGCCGGTACAACCGAGGGAGCAACCCGCAGAAGAGCGCGTCGAAGCCCTCGTCCCCCGTACGTGCGTCCATGGCCCATTGGTAACCAACCGGCCGGGCGTCGCGCGTGCTCCGAACGGGTGATCGCGGGGGGCGCGTCGAAGCGGAGCGAGGGCGGTCAGCCCTTGTCGAGGTACTCCGCGCGCTCGTCGTCCAGGATGCTGGCCAGCGCGCTGCGCAGGTCGGGGTGCTCGGTCAGGTCGGGGTCGGTCGTCACGATCGAGCTCGCCTCCTCGCGGGCGGCCACGATCAGGTCCTCGTCCCGGACCACCTCCAGCATGCGCAGCGAGGAGCGGGAGCCGGACTGCGCGTCGCCGAGCACGTCGCCCTCGCGGCGTTGTTCGAGGTCGATCCGGGACAGCTCGAAGCCGTCCAGGGTCGCCGCCACCGCGTCCAGGCGTGCGCGCGCCGAGGTGCCGCCGGGCATCTCGCTGACCAGGAGGGTGAGTCCGGGGGCGCTGCCCCGGCCGACCCGGCCGCGCAACTGGTGCAGTTGGGAGACGCCGAACCGGTCGGCGTCCATGATCACCATCGCGGTCGCGTTGGGCACGTTGACGCCGACCTCGATCACCGTGGTCGCGACCAGCACGTCCACCTCGCCGGCGGTGAACCGGCGCATCACGTCGTCCTTGTCCTCGGGCGCCATCCGGCCGTGCAGCACCGCGACCCGCAGACCGGCCAGCGGGCCATCACCGAGCGCGGCGGCGATGTCGAGCACGGCCAGCGGCGGCCGACGCTCCTCGGCCCCGCCGTCGGCGTCGGCGCCGATGTCGTCGGGGTCGTCCGGGTACGCCTCGGCGGGCAGGTCCTCGTCCCGCTTGCGGGCGCCCTTCTTCGCGGCCTTCGTCCCGGCCTTCTTCTTCGCCTTCGGATCGTCGTCCTCGTCGCCGATCCGCGGGCAGACCACGTACGCCTGATGGCCCTTGCCCACCTCCTCGCGCACCCGCTCCCAGGCGCGGTCGAGGAAGTGCGGCTTCTCCTTCGCCGGGACCACGTGGGTGGCGATCGGCGAGCGCCCGGAGGGGAGTTGGGCCAGGATCGAGGTCTCCAGGTCGCCGAAGACGGTCATCGCCACGGTGCGCGGGATCGGCGTCGCGGTCATCACCAGCAGGTGCGGCGGCCGCTTGCCCTTGCCGCGCAGCGCGTCGCGCTGCTCGACGCCGAACCGGTGCTGTTCGTCGACCACCACCAGACCCAGGTCGTGGAACTCGACCCTGTCCTCGATCAACGCGTGCGTGCCGATCGCGATGCCGGCCTCGCCGGTGACCAGATCGAGCAGCGCGGCCCGGCGCGCGGCCACCCCCATCGACCCGGTGAGCAGGGTCACCTTGGTCCCGACCTCGGATCCGCCCAGCATCCCGGCCCCCTCGGCCAGCGGCCCGAGCATCTCCACGATCGACCGGTAGTGCTGCTGGGCCAACACCTCGGTGGGCGCCAACAACGCCGTCTGCCCCCCGGCGTCCACCACGGTGAGCATCCCCCGCAGCGCGACGAGCGTCTTGCCGGCCCCCACCTCGCCCTGGAGGAGGCGGTGCATGGGGTGCTCGCCGGCCAGGTCGGTCTCGATCTCGGCGCAGACCTCCTTCTGGCCGTCGGTGAGTTCGAACGGCAGGCGGGCGTCGAAGGCGTCGAGGATGCCGTCGGGACGGCGGGGGCGGGCCACCGCGGACTGGGCGCGGGCGTCGCGGCGGCGGCGGGCCAGGGCGATCTGCAGGACGAACGCCTCGTCCCACTTGAGCCGGTCCTTGGCCGCGGCGACGTCCTCCCAGGAGGTGGGGCGGTGCACCTGGACCAGGGCCTCGGCCAGTCCCGGCATACCGCGCCGGGTGCGCATCTCGGCGGGCAGCGGGTCGCCGATCTCACCGAGCGTGTCCAGCGCCATCCCGACACACTGGGCGACCTTCCAGGACGGCATGTTCGCCGCCGCCGGGTAGACCGGGATCAGCGCGCCGGCGAACACGTTCGCCACGCCGTCCTCGTCGTCCTCGCCGATCAACTGGTAGTCGGGCCGGCTGAGCTGGACGGCGTTGTTGAACCGGCCCACCTTGCCCGCGAACAATCCGCGCCGGCCGGGCCGCAGTTCCTCTTCGCGCCAGGCCTGGTTGAAGAAGACCAGGGTGAGTTTGCCGCGCCCGTCGGTGACCTCGACCTCGAGCAGGTTGCCGCGCCGATTGCGGAACGGGCGCTTGGTCACCTTGGCGATCTCCGCCATCACGGTGACGTGCTCCTCGGGCTCCAGGCGCGAGAGGTCGGTCAGGCGCCCGCGCTCCGCGTAGCGCCGGGGGTAGTGGCGCAGCAGATCTCCGACGGTGTCCAGCTTGAGGGATTTGGCCAGCACCGTCGCCGTGCGGTCGCCGACGAGTTTCTTCAGCGGTTCGTCAAGGCGCGACATGCCGCCCAACGGTACTGGGCGGTGGTGTCATCGACGTGGTCCAACCGCCGGGTCGGCGGCTATTCGACCCCGATCAGCAGCGGATACACCTCCTGGCCGCCCTCGTAGACCATCACGTCCACGCCGAGCCGGGTGGCCCGCAGGTGGCGCTCGATCGCGGCGGCCAGGCCCGGCGGGCAGGCGCTGCCGGTGACCAGGGTGACCAGTTCGCCGCCGCCGGCGAGCATCCGGTCCACCACCACCGTGCCGGTCTCGCGCTGGTCCCGGCCGATCACCGCGATGTCGCCCTCGATCACGCCGAGCACGTCGCCCGCCTGGCACACGCCGGCCATCGTCCACGACTCGCGGACGGCGACGGTGAGCGCGCCGTAGCGGGTCGCGCCGGCGGCCGAGGTCATCCCCACGATGTCCTGGTCGAAGCGCCGACCCGGCTCGTGCACGGCGAGCGCGGCCAGGCCCTGGACGGCCGCCTTGGTCGGGATCACCTGGACCCGCACGCCCGCCGCCTGGGCCTGCTGGGCGGCCACCCCGGCCACCGCGTGGCAGTCGGCGTCGTTGGGCAGCAGCACCACCTCGCGCGCCTCGGTCCGCCGGATCGCGTCCACCAGCACGCTCGTGGACGGCCCCCGGCCCGGCCCGGCCTGCACGACGTGCGCGCCGTTCTCCGCGAACAGCGTGGCCAGGCCGTCGCCGTGGGCGACCGCGACGATCCCGCGCGTCGGCGCGGGTTCGGGGGCCGCTGTGCCGACGAGCACCCGCTCCAGGTGGGTGATCCGGATCCGGTGCGGGCGGCCCGCGGCGATGCCCGCCTCGACGGCGGCGCCCGCGTCGTCCACGTGCACGTGCACGTTCCACAAGCCCTCGCCGCCGACCACCACGAGCGAGTCGCCGAGCGCGCCCAGCCGCTCGCGCAGCGCCGGCAGCGCGTCGTCGGGCGCGTCGAGCAGATAGATCACCTCGAACCCGGGCCCGCCGCCGGCGTCCTCCTCGGACCCGAGGGGGTCGGCGTACGGGACCGGGACGGGCGTCTGCACCTGGTGCGGGGAGATCCGGTACGCCGAACGCTCGCCGGTGACCACCGCGAGCAGCGCGTCGAGCAGCACGGTCAGCCCGCGCCCGCCGGCGTCCACCACGCCGGCCCGGCGCAGCACGTCCAACTGCTCGGGGGTACGCGCCAGCGCGCCGCGGGCGGCGGTCGCGGCGGCCCGCACCACCGGTCGGATCTCCTCCCCCGCCGCGGCCGCCGCGTCGGCCGCGGCCCGGGCCACGGTGAGCATGGTCCCCTCGACCGGCCGGGCCACCGCGGCGTACGCGGCGTCGGCGGCGGTGCGCAGCGCGTGCGCGAGGGCGAGCCCGGCGGGCACCTCCCGGCCGCTCTCGCGCGCCGCGACCTGCTCTGCCTCGAATCGCTCGGCCATGCCGCGCAGGAGTTGGCTGAGGATCACCCCGGAGTTGCCGCGCGCGCCCAACAGCGCGCCGTGCGCGAGCGCCCGGAAGGCGCTCGGCAGATCGGGTTCGGGCAGGTCGGCGCCGAACAGCGCGTCGACCTCGGCGGTTCCCGATTCCAGGGTCAGGAACAGGTTCGTGCCGGTGTCGCCGTCGGGCACGGGATACACGTTGAGCGCGTCGATCTCCTCGCGCGCCCGACCCAGCAACTCCAGCGCGACGCGACCCCAGCGGCGTACCGCCGGACCGTCCAGCTCTCCCAGCAGGCCCTGCACGCCCACCTCCTGTACGAATCCGATTGTGCGCGTCCCGTTCGCCGGCAGGTTATCGAGACGGGGAGCGGTGAAGCGGCCGACCCGGATGGGTTAGGCTTGGCGGGAAGCATGGCGAGATCGACCGATTGCCCATGCCCGGATCATCCCGGGTTCGCGCATCGCCCGGTCCGTCGGTTACTCTTCTGCGGTTGTCCGGCATTCGCCGGCACGTGTTCGTACGCAATTCCCATTCGTCTTTGGAGTGTTCCCGTGGCTGCCAACTGCGACGTCTGCGGCAAGGGGCCGGGCTTCGGCAACAGCATTTCGCACTCTCACCGCCGGACGCCCCGTCGCTGGAACCCCAACATCCAGACGGTGCGTGCGAAGGTCGGTGCCACGCCGAAGCGCCTCAACGTCTGCACCTCGTGCATCAAGGCGGGCAAGGTTTCCCGCTAGTCGCGCGACCGTTCGACTTCTCGAAGGGCCGGTTCACCCCTGGGTGGACCGGCCCTTCGGCATGTCCGGGGCGGGTGCGCCGGCACAGGCCCGGGAATCGACCGTCTCCCCCGGGCCCGTCCCCCGCTCAGAACCCGTCGCGCCACCGCCACGCGTGGTCCACCGGGCCGATGCCCTCGCCGAGCGGGAACCCGGCCCGGATCGCGCCGGTGACGTACTCCTTCGCCGCCGCCACCGCGTCCGGCACGGTGTCGCCGAGCGCGAGCCGCGAGGCGATCGCGCTCGCCAGCGTGCAGCCGGTGCCGTGGGTGTGCCGGTTGTCGTAGCGCGGGCTGGTGAACCACCGCTCGTCGGTGCCGTCGAAGAGCAGGTCCGCGGCCTCGCCCTCCAGGTGGCCGCCCTTGACCAGGACCCAGTCCGGGCCGAAGCCGAGCATCGCCTCGGCCGCGCCGCGCATGTCGGCGCGCTCGCGCACCTTGTGGCCGGTCAGCAGTTCGACCTCGTACAGGTTGGGGGTGACCAGCGTGGACACCGGCAGCAGGCGGGTGCGCAGGGTCTCCAGCGCGTCGTTGGCGAGCAGCGTGTCGCCGTGCTTGGACGAGGCCACCGGGTCGACCACCACCGGCACCCGTACCTCGCCCAGCAGTTCGGCGACCACCGCCACCAGGTTCGGCGACGCGAGCATCCCGGTCTTGATCGCCTGCACGCCGATGTCGTCCACCACGCTGCGGAACTGGGCCCGCACCGCCTCGGCGGGAAGCTCCCAGTAGCCCTGGACGCCGAGCGAGTTCTGCGCGGTCACCGCGGCGATCACGCTCATCCCGTGCACGCCGTGGGCCAGCATCGTCTTCAGATCGGCCTGGATCCCGGCGCCGCCGCCGGAGTCGGAGCCGGCCACCGTCAGCACGCGCGGAGGAGTCTGCACCATGCCGTGCAGCCTATCCGCGCCCGTCTCGGGCCCACTTTCCCGCCCCCGAAGGACTCGATCGACGACCCTCAGCCCCGGTCGAAGTGATCCCACCCGCCGGCGACGTCGGGGTCGCGCCCGTCCACGGTGACCCCCGTGCCCGTGTGCACCCGTCCGATCACCCGCCAGCGCGCCGGCAGCGCGGTTCCCGCCGGGAAGGTGGCCGCGAGCGCGTGGTCCTCACCGCCCGTGAGCACCCAGTTGAGCGGGTCGGCGCCGAGCGCGCGCGCCACGTCGCGCATCTGCGCCGGTACGTCCAGCCGGTCGGACAGCACGTCGATGCGCACCCCGGACGCGCGCGAGACGTGTCCCAAATCGGCGAGCAGACCGTCGCTGACGTCGATCATCGAGGTCGCGCCCAGGACCGCCGCGCCGGGCCCGGCGTCGTAGGGCGGCTCGGGCCGGCGGTGCGCCTCCACGAACGCGCGCGGCGCGCGATGCCCGTGGCCCAGGATCGCCAGCCCCGCCGCCGACCAGCCCAGCCAGCCCGCGACCGCGACCACGTCGCCCGGCCGGGCCCCCGAGCGCACGACCGGGGCGCGCCCCTGGAGGTCGCCGAGCGCGGTCACCGCGACCGTGACCGTGTCGCTGCCGACGACGTCGCCGCCCGCCACACCCGCGCCGACCACCGCGCACTCGTCGCGCAGGCCGTCGTACAACTCCAGCGCCCACCCGGTGGGCAGGTCCGGCGGCCCGCACAGCCCGATCAGCAGCGCGGTCGGCACCGCGCCCATCGCCGCGACGTCCGCCAGGTTCTGCGCGGCGGCCTTGCGGCCCACGTCGTACGCGGTCGACCAGTCGCGCCGAAAGTGCCGACCCTCGACGAGCAGGTCCATGGTGGCCACCACCCGACCGTCGGCGGCGGTGACCACGGCGGCGTCGTCGCCCGGGCCCAGGGACACGTGCGGCCCCGTCGGCACGCGCGCGACCAGCGCCCCGATCAGGCCGAACTCGCCGAGATCGCCCAGCGTCCCGCTCATCGCCGCTCTCCTGCCATGCCCATCAGCCCTGATCCGCCTCGTCGACCATGTTTGTTCGGGGTGTCCGTTCGGGATTGCCTGTTCGGGGTGTCGGTTCGGGAACCGTCACCTTGTGATGCGTCGGCTCCCGCTGTGGTCGCCGAGCCCCGCCGGGCCGACAATGGTCGCAGCAGCGGGGGTCCCGTCAAGATCCCATCATCCTGCGCGCCGGGAGGCCGTGGTGGTACAGGCATACATCCTGATCCAGACCGAGGTCGGCCGTTCGGCGTCGGTGGCCAGAGCCGTCGCCGCACTGCCGGGGGTGACCCGGGCGGACGACGTCACGGGCCCCTACGACGTGATCGTGCGGGCCGAGGCCACCGACGTGGACCAGTTGGGTCGCATGGTGGTCGCCGAGGTGCAGCGCATCGACGGCATCACCCGCACCCTGACGTGTCCGGTGGTCAACCTGGGCTGACCCGGCGAACGCGTGCGATGCGCCGGGGCGACCCGGCCGACGAGTGCGACCCCCGGCGCGCCTAGGATCGAAGTCGTGCGCCCTCACCGTGTTCTCGCATGCCTGTTTCCGGTCCTCGTGGTGTCCGCGACGGGGTGCACCGACGGATCGGGGCGAATCGACGTGACCGCGCCGACGCCGGCGCCGGGGGCGGCGACCGAGGCGTGCGGGGCCCTGCACGACGCGTTGCCGAGCAAGGTGATGGACGCCGGGCCGCGCGAGACGTCGCGGAAGTCGCCGCTGACCGCCGCGTGGGGCGATCCGGCGATCGTGCTGCGCTGCGGGGTGGGGCTGCCCGCGTCGATGCGGGTGATCGATCCCGCCGAGGCGGGCAAGGTCCCGAACAACTCGGTCAACGTGAACGGCGTGTACTGGGCCTTCGAGACGTACTCCGGCGGAACGCGCTTCACCACCCTCTACCGGCGGGCCAACGTCGAGGTGTCGGTGCCGAAGAAGTTCGCCGAACCCGCCGCACCGCTGACCGACCTCGCGGACGCGGTCGAGCGCGCGGTGCCGGCCACACTGGATCTGTCCGACGACGCGTGAGCGGCGGCCGGGAGGCCGGCCGCCGCTCACGTCGTCCGGGGATCGGGCCCGGCGCCTACCGCAGCAGCGCGTTGGGGCGGCGCAGCGCCGCCGAGATCAGCCGGTCGACCAGTTCGGGGTAGTCCACGCCGGTGGCCTGCCACACGCTCGGGTACATCGACACCGGCGTGAAGCCCGGCATCGTGTTCACCTCGTTGATCACGAAGTGCCCGTTCTCCAGCAGGAAGAAGTCCACCCGGGCCAGGCCCTCGCAGGACAGCGCCTCGAAGGCGGCGATCGCGAGTCGCTGCACCTCGGCGGTCTGCTCCTTGGTCAGTTCCGCCGGCACGTCCAGTCGGGTGCCGTTGTCGGGCAGGTACTTGGCCGCGAAGTCGTAGAACTCGTGGCCGCCGCCGACCCGGATCTCGGCCGGCACACTCGCGCGCGGCCCGTCCTCGAACTCCAGTACGCCGCACTCGATCTCACGGCCCGTCAGCATTCCCTCGACGATCACCTTGGGGTCGTGCCGGCGGGCTTCCTCGATCGCCGCGTCCAGGTCCTCGATCCGGTGCACCTTGGTGATGCCCATGCTGGAGCCGGCCCGGGCGGGCTTGACGAACACCGGGAAGCCCAGCGAGGACACCGCCTCGCGCACGGCGGCCGGGTCGCGCTCCCATTCCCGGGGGCGGACCGTGGCATACGGGCCCGAGGGCAGGCCGAAGCCGGTGAACAGGGCCTTCATGTATTCCTTGTCCATGCTCGCCGCACTGGCCAGCACACCCGACCCCACGTAGGGCACCTGGGCCAGTTCCAGGAAGCCCTGGAGCGTGCCGTCCTCGCCGTAGGGGCCGTGCAGGAGCGGGAAGACCACGTCGATCTCGCCCAACAGCTTGGGCAGCATGCCCGGTTCGAGCACGGTGATCTCGCGCGCCGTGGGGTCGGCGGCCAGGATCAGCGGCGCGGTGGACTCCGCGACGTCGGTGACCTCGGGCAACCGGTCGCCCTGGATCGCCAGTCGCGCCGGATCGTCCCCGACGAGCATCCAGCGCCCGTCGGTACCGATCCCGATCGGCAACACGTCGTACTTGGAGCGGTCGATCGCGGCCAGCACACTCCCTGCGGTGACGCAGGAGATCGCGTGCTCGGAGCTGCGGCCGCCGAAGACGACCGCGACGCGGGGGCGCGAGGAGAAGTGGGGGGTGCCCGAAAGGTCGTTCATGGTCGAACAACCCTATCCCGGACGGCGTTCGAGCGCAGGAACGGCCCGCCGGGACGACGCCGACCGGACCGCGGCGAAGGCGCCGCGACCCGGTCGACGCCGCCGGTCACGACTGGTATCGCTCGGGCTTGGCGGAGCGGGAGAGCAGGGCCATGCCGACGGTCGGGGGTTTGCCGCCGTGCATGATCGACACGACCACGTCGGTGATCGGCATCTCGACGCCGTACCGACGGGCCAGCATCTGTACCGATTCACAGGACTTGAAGCCCTCGGCGATCTGCCGGCTGTCCCGGACGGCCTCCTCGATCGGCGTGCCGCGGCCGATCTTCTCGCCGAAGGTGCGGTTGCGCGACAGCGGCGAGGTACAGGTCGCCACCAGGTCGCCGAGGCCGGCCAGGCCCGCGAAGGTGTGCGCGTCCGCGCCCATCGCCGCGCCCAGGCGGGCGGTCTCGGCCAGACCGCGGGTGATCAGCGTCGCCTTGGTGTTGTCGCCCATGCCCATGCCGTCGGCCATCCCCACGGCGAGCGCGATCACGTTCTTGACCGCGCCGCCGAGTTCGCAGCCGACCACGTCGGTGTTGGTGTACGGGCGGAAGTAGGACGTGTGGCACGCCTCCTGAAGTCGCCGGGCGACCTCTTCGTCGGTGCACGCGACCACACTCGCGGCGGGCTGGCGCTGACCGATCTCCATCGCCAGGTTGGGGCCGCTGACCACCGCGATCCGGCCCTCGGGCACACCGGCGACCTCGCGGATCACCTCGCTCATCCGGTTCGCGGTGCCCAGTTCGACGCCCTTCATCAGGCTGACCAGGATGGCGTCGTCGGACAGCAGCGGCGCCCACGCGGTGAGGTTGCCGCGCAGGGTCTGCGACGGCACCGCCAACACCACGAACTCCGCGCCCTCGGCGGCCTTGGCGGGATCGGTGGTGGCCTCGATCCCGACCGGCAGCGCGATGCCGGGGAGGTATTCCTCGTTCTCGTGCCGCGTGTTGATCGCGTCGGCCTGCTCCGGGCGCCGCCCCCACATCATCACGTCGCACCCCGCCTCGGCGAGCACGATCGAGAAGGCGGTCCCCCAGGACCCCATGCCGAATACCGCGCACCGCGTCATGCGCGACCGCCCCGGGTGCCGTCGGTGTCGCCGTCCGGGTCGCCGGCCGACGTGTCGTCGGCGACGTCGGCGGGCTCGACGCCCTCGGCCGGGCCCTTGCGGCCCGACCCCCGGCGCACGCCGGCGTTCGGCGGGGCCGGTTCGTCCCGCAGCTTGACCAGCAACTCGGTGATGGACTCCATGATCCGATCCGTCGCACCGCGCAGCACGTCGGCGGTCAACTCGCGCCCCCGGAACTCGTCCAGGTCGACCGGCGGGCCGGCCAGCACGTGCATCGTCTTGCGCGGCAACAACCGGGGTCGTTTCGTGTACGGCGGCAACAACTCGTGCGCCCCCCACTGCGCGACCGGGATCACCGGCGCACCGGTGGTCAGCGCGATCCGGGCCGCGCCGGTCTTGCCGAGCATCGGCCACAACGTCTTGTCCCGGGTGATGGTGCCCTCCGGGTAGACCGCGACGCACTCGCCCTTCTCGACCGCCTCCACGGCCGCGCGGAACGCGAGCGCGGCGTCGGCGGAGTCCCGGTACACCGGGATCTGCCCGGCGCCGGCCAGCACCCGCCCGACGAACGGGATCTTGAACAGGCCGGATTTGGCCAGGAAGCGCGGCACTCGGCCGGTGTCGTACTGGAAATGCGCGTAGGTCAGCGGGTCGACATAGGAGATGTGGTTCACCGCCGTGACGAACCCGCCCGACGTCGGGATGTTCTCGGTGCCCCGCCAGTCGCGTTTGGTGAACAGCAACAGCAGGGGCTTGACCACCACGACCGCCAGGCGGTACCAGAAACCGATCCTTCGGCGGGCCACCGGCGTTCCTCCCGTTCATGTGGTTCAAATTCGTAAGTGTGTCGGCGCGGACGCACACCGCGATATTCCGCGGCCGTGTCGCTCCTCACACCATCGACGTTCCCCGCGTGCGGCGTGGAACATCGATGCTGGCGGAACATCGATGCTGTACGGGCGGACCCCATAGTTTCCCCTGGGCCTTCCGCATTGTCGAGAAACGTCCTCGTCGACCGATGAGGATATGGGCTTACGGTACGGATGCGAGGATCTTGCCGATGTCCCCCGCCACGGGTTCCACCGCCCCGCGCCGCGCCGCGGGCTCCGGCGACCGCGTCCGATCCGCCCCGCCCCGCTGGCGGCTCGTGGTGCCGGTGAAGCCGCTGTCGATCGCCAAGAGCCGCCTCGCCGGCACGATCGGGCCCGGCCATCGGCCCGAACTCGCCCTCGCCTTCGCGCTCGACACCGTCCGCACCGCGCTGACCTGCGACCGGGTGCACGGGGTGCTCGTGGTCACCGACGACGCGCGGGTCGCCGCGGCGATCCGGGCGCTGGGCGCCGATGTCGTGGCCGATGTCGGCGCCGGGCTGAACGCCGCGCTCGCCCACGGTGCCCGGATCGCCGGCGCGGCCCGACCGCACACCGGCGTCGCGGCCCTGTCCGCCGACCTCCCGGCGTTGCGGGCCGAGGAGTTGGATCGGGTACTGGCCGCCGCGACCGGTGTGCGGCGGGCCTTCCTGGCGGACGCGGCGGGGGTGGGCACCACGTTGCTCGCGGCCGCGTCCGGGGTGGCGTTGGCACCGGGCTTCGGCGGCCCCTCGCGGGCCCGTCACCTGGCCTCGGGTGCGGTCGAACTCACGCCCTACGACGTGGATTCGGTGCGCCGGGACGTGGACACCGGCGAGGATCTGCGGGCCGCGATCGGGCTCGGGGTCGGCGCGGCCACCGCCGCGGTACTCCCGTCCGTGCCGTTTCTGCCGCGCGCGGCCGCCTCCTGACGCCGCGTCGGTTCCGCGGCGGGTCCAACGGCGGTGACAATGGGGGCATGCAGGGCACCGTGTACACCTTCGAGACCGACTCGCGTGAGGGCGTCGTGCTGCTCGACGACGGCTCTCCCGTGCCCTTCGACGCGGCGGCGTTCGACGCCGGCGGGATGCGCTTCCTGCGCCCCGGCCAGCGGGTTCGGATGACCCTGGACCCGGCGGGCGGGCGGGTGGTGCTGGTGACGCTGCACACACTGCCGGATCCGCTGCGCTGACCCCGCCGGCCGCGACCGGCGCCGACGGGCCGGGTCACGGTCGAACATACGGCGACGGGCCGGAACCCCGAGGTGGGGGTTCCGGCCCGTCGCCGGCGTACGTCTACCGCCGGCTCACCACGTCCGTCGCGTCAGGCCTTCTTGGCCGCGCGCTTGGTCGCGGGCTTCTTGGCCGCGGGCGCCTTGGCGGCGGCGGGCTTGGCCGCGGCCGGCTTGGCGGTCGCGGCCTTCGGCGCGGCCTTGGTCGCCTTCGCCTTGGTCGTCGGAGCCTTGGCCGCGGCCGGGGTGCTCTTGACGGCCTTGGTGGTGGTGGCCTTGGTGGTGGTCGCGGCCTTGGCGGTGACCTTCTTCGCCGCGGCCGGCTTGGTCGCCGCCTTGGTCGCCGCCTTGGTCGCCGGCGCCTTGGTCGCCTTCTTGGCGGCGGGCTTCGCGGTCGCCGGAGTCTTGGCCGCGGCCGCGGTCTTGCGCGTCGTGGCGGCCGGGGTCTTGACCGCGGCGGCGCGCGAGGTCGCCGGCTTCGCCGACGCCTTGGTCGTCGCGGTGGTCTTGCGGGTGGTCGCCTTCGCGGCGGGCGCCGCGGCGTCCGTCGCGACCACGCGCGGAGTCGGGCTGCTCTTGGCGGCCGCGCTCTTCACGTTGGGCTTCGGGAGCTTCTTCGTCCCGCTGGTGTAGTCCTTGAAGCCCTGGCCCGCGCGGAAGCGCGGCACCGAGGTCTTCTTGACGCGCACCCGCTCACCGGTCTGCGGGTTGCGGGCGTATCGAGCCGGACGGTCCACCTTCTCGAACGAGCCGAAGCCCGTGATGGACACCCGGTCTCCCGCCGTCACCGCACGAACGATGGTGTCGAGGACGGCATCGACTGCCTCTGCGGCGGCCTTGCGGCCACCCAGTCGGTCAGCGACCGCCTCGACGAGCTGCGCCTTGTTCACGTCTTCCCCTTCGGAAACCGATGCCGGGACAGTTCAGCCGGCATTGGGCACGCTAAGCATCCAAAAGTGCCGAAGCAATTACCGAACGGGCGAATCACCCTTGTGTCGCAACGGATTCAGGCTTCGGCGGTGTCCCGCGAACTCGCGGGCCCCGCGTCCAACTCGTCCATCAACTTGGTCAGTCGCCGGTCGGCGTCCGCCAAATCGTGCTTTGCCGCGTCGGTGATGACCAACAAGCGGCGGATTAGCGCCACTTTCGCCTCGTTCGGTAGTCGGAGCCTACGCACCCGGGCGTGGGCGACCTTCAACCGGGTGGCCAGTTCGGCGAAGAGTTCCACTTCTTCGAACTCGTTCACGTGTCGGCCTTGGTGCTCCACACCGCAATTGTGACAGCTCATCCGCCTATGGGCACAACGGGGCGGCCATTGGGGCGAACCCCGAACACGCGAACGGCGGGACGCGATCGCGTCCCGCCGTTCATTTTCGGCCGATCGGCCTATTGTGCAAGGGAGTTCGTGATCAGCCCACCGGCTGGGTGCGCGGCAGCCAACCGGGCCGGCCCGCCTCGAACGAGGTGATGTCCTCTTCGTGACGCAGGGTCAGACCGATGTCGTCCAGTCCCTCCAGGAGACGCCAGCGGGTGTAGTCGTCGATCTCGAAGTCGGCGACGATCTCGCCCGCGCGCACCTGACGACCCACCAGATCGACGGTGATCTCGGCGGTCGGGTCCGCCTCGGTCAGCGCCCACAGGCGTTCGACGGTCTCCTGCGGCAGCACCACGGTCAGCAGCCCGCCCTTTTGCGAGTTGCCGCGGAAGATGTCCGCGAAGCGCGCCGAGATCACCGCCTTGAACCCGTAGTTCTGCAGCGCCCATACGGCGTGCTCCCGGGAGGACCCGGTGCCGAAGTCGGGACCGGCCACCAGGACCGTGGCACCGGCGCGCTCGGGCCGGTTCAGCACGAACTCCGGGTTCTTGCGCCAGGCTTCGAACAGACCGTCCTCGAACCCGTCGCGGGTGACCTTCTTGAGCCAGTGCGCGGGGATGATCTGGTCGGTGTCCACGTTGCTCTCGCGCAGCGGGACGGCCGTTCCGGTGTGGGTGGTGAAGGCTTCCATGGCTCAGACTCCTGCGGTGCTCAGGTCGGCGGGGGCGGCCAGGTGGCCCAGCACGGCGGTCGCGGCCGCGACCTGCGGCGAGACCAGGTGGGTACGGCCGCCCTTGCCCTGCCGTCCCTCGAAGTTGCGGTTGGACGTGGACGCGCTGCGCTCGCCGGGGGCGAGTTGGTCGGGGTTCATGCCCAGGCACATCGAGCAGCCCGCGTAGCGCCATTCGGCGCCGAACTCGGTGAACACCTTGTCCAGGCCCTCGGAAACGGCCTGGAGCGAGACCCGCACCGAACCCGGAACGACGAGCATCCGCACACCGTCGGCGACCTTGCGGCCCTTGACGATGTCGGCCACCTCGCGCAGGTCCTCGATCCGGCCGTTGGTGCACGAGCCGACGAAGACCGTGTCCACCGCGATGTCGCGCAGTTTCTGGCCCGCCGTCAGACCCATGTACGCGATGGCCTTCTCGGCCGCCGCGCGCTCGACCGGGTCCTCGATCGCGACCGGGTCCGGCACCGACTCGGCCAGCGGCGCGCCCTGGCCGGGGTTGGTGCCCCAGGTGACGAACGGCGAGAGTTCGGCGGCGTCGATCACCACTTCCTTGTCGAACACCGCGTCCTCGTCGGTGACCAGGCTCCGCCAGTACGCCACGGCGGTGTCCCAGTCGGCGCCCTGCGGCGCGTGCGGGCGGCCGTCCAGGTACGCGAACGTGGTCTCGTCCGGGGCGATCATGCCCGCCCGGGCGCCGGCCTCGATCGACATGTTGCACACGGTCATCCGGCCCTCCATCGAGAGGTCGCGGATCGCCTGGCCGCGATACTCGATGACGTAGCCCTGACCGCCGCCGGTGCCGATCCGCGCGATCACCGCGAGGATCAGGTCCTTGGCGCCGACCCCCTCGGGCAGCGCGCCCTCGACGGTCACCGCCATCGTCTTGAACGGCGCCATCGGCAGCGTCTGGGTGGCCAGCACGTGCTCGACCTGGCTGGTGCCGATGCCGAACGCCAGCGCGCCGAACGCGCCGTGGGTCGCGGTGTGGCTGTCGCCGCAGACCACGGTCGTACCCGGCTGGGTCAGCCCCAGTTGCGGGCCGACCACGTGCACGATGCCCTGTTCCACGTCGCCCAGCGAGTGGATCCGGACCCCGAACTCGGCGGCGTTCTTGCGCAGCGTCTCGATCTGGGCGCGCGAGACCGGGTCCGCGATGGGTTTGTCGACGTCGAGCGTCGGCGTGTTGTGGTCCTCGGTCGCGATCGTGAGATCGGTGCGCCGGACCGGGCGACCGGCCTGCCGCAGACCGTCGAACGCCTGCGGACTGGTCACCTCGTGCAGCAGGTGCAGGTCGATGTAGAGCAGGTCCGGCTCGCCCTCCGCGCGACGCACCACGTGTGCGTCCCAGACCTTCTCCGCGAGTGTCCGTCCCATCGCTGTCCCTCCGGCCGGCGCCATTGCCGGCGCTGTGTGTCCCTCGTGTCGCGCGGGTGCGGCTGATTCCGTATCCGCGATCGACGCCCTGACGCGTGCCCACGTCCCGACGGCTCCCGGCTGTTCTCCGGTGGTCGGCTCGGCGCGTTGCGCCACTGTGCCGGCACCGGGGCGGACCGTGGACTTGCGTCTCGTAATCCGAGACGGCAATATCAAGGCATGGACAACTCTAGCGGAGTCGGCGTTCTCGACAAGGCCGCTGTCGTGCTGGCCGCGCTCGAAGCCGGTCCCGCCACGCTCGCGGGACTCGTCGCCATCACCGGTCTTGCCCGGCCCACGGCGCATCGACTCGCGGTCGCCTTGGAGCACCACCGTCTGGTCGCCCGCGACATGCAGGGCCGCTTCGTGCTCGGCCCGCGGCTGGCCGAGCTGGCCGCCGCGGCCGGCGAGGACCGGCTGCTCGCCGCCGCGCACCCGGTGCTCGCGCACATGCGCGACATCACCGGCGAGAGCGCGCAGCTCTACCGACGCCAGGGCGACATGCGCGTGTGCGTGGCCGCGGCCGAGCGGCTCTCCGGCCTGCGCGACACCGTCCCCGTCGGCAGCACGCTGCCGATGAAGGCGGGTTCGGCCGCGCAGTGCCTGCTCGCCTGGGAGGAGCCGGAGCGGCTGCACCGGGGGCTGCAGGGCGCGCGGTTCACCGCCACCACGCTCTCCGGTGTGCGGCGCCGCGGCTGGGCGCAGAGCATCGGCGAACGTGAGCCGGGCGTCGCGTCCGTCTCCGCCGCCGTGCGCGGCCCCAGCAACCGCGTGGTGGCCGCCGTGTCCGTCTCCGGCCCGATCGAGCGGCTGACCCGGCACCCGGGGCGGCTGCACGCGCAGGCCGTGATGGAGGCCGCCGCCAAGCTGTCCGACGCACTGCGCCGGGCCCAGGTGGAGGTCTGACGCCGCCGACCCCGGACGCCGCCGGGCGTCCGGGCCGGCACCGCCGGGCGATCGCCGTCGCGGCCCGCGCGGGGTGTACCGCCGACCACCCGCGTCGGCGCCGCACCCGTACCCGCACCCGGGAAAACGAAGAAGACCTCCCGCGAGTGCGAGAGGTCTTCTTCTTCGAGGTAGCCCCGACGGGATTCGAACCCGCGCTACCGCCTTGAGAGGGCGGCGTGCTAGGCCACTACACAACGGGGCCTCGTATTGCCGGTGTTGCTCCGAGCCGCCGCCGAGGCGACACGGTGACGATCTGGTAGCCCCGACGGGATTCGAACCCGCGCTACCGCCTTGAGAGGGCGGCGTGCTAGGCCACTACACAACGGGGCCAGATCGCAATCATCAACTCTTACCAGCGACATCGCCCGAAGGCGATGCAGCTGGGGTACCAGGACTCGAACCTAGACTAACGGAACCAGAAACCGTCGGGCTGCCAATTACCCCATACCCCAATGCTCGATCCTTCGCGTTACCCGGGGGCTTTTGCGAGGACTTCGCTCCGTGCCGCTCCCTTGCGGGGCGGCACGAGAAGAACTTTACCCGATGAGGCGCGCGTGACCAAAACGGGTTACCGGTCCCCCGTTCGAACCACCACAAGTCCGGCCGGCCCGCCCGCGACGTGCGCGGACGACCCGTTCAGCCGCGCTTGACCACGGTGTTCGTGAGGGTGCCGACGCCACCCACGGTGACCGAGACCCGATCGCCCACGTGCAGCGGTCCGACTCCCGCCGGCGTGCCGGTCAGCAGCACGTCGCCGGGCAGCAGCGTCATCGCCTGGGTGACGTGCACGATCAACTCGGTGACGGTGCGGATCATCTGCCCGGTGCCGCCGGCCTGGCGCACCTCGCCGTTGACCGTGCACGCCACGGTCAACCCCTCGCCCTCGGTGACCTGGTCGAGCGTGATGTCGGTCTCCACCCACGGGCCGAGCGGACAGAAGGTGTCCATGCCCTTGGCCCGGCCCCACTGGCCCTCGGTGCGCTGCAGGTCGCGCGCGGTCACGTCGTTGGCGCAGGTGAAGCCGAAGATCACCTCGGCCGCCCGCTCGGCGGGCACGTCGCGGCACATCCGGCCGATCACCACGGCCAGTTCGGCCTCGTGGTGCACCTCATCGGAGATCTGCGGGTACGCGATGCCGTCGCCGTGTCCGATCACGGACGTGGACGGCTTGAGGAAGGTGATCGGCGCGTCCGGAAGCGCGCTTCCCATCTCGGCGGCGTGCGCGGCGTAGTTCTTGCCGATCGCCACCACCTTGCTGGGCAGCACCGGTGCGAGCAGGCGCACCGAGGACAGCGCGTGTTGCGCGCCGGTGGGCCGCAGTTCGCCGAAGGGGTGGCCCGCGAGGGCGTGTACGACCAGCGACTCGGGTCGGTCGGCGTCGCCGGTCACCACCCCGAAGGAGACGGAATCGTCGGTGGAGAACCTGGCGATGCGCACGATGGGGTCACCCTTGCCGGAGAGTCACGAACGAGACGTGCCCAAGGCTACGCGGGCGCGACGCGGGTCGGCGTCGCGCCGCGACGGATGCGGGGCGACGAGCGTGACCGGTGCGAAGGGTGCGAAGGATGCGAGGAGTGTGCCGAGTGCGGCCGGCGGTGGATCCGGGACGGTGACGGCTCAGGCAGAGGCGGCGGCGTCGACGGGGGCGTCCATCAGGTTCGTCCGCCGGGGGTTCGCGGTGCGCACCTCGACGATGACCGGCTGCGCGGCGGCATCTGCCATGCGCTGACGCGGCAGTACCGCGTCCACCTGCGTACGCCTGGGGTTGGCCGTGCTCGGGCGGTGCGTGCTGATGGTGTCCACTGTTCCCGGTTCTCGCTGTTCTCGCTCGTTCTCGTCCACAGGTGCGCGCGGGGTGCGATGTCGTGCACCCTCTGCGGTCTTGCCCGCCAAGATTACCCGTGGTTACGTCGGGGGTGGTCACGGGTCACCCACGGCTTGCTGCTTACCGACCGCACATCACGGTTTACACCAGGTGTTCGAGCCGGCACATCAATATGTGATTTTCACCTCCCCGGAACCTCGACAAACGTATGGCATTTTGCCCCTGATCGTCCGTTAATACCGGTTGATTACCACCCGAAACGGCTTAACCGTCGAGATCGGGTTGAATCACGGTTTGTCCGGACCCCGCTATCTTGTTGCGGCCCCGTGGCTGTGCTGAAATGCCTGCGACCACGGGGGTGGTTCCCAACAAGCGGAGTTCCTTCACCTTGTCGCGCGAGCGCGACGGAGGTGCCCTGGGAAGAACGCGAATCCAGGGATTTACGCGCACACGAGCCTCGCCTTACCGGCGGGTCTAACGACTGGTCACAAGAGGTTGCGACGCTAGTGCAGGGACGTCGGAAGAAGCAGCACGACTCCGCAGGGGCCCCGGCCACGGCCGGCCCCGCCACGCCGGAGGTGCGAGCCCCGCAGCAAGCCAGCGGACCCCAGGACGCCAACGAGACCCCCGACTCCGTCGGGGACTCCATAGCCGGCGCCGGGGCAGCCCGGCCCGCCGGGACGGCACCGTCCCGGCTCAAGTTGCTGTTCTCGATCAGGAACTGGCGCATCCGTACCCGGATCACCGCGCTGCTCCTGCTCCCGGTCGTGGTCGCCGCGTTGCTCGGCGGCCTGCGTATCCAGTCGTCGATCGACAAGACGCAAGAGATGGACACGGTGCAAAAGGCGTCGGCCATCATCGACCAGGCGTCGACGCTGGCCGCGTGGCTGGAGCAGGAACGCGACCTGCTCGCGCAGGCGAGCGTGGCTCCGCCGGTGGATCTGACGGGCGAGGTGAACAAGGCCAAGAAGACCACCGACGATCAGGTCACCGTCTACAACGCGACCGCCGCGAAGCTGAACACCGACTCGATGCCGGTGCTCGGTGCCACGCTCAAGGACATCGGCCACTCGCTGACGGAGCTCAACCGCACCCGTCAGGACGCCTTCAAGACCAGCACCCGCAGCACGATCGACGCCTACAACAAGATGATCCTGCAGCTGCTGCAGATCAACCAGGAGGCGCCCGAGGTCACCCGTGACGCCGACCTGATCCAGGGCGCCCGCGCGCTGGGTTCGTTCGGCGAGGCGAAGGCGTACGCGTCCTCGCAGCGGGCCGCGGTCGTCGCGTACGCGCTCAAGCCGAACGACCTCCCGCTGGAGGCGGGCGAGACGCTCGCGCGACTGAACGAGGGCGAGCAGAACGCGATCCGCGCGTTCATCAGCGTCGCCCCCGCCGACTGGAGCGCGCTGTACAAGTCGGGCGTCAGCCGGGACAAGATCACCCTGGTCGAAGAGGCCTTCCAGCAGTTCAAGGGCATGGTCGGCGCCGCGGTGTCCGCTCCCAAGCCCGGCGGCAACGCCAAGCTGGACAACATCGCCGACTTCAACCAGCAGACCTGGTGGACACTGTCCACGGACAAGATCGGCGCGCTCGGTCAGGTCGAGGCCCAGCTGGGCAAGAAGCTGACCGCCACCGCGAAGGACCTGCGCGACCAGGCCCGTACCGACGCCCTGGTCAACACGATCCTCGTCGTCGGCGCGCTGTTGATCACCATCCTGCTCGGTGTGATCGTGGCCCGCTCGCTGGTGCGTTCGCTCAACACGCTGCGTCGGTCCGCGCTCGAGGTCGCCGAGGAGCGGCTGCCGGAGACGGTGCGCCGGCTCTCCGAGTCGGACCCGGGCGACGTGGACCTGGCCATCGAGCCGATCGGCGTGTTGTCCCGGGACGAGATCGGCCAGGTGGCGCGCGCGTTCGACGCGGTGCACGCCGAGGCCGTGCGACTCGCCGCCGAACAGGCCCTGCTGCGTGGCAACGTCAACTCGATGTTCGTCAACCTCTCGCGCCGCAGCCAGAGCCTGATCCAGCGTCAGCTCGCGCTCATCTCCGACCTGGAGAACCGCGAGGCGGACCCGGACCAGCTGGCCAACCTGTTCAAGCTCGACCACCTCGCCACCCGCATGCGCCGCAACGGTGAGAACCTCCTGGTGCTCGCGGGCGAGGAGCCGGGCCGGCGCTGGACCCGACCGGTTCCGCTGGTCGACGTGCTGCGCGCCGCGGCCTCCGAGGTGGAGCAGTACGAGCGGGTCGAGTTGGGCGCGCTGCCCACCACCGACATCGCCGGTCGCGCGGTCAACGACCTCGTGCACCTGCTCGCCGAGTTGCTGGAGAACTCCACCACGTTCTCCAGCCCGCACACCAAGGTCCGCGTCACCGGCCACATCCTTCCCGACGGCCGGGCGCTGATCGAGATCCACGACAACGGCATCGGGCTCACCGGCGACGACCTCGCCGACGCCAACCAGCGGCTGGCCCGTCCGCCGGTGGTGGACGTGTCCATCTCGCGTCGCATGGGTCTGTTCGTGGTCGGCCGACTGGCCACCCGGCACGGCATCCGCGTCCAGCTCCGGCCGGGCGAGGGTGGCGGTACCACCGCGCTGGTCATGCTCCCGATCGAGCTCATCCAGGGCGACCGCCCCGGGGGCGGCGACGGATGGAGCAAGGGCGGCGACAAGACCGCGGCGGCGGTGTCCGGCTGGAGCGAGGAACTGCCCTCGGCCACGCCCGCCGCGCCGGCCCTGCCCGGTCCCCGGGTGGGCAGCCGGGCGCAGGAGCGCAACCGGCGGCGCGAGCTGCCGCAGCGCAGCGCCGAGACGCCGGTGCAGCCGGTCAACCAGCCGCCCCAGCCGGCGCCGGTCGCCGACAACCGGCCCGCCCAGGCGCCGGTGCAGCAGGAGCCGTCCTACGGCAGCACCCAGTCCTTCGAGGCCCCCTCCTTCCAGGACGCCTCGACCGGGCAGGACACGCCGTACCCGGGCACGGTGAACCCGTTCGCGAGCGAGCCGGGTGTCCACAGCACCGGTGCGCACCGCGCGCCGAGTTCGCCGCCGCCGGCCACACCCGGTCGGGACAATCCGTTCGCCCCGGTCGGGCCGCCGGCCCGGGACCAGGACACGGGCGCCTTCCCGGCCGCGCCGCCGGCGCCGATGTTCGGCACCGTCGAGGACAACCTCGGAGTCGAGGCACAGCAGGCGCAGTTCGGCACGGACACCGGGTCCTTCCCGGCCGCACCGCAGTTCGGTGACGACACGGCACGCGGGGGTGACACCTCGCAGTTCGCGTCCCCGTTCGGATACGCGGACGAGCCGCGCCCCCAGGCCGACGTGGACCCGCTCGGATACGAGTCCGGGCAGCCGTTCGGCGGCCCGGGTGCGGAGCTCGCACCGCTTCGGGACGAGCCGCAGCGCCCGACCTGGGGCACCGAGTACGACGAACTCACCCCGGTGGCGCCGCTGCCGCCGATCGAGCCCGTCGCGCCGCCGGCCGAGGTGCCGTCCGGCTACGACGCACCGCGCCGGGAGGAGTTGACCCGTCGCGACGAACTGCCGCGGCGGGCGCCCGAGTCCGGCGACGAACTCGGGATGGACACCGGCGACGCGCTGCCCGTGCTGCGCGGCCCGGCGCAGACGCGTCCCCTGCCGATGCGGTCGGAACAGGACGAGCACACCCGGGCCGAGCAGGTGCGCGGCCCGCAGGGCGATGTGCGGCCGGCGGTCTCGCCGTTCGAGCCGGCCGGTCCGGGTCGTTCGGAAACCGGTCCGTTCGCGCCCGTCGGTGCGCAGGAAATCGCCGAACAGGTGCCTGCTCCGTCCGAGTTGGACATGAGTGCGCCCCCGAGCACCGGGGACGACGGTAGGCTTCCCATCTTCGACACACTCGAGTCGGACTGGTTCCACCGCCAGGGCAACCGCGGCGGTCGGATGCGTGCCGCGCAGGTCCGTTCCACGCCGCGAGGCGGGGAGCGAGCCGTACCGGCAGGCGAGCAGACGCTCCCGGATCCGGGTCCGTTGGGCGACCTCGATCGTCGGGTGCCGATGGCGACCAATCCGCCGCAGGCACCGGCCGAGCCGGCACCGGCGTTCGGAGGTGGGCGTCAGCAGCCCGCCACCGACATGTTCGGGACGCCGACGGAGCCGGACGAGGTCGTCGAGCAGTCCGCCGCGGTCTCTCCCGTCGGCGGCCCGCAGGGGCCGCAGTCGGGTTGGTATTCCGCGGGCGACGACGGTTGGCGCGCGGCCGAGGCCGCTCGTGAGCCGTCCTCGGGTGGCACCACCGGAGCGGGCCTGCCCCGACGTGTGCCCCGCGCCAACCTGGTGCCGGGCGGCGTCGAGCAGTCCGGCGGGGCTCAGGCCCCGGGTCACACGGGTGCGGGCTCTGCCGCGGCCGGGTCCCGTCGGGAGCCGGGTCGACCGACCGCGCCGAGCGGGCCGGGCCTGTCCCGGTCGCCCGACGAGGTCCGTGGACGGCTGACCAACTTCCGCCGGGGCATCCAGCAGGGTCGCACCGCCGGGGCCGGGGGATCCGCCCCTCGACCTCGTGACGAGAACAACCAGGAGCAGGCATGACTGAGAAGTCGTTGAGCCAGGCCGCGCAGAACCTGAACTGGCTGATCACGAACTTCGTGGACAACACCCCCGGGGTGTCGCACACGGTCGTGGTCTCCGCGGACGGCCTGCTGCTCGCCCTGTCCGAGGGCTTCCCTCGCGACCGGGCCGACCAGCTCGCCGCCGTCGCATCGGGTTTGACCAGCCTGACCCAGGGTGCGTCCCGTATCTTCGAGGGCGGGCACGTCACCCAGACGGTCGTGGAAATGGAACGGGGTTTCCTCTTTATCATGTCGATTTCGGACGGCTCCTCGTTGGCCGTGCTGGCGTCGCCGGAGTGCGACATCGGCCTGATCGGCTACGAGATGGCCCTGCTCGTCGATCGCGCGGGTGCCGTGCTCACGCCGGCGCTGCGCGCCGAACTCCAAGGTGCACTGCCGCGATGACACCTTCGGATATGTCCGATCACGGGGACCAGGAGTTTCACGAGACCCTGGTCCGCCCGTATGCCATGACCGGTGGTCGTACCCGGCCTCGTTACCAGCTCGCGCTGGAGGCATTGGTCACCACGACACCTCAGGTGGCCAATCCACCCGGCCTGTTGCCCGAGCACCAGCGCATCTGCGCGCTGTGTCGGGAGGTCAAGTCGGTAGCCGAGATCTCGGCTCTGCTCACCATCCCGCTCGGTGTCGCCCGCGTCCTCGTCGCGGATCTCGCCGAAGCCGGCCTGGTGGTCATCCACCAGCCCGGGAACGACCAGGGGCAGCCGGACGTCACGCTGCTCGAAAGGGTGCTCAGTGGACTTCGCAAGCTCTAGCCCGGGCCCGGTCCCCGCCAGGTCCTCCACCACGTCGGCGAAGATCGTCGTCGCCGGCGGATTCGGCGTGGGCAAGACCACGCTCGTCGGTGCCGTCTCGGAGATCGCTCCGCTGCGTACCGAAGCGGTCATGACGTCCGCCAGCGCCGGGGTCGACGACCTGTCGGCGACGCCGGACAAGCAGACCACCACGGTCGCGATGGACTTCGGTCGCATCACGCTGGACGAGGATCTGATCCTGTACCTGTTCGGTACTCCGGGTCAGCACCGATTCTGGTTCATGTGGGACGACCTGGTCCGCGGCGCGATCGGCGCCGTGGTTCTGGTGGACACCCGCCGACTCGCCGATTGTTTCCCCGCGATCGACTACTTCGAGAACAGCGGTCTGCCGTTCATCGTCGCGTTGAACTGCTTCGACGGATTGCAGACCCACCACGCGGAGGATGTCCGCGAGGCATTGCAAATAGGGCCCGACACCCCGATCGTGAGCTGTGACGCACGGCGCCGCGAATCGGCCAAGTCGACCCTGATCACGCTGGTCGAGCATGCTCTGATGGCTCGCCTGCGCTGACCTTCGGGTCCTGTTCCACCTGTTTTTTTCGTATCGTGCACCACCACCTCTCAGGCGAATCCCATTGCGGGGTTCGCCTGAGAGGCGTTGTCGCCGCGCGAACGCACGAGGCAGGATTCCCGAGGGTTGTACGGGGAATTCGACAAACGTGTGACAGGACGCGGCGACATGCCCGGCCGAGTCCCCGCCTCGGCCCACGCATTGCTAGGGTCCTCCCATAGCCATCTGTTGCCCAATTGATATCAGAACGTTTTGAGGCGCAGGCCCAACAACGAACCGAGGTGGGGTTCGGTGGACGACAACAGCAGGCGCGCGGCACAAGCGGCCCGCCTTCCGATGGTCGACGGAACGACCGAATCGGGGCTGCCGCGAAGGCCCCCGCAGGCGAACCTGCTGCCGGGCGCGGCGGCCGAGGAGTTCGGCCTCGATCGTGAGCTATCCGTCTCCCGGGAGCCGGAAGAGGTCCGGGGGCGTCTGGAACGCTTCGCCGTCGGACGCGAGTTGGCACGTCTCGAGGAGAGCGAACCGCTGCTGCCGCCGAACCCGATGACCGCGGCCAGTCCGCTGGCCTCCTCCCCCGTGCGGGCGCCCGCCCCGCCGGCTCCGCCTCAGCCCCGGACGGCGACGCCGGCCACTCCCGTGCCGCCCACCACAGCGCCCGTCCCGCCCGCTCCGTCCGTGCTGCCGGCCCCGCCGCCGGGGGCCCTGTCGCCGCTGCCGGCGGGTTGGGACGAACCGTGGGGCGACGGGTGGCGTTCGTTCCGCCCCGGCCGCCCCTGACGGCTCGTCACATCGGTCGCTACGCGCCGTCCGGACCCTCGGTGTGCCGTACACCGGGGGTCAGGCCCGCCTTGAGCAGTCCGTAGGTGTACGCGTCCTCCAGGGCCTGCCACGACGCGGCGATCACGTTCTCCGCGACACCGACGGTGCTCCACTCCTGCTTGCCGTCGGTGGTCTCCACCAGCACGCGCGTGATCGCGTCGGTGCCGTGCCGGCCCTCCAGCAGCCGGACCTTGTAGTCCATCAGCTCGAACGTCGCGAGCTGTGGGTAGATGCGCTCCAGGGCCAGCCGCAGCGCGCGGTCGAGCGCGTTGACCGGGCCGTTGCCCTCGCCGGTCGCCACGATCCGCTCGCCCTTGGCGTGGAGCTTCACCGTCGCCTCGTTGACCGGGATTCCGTCGCCACGCTGCTCGCTGATCGCGCGCCACGACTCCAGGGTGAAGAACCGCGCCCGGCCCAGGCTTTCGTCCCGCAGCAGCAGTTCGAACGACGCGTCGGCCGCCTCGTAGGTGTAGCCCGCCGCCTCGCGCTCCTTGACCTGGTTGACCACCCGGCCGACCAGGTCCTTGTCGTCGGAGAGGTCGTAGCCCAGCTCGCGGCCCTTGAGTTCGATCGAGGCGCGGCCGGCCATGTCCGAGATCAGCATGCGCATGTCGTTGCCGACCCGGGCCGGGTCGATGTGCTGGTACAGGTCGGGGTCGACCTTGATCGCGGACGCGTGCAGGCCGGCCTTGTGCGCGAACGCGGACACGCCCACGTAGGGCAGGTGGGTGGACGGGGCGAGGTTGACCACCTCGGCGATCGCGTGTGAGATCCGCGTCATCTCGCGCAGCTTGCCCTCGGGCAGCACGCGCATGTCGTGCTTGAGCTCGAGGTTTCCGACCACCTGGAACAGGTTGGCGTTGCCGACCCGTTCGCCGTAGCCGTTGGCGGTGCACTGGACGTGCGTGGCGCCGCCCTCGACGGCCGCGAGGGTGTTGGCCACCGCGCAGCCCGTGTCGTCCTGCGCGTGGATGCCGAGGCGGGCTCCCGTGACCGCGTGCACCTCGGTGACGATTTCGCGGACCCCGGTGGGCAACATGCCGCCGTTGGTGTCGCACAGCACGACCACCTCGGCGCCCGCGTCGTGCGCGGCGGCGACCACGCTCAGCGCGTACCGCGGGTTGGCCCGGTAGCCGTCGAAGAAGTGCTCGCAGTCGACGAACACCCGACGGCCCTGCGCGCACAGGTGCGCGACGGTGTCCCGCACCATCTCCAGGTTCTCGTCGAGCGTGGTGCGCAGCGCGAGCGAGACGTGCTTGTCGTGCGACTTGGCCACCAGGCACACGACCGGCGCGTCGGAGTCGAGCAGGGCCTGCACCTGGGGGTCGGCGGCGGCGGTGGTGCCGGCCTTGCGGGTCGAGCCGAAGGCGACCAGGACGGCGTTGACCAACCGCAGTTCGTCCTTGGCCCGGCGGAAGAACTCGGTATCGCGCGGCACCGCGCCGGGCCAGCCGCCCTCGATGAAGCCGACGCCGAAGTCGTCCAGATGGCGGGCCACGGTGAGCTTGTCGGACACCGTGAGGTTGATGCCCTCGCGTTGTGAACCGTCCCGGAGCGTGGTGTCGAAGACGTGGAAGGCGCTCGGGTCGGTCGTCGTGGGGTGCATGGGTTCTCCCATCGGTCAGAAATGGCGGGCCCGCGCGCGGGTGCTCGCCGCATGGATGGCGCGGCAAACAAAAAGACCCCTCGCGGTCGCGAGAGGTCTGCGTGCGGGCGGTGGGCGGTTCGCTCACCCCTTGTGGGGGGATCGGCCCGTTGCCGGCACGCTGCGGCTAATAATGAGCCACTGCTGCATGGTTCGGAATTTTGGCACACTCGGCGGCGCGTGGTCGGGCGGTCTCAGCATGTGGTCGGTACGGATTTTTGTTTTGCCCACCCGCTCCACCCGTTGCGTCAGGTGGACGAGCTGCGGACTACTGCGGAGACGGCGCCCGCCACCACCGAGCCGAACGGGGCCGCCCCCGGAGGCTGCTGCGGATCCGGCCGCTCCCCGGCGCGTCAGCGCCCACGAGGTGATCGTCGACCGGTGATCGACGAGCGTGCGAGGAGAGCGGCCGGAGGCCGCCGCGGCGTAGCCGCACCGCGCGCAGCGCGGCTTTCCAGAGCGGCCGGAGGCCGCCTAGATCCTGTGGGTCCAGCCGTGGGTGTCCTCTGCGCGGCCGGTTTGGATGTCGACCAACGCCTTGCGCAGTTCCATCGTGATCGGGCCTGCCTCGCCCGTGCCGACCGTCCAGTTCGCGGTGGTGGACTTGACCGAGCCGACCGGGGTGATCACCGCGGCGGTGCCGCAGGCGAAGACCTCGGTGAGGGTGCCGTTCGTGTTGCCCTCGCGCCAGTCGTCGACCGAGATCTGCGCCTCCTCGGCGGCGTAGCCGCGGTCGGCGGCCAGCCGCAGCAGCGAGTCGCGGGTGATGCCGGGCAGCAGCGAGCCGGTCAGGCGCGGGGTGACGATCCGCGCGTCCCTGCCCTCCCCGTACACGAAGTACAGGTTCATCCCGCCCATCTCCTCGATCCAGCGACGCTCCACCGCGTCCAGCCAGACCACCTGGTCACAGCCCTGCTCCAGGGCCTGGGCCTGGGCGACCAGGGACGCGGCGTAGTTGCCGGCGCACTTGGCCGCGCCGGTGCCGCCGGGCACCGCGCGCACGTACTCCTGGGAGAGCCAGACCGAGACCGGCTTGACGCCGCCCGCGAAGTAGGGGCCTGCGGGCGAGGCGATCACCACGAACAGGAACTCGTTCGAGGGCCGCACGCCGAGTCCGACCTCGGTGGCGAACATGAACGGTCGGATGTACAGGCTCTCCTCGGGCGCGCTGGGCACCCAGGCGACGTCCTGGCGGATCAGCGCGTCCACCGCGGCCACGAACAGGTCCTGGGGCAGTTCCGGCATGGCCAGGCGGCGCGCGGAGTGCTGGAAGCGCTCGGCGTTGGCGTAGGGCCGGAAGGTGGCCACGCTGCCGTCGGGGCGGCGGTAGGCCTTGAGCCCTTCGAAGATGGACTGCGCGTAGTGCAGCGTCATGTTCGCGGGGTCGATGTCCAGGGACGCGTAGGGGGTGAGCTGCGCGTCGTACCAACCGCGTCCGGCGCTCCACCTGATCGTCACCATGTGCTCGGTGAACACGCGGCCGAAGCCCGGGTTCTCCAGGCGTGTGGCGCGCTCGGTGTCGCTCAGCGGGTGCGCGGTGGGCTTGAGGTCGATCGACAGGGATGCCTGGAGGGCGGGCTCCTGTGGGGCGGCAGTCGTCATGGCTGGTTCTCGTCCTTCACCGTGGAGTATGGCGGGGCTGGGGCTGCGGGTACCCGGCTTCCCGCACATGGACGTACTGGAAGTGTCCCGGGAACCGCACCCGCGTTCCACCCGGTGAGACGTTAACGCAGTCGACCGGGATCCCGACAGGCGCGGCCCCCGTCCCGCCGAACGACCGACTCGCCGGTCCGGCAGGGGGCACGCGTCGACGGTCCCGGTCGACGGACGTGGTGGTGCCGGCGAATCAGCCGGCTACTCGGGCCGCGAGCGCGTCGCCGATCTGCGACGTGGTGCGCGCGCCGAGGGTCGCCCGCTCGGCGAGGTCGGCGTACACCGCGGCCTCGACCCGGCGGGCCTCCTCGGTCCGGCCGAGGTGTTCGAGCAGCATGGCCACCGACAACACCGCGGCGGTGGGGTCGGCCTTGCCCTGGCCGGCGATGTCCGGCGCGGAGCCGTGCACCGGCTCGAACATGGACGGGAACTCGCCCGACGGGTTGATGTTGCCGCTGGCCGCGAGGCCGATGCCGCCCGCGATGGCGGCGGCGAGGTCGGTGATGATGTCGCCGAAGAGGTTGTCGGTGACGATCACGTCGAAGCGCTCGGGCTGGGTGACCATGAAGATGGTCGCCGCGTCCACGTGCAGGTAGTCGGTGGTGACGTCGGGGAAGTCGGCGGCCACGGCCTGGAAGATCCGCGTCCACAGGTGTCCGGCGTGCACCAGCACGTTGTTCTTGTGCACCAGGGTCAGCTTCTTGCGCGGCCGGGCCTGGGCGCGGGCGAACGCGTCGCGCACGACCCGCTCGATGCCGAACGCGGTGTTGACGCTGACCTCGGTGGCCACCTCGTGCTCGGTGCCGGTGCGCAGCGAGCCGCCGTTGCCGGTGTACGGGCCCTCGGTGCCCTCGCGGACCACCACGAAGTCGATCTTCGCGTCGGGTCCGAGGGGTGAGACCACGCCCGGCGCCAGGCGGGCCGGGCGCAGGTTGACGTGGTGGTCGAAGGCGAAGCGGAGCTTGAGCAGCAGGCCCCGCTCCAGGACCCCCGAGGGCACGCTGGGGTCGCCGATGGCGCCGAGCAGGATCGCGTCCCGGTCGCGCAACTCGGCGAGCACGCTGTCGGGCAGCGTCTCTCCCGTGCGGTGGTACAGGCGGGCACCGAGGTCGTACTCGGTGGTCTCCACCTTGACGTCGGCCGGGAGTACGGCGCCGAGGACCTTCAGACCCTCCGCGACCACTTCCTGACCGATGCCGTCACCGGGAACCACTGCGAGACGAATGCTGCGAGACATGCGGGGACCCTACCTTTCGTCCCATGGGCCGACATGCGGCGTCCGGATGATGGGACGCTCAGCGCTCCTCGTCGGACGGGCCTCCGTTGTCGCGCCGGTCGAGGGCGCGCTGGAGGGCTCGGGCGGCGTTGCGGCGCGTGGTTTCGTCCATGACTGCACTTCCTTCACAAGGCGGCGACTACACGGTGTGCGACGGACACGTGCGAGAGCCTTGTGGGCGTGCCGAAATTTCCTGCCGTACGGGGATTTCCGGGAACGGAAGGAGCCGTCTTCCTTCACGGTAGGCGACGAACGACATCGATGTCTGCAATTTACTCGGAGTTCCTACTATCTGAGACCGACACCCCTCGAACGGCCCAGACGGCGGACGCCACACGGAGCCGACCGGCACGCTCCGCACGGCCATCGGTCCGGCCGACGGGACAAGGCCCCGGACGCAATGCCGAAGGCCCGGGAGGAAACCTCCCGGGCCTTCGAGGTGAAGCGGCCGAACGTTGTGCCGCGTCGAGACGACTTGGGCAGTTCCCCGGCGCGTCAGCGCCCACGATGTGACCGTCGAGCGCGGCGAGGAGAGCGCCCGGAGGCCGCCGGCGGCGCAGCCGCCCCGCGCGACGCGCGGTCAGTCCTCCAGGTTCACCGAGCGCACGAACGCGGCGCCGATCTCCTCGGCGATGGCGTTCAGGATCTGCGGCTCGACCGTGGTGTCCACGGTCAGCGCGACCAGCGCCTCGCCGCCCTTGGCGGCGCGGGCGACCTGCATGCCGGCGATGTTGACGCCCGCCTCGCCGAGGTGGCGGCCGATCACGCCGACCACGCCGGGCTTGTCGGCGTAGCGCAGGAAGACCATGTGCGCGGTGAGCACCAGGTCCACGTCGAAGCCGTGCACCTCGACGATCTTCTCGATGTTCTTCGGGCCCGCCAGGGTGCCGGAGACCGAGATCTCCTCGCCGTCGGTGAGCGTGCCGCGCACGGTGACCAGGTTGCGGTGGTCGGGGCTTTCCGAGCCGGTGGTCAGCCGGATCTCCACGCCGCGCTCCTGGGCGAGCAGCGGGGCGTTGACGTAGGAGACCGATTCCTCCACCACGTCGGCGAACACGCCCTTGAGCGCCGCCAGCTCCAGCACCTTCACGTCGTGCTGGGTGATCTCGCCGCGCACCTCGACATCGAGGCGGACCGCGACGCCGCCGGCCAGGGCGGTGAAGATCCGGCCCAGCTTCTCGGCCAGCGGCAGACCCGGGCGCACGTCCTCGGCGATCACGCCGCCCTGCACGTTGACCGCGTCCGGCACCAGTTCGCCGGCGAGGGCGAGCCGTACCGACTTGGCCACCGCGACGCCGGCCTTCTCCTGCGCCTCGTCGGTGCTCGCGCCCAGGTGCGGCGTGGCCACCACGTTGTCGAACTCGAACAGCGGGCTGTCCGTGCACGGCTCCTTGGCGAACACGTCGAGCCCGGCGCCGGCGACCCGGCCCTCCTTGAGCGCGGACGCCAGCGCGACCTCGTCGACGATCCCGCCGCGCGCGGCGTTGACGATCCGCACCGTCGGCTTGACCCGGCGCAGCGCGTCCTCGCCGATCAGACCCAGCGTCTCCGGGGTCTTCGGCAGGTGCACGGTGATGAAGTCGGACTGCTCCAGGACCTCGTCCAGGGTGAGCAGTCGCACGCCCATCTGCGCGGCGCGGGCGGGCTGCACGTAGGGGTCGTAGGCCACGATGTTCATCCCGAACGCGGACATGCGCTGCGCGACCAGGACGCCGATCCGGCCCAGGCCGACCACGCCGAGGGTCTTCTCGGACAGCTCGACGCCGGTGTACTTGCTGCGCTTCCACTCGCCGTTCTTGAGCGCGGCGCTGCCCTGCGGGATGTTGCGCGCGACCGAGATGATCAGGCCGCAGGCCAGTTCGGCGGCGGTGACGATGTTCGAGGTCGGCGCGTTGACGACCATCACGCCGGCCTTGGTGGCGGCGGGGACGTCGACGTTGTCCAGGCCCACGCCCGCGCGCGCGACGACCTTGAGCTGCCGGGCCGCGGCGATCGCCTCGGCGTCCACCTTGGTGGCGCTGCGGATCAGGATGGCGTCGACGTCGGCGATCGCGGACAGCAGCTCACCGCGGTCGGCACCGTCGCAGTGGCGGATCTCGAAGTCGGGTCCGAGGGCGTCGACGGTGGCCGGCGACAGTTCCTCGGCGATCAGAACGACGGGCTTGCTCACGGTTTTCCTTCGCCTGCTGCGATGACGGGTGGTCGCGTGCGAAGCCGCACGACGGGTGGCCTGACGCGTGGCCGATCCTACCGCCGCCTTGTGAAGGACTTCACAGATGTCCGATGTGTGGACGCCGGCATGCGAGACATTGTTTCTGACGGCCAGTCAGGTCGAGGTGTCGATCGGCGGGACCGCCTCGGGCGGCCCGCGGCGGTGCTCAGTCGGCCGCCAGGAACCAGCCGATGGTGACCCGGCGCTGCCCGTTGAGGTCGAGGATGACCACCTCGCCGGACCCGGGCCGGGGCAGCGGCGCGGTGCCGCCATAGGGCAGCAGGCGTGCTTCGCCGTCGTCGACCTGTACCTCGGCCACCGGCGCGTCCTGCGAGCCGCGCCGCCAGGTGACCCACCAGATGCCGTCGTCGCCGCACTGGAATTCGAGATGCACCCTGGACACGAACAGCCAGTCGGCCGGTGTCACGAGGTGGCAGCGGGTCGCGTCGCGACCGACCGCCAACGTCGCCCCCGGCCGGCTCGGCGCGCTTGCCATCAGCATGGCAACCGTCGCCGCGTCGTCCGCCCCCGACGTCGACGCCATGTTGAGATCGAGCACCGGTTCCTCCCCCACGCTCCTGGTCGTCAGATCCTCGGTCCGTCCCCCGTGCCGCCCGCCCCTCGGGCCGGCCCGCCGTCAGTCGTTCGAACCGCCGCGCCGGCCGCACGGGCACGGCTCGTGTCCCACAATGCCGCAGACGACCGCGGTCTGCGCGATCAGGTCCCACCCGCCGTGGACGTGCGGGGTGGTGTCCAGGTAGTCGGGCCCCAACAGATGGTTCAGTTCGGGGCAAAGATCCGAACTATAGAAATCCCTGCGCAATTCGGTCTTGCAGCGCTCGACCGTGGCCTTGGCCATGTACAACATCTCGCACAGCTCGTCGGTGGTGCGCGGACGCTTGGTGGCCCTGCCGTGGATCCAGTCGCACGACATCGCCGCCAGCACCTCCAGGCGCACCCCTTGCAGCTTGTCGCGCAACTTGTCCGGGGCCGCGTCGATCGTGTCCACCCCGCCGCCGCCGAGCCCGACCTCGTCCGTCGGCCGGATCGGCTGCATCGCCCGCCACGCGAGCACCACGCTGCGCCGCCGGGCCAGATCGCTGACCAGGATGCTTCCGCTGGTCCGCGCCGGCAGCGGCAGGATCGCGCCGTACGGCATGTCGTGCGAGGTCTCGCCGCGCTTGATCCGCACGATCGCCACCGGTGTGTCCCGCGTCCCGCGCGGCCATTCCACCGTCCAGCCGCGGTCCTCGCTGTACTCGAACACGAGGTGCTTGCGGGAAACGAAAAGCCAGTCGTGCGGGGTCAGCAGCGGTCGGCACGTGCTGGGATCGCGGCCCACGAACACCCGCGCGCCCGCCACGCCGGGCGTGCGCACGCTCTTGGGGTTCGGCAGCGGATCCCGTTCCGCCTCGCGACCGTCCTCCAACGCCGTGAACGACATGTTCAGTTCGAGCATTTTCCCCTCGCCCCCTCCCGGGTCCCACCGCTCACCTGGTACCCGCGTGCGGGGCGTCGGCACCACACGGACAGGGACCGCGTCCCGTTATTCCGTGGGTGACCGCCGTCTGCGCTATCAGGTCCCAGCCGCCGTGCACGTGCCGCACGGTGTCGAGGTAGTTCGGACCGAGCAGGGAGTTCAGCTCCGGGCACAGGCCCGAGCTGTAGAACTCGCGACGCAACTTGGTCTTGTACCGCTCGACCGTGGCGGCCGACAGGTGCAGCAGGTCGCACAGTTCCTTGGTCGACTTGGCGCGCTTGACCGGACGGCCGTGCACCCAGTCGCAGGACAGCGCGGCCAGCACCTCCATCTCCGTCTCGGAGAGGCGGTTCTGCAGCACGAACGGCGCGACGTCCTGGGTCTCGGGCACACCGACGTCGGGCTCGGTCGGCTCCTCGCCGGGGCGTTGCGGCAGGGACACCCGCCACTCCACCAGGACCCGCCGCCGCCGGGCGAGGTCGGTGACCACCACCCGGCCCGGGCGCAGCGAACCCAGCGGCAGCGTCGCGCCGTAGGGCACCGGTTCGGACACGCCTTCGCGGTCGATCTGGACGAGCGCCACCGGACGCGGGTGCGAACCCTGGAGCCACTCCACGCTCCAGCCGCGTTCCAGGGAGTAGACGAACTCCAGGTGCACCCGCGATACGAAGCGCCAGTCCTTCGGCGTGACCAGGCCACAGCGCGACGGGTCCCGGCCGATCGCGATCTTCTTGCCGGGCTCGCTTTGCACCTTCACCGTGCGCGGCCGGGCCAGGTCCGACTCCTGCTGGTCGGCGTCGTCCGACGTCGCCACGGTGAGGATCAGTTCGAGCATCGCCATCCGTCCGGTCTCGTGCCCCGCCCTGGGGCATCGCCCATCTTCGCCCGGTGAACCGTCACCAGGCCGTTCCGCCGTCCGACCGTAGGGCCCCGGGGGTACCCGACGCATCCTCCGATTGTTCCCTGGGGTCGGCGCCGGAGCGATGACCTTCCGGAACGGGCAGTGCGTCGCATTCGACCACGACCGCCGTGGCGTCGTCGTCACCGCTCTCGACGGCCGTCCTGGTCAAGGTCGTTGCGGCGTGGAAGGGGTCGCCGTGCACCAGGTCGGCGACCGTTTCGTCGGGCAGGTGGCCGACGCCGTCCGTGGCGAGGACCACACGGTCCCCGGGGTGCAGTTCGATGCGTTGCAGTTCGGGCTCGGGCGCCTGGGAGCCGCCGAGGGGGGTGGAGGTGAGCAGCCAGGGGCGGCCGAACTCGGCGGCGTTGCCCTGTTCGGTGAGCCGGAACGCCCGGCCGCCGCGGACCAGCCAGCACACGCTGTCGCCGCAGCCGGCCAGGTGCAGCCGGCCGTGTTGCAGGACGGCGGCCACCACGGTGGTGCGCATGCCCTCGTACTGCGCGACCCCGTGCCGGCGCACCGCCAGGTCGGCCACCGCGATCGCCGCGCCGAGCCGGTCGCTCCACCCCGCGGACAGGTCGGCGGCGGCGAGTTCGGACACCAGGGTGCGGACGGCGACGTCGGCCGCGTACCAACCGGCGGGGTGGCCGCCGAGGCCGTCGGCGACGATGAAGACCTCGCCCGTCGCGGCGTAGCGGTCGTCGTTGTCCCGCGCGGTCAGCTCCGGGCCCAGGCCCCGTCGTTCGCGGCGGGCGGCCCGGCGGCGGCCGGGGTGGGAGGAGGTCGACCAGGCGGACGCCTGCACGCCGAGCGGCGGGCCGCTGCGGGCCCGGATCTCCTCCTCGGTCGCCTCGGCGCGGCGCAGGCTGTCGCTGCGCGAGGTGGTGGGCACGTCGAGTTCGTCGGGCTCCTCGACGGCGTCCGCGGCGACCGGCAGCAGTTCGGTCCGCGCCTCGGGCGTCGGGGCCGCCTCCGGGGCGTGCGGCGTCTCGGGTGCGCGCGCCGCGTCGGGCGTGTAGGGCGTCTGCGGCACCCCGGCCGCCTCGGGCGTGTACGGCGGCTCCGGGACGCGCGGCGGCTCCGTGGGCATCGGCGGCACCGTGGGCGGGGGCGGCACGGCGGGCGCGGAGGCGAGCGTGGTGTCGGTGGAGCCGGCGGCGGCGATCGTGGGCGGCGGGGGCACCGCCTCGGCCCGGGACTCGGAGCGCACCGCGGGCGGGGTCACCGTGTGCGGCACCGGGTCGGGCGCGGGCTCGGCGTCCGCTGCCTCGGCCGCGAAGGTCTCGGCCGGTCGGGGCGCCCGGTCCCGCGGGGACGCCGCTCGCGCGCCGTCGGGCTCGCCGACCGCGGTCGGCGCGTGGTCGGTATCCGGCCGCTCGGCCGGCGCGGCGTCGTGGTCGAATTCCGGCCGGTCCGCCGGAGCCGCCGGGTCGGCCGGCTCGGCCGCGAAGGTGTCGTCGAACCCGCGTGGCGCCCGCGCCTCGACGGCCGGTTCGGCCACCGGCTCCGGTGCGGCCGACGGCTCGACCGGCGTCCGGGTCGGCGCGTCCTCGAAGTCGAGGTAGAGGTCACCGAAGATGTCGTCGTCGACCGCGGCCGGCCGCTCCGCGCGCAACTCGTCCTGCCGCAGCGTCCGTTCCGGGAAGCCACCGCGAGCCGGCACGGTCGTCTCCCGACCCGAGTCCCCTCTGCCCCTCATGTGTCTCACGCTCCACGATGTCGGACCGGAACGGCAAGTCCGGTGCGGCGATAGCACTGCCTCGTTCAAGCATGCTGCCTCGAATGCGCCGGTGGCATGTGAACCGGAGGCCAATTCCCTCGGGTTTCCCGGATCCGCCGGCTTCGACGCATCCGGATCGCGCGGGCGACGGTCCCCCACGCGCGCCCCGGCACGGCGCCCGGCCGGCGCGCACCGACACCCGACGCGCACGCGGGTTCGACGCGGGGTTCCCACACGGGTTCAGGAACGCCCGGTCCGGATCGCTTCCGAGCCGTCCGCGAGCAACCCCGCGAGTGCGGCCCGGCCGCGCGAGAGGCGGGCCTTGATGGTCCCCTCCGGCGCCCCCTCGTGCGCGGCGATCTCGGCCACCGACAGGCCGCCCATGTGGTGCATCACCACCGCGCGCCGCTGCGCCTCGGGGATCTGCCGCAACGCGGTGACCAGCGCGACCGATTCGGGGCCGGGCGCGGGCAGGTCGCGGTCCGGACCGTGTCGGATCCAGCTCTTGAGCGCGGTCCGGGTGCGCCGCCAGCGGCTGACCGCGATGCGCTGGCCCACCAGTCGGATCCAGGCGACCGGGTTCTCGTACGAACTGATCCGGTCCCAGTCCTTCCAGGCCCGGATGTAGGCCTCCTGCGCGGCCTCCTGGGCCTCGCCGAGATCTCCGGTCAGCGCGTACAGGTGGGCGACCAGGGCGCCGTGGCTCTCCGCGTAGAACACGTCGAAATCGGGGCGATCGCCCTTGTCCCGTCCCATTGTGTTCCCCCGCGTCCCGTCGCGGCGTGTTTCGTCCTGCCGTGACCCGGTACTTTATCCGGCCCCGGGCGTGCATCCGATCCCGGTTCGGGTCGCCGAATCCCCGGCCCGGGTTTCTCTCCCCCACCCACGCACGCGAAGCGGTGATCGGTTCCGTGTACCGACCAACCGAGTCCCGGCGACGTATACCAGCGCCACCGTCAGACCGGCGCCGAACAGCGCCCGGCGCACCTGCCTGCGCCGGGCGCACAGCGCGCGGATCGGGGGGCGCCCGGCTCCCGGGGCGGCGGCGAGGAGGCGACCCACATCACGTTCGAGCGCGCCGAACACACCGGCGATCGCCTCCTCCTCGGTCATGGTCGTGCATCCCCCGTCACTCACCCTGCCGGGCCGTGTGACACGTCCGGTACGGTGCACACGCGCGCCGGCACGCGGGGGTTGCGCCCGGGCGCGCGGTCGGGCGGGCGGATCGCCCTCACGGCCGGCCCATCGCCTCCCTGGCCCGGTCCTTGCCGACGGTGAAGTTGACGTTCGAGGTGGTGTCGTAGCCGGGCAGTTCGTTGTCCCGACCGTGCGTGTGCGCCCAGTCGGCGGCGATCTGCTGCATGTAGCCGCGCCCCCACGCGTGTTGGTCGGCGATCTCGCGGTCGGTCTGTGCCGAGGTGTCCACCTGGCTGTTCTGCGCGGCGTGGTCGGCGGTCAGCATGACCACCCGGGACAGCGGCTCGGCGACCATGGTCGGCAGCGGGCTCATCTTGACCGCGCCGGCGACCACGTTGGCGGCGCCCTTGCCGGTCCAGGTGGTCTGATCGTTGTACTCCTTGTCGCTGACCACCTGCTGGTTGCGCATCGCCTCGGTGCGCACCTCGTCCAGCATCCCGACCACCTGGGCCGAGTCGGCCAGATGCTGGTCGGCGGAGATGCCGGCGGGCGGGTTGCCGGTCGAGATGCGTTCCAGACCGACCGCGATGAAGGCGTGTTCGGCGTCGGCCATCTGTCGGAACGCCTTGGGGTCCTCGGCGAGGACCGCCATCGTGCGCATCAGGTCGTGGTCGGGGGTGCCGCCGAGGAACGCGGCCCGGGCCTCCCCCGAGTCCGGGAACAGCGGGTCCGGGCCCGAGGATCCGCCCGCGCGGTCGTTGCGCAGCTCGTTGTGGATGTCGGGCATGTACGAGGCCACCGCGTTGGTGACGCTGTCCCGGTAATCGGCGAAGTGCCCGCCCGGGCCCTCCTGTCCCACGGTGTGCATCGCGTCGGCGAAGATCCGCGCGCCCGCCTCGGTGTGCGCACCGCCGGTGCTCGCGCCGGCCGGATGCCCGGTGGCGGCGGCTTCGAAGGCCTGGCCGAACAGGTCGGCGGGCGAGCCGGGTCCGGTCTCGTTGCCCCAGTCCCGCCGCTTCATCAGGTAGTGCAGGTTGTCGCCCGACTTCGGGTCGAAGACCTGCTCGGCTGCGGCGGGGTCGCGCCCGAGCGCGTGCATCAGACCGGACAGCTGGTCGAGGTCGTGCCCGTCGGGCCCCATCGCCGCCGCCGGCACCGGGAAACGGTCGGATGTCGGCGGGATGGGCTCGTGCGGGTGGTAGCCGTCCCGGTCGAAGGCGACCATGTCCCTGCCCACGTCGGCGAGGAATCGCGTGTCCCAGTCCCCCTGGTGCAGCCAGTTGCCGATCAACTGGTATCCGGCGAGGTGGTGCTTGGGGATGTCCCGGAGTTCGTACGACGTGCGACCGGCGGCCTTGAGCCCGTCGATCCAGTTCCGCGTGACGTGCGGCTGCCCGGCGGACCGCGTGGCGGTGGCCAGGTTGGCGCCCAGCGAGTCCTGGATCGCGCGCAGCTTGTCGATGGTGGATTCGGGGATGTTGACGCCGGTCCCGTTGCGTCCCTTGTTGATCACGTCCGTCTCGAGCTGCAACAGCCCTTCCGGGCCCAGGGAGTTCAGCAGGTTGGTGGCGAAGATCGACGACTTCTCGTTGCCGTGCAGGAGGTTGCGCAACTCCTCGATCTCCTCCGGCGTCAGCGACTCGACCCGCTTGGCCAACTCCGCGGCACGGATGGAGTCGGGCAGTTCGCCGCCGCCGACCGCGTTCGCGTTGAACGAGGTGGCGCCGGCGCCGATGTCGCCCTCGAGTGCCGAGGCGGCACGCGCGTCGGCGTCGGTCGCGTCGTCGAGCGCGCTCCGGAACCTGTGCCGGAACTCCTCCGCCAGTCCCGTCATCTTGTTCGTGTGCGCCTCGATGTCCTGCGGATCCGGTTGATGGCCCTGCGCCTCGAGCGGTCCCCACGTGAGCGATCCGTCGTCGTGCACCGTCAACTCGTGCGCCCGGGCGTCGGCGATCGCGTCCGTCAACCGTTTCTTCGCCCCGCCGATGTCGTCCGCCGCGTCGCGCAGGATCGCGCAGATCGCCCGGAGTTCGGTCTTGCCGCCCTCGAACACCTCGTCCAGGCCCCGGTATCGGGCCAGCGTGGCCTTGGCGGAGGGTCCGTCCCACTGACCGGTCACCGTCAACGCCCTTGCGTCGACCCGGATCAGCTGCTGGTTGTGGTCCAGCCAGGACGCGAAGTCGTAGAACTCCTGGGCCGATTCGCGCAGCGCCTAAGTCGACCACGGTCAACCCACCTTCCCGGCAAGGGAGATGGTGACCGCGTGCTCGTTGCGCTCGTAGTTGTCGGCGATCGAGTACAGCCCGTCGGAGATCTCGCCCAGATCGGTGGTCAGCCGCGCGATCTGGTCCTTCCACCGCGCGGTGGTCAACGGGGCGGCCAACCGCCAACCGGCGCACGCGGTCCTGGCGCTCGGCGCGTCCGGCACCGACCGCACGGTGTTCACCTCGCCGGCCATCACGTGCAACGTCTTGGCGGAGGTGCGCAGTTGTTGCGCCTCGACCTTGGTCTTGTCGTTCGGACCGGTGGTGCCGCCGCTGCCGGGTGGGATCACGGTCTGCGGCATACCGGGGTTCAGGACGCTCCGGATCTTCGAGGGATCGCTCATGATCGCCGAGTCAAGCGATCATGGGATGGCGTTCGAAACCGACGCGTGGTAAAGCCCGCGTGAACGGCGGGGGCCCGATCCGGAAAGTGCCCCGGACCGATCCGGTCCGGGGCACCCATGCCGCCGTGTGGCGGGCAACTCGTCGAGGATCAGGCCTCGTTGGTCACCCAGCTCATCATCTTGCGGAGCTCCTTGCCGGTGGTCTCCAGCTTGTGCTCGGCGTCCGCCTTCACGTACTCCTTGTACTTGGGCAGACCCGCCTCGTACTCCGCCATCCACGCGGTCGCGAACGAGCCGTCCTGGATCTCGGCGAGGACCTTCTTCATCTCCGCCTTGGTGTCGGCGGTGATGATCCGGGGGCCGGTGATGTAGTCGCCCCACTCGGCGGTCTCGGAGACCGACCAGCGCATCTTCTCCAGGCCGCCCTCGTACATGAGGTCGACGATCAGCTTCAGCTCGTGCATGCACTCGAAGTAGGCGATCTCCGGCTGGTAGCCGGCCTCGACCAGGGTCTCGAAGCCCGCCTTGACCAGCGCCGAGGCGCCGCCGCAGAGCACCGCCTGCTCGCCGAACAGGTCGGTCTCGGTCTCCTCGGTGAAGGTGGTCTTGATCACGCCGGCGCGGGTGCCGCCGATGCCCTTCGCGTAGGAGAGCGCGAGCGCGAGGGCCTGGCCCGACGCGTCCTGCTCGACCGCGACGATGCACGGCACGCCGCGACCCTCTTCGTACTGCCGGCGCACGAGGTGGCCCGGGCCCTTGGGGGCGACCATGCACACGTCGATGTTGGCCGGCGGCTTGATGAAGCCGAACCGGATGTTGAAGCCGTGCCCGAAGAACAGCGCGTCGCCGTCCTGGAGGTTGGGCTCCACGGCCTCGGCGTAGACCTTGGCCTGGACCGGGTCCGGGGTGAGGATCATGATGACGCTCGCCTCGGCGGCGGCCTCGGCGGGGGTGACCACGCGCAGACCGGCCTCCTCGGCCTTGGTCCGGCTCTTCGAGCCCTCCAACAGACCGACCCGCACGTCGACGCCGGAGTCCCGCAGGGACAACGCGTGGGCGTGGCCCTGGCTGCCGTAGCCGAGCACCGCGACCTTGCGGTTCTGAATGATGGACAGGTCGGCGTCGTCGTCGTAGAACAGCTCGGCCACTTCGGGGTTCTCCTTCAAGACGGGTGTTTCCGGGGCCACGCCCCGCTCGTCATCTTCCCAAATTCGGAGCGGGGCGCGGTCCGCGGTCTGCAATGTGGACCGTGCCGGACCGGGGGTACGGGGTTCCGGCCGGGCCGGTGTCAGGCCGAGCGCTCCACCGACCGCAGCGAGCGGTCGGTGATCGAGCGGCCGCCGCGGCCGATGGCCACGACGCCGGACTGGACGAGTTCCTTGATGCCGAACGGCTCCAGCATGCGCAACATCGCGGCGAGCTTGTCGGGGCCGCCGGTGGCCTCGACGGTGACCGCCTCCGGCGAGACGTCGACCGTCTTGGCGCGGAAGAGCTGGACGATCTCCACCACCTGCGAGCGGGTCTCGTGGTCGGCGCGCACCTTGACCAGCAGGAGTTGGCGCTGCACCGACGCGGGCGGGTCCAGCTCGACGATCTTGAGCACGTTGACCAGCTTGTTCAGCTGCTTGGTCACCTGCTCCAGCGGCAGTTCCTCGACCACGCTGACCACGATGGTGATCCGGGAGATGTCCGGGTGTTCGGTGGTGCCGACCGCGAGCGAGTCGATGTTGAAGCCCCGACGCGAGAACAGTGCGGTGATCCGGGCGAGGACACCGGGCTTGTTCTCGACGAGGACCGAGAGGGTGTGCTTGGACATGATCGCTGGACTCCTATGCCTTCCTGATGCCCTGTCGGCCTGTTCAGTCGTCCGAGTCGCCGAAGTCGGGACGCACGTCGCGCGCCGCCATGACCTCGTCGTTGGAGGAACCGGCCGCGACCATCGGCCACACCATCGCGTCCTGGTGGACGACGAAGTCGATGACCACGGGCGCGTCGTTGATCGACATGGCCTTGTGGATGGTCTCGTCCAGCTGGTCCGGGCTCTCGCAGCGCAGTCCGACGCAGCCCATCGCCTCGGCGAGCTTGACGAAGTCGGGCAGCCGGCGGCTCTGCAGGTCGGTGTTGGAGTAGCGCTCGTTGTAGAAGAGCGTCTGCCACTGGCGGACCATGCCCAGGCTGCCGTTGTTGATGATGGCGACCTTGATCGGGATGTCGTTGACCGCGCAGGTGACCAGTTCCTGGTTGGTCATCTGGAAGCAGCCGTCGCCGTCGATCGCCCACACCGTGGTGTCCGGCATGCCGGCCTTGGCGCCCATCGCGGCGGGCACCGAGTAGCCCATGGTCCCGGCGCCGCCGGAGTTGAGCCAGGTGTACGGCTTCTCGTAGCGGATGAACTGCGAGGCCCACATCTGGTGTTGCCCGACGCCGGAGGCGAAGATCGTGTCCGGGCCGGAGATCGCGCCGAGGCGCTCGATCACCAGTTGCGGCGACAGCGAGCCGTCGGCCGGCAGGTCGTAGCCCAGCGGGTAGGTGTCGCGCCAGCGGTTCAGCGCGGTCCACCACTCCTGGTAGTCGCCGAACCGGCCGGCCTCGTGCTCGGCCTGGACCGCGACCACCAGGTCGGCGATCACCTCGCGGGCGTCGCCGACGATCGGCACGTCGGCGGTGCGGTTCTTGGAGATCTCGGCGGGGTCGATGTCGGCGTGCACGATGGTGGCGTGCGGCGCGAAGGTGTCGAGGCGGCCGGTGACCCGGTCGTCGAAGCGGGCGCCCAGGGCGAAGATCAGGTCCGACTTCTGCAGCGCGGTGACGGCGGCGACGGTGCCGTGCATCCCGGGCATGCCCAGGTGTTGCGGGTGGCTGTCGGGGAACGCGCCGAGCGCCATCAACGTGGTGACCACGGGCGCGCCGGTCAGCTCGGCGAGGATCTTCAGCTCGGCCGACGCGTGTGCCTTGAGCACGCCGCCGCCGACGTACAGGACTGGGCGCTTGGCCTCGCTGAGCAGCCGGGCGGCCTCGCGGATCTGCTTGGCGTGCGGCCGGGTGACCGGGCGGTAGCCGGGCAGTTCGGGGGTGCCGTTCCAGACGAAGTCCGTGGTCGCCTGGAGGGCGTCCTTGGAGATGTCGACCAGGACCGGGCCGGGCCGGCCGGTGGAGGCGATGTGGAACGCCGCGGCGATCGTGGGCGCGATCTCGGCCGGGTCGGTGACCAGGAAGTTGTGCTTGGTGATCGGCATCGTGATGCCGCAGATGTCCGCCTCCTGGAAGGCGTCCGTACCGATCGCGGCGCTGGCCACCTGGCCGGTGATGGCGACGATCGGCACCGAGTCCATGTGCGCGTCGGCGATCGGGGTCACCAGGTTGGTCGCGCCGGGGCCGGACGTGGCCATGCACACCCCGACCTTGCCGGTGGCCTGGGCGTATCCCTCGGCGGCGTGGCCGGCACCCTGCTCGTGCCGGACCAGGACGTGGCGCACCTTCGTCGAGTCCATCATCGGATCGTAGGCGGGAAGAATCGCGCCCCCGGGAATGCCGAAGACCGTGTCCACCCCTGCGGCTTCCAGGGAGCGGATCAGCGCTTGGGCTCCTGTCACCTGATCGGTCATGCTGTCGTCTCTTCTCGATCTGAAGTCGGCATATCGAGTGGGGCGCGAGGCCCGGACCCGTCGGACTGCAACAAAAAACCCCCCGTGCCGTTAGGCAAGCGAGGGGGGCGCGCGAACCGACTCTGTGGTCAGTTCACGCGCTTCTCAAGTACGAGGATTCGGGTCTGCATGCCCGCGACTCTCCCTCTGCGCCGGTATACGTGTCAAGCCGGGCCCTGACACGTCTCACGATACGAGACCCGATGTCCAGATTCGATCAAGTTCGCAGGCAGGCGGGGGGCATGGCCACAGGGCCGCGAGCAGTGGGGCGGGGCGCGGAGGTGGTGGCGGGTGGGTGGTGCGGGGTCAGGTCTGGGGGCGGGGGACCTGGACCGGCAGGGGGGTGCGGGCTTCCGGGAGGGGGTCGGGTCTCGGGCCTCGGACGGCACTGTTACCCAAAGGGGTTTGGCCCAGTACGTCGAAGATCGCGTCGCCGGACACCGCCGGGTGGAACCACGTGCCCTGGCCCTGCTGACAGCCCATTTCGCGGAGTATGTCGACCTGCGCGTGGCTGTCGATGCCCGCCGCCACCAGGGTCAGCCCGGAATCCAGGCCGAGCCGCACGATGGTCGAGGTGAGCACGGTCAGGTGCGGGCAGGTGCCGACCTCGGCGACGAACGACCGGTCGATCTTGAGCGCGTCCACCGGCAGCCGGCGCAGGTAGGTCAGCGAGGAGTGGCCGGTGCCGAAGTCGTCCAGCGACAACCGCACGCCGAGGCGCCGCAACACCGCGATGCGGCCGAGCAGCAAGTCGTCGCCGTCGGGCAGCACGTTGTCGATGATCTCCAGGGTGAGCGCGGTGGCCGGCAGGTCGGCCGCGTGCAGCGTCTCCTCCAGCACCTCCAGGAAGCCCGGACCGGTCAACTGGCGGGCGGCGAGCCCGACCGTGACGCCGATGTCGTGGCCGCCCGCGCGCCAGGTCGCGGCGGCGAGCGCGCTCTCCTCCAGGAGGCGGCGGCCCACCGGTGACAACCGCCCGTCGGCCCCCGCCGTCAGCCGCACGTGGTCGGGCCGGGCCGGCACCGCGCCGTCCTCGACGCGACACAGCGCCGCCTCGACGTCGCGGACGCGGCCGGTGTCCAGGTCCACCACCGGCTGGTACGACACGGCCAGCCGGCCGTCGCGGTCCACCCGGCGGCGGCCCGCGGCCCGGGCCGCCCGGCGTTCCACGTCGGCGTCCATGTCCGGGGTGTAGACCTCGACCCGGCCCTTGCCGCCGTCCTTGGCCCGGTACATCGCGGCGTCGGCGTGCCGCATCAGGTCGGCCGGGGCGATTCCGGGCGCGGAGAAGGCGATCCCGATGCTGGCCGCGACCCGGACCTCGCCGTCGGCGATCCGGTACGGCGCGGACAGCGTGGACAACAACCGCTCGGCGATCTCGCGGATCGCGCGCGGACTCGGGTCGCCGACCAGCAGCGCGGCGAACTCGTCGCCGCCGAACCGGGCCACCGTGTCGCCGATCCGGACCGCGTGTTCCAGCCGCCGGGCGGCCTGGACGAGCAGTTCGTCCCCCGCGGTGTGCCCGTAGTTGTCGTTGACCGCCTTGAACCCGTCCAGGTCCACGAACAACACGGCGATGGTGGGGGTGACCCCGCGCCGCTGGGCCAGCGCGTGCTGGATCCGGTCCTCGAACAGGGCCCGGTTGGGCAGATCGGTGAGCCGGTCGTGGAAGGCGTCGTGTTCCAGCTGGGTCTGCAACTTGATCCGGTCGGTGACATCGCGGCTGTTGAAGATCAGCCCGTCGCCGTAGCGGTTGACCGCCGACTCGGTGTGCAGCCAGACGCCGCCCGCCGAGCGGATCCGGCACTCCACCCGCACCATCGCGGGATCCGCCTCGCCGGCCGGCAGCGTGCCGTCCAGGAACGCCCGCAACTCGCGCTGTACCCGGGCGCTCTCCTCCGGGTGGATGAGCAGTTCCAGCCGGGTGCCGACCAGTTCCTCGGGCTCGAACCCGTACACCCGGCGTACCGCGTGGCTGACGTACTGGAGCACGCCGTCGCTCGCCGCGATCATGATCACATCGCTGGAGCCCTGGACGAGGGAGCGGAAGTGGCTCTCCTTGGCGGACAACTCCTGGGCCATGAAGACGTTGTCGACCAGCGTGATGGCCTGCCGCAGCACCAACGTGACCAGCACGGTCGCGCCGACCCCGAGCACCACCTTGTCCGGCGCGTGGCCGGCCACCGCGCCGCCGAGCACACCGGCGGTACACACTGCGGCGGCGATATAGGGGGTGAGGGCGGACAACATCGAGATGGTCCGGTGCCGGGGCCGCTCGTGCGCCTCGACCCCCTGGCCCGTCCACGGCGCGATGGCGAGCAGCAGGCTGCCCGCGAACCAGCCCGCGTCGAGCAGGCCGCCGGAGCGATATCCGCTGTTCAGCCCGGGTGTGGTCCACAGCGCGTCGCTCATCACCGTGACCGCGAGCCCGACCAGGGCCAGATTCAGTGCCGCGCGATCCCCGGAACCCGCCCGAAAACGCAATCCGAGGACCATGCTGATCATCAGGATGTCGAGCACCGGATAGGCGAGCGTGAGCACGATCTTGATGATGTCCGAGCGGTCCCCGCTGGTATTGCGGGCCAGCGCCAGGCTCCAGCCGAGGGTGAACAGCGAGCCCGCGATCAGCCAGCCGTCCAGGGCCATGCAGGTCCACGCGGCGATCCCGCGCGGGCGTTGCGCGACGAGCAGCAGGCCGGCGATGGTGGGCGGCGCGAACAGCAGGAAGATCACGTCGGTCGGCCCCGGCGTGGGCACCGGGACGCCGAGCACGACCTCGTACCAGCCCCAGATGCCGTTGCCGAGCGAGACCATCGTGGCGGAGAACGCGAACAGCGCCCAGGACAACCGGGCCCGGCCGGTCTCGTGCACGGCCTTGAGCGCACACGAGACCGCCGCCACGGCCGCGGCGGCGGCCAGACCGAAGTCGCCCATCGCAAGCGACAGTGTCGGATTGCCCCAACCCTGGAGCGCACCGATCGCATACACGAGGCACAGCGGCACGATCAGGTACTTCAACTGCCGCTGCGCAGGGGTGTCGGCCAAGATCAGCAGCCGCACCGGGTCGTCGTGGCTCGGCCACTCCGGCAGTGGTCCCCCGGCATTCCGCACTCCCCTCTGCCCGAAGTCGCCGCCGCGGCGCTTCACGGCACTGCACCGGCCCTCACACCCCAGCCGTGAGGCGGGGCGGTCGACGCCGGCGCGACGGGGGTGCGACACCCGACCGTGCGCGTCTCTCAACGCCCCACGACTCGGACGATACACCAACCCGTCACTGTGAGCTTGTCATTCTCAACACAGAGTAACTAATGATGCCCTGCATGGGAGTCCCTTCCCGTGCATTTGTGACAAAGTCCCGACACTGGGCGGAAAGAGGGGCTCTGATCAGGGAAAACCTGGGAGTTTCAGGGAGCGTCCGGAGGCCGTCGCGGGCCCCGAGAGCGCATTCGGAGCCCGCCGCGGGGCATGGCGGGGCTCGATCGGGACTCCCGATTCGAGGCCCGACTCGGTGACCGGCGACGCGGCGGGAGAACTCGGACGGCCGAGCGCGGAACCGGCGCGGACGGGCGCGGAGGGCTCACGCGCGGAGCGGGACGGCGCTCGCGGGCTCAGTTCCGCTGGAGCAGCACCGCGCCCGGCTCCCGGGCCACCTCGGTGAACCCCTGCCCGATCAGGTAGGCGATCCAGTACCGGGCCCAGTCCTTGTTGTCGCCCCACACCTCGATCGCCGCATAGCCCGGGCCGGGCAGGATCGTCGGGAAGTCGGTCACCCGGGCCCGTGAGGTCAACTGCGGCGAGAAGCTCATCGTCGCCGACACCGTGGCGTCGTCCGGCACCCGGTCGAGCACCTTGTGCGCGGAGCGCACCCGGTCCTGGACCATCCAGGTGCGCTTGTGCAGCAGGTCCATCAGCGGGAAGTCGCGCGCGAACGCCATCGACACCGCCAACGGCACGATCGCGGCCTTGACCGCGTAGCGGCGCAGCCAATCCACGTGCGACGCGCGCAGTTTCACCACACCGTCCACGAACGCGGCGAACACGATGGGCATCAGCACCGCGCTGTAGTGGAAGTAGGTGCCCCAGTAGAACGTGTTGCTGGAGGTGAACCGCCACAGGATGGTGGGCGCGATCATCGCCACCAGCGGCGAGCGCAGCGCGATGAACCCCGTGGGCAGCAGCAGCATGAACAGGGTCATCCACTTGACGCTGGGGAACACCATCGACTTGGGCAGTTCGATCACCAGATCGGTGAGCGGCACCTGGCTCAGCGAGGTGGACGGGTCGGCGGCGCCGGAGCGCTGGGACGAGTCGAGATTGCCCCAGAACGCGTAGGTGTCGTTGGGGTTGATCGCCGGCAGCAGCACGAAGATCGCCAGCGCGAACGCGGTGACGCCGATCAGCACGTGGACGACGGCCAACTTCCAGCGGCGCAGCACGAGCAGCGGTACGGCCGCGGCGGCCAGGGTCAGCCCCAGGTCCTCCTTGACCAGGACCAGCGGCAACCACCAGGCCAGCGCCTGGACGTGCCGGCCGAGGAGGAACCGGTCGAGGCCGAAGGCGAGCAGCGGTACCGCGAACGCGATCTCGTGGAAGTCGAAGGAGATCGCCGACTGGATGCCCCAGGACAGCCCGTACGCGATGCCCACGCCGGCGGCGCCGAGGGTGCCGAACGCGCGCGCGGCGATCCGGGTGATCGGGACCACCGAGATCGCGACCAGGAACGCCTGGGCCACCAGCAGGGTGCCGGCGCCGGGGAAGATCCGGTAGATCGGGCCGAGCAGCGCCAGGATCGGGTGGAAGTGCTCGCCGAGCACGTTGAACCCGGGTGCCCGGATGTCCGACACCGGCGCCTCAAAGTGCGCGTAGGACCGGACCACCTGTTCGAACAGACCCAGGTCGTACGCGTGCGTCTCCATCCGGCGGTGGCGCAGCAGCGAGTGGGCCGTGTAGATCGCGAAGAAGATCGCGGCGAGCAGATACGGGAGGCCGCCGGGGCCGATCCGGTCCCGGGCGCGCTCGACCACGGTGCGGAGGCGGAGGTCGTGTTCACCCGATCGGGGGGCGATGATCGCCCCGTCCGCGACCGCCGGGGCGGTTGGCGCGTCGCCCGGCGCGGCCGGTCCCGATGCCTCGAACCGCTCGTGAACAGCGCCGTGCGCCATCCCCCTGTCGTCCATGTCTCTCCGTCCCGGTCGCGTGCGCGGGGCACACCGTATCGGTGGCGGCCCCACGCCCCAGCAGAGCGCGACCGTACGGTCCGAGTCGCTCAGCGACGCACGATGTTGACCGGAGTCACCCCTTCGGACCAGCGTTCGAGCTGCCGACGGATCAAGCGCAGGGCGCGCGGCAGGAAGGCGGACGAGCTGCCGCCGACATGCGGGCTGATCAACACGCCGGGGGCGAAGCGCAGCGGGTGGTCGGCGGGCAGCGGCTCGGGATCCGTGACGTCCAGGGCGGCCCGGAGCCGCCCGCTCCGCACCTCGGCGAGCAGCGCCCCGGTGTCCACGACGGGGCCGCGCGCGACGTTGACCACCAGCGCGCCGTCGGGCAGTCGGGCCAGGAAGTCGGCGTCGACCAGGGCGCGGGTGTCCTCGGTGAGCGGGACGGTGAGGATGATCACGTCGGTGTGCGGCAGCAGGTCGGGCAGTTCGCCCATCGCCCGGACCGGTCCGTGCACGCCGTCGCGCGGGGTGCGCGCGACCCGGACCACGTCTACCTCGAAGCCCTGGAGCCGGCGGTCGACGGCCTCGCCGATGGCGCCGTACCCGAGGATCAGCACCCGCTTGTCGGCCAGCGCGGGGTAGAACCCGGAGCGCCACTGCCCCGCGTCCTGACCGCGGACGAAGCCCGGGATGTCGCGCAGCGCGGCGAGGGTCAGGGCGAGGGCGAGTTCGGCGGTGCTGGTCTCGTGGATGCCTCGGCCGTTGCACAGCAGTACGCCGGGCGGCAGGTACGGCAGCACGTGCTCGTAGCCGGCGGTGAGCGTCTGGATCAGCCGCAGGCGGGGCATGTCCGCGATCCGCTCCAGCGTGTGCGGGGCGAACGTGTAGGGCAGCACGTACAGCTCGACCTCGGCGGCGGTGTCGGGGATCGGGCCGTCGGCTCCGTCGTAGACGTCGATGCGGGAGCCCGCGCCGCCTTCGCCGCTCAGTGCGGTGGGGATGGGGGCGAGTTGTTCGAGGCTGTAGGGGACCCAGATTCTGCCGTCGCTGACCATGGCAGGAACTGTAGATGTCGGGCGGCGAGCCGTCCGCCGGGGCGGGGGCACATTAGGGTCGAGGAGTCCCGAGATGGTGGGTGGTGTTTCCGGTGCGCAGTAGGCGTCCGAGGGCTGGCTGGTCCTCCCTCGTGCTCGTCGTCGCGCTGGCGACCGGGCTCACCTCGTGCGGGGGTGGCGGCGAGTCGGACGATCACCGGGTCACGCCGGTGCGTTCGGCCACGCCCGTGCCCGGGACCGGGGCGCCGAACGTGCCGGCCGGGCCGACCGCGACCGCGCCGCCCGAGCCGGTGGTCGCCGGGGAACTGGCCCGAGACCTGAACACGCCGTGGGGTGTCGCGGTGCTGCCGGACCGGGACGCGCTGGTGTCCTCGCGCGACACCGGGACGATCACCCGGTTCGGACCGGGCACGGTGCCGCCGGTGCCGGTCGGGACGGTGCCCGGCTCCGTGCATCGTGGGGAGGGGGGTCTGCTGGGGATCGCGGTGTCGCCGAGGTTCGCGACCGATCACTTCCTCTACGCGTACCTCACCACCGATCGGGACAACCGGATCGTCCGGATGACCTACGTGCCGGGGCAACCGCTCGGGCAGCCCGAGGTGTTGCTCGACGGGATCCCGGCCGGCTCGAACCACAACGGCGGCCGGATCGCGTTCGGCCCGGACGGCATGTTGTACGCGGGCACGGGCGAGGCCGGTCGCAAGGAGGCGGCGCAGGACAAGTCGTCGCTCGGCGGCAAGATCCTGCGGCTGACCCCCGAGGGCAGGCCCGCGCCCGGCAACCCGTTTCCGAACTCGCCGGTGTGGAGCCTGGGGCACCGCAATGTGCAGGGCCTCGCCTGGGACTCCACCGGGCGGTTGTGGGCGAGCGAGTTCGGTCAGGACACCTGGGACGAGCTCAACCTGATCCGTTCCGGCGCCAACTACGGCTGGCCGGAAGTGGAGGGCGCGGGCGATCGGCCCGAGTACATGAACCCGGTCGCCCAGTGGGCCACCGACGACGCGTCACCGAGCGGTATCGCAATCCTGGGCGACGTGGTCTACCTGGCCGGCCTCAAGGGCGAGCGGCTGTGGCGGGCGCCGATCACGGGGTCCACCGTGGGCGAGCCGAAGGCGTATTTCCAGGGCCGTTACGGCCGGTTGCGCACGGTGGTCGCCGTGGGCGGCGAGTTGTGGCTGGTCACCAATACGACCGATGGCCGGGGCACGCCCCGGAAGGGCGACGACCGGATCCTGCGGCTGGTGCTGAGCTGAGGATCGGCCGGAGGGGCGCCTCGGGCCGGCGTCCGAGGCGGGCGTTAGCGTGTGCGCCCGAGGGAGGGCATACATGGACCGGGGCCTGGTGTTGGTGCTGCGCGAGCTTTCCGAAGCCGACGCGGCGGAAGTCTTCCCGCGTTTGGCGGGACTGCGCGGGATCGACGCGATGATGCCGAACGAGGTGTGTCTGTCGGACGCGGTGGTGGCCGAGATCGCCCGGATCGGCAGTGGCGCGGAACTGGTGCGGGCCGCCGCCAACCCTCGATTGACGGCGAGTCAGCTGTGCCGGCTGATCGAGGCCGGGGGCGCCGCGGTGGTGGCCGGGGCCTTTCCTCCGGACGTCGAGTCGCCGGGGGGTGCGGCGCCGGCGGGTGGGTCTCCGGCCGGTGCGGGCGGCGAGGGCTCGGTGGACGCAGCCTCGCCGGACGAGGACTCGCCGGACGAGGACTCGACGGACGTGCTCGATCGGGCGCGGGCGGAGCTGCGGCGGCCCGGCACATCCGCCGAGCGGGCCGTCGAGCTGTTGCGTGCCCACCCGGTCCTCGCGCACACCGCGCGCCAGGCCGGCAGCGTGCGCCTGTTGCACTCGCCCGGCGCGCCGATGACCCGTACCGAGGCCCTGGACCAGGCCGGATCGGCGTTGCGGGCCGGGGTGTTGGCGCCGCGCGAGATCCTGCTCCGGATGCGCCCGGCCCGGGTCGCGGCCCAGGTGCTCGCGGTGGTCGCGCGCGAACACGCCTATGTCACCGGTGAGATGGCCGTGCACGAACTGCTGCGGCCCGCGATCGTGGATACCCTGGGGACGAGTTCGGGCGCGTGGGCGCATCTGGCCCGGGCGCTCGGGCGATTCGCGGGTACGCTGCCCGAGCTGTTCGCCGAGTCGGCGGCGCACACCGGCGAGGCCGCGATCCGGGTGCCGGCCGCCGTACGCCCGTCGGTGGGCTTCCTGCTGCGCCGACTGGACGAAGACGAACTCACGTCCCTCATACCGCACTTGGACGATGCGACGGCCGTCGCGCTGCTCCCCGGTAACGTCCCGCCGCTGACCCACGTCGCCGAGGCGGCGCTGCGGTGCGGCCACCGCGCGCTGTTGGCCGCGTTGGCCGAGCACCAGCATGTGGGACGGCAGTACGCGACCCGGCTTCGCGACCTCGGCGACGACGGGCTCGACCTGCTCCTGGTGGACAACGACTCGGGGGTCACCGCCGAGCTGCGCCGGGAGATCTACACCGGCCGGCGACCCGGGCGACCTCTTGCCCCGATGCATCCGGATCTGCGCACCCGGCTCCTGGAGGCTCCGGCCTACAGCGCCGAGTACGAGGCGATGGCCCGGTCCGGCGATCCGGCCGTGGTGGACTTCGCGCTGCCGCGCTGCGAGGCCCGCAAGCTGCGGCGCATCGACTGGATCGACGTGGTGCTGAACCTGTGGGAGCGCGCCGACTCCCGGGTCGCGCACGATGTCTTCACCCGTCACCGCGACCTGTTCCCGGACCGGATCCGGGCCACGGCCGAGGCGGCCCTGACCGCCGAAGACCCGGCGCCGCTGCGCGAGTTGCGCGCCAAGTGGGACCGGGGCCCACGCGCCGAACCCCCCGTCCCGGATCACCGCCGCCCACCGGGCGAGCGACTGCGCGACAGCCCCCTCGAACAGTGGCACTCCTGGCTCGTCGCGGCCGCCTCGGACGGCGACGTCGACTGCGAGGAGATCGTCCACCACGCCCGCCCGGTCCGCTTCGCGCTGGCGGCCCTGGCCTCGATAGACGCCAACCATTGGTCCAAGGCCGCCCCCCGCCCGGCCCTCGCACAACTCGCAAAACGAATAGGCCCCAACCCGGAAGCCTGGGTCGTCTTCACCACCCTGACCCCCGACTTCGAGGGCACCCTCACCGAACTCGCCGACGTCTGCGCGGCGGCCGCGGGGTAGGGAACGAGGGTCAGCCCGTACGCAGCGTCGACAGCAGCGCCGACCAGGACGCCGGGGCGACGGTCAGCCAACCGATGCTCGGGTCCTTCGAGTCGCGAACCGGGACGCCGGCGAAGCCGGGGGCAACCTCTACACACTCCTGCCCTTGAGGAGCGCTGTAGCTCGACTTACGCCACGCCGCACAGCTGAGTTCGGGCTCAAGGATCATGTTCTGAACTCCTTCATCGCTGCCTTGATCATGCCTGCCGACTCCCTCGGCGACGGAGCGCGGGAGCACACGCGATCGTACGCTCGTTGCCGTCGTCGCACCTCGTTCATGTCCTCGATCAACTGCCCGCTCTCACTGCCTTCCAGCCATGCGCCGGTAATCCCGTCGGACAGCGTCAACAGCACCGTCGTTCCGCCGAGTAGCGGATGCCCACCGAGTGCGAGTGGCCATACCTGAATCGTGGTGTGGATCGTGTCCACACGCGGCAAGAGCGAAGCCAGTTGCTCGTATGTGGTCTTGCTACTGCCGATCACCCGGTGCAACACGGCTTCGTCGAGCACAGCCGAGTAGGCGGGCGGATCGTCGCGCGTGAGCAAGGACTGCCGAGCGACGCGCTCCCGTGTGGCGTTGTCGATCTCGTCATCAGTCCCGTAGAGCTCGCCGTCGACGAGCAACGCCCTCGCATAGTCGGGAGTTTGCAGTAGTCCGGGGACAACCTGCGGGGCATAGGTGCCGATCCGCACCGCCTGCGCCTCGTAGTCGGCCAGCAAGCGCCACCGTCCGGGATGCCGATCGTCCTTGATCATTCGGTACATCGACCGGAACATACGGCCCGTCCCGAACAGTTCGTCGAGCTTGGGCGGAACGTCGGGGGGAATCGATCGCTCGGCACGCTCGAATCGCGAGACCGCGGACGCGTCGTAGCCGAGCTTTGTCGCGACGAACTCCAATGACAACTCGGAGTCCTCGCGGTACTCCCGCATCAACTCGCCATATGTGCCGCGGGGTCCGATCCCGGGGTCGATGGGTCGTGGCTTGAATCGCACGCCCGTTCTCCTCGCCCTTGCCAGAAAAAGTTGTCAACGGTCACGAGCTTTCGACCCTACAGAGAGTCGCGTCATCATCGCAGTACTCCCAGTGAAAGCCGCTGTTGACGATGGAGGCGTACAGACATGGACCCCTCTCGGCACGATCGGGTGACCACCGCCCCGGCTCCGGACATCCCGGAAGGTGGGATGAGGCTCACCGTCTACCGAGTCGACACCGCCGGGACCCGCGTTATCAAGCCACTGACGTGGTACCGGCGGTCGGTCTCGCTGCCGTGGCCGTTCGGCGACGGGATCCCGGACCCGAACCCGCCGTGCGAGTGCTCGCCGAACTGCCCGTACCCGCGAATCGGGTCGTGATGAAACGGTCCGTATGGCGCGACTTCGTACCGCCCGCCCCGGCCGGCGACGAACCGCCGGTGCAGGATTCGGCCGCGGTCGTTCCGCCGTATCTGCTGACCCCGACGGAACTCGCCGCACGGCGACGGTGGTTGGCCGAGGCTCCCGGCTACCCGTCCACCAGGTGCAGCCGATGCGCTACCGCGGCTGCTTCGCCCCGGCCGGTGACCTGGAGTTTGGCCAGGATGTTGGAGACGTGGACGCTGGCGGTCTTGGCGCTGATGTACAGCTCCTCCGCGATCTGGCGGTTGCTGCGGCCGTCGGCGACCAGCCGCAGGACGTCGATCTCGCGTGGGGTCAGGGCCGGCAGCGTCGTGTCCGACTCGCCCGGGGTGAGCGGGCCCACCCGGGCTCGGCGGCTGAGCAGGTCTATGTGTTCGCGCAGCGTCCTGGCGTCGAGCCGGGCGGCCGTCTCGGCGGCCTCGGCCAGGCGTCGGGCGGCGGCCTCGCGGTTGCCGGTGGCGAGCAGGGTCTCGGCGTGGCGGAAGCGGACCCAGGCCGTGCGGTAGGGCTGTTCGGTCAGCTCCCAGGCGCCGGCGGCCAGGCCCCACAGTTCGGCGTCGTCGGTGCCGGCCGCCCGAGCCGACTCGGCCTTGACCAGCGCGGCGTAGGCCGCGTCGAGCGGGCAGTCGATCTTCAGCGTCGCGGCCATCGCCGCGATCCGGTCGGCGATGTCCTGCCGGGTCTTGAGCTCCGATTCGCGCGGGCGCACGGTCGAGGTGCGGGCGTCGGCCTCGTGCGCGGCGGCGTCGGCGAGCAGGGGCCACATGTAGCGCTGGTGGCCGGGCGGGCAGCCGGCGGCCAGCGCCGCGACCAGCGCCTCGCGTGCCTCGTCCAGCCTGCCCTGCGCCTCGGCCACCCGGATCTCCGCGCGGGCCAGCGGGATCGCGTACTGCGCCTCGACATAGCGCGAACCGGCGGCCAGCCGGGACCGCCGCAGGTGCGCCTTGGCGCCCCGCACATCTCCCCGGGCCAGGCACAGGTCGACGAGTTGCAGTTCGAGGTGGCGGGTGGTCTGCGGGCCCGGGTCGAGGTCCAGGGTCTTTTCCACCAGCGTCGCCAGGTCGGCCCAGTCGCCGGCCGACAGCAGCGACTCGGCGAGGTTGCCCAGCGCGAACGAGCCCGACGTGCGGGTGAGTCCGCGCTCGGCGGCCAGCTCCATCGCGCGTCGCGCGGCCACCGTGCTCTCCCGGTGCCGGCCCAGCCCCTCCATGAGCGAGGCCTTGTTGCTCAGCACGTGCACGAGGCTGTCCGGCTCGCTGCTGCGGATCGCGGTTTCCTCGGCCAGCGCGAGCTGTGCCATGCCCTCCTCGAGCCGGCCGATATGGACCAGGCCGCAGGCGAGGGTCTTGCGCGCCTCGGACTCGATGTCGGGGCTGTCCACGAGCTGCGCGCGCTCGAGCGCGATCAGCGCGTCGGCGACCACCTCGCCGCCCTCGCCGTCGAGCATGCGGTCCCGGGCGATGTGCGCGAGCACCCGGGCCTGCTCCTTCGACGGCGGCAGCCCGTCCAGGATCTCCTTGGCCCGGTTCAGCTCCGGCCGGCCCGACGAGCGGCACAGGTTGCGCAGGCCCCGGGCCTTCTCCCGCCACAGGAACGCGGCCAACTCGGGTTCGGCGACCGGGTCGACCAGTTCGATGGCGCGCTTGCAGAAGTGGATGGCCAACTCGCGCTCGCTGCCCAGCCGGGCCGCGGTGACCGCCTCGATGTAGATGTCGAGCAGCCGCCGACCGCTCAACCGCTCCGGATCGGGCACCTGCTCCCACAGCAGCAGGGCCCGCTCCAGGAGCCGGGTGCGCTCGTCGAAGGCATAGCGCTCACGGGCCGCCTCGGCCGCCGCGAGCACCGCCGGCAGCGCCTTGACCGCCTTGCCGGCGTGGAACCAGTAGGTCGCGATCCGTCCGCGCAGCTCGTCGGCGCCGACCAGGTCGGGGCAGCGCTCCAGGGCCTCGGCGAAGGTCGCGTAGAGCCGGACCCGCTCGCCCGGCATCAGGTCCTCCCGGACGGCGGTGCGCACCAGGGCGTGCCGGAACTGGAACTCGTCGCCCGTCGGCACCAGGACGTGCGCGGACACCGCCGTGCGCAGCGCCTCCTCCAACCGGTCGGGGTCGAGCCAGGAGACCTCGGTGAGCAGCCGGTGGCCGACCGTGACCCCGCCGATCGCGGCGAGCCGGATCACCTTCTGCGCGTCCTCGGACAACTCCTCGATCCGGATCAGCAGCAGGTCGCGCAGCGTGTCGGAGATGCCGGTGAGTTGGCCGTCGCGGATGCTGCACGCCAGCTCCTCGACGAAGAAGGCGTTCCCTTCCGACTTCTGGAAGATCTGCCGGATCAACCGGCGCGGCGGCTCCTCGCGCAGGATGCCGCGCAACTGGTCGCCGACCTGGGCCCGGGTGAGCCGGGAGAGGTCGATCCGGGCGACGTTGTGCACCCGGTCCAGCTCGGCCAGGAACGAGCGCAGCGGATGGCGGCGGCCGACCGCGTCGGCGCGATATGTACCGACGATCAGGATGCGGCCGGTGCGCAGCAGGCGGAACAGGAAGCCGAGCAGTTCGCGCGTGGACGAGTCGGCCCAGTGCAGGTCCTCGATCGCGATCACCAGGGTGCGGTCGGTGCCGAGCCGCTCCAGCAGGCCGAGCATCAGTTCGAACAGGCGGACCCGGTCGAACTCGCCGTCGCGCGCGATGGTGCCCGGCGCCAGGTCGGGCAGCAGCCAGGCGAGGTCGCGCTCACGGCCGGCGGCGGCCTCGGCCAGTTCGGGGCCCATCCGGCGCGAGAGGGTGCGCAGCGCGGCCGAGATGGGCGCGAACGGCAGGCTCTCCGCTCCCAGTTCCAGACAGCCGCCGACGGTGGTGACCGCGCCCTGCTCCTCGGCGCGCTGGAGGAACTCCTGAAGCAGCCGGGTCTTGCCCACGCCGGCCTCGCCGCCGACGAGCACCACGCCGGGCGTGCCCTCGTCGGCTTCGCGCAGGGCCGTGCCGAACCGCGCCATTTCCAGGGACCGGCCTACGAACACGGGGGAAACCGAAATACTCGCCACGGTGCCGAGCATGTCACGTCCCTCGCCCCGACAGCCGGGTATTTCACGCCCGGCGAAACCCGTTTACGCAGGTCAACCACAGGGTTCCCCCGGGCGTGGCCGGCATCACGTGCCGGTCCGCGTCCGTCGCGCTTCTACCGCGCGAACAGGCGCAGATGGGATATCCGCCGGCCCGATACGCCGCGATCGGAACTGAGACCGCCCGCACCGTGGCCGCTTCGCCGCTCCTCGCGCCGGGCCGCCCGTGCGGCCTTGGCCGCGAGCCGGTTCGTGCGCAGCGCCTCGCGGACCACGCGGTCCCGCTCGGCGGTCGCCCGCAGTTCGAGTTCGCGGGTGCGGAAGAGTTCGTATTCCAACATGGTGTTCGACCTCCGGGTCACCGAGCCGGTCCGTCCGGCTCGTGGTACGAGCTTCGCGTCCCAGGGGGCCTACGGGCATCGGTCGGATGCCGCATCCGGGATCACTCGGCCCGCCCGATACCGATCTAAGGCGCCTCGGAAGAACCCGATAAGGGGGTCGAACAGACCTAGGACGAACCTCGGTGGAACTTCAGGCACACCGAGGTACTTCCCGACCACGCACGGTGAAGAGCCGCTGAACGGGGGTCAAAGAGCGTCGAACACCGCCCCGCTACCGGAGACCGAGGGAGGCCGCAGCGCCCCGGACGCGGAAGAGCCCGGGGCGGCCGGCGAAGCCCACCGCGGATGCCGAGAGAGCCCCCGACCGCACGCGGCGGTCGGGGGCTCTCTCGGCATCGTCCGGAGGAGGCGGTCGGTCAGGACACGCCCAGGCGCTCCAGGATCAGTTCCCGCACGCGGGCCGCGTCGGCCTGCCCGCGCGTGGTCTTCATCACCGCGCCGACCAGCGCGCCCACCGCCTGCACCTTGCCGCCGCGGATCTTGTCGGCGATGCCCGCGTTGGCCGCGATCGCCTCGTCCACGGCCGCGCCGAGCGCGGAGTCGTCCGAGACGACCTTGAGCCCGCGCGCCTCGACCACCGCGTCCGGCTCGCCCTCGCCGGCCAGCACGCCGTCGATCACCTGGCGGGCCAGCTTGTCGTTCAGCTCGCCGCCCTTGACCAGCGCCGCCACGCGCGCGACCTGGGTCGGGGTGATCGGCAGCGTGGCCACCTCGACGCCGCGCTCGTTGGCGCGCCGGGACAGCTCGCCCAGCCACCACTTGCGCGCCGCGTCGGCGTCGGCTCCGGCGTCGATCGTCGCCAGGATCACGTCGAGCACGCCCGCGTTGACCATCGACTGCATCTCGAAGTCGTTGACGCCCCACTCGGCCTGGAGCCGGGCCCGGCGCAGCGACGGCAGTTCCGGCAGCGTGCCGCGCAGTTCCTCGACCCACTCGCGCGAGGGCGCGACGGGCACGAGGTCGGGCTCGGGGAAGTAGCGGTAGTCCTCCGCCTCCTCCTTGATCCGACCGGCGGTGGTGCTGCCGTCGTCCTCGTGGAAGTGCCGGGTCTCCTGGACGATGGTGCCGCCGTCGGAGAGCACGGTGGCGTGCCGCTGGATCTCGAACCGGATGGCCCGCTCGACCGAGCGCAGCGAGTTGACGTTCTTGGTCTCGCTGCGGGTGCCGAACTTCTCCCGACCCTTGGGCCGGAGCGACAGGTTCGCGTCGCAGCGCATCTGGCCGAGTTCCATCCGGGCCTCGGACACCCCGAGCGCGCGGATCAGCTCGCGCAGTTCGGCCACGTACGCCTTGGCGACCAGCGGGGCCAGCTCGCCCGCGCCCTCGATCGGCTTGGTGACGATCTCGATCAGCGGGATGCCGCACCGGTTGTAGTCGAGCAGCGAGTAGTCGGCGCCGTGGATGCGGCCGGTCGCGCCGCCCATGTGCAGCGACTTGCCGGTGTCCTCCTCCATGTGCGCGCGCTCGATCTCGACCCGCCAGGTCTTGCCCTCGACCTCGACGTCGAGGTATCCGTCGAACGCGATCGGCTCGTCGTACTGCGAGGTCTGGAAGTTCTTCGGCATGTCCGGATAGAAGTAGTTCTTCCGGGCGAAGCGGCACCATTCGGCGATCGAGCAGTTGAGCGCGAGACCGATCCGGATCGCCGACTCGACCGCGGTCGCGTTGACCACGGGCAGCGCGCCGGGCATGCCCAGACACGTCGGACAGACCTGGCTGTTGGGCGCGGCGCCGAACTCGGTGGAGCAGCCGCAGAACATCTTGGTGGCGGTGCCCAGCTCGACGTGGACCTCCAGGCCCATCACCGGGTCGTAGGTCTCCAGCGCGTCCTCGTAGGACATCAGGCTGGTGGTACTCACAGGGCGTCGGCCTCCGTCAGCTCGTCGTCGGTCTCGCGCATCGCCCGGATCAGCAGCGCGAAGCCGGTGACGACGGCGGCGGCGCTGATCACGGCGTCGGCCAGTTCGAGCTTGTCGTTCTTGCCGCGCGCCTCCTTGATCTGCTTGATCACGCCGAAGGCGCCGACGAGTTGCATGCCGACGCTGAAGACCTTGCCGATGTTGCTCTTGGGGGCTTTCTTCTTCTTGGCCATATCGACTCCTCGAAAAGTCGCCGGGAAGGTCGGGAAGGATCAGAGCGCGGGCGCGCGGTCGAGCAGCGGGGCACCCCAGCGGGCGAGGTAGCCGGCCTCGACGGCGGCGCCCACCCGGTACAGCCGATCATCGGCCATCGCGGGCGCGATGATCTGCAGGCCCACCGGCAGGCCGTCCTCGTCCGCGAGGCCGCACGGCAGCGACATCGCCGCGTTGCCCGCGAGGTTGGACGGGATGGTGCACAGGTCCGCGAGGTACATCGCCATCGGGTCGTCCGCGCGCTCCCCGATCGGGAAGGCGGTGGTCGGCGTGGTCGGCGAGACCAGGACGTCGACCTGCCCGAACGCGGCCTCGAAGTCGCGCGTGATCAGCGTGCGGACCTTCTGCGCCTGGCCGTAGTACGCGTCGTAGTAGCCGGAGGACAGCGCGTACGTGCCGAGCATGATCCGGCGCTTGACCTCGGCGCCGAAGCCCGCCTCGCGGGTCAGCGACATGACCTCCTCGGCCGAGTGCTCGCCGTCGTCGCCGACCCGCAGGCCGTAGCGCATGGCGTCGAAGCGGGCCAGGTTGGAGGACGCCTCCGAGGGCGCGATCAGGTAGTAGGCCGGCATCGCGTAGGTGAAGTTGGGACAGGAGATCTCGACGATCTCCGCGCCCAGCTCGCGCAGCAGTTCGACGGCCTCGGCGAAGCGCGCCAGCACGCCCGCCTGGTAGCCCTCGCCGGCGAACTCCTTGACCACGCCGACGCGCAGCCCGCGCACGCTCCCGGAGCGGGCGGCCTCGACCACGTTCGGCACCGGGGCGTCGATCGAGGTCGAGTCGAGCGGGTCGTGACCGGCGATCGCCTCGTGCAGCAGCGCCGCGTCGAGCACGGTGCGCGCGCACGGGCCGCCCTGGTCGAGCGAGGAGGAGAAGGCGACCAGGCCGTAGCGGGAGACCCCGCCGTAGGTCGGCTTGACGCCGACCGTGCCGGTGAGCGCGGCGGGTTGGCGGATCGAGCCGCCGGTGTCGGTGCCGATCGCCAGCGGCGCCTGGAAGGAGGCGATGGCGGCGGCCGAGCCGCCGCCGGAGCCGCCGGGGACCTTCGTGGTGTCCCACGGGTTGCCGGTCGGGCCGTAGGCGGAGTTCTCGGTCGAGGACCCCATGGCGAACTCGTCCATGTTGGTCTTGCCGAGGATGACCACGCCCGCGTCCTTGAGCCGGCGGGTCACGGTCGCGTCGTACGGCGGCCGCCAGCCCTCCAGCATCCTCGACCCGCAGGTGGTCGGCACGCCCTTGGTGGTGAACACGTCCTTGAGCGCGAGCGGTACGCCGGCCAGCGGGCCGAGGCGGTCGCCGCGCGCGCGGGCGTCGTCGACGGCCCGCGCCGCGGCGAGCGCGCCGTCGGCGTCCACGTGCAGGTAGGCGTGCACCTTGGCGTCGACGGCCTCGATGCGGTCCAGGTGCGCCTGGGCGACCTCGACGGCGGTGACCTTGCCGTCGGCGATGGCGGAGGCGGTCTCGGCCGCGGTCCAGCGGATGGTCTCGGTCATGGCCGTCACTCCTCTCCCAGGATCCGGGGCACCCGGAAACGCTGCTCTTCGGCGGCCGGCGCACCGGACAGCGCCTCCTCGGGGGTGAGCCCGGGGCGGACGACGTCCGGCCGCATGACGTTGGTCAGCGGCAGCGGGTGCGAGGTCGGCGGGATGTCGTCGGCCGCGACCTCGGCGACGCGGGCCACCGCGCCGATGATGTCGTCGAGCTGGGCCGCGAGGTGGTCCAGCTCCTCGGCCCCGAGCTCGAGGCGCGACAGCCGGGCGAGGTGGGCGACCTCCTCGCGCGTGATGCCAGGCATGCAGGCGGGTTCCTTCGGTTTCGTCGGGTGTGGGGGCCAAGTCTATGGCGAAGCGGAAACGGATTCCGTGACGGACCGATCGGCCCGGGACACGGCCGGTCCGAGGTGCTCCGACGGCCGCGACGGGGCTCCGGAGGCCCGGGCAGGTGCGAATATTTCCGGCCGGACGGCACATCTCGTCGAACAACCCGGAAGTAACTTCACTCAAATGCCAACTTCCGTTACCGACTGGGTAAGAGAACCTTGCGAAGCCACTCTCCGGTCTGCGTCCCCCCGCGTCGATCGGCCCTTCGCACAACTCTTGGGCCCGGCGTCCGAGAGCGCGCTCGTCAAGGACTCGGGGCTTGGGAGGGGACACGATGGCCGCCATCGTGCTGGTACACGGGATCGCGCAGGAATACAGGTCGGCCCACACGCTCGAGGAGGAGTGGGTCCCACGACTGGCCCGGGGAGTGAAGGCCGCAGGTTTTCCCGAGGTCGCGGACCGTCTGTGGAAGTACCGCCACACCCGTCGCGGGATCGACGCGCGGATGGCGTTCTATGGTGATCTGCTCCGCCGGCACCCGTCGCAGAGCGAGATGATCGACGAGGACATCCAGCACGAGGTGACCGCGCGGATAGGCCGCGAATGGCTGGATCGGGCCGCGGTTCGCGGCTCGGTGCCGCCGGAACGGCAGCGCGCGGCACGGGAGATCGCCCGCCTGGAGGGCGGGCCCGGGGAGACGGGACGCACCGTCGTGCTCTCCCCCACGTGTGGACTCGCGGGCCTGCGCTGGTTCGCGGCCGACGGCCCGGGCTCGGCCGGCGGATTCGTGAACAAGGCGCTCACCCAGCTCACCCGCTACCTGACGGACGATCAGACCCGGAACCGGGTGCTGGACCGGGTCGGTGCCGAGATCGGCTTCGACACCAAGGTGGTGATCGGGCATTCGCTCGGGGCGGTGGTGGCGTACGAACTCGCGCATCGATTGCGCAGACCGCTGCCGCTGCTGATCACGCTCGGGTCGCCGCTCGGCCCGGACACGGTGGTCGACTCGTGGGTGCGGCCGCAGCCGGCACAGCCGCCGGCGTTCGTGGAGAACTGGGTGAACCTGGCCGACCGGGACGATCTCGTGGCGGCCGATCCGACGTTGGCGCGGATGTTCCCGGTGCCCACGGAGGGCGGGCCGGTGCTTCGGGGTGGGTACACCGGGGAGCACGGGGCGGAGCCGCACAAGGCGTGTTTCTACCTGCAGCGGCGGGAGATAGGGCGGTCTGTGGGGTTGGCCTTTGGGGTTTGAGTCGGGGGGCGGCCGGGCTGCGGCCGACTGGTGGCGTGGCCGGGCTGCGGCCCGGTTGTTGGCGTGGCCGGCCTGCGGCCCGCTCGTCCTCGAGCGCCGGACGGGCCACTTGGCCTCAAACGCCGGCCGGGCTGGAATGTGCTCGGTCGGCGTTCGAGGTCGGCGTTTGAGGATCGCGATCGAAGTCGGCGATCGAGAATCGCGGTCGAGGATCGCCGGTCGAGGTTGCCGGTCGAGGTTGCCGGTCGGGTGAGAGTGGCGGACGGGGTGCCTGGGCTGGTGCGGGGGTGTGCTCAGGGGGTCGTCGACAGGATGTCGTGGACTATGGGGCCGGCCGAGCCGCTGCCGGTGATGCCGGCTTCGACCAGGCAGGCGATGGCCACGTTGCCTCGGTAGGCGACCAGCCAGCCGTTGTTGGGGCCGGTCTCGGTCACCTCGGCGGTGCCGGTCTTGGCGCCGACGTCGCCGGGGAGGTCGGCCAGGATCTTGGCGGAGCCGTCGGTGACCGTGGCGCGCATCAGGCCGCGCAGGTCGGCGACCACCGACGCGGGCAGGTCGCGGCCCTTCGCGGTGGGCCGTTGGCCCTTGATCACCACCGGCTGACGGAACGTGCCGGACACCGCCGTCGCCGTCGCCGATGCCATGACCAGCGGGTTCGCCTGTACCGTGCCCTGGCCGAACATCGCCGCCGACTTGTCGGTCTCGTCCACCGGCAACGGCACCTTGCCGTCGAACGAGGCGATCCCGGTCTTCCACTCCTGGCCGATCCCGAAGTGGTCGTTCGCGAACCGGCTCAGTTCGTCGTCGCCGAGTTTGCCGCGCAGCGAGACGAAGGCCGTGTTGCACGAGTGCTTGAAGTCCTCGCGGAACGTCGCACCGCGGATCTCCGAGGTCTCCACGTTGTGGAACTGCTTGCCCACGGTCAGGTACTTCGGGCAGTCCACCACGTCGGTCGGCTTCACCGCGCCCTTGCTCAGCAGCGCCGCGGTGGTGATCACCTTCATCGTCGAGCCGGGTGCGTACCGGCCCATGAAGGCCCGATTCATGCCCGTGGTCGGCGCGTTCGCGAGCGCCAGCACCTCGCCCTTGTCGATGCTCACCGCGACCAGCCCGACCAGGCGCCCGTTCGCGTGCTTCGCCACTGCCGCGTCCGCCGCGCGCTGGAGCCTCGGGTCGATCGTGGTGGCCACCGGACCGCCGCCGGGGGCCGGCTTGACCGCGCCGAACTCGGCCTCGGTCGAAACGACTTCGCCGGTGGCCCGGCTGATCAGCTGTACCGACCCGGCGCCGGATCCGGCCCCGCCGCCGGCGGCGGCGAAGATCGGGGTCAGCGACGGGTGGTCGGCCGGGGACAGGACACCGCCGTCGCGGTCCAGCACCTTCGCCGCCGGCGCGCCGGCCGCGCCCTTGGTCAACCGGAACTTGGCCTCGGCGCCGAGCTTGGGGTGGACCAGGGCAGGCTGCCACTTCACGATCCAGCCGCCGTCGCCCTTGGCGAGAGTGAGGGCCGAGTCGTAGTTCCAGGCGCCGAGTCCGGCCACCGGCATCGCCGCGCCGAAGGGCACCGTGACCGCGCCGGCCGCCGCCGTCCGGGCCGGGCCGGGAGTGAACGTGGGCTCGGTGATCTCCAGGCCGACGGTGAAGCTGCGCAGCGTGGTCTCGGCGGTCGGCGGATCGTCGGTCAGTCGCGCCGCCTCCGCCCAGCGCCCGGCGGCCCAGTGGTCGAGGAAGGTACGCGCGGCCCGATCCGCCTCACCGCTCGCCGTGCCGGGGGTTGCGGCCGAGCCGAGCCGGTCGTCGTCCCCGCCCCCGAACCAGCGATCGGCGGCGGCCCAGCCGGCACCGGCGAGGACCAGCGTGGCCGCCATTCCGAGGGCCCAGGCCCGACGGGGCCGCCTCGGCCGCCGCCTGGCTCGGTCGTTTGCATGCGGCCCGGATGATCCGGACCCCGCGTTCACTCCGTGCGTCATCTGCGTCCTCCCCGATCTGCGCGTGCCTCGACAGGAGAACAGGGATCCGACCGGGAGGTCCAAGAGTGCGATCGCACCGGTATCGATAGGCGATTGACTATCATTGCTGCTCATGGACCTCCTTCGGCACCTCCGGTATTTCCGGACCGTTGCCGAGGAAGGGCACGTCGGCCGAGCCGCCGAGCGGCTGCGGGTGGCTCAGCCGTCCCTGTCGCAGCGCATCCAGCGGCTCGAACGCGAACTGGGTGTGCGCCTGTTCGATCGCAACAGCCGAGGGGTCGCGCTGACCCCGGCCGGGCGGGTCGTCCTGGCCGAGGCGGCCGAACTGTTGGCCGCCGCCGATCGGCTCGGCGCCGCGGTGGCCGGGTTGCGCGGCGGGGTCACCGGCGCGATCCGCGCGGCCGTACCGCCGGATCTGGGCGGCGCGGCCGTCGCGGCGATCCTGACGGGATTCCCGGACCGCTCACCGGGCGGCGCGTTGGAGCTGCGCGAGCTGACCACCGCCGGGCAACTGCGCGAGTTGGCGGCCGGCACCCTCGACGTGGGCGTACTGCGCCACCCGTGTGCGGTGGCCGATCTGGAGCTGGGGCCGATGTCGTACCAGCCGCTCGGGGTGCTCCTGGCCGCCGGGAACGCGCTCGCGGACTCGACCGAGATCGGGCTCGCCGACCTGACGGGGTGTGAGCTGGTGCTGTTCCCCCGGGAGTTCGCCCCCGCGCTGTACGACGAGACGCTGACCGCGTGCGCCCGGCACGGCTGTACGCCGGCGGCGGTGCACGACGTCCCGGCCGGCGACTTCGCCCGGGCGCTGGTGTTGTCCGGCGCGGCGGTGGCACTGCTCCCCGCGACCGCACCCGAACCCGGCACGGTGTGGCGGCCGTTGGCCGGCACGCCGCTCGCGTGGCGTACCTCGACGGCCTGGCCGCGCGGCGCCGATGGGCCGGCCGTGCGGGCGTTCACCGAGACCGCGCAGGACGCGCTGCGGCGCCACGCCGGGGTGCTCGCCGAACGTCCCGGCCGACCACTCTTCCCGCGCCCCGCCTCGGAGTTCCCGCTGTGACCGATCCCCGCACCGCACGTACCGGCTCCCCGGCCACCGGCGCCCTGCGCTCGGTCCGAGGGCGCATCACCGCCGCGTTCGCCGACGCCGGCGTCAACGGTTCGCTGCACGCGCTCGACATCGACACGGGTCGCGAGGTCGAGGTGGGCGCGGACACGCTGTACAGCACGGCGAGTCTGCACAAACTGTGCCTGGTCACCACGCTGTTCCGGGAGGCGGAGGCGGGCCGGGTGGAGCTGACCCGGCGGCTCGAACTGCCCGCCGGCGACGGGCGTTCGCCGGGCGGTACCGGCGTGGCCGCGATGCTGGATCCGGTCACGATGTCGCTGCGCGACCTGGCCTCGCTGACGGTGGCGGTGAGCGACAACGCGGCGGCCGACGCGCTGTGGGACGAGCTGGGCCTGGACACGGTGAACGCGACCATGGTCAAGCTGGGCCTGACCCGGACGGTGGCGATCGAACCGCTGCGCGAGCTGTACGCGGGCATGCGGGAGGACGCCGGCCCGAACGGCCCCGCGGCGCTGGTCGACCCGGCCGTGGTGGGCCGCCTGCGGGCCCTCGACCCGAACCGCTCGAACCGGGGCACGCCGCGCGACCTGACCCGGCTGCTCGCGGCGATCTGGCGGGACGAGGCGTGCGGGGGCGAATACGGGGCGGGGCTGCGCCGGGTGCTCGGCCTCCAGGCGTGGTCGCACCGGTTGGCGTCCGGTTTCCCGTTCGACGACGTCCGGGTCTCCGGGAAGACCGGCACGCTGCCGACGATGCGACACGAGGCGGGCGTGGTCGAATACCCGGACGGCGGCCGCTACGCGATCACGGTCTGCACCCACTCGGCGGACACGGCAGCCGCCCTGCCGGCCGCGGACGCGGTGATCGGGACGGTGGGGAGGCTGGCGGTGGACGCGCTGAGGGTGCGGTGAGCGGGGGCGGGGGCGGTGTCACTCGTCACTCGTCACTCGTCGAGCAGCGTCGCCCAGCGCGCCACGCCGGGCGCGGCGGCCTTGTCCCCCAGGAGGTCGACCTCCTGCCGCTGCCGGGCCGCGACGAAGGCACCCAGCGCGGCGCGACCGGCATGCCGCCACGCGTGGAAGCGGCCCAGCCAGGCCCGGGCCGACTCGGGCGAGTGGCCGCCGAGCAGCAGCCGGTCGTAGAGCCCGGCATACTCGGCCCATGCCGGCCCGATCGCCGCGCGGCCCCAGTCGAGCAGGTACAGCCGACGGCCGTAACCGGCGTACCTGATCATCAGGTTCTCCGAGACCAGGTCCGTGTGCACGAGCGCGTCGCCGGCCAGGAGGGAACGCTCGTCGCCGGTCAGGTACTTCTCCCACCGCTCGGCAAGGGCCGGCAGTTCGATGCCGTACGGCGGGTCGATGGTCTGCACGTCCTCCAACGTCTGCGCCAGCACGTCCAGTTCGTCGGAGCCGGGCGAGAGGTCGACGTGCGTCCCCTCGACGTACTCGAACACGAGCACGCGCCATCCGTCGACGACGAGGTCCCCGAGCAGCGGCGCCGCGAACCGCCCCAGCACCGGCGACACCACGGCTTCACGACGCAGCCCCTCGGCCGCCTCGGAGTCCCCCACCGGCGCCCCCTTGGCGAACGCCCGACCACCCTCGGCGGTGGCCAACGTCGCGACGAAGGGCGACGTGTAGAAGGTCTCCGGGCTCACGGCCCCGACGACCGACCCCACCACCGACTCGACGCGCCGACGAACGGCGCGGGGCAACTCGTCCCATGTGCAACGCGCGCTCATGCATTCCTCTCGATTCACATCGATTGATCCGTGTCTCGCCCCACACCCTCGCCCGCGTCATCGGCGCTCGGCTCCCGAGACTTGAGCCCGAACGCCGATCCATGGGCCATGCCGTGGGGACGAAGAAGGCGGTTCACCGCATCGGGCAGTTCGGCGAGCACCGGCAGGGCGGATCCGGGGTGGGCCACGGATCCCGCGCGGAACGCTTGTGCCGCTCCGGCGGAACAAGGACGCGGACACCCTCCGGGCCGACCCGATACACGGCGATCGTGATGCCGCTGCCCGGCGGCTCGGGGACGGATTCGGCTTCCGTGGCGGCGAGTTGTGGGGCGGCGGGTCTCCGCAAGGGGTGGGTCATGCCATAGTGCCTTCCGTCGACATACAAGCTCAATGCAGTCGTTTGTATGCCAAGCGTGACGAGAAGTGCCTATGATCGGCTGGGGCCGGGGTTGACTTCGTTCGCTTTCAACACATTTCTGGGGGCACTGTGTCCGCCGCCACCGAACTGGACCCCTCGGCGTCCGTTCTCAAGTACTACGCGACCGAGCTGCGTCGCGAGCGCGAGAAGATCAACATGACCCAACGAGCGATGGCGAAGCGCGCCTGGATGGCCCCATCGCTCCTCAACAAGATCGAGGCCGCCAAGCGCCTCCCGACCGAAGACCTGTCGAAGCCGGCCGACGAACTCTTCGCAACGGGCGACCGCTTCCAGCGCCTGTGGCCACTGGTGATCCGGTACGCGTACCCGACCTGGTTCAGGCCGTTCGTCGAATTGGAGGAGGCGGCGACGATCATCAGGTCGTTCGAGGTACAAGTGGTGCCTGGATTGCTTCAGACGGAGCGCTATGCACGTGCGATTCTGGGGGCAGGGCGCCTGGATCTCAAGGATCTGGACGAGCAGGTCACCGCACGTCTCCAACGCCAGCGCATCCTCGAAAGCCAGGATCCGCCCGAGTTCCGTGCCGTACTGGATGAGAACGTGCTACGTCGCGTTTGGGGTGAGCGTGACGTGATGCGCGAACAGCTCGAACGGCTGCTTGAGTTCGCCGACCAACCACGCTTCGTTATCCAGGTGCTTCCGTATGAATCGGGTGCCCACGCCGGGGTCGGCGGACCGTTCGCAGCGCTTACGCTGGACGAAGGACCAGACGTGGTCTACGTGGACGGATTTCTGCAAGGGCAGATCCTGGCAACTCCGGCAGACGTGAAGGCGGCTCAGCGCGTCTACGATCTCCTGGTTGCTGAGGCCCTTTCGCCCACGCGGTCAATCGATCTGATCGCCTCCGCGCTGAAGAGACTGTGAGCCCATGATCACAAAAGCCACCACGCCGCCCTCCCGTTGGCGCAAGAGCAGCTACAGCAGCAACAACGGCGGCAACTGCGTCGAGGTCGCAACCGCCCTCGCCACCATCCCAGTCCGTGACAGCAAGACCCCCAACCTCGGCCACATCACCATCACCCCGGCCTCCTGGTCAGCCCTGCTGACCACCCTGCACCACACATCCTGACCACCCACCGGCGCTCCGCCGCCCACGTCCGGACGGCGGAGCCCGGTCAGCCGACACAAGGACCCGTGATCCCATGCCCCAGACCACGCCCTCCGGTTGGCGTAAGAGCACCCACAGCGGCAACAACGGCGGCGACTGTGTCGAGGTAGCAACACCCCTAGCCACCATCCCAGTTCGCGACGGCAAGACCCCCAATCTCGGCCATCTCAACATCACTCAGGCCTCCTGGTCAGCAATGCTGACCATCCTGCGGGCGACCTGACCCCACCTCGCAGATCTCCCAAGGGCCCACATTTCCAGGCGACACTGGCACGTTGTTCCGCGAAAGGGCGCAAGTAGACGCGTAGTTCGAGACAGACGAGTTGGCTCGTCCGGAGGCACTTCCGAGCGGGTCGGCGCGTTTCGAGGGGTGTTTTCGGGGAGTGGGGTTCGAAACCGAATCGCGGTGGGTGCTTTTCGGCTGCGAGTTTCCGTGACCTGCGGTTGCGCGATCGGTGCGGAAGGTCGAGCGTTGAGCGCCGGCTTCGTGCACTCCGGCCCCTCAACGCCGCTGTGAAGACCGAAGACTTCCCGGTCGGCGCCGGCATCGCACGCTCCTTCCCTCACAGGGGCCGCCGAGGAGACCAAAACTGCTCGGCAGGAACCGAAACCGGATCCCGCGGCACCCGAAACGGCGTCCACTCGCGCCGACCTGCGGTTTTCTCCCACCTTGACGCTCCGACGCCCCAAACAATCCGGGTTCGTGAAGCTTCGCCACCCACACTCCCACCGCCCACCGAAGCACCCCGACCCACTCGGGAAGACGCCGGCGAACGCAACCCGGCTCCGTCCCCCGCTCCCCCGTTGCCAGCGCCTTTCCCGCCAACCAACGCTCCGCGTAGCAGGCCAGGATCGCGAGGTAAGCAGAACGCGCAACCGCAGTCGCGACGGGAGCAAAGGGCGGGGCCGGAGTCGCAACGCGAGCGAAGCAGGGCACCGGAGTCGTGAGACGAGCAAAGAGCGCAGCCGAGTCGCAAAGCGAGCGAAGGGTGAGGTTTGAGTCGTGAGGTGAGTGGAGCATGGCACCGAAGGCGTGAGGCGAGCAAAGCACGGCAGCCGGGTCGTGAGGTGGGCGACCGGGTGGGCCGGAGTCGTGAGATGAGCGACCGCGTGGGCCGGAGTCGTGAAGTGAGCGGGTCGGGTGGGCCGGGGTCGTGTCGGCGGCGGCGGCTTTTTATTGGGCGCTCCGCGCCGGCTCGCGAGGCACCACTTTTTCTCTCCCCCGCTTCGCTCCTCCGAGAAAAAGCGGCCCCTCGCTCGGGGCCGGCTGTCCCTCCGCTTCGCTCCGGGCCATCCGACCCACAACACCGCGGCTCCGCCGCTCTCCGCGCTGCGCGCGTCGATCACCACCTCGACCAGGGTCGTGGGCGCTGACGCGCCGACGGGATGCGCCGACGACTCGGCTCACCGGGCAAGGCCCACATCGCGACGGTGGCGGGTGAGGCCCGTGTCGCGAGGGTGGTCGCCCCGGGAGTGGCCCGCGTCGTGCCGCGAGCCTGGCCTCCCCGCCCCTCACCCCATGGCGCGTCAGCGCCCACGACTCGGGCCGCCCACGCGATCGACGCGCGAAGCGCGGAGAGCGGCGGAGCCGCCGCTTGTTTTTTTAGGCTGGGCGACCCGGAGCGAAGCGGAGGGGCGCACAGCCGCGAGCGGGGTGCCGCTTTTCTGCGGAGGAGCGAAGCGGGGGAGCAGAAAAGCGGTGCCTCGCGAGCCGGCGCGAAGCGCCCAATAAAAAGCCGCCGCCACCGCCACGACCCCGGCGCGCCGACCCGCTCACCTCACGACCCCGGCTGCCGTGCTCCGCTCGCCTCACGCCTTCGGTGCCATGCTCCACTCACCTCACGACTCCGGCGCCACGCTCCACCCACCCCACGACCCCGCCCTCACCCGTCGCTCACCCCACGACCCCGACTGCCGCGCTCCGCCCGCCTCACGCCTTCGGTGCCATGCTCCACTCACCTCACGACTCCGGCCCACCCGGCCCGCTCACCCCACGCCCCCCGGCTACCGTGCTCCACTCACCTCACGACTCCGGCGCCACGCTCCACTCACCCCACGACCCCGGCCCCACCCATCGCTCACCCCACGAACCCGGTGCCGTCCCCGCACACTTCACGCCTCCGGCGCCACACTCCACTCACCCCACGACCCCGGCCCCACCCATCGCTCCACCTCACGACTCAGGTGCCGTGCCCTGCCCACGTCACGACTCCGCCCCCGCCCCCGCCCCGCCCTCCCCCACCTCGCGACCCCGGCTGCCCCTTCCGCCCGCCCTGCGATCCTGGCCGCCCATACGGTTAGGCTTGGGGAAGCATCGCGTGTCGGTCGCCGGCTGGGTGAGGCATGGAGGTGCCGGGAGATGCCCCCTGGAGGCATTCCTTGTCTGTCGAGTTGAATCACACCGTCGTCCACGCCCGGGACAACCGGGAGTCCGCCGAGTTCCTCGCGGATCTGTTGGGACTCGAAATCTCCGGCGAGTGGGGGCCATTCGTCGCGGTCGCACTCGGCAACGGCGTCACGTTGGACTTCGCCACCATCCCCCCGGACAAGATCACCCCTCAGCACTACGCCTTCCTGGTCTCCGAGCCGGAGTTCGATGCCGCGTACGCGAAGATCAAGGAGCGCGGGATCGAGCACTACGCCGACCCGCGTCAGCAACATCCCGGCACGATCAACCACAACGACGGTGGCCAGGGCGTGTACTTCCTCGACCCCGCGGGCCACTACATGGAGTTGATCACCGTGCCGTACGGCGGTTGGCCCACGTAGGCACGCCGTCGGGGCAGCCGGCCCGCCGATGGAGCGCGGGATCCGCACCGCATCGACGCGGGGAACCTCGGGCAAGTCTCGCTGGGCGGACGGGTAAAGCGCTTGAGGTAACCCATCGGGGTCAGGCGTGGTGGTTTTGGAGCAGGGCGGCCATCTCTTCGAGTGAGACGGACCCGTCCGTTCCTTCGGCTGCAACCTCGTCTGCCGACTTGTTGAGCCGGAAGTCCTCGGCCCGCTCGGCCAACAGACGCAGGCGGGGGAACTCGTCGATGTCGAGCACGACAGCTTCGTGCTTGCCACGCCGCGTAATGATGGTCGGAGTCTCATCGCGTCGAGCGCGGTCGAGGACATCCGCGAGATGGTTGCGAACGTCGGCCATCGCGACAACTCAGATGCGTAGCCGGGCGGCCAGGCCGTCGAGGAGGGCGTCGAGGCCGGTTTCGAAGCGCCATTGGTGGTCGTCCTTGCGCTGAGCCGAGGCCAGGTAGTTCCGGAAGGCCGGGTAGTGGCCGGTGCCGATGAGCCAGGTCATCTCCGGGGCCAGCGACGTGCGCAGGGCGTTGGCGTCGTCGGGGGCGCCCTGGGCCGCCATCAGGTGCCGCGTCGCGATCTCGGCGGCCGTGCGGCCATGGACGTACGATCCGACCGCCTCGACGGCGGCCATCGCCTCGTCGGCGGACAACCCGGCCTCCGCCAGTTCGCGCAGGCCCCACTCGGCCACCGCCATCCGGTTCGGGGTCGGGGCGACCGCCGCCCGGGCCGACGGCAGCCGTACCAACCACGGGTGGCGCAGCACCAGTTCGCGCGTGTTCACCGCCGGGTCCCGCAGCGCCGCCCGCCACCCCGCGCCCGGCTGCGGCGCAACCAGTTCGCCGTAGGCGCGGTCGACCATCAGCTCCAACAGGTCGTCCTTGCCCGACACATACCGATAGGCCGCCATCGGCGCGACGCCCAACTCGGTCGCCAGCCGCCGCATCGTCACCGCCTCGATGCCCTCGGCGTCGGCGATCCCGACGGCGACCTCGGCGATGCGCTCCGGCGTCAGCACGGCACGGGCGGCCGGGGCCGGGGCGGCCAGTCGCGCCCACAGGGAGGTGCGCGGCGCGGCGACGTCCGGGGCACCCGCCCCCGCCTCGGCCGGAGGCGACTTCTTCTTCTTGCCGGCCATGGCGACGGCTCCTTCCGGGACGTACGACGCTCTGTTGTGCGTACGGATGTGTACAACGTATCAGGAGTGGACGGCGTACACCCTTCTGTGTACGTTGTATTTCGATCGATACGACGTACACATCCATGCAAGTGATCGAGCACCCTGGAGTCCCCATGTCCTCCGCCCCCCTGCGCCTCGCCGTCCTGGTCGGCAGCACCCGCGAAGGCCGCTTCGCCCCCACCGTCGCCGGGTGGATCCGTGACCGTGCCGCCGCCCGGGACGATCTCGGCCTCGACGTCGATGTCGTCGACCTCGTCGAGACGCCGCTGCCCACCGTGTTCCCGGCCTTCGGGCAGCCGCCGGCGGCCGATACCGTCGCGTTGCTCGCCGAGGTGTCACCCCGGCTCGCCGCCGCCGACGCGTTCGTGGTCGTGACCCCGGAGTACAACCACAGCTTTCCGGCGGCGCTGAAGAACGCCATCGACTGGCACGGCCCGGAGTGGCACGCCAAGCCGGTCGGCTTCGTGTCCTACGGCGGCCTCTCCGGCGGTCTGCGTGCGGTCGAGCAACTGCGGGTCGTGCTGGCCGAGTTGCACGCCGTCACCGTCCGGGACACGGTCAGCTTCCACGGGCACTGGGACAAGTTCGACGCCGACGGCGACGCGATCGATCCGGCCGCGAACGCCGCCGCCGACGCCATGCTCGACCGCCTCGCCTGGTGGGCGCACGCCCTGCGCGACGCGAAGGCGGCCCGCCCGTACGCGGCCTGACCCACGTCACACCATCCGCAGCGCACCCCATCCGAACCACGCCCCGGGGGCACCCATGCAATCCGACACCGCGCCGCCCGACCGGATCCCCCTGGCCGTCCTCGGCCCCATCCTCGGCATGTTCCTGGGCATGCTCGACGGCACCATCGTCGGCACCGCCCTGCCCACCATTGTCGGCGACCTCGGCGGCCTGGATCGGCTCTCCTGGGTGGTCACCGCCTACCTGCTCGCCGCCGCGGCGACCACGCCCATCTGGGGCAAAATGGGTGACCTGTACGGCCGCAAGGGCACCTTCGCGGCCGCGATCGGCGTCTTCCTGGTCGGCTCGATGGCGTCCGGCCTGGCCCGGGACATGAACGAGCTGATCGTCTTCCGGGCCGTCCAGGGCCTGGGCGCCGGCGGTCTGATGGTCGGCGCGTTCGCGCTGATCGGCGTACTCGTCCCGCCGCGCCAGAGCGGCCGCGTACAGTCGCTCTTCGGCGCGATCATGCCGATCGCCCTGGTCGGCGGGCCGCTGCTCGGCGGCTTCCTGACCGATCACCTGGATTGGCGCTGGGCGTTCTACGTCAACGTCCCGGTCGGCCTCCTGGCGCTCGCCGTCGTCGGCCTCGGCATCCGCGTCGAGCATGTGCGGATCAAGGCCCGCATCGACATCGCCGGCGCCGCCCTGCTCACCACCGGGATCGTCGCACTCACCCTGCTCGCGGGCTGGGCCGGCACCTCCCACGCCTGGACCTCGCCGCGGATCCTCGGCCTCGCCGCCCTCACCGTCGTCGCGCTCGCCTGCTTCGTCCCGGTCGAGCGGCGCGCGGTGGAGCCGATCATCCCGCCCCGGCTGTTCGCCGACCGCAACTTCACCCTTGCCCAGGTGCTGAGCTTCCTGGTCGGCGCGGTGATGATGGCCGCGATGAACTACCTCCCGCAATACATGCAGTTCGTCCGGGAGACCTCGCCGACCGCCGGCGGCCTGCTGCTCCTGCCGCTGATGTTCGGCATGCTCGGCGTACAGATCGCCACCGGGCGGCTGATCGGCCGCAACGGGCGCTACCGGCTGTATCCGATCCTGGGCGGCGCGGTGATGGTCGTCGGCGCGCTCGCCCTGCTCGGGCTGCGCGTGGACACTCCGACCGCCGTCGCCTCGGCGCTCACCGCGGTGGTCGGGATCGGCGTCGGCTTCGTCATGCAGAGCACCATGCTGATCACCATGAACAGCGCCGACCGCCGCGACCTGGGGGCGGCGAGCGGCACCGCCACGCTGACCCGCACCATCGGCGGCTCGCTCGGCGTCGCGCTGCTCGGCTCGGTGTACGCCCGCCGCCTGGACGGGGACACCCCCGCGGCCCCGCGCGAGCTGCCCGCCGCCGCCCGGGACACCTTCCACGCGGCGGTCACCGCCGGCCTGCACGGCGTGGCGATCGGGCTCGCGATCCTGTCCGCGCTCGCGTTCGCGGTGTCCTGGCTGGTCCGCGAGGTCCCGCTGCGCGGCGCGCCCGAGGAGCCGGCCGCGCCCGCGTCGGCCGAGCCCGTCACGGCGTCCGCCGGGGTCCGGGACACGTCGAACTAAGCTTCCGGGCGTGGACACCCCAGAACGCACTTTTCCCTGGTCACCCGGCGCCACCGGGATCGGTTCGATGCCCGGGAGCAACATCCGCGAGACGGTCGAGATGACACTCGAACTGCTGCCCGACCTGCCGCACCTGCCGGAGCTGCCGGCGCGTGGGCCGGGCACCGATCTGACCGGGCGCTCGGCCGGGCTGCTGGTCGACCTGTACACCGACGTACAGCCCTCCGGATGGCGCTTCGTGGACCGCCCGGGACGCGACCACCGCCGGGCCCGCTCGTATCTGAGCGAGGACCTGGACGCGCTGGAGGAGTTCACGCAGGGCTACACCGGCCCGCTCAAGGTCCAGGTCGCGGGCCCGTGGACGCTGGCCGCCACGATCGAACTCGGGCACGGCGACAAGGCGTTGGCCGACCCGGGCGCCTGCCGCGACCTGGCCGTCTCGCTCGGCGAGGGCATCCGGCTGCACCTGGCGGAGGTGGCCCGCCGCATCCCCGGGGCGAGCCTGCTGCTCCAGCTGGACGAGCCGGCGCTGCTCGGGGTGATCTCCGGCGAGGTGCCGACCGCGAGCGGGTTCGGTCGGTTGCGGGCGGTGGACAAGGCGGTGGTCCGGGACACGCTGCGGGACGTGATCGCGGCGGCCGGGACGCCGACCATCGTGCACTCCTGCGCGCCGGGCATCCCGATCACCCTGCTGCGCCAGGCCGGCGTGGTGGGCGTGTCGCTGGACATGTCGTTGCTGGGCGAGGCCCAGGACGAGTCGATCGGCGAGGCGATCGAGGCGGGCATGCGACTGTTCGCCGGCGTGGTGCCGAGCCTGCCCGCCGAACCGGCATCCGCCGAGGCCACGCCCGGTGTGGGAGCGCGGCCACTGTCCGACCCGCCCGGTACCGTCAGGTCTGTCGGAACGTTGTGGAACAGGCTCGGTTTCCCGCCGGAGTCGCTGGTCGAAGCCGTCGTGGTGACCCCCACGTGTGGCCTCGCCGGTGCCTCTCCGGCCTACGCCCGAGCGGCCCTGTCACACAGCGTTGCTGCCGGCCGGGTGCTTCGGGACGACCCCGAGAGCGCCATGCGGGCGTAGACGTACCGCAGTCCGAATTCGAACTGGTGGCGCTGGAGGGCGACGACGTGGCTGGTGCGACGACCGGAGTGGACGAGATCCCGGCCGAGGTGCGCGAACGCGCCGCGACGCTCGCCCGTGAGCTGGAGGAGCACCGCTTCCGCTACTACGTGAAGGACGCGCCGGTCGTCAGCGACGGCGAGTTCGACGCGCTGATGCGGGAGCTGGAGGCGATCGAGGAGGAGTATCCGGCGCTGCGCACGCCGGATTCGCCGACCCAGAAGGTCGGCGGGACCTACTCGACCGACTTCGCCTCGGTCGACCACCTGGAGCGCCTGCTCAGCCTCGACAACGCGATGAACGAGGAAGAGCTCGACGAGTGGGACGACCGCCTGGTCCGCGAGCTGGGCACGGGGACGTTCCACTACCTGTGCGAGCTGAAGATCGACGGGCTGGCGATCAACCTCCTGTACGAGAACGGTCGCCTGGTTCGGGCGTTGACGCGCGGAGACGGCCGCACCGGCGAGGACGTCACGCCGAACATCCGCACCATCGCCGAGATCCCGTCCCGGCTGCGGGACGACGGCGGGCACGACGTACCCGAGCTGGTCGAGATCCGGGGCGAGGTCTTCTTCCCCATCGAGAAGTTCGACGAGCTCAACGAGCGCCTGGTGGCGGCCGGTGAGAAGCCGTTCGCCAATCCGCGCAACGCCGCCGCCGGATCGTTGCGGCAGAAGGACCCGCGCGTGACCGCGTCGCGTCCGCTGCACATGATCGTGCACGGCATCGGTGCCCGGCGGGGCTTCGAGATCGACTGCCAGTCGCACGCGTACGAGCGCCTGCACGCGTGGGGGTTGCCGACCGCTCGGCACAACAAGGTGGTCGACACGATCGAGGAAGTGAAGGAGTTCGTCCGCTACTTCGGCGAGCACCGCAACTCGGTCGAGCACGAGATCGACGGCATCGTGATCAAGGTCGACGAGATCCCGATCCAGGGTCGGCTGGGTGCCACCTCCAAGGCGCCGCGCTGGGCGATCGCGTTCAAGTACCCGCCACAGGAGGTCAACACCAAGCTGCTCGACATCGAGGTGGGCGTCGGGCGCACCGGGCGGGTGACGCCGTTCGCGGTGATGGAGCCGGTCACCGTGGCGGGCTCCGTGGTGGCCCGGGCGACGCTGCACAACCAGCAGGTGGTCAAGGCCAAGGGCGTACTCATCGGCGACACGATCGTGCTGCGCAAGGCCGGTGACGTGATCCCCGAGATCCTGGGCCCGGTGGCGGATCTGCGCGACGGCAGTGAGCGCGAGTTCGAGATGCCCACCACGTGCCCCGAGTGCGGGACCGAGCTGCGCGCGATGAAGGAGGGCGACATCGATCTGCGCTGCCCGAACGCGCGGTCGTGTCCGGCCCAGTTGCGTGAGCGGATCTTCTACCTCGCGGGCCGCAAGGCGTTCGACATCGAGGCGCTCGGCTACGAGACGGCGGCGGCGCTGACCCGGCCCGCCGCGGGTCCGTCCGTGCTGGCGACCGAGGCCGACCTGTTCGACCTGACCGCCGAGCAGCTGCGCGACGTGCAGATGTGGCGCAAGGTCAACCGCAAGGGCGCGGCCGAGGACGAGAAGGAACTCGTCCCCTACTTCTGGTCGAAGGCCACCTACGACAAGGAGGGCAACGTCAAGAAGCCCTCCGAGCCGAAGGCCAATACGCTCAAGCTGATCGAACAGCTGGAGAAGGCCAAGACCCAGCCGCTGTGGCGTGTCCTCACCGCACTGTGCATCCGCCACGTCAGCGACACCACCGCCCGCGCGATCACCGGCGGCTTCCACGACCTCGACCGGCTCGGCGCCGCGTCCGAGGAGGAGATCGCCGCGGTCGACGGCGTCGGCCCGATCATCGCCGGTGCGGTGGTCGAATGGTTCGCCGAGGACTGGCACCGGGAGATCGTCGAGAAGTGGCGCGCCGCCGGGGTCCGGCTCGCCGAGGAGGGGGCCGACGAGGAGAAGCCGCCCGGCCTGCTTGACGGGATTGTGACGGTCGTCACCGGAACTCTCGCCGGCTACACCCGGGACAGCTCCAAGGAGGCTCTGGAGCAGCGCGGCGCCAAGGTGACGGGTTCGGTCTCCAAGAAGACCGACTTCGTCGTCGTGGGCGACAATCCGGGCTCCAAATACGACAAGGCAGTGCAACTGGGTCTGCCGATCCTGGACGACGAGGGCTTCGCGGTTCTGCTCGCCGACGGGGCGAAGGCGGCCCTCGCGTGGGCGGCCGAGCGCGCCGGCTGATAACCCTCCCTAGTCGTGCCGGAACGACCTACCCTGGGCACGAGCTTGCCCCACCCGGGGGGCTCGGTGCCCCACAGGCGTACCCGTCCCGGCGCCCGGGATGCCGTCCGACGAGGCCGCAGGGAGCAGGCGCATGGGTCGGATCGGCAGGACGGACCTGTCGCGACTGGCACGACCGCGCGCGTTCTTCATCCATACCGGGATCGTCGCGCTGGCGGGCGTGCTCGCGCTCGTCGTCCCGCCCACGACGAATCTGATCGACGGCCGCAGTCCGGTCCCGGCGACCCCGGGCGTGTGGATCATGCTCGCCCTGGTGTCGATCGACGGGGTCTACACGGCGATGACGCGCCGGGGGTTGTACATCCCCGGCGCGATGCCGTCGATCGCCATCACGTTCGGTCTGCTGCTCGTGCACGGGTGGCAGGTCGCGGCGCTGTGGCAGACCGTCCCGGTCCTGGTGTCCGGGCTGCTCCGGGGTGATTCGTGGTGGCGGATCGGCTACACCGTGGGCCATTACGTGCTGGGTTTCCTGGCCGCCGACGCGGTGCTCGGGGTGTTCGGGATGGATCCGGGGCCGGACTCCGCCCGGGCGCTGCACGTGGTCGACTTCCCCGTGGTCGCGCTGGCCGGCCTGGCGATGTCGGCCGTCTCGCAGACCTCGGGCTGGTTGACCAGGGCGAATTGGCGCGGGGTCAGCGTGCTTTCGCTGGCCCGCATGGAGATTCGGGCCCGCGCCGTCTCGCACGGCGCGCTGATCGGACTGTCCCCGCTGATCGCTGTCATCTGCGCCGAACAGCCTTGGCTGCTCCCGCTGTTCGTGGTCCCGCTGCACACCCTCTACCGCAGCACGATGGTCCGCTTCGACCGCGAGCAGGAGTCGCGGCACGACGCGCTCACCGGGCTGCCGAATCGGCGCCTGCTGCTGGAGCGCGGCGAGGAGGCGCTGGGTCGGGTCGGCGGCCGTGGTGGCCGGGTCGCCCTGTTGCTGCTCGACCTGCATCGGTTCCACGAGGTCAACGACACGCTGGGGCACGTCGCGGGTGATCGGCTGCTCCAGCAGGTCGGCGCGCGACTGGCCACGCTGGTCCGTCCCGGGGACACGGTGGCCCGACTCGGCGGTGACGAATTCGCGCTGCTGTTGCCGGGGTTGGACATGGGCACCGACCGGCTCACCGCGCAGGAGGTGGTCCTGGGGCTGGCCCATCGCATCGTCGACCGGCTCGGGGAGCCGTTCGATCTGGACGAGTTGACCCTGGACGTGGAGGCCAGCGTCGGCGTGGCGATCTTCCCCGACCATGCCTCCGACGTGCTGGGATTGCTGCAATTCGCCGACGTGGCCATGTACTTGGCCAAACGCTCGCGCAGCGGGGTGGAACTGTACGACGACACGCGCGACGTGAACACGCGGGACAAGCTGCTGCTGCTCGGCGACCTGCGGCGGGCCTTGGACAACCACGAGGTCGAGCTGCATTATCAGCCGAAGATTCGGCTCGCGGACGGTCGGGTGGACGGCTGCGAGGCGCTGGTGCGGTGGCGGCATCCGACCAGGGGGCAGGTTTCCCCCGAGGAGTTCGTGTTGCTCGCCGAGCAGACCGGCCTGATGCCCCGGCTCACCCGCTACGTGGTCGACGTCGCGCTCGACCAGGTCGCACGCTGGCATGTGGAGGGCATCGACGTCACGGTCGCGGTGAACATCTCCGCGCGCGACATCCACGTGCCCTCGTTCGCCGACTCGGTGGCCGCCGGATTGCGCGAACACGACGTCGCGGCGGGGGCGTTACAGCTGGAGATCACCGAGCGGGTGCTCCTGGAGGAACCGCAACGCGCGGCCGAGTCGCTGGACGCGCTGCGCCGGCTGGGCGTGCGGTTGTCGCTCGACGACTTCGGGACCGGCTACTCCTCGCTCGTACACCTCCGGCACATCCCGGTCAGCGAGATCAAGATCGACCGCTCGTTCGTGGCGCGGTTGACGATGAACGAGGAGGACGCGGCGATCGTCTGCTCGATCGTGCAATTGGCCCACTCGTTGGGTTTGCGGGTGGTCGCCGAGGGCGTCGAGGACGAGGCCACCTACCAGCGCCTGCGCGAACTCGGCTGCGACGCGGCCCAGGGCTGGCTGATGTCCAAGGCGCTGCCCCGCGACGAGGCCACCGCCTGGCTCCTCCGCCACGGCGCGGGCGCCCACGCAACCCCGGCCGCCCCAACCGAAATCCACCACCATCGCCGCGCAGACGTGAGCTGACAGCGCCCGACACGGCCTACCCCGGTCGGGCGGCGCGCGCCGAAAGGAGGCCAAACCGCTTCCCCGGTGCCCGGGGACTCGTTTGGCCTCCTTCCTCTCAGGTGGATTGGGCTGTGGTGCGGTCGGATTTGCTTGCCTCGATGCAGAATTCGTTGCCGGCCGGGTCTGCGCAGACCACCCACCCTCGGCCGTCGGGCTTGCGCATGTCGGCGACGACCGTTGCGCCCAGGGCCAGGATGCGCTCCAGTTCCTGCTCGCGGGTGGTGTCCGGCTCCAGGTCCAAGTGGACCCGGTTTTTGCCGGCCTTGGCGTCCGGCACCCGCACGAACAGCAACATCGGCCGGCCGTCGCCGGTGATCACGGCCGCCTCCGGGTCGCCGGGGAAGTCGTCGGGGCCGAGCGGGAGTTCGAGCACTCTGCTCCAGAACAGGGCCAGGTCGTACGGCTCGTGCGGTGCCGCGCAGTCGATGGTGATGTGTCGGACGGTGGAACCCACGCGGTTTCTCCCGAGGTGCTGCGGCGGTGCTACAGGGCCCGTCATTGTCCGCTCCCGCCCGGGCGTTCGACAACGGGTATGGACGAGGCCGCGTCGACGGTCAGTGCGGAGCGTGCAGCGGACGCGGCGGCGTGGGCGGCATGGTCGGCGGTGAACCCGGCCACGCACCCGCGCGCCCGCGCCCGCGCCCGCGCCGGCGCCGGCCACGCCACCACACGCCTGCGGCCGCCGCGACGACCGCGAGGCCGCCCCCCGCCGTGAGCAGCCACGCCGGCACCCCGCCGACGGTCAGCAACTCGTCCCGATACGTGGCCCGTTGATAGCCCGTGTCGTGTGCCGTCGGGCGCAGTTCGTGGTCGTCGTCGATCGCGGACGGGGTGGAGAAGTTCTGGTCGATCGCGGTGAGGAAGGCGGGTTTGCCGTCGATCGGGGCCCGTACGTCGGCGTCGCCCGCCCGCAGGTCCGGCCGGCCCGCGTACAGCACCTTGGGCGGCGCGCCGCCGATGTCCGAGCGTGGTTGCATCCGGTGCGCGGCGAGCACGTACAGCCGCAGGTGCTGCGGCACCTTGGCCAGGCGGGACAGCCGCATGGGGTACACCAGCCGGTCCGAGGCGAAGCTCAGCCGCAACGGGTCCAGGTCGCCCCGCAGCGTGGTCGGCCCGCCGGCCGCCACCTCCGGGGCGAGGCGGATCGCCACGTACTCCCAGCGCTGTCGCACGTAGGGTTCGAGCGCCGAGGCCAGCGCGTCGGGCAGGTGGAAGCCGTTGTCCGCGAGCCAACTCCCCAGCGCACGCGGGTCCGTGGCCGCCAACCGCGCGACGTCGAACGCGCCCAGCCGTTCCCGCCCGACCACCTCGACCCCGCCCGCCGCGGGCGGCGCCGCCGCCCGGACCGACTGCCGGTCATCCGAACCCCCACCGAACGGCCAGTCGTCCGAGTTCGGCCAGAAGTGGTGCCGCACCCGCTCGACGGGCGCCACCACCCGCTCCAGCTCGCCGAACAGCGCGTCGTCGCCCAGCGCGAGGGTGGCCCGTGTGGGCACCGGCATGATCCACGCCGCCCGCTCGGCGTCCCCCGACACGCTGAGCCGCATGTCGATGCGCTCGACCCGCCCGTCCCAGCGCACCACCGAGGTCTCCCGACCCACGCTCAGCGTGCGCCCGTCGGCGGGCACCGCCGCACCGCATCCGCAGGCCCAGGCGGGCTGGGCGATCATCACCACCTGAATCGACACCACCGCCATCAGCAGCCGCAACACCCGGTCCCACCAGGTCCCCCGCATGCCCATCACACCGTCCCCGCAGCCGTTCCGCAGCCGTTCCGCAGCACCGTCCGCGTGTGCGAACAGCACTGCGACGCGGCGTCCGCGAATCCGGTTCCGGGTGTCCGTATCCGCCGACGTCCGGCAAGGACCGACGACTTTCGGGAGCGCATCAGCTCCTTTCGCCGATCGTGCGACGGCCTCGGCGATAGCGCCCGGCCGACGGTCGTCGGGAGGCGCGGCGGTTTTCCAGTGATGTTCCACGCGGATTCGAGCGGGGGCCGTGAGGCTCGGTGCTGGGAATGCTGTGCTGTCGCCGAATCGTGAAGGGATATCAGATATGCCGATTGTGGGTGAGGGTGTCGTCCGGCATACCGCGGTGGTCGCCGCGCCGGCGAACGAGGTATTCGATCTGCTCGCGGAGCTGCGCGAGTGGTCGCAATTCCATCGTCCTTCGGTGCACGCGCAGTCGTTGGGCGTCCGGGACGGAGCGGAGTCGTTCCGGCACTGGTGGGTGCTCGACGAGCACACGGTACGGACCTGGCAGGCGAGTTGGCGGTTCGACCGGGAAGCGCTGCGGATCGAGTACGAGTGGGAGCCGGCCGAGCCGCCGGCGGCCGGATCGCGCGGGGTGTGGACGTTTCGCCCGCTGTCCGCCTCGTCCACCGAGGTGACGGTGGATCAGGCGGCGCTCGGCGAGGGCGGATTCGACGCGGAGCGGGTCGACCGCGAGTCGGGCGAGTTCTTCGCGGGCCTGATCGAGGCCGCCGAGCAGACGCCGGAGCAGCGGGATCTGGCGGTCGATTTCGAGGACCCGTTGTTCGTGGCGGGCTCGATCGACGACGCCTACGCCTATCTGTACGAGGCGGACAAGTGGCCGGAGCGGATTCCGCACGTTTCCCGGTTGGTGCTGGAGGAGCCCGTCCCGAACATCCAGTTCTTCGACATGGACACCGAGACCCCGGACGGCTCCGCGCATACCACTCGGTCGGTACGGGTCTGTCTGCCGGGCGAGTTGATCGTGTACAAGCAGATCCACCTGCCCAAGTTGTTGACCGGCCACACCGGTCACTGGCGGTTCACCCCGACTCGTGAGGGTTTCGTGCTCGCCGCCAGGCACACCGCGACGATCGATCCGTCCGCGCTGTCGATCCTGGGCCCGGGGACGTCGGTGCTCGACGCCCGCAAGTACCTGCGTCGGGTGCTCAGCGCGAACAGCATGTCGAACCTGCGGCTGGCGAAGGCGTTTGCCGAGGAGCGTGCCGGTGTCTGAGCATGCGGAGGCCGGCCCCACCCGGGATCGCATCCTCGCCGGGACGGCGACGTACACGCGGCGCTGGTTGTCGCTGTACGACCTCGTGGTGCTCGGGGTCATCTGCCGATGGGTCTGGCGCTGCGATCGCGCCGAGATGTTGGCCGGGTACGACCGCAACATCGGTGCGCGGCACCTGGATCTGGGGCCGGGCACCGGGTTCTTCCTCGATCGCTGCCGGCACCGTTCGCCCAGGCCGCAGATCGCGTTGGTGGATCTGAATCCGACGGTGCTCACCAAGGCATCCACCCGGTTGCGTCGGTTCGGGCCGGACACGTTCGAACGTGACGTGCTCTCCCCGTTCGAGCTCGACGGGAAGCGGTTCGACTCGGCGGGGTTGAACTTCCTGTTGCACTGTCTTCCGGGTGGGATGGCGCACAAGGCGAAGGTGTTCGACCACGCACGCGCCCATGTGGTGCCCGGCGGCCGGATTTTCGGCAGCACCGTGTTGGCGACGGGTGTCGCGCACGGCAAGCGTGCGCGGAAGCTGTTGGGCGAGCTCAACGAGAAGGGCACGTTCGACAACCGGGGCGATGCGCTGGCCGACCTGGAGGCCGAACTCGCCGCCAGGTTCACCGATTACCGGCTGACCGTGCGGGGCTCGGTGGCACTGTTCGAGGCCCGGGTGTAGCCGGCCGGCGGCGTGCGCCGCGCGCGGCGGTCAGTCTCCGTAGAAGCCCGCCACGTCGATGGCGGTGATCTCGATCCGGTCGGGATCGGGCGGTGTGGCGGGTTTCGCGTTCGAAGAGCGCAACTCGACGGCCAGTACCGGGCGTTCGTCCAGCTGTTGGGACAGCGCGTAGAGCGTGGTCAGCACGTGGACGCAGGGGCGTTGCCGGGTTCGGCATTCGCAGCCGGCGTCCAGGTCGGCGAGGGCCGGCGCGATGCCGACGTCGTGGTGTCTGAGATCCGCCTCCAATGTGTCGGGCAGGTCTCCGGGCGCCAGTCCGCGGTGGTCGGCGAGGGCTTCGGCGATCAGCCGCTCGGCGTCCGCCTGTTCCCTGGCGGACCAGCGCGGAACATCGATCCGGACCCGGTGGGGTCGGCCGGACGTGACCACGGCGGCGTCGATCCGACCACCCTCGACGGTCAGCGTGACGGCGTGGTTGCGCGCGAGACTGCGCGCCTTCGGAAGGAGGGGGTTGGGTGCGGCCACCACGGTGGATTCCACCGTACGCATCCAGACTCGGCCCCAGGGAGTGGCTCCGAATTCGGCGGGCATCAGGTGAGGGCTCCGAGGTCGAGGTCGAGTACGGCGTGCAGTTGCTCGTCGGACAGGTCGGCCAGCGCGGCTTCGGTGTTGCCGGAGACGATGTCGGCCAATCCGCGTTTGGTGTCGTGCATCTGTGCGATGTGGTCTTCGATCGTGCCTCCGGTGACGAGGGTGTGGACGTTGAGGGTGCGGTCCTGGCCGATGCGGTGGGCCCGGTCGGTGGCCTGCTCCTCCACCGCGGGGTTCCACCAGCGGTCGTAGTGCATGACGTGGGTGGCGCGGGTGAGGTTGAGCCCGAATCCGGCGGCGCGCAGGCTCAGGAGCAGGACGGGTGGCGCGTCGTCGTCCTCCTGGAAGGCCCGAACGAGCCGGTCTCGCCGTTCGAGGGAGAGGCCACCGTGCAGGAACGGGATGCGCCCGGTGCCCAGGGTGGCGGACAGGGAACCGGAGAGCAGTTCGCCCATCGCCCGGTACTGGGTGAAGACGAGGGCGCGGTCGCGCTCTTCGACGATTTCGGCCAGCATCTCCGTGGCCCGGTCGAACTTGCCGGAACGGCCGGGTGTCGCGGTTTCCTCACGCAGAAACTGGGCGGGGTGATTACAGATCTGCTTGAGCGAGGTGAGCAGCGCCAGGATCCGGCCCCGCCGTCCGATGCCGCCGCCGAACCCCTCGGTGAAGGCCCGGTCGACGGCTTCCCGGTACAGGCGGGACTGCTCCTCGGTCACGGTGCACACGATCGTCGAGTACTGCTTGGCCGGCAGTTCGGTCGCCACCTCGGATTTGGTGCGACGGAGCAGCCGCGGTGCGACCAGTGCGTTCAGGGCCGCCGCCGCGGTCGCCGAGCGGCGTTGTTCGATGGGGGCCGCGAAGCGTTGTCGAAATCGGGCGCGGCTGCCCAGCAGGCCGGGGCTGGTGACGTTGAGGATCGACCAGAGTTCCTCGAGGTGGTTCTCCACCGGGGTGCCGGTCATGGCGATCCGGACCTCGGCGGACAGGCGATTGGCGGCCTTGCTGACGAGCGCGTCCGGATTCTTGATCTGCTGCGCCTCGTCGAAGATCGCCACGTCCCATTTGGTCTCCGTCAGAATGCCGTCCGCGCGAAGCATGGGATAGCTCGTGACGACCACGGATCCGGGCGGGAGGGAGTCCGGAAGGGTACGGCGCGATCCGTGATAGCCGATCACGGGTGTGTCCGGCGCGAAGCGGGCCAGTTCGCGTTGCCAGTTGCCGATCAGGGAGGTGGGGCAGACCACCAGGTGCGGGCCGGTGGGCGGGCGGGTGGCGAGCAGGCAGATCGCCTGCAGGGTCTTGCCCAGTCCCATCTCGTCGGCCAGGATCGCCCCGCCGCCCAGACCGGGCACGCTGCGGAGCCAGGCCACGCCGTGGATCTGGTAGGGGCGCAGTTCCGCCCGGATGCTCGTGGAGCGCAACGCGGTGTGGGTGGCCACCGTCTGTCGGAAGCGGCCGAGCAGAGCGGAGGCCGAGAAGATGGTGGTCTCCTGGAAGCCGAGGAGCGCGTGCGCGGCCGTGGGCATGCGCGCGCCCAGTTCCGCGAAGGCGTCGTCGGCGTCGTGCGGCAGGGTGGCGGCGACCCGCCAGGCCCGCATGGAGGCACCGATCGTCGGGCGGTCGGGGTCGAGGGCGGACAGGGCCGGCAGCGCGTCGTCGAGTTCCGCGAGTCGAATCGCGACGGTGGCCGGCACCGCCCGGTCCCCGTCGGGAAGGGCGAGGCGACAGGTGCTCGGACGGCCTTCGGGCAGCCCGTGTTCGCGCACGGCCGGTTCGAGGTCGGTGACACCCCACCAGGCCATCGCGCTCTCGGCGGGGACGAAGACGGCTTGCAGTCGTCCGGGCAGCTCAGGCATTGACCACCTCGACGTCGGGTGCCGGGGCCGCAACCGGTCCACGCGGCAACAGGAAGCTACTGGCGAACGCAACCGCGAGCAGGCCCACTCCCAGCCACAACGAGGTCGCCATCGCACTGCCGTACCCGTCGGCGAGCTCGGCGGAGGTCTGCCCGACGCCCTTGAGTTCGGTGAAGAAGACGGTACCGATCACGGCCACACCGATCGAGGCGGCCAACTGGGTGACGGTGTTGTACAGGGCCGATCCCGATCCGGCGAACTCGATCGGCACATCGGTCAGGGTCAGTTGCATCAGCGGGGCCACGAGCATGCCCATGCCCGCGCCGCCGACCAGCACGCCCCAGAACATGTCCGTCCAGTCGGTGGCGGGGGTGGCGCCGCCAGCGGCGAGCGCGACCATGGCGAAGCCGATCGCCATCACGACCAGTCCGATCTGCGCGGTCATCCGACCGATCCTGGGCAGGAGCACCGCCGCGGAGAGGGTGGCGAACACCGGAACCGCCACCGACCAGGGCAGCATCGTCAGACCCGCACGCATCGGGCTCATGCCGATGCCGTTCTGGAGGAACAGCATGAAGACCAGGAAGAAGCCCATCGCGGGGACGAAGAACAGCAGTTGCAGGAGCAGGCCGCCCTGTACCGAGCGGAACCGGAACAGCGACATCTCCACCAGGGGGGACCCACCGCGACTGCCGACCCGCCGTTCGTAGAAGACGAATCCGACGAGTACGGCCACACCCGCCAGGATGGATCCGTACGTCCACGCCGGCCACGGGGTCTTGCCCGCCGAGTCGATCAGCGGATACAACACCAGGACCAGGCCCACCGACGCGAGGATCACGCCCGGCACGTCGATCCGGGCCGCGTGGGTCGCCCGACTTTCCGGGAGCAGTTTCCACGAGGCCACCACGACGAACAGGCCGAGCGGGACGTTCACCCAGAAGGCCATCCGCCAGCCGGACCCGGCCAGGTCCGACTTGAGCAGTAGCGGACCCAGGACGGGCCCCAGCGTCGCGGCGAGACCGGACAGCGACGAGTAGGCCGCCATCGGGCCGCCGCGTTCGTTCGAGGCGTACATGATCTGGATCTGGGACAGGACCTGGGGAATCACCAGCGCGGCGAACAAGCCCTGCACCACTCGCCCGCCGACCAGCATTTCCGGTCCCACCGACAGTGCGCACAGGGCCGACGAGGCCGCGAAGCCCGCCATGCCGGCGATGAAGACGCGTTTGTGGCCGAGCATGTCGCCCAGCCGGGCGCCGCTGACGATGCCCACCGCCAGCACCAGGGTGTAACCCGCCTGCATCCACTGCAGCTGGGCCGGGCTCGCGTCCAGATCGGTTTGAATGGACGGGAGGATGACGTTGAGGACGGTGACACCGATGAGGTCGATGAATGTCGCGAGCAGGATGACGACCAGGGCCAGGGTGCGGCCTCGGGTCACCGTCGGTGCGGTGGGCTCGATGGACAACACTTGCTCCTCGAATCGAACGCAATTATATTGCGCAGCACACTTGTTGTGCGGCGCACCTATTGTGCGACGCAATCTAGTGAGACGATCGGGTCGTGTCAACATGACGAAGAACCAGCAGGAAAACGCCGAAAACGACGCATCCAGAGAGGACCTCGCATCTCGGGTCATTACCGCGCTGCCGGAATGGATCACCCAGCTGATCCAGATCAACGGCTTGATCGCCGACCGCATGGGGGTCGTGGCGACCGACTTCCACTGTCTGCACGCGTTGCACCAGGACGGGCCGGCCACCTCCAGCGTCCTGGCCAGACGGGTGGGCCTCACTCCCGGCGCGGCGTCGCGGATGATCGACCGGCTCACCGAGGCCGGCTGCGTCAAGCGGGTTCCGGACCCCAACGACCGGCGACGGGTCGTCATCGAACCGACCATGGAAGGACTCGACCGGATCACCGCCTACTACGCGGGCCTGACCGCGCGCACCCGCGACGACCTGACGCCCTTCGACGACGACCAACTCCGTACCCTGCTGCGCTTCGTCGAGGTGGCCCGCGACAGCGCGGCCGCGGAGGTCGACCGGCTGCGGTCCGCGCATCCCGACGGCTGAGCGCGTAAAGCGATCTTCCACCGAACTTCGAGAGGGATCCGATGGGATGCATCGGAACCTCCGTCTCCTTCCGCAACGCGAGGAGTGAAGCTCGATGGGTGGACCGCACATCTCCGAAGAGATGCAGGAACTGTTCACGCTGTTCCGGCACAAACGGCGCACCGAGCCGGTCGGCCTGGACGAGGAAACCGGGCGGTGGCGGGTCTTCCGCTTCGCCGACGCGATGACCGTCGCAACCGACGCGCACTCCTTCTCCAACGACCTCAGCGAGTTCATCCCGTACCACGAGGACCTGGCCACGTTCTCGAAGGGCAACTTCCAGAACATGGACCAGCCGCGCCACCGAGAACTGCGCGGCCTGGTCAGCCAGGGCTTCACGCCCCGCTTCGTCACCGGGCTGGCACCGCGGATCGAAGCGGTGGCGGCCGAACTGCTCGACACGATCGGCGACCGCGAGCGCATCGACCTGGTCGCCGATCTGGCACATCCCCTGCCGGTGACCGTCATCGCCGAGGTGATGGGCCTGCCGGTGTCCGACCGCGGGCTCTTCCGGAAGTGGGCGGACGCGCTGCTCGTGGACAACGGCATCGACGCCATCTTCAGCGAGGAGGGCGTGGCCGCGATGGCCCCGTCGATTCGCGAGATGAACGCGTACCTGCTCAACCACGTGCGCGAATACCGCACTTCGAAGCGAGAGGGCCTGATCGCCGACCTGATCGCCGCCGAAACCGACGGCGTGACGCTGGACGACCAGGAGATCGTGGGCTTTCTCGCCCTGCTGCTGATCGCCGGCCACCTGACCACGAGCACGCTGTTGGGCAACGCGATCCTGTGCCTGGACGAAAACCCCGAAGCCGCTCGGCAGTTGCGCGAGGACCCGGCACTGATCCCGGCGATGATCGAGGAAGTGCTGCGCTACCGCTCGCCGCTGGTGTGGCTGGACCGCAAGGCACTTCGCACGGTGCACCTCGGAGGTGTGGACATACCCGAGGGATCGCAGGTCAGCGTGGCGCTCCCGTCGGTCACCCGGGACGAGAGCGAATTCGAGAACCCGGACACGTTCGACATCCACCGCGACCCGATCCGGCATCTGTCCTTCGGCATGGGCGTGCACTTCTGTCTCGGCGCGCCGCTGGCCAGGCTGGAGGTCAAGATCGCGCTGCGCGCCCTGCTGTCCCGCTACCGCGATTTCGAGGTGCCCGCCGGCGAGCGGCTCGTCTACCACGATCCGCGGGGCTTCCAGGGCGCCAAGGTGCTCCCGCTCGACCTGTTTCGCGCGTGAACCGGCCCGGAGCCTGCCATGACTGACGTATCCCGCAGAGGACTGCTGGCCGGAGGGGCGGGGCTGTACGGTCTCGCGACCGGCCTCTCGCCGGCCGAGGCCGCCGCCGCGTCGCCGGCCGACTTCTCGACCCGAGCGTGCGCTCCGGTGTTCGGCCCGGTCGCGGTGGCCCCGGGCGACCCCCGCTACGCCGAATTGACCACCGCGGGCAACGCCCGGTTCCACTGCCGTCCCCGGGAGGTCCGGGTGGTCGGCTCGACCGCTCAGGTGGTGCGGGCGGTCCAGGACGCGGTGCGTACCGGCGCCAGGGTGGTGGCCCGCAGCGGCGGCCACTGTCTGGAGGACTTCGTCGACTCCCCCGCGACCCAGGTGCTCGTCGACCTGTCCGAGATGACCGCCGTGGGCTACGACGAACAACGCGCCGCCTTCGCCATCGAGCCCGGTGCGCTGCTCGGCAACGTGTACCGCACCCTCCTCAAGGGCTGGGGGGTGACCATCCCCGCCGGGCAGACCTCGACCGTCGGCATCGGCGGGCACGTGCTCGGCGGCGGCTACGGCCCGCTGACCCGGCTGCACGGTTGCGTCGTGGACCACCTGTACGGCGTCGAGGTCGTCGTGGTGGACCGCTCGGGCACCGCCAAGAGCGTGGTGGCCACGCGTGAGCCCACCGACCCGAACCGGGAACTGTGGTGGGCGCACACCGGCTGCGGCGGTGGGAACTTCGGCATCGTCACCCGGTACTGGTTCCGCACCCCCGGGATCGACAGCCGCGACCCCGCCCGACTGCTGCCCGCCCCGCCCGCCGAGGTGCTGGACAGTTACGTGCAATGGTCGTGGCCACAGATGACGCCACAATCCTTCCGGCGACTGCTGCGCAACCACGGACGCTGGCACGAACGGCACAACGAACCGGACGCACCGCACGCGGCGCTGTTCAGCATCATGACCGCCTTGCGCAAGCAGTCGGGTGTGTTCACCCTGAGCACCCAGATCGACGCCGGACTCCCGGGCGCCGAGGGGCTGTTGCGCGACTACCTGGCGGCGCTCGACGACGGGGTCGGGGTGCCGTACACGCACGACGTGCGCACCACACCGTGGCTGCGGTCGATGTTGTACCCCCGCGGGGGCGGCAACGTCTTCGGGTTGCGTGCCAAGTGCAAGGCGGCGTATCTGCGGAAGGCGTTGGCCGACTCCCAGATCGACGCCGTCCATCGCCGACTGGTGGACGAGAGCTACGACAACCCCGCCGCCGGTGTCCTGTTCGCCGCCTACGGCGGGAAGGTCTCGGCGGTGCCACCCGATGCCACGGCCACGGCGCAGCGGAGCGCGGTCCTCAAGGCGTTCTATCTCGACACCTGGACCGATGCCGCGGCGGACGACCGGCACATCGCCTGGATCCGCGGGTTCTATCGGGACGTCTACGCCGACACGGGCGGCGTCCCGGTCCCCGGCGAGATCAACGACGGCTCCTACATCAACTACCCGGACACAGACCTGGCGGATCCGCGCTGGAACACCTCGGGCACGCCCTGGCACACCCTGTACTACAAGGACAACTACCCGCGGCTGCAACGGGCGAAGGCGCGTTGGGATCCGCGGAACGTCTTCCGGCACGGCCTGTCGATCCGGCCGCCGGACTGATCCGATTCCCGGATGCGGCCCCGGATGCGGCCTCGGAGCCCGCGCCGGGATGGCCGCCGTCTCGATGCGGCGCGGCCGCAGGCGGGCACGGTCGCCGGGGACGAGGACGAGTGGGCCCGTCCCCGGCGACCGCATCGGCCCGAGAACAGCGGTTCCGGTTCCCGCCGCGAACGCGGCGGGAACCGGAACCCGACATCTGCCCCGTTCCGCCGCTCCGCTAGGCCGGGTCCGCCTCGGTCAGCGCGAAGGCCAGATTCCGGTAGAAGGCGAGGAGCCCGGGCTCCTTGGGGCTGAGGTGCCCGCGCTGGATGAAACGCGACCCGACCGTGCGCTGGACGGCTTCGAGACCGCGCCGGTCCTCGGCGTTGATCACGCCCGTGAACGCCTCGGTCTGCTTGCGGATCGCCTCCACGTCGGCGCCTTCGAGCGCCGCCGCCGGCATCAGCGTGCCGCCGCGCACCTCCGTCCGATCGAGGGAGAGCGGGATGAGGCTGATCCACGCGACGCTCTCGCCGAAGGTCGCGACGCTGCTGCACGGGAACAACCGGAAGCTGAAGAGGATCTTCTTCTCCTCGTCGGTCAACGGCAGGACGGACGTCTCCATCGGCACCTCCGTCCGGGTGAGCAGTCGCGTCATCAACGTCGAGTCGGCGCGCACCTCCATGTCGATGCCACCCGTCATGAGGGGTTTGACGGTATTCGGATGGAAGCCGATCGCGTGGTAGTTCTCGTGGCCGTTCTCCACCGCGATCTTCCAGTTGCACTTCCATTCCTCGGTCCACGAGACGACCTGGACCATCTCGTCGAGGCGGTAGTTGGCCAGGTCTCCTTCCACATCGGCCATCCAGCCGTCCAGGGGAGCGGCGCCGGCGTCGAGGTTGACGAACACCAGGCCGTGCCATTCCGCGACGGCGAAGCCGGGCAGCCGGCAGGCGGCGGGGTCGAAGTCGGGGTTGCCGCGCATGTGGGTCGCGCCCGCGAGGGTGCCGTCCAAGTGGTAGCGCCACAGATGGTAGGGACAGGTGAAGTCCTTGGCGCTCCCGGCGCCGGATTCCACCAGCGGCATCATCCGGTGCCGGCAGATCGGCGACATGCCGTGCAGCCGCCCGTCCTCGCCGCGTGTGACCATCACGGGTTCACCGGCGATGTCCAGCGCGAGGTAGTCGCCGGGATTCGCCAACTGGTCCCGGTGCGCCACCATGATCCACGAACTCCCGAAGATCCGGGCCCGTTCGGCTTCGTACAGTCGGGGCGAGGTGAACACCTGCGGCGGCAGCCCGATCGCGGGCGGGTCCGGCCGGAGGTACTCGCGTAATTCCGCCAGCAGTTCCGCGGTCGACGGATCCGACTCGACGTCGCCCGGCGTGCTCTTGTGCAAAGGCCGGCTCTGACCCATGCTGCTTCTCCCTCTGTCTCGGTCCGCCGTCAGTCCGCCGACGGAGGTATCGCGCCCAGGGCGATCCACGCCTCGTCGTCCATCCACCGAGGAATGCCGTCCTCCCCGTTGACGCCCTTCTCGATGAACGCGACGTTGCGATACACGCGCACTCCGACCACCGACTCCTCGGTCACGCTCGTCGGGTGCCCGGGATACGTCGCGTGCTCCCGGTGGTGGAGGTCGTCCAGCAGGCTCTTGACCAGCCCGACCGAGGTCTTCGAGCCGGCGACCTTGTCGGCGGTGCCGCCGAACCTGGGGAAGTAGGACGTCTGGAGGTCCTCGATGACGTACAGGCCGCCGCTGCGCACATAGGGGAACAGGGCCTCGAACGAGACGCGGACGTGCTCGTTCTCGTGGCTTCCGTCGTCGATGACGATGTCGAAGGGGCCGTGCTCGCGGGCGAGGGCGACCAGTCCGTCGGTGTCGCCCTGGTCCCCGGTCAACGCGGTCAGCCGGGGCTGGTTCAGCTCGGACTTGTCGAACAGGTCGAGTCCGAAGACCGTGCCGCGGTGGAAGTACCTCTTCCACATCTTCAGCGACGACCCACCCAGTTCACCGGAGAATCCGCCGATGCCGATCTCCAGGATCCGCACCGGCCGGTCACGGTACGGGGCGAACTCCTTCTCGTAGTGCGCCGTGTACCAGTGGAAGCTCGCCCACTTGTCCGAGCCGTACGCGACGGAAAGCGCGCCCAGGTCGATCCGCGGAACGGTGCAGCCCGACAGCAGGGCGCCGGAGGCCTGGTTGGTCGAGGCGAAGATCTCCGGCAGTTCGGTCAGGTCGGCGGGTCGGGTCGGCAGGAACGCGTCGTGGAAGTCGCCGGTGCGCGGGTGGTCCGCCCGCCCGTACAGCCGGCGCACCAGATCCACCACGTTCATCCGCAGTTCTCGCCGGATCACCGGTTCCTCGCCGTCCAGGATCGCGATCGGCCGGTCCCGGACCATCCGGAAGACGGTCCGATGCCGCTCGCTCTCGTGCGTGACGTCCAGGGCGATGTCGACGGGCATCACGTTGATCGGCGCGTCGCAGCGGAACAGGATCTCCTCGACGAGGACGCCGACGACGGCCCCGAGTCCGGCGTCCTCGACCACGGCGAAGATCTCCGCGTCGGGCGCGGTCCCCGCCTGGACGACGCGATCGAGCAGGGCGGTGTCGGCGGTCATGCGCGGCCTCCCGTGGAATCGTCCCCGAACGGCTCGGCCCACTTGAGGAGGTAGGCCGCCGGGTCGAAGCTCCCGGCCTCGGCAAGCGGAATCACCTCGAAGCTCAGATGCGGGCTGACCGGGTTGCCGTACAGCGCGGCCAGCAACTCCTCGTGCGAGTCGACGTCGTAGATGTTCAAGCCGCCGCCCGCACCGACCCGGACCCAGCTGTGCCGGATCACTCCCTTGTCCACCAGGTTCTTCGTGTAGGCGAACCCTTCCGGCAACCGCCGTCGAAACTCCTCGCCTTCGCCCGCGGCAGGTGCTTGCGTCGCCAGTACGGCGAACAACGCCATCGCTCCTCCTCGTTGATGGGTACCGATGTCACGGGCGGCGGGACACGTCCCCGTGCTGTGCGAGGCGTTCGCCGCTCCGGCCAGCAAAAGCTATGGGAGCGAAATACAGGACGGATCGAACAGGACTCGAAGAATCCCGGACGTACGCCGCTCACCCGCGCGCTGTGCGGTGCCGGCCGGCCAGTTCCACGAGGGTGGGCACCACGTCGGCGGGGCTCGGCTCGGCCGCGATCACGGCCTGCAGGCGTCGGGCGTCCTCCCGGAAGGACGGCTTGGTCAGCAGTTGTTCCAGGCCGTCGCGCAGCCCGGCCGCGGTGAGTTCGTCCGGCGGCAGGAACAGGCCCGCGCCCAGATCCGCCAGTCGCCGGGCCCGATACACGTTGTCCCACATCCCGGCGATCACCAGTTGCGGCACCGCGGACGCCGCGGCGGTCGACCAGGTGCCGGCACCGCCGTGGTGTATCGCCGCCGAGCAACCGGGCAGCAGCGCGTGCAGCGGCACGAAGTCCACGACGCGAGTGTTGTCCGGTACCCGCGTCACCTCGGCGCGCTGCGCCGCGTCGAGCGTCGCGACGACCTCGATGTCGAGGTCGGAAACCGCTTCGAACACCTCGTCGAGCGACACCGGATTCGGATGGTCGGTGTCTCGCGAGGTGATCCCCAGGGTCAGACAGACCCGCGGTCGTCGCGGCGGCTCGCGCAGCCACGCCGGCACCACCGCCCGGCCGTTGTACGGGACATAGCGCATCGGCACGGTCGGCCGATCCGACGGCAGCCGGACGCCGGGCGGCATCTGGTCGATGTTCCACTGGCCGACCACCACCTCCTCGTCGAAGGCGCAGCCGAAGCGGTCGAGAGTCCAGGTCAACCACTCCTCCAGCGAGTCGTCGTGCGACTCCGCCGGCAGGAGCTCCATCCGCCGCCGAAACGCCGTCCGCATCCGCAGGAACAGATCCGGTCCCCAGAGCAGCCGCGCGTGCGCGGCCCCGCAGGCTCGTGCGGCCACCGCGCCCGCGAAGGTGAACGGCTCCCAGATCACCAGATCCGGCTGCCAGTACCGAGCGAAGTCGACCAGTTCGTCCACCATCGAGTCGTTGTTGGCCTGCGCGTAGAACGTCGCGGTGAGCAGCGTGTTGGCGCCCTTGAGTGCGACGTAGTCGTCGCCGCGTTCCCCGGTGAAGTCGATGTCGCGGTAGAAGGTGTCGAGTTCGGCACCGAGGTCGCGGACGAGTTCGTGGTGGACGTGGTCGGTACCCACCGGCACGGCGGTCAGTCCGGCCCGGGTGATGCTCTCGGTCAGCGCCGGATGGCTCGCCACCCGGACCTCGTGCCCGGCCGCGCGCAGTGCCCACGCCAACGGGACCGCGCCGTTGAAGTGTGCTTCGACGGCGAGCGATGTGATCAGAACACGCATGGTGCGGGACCTTCCAGAGGGGGGTGGCTCGCTGCGGGGGTGCGCATCTCAGCAGGCGACCGGAAACCGCACGATGCCCTGGGTGACCGGGGCCCGAAGGCGTCGCACCACGGGTCCGGCCCGGCGCACGGCCGGCAGCCGAGCGGCCAGCACCCGCAACACCGCCACCGTCGAGGCCCGCACCAGCGGTGCGACGACCGCGAAGGGCGGCCCGCCGGACAGGGAGAGGTGGTCGGCGGCGGTTTCCCGTCGCAGATCGAAGTCCTGGGGGTCACGGTGCAGTTCGGGGTCGGTGTGCGCCGCTTCGAGGCACACCACGACCTCGCTGCCCGCGGTGATCGCCCGCCCGGCGAGTTCCAGATCCTCGTTCACGATCCGACTGTCCAGCCGCACCGGCGGATCGAGCCGCAACGTCTCCTCCACCGCGCTGTGCGCCCACGTCGGGTCGGCACACACAAGCCGCCACCGGTCCGGTCGGTTGAGCAGGGCGAGCATCGTGTTCGCGAGCAGGTTCGCCGTCGTCTCCAAGCCCACCACGGAGGCCGTCATCGCGAAGGCGAGCAGTTCCTCGTCCGGACCGGTCGACCGGGCCGACAGGGAGCGAAGGCCCTCGACCGCGTCGATCAGCGCGCGGGCCCGCGGCAGTGTCGGCGGGCACAACACGGCGTCCAACGCCGTCGCCGCCGAACCGCACCACCGGCCGAACGCCGCACGCTCCGCCGAGGGCACGGCGAGGACCTCGCCGACCACGCCGACCAGGACCGGGCGCACCAGATCGGCTACCAGGTCGAAGGAATCGCCGAGCCGGCCGAGCACCGCCGCGCACCGACGCTCGGCGAAACTCGCCCACCGGTCGGGATCGGCCGACTCCCACGCCGGAACGAACCCGACCGCGGGAAGAGCGGAAAACACCTCGCCCGGCTCCGGGCCGCCCGCCCAGGGGCCGTGCAGGACGCGGGAAACCAGCCGCGGATCACCGAGGATCTCCCTGCCGAGCGCGTGGTTCCCGCTCACCCACGCGCCGGAGTGACTGCGGTGGAGCGGCCCGAGTTCGCGGATCCGCGCGGTCGTCGTCGCGCGGTCGTCGTCCTCCGCGCGGATCAGCACGGCGTAGGGGTCCCCGCCGTGTGCGTACAGCCATTGCATACCCCGCTCCGTCAGAAGGGACCGGCCGAGTTCACTGTCCGTCCGTATCGCCACTCCCCCACCGTGGACCGCGGCCCTCGAATCGTCCTCGGGACGCCCTCGAACAGTCCGAGGTGATCAAGCACCCCTTGAGCGGCGTCCGAGGAATCGGGCCTAGCGTCCCGAGTGACCCTAAGCGCGCCGTTATGCCCGCACGACTATCTCCAGGGGAGTGAGCCATGAAGCCGATCATGGACGACCACCGACTGAGCGAGCTGATCACCGCGGCCGACCTACCACCGGCCGACACGGACGCCGCGATCGCGGAACTGGGCGCCGCGGCAGTCGCCGAGGCTCTCTTGAGCGAGATATCGGCTCGGACCCGGCTGCTTCCCGAGCCCATCGAGAAGACGACGGTGCAGTTGGATCTCGGGTTCGACGACAAGCGGTTGCACTACCTGTTCACCCTCGGCGCGGGCACGTGCGAGGTCGAGGCGGGCCGGGCACCACGGCCGCCGGCGACCTACCGGCAGGATCTGTCGGAGCTGCTCCGTGCGGTGTTCTCTCCGGGCCGTCACGACGGCACCCGCGAGCTGGTGATCGCGGATTCGACCGAGCCGCACGGCCTTGCCGCCGACGACCCGTGGCTGCGGCAACGGCGGTCCGCCGTACTGGCCGCCCATCAGCTCGTGGAGGCGATCTCTCGGCGGTTCACCGACCTCACCGAACTCGCGGTGCGCTTCGACGCGGACAAGTGGGGCGGGCACTGGTACACCCCGCACTACCAGCACTACCTCGAACCGTTGCGGGACCGGCGGGTGAAGGTGCTGGAGATCGGGGTCGGGGGGTACGACGATCCGAATCTCGGCGGCGCGTCGCTGCGCATGTGGAAGCACTACTTCTGGCGGGGCCGGATCTACGGACTCGACATCTACCCCAAGACCGGCATCACCGAGCCCCGGCTGCGGACCGTGCAGGGCGACCAGGGCGACGCCGAGTTCCTGGCCGGGTTCGCCCGCGAACACGGTCCGTTCGACGTGGTGATCGACGACGGCAGCCACTTCAGTGAGCACGTGCTCACCTCGTTCACACAGCTCTTCCCGCATGTGCGGCCGGGCGGGCGGTACATCATCGAGGACACCCAGTCGTCCTACTGGCCGGGTTGGGGCGGAAGCACCGACTTGGACTCGACCACCACCTCGATGGGATTCGTCAAGAAGCTGCTCGACGGGCTCAACCATCAGGAGCAGATCCGCCCGGCGGATCATGCGGCCTCGGCGACCGAGCTGACGGTGACCGGCGTCCACGTGCACCACAACGTCGTCGTGCTCGACAAGGGCGTCAACACCGAGCAGGGCCCGCCGTCGTGGGTTCCGCGCACCGAAGACCCTCGGCTGTGGTACGCGGGCGAGTCCTGACCCGGTCGACACCCGGCGTGCCCGCCCCGCCCGCTTGCCACAAGGCGCCGCCACCCTCGACGAGGGTGGCGGCGCCTTGGTGAATCGGACTCGGGGGTTCGGTCTCGGGGCTGTTCGGCCCGCGCTGTTCGGCCTCGGGCCGCTCACTCTCGGGCGGTTCACACCGGGGAGTCGTGCGAGCCGCCGCAGGACGACCCGCGTCCTCGCTACGCGGTCTCCGCGAGCGATCGGTTCACCAGGTGCAGCAGCACACGCGGACTGGTGGCCTCGGCCACTTCCTCGTCGGACAACACCACGCCGTACCGGATCTGAATCCGGGACGCGGTCTCCAGCATCGCGATCGAGTCGTATCCCAGCTCGCCGAACTCCGCGTCCAGGATGTCCCCGTCCAGGTTCGAGGTCTCGTCCTCACCCGCGCATTCCCGAAGGATCGTGACCAGGTCGGTCAGCCTCAACTCACTCATTCCGTCCGTCTCCCATCGTCTTCAGCCGGCACTCTTTCGCCTCGTCACCACCATGGCGGCGTTGAATCCGCCGTAACCACGCGCCACCACGAGCACGGCCGAGGCGACCGTGGGCCGCGGCTCGGTCACCAGGTCGAGTTCGTACTCCGGGACCGGACGGGACACGTTCACCGTGGGCGGGATCTCCCCGTGGCGCATCGTCAGCAGGGCGGTGGCCAGGTCGAGGGCGGCTCCACCGGCACCGAGCCTCCCGGTCATGGTCTTGGGCACGGTGACCGGCACGCCGTACGGCCCGAACACCGCGCGCAGCGCATCCGCCTCCACGCGGTCGAGGTCGGGCAGGCCCGAGCCGTCCGCGAACACCACGTCGATCTCGTCCGCCGCGATGTTCGCGTCGGCGAGGGCGAGTTCGATCGCCCGGCGCAGCGTCGACGGCCGGTCGGAATCCGGCGGCGGGTCGAACGTGGCGGCGTACCCGGCGATTTCGCCGTGCCACGAGGTCGCGCCCCGGTCCCGTGCGGCTTCCTCGGCCTCCAGCACGAACAGTGCGCCGCCGTCGCCCGGCACGTACCCCGCGGCGTCGACATCGAAGGGCAGGTACGCGCGCAGCGGATCCTCGGAGGTGCTGATCCGGCCGCCGGCAAGGTGCGCCACCCAGCCCCACGGACAGGGCGAGCCGTCGACCGCGCCACAGACCATCGCCGCCGTACCGTCGCGGACCCGTCGCCGGGCCTGCGCGATCGCGTCGAGACCACCGGCCTGTTCGGTCACCAGGACACCACTCGGGCCGCGCAGTCCCTCGCGGATCGAGATCTGGCCGGTGTTCACCGCGTAGAACCACGCGAACGACTGGTAGGCGCTGACATGTTCCGGTCCCTTGCGCCACAGCTTGTCCAGTTCGCGGTGGCCGAACTCGAAACCGCCGGCCGAACCGGCCGTCACGACACCCATGCCGAACTCCGGGAGGGACGCGACCTCCACCGCCGCGTCCCGCAGCGCCCAATCGGCGGCCACCAGGGAAAGTTGGGTCATGCGATCGGTCTGCGGAAGCAGTCGCTTGGTCAGGTGATCGGTGGGCACGAACCCGCTGATCTCACCCGCCAGCGTGCTGGAATAGCGTTGCGGGTCGAAGGCGGTGATCCGGCCGATCGCGGCCTCCCCGCGCATCGTGCGGGCCCAGTGTTGTCGGGTCCCCAGACCCGTCGGCGCCACCACGCCCATCCCGGTCACCACGGCCACCGTCATGACGGGTTCCGTTCCGGGTTGCGCAGCACCATCGCGCTCTGGAACCCGCCGAATCCGCTGCCCACGGTGAGCACGGTGTCCACCCGCTGGTCCCGTGCTTCGAGGGGCACGTAGTCCAGGTCGCATTGCGGATCCGGCTCGTGCAGGTTGGCGGTGGGTGGCACCATCGAGTGCTCCATCGCGAGTGCGCACGCGGCGATTTCGAGCGAGCCGATGGCGCCCAGCGAATGGCCGATCATCGACTTGATCGAGCTGATCGGCGTCGAGTACGCGTGTTCGCCGAGACTGCGCTTGAAGGCGGCCGTCTCGTGGCGGTCGTTCTGGATGGTGCCCGAGCCGTGCGCGTTGATGTAGTCGATGTCCTCCGGCCTCGTCTCGGCCTGGGCCAGGGCGATCCGAATGGCCTCGGCCATCTCCTTGCCGTCCGGCCGCAGACCGGTCATGTGGAAGGCATTGCTGCGCGAGGCGAACCCGGCGATCTCGGCATACAGGTGGGCGCCTCGCCGGCGTGCGTGGTCGATGTCCTCCAGTACGAACATCGCCGTCCCTTCGCCGAGCACGAACCCGTTCCTGGTCCGGTCGAACGGTCGCGACGCGGTGGCCGGATCGTCGTTTCTCGGCGTGGTCGCCTTGATCGCGTCGAAGCACGCCATGGTGATCGGGGAGATCGGCGCGTCGGTCGCGCCCGCGATCATCACGTCCGCGGCCCCGTCCGCGATCAGTTCCACGGCCTGCCCCACCGAGTCCAGACCCGACGTGCATCCGGTGGAGATCGTCGCGACCGGACCCTCCGCCGCGACCTCCCAGGCGACCTCGGCCGCGATGGAGCTCGGCACGAAGTAGTTGAACAGGTGCGGCACGGCGTACTCTTGGTCGACCTCCCACATGCGACCGCCGTCGCTGACGACCACGTACTCCTCCTCCAGGCCCATCGTGCAGCCCACCGCGCTGCCGACGGTCACGCCGATCCGCGCGGGATCGAGCAGTCCCAGATCCAAGCCGCTGTCGGCCAACGATTCCCGGGCGCTGACGACCGCCAGTTGCGCGGCCCGGTCCATCCGCCGGATCTGTTGCGGAGAAAGCCCCTCGGCCGCCGGATCGAAGGCGCACTCGGCGGCGACCTGCGACCGGAAAGGGGCGGGATCGAAGAACGTGATCCGCCGGGTCATGGTGCGCCCCGAGGAAATCACGTCCAGGAATCTTTTGGTACCGGTGCCGCCCGGTGCGACGACTCCGATTCCGGTCATTACGACACGACGCTTCATTTCTGACCGCCCTCACAACACGCTCGGCGTATGGCCTCGGCTTTCGGGACCGTCCCCGCCGCGGATCCGGCGGCCCGGCGGACCCGCGGCGGGGAATTCACTTCACCGAGAAGGCTTGCCGCGGGGCGTACAGGTTGCCCTCGTTCGTCGATCGGGCCCGGATCTCCTTGGCGTGCGACTGGAAACCCGGATGTGCGACGGCGTTCCGCCAGGACTCGACGTCCGTCCACAGGGCGATGTTGACGTACCGATCCTGTTTGTCCTCGTCGACGTGCCGAGAGAGGGAGTACGAGATGAAGCCCGGCTGGGCGGCCATGAACTCGGATATCTCGACGAACACCTTCTCGAACTCCTCCGGCGGGCAGTGCACCGTGAAAGTGTTGACGAAAGTGATCACACCGCTGCCGGTGGCATCGTAGTTGTCGCTCGACATGTGCAGCACTCCTCGACATTCGGATGGAATCGACATTCGTACCGGTGGCACCAACGTTGCCCCGCATCTCTCGCAAGCGGGTCGACGTTGACTCGACTGCTCGAAGCCGGCGTGCGGACGAACCGATCCACACGTGGCCCGACGCTTTTCGGACGATGCTCGCGACTTTTTCAGACGATGCTCGCGCCGCCGTCGACGGCGAATATCGTGCCGGTCGCGAAGCCGGCTTCCGGCTCGGCGAGTTGACGTACCCACCAGGCGATCTCCTCGGGTCGCCCGACTCGGCCGAGCGGGGTGCGCGGTTTCATCCCTTCCAGAAATTCCGCGTACTCCGCCGGCGTGGAGCCCATGCGCAGACCCATGCCCGTGTCGATCACCCCGGGGGCGACGGCCACGACGCGAATACCGCGCGGCGCGAGTTCGACGGCCCAGGTTCTGGTGAGGAAGTCGATGGCGACCTTGCCCGCACCGTAGAGCGAGAAATACGGCCACGCGCGGCGCCCGAGCGAGCCGGCGCTGCTGAGGTTCACCACCGTGCCGCGGGTCTCCGCAAGCGCGTCGAGTGCCCGCCGGGTGAGCAGGATCGGCGCACACAGGTTCACTTCGAACTGTTCCCGGGCCGTCGCCGCATCGATCTTCTCCAACGGCGCCGGAACGGCGATCGAGGCGTTGTTCACCAACACGTCGATCCGTTCGCACGTATTCAGCGCCGTACTCACGATCGACTCGGCGGCATCCGGGTCGGTGATGTCGACGGACAGGGTATGGATATTCGGGTATCCCCGGGCGGTCTCCGCGAGCGTGTCCTCGCTGCGGCCCACCACGAGAACCCGGTCGTGGTGTTCGGCGAATGCCCGAGCGGTGGCCCGACCGATACCGGTGCCACCGCCGGTGACGATCACGCCGCGCGGAGAGGTGCTCTTCTTGGAATCGATCACGTCACGAAAGGTAGATACCGCCGCTAGAGCCGGAGTCGATTTCAGCTGCAGTCGTCGCGGGTCACCACGCGCTCGCGCACCTTGAGTTCGCCGTCCTCACGCACCAGCACGTCCTCGCATACGCACATGGCGTGCAGGACCGACTCACCGCCCCGGGTCCGGACGACCTGTACATAGGCCCGGACGAACAATCGACCGTCCGGCTGCGGTTCCACCGTCATCATCGTGTGACAACGCCGATAGCGCACCCCTTCCGCGCGCAACGTGTCCGCGGCTTCCCGCAAACGGGCACCGAGTTCCGCACGGCCGCGAATCGGCTCGGCGATCTTCGGCGGGGACAGCATGAAGGCTTCCTCGGCAAAGGTCAGTGCCGCCTCTTCCGCCCGGCCCTCGTCCATCAGCTGGATGTGCCGGGCGTAGAACTGCTGAACTTCGGCGTAGATCTTTTCGAAATTCGGATGATCGATCCCTACGGACACGGTTCTCCTGCCTTCCGTCGCGGTACGGGAACGGCCTGCGTGTCCGCACGCTGCCACAGACGGTTCGAACCTCACTCGAGTCGGCGTTACAGCGATGCTCCAACGCACCTCTAGCGACCGGCGGCAACATTTCGGGCGACGGTGCGTCCTGTCGAGACACCCGGAGGTGGCCGTGCGAATCATCGATCTTTCCTCGCCCGTGGATGCCGGGGGTTATGAGGCGGATCCCGTGGTGCACGAGGTACTCACGCCTCGGGAGGGTGCCCTGCACATGAGCGCGGAGATGCGCGAACATTTCGGGATCGAGTTCGACCCGGACGAATTGCCCGACGGTGAATTTCTCTCCCTGGACCGGATCACCCTCACCACCCACACCGGCACCCACGTCGACGCCCCTTCGCACTACGGGTCCGTGGCCGGCTACGGCACCGGGGTTCCGCGGCACATCCACGAGATGCCGGTGGAGTGGTTCTACGGTCGCGGCGTCGTGCTCGACCTGACCGACGCCGAGGTCGGAGCGGTCGGAGTCGCGTATCTGGAGAAGGAGTTCGCCCGCATCGCCTACACGCCTGCCCCGAACGACATCGTGCTGCTGCACACCGGAGCCGACCAACGGGCGGGCACCCCCGCATATTTCACGGATTTCACCGGCCTCGACGGTCCGGCCGTACACCTGCTGCTCGATCTGGGGGTACGGGTGATCGGCACGGACGCGTTCAGCCTGGACGCTCCGTTCGGGAACATCATCGAGCGGTACCGCGAGACCGGTGACCGGTCGGTGTTGTGGCCGGCCCACGTCGCCGGCCGTGACCGCGAGTACTGCCAGATCGAACGCCTGGCCAATCTCGGCGCGTTGCCCGAGCCATTCGGCTTTCTGGTGTCCTGCTTTCCGGTGAAGATCACCGGCGCGGGCGCCGGTTGGGCCAGGGCGGTCGCGATCATGGAGGACTGACAGCGGGCCGCCCGAGTCTCGCCCGGCACCACCGGGGCTCTCCCCGAGGTGACGCGCACCCGAAGCCGAACCCGACACAGGACGCAGGCGCCTGCGCACTACGCACGACTCTCCACCCCGACGACAACAAGGATGATCGCCATGTCTCACACGGTTCGAAGCAGGATCACGACCACCGTTTCGGCGGCCGTCCTGGCCGTCGCCCTGGGCGTATCGCTTCCCACTCCCGCGGCTGCCCACGGGGCGGAGGCTCCGCCCTCGTCCACCGGTTCGACGCCGATCGGGACGTGGGACGCCACGGTGACGCTGCCGGACAGCGGGCATCAGGCCACGTTTGCCTTCGCCGCCGGCGGGGTGGCGTGCATGAGCTTCGGCGGGCCCGGCGAATTCGGCGGCAGCGGCCTGGGCACGTGGTGGCGGACCGGGACGAACCGCTTCTCGTTCAAGATCCTGCACGACGTGCACGACCCGTCGGGCACCGTCGTCGGTTGGGTCGGTGTGAACCAGCAGGCCCTCCAGCAGGCGGACACGTTCACCGGTTCGGGTGTCTCGCAGCTCTACGCCGCCGACGGGACCCAGACGGGCACCACGTCGGCCCGGGTTTCGGCCACGCGCAGGAGTACGACGCGGGCGGATTCCGCGCATTCACCCGTTACCACGACCCGCCCCGCGCGCACCCTGCAATGCGGCGAAGGGACGTGATACTCATCATTTGGAGAGCATGACGATCTCACGAATCATCAGGTTCGAATTTCACATCGAGAGATGAAGGTGTCACTGTCGGCAGCGCTCGCTCTCGTGCCAGGGTTGGGTGACCGGAGATTGCACGCCTTACCCTGCCGGGGCAACCCCGTGAGCGGACAGGGGACTACCGAAAAGGAATTACCTGTCGTGCGGATCAAGATCCTGGGACCACTCGTCGCACAGGAAAACTCTGTTTCCCTGACCCCCAGCGCAAGCAAGCCAAGGCAGGTTCTTTCCCTGCTCGCCTTGAATGCAAACCGCGTGATCAGCGTCTCGACCCTCATCGAGGAGATATGGGGTGACAATCCACCCCGTAGCTCCGCGACGACTCTCCAGACCTACATATTCCAACTGCGCAGGAAGCTCGACGCGGCACTGGCTCGGGAGCGTCGGCGGACGGCCAAGGACGTCATCGTCACGCGGCACGGCGGCTACCTTCTCCTCGCCGAGCCCGGAGATGTCGATGTCCACCGGTTCGAACGCCTCTCGAACGAAGCCCGCGCGGCTGTCGATTCCGGTCACGACAGCCTCGCTTCGGACCTGTTCACCCAGGCACTGAGCCTGTGGAACGGGCCACCGCTGGTCGACGTGCAGGTCGGGCGGATCCTCGAACCGGAGGTCATGCGACTGACCGAGGCCCGGATCGGTGCGATGGAGGGGCGCCTGACGGCCCGGCTCAGGATGGGGCGGCACGCCGAGCTGCTCAGCGAGCTGACCGCACTGACCGCGCAATATCCGATGCACGAGAACCTGTGCGCCCAATTCATGATCGCCCTGCATCGTTCGGGCCGATCCTGGAACGCCCTGGAGAGCTACCGCAAACTGCGGGACACGATGATCGAGGAGTTGGGCCTGGAACCCTCGCCTCGGTTGCGCCGCCTGCACCGGGCGGTGCTGGTGGGCGACCCTCTGCTGGATTCGTCCGAGGTGGCGGACGGGCTCGACTTCGAGCGGCACGCGATCGCCTGCTCGGTACCGGCGCAATCCTGCTTGTAACCCTGTCGAGGAGGTCCGGCCCCGGTGGAACGGCACGCAGGCGGCCGGGCACCGGGGACGGGTGCCGGATTCGCACACCCGTCCGAAGAACCGTTGCACCGTGGGTTGCGGTCGGCACTTGTCACGGTAACCACCCCGCCTGGGAGGCGATCCTGATGGCATCCACCCGGTTCCTCGCATCGAGTTTGGTGACGACGCTGGTCAGATAGTTGCGGATGGTGCCCACGGACAGGGACAGGGATCTGGCGATGTCGATCGACTCCGCTCCGCTGGCGAGCAGTCGCAGCACCTCCAACTCCCTGGCCGTCAGCGGTGTCCCGTCCGTGTCCAGTGCCCGCAACATGAGGTCCGGGTTGAATATCCGTTCACCGGCCACCACCTTTCGGATCGTCTCCGCCAATTGGGCAGGTGGTTCATCATTGAGAATGAACCCCGACACATGCGCCGAGAGCGCCTGTCGAAGGAGCCAGGGCCGGGCCTCCGACGCCAGCACCAGCGTGTGACATTCCGGTAATTTGCGATGTAATTCGGCGGCGACAGTCATCCCGTCGGAAGTCAGGATCGCCACATCCGGACGACTGGCCATGGCGGTCCGGACAATCGAATCCTGGCGATCCACCTCGGCGACCAATTGCATGTCCGGTTCCAACCGGAGAAGTGCAGCCAGGGCACCTCGGATCATGTGCTTTTCTTCTGCGATCAGCACTCTAGGCAATTTCTTCCCCTTCGACCTGCCGCGACAATTCGTCGAGCATCATCGGACCGTGCCGCTGCCGACAGGAGATCGTGAGCTGCCTCGCTCGACGAGGTGCCCGTGAACCGGCTTATCGGAACATCGGCGACCGTCCGTCCATGGACGTCCTGTGGCCGGTCCGCAGCGCGCATCGGCTCGCGCCTCGGCGGTCACGCACACCGATGGCGGAGCCTGCGGACTACGCCCGACTCGACCGACCGTGCACATCCGGCCTGCGGCCGGGGCACGGTCTCGGACTGTCGAGAGCGCAATGGGCAAAGTGGTCGACGACGCTGGACCCGATTCGAGACACCCCGTTGGTCATGCCCATGACGGTAATCGGCCCCGTCACCAGCGGGAAGACGTCCACAGGCAGGACAAGTTCACAGTCTGCGCGGTTCCCAACGCAATGGGTTATCTTTCTCCGGACGCCGTGAGCACGCGCCGGCCGGGCGCCGGCGGGGAACACGCAAGCAGGGGCCGGCAGCCGGGATCGGCCGCCGGCCCCTGTGGGCACACATGTTGTCAGGCGTCGCGGCGCCAGAACACGCTGTGCTCGTCGATCGTGCGGACCGCGTCCTCGATACCGTTCCGCTCCCGGAAGTCGTCGACGGCCTTTCGACAGGCCGGCACGACGTAGTCGTCGATGATCACGAACCCGCCGGGGGACAGCTTGGGGTACAGGTGCTCCAGCGCGTCCATGGTGGACTCGTACAGGTCGCCGTCGAGCCGCATCACGGCCAGTGCCCGCACCGGCGCGTCCGGCAGTGTGTCCTTGAACCAGCCCGGCAGGAACCGGACTTGGTCATCGAGGAGACCGTAGCGCTCGAAATTCCTCCGTACCGTTTCCAGCGAGACACCGAGCACTTCGTTGGCCTGGTGCAGCGCCATCTCCCGATCCAGGGGATGGCCGTCCGCGCCGGTGTCGGGGATGCCCTCGAAGGAATCGGCGACCCAGACCCGCCGGTCCGTGATGCCGTGCGCCTTCAGGAATCCGCGAGCGAAGATGCAGACGCCACCGCGCCACACACCGGTTTCGATGAAATCACCGGGCACACCGTCCTCGACGACCCGGTCCAGCACGTGGCGCACATTGCGGATGCGTTTGAGCCCGACCATCGTGTGGGCGATGCTCGGCCAGTCCTGGCCGTTCTCGCGATGCTCGGGGTTGAAGCTCGTCTCGGGTACCCACTCGTTCGGGATGGGGGCGTCACCGTAGACGAGATTGGTGACCACCTTCTCCAAAAGGTCGAGATAGAGCTCTCCCTCGGACAGCTGCCCGTCCGGCTTCATGGGATGTCCTTCCTCGTGTCGACCGGTCCGGCCGCCGACGGCGGCCCGCTTCCGTTGGTCACCGCCGGCAAACACGGCCAGTCGTCGCCATGCTTTCGCCGCAGCCATCCGCCGGATCGCCCCAAGCTCACAGACCGGCCTCGAACTCCTCTCGAACCCGCTTCGAGCGCCACCGCAGGCGGTCACCCTGCCGGCCCGCCGCCGGCTACGCCGTGGCGTCGATCGTCGCCGACCCGATCACGCGCGTCCCGGCGTACAGCACCACGGCCTGTCCCCGCGCGATGCCGCGGATCGGCTCCGCCAACCGCACCCGGACCTGTCCGTCGACCACCTCGGCGACCGCCGCCGTCTCCTCGCCGTGCGCCCGGACCTGGGCGGTGCAGTCCACCACGCCCGCCGGGGCCGGCCCGCACCACCGCGGCCGGATGCCGACCAGCCGGTCCACGTCCAGCGCCTCGACCGGGCCGACCGTGACGGTGTTGTTCACCGGCGAGATGTCCAGCACGTAGCGCGGCTTGCCGTCGGCCGCCGGGTGCCCGATGCGCAAACCCTTGCGCTGGCCGATCGTGTACGCGTAGGCGCCGTCGTGTTCGCCGAGCTTGGTGCCGCTCGCGTCCACGATGTCGCCGCGCTCGGTGCCCAGATGCTTCGCGAGGAAGCCCTGGGTGTCCCCGTCGGCGATGAAGCAGATGTCGTGGCTGTCCGGCTTCTTCGCCACCGCCAGGTCGCGCCGCTCCGCCTCCAGGCGCACGTCGCCCTTGGTGTCGCCGCCGAGCGGGAACATCGCGTGCGCGAGCTGGTCGGAGTCGAGCACGCCGAGCACGTACGACTGGTCCTTGCCCATGTCGACCGAGCGGTGCAGTTCGCGCGAGCCGTCGGGGTGCTCCACGATCCGCGCGTAGTGCCCGGTGCACACCGCGTCGAAGCCGAGCCCGAGCGCCTTGTCCAACAGCGCGGCGAACTTGATCTTCTCGTTGCAGCGCAGACACGGGTTCGGGGTGCGCCCGGCCTTGTACTCGGCGACGAAGTCGTCCATGACGTCCTCGCGGAAACGCTCGGCCATGTCCCATACGTAGAAGGGGATGCCGATCACGTCGGCGGCCCGCCGCGCGTCCCGGGAGTCCTCGATCGTGCAGCAGCCCCGGGCGCCCTCGCGCAGCGTCGCGGGTTTCGCGGAGAGTGCGAGGTGGACACCGACCACGTCGTGTCCGGCCTCGACCGCTCGCGCGGCGGCAACGGCGGAGTCGACCCCGCCGGACATGGCGGCGAGCACCCGGAGGCGGCGGCCGTTGGCGGGAGGAAGCATGTGATCAGACATAGCGCCTCAAGAGTACGTGCTCACCCGTGCGAGCCCCGAGCGGATTACCCCACACCCCGGTGCCGCTACCGGCGCGCCGACACCGACCCCGCCGACCGGGCCCGGGTCACCACCGGCAGGATCGCCTCGCCCAGTTCGGCGACCTCCGCCTCCGTCGTGGTGTGCCCCAGGCTGAACCGCAGCGACCCGCGCGCCCGGGCACTGTCCGCGCCCATCGCCAGCAGCACGTGGCTGGGCTGCGCGACCCCCGCCGAGCAGGCCGAGCCGGTCGAGCACTCGATCCCGCGCGCGTCCAGAAGCAGCAGCAGCGAGTCGCCCTCGCACCCGGGGAAGGAGAAGTGCGCGTTGCCCGGAAGCCGGTGGGCCGGGTCGAGCCGCCGGTCCCCGTTGAGCTGCGCGTCGGGCACCGCGGCCAGGATCCGGCGCACCAGTTCGTCCCGCAGCGCGCCCACCCGCCGTGCGTATTCGGCCTGTTCGCGCACCGACTCCTCGGCCGCGACGGCCAGGGCCGCGATCGACGCGGTGTCCAGCGTGCCCGAGCGCACGTCGCGCTCCTGGCCGCCGCCGTGCAGCACCGGCACCGGGGTGATGCCGCGCCCGAGCACGAGCGCCCCGCAGTTGCCCGGGCCGCCGAGCTTGTGCCCGGTCACCGTCATCGCGTCCAGGCCGGTCGCGGAGAAGTCGACCGGGATCTGCCCGACCGCCTGGACCGCGTCGGAGTGGAAGGGGATGCCGAACTCGTGCGCGATCTCGACCAGCTCGGCGATCGGCTCGACCGTGCCGACCTCGTTGTTGGCCCACATCACCGACACCAGCGCCACCGACGCCGGATCGCGCTCGATCGCCGCGCGCAGCGTGTCCGGCTGCACCCGCCCGTCGGCGTCCACGTCCAGCCACTCGACCACCGCGCCCTCGGCCGACTCCAGCCACAGCACGGGGTCGAGCACGGCGTGGTGCTCGACCGGGCTGACCAGTATCCGCCGCCGGGCCGGGTCGTCGGCGACCCGCGACCAGTAGATCCCCTTGATCGCGAGGTTGTCGGCCTCGGTTCCGCCCGCCGTGAAGACGATCTCGCTCGGCCGCGCGCCCAGCGCATGGGCCAGCGACTCGCGGGACTCCTCCACCGTGCGGCGCGCGCGTCGCCCGGACGCGTGCAACGAGGACGGGTTCCCGAGTTGGGCAAGCTGTACGGTCATCGCCCGGATTGCCGAAAGGCGCATCGGGGTGGTCGCCGCGTGATCGAAGTAGGCCATCGCACTGCGAAGCTTAGTCGGGTACCCGCGGGCGCCGGCGGGGGCGGCCGTACACCCGCCCGTAGCGCGGCCCTCCGGGCAGGAATCGGTCGAGCCACAGGCGCATGGAAAGCACCGACGCGGTCGCGTACGCCACGAGTCGCCGAAGCGGGCCCCTGCCCTTCGGATCGGGTTCGGTCGACCGGTGGTCGTAGGTCAACGGCTGCTGGATCTCCCACACATCCTGGTGCAACGCGCACCGGGGCGGGTTGGGCACGGTCCACTCTTACGGGTGGCCGGGTCGGGCCCGGCGGCGCGGTCCGTGCCGTCCCGGTCGGCGGGGGTCCCGGGTCACTGCTCCTCGGCGCTGGTGCCGGAGTTGCGGCGCCACGCGCGTGGCGCGCGCCACCCGCGCCGCAGTGCGAGCACCCGGAACGAGAAGGCGAAGGTGACCGCCGCGGTCGCGGTGACCGGGCCGAACAGGTCGAATTCGATCAGCGCGGCGGTGATGCCGGCGCCGAGCAGCGCGGGGAAGGTGTAGATCTCCTTGTCCCAGCGCAGCACCATGGGTACTTCCCGGGCCAGCACGTCGCGCAGCGCGCCGCCGCCGACGGCGGTGGTCACCCCGAGGGCGGCAGCCGGGATCGGATTGAGGCCGTACGCGTACGCCTTCGCGGTGCCGATCACGCAGAACAGGCCGAGGCCGGCGGCGTCCAGCACGTCGATCGCCGACATGATCCGCTCGACCTGGGGATGCAGGAAGAAGACCAGCCCGGCGGCGAGCAGCGGGGTGCCGAAGTAGCCGAGGTCGGTGAAGGCCGCCGGAGGGACCGCGCCGATGAGCACGTCCCGGATCACCCCGCCGCCGAGGGCGGTGACCTCGGCGAGCAGGGTGATGCCGATGACATCGAAGTTCTTCCGAACGGCCATCAGCGCGCCGGCCGCCGCGAAGACGAAGATGCCGAGCAGGTCGAGGACCTGCTGAAGCTGATGGTGGAAGATCTCGGGCGGCACCTCGGGCGACATAACGGATGTTCTACACCGCCGGGTCCGGCCCGATACTCATGGGGCGGATGTGGGCGGTGTGTCCTTCCCGGGGGCCTTCGGGGAATCCTCCGCGGGGGTCTCGCCGGGAGTCTCGGCGGGGGTGCCCGTCGAGGACTCGACAGAAGCTGCCGCGTCACCTTCCGCAGAGGTCCGTGCAGAGGTCTCGGCAGAGGGCTCCGCGGGAGTCTTCCCGGCGGTGCCCGCCGCAGGCTCGGCAGGGGCGTCCGCGCCGCCTTCCGCAGGGCTCTCGACCGGGGTCTCGACGACCGTCTCGGCAGGGCTCTCCGCGGCCGCCTCGGCGCCCTCCCCCGCAGCGACCGCGGCGACCGCAGGACCCGTACCGCCCGGCGCCCGCTTTCCCAGCAACACCGCCTCGCCCGCGCCGTCCTCCGCCGGCATGTTCTCCGGGAAGTGGCAGGCCACCTGGTGCCGCGTGGTCAGCTCGGCCAGCGGCGGTTCCCGGGTCTTGCAGATGTCCTGCGCCTTCCAGCACCGGGTGTGGAAGCGGCACGCCGGCGGCGGGTCCATCGGGCTCGGTACGTCGCCCTTGAGCAGGATCCGGTCGCGGCTCTCGCGCCGGGCCGGGTCCGGCACGGGCACCGCCGACATCAGCGCCACCGTGTACGGGTGCTTCGGCGAGGTGTACAGATCCTCGCGGTCGGCGATCTCGACGATCTTGCCGAGGTACATCACCGCCACCCGGTCGCTGGTGTGCCGCACCACCGACAGGTCGTGCGCGATGATCAGGTAGGTCAGCCCGAACTCGCTCTGCAGGTCGTCGAGCAGGTTGACCACCTGCGCCTGGATCGACACGTCGAGCGCGGAGACCGGCTCGTCGGCGACCACCAGCTTGGGCCGCAGCGCCAGCGCGCGGGCGATGCCGATCCGCTGCCGCTGGCCGCCGGAGAACTCGTGCGGGTATCGGTTGTAGTGCTCGGGACTGAGTCCGACCAGTTCCAGCAACTCCTGGACGGCCTTCTTGACCCCGCCCTCGGGGGTGACCTTCTGCAACCGGAACGGCAGCCCGACGATGGTGCCGACGGTGTGCCTCGGGTTCAACGAGGACTGCGGGTCCTGGAAGATCATCTGGAAGTCGCGCCGCAGCGGCCGCAGTTGCCCTCGGGAGAGCCCGGTGAGGTCGCGCCCGCCGAACTCGATGGTGCCCTCGCTGGGCTCCAACAGGCGCATCACCATGCGTCCGGTGGTGGACTTGCCGCAGCCGGACTCGCCGACCAGGCCCAGCGTCTCGCCCTCGCGGATGTCGAAGTCGAGCCCGTCCACCGCCTTGACCGTGCCGGCCCGGCGCCGGGTCATCCCGGAGCGGATCGGAAAGTGTTTGCGCAGCCCGCGCACGCGCACCAGCACGTCTCCCGGCTCGCGTCGGGACGCGGCCTCCGGTTCGCCGGTCTGCGCAACGTTCACGTCGTCTCCCGCTCGGGCGCCCTCGGTCACTTCCGCGTTCCCGTTCCCGTTTCCATCCTGGTGACCAGTCACGTGCCCATCCGCTTTCCCGTTCGCCGTCCCGCTCACAGCCGCGGCCTGATGTCCTCGGTCCAGATCCGCTCGCGCTCCCCGGGATCGAGGTGGCACGCGGTGCGGTGGCCCGGTTCGATCTCGAGCAGTTGCGGAACCTCGGTCTTCTCCCGCCCGTCGTTGCGGTCCGCGTACGGGCAGCGGGTACGGAACGCACAGCCCGAGGGCAGCGAGATCAGGCTCGGCGGGCTGCCCTTGATCGGCATCAGCCGTTCCTGGCGCGCCCGGTCGAGCCGGGTCAGCGAGCCCAACAGGCCCCAGGTGTACGGGTGTCGGGGCTGTTCGAACAGGGTGCGCGCGGGGCCGTGCTCGACCGCCCGGCCGGCGTACATCACCAGGACGTCGTCGGCGAGTTCGGCGACCACGCCCAGGTCGTGCGTGATCATCACGACGGCGGAGTTGAACTCCGCCTGCAGGTCCCGGATCAGGTCCAGGATCTGGGCCTGGACGGTGACGTCCAGGGCGGTGGTCGGCTCGTCCGCGATCAACAGTTCCGGGTCGCAGCTGAGCGCCATCGCGATCATCGCGCGCTGGCGCATGCCGCCGGAGAACTGGTGCGGATAGTCGTCCACCCGCCGGTCCGGGCGCGGGATGCCGACCCGCCCGAGCAGGTCGATCGCGTGTGCGCGGGCCTGCTTGGCGCTCACCTCGTTGTGCACCTGGTAGGCCTCGATGATCTGGTGGCCCACCGTGTAGAACGGGTGCATCGAGGACATCGGGTCCTGGAAGATCATCGCCATCCGGCGACCGCGCATCAACCGGACCTCTTCCGCGCTGGAGCGCACCAACTCGTGGCCGTCCAGCCAGATCTCGCCGCCGATCCGGGCGCTGGTGCCGCCGTGCAGGCCCATCACGGCCAGCGAGGTCACGCTCTTCCCGGAGCCGGACTCGCCGACGATGCCGAGCGTTCGACCGCGCTGGAGCGCGAAGTTCACCCCGTCGACGCTGCGCACCAGGCCGTCGTCCGTGGGGAAGTGCACGGTCAAATCGCGTACTTCGAGGAAGTTCTCCGGCTCGGGCGGGGGCCCGGCCGGGGCGAGCTTGGGCAGTTCGGCCGCGGTGTCCCGCTTGCGGCGCGGTAGCAGTCGGGGCATCAGGTCCTCACCCGGGGATCGACGACCGCGTAGAGCAGGTCCACGACGAGGTTGGCCAGGATCACGAAGATGGCGGCGATCATCGTCACGCCGAGCACTTCGGGCAGATCCTGCTGTCCGATCGCCTCGACGGCGAACTTGCCGACGCCGTTGAGGGAATAGACCTGTTCGGTCAGGATCGCGCCGCCGAGCAGCAGTCCGACGTCCATGCCGAAGATGGTCAGGATCGGGGTCAGCGCGGCGCGCAGCCCGTGTTTGACGATGACGTCGCGCTCGCGCAGGCCCTTGGCCCGCGCGGTGCGGATGTAGTCCTCGCTCATCGTCTCGAGCATGCCCGCCCGGGTGAGTCGGGCGTACAACGCCGCGTACAGGAACGCCAGGGTCAGCCAGGGCAACACCAGGTTCCAGGCCCAACTCGCCGGATTGTCCAGGAACGGCACATAGTGCACGCCCTTGAAGATCGGCCATTGATAACTGAACAACGCCAGGGCCACCAGGCCGGTGAAGAACGGCGGCAGCGAGACGCCCGCCAGTGCGAAGCCCATCGAGAACCGGTCCCACAGGCTGCCGCGTTTGAGCGCCGAGATCACCCCGATCGACACACCGGCGATCAGCCAGATCACCGCGGCTCCGGCGGCCAGCGAGAGGGTGACGGGGATGCGGTCCTGGAGCCGTGGCCACACTTCCAGGTTGTTGCGGAAGGAGAAGCCCAGGCACGGCGGCGCACAGTGCACCTTGCGTACGCCGGTGTCGTAGTCCTTGCCGGCGACGATGCCCTTGACGAACCTTCCGTACTGGACGGGCACCGACTTGTCCAGGCCGAGGCTGTGCTTGACCTGTTCGATCGCTGCCGGGGTGGGCGACTTGCCGACGTAGCGCGCGGCGAGTTGGTCGCTTGTGGCGCCTCCCAGACGCGGAATCAGGAAGAAGATGGCGAAGACCGCCATGGTGACGATCAACAGGAGCACCACCGCTCCCGCCAGCCGCCTGAGCAGATAGAAAATCATGAGCCGGCGACCCGGTCCGGTGCGGGGAGCGGGATCACCGCTCCCCGCACCGGAACTGACGGGCCTTCACCTCTCCTTCGGGCTACTGACCTCGTCGCAGGCTTACTGGATACCGATGTTAAGGTAGTCGTACATCCCGGAGTACGCGGGTGTGACGACCAGGTTGGTCACGTTCGTCGGGCGGTACAGCAGCGACTTGGTCCAGCCGAACGGGACGATCACCGCCGACTCCATCACCTTCTGGTCCAGCTGCTGCCAGATGGCCGCGCTCTGCGCCGGGTCGATGGTCCGGGTGGCCTGGTCGATCAGACCGTTGACCGCCGGGTCGTTCAGCTCGGACAGGTTCGTGCCACCGGCGGGCTTGATCGCCCGGCCGTCCACGATCTGCTGGAAGAAGCCGAACTGGGTGGGGAAGTCGGGACCCCACTGCATGAACATGATGCCGACCTTGTTCTCCGCGACCCACTTCGGGACGCCGGCGAACTGCGAGAAGTAGTCACCCGAGGGGTACTGCCGGATCTCGACCTTGACGCCGATCTTGGCGAGCGCGTTCTGCACCGACGTGGCGCCCGCGACCTCCTTGGGCCGGTTGGCGCGCGCGGTCAGCACGGTGCTGAAGCCGTCCGCCTTGCCGCACTGCTTGAGCTCGTCCTTGGCCTTGGCCACGTCACCGGTGTGCTTGGCGCCGTTGGGGTACATGTCGGTGACCTTGGAACCGGCCAGCGTCGGCGGCATCAGGTTGGTCGCGATGTCGGAGCCGACCTCGCCACCCTGCGCTCGCTGCAGCTGCGACTTGTTGACCGCGTACTGCACGGCGCGCCGGCAGTGCACGTTGTCGAACGGCGGGGTCTTGGAGCTGATCGCCAGGTAGGCCAGCGCGCCGGAGATCGCGTCGTCCGCGTTGTCCGCGAGCTTCTTGTCCGTGAGGATCTTGTTCTGCGCGGCGGCCTGGACGCCGGTGCCGACCACGTCCAACTGCGCCGTACCGGCGAAGAGTCGGTTGTCGACGTCGTTCGCGTCCTGCTTCTCGAGCAGTTCGATCCGGTCCGGCAGCGCCTTGCGCAGCGGGTCGGTCGCCTGGTCCCAGTTCGGGTTGCGGACCAGGTTGACCGCCTTGCCGGGCTCGTACTGGCCGTCGACCATGTACGCGCCGGAGGCGATGGGGTGCTTGACGTACTCCTTGCCGGTGTCCTTGGCGGGCGGGACCGGCGCGGTCTGCGGGAGCGCGGCGAGGTAGTTGAAGTCCGCGAACGGCTCCTTCATCTTGAAGATGATGGTGTAGTCGTCCGGCGTCTCGATCGCGTTCAGGCCCAGCTTGTCCGGCGCGGAGTCCTTGTACGGGCCCTTGTAGGTGCCGTCGGGGTCGAGGTACTGGGCGAAGTAGCCCGGGCCGTTGGGCAGGATCTCCTTGTCGAAGGTCCGCTCCACGGCGTACTTGACGTCCGAGGCCTTGACCTCGGTGCCGTCCTCGTACTTGACGCCCTTGCGCAGGTGGTACGTCCAGGTCTTGCCGCCGTCGTCGGTCTTGCCCACGTCGGTGGCCAGGTCCGGCGCGAACTCGTAGCTCGCGTTGCCCGGGGCGGGCTTGAAGGTGAGCAGCGGACGCGCCATCAGGCGGGAGAAGTTCCACGCCGAGGCGTAGTACATGTCGCCCGGGTCGAGCGAGTCGAACTTGTCCGAGCTGACCAGCTTGAGCGTGCCACCCTTCTTGGTGGACTGGTTGACCACTTCGGTGATCGCCTTGTTGCTCGGGCTGTACTTCTTCGAGCCGCCGCCACCACCGCCACACGCGGTGGCGGCCATCGCGGTGACAGCCACCATGCCGATCAGCGCTTGGGTCCTGCGCCTGCGAGTTACCGGGTGTTTCATCGCTGGTCGTGCCTCCTCGTGGGGACTTGCGGGATATTCAGCGGCTGCGCGGGTCGAGGGCGTCTCGAAGGCCGTCGCCGAGCAGGTTGAACGCGAGCACGGTGATGAAGATCGTGACTCCGGGGACGACCATGAACATCGGCGCGTCCTGGTACCGGGGGGTGGCCGCCGAGAGCATGCCACCCCACGAGGCGGTGGGTTCCTGAACGCCGACCCCCAGGTAGGAAAGGGCGGCCTCGAACAGGATGTTCGTCGGGATCAGCAGCGTGGAGTAGACCAGGATCGGACCCACCAGGTTCGGCAGCAACTCCTTGAAGATGATGTGCCGGTCGGTGGCCCCGAGGCTGCGCGCCGCCTCGACGAACTCGCGTTCGCGCAGGGAAAGCGTCTGGCCGCGCACGATGCGAGCGATGTACGGCCAGCTGAAGAACCCGATCACGAAGATCAGCACGGTGATGCGGAGCGTGTCGCCGTGGAGGCCGAAGGCCTCGCCCTGGAGGCTGCTGCCGATGGCGATCGCGAACAGCAGCAGCGGGAAGGCCAGGAAGACGTCCATGGCGCGGCTGATCAGCCCGTCGATCCAGCCGCCGAAATAGCCCGCCACGGTGCCCAGGACGACGCCGAGCACCACGGAGAGCAAAGTGGCGAGGAAGGCGACCAGCATGGAGACGCGGGCGCCGTAGCAGATGCGCGAGAAGATGTCCCGGCCGTTGACCGGCTCCAGACCCAGCGGGTGATCCCAACTCGCGCCGCCGAAGCTGCCGGTGGGGATGTTGAGCACCGGGTCGAGCAGGTCGTCGTGGTACTCGGTGGGTCCGCCGCCGATCACGTCGGTGATCAGCGGCGCGAAGATCGCGATGAGCACCATGAGGATGATCACCACGCCACCGGCCATCGCGACCCTGTCGCGGCGGAATCGGGCCCACGCGATCTGACCGAGCGACCGACCCTCGATGCGTACGCCGGCTGCCTCGGCGATCGCCTCGGGGTGCGCCTCTCGGGCCACACCGGTGGTCTCGATCGGTGCCGTCATGGATCGACCCTCCCCGCTCACGGATGCGACGGCGGCTCGGGATCGCCGCGTCCCGTCGCCATACCCGGCATTGCGATCCCGATGATCTTCGGGATCTGTCGTCCGGGTGAGACTCCTCCGTGACGCGGGTCACGAACAGGGGTGGGGGAATACCTTTACTGAACCGTGATTACGCGGACCCCATTCTCTGGTTGATCCGCGTAGATCGGTCACGAAATCACAACAAGGCAGCGGTTGATGACGTGACGTCAGTTTTTTGGGGGCATCACTGCCTGTTGCCCCGGCTCGCCACGTTCCGCCGATCTTCGCTCACTGCGCGTGGTGTGGGCCGGCGCCGGCGATGTGAATCGTCATGCGGGGTGGGCGCCCTCGTCGGGCGGGGCGATCATCGGCCGTGGCGGGCGGCCTCGTCGAGCATGTCGAGGCCGATGAACGGCCGGGTGTGCTCGCGCATCCACGCGGCGATCGGGTCGAAGGGGTCGTCGAGCGCGACCGAGGACAGCGTCAGACCGGGCGGCGCGGCTGCCGCCGCGCGGGCCATCGCGTCGCGCATGCGCTGCATCGTGGCGGGCTGATTGTCCGTCAGGCGCAGCCCGATCACGAGGCGTTCGGGGCCGACGGTGGGGCGTACCCAGGCCCGGTGGGCGGCGCGCACCACCTGGGTCTGGAAGAGCTGACCGCCGAGCAGGGAGTAGAACGCCGGGTCCCACAGGGTGGGTTCCCCGACCTCCAGGGGCCCGGCCATCAGTCGGTCCAGGCCGCCGACGATGCGGCGCAGGTCGAGGTAGGGCACGCCGACGCCGCCGCCCTGGGCGTGCGGATTCAGCCACAGGCCCCAGCGGTCGGTGTACAGCGAGGACGCGATCTCGGGGACCGGACAGATCTCGAACGAGCGATCCCAGCCACTGAGACGCAGCTGTTCCTCGGACGTGAACGCCGGGGCGTAGCGCCATCCGGCCACGTCCATGTTCCCGTACTGCGCGTCCGGGCTGCCGGGTTGCCCCTGCCACAACAACATCCACACGGGCGCGCCGACGAGCGCTTGGAGCAACCGCTCGTAGGCGTCGTAGCGCCCGGGGGCCACCTGGCTCAACGCCTGCTCGACCTGGTTCACGACGTCCTCCCCGAACCCCATGTTCTTCGACACCGATGCCGGTCGCGGCCGGACGGGCTCAGCGCTGGTCGGCCCGCAGATAGAACGGCTCGGTCCGCTCCAGCATCCAGTCCCCCACAGGATCCTGCGCCACGTCCAAAAGCACCACGTTGACCGGCCACGGGCACGCGGCGCGGCCGAGCGCGCGCTCCAGGGCGCCGACCGCGGCCAGCCGGTCCTCCTCCTGCCAGCGGTCCAGTTCGACGCCGACGAACAGGACCGGGGGATCGGACTCGACCTCGCCCAGACCGCGCCGGGCGCTGAGCACCACGGGGACGTGGATGAACTCGGCGGCGGCCGCGATCAAGAAGTCCATCGGCTCCCGGTCGGGCTCGTACAGCCGCACCCGTGCGCCGCGCCGGCCGGCTCCGGGCAGCCGGGCCAGCTCCAGCACACCCGGCGGCGGGATCGGGATGCCCGCCTCGCCGCCCGGATTGACCACGATGCCGATGTGCGGCGGCAGCCCTCGGGCGAACTCGCGCATCGGCGCCACGGTGCCCGCCATCGGCCCCGCGAGCCGGCGGAACTCCTCCTCCGAGGAGAACACCGGCACATACGGCCGACCGTCGATCTCGGCGGTGGGCAGGGTCAGTTCGGTGTCGGCGGCGCTGCCCCCCTCGGGCAGCGGCACCCACACGTCCGCCTCGGCGAGGGCCTCGAACAGGGCCTCGGCCCGGGACGGGTCGCGCATCGCCGCGACGAGCGCGCTCTCCACGGGATTGGCCGGGAACGGCATGGTGGTGCTCCTCTTGGTGTCCGGCGCAGTTTACGACTTGTCCGCATCCCGCCGTCGGGACTGTCCGGGCAGGGGGTCTGCGAAAACGATCCGGCGCAGTTGCCGCGCGGCCTGGCGGTCGAGCAGTACACACGACGTGAAGCCGCCCGGGGCGGAGGCGAGGGCGGGTCCGGCGTCCAACCACGGGGCGAGCCGGGCGAGCAGCGCGCGCCATTCTTGGTGGTGTCGGGCGAACACCGCGGTGGACACCCCGCGCCCGCGCGCGCGTTGGCCGGAAAGCGCCTGATGGGCGGTGACGTCCAGGAGCAGTGCGTGTGCCGGGATGCCGCGCCGCCGGGCCGCGCGCACCAGTACCCGGCGCAGGATCGGATTGCGGCCGCTGTCGTGCACCACCACCGCACCGGGGCCGCGCAGCGCCCGGGCCACCTCGCCGTAGTGCGACAGCCGCACCAGCGGGCGGTAGGCCCGGTACGGCAGCCGGCCCGCCCGGACCGCCCAGCGGGTCCGGACGAGATCGGCGTCCAGGACGGCGACGGCGGGCCCGGGGGCGACCACCCGGGCCAGGAGTGTGCTCTTGCCCGCGCCCGGCAGGCCGGTCACCACGAGCACGCACGAGGCCGGATAGGACAGCACGTCCACCCGCCGGACCCCGTCCCGCTCCCCCGTCCGATTCCGCTCCTCCCGCAGGTCGTGCACGGACCGGGGGATCAACATGCCGCCCACCGCGGCGCCGGTATGCGCCCCCGCCGAATCCGTCTCCACGAATCCTCCCCTGATGTCCCGAACCCACGTGCCCTGCGCATGGTGTCGCACCGAGGGCGCGAGCGGGCGCCGGCGCTCCCCCGGGCCGGGCGGGCGGCTCCCCGGCCCCGGCGGGGGATTGACGACACGCGCTAGCATGCCGGGCACAACCTCATAACGGCCGTCGACCCCACGCGGAAGAGTCCTCGCCATCGAGCGGGGCGCCGAAGGAGCAACTCCTCCCCGGAATCTCTCAGGCACCGATACCGCATGGGTCAGGCACTTCTGGAAAGCAGGCGCACCGTCGGTGCGGCTCACCCACGGTGCAAATCCCGGTCCGACGCGGCAGCGGCGGACGGGATGAAGCTCTCAGGTTCCGATGACAGAAGGGGAGGGCACCCCACTTTTCGACCGACTTTGGCCGAAAAGGGCTGAACGCCATGGCAGGGAGCCCCCTTTGTCCTCGAATTCGTTCTCGTCCTCGTTCCGGTTCCGGTTTCTGTTCCGGGACGCGTTCTCGTTCCCGTCCTCGTTCCGGTACGGGCCGCAGCACCCGTCACCGTTCGTCGCGTCCCGGGCTCGCGCCCGGGTCCGCGCCGTCCGGCATGCCCCGGACCGGCCCGCGCCCGCCGGGGGCTCCCGCCGGCGTCCCTTCGAAGGAGTCTTCGCATGACCACCGACCGCCGGACCCCGCTCGACGCCGTGCACGACGCGCTCGGGGCCACGATGACCGACTTCGCCGGGTGGCGGATGCCGCTGCGGTACGGGAGCGAGCGGGACGAGCACACCGCCGTGCGCACCACGGCCGGCCTGTTCGACCTCACCCACATGGGCGAGATCGAGGTCACCGGCCCGGAGGCCGCCCGCGCGCTCGACCACGCCCTGGTCGGTTTCGTCTCGAAGATCGGGATCGACCGCGCCCGGTACACGATGATCTGCACCGAGGAGGGCGGCATCGTCGACGACCTGATCGTGTACCGGCTCGGCGAGGAGCACTTCGTGGTGGTGGCCAACGCGTCCAACGCCGACGTGGTGGCGGGCAGCCTGAAGTACCGCTCGACCGACTTCGACGCGACGGTGCGCGACGCGTCCGAGGAGTACACGCTGCTGGCCGTGCAGGGGCCCGCGTCGACCGCGATCGTCGGCTCGCTGACCGACGCCGACCTGCCCGCGCTCAAGTACTACGCGATCCTGCGCACCGAGGTCGCGGGTGTACCCGTGCTGCTCGCCCGCACCGGCTACACCGGCGAGGACGGCTTCGAGTTGTTCGCCGCGCCCGACGACGCGGTCGCGCTGTGGGACGCGCTGCTGGCCGCGGGCAAGCCGCACGGCCTGGTGCCGGCCGGGCTGTCCTGCCGGGACACGCTGCGCCTGGAGGCCGGCATGCCGCTGTACGGCCACGAGCTGACCCGGGACACCACGCCGTACGAGGCCAATCTGGGCCGGGTGGTCCGGCTGGACAAGCCCGAGGACTTCGTCGGCCGCGAGGCGCTGGCCGCGGCGGAGGCGGACGTGCGCCGCACGCTGGTCGGGCTGACCTCGCCGGGCAAGCGGGTCCCGCGCGCGGGCTACCCGGTGGTGGACGCGGACAGCGGCGAGCGGGTCGGCGAGGTCACCTCCGGCGCGCCGTCGCCGACGCTCGGCATGCCGATCGCGATGGCCTACGTGGCGTCGGAGCGGGCCGAACCGGGCACCCGGCTGGCGGTGGACATCCGCGGAAAGGCCGAGCCGGTCGACGTGGTGGCGTTGCCGTTCTACAAGCGCGGCTGAACCGAAGCCCTCCCTGTATCACCGGAAAACGTCCCAAATCATCCTGATGGACGGACTTACCTCATTCGAATGGAGAATGGACCCGTGCACGCACCCCAGCACCTGCGCTACAGCAAGGAACACGAGTGGCTCGACGAGGCGGCCTCCCCCGCCGTCGTCGGCATCACCGCGCACGCGGCCGAGGCGCTCGGCGACGTGGTGTTCGTCGAGCTCCCCGAGGTCGGCCGGGCGGTCGTCGCCGGCGAGCCGTGCGGCGAGCTGGAGTCCACGAAGTCGGTCAGCGACATGTACGCGCCGGTCTCCGGCGAGGTCGTCGAGATCAACGACGCCGTCGTCGAGGACCCGGCCCTGGTGAACTCCGACCCCTTCGGGGCGGGCTGGCTGTTCAAGGTGCGCATCGACGGCGAGGCCGAGGGCCTGCTGTCGGCCGACGAATACGCCGCGTTCTGCGGCGAATGATCGAGATCGACCCGATCGAGGAGCTGACAACCGTGACGATCCTGGACCGTCCCCTGGGCGAGGTGGACCCGCAGGTCGCCGCCGCCGTCGCCGACGAGCTGCACCGCCAGCAGAACACCCTGGAGATGATCGCCTCCGAGAACTTCGCCCCCGTGGCGGTCCTCGAGGCGCAGGGTTCCGTGCTCACCAACAAGTACGCCGAGGGCTACCCCGGCCGGCGCTACTACGGCGGCTGCGAACACGTCGACGTGGTCGAGCAGCTCGCCATCGACCGGGTCAAGGAGCTGTTCGGCGCCGAGGCCGCCAACGTGCAGCCGCACTCGGGCGCCTCTGCCAACGCCGCCGCGATGTTCGCGCTGCTCTCCCCCGGCGACACGATCCTCGGCCTGGACCTGGCCCACGGCGGCCACCTCACCCACGGCATGCGGATCAACTTCTCCGGCAAGCTCTACAACGTGGTCGCCTACCACGTCGACGAGAAGACCCACCGCGTCGACATGGAGGAGGTCGAGCGGCTCGCCAAGGAGCACCGGCCGAAGCTGATCATCGCCGGCTGGTCGGCCTACCCCCGGCAGCTCGACTTCCCCGAGTTCCGCCGGATCGCCGACGAGGTCGGCGCGTTCCTGATGGTCGACATGGCGCACTTCGCCGGTCTGGTCGCCGCAGGCCTGCACCCCAGCCCCGTGCCGTACGCCGACGTGGTCACCACCACGACGCACAAGACCCTGGGCGGCCCGCGCGGCGGCGTGATCCTGTCCAAGGCGGAATACGCCAAGAAGATCAACTCGGCGGTCTTCCCGGGCCAGCAGGGCGGCCCCCTGGAGCACGTGATCGCGGGCAAGGCGGTGGCGTTCAAGGTCGCCGCCTCCGACGACTTCAAGGACCGCCAGAAGCGGACCCTGGAGGGCTCGGCCATCCTCGCCGAGCGGCTGACCCGCAAGGACGTCACCGACGTGGGCATCACCGTGCTCACCGGCGGCACCGACGTACACCTGGTCCTGGTCGACCTGCGCGACTCGGAGCTGGACGGGCAGCAGGGCGAGGACCGCCTGCACTCGATCGGCATCACGGTCAACCGCAACGCGGTCCCGTTCGACCCGCGCCCGCCGATGGTCACCTCCGGCCTGCGGATCGGCACCCCGGCCCTGGCCACCCGCGGCTTCGGCACGGCGGATTTCGAGGAGGTCGCCGACATCATCGCCGAGGCGCTGCTCCCCGGCTTCGACGACACCCGCAGGGCCGCGCTCACCGCCCGGGTGACCACCCTGGCCGAAAAGCACCCGCTGTACCCGAACCTCTGATCCCGCGGATCGGGTTCGTCGACACGACGAAAACCGGGGCGCCGACTCGACACCTGTCGAGTCGGCGCCCCGTTTCGTCACGCTCCCGCCGAGGTCGCCGCGGTCAGCGGCCGGAGAACTCGGGCTTTTCCTTGGCCACGAAGGCGCGCATGCCGGTGGCGCGGTCCTCCGTGGCGAACAGGGCGGTGAACTGGAGGCGTTCGATCTCCAGGCCCGTGTCGAGGTCGGTTTCGAGGCCGCGGTCGATGGACTCCTTCGCGGCACGCAGGGCGTACGCCGGGCCGTCGGCGAATCGGGCCGCCCACTTCACGGCCTCGGGGTAGACGTCCTCGGCCGGGACGACCCGGTCGACCAGGCCGATGGACAGGGCCTCGTCGGCGGCGACGAAGCGGCCCGTGTAGATCAGGTCCTTGGCCTTGGACGGACCGATCAGGCGGGGCAGGCGCTGGGTACCGCCGGCGCCCGGGATGATGCCGAGCGTGATCTCGGGCTGGCCGAGCTTGGCGGTGTCGGCGCAGACCCGGACGTCGGCGCACAGGGCCAACTCGCAACCGCCTCCGAGGGCGAAGCCGGTGATCGCGGCGACCACCGGCTTGGGGATCTCGGCGACGGCGGTGAACGCGGATTGCAGCGCGGCGCCCCGGTCGGCCATGTCCGTGTAGGTCATGTCGGCCATCTCCTTGATGTCCGCGCCCGCCGCGAACACCTTCTCCCCGCCGTAGATCACCACGGCGCGCACGTCGGCCCGCTCGCCCGCCTCCCGCGCCACCGTCCGCAGCTCCTCCTGGAGTTGCCGGTTCAGCGCGTTCATCGGCGGCCGGCTCAGCCGGATCGTGCCGACGCCGTCGGCCACTTCCAGGTTCACGAATTCGCCCATGACGCTCTCCTCTGGTCAGCCCTGATGTGCCGATCCGACCATAGGCGTCGGTACCCCGGCGGGCGGTGAGCGGGGCCGCGGCATCCGCCGCGGCCCCGTCCCCGCGGCGATCTCAGTGCGTGGGCGTCGTCGTGCCCTGCGGGCTCGTGGGAGTGCCGGTGGCGGTCCACTTGTCCCAGGTCAGGTTCCAGTCGGCGAAGCCGTTGTCGGCGTCGACCGTGCGCTCGTCGGAGCCGGAGATCTCGACCATGTCACCGGGGATCACCCGGTCGTACAGCCACTTGGCGTTCTCCTTGGTCATCGACACGCACCCGTGGCTGGTGTTCTCGCTGCCGAAGACACTCGGGTCGGCCCAGTAGTTGCCGTGCACGAAGGTGCCCGACGTGGTGACCCGCATGGCGTAGGGGACGTCGTCGATGTCGTACTCGCTGCCCAGGCCGACCGTCTGGGAGTTCATCCGGGTCTTCTCGAACTTCTCGGTGATCGCCATCTTCCCGTTCCACGTGCTGTACTTCGGCGACTTGCCGGCCGTGATCGGGATGGTTTTGACGAGTTGGTCGTTCTCGTAGACCTTCATGGTGTGCGCCTTCACGTCCACCATCGCGATCCGCTTGGTGGCGGCGACCTTGAAGCTGTAGCTCTTGAACTGGTTGGCGATCGCGCCGTTGCCCACGTCGACGCCGCGCAGGTTCAGGTTGACCTTCACATTCGTACCGGGCGCCCAGTAGTCCCTGGGCCGGTAGTCCACCCGGGTGTTGTCGAACCAGTGCCAGGCGCCCTCCACCTTCGGCTCCACATCGACCGACAGCGCCTTCTCCACCGCGGCCCGGTTCTTGACCGGGTAGTCGAAGGTCAGCGACACCGGGAAGCCGACGCCGACGGTGGCCCCGTCCTCGGGACTGAAGCGCGCGGTGACCTTCTTGTCGCCGGAGAGCGTGTTGAACGTCGCCCGGGCCGTGGTCGGCGTGTTGTCGGCGTTGGTCGCGGTCGCGCTCACCGTGTACTTGCCGCCGAGGGTGAAGGCGACCTTGGGCTTCCAGGTCTTGCCGTCCGCGTCGAGCGTGCCGTCGACCGGCTCGTTCTGCGCGTTGACCACCTTGACCTCGCCGAGCTTCCCGCCGCCCACCACGATCGTGATCGGCGCCTGCGGGTCGATCGCGTTGGCGCCGTCGGCCGGGGTGAGCGTGATCGACGCCGGGTCGGCGCCCTTCTTCGGGTCACCCTTGGTCGTGGTGCCGTTCGGGCCGCCGGGCTTCTTGTCGCCGTCGCCGCCGTCGTCCGAGCTACAGCCCGACACGAGCAGGAGCGCGCCGAGCAGCAGTGCGGGCACCACGCGCCACCGGGCCCGTGACCGCGTCGAGGGCGACTTCGATCCTGCTGACATGTACGGGCAGTCCCTTCATCCGGAGCCGAGTCGCGACTCGGCCGAGGCCGAAAGCCACATCCCCCGTCTCATTCGACGAGCCGAACATCCGCCGCGGTTCCGCATTCCGGGTCACGCGCGGGCAAATGAGGTGATCGGGGCGATCGTGGCCATCCTCCCGGACGATCACCGGCGGCCCCGACCCGAAACGCACCGCGCCGCGATCCGTCATCCGGCCCGACGATCGGCCTCCACCAGGTCGCGGATCAGCGTCGGAGCGGCGAATCCGGGCCGATCCACGGCTTCGGCGGGAAACGGACGGACGATCAATTCGTACTCCCCGGGGAGAGAAGCGGTCGGAGGCTGTGGCAAGACCGTGACGATCCGCTGGACATCCGTACCCTCGACGGCCTCGAGAAACCATTCCCAGGTATCGGCGGGCGATCCCCGCCCGTCGGGGCCACGATCGAGGTGCAGCACGGTATGCGCGCCGGCGAGCACCGCACCCAGGCGCAGCGGGTCGGACAGATCGCTCACCGCGACCCGCACGCCCGCCGCGCGCAACACCCCGGCCGCGCCGCGATCGCGGACCGTGGCGCGCACCTCACCGCCGGACAGGGCGAGTTCGAGCGCGACGGCGCGACCGAGTGGTTGATCGGCTCCGGTGACGACTACGGGCATGGCGGCAACCTAACTCAAACCCGACATTCGTGAAGCTCGCGTAAAGACGGAAGCACGCGTTTCGCCGTGCGGGCCCACGGCGCGAGTTGAGGCACGGTTCCGCGCTCCGCCGGTAGGGAACGCGTCAGACGGTCACGCATTGTTCGTCGACAAATTAACCCAAATCGACAGGGTGGCCGAAACATTGCGCCGAAGCGGCGGAAAATCCCCCTCACCCGTAACCCTCCGTGTCGGCGCTCGTTGGGTGTACGGGGCTTCCATGTCACTCTCCCGAGGGAAGCCGGGCCGTAGGGCTGGATTGTGCTCACTGTTTGCGACAGCTTGGTCACACGAAGTCGCCGTGTGGGTCGGAGCGTTCGCCCCGCACGACGGCCCGTGGCGTACCTGATGGCGCCTACCTGATGACACCCGGGCCCCGCCCGGATCCGCGATACCGATACACGGAGGATCCCCATGAACCGCAAGCTCGGCACCCTGGCCGTAGCCCCGATCGCCGCCGGTCTGCTCTTCCTCGGTGCGGGCGCCGCGTGCGCCGACGGCGGCAACGGCACCGTCGGCGACAACGGCTCGAACGCGTCGACCACGACCTCCTCCACCACCAACAGCGGCAGCGGAAACGTCCTCGGCGGTGTCGACGGCAACTACAACGCCACCCAGCAGAGCGCGACCGGGGCGGGTGCCTCGAACCAGAACAACAACGCCGGGATCAAGGGCAATTCGGGTGTCGTGGTGATCCACCAGGGCAACGCCGACGTCCAGCACGCCTGGCACCCCTGGTTCTGAGTGGACCCGATCGGCCGCACCGACCCGGCCGATCGTCGCCCGCGGCGGCGGCATCCCTCGGGGATGCCGCCGCCGCGGCGTGTACGTGTATGCGTGGGGGCCCGGCGGGAACATCCTGGTGACCGGGATGGGAGGCGGCCGTGACGCTCGAATGGGAATCGACGGACTCCGAGGTCGACGTGCGCGGCGTGCTCGGCGAGGCGCTTGGCGAGGCGCGGTCGGGCAACGGCCGACCGCCGCCGCCGTGGCCCGGTCGCCGACTGCCGCTCGGGGCGCGCTTCGACGGCGCCGGCACCAACTTCGCGCTGTGGGCGGGTGACGCCGACGCGGTGGAGCTGTGCCTGTTCGAGGACGGCCCCGACGGGACGTGGCGCGAGACGCGGCTGCCGCTGCGCGAGCAGACCTTTCGGGTGTGGCACGGCTATGTCCCCGGCGTACGGCCCGGACAGCGCTACGGCTATCGGGTACACGGGCGCTGGGAGCCCGAGCGCGGCGCGCGGTGGAATCCGGCCAAGCTGCTCCTGGATCCGTACGCCCGCGCCGTGGACGGCGAATTCCGGCTCGACGACGCGGTGTTCGGGCATGTGCGCGGCGGGCCCGACACCGTGCGCGACGATCGCGACTCGGCGGCGTTCGTCCCCAAGTCGGTGGTGGTGGCCGACGACGCCGACTGGTCCCACGACCGCCGGCCGAAGATCCCGTGGGCCGAGAGCGTGATCTACGAGTTGCACGTCAAGGGCTTCACCGCGCGCCACCCGCGCATTCCGGAGCGGTTGCGCGGCACCTACGCGGGCCTTGCCCACCCGGCCGCGATCGACCACCTGGTCCGGCTCGGGGTCACCGCCGTCGAGTTGTTGCCGGTGCATCAGTTCGTCTCCGAGGAACACCTGTTGCGCGGCGGGCGGACCAACCACTGGGGCTACAACACGGTGGGGTTCTTCGCGCCGCACGCGGCATACGCCTCGGCGGGCGGGCGCGGCGGCCAGGTGCACGAGTTCCGGGACATGGTGCACGCGCTGCACGCGGCCGGGATCGAGGTGATCCTGGACGTCGTCTACAACCACACCGGCGAGGGCGGGCCGAGCGGGCCGACGTTGTGTTTTCGCGGGATCGACAACGGCGGCTACTACCGCCTGGCCGGCGCCGGCCGGCACTACACCGACTACACCGGGTGCGGGAACACGCTCAACGTGGTCCAGCCGCACGTGTTGCAGCTGATCACCGACTCGCTGCGCTACTGGGTGATCGAGATGGGCGTGGACGGCTTCCGGTTCGATCTGGCCGCCGCGCTCGCCCGGTCCATGCACGACGTGGACAAGCTGTCCTCGTTCCTGACCGTGATCGCGCAGGACCCGGTGTTGTCCCGGGTGAAGCTGATCGCCGAACCGTGGGACCTGGGCGCGGGCGGCTACCAGGTCGGCGCGTTCCCGCCGCTGTGGACCGAGTGGAACGACCAGTATCGGGACGCGGTGCGGGACTTCTGGCGCGGCGCCCGGCCGGACGTGCGGGGGCTGGCGTACCGGCTGTCCGGCTCCTCCGACCTGTACCAGCGCGACGGGCGCAACCCGTACGCCTCGATCAACTTCGTCACCGCGCACGACGGCTTCACGATGCGCGACCTGGTCACCTACGAGCGCAAACGCAACGAGGCGAACGGCGAGGACAACCGCGACGGGACCGACAACAACCGGTCCTGGAACCACGGCTACGAGGGCGAGACGACCGACCCGAACGTGGTGTCGCTGCGCAAGCGGCAGATCCGCAACCTGATGACCACCCTGCTGCTGTCCACCGGCGTGCCGATGATCACCTCCGGCGACGAGATGGGGCGCACCCAGGCGGGCAACAACAACGCCTACTGCCAGGACAACGAGCTGTCCTGGCTGGACTGGTCGGCCCTGGACTCGCCGGAGTGGCGGCCGCTGGTCGAGTTGACCGCGCGGCTGATCCACCTGCGTCGCGCGCATCCGGTGTTGTGTCGCCGGGCGTTCTACTCGGGGCAGCCGGTCGCCCCGGACGGGCTGCGCGATCTGGCCTGGTTCACTCCCGCCGGGCGCGAGATGACCCGCCGGGACTGGTTCGCGCCGACCGCGACGCTGGGGATGTACCTGTCCGGCCTGGACATCGACCGGCGCGGCCCGCGCGGTGAGCGGATCGTGGACGACAGCTTCCTGTTCGTCCTGCACGCTTCGTCGCAGCCGATGCGCTTCACCCTGCCCGACGAGCCGTGGGCGCACTCGTACGAGGTGGTGCTCGACACCGCGTTGGAGGGGGATCCGATGGCCCGGTACAGCGAGCCGGTCGCCGGCGGCAGCGGGCTGCGGCTCGCGGGGCGCTCGGCGATGTTGCTGCGGGTGGAGCACGCGGTGTGGGCGCCGACGTAGGGAGCCGGCGATACGGCGGCCGCATGGGGAAGATGGCCGGTGGGAGGCGTCGGCGTGGCTGGGGGAGGGCGCCGGCGTTGCCGGTTTCCGGCGGCTCGGAGCTTGGCCGTACGCTCGCGTAGGGTGGAGTTACCGACGGCGTTGCGCACGTGTGGCGCCCCGCCGTCCGCCGGCCCGGCCCGACCTCCCCGCCCGACACCCCTCTCGAAGCGAAGGACCGCGCACCATGACGTCCCCGACGCCGATCCTGGTCACCGCCCCGAATTTCCGTGACGCGGGCGGGCACGCCACCGCGACCGGTCGCAAGGTGCGCACGGGTCTCGTGTACCGCTCCGACGGCCTCGGCGAGGTGGACGCGACCGACGCCGCGACACTGGTGCGCCTCGGCATCGGCCTGGTCGTCGACCTGCGCTCGGAGACCGAGCGCGACCGCGAGCCGGACCGGGTGCCGGCCGGCGCCGAGCTGCTGATCGCGGACGTGATGGGCCGGGAGAACGACGAGCTGTTCGGCGAGGTGTTCGCCGACCCGGACCGGGCGGGCGAACTGCTCGGCGGCACCGCGGGGCGCGAGCTGATGTGCGAGGTGTACCGGCGGTTCGTGACGAGCGAGGGTGCTCGGGCCGCGTACCGCTCGGTGTTCGCGCGGATGGCGGTCGAGCCGGCGCCGACGGTGTTCCACTGCTCGCACGGCAAGGACCGGACCGGGTGGACCTCCGCCGTGCTGCTCACGCTGCTCGGGGTGCCCGAGGCGACCGTGGTCGAGGACTATCTGGCCAGCGCGGCGCACCTCGCGGAGAAGAACCGGGCGATCCTGGAGCACATCGCGGAGCGCGGCTTCGACCCCGCGCACCTGGCGCCGGTGTTCGACGTGCACGTGGAGTATCTGGACACGGCGTTCGCGGCGGCCGAGGAGCGCTACGGGTCGGTCGAGGGTTATGTGCGCGACGGCCTGGGGGTCTCCGACGCCGAGGTCGCGCGGTTGCGCGAGCGGCTGCTGACGGACTGAGCCGGGGCCGGCGGTCCGGTACGCCGGGTGGGTCAGCCTCGGGGCGGGCCCCACGGCGGCGGCGGGGGTTGGCGGTACTGGGGCTGCTGCTGCCAGGCCGGGTGCTGGTGCGGGTTGGCCGGCTGCGAGGGATAGGGCGGGTACGGCGGGGCCGGTTGCCACGGGTTGGCCGGCTGCGGCGCGGCCCACGGGCCGGTCTGGTGCGGGAACGACATCGGCGGCATGGGCGGCATCGGCGGCTCGGGGCGGCGGGTCGGGTGCGGGCCGCCGCGGAAGGTCACGCCGTAGCGGCTGCGCACCCGGCGGATCTCCCACATCGACATCAGGGTGATCGTGATCGGGCCGCCGAGCGACCCGATCAGCCGTACCCCGGTCGGCAGCGCGCCCTTGCCGCCGTCGTCCCCGAGGTCGATCAGCGCGCCACACCACGAGAGCCAAGGCGCGATCACCGCGGGCAGCAGCGGGTGCCCGTCCACGGCGCGGAACAGGTGCTGCGGGATGGCACGTACGGCGAGGAACCAAAAGCGCAACACCCACACGGACACGGCCAGGCCGAGCACGGTGAGGAAGAACGCCTGCACACTGGCACCGGCGTTGACCTGCCTGGAGCCGTACGCCAACGAGGTCAGACCGCCGAGCGTGGCCACCGAGACGACCACGAACAGGGCGAGCGAACGCAGCGGCAGCATCAGGCTCTTGCGCGTCTCGGTGCGCACGTCGGAGCGGGTGAGCGCGATGATGATGCCGACCGCGATCGGGCAGGCGATGATCGCCACGAAGATGGAGGCGATGAAGCTCGCCATCCAGCCCTGGGCGGCATCGTCGGTACCCCCGTAGGTGATCGCGATCCACACCAGCACGCCGAGCCCGAGCCAGGAGCGGATCGCCCGCACCCGCTCCAGCGTCACATCACGCCCGATCAGCCGATAGTCGGGCACGAAGTAGCGCTCGGCCACCCGTTTCGGCAGCGGAATCCAACCGAACGCGAACATCGGTTTGCGCTCGATCCCCGAGTGCGTCACACGCAGACCTTCCTCGACGACGCGCCCCCGTCAGGCGCCGACTCGCCCCGATGTTAGGGGGTCCCGCGCCCGCCACCATGAACCGCGGCCCGCGACGCTGCCGAGTTCCCCCGCGATATCACCCATGCGCGCACCCTGCGATCCGCCGCCCAACCCGGCCCAACGGTTGTCACCGCCCGCCGGACCCACGCGGTCGGCGCAACCCTCGCAGTTCGTCCGGGCGGACGTTCACCGTGAACGGCGCGGGGGCGTGGCCACGTAAGGCACCCGAAACGGCGCCCACTCGCGCCGACCTGCGGTTTTCCCCCACCTCGACGCCCCACGCAATCCGGGTTCGTACAGCTTCGCCACCCACACATCCACAGCCCACCGAAACACCCCGACCCATTCGGGCAGGCCGAAATCGCGGGATAGGCAGACCGGGCAACCGGAGTCGCGACGGGGGCAAAGGGCGGGGGCGGAGTCGCAACGCGAGCGAAGCAGGGCACCGGGGTCGTGGGGCGAGCGAAGGGTGAGGGCGGGGGCGTGAGGTGAGCGACCGGGTGGGCCGGAGTCGCGAGGTGAGCGACCGGGTGGGCCGGAGTCGCGAGGTGAGCGACCGGGTGGGCCGGAGTCGTGTCGGCGGCGGCGGCTTTTTATTGGGCGCTTCGCGCCGGCTCGCGAGGCACCGCTTTTCTGCTCCCCCGCTTCGCTCCTCCGCAGAAAAGCGGCACCCCGCTCGCGGCTGTGCGCCCCTCCGCTTCGCTCCGGGTCGCCCAGCCTGAAAAAACAAGCGGCGGCTCCGCCGCTCTCCGCGCTGCGCGCGTCGATCACCACCTCGACCAGGGTCGTGGGCGCTGACGCGCCGACGGGATACACCAACGACTCGGGTCACCGGGCAAGGCCCACATCGCAGCAGTGGCCAGGCGGGGCGGGACCCGCGTCGTGTCGCGAGCCTGGCCTCCCCGCCCCTCACCCCCGTGGCGCGTCAGCGCCCACGAGAAGGGCCGCCCACGCGATCGACGCGCGCAGCGCGGAGAGCGGCGGAGCCGCCTTGTGTTTTTTTAGGCTGGGCGACCCGGAGCGAAGCGGAGGGGCGCACAGCCGCGAGCGGGGGGCCGCTTTTTCTCGGAGGAGCGAAGCGGGGGAGAGAAAAAGTGGTCCCTCGCGAGCCGGCGCGAAGCGCCCAATAAAAAGCCGCCGCCGCCACCACGACCCCGGCCCACCCGACCCGTTCACCCCACGACCCCGCCTACCGCGCTCCGCCCGCCTCACGCCTTCGGTGCCACACTCCACTCACCCCGCGACCCCGGACTCACCCGCCGCTCACCCCACGACCCCGCCTACCGCGCTCCACTCACCTCACGACTCCGACGCCACACTCCACTCACCCCACGACCCCGCCCTCACCCGTCGCCTACCTCACGACTCCGGCGCCCCCGCCGCTCACCCCACGACCCGGCTGCCGTGCTCCACTCACCGCACGCCTCCGACGCCATGCTCCACTCACCCCACGACACCCCACGACCCCGGCCTCCCCCGCCGCTCACCCCACGACCCCGACTACATACCGATGCTACGGAGGCAGAGGTGCCCAAATCCCGAAGTGACCTCGTGCGGTCGTTACTTCTTCGACCAGTCCTTCCGGGGGAGGTCGGCGCGGCCCTGGGGGGCTTCGGGGTTGGTGCGTAGGAGGAGGGCTGTGGGGGTGGCGTCCTTGGGGAGGTCGAACCACAGGTCTTCGACCAGGGTGTCGGAGGCGCCGAGGGTGAACTCGCGCAACTGGCGCTTGATCTCCATCGATTCGAGGTCCATGCCGAGTTGGGTGCCGTCCGCAAGGATCAGGCGCTGTTCCAGGTTGGCGACCTGCACGGTGGCCAGCGAGTTGTTGGCGACGGAGACCTTGACCCGGCACAGCCGGCCCTTGGCGAAGTGTTCGGCGTGTGTGCCGGTGATCCACTCGATGCCGCAGGTCAGCCCCTGCGCGGTGAACGTGGTCTGCCCGCTGAGCACCGGCGCCGCCTTCACCGGGATCTCCCCCTCGCGCATCATCATCTTCAGCGGCTTGTCCTTCTCCGGCCAGTACAGCGCCGCCGCCCCCGCCGCGACCCCCGCACCGATCAGCAGCCCGAGTACGAACCCGATGGCGATCCACTGCCGGATCCGCCGCCGAGCCCCGAGATGGCCCACCACCTCGCCGCGTAACTCGCCGATCCGCCGACCCACGGGAACCATGCGCCACCCCTGTCTCCGCAACCGAGCCCGCATCGTATGGGCGCGCTCCCACCGCTGACGAGAGCTTTACGAAAGGGCGGCCGGCCCTCAGTCGTGCTCGATCAGGGACGCCGCCGCGCGGGCGATGGCGGCGTCGAGCGGGCCCAGCGGAGTGGGCACGGCGTTCTCGCTCGGCGCGATGTGCCACACCAGCGGCCCGGATCCGCCACGCGGCGGAGGAAAGGTCACCCAGGCCCCGAGGCCGTGCCGGCTCGGCCCGCGCTGATCCCGCAGCCGCGTGCGGTCCGGACCCGAGACCGGAACCAGGAAGCCCATCTTCGCGCAGCGCCGGTCGAGGATCACGGGCCCGACCCGAACTCCCGCCGCCCGCAGGTGCTTCACCACCTCGCGCCCCAGTCGCGCATCCACCTCGATCACGTCGAACGTCTGCCCGGCGGCCACCAGACGCGGAGCGTAGGGGTTGCCGCCGGGCTCGGCCGAGTCGTACATGGGGTGACACCTTCATCCGTCGGATCGACTCCGGCCCCCGCATCCCCATCCCAGCCCGCCGCGCCCGCCCGCGCCCCCCACACTCACGACTTGATGCACTTCCGTCACCTGTTCGGCCCACGCCTCCACCGGAATCCGTCAGTCGGGGTACGGCTCCCGATAGAGCTCGCGGTGGACTTCGTGGTGGATCTCGACGCGGGCTCGCCGTACTTCGGTGCCCGCCGTGTAGTGCTGGGTTCGGGCGTGACCGACGGCTTCGATCAGGTCGAGGCGGCGGAGGGTACGCAGGTCGCCGAGGGCCTGGTCCCGGGTCAGGGCTTCCTCGGCCTGGTAGGTGGTGCGCCGCAGGGTCCCATTGGTCGCGGCATACAGCGCGGAGACGGTGCGCTCGTCGAGGCCGTGCCGGCGGGCAAGGGCTTCGAGCCGGAACCACAGGCGCGCGGCGGTCTCGAAGCGGCGCTGAACCTCCTGGGCCTGGAGGTGGTGGGCGGTGAGGCAGAACCTCATCCACGAGTGTGCATCCCGCTCGGGCTGCCAGGAGCCGGCTTGGACGGAGCGCAGCGCGGCGTAGTACTCGCGCGTGTTGAAGTCGTCGGCGCCGAGCCATTCCTCGATGCTCGAGAACTCGGGGGCGAGTACGCCGTCCCGAGCCAGGACGAGGGTGTGCACCGCGCGGGACATGCGCCCGTTGCCGTCTCGCCACGGGTGGATGGAGACCAGGTTGAGATGGGCCATCGAGGCTCGGACGATGGTGGGAACACCCGCCTCGTCCCGACCCAATCCCGCCAGGAACTCGTCCATCAGGTCCGGGACCCGTTCCGGGTCGGGCGCGGTGTAGACCGGCGGGCGGTTGGGACCGCCGGAGACCCACACCCCGCCGGTGCGGTACTCCCCGGGCCGGGTCTCCTCGTCCGTCCTCGTCATCATGAAGTGCAGCGCGGAGAGCAGCGTGTGATCCCACGCGAAGAGCCGAAAGCCCGATGCCCGCTGGATGTAGGTGAGCGCGTCGCGGTATCCGACGACGGCTCCTCGCGTCGCGTCATCGGCGTCGGCGGAGATTTCACCACCCGCGACCAAGGTCTCGGCGTCCTCCGCGGTGATCGTGTAGCCCTCGATGTGCGTGGAGCCGCGCACCGCCGCGGCGGTCAGCGAGCGGCGCAGCTGTCCCTCCCAGCGGCGCGGTTCGGCCAGACGGTGCCGGAATTCGGCGCGGAATGCCTCGATCTCCTCGATTACGCGCAGATCGGCGGGCGCCAGTGGCGGGGTCGTGTAGAGCACCCTCCGATGCTACGACAGACGTAGGGTCGACGCGGCGTCGTGATGAGGGCCGCCCCGCCCCGACTTGCTACGTCGCCCGTCCCGCCTGGACCAGGCCGGATTCGTAGGCGAAGACGACTGCCTGGGCGCGGTCGCGGACGCCGAGTTTGGCGAACAGGCCCGTGGCGTGGTTCTTGACGGTCTGGACGCCGATGCTCATCGTCTGGGCGATCTCGGCGTTGTCCAGGCCGGCCGCGATCAGGCGGAGGACCTCCACCTCGCGAGGGGTCAGGTCGCGCAGGCCCGTCGCCGAGGGCTGCGGGGCCGAGGGGGCTTTGACGAAGGACTCGATCAGGCGCGTGAGCAGCCGCGGCGCGACCGCGGCCTCGCCCAGGTGGACCGTGTGCACCGCCGCGATCAGGTCCTCGGGCAGTACGTCCTTGGGCAGGAAGCCGATCGCCCCGGCACGCAGCGCGCCCACCACGTACTCGTCCATGTCGAACGTGCTCAGCGCGAGCACCCGGCACTCGGGCAGTTCCTCGGTCAGCCGCGCGGTGGCCTGTACCCCGTCGAGGACCGGCATGCGGATGTCCATCAGGATCACGTTCGGACGCAGCCGATGCGCGGCCTCGACCGCCTGGGCGCCGTCGTCGACCTCGCCGATCACCTCGATGCCGGGGTCGGAGCGCAGGATCAGTGCCAGGCCCCGACGCACGAGCGGCTGATCGTCCGCGAGCAGCACGGTGACCGGGGGTGCGTCCACGCTCATCAGTTCAAGTCCTCTCCTGGCTCCGCCGGCGGCAGTGGCACGAGGGCGGCCACCCGGAATCCGCCTTCGGGGCGCCTGCCCACCTCGAGCACACCACCGTGCACGGCCACGCGCTCGCGCATACCCAGGAGACCGTACCCGCCTCCCGCGCCCGCGGCGCCCCCGCGGCCGGCATGGCCGTCGTCGCAGACCTCCACGGCGACCAGGTCGGACCGGTATTCGAGCCGTACGAAGGCCCGCGCGTCGCCCGCGTGCCGGCGCGCGTTGGTCAGCGCCTCCTGCACGATCCGGTACAGCGTGAGCCCGATCGCCAACGGCAACCGACGCGGCTCGCCCAGCGCCTCGAACTCCACGGGCAGCCCGGCCGCGCGCGACTCGGCGAGCAGCCGGTCGATCTCGCGGATCCCCGGCTGGGGTGCGGAGGGCGCGTCCTCGGCCGCGTCGGTGCTGCGCAGCACGCCGAGCAGTTGGCGCATCTCGCGCAGCGCGGTGCGGCCGGACGACTCCAGCGTGACCAGCGCCTCCCGGGCGGTCTCGGGATCGCGGTCGAGGGTGGCGCGCGCGCCGCCGGACATCAGGTACATCGTGGTGATGTGGTGCGCGACGATGTCGTGCAACTCGCGCGCGATCCGCCGCCGCTCCTCGGTCACCGCGCGCTCCGCGAGCAGCCGCCGGTTCAGCACCACCTGCTCCCGCCACCGGCGCACCCCGACGCCGACCGCGATCACCAGGGTGATGAACAGCGTGTCGCCGAACACCATCAGCGGGGTGGTCGAACGCTCCCCCGTCGCGTGCGCCGCCTGACCCGCGAGCGCCGCGAGACCGGCCGCACCGACGGCGCGTGCGCCGCGGTACCGGGCCACCGTGTACAGCGCGACCGCGACCGACAGGGAGAAGTTGTGCGCGTGCATCGTGACGACCAGGGACAACGCCACGTAGAGCGCGACCACTACGCCGAGCACGTGCGTCGGATAGCGCCGGCGCAAGAACAGCGCACCGGCGCCGGCCGTGATCAGCAGCGCGCCGATCCCGGACGCGTGCGGCGCGGCGGTATGGCCGGAACCGACGTACGAGGCGAGGTCGGCCGCCCCGCAGCCGAGCGCGATCAGCAGGTCCTCACGGGTGCGCCGGCAGGCCCGGACGCGCCGCCGGAGCAGCCCGACCAGCCCCGGGTACCACCCCGGCCCCGGACCGGAATCCGAAGCCGCGACGGCCGTCCCGACCGCCGAGCCGATCCCCGGACCGGCCGGCGGCTCCGCGGCCGTCGCCCCGATCGCGGGAATCGTCGCCGACCCCGCCGCTGAGCGGTGCTCGGAGCCCATTCGCGGGCCTCCTTCATGGTTGGTGCCGTTCGTTCGCCCGCGCCCGGCCGGCGTCCGCCCACCCGGCCCGTCCGTCCGGTCGTCCCATTCCATCGCCCGTGCCCGGTTTTCTGAACCTCATCGCAGATGATCCGCGCCCCGGACCGGAGTCCTGGTTCCGCGATTCGCCCGGACCGTGGTCCCGGTCCACTCCCCTTCCCCCGGTCGATGCCCGAGGGGGGTTTCGCGTGATCAGCTTGAGGCATTCCGGAGTTCCGCATCGAACTCCCATGTCTCGATCCGACGGCGGAGAAGGAAAATGATCCGTAGAACAACCGCGTTCGCCACACGTCATCGATGGATGACGATTATCGTCTGGGCGATCGTCGGTCTCGCCCTGACCGCCGTCGGCCAGCCGTTGATGAACAGCGTCACCGATTCGTCGACCGGCGACTTTCTGCCGAAGAAATACGATTCCGCGGCGGCGATCCAGATCGCCGAGAAGAAGTTCGACGAAAAGCCCGACCCGAACGCGGTGACCGTGCTCGTGGCCCGCGCGGACGGCGCCAAGCTCGGCCCGCAGGACCAGAAGAAGATCGCCGACACGGCCGCCGGCCTGTCCGCGAAGCGCATCAAGGCGGAGCCGGAGCAGTTCGCCAAGGACTTCTCCCAGACGCCGCGTTACACGGTCGGTGTGGTCGCGCCCGACGGGACGTTCCAACTGCTCACCCTGTCGCTGAGCGGCAATGCGAACGACACCGGTCTCCAGGACGTGTATCGGGACGCTCGCGATCTCGCGAAAACCGATTACCAGGCCGCCGGATTCCGGGTCGGATTCACCGGCGGTATCTCGAGCACGGTCGACAACCTGGACGAGGAAAAGGACACCGAGGCACTCGTCGGCGCGTTGACGATGGGTCTCATCATCCTGCTGAACGTGGTGGTCTTCCGCAGCATCCTGGCGGCGATCCTGCCGCTGCTCGCGGTGGCGTTGATCGGCGGTGTCGCCACCGGCGCGGTCGCCGGCAGCGCGAAGCTTTTGGACATCAAGGTCGACCCGTCCGTACCGTCGCTGATCACCGTCGTCCTGCTCGGCATCGTCGTCGACTACTTCCTGTTCCTGATGTTCCGCTTCCGTGAGGAGTTGCGGGCCAACCCGAAGATGGACAAGCGTGAGGCCGCCGCCAACACCGCCGGCCGGGTGGGCAACGCGATCACCTGCGCGGCGCTGACCATCGTGGCGGCGTTCGCCACCCTGGGCATCGCCAGCTTCGGCCAGTTCAAGGTGCTCGGCCCGGCCATCGCGGTCTCGGTCCTCGTCGCCCTGCTCGGCAGCCTCACCCTGCTGCCCGCGCTGCTCGCGGTCACCGGTCGGGCGATGTTCTGGCCGGCGCGGGCCTGGAAGAAGGAGCGTCCGGCGGGCTTCGCCGCCCGACTGGGCGAGAACATCAGCGCGCGTCCCGTGCGCTACCTGCTCGGCAGCCTGGTCCTGCTCGGCGCGCTCGGCGCCGGCGCGGTCGGCGTGAAGATGAGCTACGACCAGCACGGTCAGCCCACCACCAACGCCACCAGGACCGCCGACGAGATCTCCCGCTCGCTGCCGGCGGGCGTGTCCGACCCGCACACCGTCTACGTGCAGACCAAGGCGGGCGGCAAGCTCGACGAGCGTTCGCTCACCGGTCTGACCGGCGCGCTGGGCAAGGTCGAGGGTGTCGGCCAGGTCGCCAAGCCCGTGCTCAACCCGGACAAGTCGGCCGCCCGGATCGATGTGTTCCTGGCCGCCAAGGCGGACACCCAAAAGGCCCGTGACCTGATCACCGGCCCGGTCCGCGGCACCATCGCCAAGAACACGCCCGAGGGCTCCGAGGCGCACATCACCGGAACGGCGGCCATCTTCGCCGACGTGGCCACCGCGGTGAACAAGGACCTCAAGCTGGTCTTCCCGGTCGCCGCGATCCTGATCGCGCTGATCCTGTTCCTGCTGCTGCGCTCGCTGTTGGCGCCGCTGGTGCTGATGCTCGCGGTCGGGTTGGGCTTCGTGGCCACGCTCGGCGCGGGGACGCTGGTCTTCCAGCACATGCTCGACCGCCCCGGGGTGAACTTCACCCTGCCGCTGGTGCTGTTCCTGTTCGTGGTCGCGCTGGGCACCGACTACAACATCCTGATGAGCGACCGGCTCCGGGAGGAGATGGACAAGCCGGGCCCGGCCCGCAAGGCGGTGGCGGAGGCGGTCCGGCACACCGCGCCGGCGATCGCCACGGCCGGTCTGGTCCTGGCCGGCTCCTTCGCCAGCCTGGCGGCCAGCCCCGCGACCGCCGAGATCGGCTTCGCCACCGCGGTCGGCATCCTGCTCTCCTCGATGCTGCTCTCCATCGTGCTGGTGCCCTCGATCGCCGCGATCCTGGGCCGGGGCCTGTGGTGGCCGCGCCGGAGCAACAAAGGGCACGGCGGCGGGGCGGGCGCGCCGACGGCGTACGGCCGGCCGGACGCGGACCGCACGCTCGTGACCGAGCCGCAGATGGCCGGTGGGTACGGGCCCGCCCCGTACACCGGACAGCAGCCCTACCCGGGGCAGCAGCCCTACCCGGGGCAGCCGTACCAGGCGCAACAGCCCTACCCCGGGCAGCCGTACGGGCAGCACCACCGCCCGGACTCCCACGGCTGACCGAGCCGACCGAGACACACCACGACCAGCAACCCCGGAGGGGGCGGCGCCGGGACACCGGCACCGCCCCCTCCGGGTTGCGCGCTTCGCGGGTCCGAGCGATCGAACCGATCAGCTCGCCGCCGTCCACGCCGCCCAGTCCATCGCCCAGCCGCTCCAGCCGTTGTCGGGGTCGACCACCTTCCTGGGCGAGTTGACCACCTCGACCACGTCCCCGATCAGCGACTCCTTGTAGAACCACGCGGCGTTCATGTTCGGGTCGCCGCCACCCTTGACGTCCTGCAGGCTCACACAGCCGTGGCTGGTGTTCTCCTTGCCGAACGGCAGCGGGTCCGTACGCCAGTAGTTGCCGTGCACGTAGGTGCCGGTGTTGCTCAGCCGCATGCCGTGCGGGACGTCCTTGATGTCGTACACGCCCTTGGCCAGGCCGACCGTCTGGGAGTCCATGTGCACCGTGGGCTCCTTGGACATGATCGTCATCTTGCCGTTCCAGGACGGGTTCTCCGCGTCGCCGAGGCTGGCCGGCAGCTTCTTGAGCGGCGCGCCGTCGCGGGTGATCGTCAAGGTGTGCGCGGTGTGGTCGGCGACGCTGGTCTGCGCGCGGCCGACGGTGAAGGTGACGTCCTTCTTCTGCTTGCCGTAGACGCCCGGGGAGGTCTGCTTGCCGTCCAGATCCAGGTGCAGGGTCACCTTCGTGCCCGGCTTCCAGTACTTCTCCGGGCGGAAGTCCAGCCGCTGGTTGCCGAACCAGTGGCCCTCGACCTCGACGGCGGGCTCCGAGGTGACCTTGACCGACCGGTTCACCACCGCCTTGTCCGTGACCTTCCTGGTGAACTCCAGCGAGACGATCATGCCGACGCCGTACGTCTCGTTCGCGTCGATGTTGAACACGCCGTAGTTGGTGTTCGCCGGGGTGAGCGTGGTGAACGAGGACTGGAGTGCCGACACCAGCCCGGCCGCGTCGGTCGCGGTCGCGGACACCGCGTACTTGGTGCCGGTCCGCAGGGCCGCCGCGGGCTGCCAACTCGCCCCGTCCGGCGAGATGGTGCCTTCGACCGGCTTGCCGCCCTCGGAGCCGGTCACGGTGACCTGCGTCAGCTTCCCGGCGCTCGCGCTCACCTTGAGCGCGCCGTCGGTGGCCACCTCCGTCGCGCCGTCCTTCGGCAGGATCGTGACCACCGCCTGGGACACCTTGGGAGCGCCGTCCGGAGCCCTGGTCTGAGCGATGGGTGCGACCTTGTCGTCCTTCGTGTCCTTCCCGTCCTTCTTCCCGTCGCCCCCGCCGCACGCTCCCGCGCCCAGGAGCGCGACGCACACCGCGAGTGCCGGCAGGGCCCTGCGTATCCGCCGTCGCGAGCGGGGTCTTTGTGCGCTCGCACCGGATGTGGCCCCTGCTGCCGTCGTCGACATGGATCTCCCTAAGTCGCTGCGCTACCAGAAGGGATGACCTCGTCGCCCACACCCGCTGTTACGGCCCGGGGGTATGAGTTCGATCACCACCCCGGGGCGGAACCGCGGGCGCCTGCCGCCGCCGGCCGAAAAACGCCTCGGGCCCCGCCGTCCCGAAGGACGACGGGGCCCGAGCCCGCGAGCACCGCGTCAGCGCAGCGCGATACCCTCCGCGAAGCCCTCGCTCTCCGGTGGGATCGCGATCAGGCCGAGTTCGGCGGGGCCGGCCAACAGCGGGTGCGTCGGCATGACCCGCACCGTGTAGCCGAACGGCCCGGTCCGGTCCAGCGCGAGCGAACCCTCGTAGAACCAGCGGCCGTGCTCGTCCCGGCGACCGGCCTTCAGCGGCGCGATCGTGCCGTCCACGATCCGGTCCCCGTCGTCGACCCGGCCGTGCACGACCTGGACCTCCACGTCGGCGGGGGCGAGTTCGCCGAGCGAGACGAAGACCCGCAGGTTCAGCGTGTTGCCGACCTCGGGGGCGTCCCCTATCCCGCCCGACTCCACGTGATCGACCCGCACGCCCGGCCAGGACCGCCGCACGTGCGCCTTCCACTCGGCCAATTCCCGGGCGGCCGACCCGGTGATCGCCCGACCCGACAGCGCGGCCGGCGCGTAGAGCACGTCGACGTAGTCCTTGACCATCCGGTCCGCCGGCACCTTGGGGCCGAGCGTGGCCAGCGTGTGCCGGACCATTTCCAGCCACCGGGTGGGCAGTCCTTCGGGGCCCCGGTCGTAGAACCTGGCCGCGACCGAGTTCTCGATCAGGTCGTAGAGCGCCGCCGCCTCCAGGTCGTCGCGACGATCCACGTCGGTGATCCCGTCGGCGGTCGGAATCGCCCACCCGTTCGAGCCGTCGTACCACTCGTCCCACCACCCGTCCAGGATGGACAGGTTCAGGCAGCCGTTCAGCGCGGCCTTCATCCCGGAGGTGCCACACGCCTCCAGCGGGCGCAACGGGTTGTTCAGCCACACGTCGCACCCGGGGTACAGGTGCTGCGCCATCGCGATGTCGTAGTCCGGCAGGAAGACGATCCGGTGCCGGACGTCCTCGCCGTCGGCGAACCGCACCAGGTCCTGGATCAGCCGTTTGCCGCCCTCGTCGGCCGGGTGCGCCTTGCCCGCGATGACGATCTGCACCGGACGCTCCGGATGCAGCAACATCGAGCGCAGCCGGTCCTGATCCCGCAGCATCAGGGTGAGCCGCTTGTAGGAGGGCACCCGGCGGGCGAACCCGATGGTCAGCACGTCGGGATCGAGCACCCCCTCGATCCAGCCCAATTCCGCCTCGCCGGCGCCCCGTTGCCGCCACGACTCGCGCAGCCGCAGCCGCGCCTCGGCGACCAGCTTCGCTCGCAGCGCGCGCCGCAACTCCCACAACGAGCCCGCCGACAGCCGATCGATCGCCGCCCACGCCGCCGGATCCTCGGCGAGTTCGACGCCCGCCTCGCGTGCGATCAGGTCGGTGACGTCGCCGTCCACCCACGTGGGCGCGTGTACACCGTTGGTGATCGAGGTAATCGGTACCTCGGTGGTGTCGAAGCCCGGCCACAGGCCGTCGAACATGCCCCGACTGACCCGTCCGTGCAACTTGCTCACGCCGTTGGCCCGTTGAGCGAGCCGCAAGCCCATCACGGCCATGTTGAACACGCCCGGATCACCATCCGGGTAGGTCTCCGCGCCGAGTGCGAGGACCCGATCCACCGGAACCCCCGGACACGCGAGGTCGCCGCCGAAATGCCGCTGGATCTGATCGCGACCGAACCGGTCGATGCCGGCCGGCACGGGCGTGTGCGTGGTGAACACCGTGCCCGCCCGGGCGGCTTCGAGGGCCGCGTCGAAGTCCAGCCCGTCGGTCCCGGTGAACTCGCGGATGCGCTCGATCCCCAGGAATCCGGCGTGGCCCTCGTTGGTGTGGAAGACCTCCGGCGCGGGATGACCGGTGATCTCGCAAAAAGCCCGCAAAGCCCGCACCCCGCCGATGCCCAGCAGCATCTCCTGATGCAAGCGGTGTTCGCTCGTGCCGCCGTACAGCCGGTCGGTCACCTCACGTTCGGCGGGCTCGTTCTCCTCGATGTCGGAGTCGAGCAGGAGCAGCGGCACCCGACCGACCTGGGCCTTCCAGATCCGCGCGTGCAACTCACCCGTCGGGAGTCCGATGACCACCCGTGCGGGTGCACCGTCGGCACCCCGAAGGAGGGTCAGTGGCAACTCGTTCGGGTCCAGGAGGGGGTACCGCTCCTGCTGCCAACCGTCTCGGGACAACGACTGTCGGAAGTAGCCGTGGCGGTACAACAATCCGACCCCGACGATGGGCACGCCCAGGTCGCTGGCGGACTTGAGATGGTCGCCCGCCAGGATGCCCAAACCCCCGCTGTACTGCGGAAGTGCGGCCGTGATGCCGTACTCCGGCGAGAAGTACGCGATGGCCGCCGGTGGTGCGGCCAGGCTCGCGCCGGTGCCCGAGAGGGTTTGATACCAGCGAGGTCCGGTCAGGTATTCGTGCAGGTCTTCGGCTGCGACCCGCAGGCGGGCAAGGAAGCGGCGGTCGTCGGCGAGCGCGCCGAGCTTGTCGTTCGGCACGGTGCCGAGGAGGCGGACCGGGTCCCGGCCGACCGCCGCCCAGGTGTCCGGGTCGATCGACTCGAACAGGGCGCGGGTCTCCGCGTGCCAGGACCAGCGGAGGTTCATTGCCAGTTCACCCAGTGGCTCCAGCGGAGCGGGCAGAACCGTACGCACGGTGAATCTGCGGATTGCTCTCACGCTGCGACCCTAGCCGGAAGGCGGCAGAACTTGCGACAGTGGATGCGGTGCGCTTGCAAAGCCGGCAAGATCTTGCGGATGGGTCTGGGGGCGTTTTTACACCATATGGACCGTGCCCCGATCGACTTGACGATCGTTGAACAGCCGGGTCCTTCCGTCCCGCCGTACCGCGGACACACCAGACATCCACCGTCCACGGTCGCGGGCCGGGCCCCACCCGGTCCCCGCCTGGTGGTCGCGTCACGAGCAATGGCCGCCGCGCAGCGGTGAGAGGTGGACCCGAGCGATCCCACCGGTCGCCGCCGGGTCGGTTCGTCGCCACTCCCGGGTCCGGCAATCGGGGTATCGAGTGGGTTTCCGTACGGGATGCATCGCGCGCGACGCGCACGAAACGCCCGTCCGTGGGTACAGGAGTTCGGCATGACCAGTTCGGCTGGGAAGGACCCCGGGGGCGCTCGCGCACCCCGGGCGGGGCAGGTCGCGGCCGACGAGGCCGCGGCACGGAAGACGACCGCCGGAAGGTCGCGGGCCGCACGGGCCGCAGCCGCGCCGGCCGACACCACCGCGACGTCGACCACCGCGAAGTTCCCGGCGCGCGCCGGGAAATCCGGGCGGACCGAGGGCGCCGCGAACGCCGAGGGCAACACCTCCGGCGGCAAGGACGGCAGGGACCGCGGCGGCGCCGCCGGCACCGCGGGCGCCGGACGCACCGGCAGATCGACCAAGCCTGCCAAGCCGACCGCGCCGCGGATCGGGCGGATCCCGATCATCGACGTCGAACCCGTGGTCGACGGCGGCACCCGCCCGGTGCGCGCGATCCCGGGTGAGACGTTCTCCGTCGGCGCCACGGTCTTCCGCGAGGGCCACGACGCGGTGGCCGCGGGCGTCGTGTTGCGCGACCCGCGCGGCCGGGCCGGCGCGCTCACCCCGATGGTGCCGGGCACCCCCGGAACCGACCGGATGCACGCGACGATCACCCCGACCGCCGAGGGGCTGTGGTCCTACGCGGTCGAGGCGTGGGGCGACCCGATCGCGACCTGGCGACACGCCGCCGGGATCAAGATCCCGGCGGGTCTGGAGGTCGGACTCGTCCTGGAGGAGGGCGCGCAACTCCTGGAGCGGGCCGCCGCCGGGGTGCCGAAGAAGGACGGCCGGCGGGCGGTCGTGCTGGCCGCGGTGGACGCGCTGCGGGACGAGACGCGCACACCCGCCGAACGGCTGGCCGCCGCGCGCTCGGCCGACCTGGACGAGGTGCTGGCCCGGCATCCGCTGCGCGAGTTGGTCACCTCCTCGGCCCGCTATCCGCTGCGGGTCGAGCGCGAACGCGCGCTGTACGGCGCCTGGTACGAGTTCTTCCCCCGTTCCGAGGGCGCGGTGGTGGACCCCACCGGCGTCCGCCCCCCGCGCAGCGGCACCTTCCGCACCGCGATGGACCGGCTGCCGCAGGTCGCGGCGATGGGCTTCGACGTGGTGTACCTGCCGCCGATCCACCCGATCGGCACCGCCTTCCGCAAGGGCCCCAACAACACCCTCGTGGCCGGCGAGCACGATCCCGGCTCGCCGTGGGGCATCGGCTCGCCCGAGGGCGGGCACGATGCGATCCACCCGGACCTGGGCACGATCGAGGACTTCGACGCGTTCGTGGCCCGGGCCCGCGAGTTGCGGATGGAGGTCGCCCTCGACTTCGCGCTCCAGGTCTCCCCCGACCACCCGTGGGTGGAGAAGCACCCCGAGTGGTTCCGGCACCGCGCCGACGGAACCATCGCCTTCGCGGAGAACCCGCCGAAGAAGTACCAGGACATCTACCCGATCGACTTCGACACCGACTACGACGGTCTGGTCGAGGAGACGCTGCGGGTGTTGCGGCACTGGATGGCGCACGGCGTGCGGATCTTCCGGGTGGACAACCCGCACACCAAGCCGGTGATGTTCTGGGAGCAGGTGATCGCCACGATCAACGCGAGCGATCCCGACGTGCTGTTCCTGGCCGAGGCGTTCACCCGACCGGCGATGATGCGCACCCTGGCCAAGGTCGGCTTCCAGCAGTCGTACACGTACTTCACCTGGCGCAACGGCAAGGACGAGCTTCAGGAATACCTGACCGAGTTGACCACCGGTGAGGCGTCCGCCTACATGCGGCCCAACTTCTTCGTGAACACGCCCGACATCCTGCACGCCTATCTGCAGTACGGCGGTCCGGCCGCGTTCAAGGTCCGCGCCCTGCTCGCCGCCACGCTCTCCCCCACGTGGGGCGTCTACGCGGGTTTCGAGCTGTACGAGCACGTCGCCGTCAAGGCGGGCAGCGAGGAGTACCACGACTCGGAGAAGTATCAACTGCGCCCGCGCGACTGGGCCGGCGCCGAACGCGAAGGGCGCTCGCTGGCGCCGTACATCACCACGCTCAACCGCGTGCGCCGCCGGCACCCGAGCCTGCAACGTCTACGAAACCTGACGTTCCATCACGTGGACGACGATGCGGTCATGGCCTTCTCCAAGCGCACCCGGGTGGGTGACGTCGACGACCTGGTCCTGGTCGTGGTGAACCTCGATCCGCACCACACCCACGAGGCGACGGTCCACCTGGACCTGCCCGCCCTCGGCCTGGACTGGCAGGACACCTTCGCGGTGCACGACGAATTCACCGGAGCCGGTTACCGCTGGGGTCGGCACAACTACGTGCGTCTCGATCCCGCGCACGAGCCCGCGCATCTCTTCTCGGTCCGGAGGAACAGCCCGTGATCGTCAACGAACCCGTCCGCGACACCTTCGACGACACCCCGTCGCGGGATCGCGATCCCCTGTGGTTCAAGCGAGCCGTCTTCTACGAGGTCCTGGTCCGGTCCTTCCAGGACAGCAACGGGGACGGGGTCGGCGACCTCAAGGGACTGACCCAGAAGCTGGACTACCTCCAGTGGCTGGGCGTCGACTGCCTGTGGCTGCCGCCGTTCTTCGCCTCGCCGCTGCGCGACGGCGGCTACGACGTGGCCGACTACACGGCCGTGCTGCCCGAGTTCGGCGACCTCGCCGACTTCGTCGAGTTCGTCGACTCGGCGCACAAGCGCGGCATGCGGGTGGTGATCGACTTCGTGATGAACCACACGAGCGATCAGCACATGTGGTTCCAGGAGTCGCGGAACAACCCGGACGGGCCGTACGGCGATTACTACATGTGGGCCGACGACGACAAGGCCTACGGCGACGCGCGGATCATCTTCGTCGACACCGAGTCGTCCAACTGGACCTACGACCCGGTGCGCAAGCAGTACTTCTTCCACCGCTTCTTCGGCCACCAGCCGGATCTCAACTACGAGAACCCGCGCGTGCAGGAGGAGATGCTGGCCGGCCTGCGCTTCTGGCTGGACCTGGGCATCGACGGCTTCCGCCTCGACGCGGTGCCCTACCTGTTCGCGCAGGAGGGCACCAACTGCGAGAACCTGCCCGCCACCCACGAATTCCTCAAGCGGGTACGCAAGGAGATCGACGACAAGTATCCGGACACCGTGCTCCTGGCCGAGGCCAACCAGTGGCCCGAGGACGTGGTGGACTACTTCGGCGACGGCGACGAGTGCCACATGGCGTTCCACTTCCCGGTGATGCCGCGCATCTTCATGGCGGTGCGCCGCGAGTCGCGCTACCCCGTCTCGGAGATCCTGGCCGGCACGCCGTCCATCCCGGACAACTGCCAGTGGGGCATCTTCCTCCGCAACCACGACGAGCTGACCCTCGAAATGGTCACGGACGAGGAACGCGACTACATGTACAAGGAGTACGCGAAGGACCCGCGCATGCGGGCCAACGTGGGCATCCGCCGCCGGCTCGCGCCGCTGCTCGACAACGACCGCAACCAGATCGAACTGTTCACGGCACTGCTGCTGTCACTGCCGGGCTCGCCCGTCCTGTACTACGGCGACGAGATCGGCATGGGGGACAACATCTGGCTCGGCGACCGCGACGGGGTGCGCACGCCGATGCAGTGGACGCCGGACCGCAACGCGGGCTTCTCCACGTGCGATCCGGGTCGGCTGTACCTGCCGAACATCATGGACCCGGTCTACGGCTATCAGGTCACCAACGTCGAGGCGCAGATGTCCAACGCCTCGTCGCTGCTGCACTGGACCCGCCGGATGATCGAGGTGCGCAAGCAGAACCCGGCCTTCGGGCTCGGTGTGTACAACGAGCTGACCTCGTCCAATCCCAGCGTGCTGGCGTTCCTGCGCGAATTCGAGGACGACATCGTGCTGTGTGTTCACAACTTCTCGCGCTTCGCCCAGCCGACCGAGCTGGATCTGCGGCAGTTCGAGACGTATGAACCGGTCGAGCTGCTCGGGGGGGTGACGTTTCCCGCGATCGGCGAGCTGCCGTATCTGCTCACCCTCGCGGGGCACGGTTTCTATTGGTTCCGCCTCACCCGTGGAGAAATGACGCTGTGACGGATTCCACCCGACCCCACGATCCGACTGCCTCCGCCGTGATCGCTCTGCTGCGCGACTGGCTGCCGCAGCAGAGATGGTTCGCCGGCAAGGGCCGGCCTCTTCGTGGGGTCGGCGTGGTCCACAGTCTCGAAGTGGTCTCCGGCGATCCCGCGCTGCACCACATGCTGCTGCGGGTCGACCACGGTGGCGCACCCGAGCACTACCAACTCCTCCTCGGCGTGCGCGCCGGTCTGCCGGACCGGCTCACGCACGCCCTGATCGGCCGCTTGCCCAACGGCAGCAGCCTCTACGACGGTGTGCACGACGCGGAGCTGACCCGGTGGTTGCCGGAACGGTTCGTCGCGGCGGACACCGTCGGCCCCCTGGCCTTCCATCGTCCCGGTGCCCAGGCCCCCGATCCCGAGCACGTCGGCCTGGTGATCGGCGCCGAGCAGTCCAACACGTCGATCATCTTCGGCGACGACGTGATCCTGAAGCTGTTCCGCCGGGTGGTACCCGGGGTCAATCCGGACCTGGAGGTCTCGCTGGCCCTCGCCGGCGCGGGCTCGCGCCGGATCCCCGCGCCGATCGCCTGGTTCGACATGCCCTTCCCGGACGCGGACGGCGAGCCGACCACGCTGGGCATGCTCCAGGAGTATCTGCGCACCGGGACCGACGGCTGGGAGCTGGCCAAGACCTCGGTGCGCGACCTGTACGCGGGCCAGGAGGTGCGCGGCGCCGGGCCGCACGCGCACGAGACCGGCGGCGACTTCGCCGGCGAGTCGTTCCGGCTGGGCGCGGCGACCGCCGAGGTACACGCCGACCTGGCCCGCTCGTTGCCCACCACGGTGGCGGGCGAGCCGGAGCTGACCGCGATCGCCGACGACATGGAGCGCCGGTTGCACGCGGCGGCGGAGGCGGTGCCGGAGCTGGCCCCGTTCACCGATCGGCTGCGCGAGGCGTACCGGGATCTGCGCACGCTGGGCCGGGACGGGCACCCCGTGCCGCTCCAGCGCATCCACGGCGACTTCCACCTCGGCCAGGTGATGCGTACCGCCACCCGGTGGGTGCTGCTCGACTTCGAGGGCGAGCCGGCCCGGCCGCTGCGCGAACGGCGCTCGTTGCACTCGCCGCTGCGCGACATCGCGGCGATGTTGCGCTCGTTCGACTACGCGGCCCGGCATCTGCTGGCCGGCGGCGGCGGATTCTGGGGGCGCGGGACGCCCGCGCCGCACCTGGTGCGCCGCGCGGAGGAATGGGCCACCCGCAATCGGGAAGCCTTCTGTGCGGGGTACGCCGACGCGGGCTCGTTCGACCCGCACTCCGAACCCGTGCTGTTGCGGGCCTTCGAGACCGACAAGGCCGTCTACGAGGTCATGTACGAGTCGGGCAACCGGCCCTCGTGGTTGCCGGTGCCGATGTCGGCGATCCGGCGCCTGGCCGAACGTGCGCCGTTGCCGCACTGACGCATCGTCGATTCCCGTTCCGTACCAACGTCCCAGGAGGTCCTATCCGTGACGGCCCGTCAGGACAGCGCGTCAACCGAGGACGGCGGGGTCGCCGGCCGTCCTGCCAAGCGTTCGGCCGGGCGTGCCCGCCCCCGGCCGGCCGGCCGGCCCGGGGTGCCACCGTTGGCCGCCGACGAGTTGCGCCGTCTGGTGGACGGCGGCCATCACGATCCACACGGGCTGCTCGGCCCGCATCCGCGGGTGCCCGGCGTGGACGGCGTGGTGGTGCGGGTGCTGCGGCCGTGGGCCCGTGAGGTCGTCGTGGTCACCGGCGAGCACCGGGTGCCGCTCACCCACGAGGCGGAGGGGCTGTTCACCGGCCTGCTGCCCGGCACCGAGGTGCCCGACTACCGGCTCGAGATCCGCTACGACGGCACCGAGCTGCACACCGACGACCCGTACCGCTTCCTGCCCACCCTGGGCGAGTTGGACATACACCTGATCGCCGAGGGCCGGCACGAGCGGCTGTGGGACGTGCTCGGCGCGCACGTGCGCTCCTACGAGACCGCCAACGGCCCGGTCACCGGCACCTCGTTCGCGGTCTGGGCGCCGAACGCGCGCGGGGTGCGGGTGGTCGGCGACTTCAACTACTGGGACGGCATCGCGCACCCGATGCGATCGCTGGGCTCCTCCGGGGTGTGGGAGCTGTTCGTGCCCGATGTCGGCGACGGCACCAAGTACAAGTACGAGATCCTGGGCCGGGACGGGGTCTCCCGGCAGAAGGCCGACCCGCTGGCCTTCGCCACCGAGTTGCCGCCGTCCACCGCGTCGGTGGTGCACACCCCGACCTACACGTGGTCGGACAAGGAGTGGTTGGAGAAGCGGGCCGAGACGGTCCACCACACCGCGCCGATGAGCGTGTACGAGATCCACCTCGGCTCGTGGCGGCCGGGCCTGAGCTATCTCCAACTGGCCGAGCAGTTGCCGGCCTACGTCACCGAGATGGGCTTCACCCATGTGGAGCTGCTGCCGGTGGCGGAACACCCGTACGGCCCATCGTGGGGCTACCAGGTGTCCTCGTATTACGCGCCCACCTCCCGGTTCGGCAATCCCGACGAGTTCCGGCACCTCGTGGACGCGCTGCACCGGGCCGGGATCGGGGTCCTGGTGGACTGGGTGCCGGCGCACTTCCCCAAGGACGCGTGGGCGCTGGCCCGGTTCGACGGGACCGCGCTGTACGAGCACCCGGATCCGCGCCGGGGCGAGCACCCCGACTGGGGCACCCTGGTCTTCGACTACGGTCGGCACGAGGTGCGCAACTTCCTCGTGGCCAACGCGGTCTACTGGTGCGAGGAGTTCCACATCGACGGGCTGCGGGTGGACGCGGTCGCCTCGATGCTCTATCTGGACTACTCGCGCGAGCACGGCCAGTGGGCGCCCAACCAGCACGGCGGCCGGGAGAACCTGGACGCCGTGGCCTTCCTCCAGGAGATGAACGCGACGCTGTACCGGCGGGTGCCCGGCGTGCTCACCATCGCCGAGGAGTCCACCGCGTGGGACGGGGTGACCCGCGCCACCGAGAGCGGCGGCCTCGGCTTCGGCTTCAAGTGGAACATGGGCTGGATGCACGACTCGCTGGAATACATCCAGAAGGAGCCGATCCACCGGCAGCACCACCACAACGAGATCACCTTCTCGCTGATGTACGCGTGGAGCGAGAACTACATCCTGCCGATCAGCCACGACGAGGTCGTGCACGGCAAACGCTCCATGGTGGACAAGATGCCGGGCGACCGCTGGCAGCAGATGGCCAACGTGCGCGCCTACCTCGCCTTCATGTGGGCCCACCCGGGCAAGCAGTTGTTGTTCATGGGCTCGGAGTTCGGCCACGGCGCGGAGTGGTCCGAGGCGCGCGGCCTGGACTGGTGGCTGCTGGACCACGCCGAGCACCAGGGCATCCGGGAGTTGGTCCGCGACCTGAACTCGATCTATCGGGCACGGCCGGCGCTGTGGACCCAGGACACCCGCCCGGAGGGCTTTTCCTGGATCGACGGCGGCGACGCGGCGTCCAATGTGTTGTCGTTCGTCCGGCACGGCGCGGCCGGCGAACAGCTGGTGTGCGTGTGCAACTTCTCCCCGGTGGTTCGGGAGGACTTCCGGGTCGGGCTGCCGCACGCGGGCCGGTGGCGTGAGGTGTTGAACACCGACGCGGCCGGCTATGGCGGCGCGAACGTCGGCAACCAGGGCGAGGTTCGGGCCGAGGACGTGGCGTGGCACGGCCGGCCGGCCTCCGCGTCGATGACGCTGCCGCCTCTGGCCGCCGTCTGGTTCGTCCCCGAATAGAGGTCGAAGACCCCTCCGGGAGCCGACGTCGCATGGTCGACGTCGGCTCCCGGTCGGCTCGTCGGCGGGCCTCGGAAACGTGACACTCCGGCGAATCGTGAATTAGTGTCGTGCCTTCATGCCCCCGGAAGACGTCCCTCCGGAACCTGCCGGGGTCGATGCGACAGCCAGAGAGACACGGAACACGGGGGTGTTCTCACATGACGGCGGACGCGGGTACGGGGTACAAGGCCCTTCCCTCGGACTTCAAGACGGCGGGTAAGGCTTTCACCGACGCGGGACGCCGCGTGGCCGAGATCCGGACGACGCTCAAGACGTCCATCGAGGGTCTGGGCGAGTGCTGGGGAGACGACGACCTCGGCAACGGCTTCGCCAAGTCGTACAAGCCCGCCCGGGACAAGGTGCTCGAAGCGCTCGAAGCGCTCGCCAAGGGTCTCGGGGAGATCGGCAAGGGTCTCGACACGTCCGCCGGCAACTATCAAAAGACCGAGGACCACAACCGCGAGAGCTTCGGTGGCAAGGCCTGATGGCGGTCGAAGCGGGGGAGATCGTCGAGAAGGTCCTCGAACTGCTCGTCGGCGTCGACTGGCCGGAGGGCGACGAGGACAAGTGCGAGGCCCTGGGCAAGGCGTGGGAGCACGCCGCGACCGAACTCGGCAAGGTCGCGGGGGACCTCGCCGCGGCGGTGAACAAGCTCAACGCCGCCAACGAGGGCAAGGGCATGGAAGCCTTCCTTCGGATGTGGGACAAGCTGAGCAAGGGCGAGAAGGCGTTCTTCCCGGCCCTGGAGGCGGCGTCCAAGGCACTCGGCGGCGCCGCGGACGACACGAGTGACACGATCTACGCCACCAAGATCGAGTTCGTCACGATGGCCACCATCCAGGGTGCGGCGATCCTGGCCCAGATCGCGGCCGCCCCGATCACCCTCGGCATCACCGCCGGTACCGCGGCGGCCTCGACCGCCGCACTGCGGTTCTCGTTCATGCAGGTGCTGCGGCGCATGCTGGGCCGGATCGAGGCGTCGATGGTGCGCCGACTGCTCAAGAACGTCGCCCTCGAGGCACTGTCCGAGGTGCGCGACGACATCATCTCCCAGTTCATCCACATGACCTGGGGCTCGCAGGACGGCTACTCGATCAAGCAGACCGCGCTGGCCGCGGGCGGCGGCGCGGCCGGCGGGTTGGCCGCGATCGGCGTGAACGGGCTCGGCAAGAAGGTCTTCGGCGAGGGCGCCGAGTCCGGCATCAAGGGCGTCACCACCTCGCTCGCCTCCAACGTGAGCGCGGAGGTCGCGGGCACGGTGGCCACCGGCGGCCCGGTGAACTGGGAGACGTTCGCGAGCGGGGGGCTGGGCGGGGCGACCGATCACGCGGCGTCGAAGGCGGGCGATCGGGTCTCGAACGCGTTCAACGTCCCGAACATCGGCACGCCGAACCTGGGGGCGGGCGGGAACGTCGGCGGCAACAGAATCGATTCGACACTGAACCCGGATCGTGGGGGGTCGGGGAACGGTGGGGGGAACGGGGGGAGTTCGGGCGGGTCGAACGGGGCCGGGGGGTCGAACGGGTCCAACGGCTCCGGGGGGTCGCACAACTCCAATGGGTCCAACGGATCGAACGGGTCCAACGGGTCCAACGGTGGATCCGGTGGGAATCACGGTGGGGGTTCGCCGCACCACAACTCCGGGAGCTCGGGCGGTAATTCCGGGGGGCACTCGGGGGGTGACTCCGCGAACTCGGGAGGCAACTCCGGGAACTCCGGTGGGGATTCGGGAAACTTCGGCAACACCGGTGGCAGCTCCGGCGGTGATCACAGGCCCGCACACGGCCCGGTCGCGACCCAGAGCGCGTCGACGGCCCCGCCTCCCACGGTGGATGCCTCGACGGCGCCTTCCGCGCCGGCACAGGGCGCGCCGGCCCACAGCGGCGGGCCGTCGCAGAACACCACGACCTACGTGCAGGCTCCGCCGCCGGGCGGCGGTCAGCCGGGGGGCGCTCCCGCGCCCGCCGGTGCGCCCGCCGGTGGCTCGCCGTCCGTGAACGGCTCGCCTTCGGTGGGTGGTTCGCCGAGTGGTTCGCCGCACGGCGGTGGCGGGGTACAGACCACCGGCGCGTCGGCCGGCGCTCCGGCCGCGACCGGGCCGTCCTCGGCCGGCTCGACGTCCGCCGGCGGGCCGTCGCCCTCCGGGCCGGGTTCGACCACGACCAACGTGTCGGCGACGACTACGGCCGCGGCCACGGGTACGGCTGCCGCCGGGGCCGGGAACACGAATCCCGGTACGGGGTCGGCCACGACGGGCAACTCCGCAGCGAACAACGGGGCATCCGGCCCGGCGGCGACCCGACCTGCGGGCGGGACCCCGAACTCCGGCGGGGTACAAGGCACTTCGCCGAACCACGGCACGCCGAGCAGCGGCTCGCCGGACACCACGAACCGCATTCCGGGTCAACGCACGGAGGGCTCGCCCACTCCCGACCGCCCGAACACATCCCCCGACCCCACACCGCACACCGACCACCGCCCGGACTCGGCTCCCGACCCCACGCCGGAACGGGCCACGGACCCGAAGGCGGATCCCCGGCCGGACACCCACACCGAACCCGACACGGACCCGGCCACGGACACCCACCCGAACTCGGACGCCCGGCCGGACACAACGCCGGAGACGAGCCCGGACACCCGGCCGGACCCGACCGGGGACACCACACCGGAGGGACGGCCGGACCCGGCGTCCGACACGACACCGGACACCCGGCCGGACCCGACCGGCGACACCACACCCGACACCCGGCCCGACCCGACTCGCGACACCACACCGGAGGGACGGCCCGACGCGGCGTCCGACACGACACCGGACACCCGGCCGGACCCGACCGGCGACCCCGTCCGGGACGGCTCGCCCGATCCGGACCGCGTGGCCACGTCGGACGCTCGGCCGGATGCCTCGCCGGATTCGCGGCCGGGCACCAATCTCAGCGCCGACCCCTCGGCCGACGCACACACCGGCGACGCCTCGCCGCGCCCGGGCCCGGACGCCTCGTCGACGCGGGACGGCTCGAACGGCGGCGTCAACGTGCTGCACCTGCCGCCCGTCGGCCCGCAGCGCGGTGCTTCGATCAGCCCGGCTCCGGCCGGCCGGTTCGGCAACGCCCTCGACGGATTCGGCAACCGTGTCCGCAATCTCTTCGGCCGAGGCCCCGCCGCCTCGCCGAATGTCGCCCCGGACACCGGCCCGACCACCGATCCCGGGCCGAACCCCGTTCCGTTCCGCCCGAGTTCCGACTCCGGGACCACCTACGACTCGACGCCGTACGGCAATTCCCGCCCGGAATCCACCCGGCCGGACTCGCCGCGGAATCCGGCCGGTCCCCTGGCCGATCGCCCACCGCTGAACGACGGCCGCCCGCTCCACGAGACCGGCGGCCTGATGCCGCCGAGCGCGCGCGACCAGTCGGCGCTCGTCGACGCCGTCCCGCGCACCTCCGACGGCACCCCCGTGGTGCACCCGGATCCGCGCGTCGACGGCTGGCTCCCGCTGCAGAACGACGGCGGCATCGACGTGCCCGGTCGGGCCAACAACTGCATGGACGGCGTACTGGCCTTCGGCAACACCTGGTTCGGCCGACCGGAGGTGGCCGCGCCGCGGATCCCGGGTGAGAACGGCGGCGAGACCGGGGCGCCGGAGCGGGCCCAGCGCGAGATCGGCGGCAACTGGACGCCGCTGGGCCGACGTCCGGACGGCGGCACCGACGTCGCCGGCGCGTACGGCGAGATCGAGGCGCGACTGCGCGACGCGGGGCCGGGCGCGCTGACGTACATCGTCACGTCCAGGCCGACCGAACCGCGGATCCAACCGGACGGCACGATCGAGACCGGCCGGGTCTCGCACGCGTGGGCCGCGGTCAACGCGGACGGCGACGTCCTGTGGGTCGACCCCCAGTCGGGCGAGGTCATGCCCGAGCCGTACCCGGACCAGATCCGCGTCTGGGCGCTGCCCGTGGACGCGAACGCGCAGCCGATCGACATGTCGGTGTCCCCGACCACGCGCCCGGCCGACCCGGCCCCGGATGCCACCGGGCAGCCGAAGTCGCCGCACACGGAGCAGAATCCGACCACGGACCCAACTCCGGACGCGCAGCCGGACACCACCACCGACGTCACCCCGGACACCCGACCGAAGCCGGAAACCGACACCGACCCGGGCGTCACCCCGGACACGCACCCGAACGCGGAGCCCGACACCGCGTCCGACACCCGTTCCGACGCGAAGCCCGACCCGACCGCCCAGGTCGCCCCGGACTCCGACCCTCGTCAGGACACCACGCCGGATCCGTCCCCCGACCTGACGCCGGACCGGCACACCGAGCCCACCCCGGACGGCGACGGCACGCCCACCCCGGACGCGAACACCGACCCCACTCAGGATCGGGACGCCACGCCGACCCCCGATCCGGCGTCCGATCCGACCCCGGATGCGACCCCCGCCCCGGGCCGGGACGGCGACGCGACCTCGCAACCGGGCGGCCCGTTCCGCAACACCCTCCAGAGCCTCGGCGACCGGATGCACGGCCTCCCCGGCCCGGGCCCGGACATCGACACCGGCCCGAACCACCCCGGCCCGGCGGCTCCCCCGTTCCAGGGCGGCCCGTTCCACCAGAACACCAACACGCCGTCCCCCTACAACGGGACGCCGTACGGCAACACCCCGGTGGCGAACAATCCGTACGCGCAGCCGATGCCGCACCACGCGCCGCCGCCCACGTCCGCCGGCCCGATGACGAGTCGCCCGCCGCTGTCCGCCGGGCGTCCGTTCAACCAGCCCGGCGGCCTGATCCCGCCCACCTGGAGCGACGTCAGCGCGTTGAACAACGCGGTACCTCGCCACCCCGACGGCACGCCCGTGGTGCACCCCGACCCTCGCCAGGGCCGCTGGTTCCGGCTGCAGAACGACGGCGGCTTCCAGGTGCCCGGCCGAGGCATCAACTGCCTGGACGGCGTACTGGCCTTCGGCAACACCTGGTTCGGCCGACCGGAGGTGTCCGCGGCCCGCATGCCGGGTGAGAACGGCGGCGAGACGAACGGCATGCAGCGCGCGGAGCAGGAGACCGGCGCGCCGTGGAACCGGCTCGACCTCAACCCGGACGGCTCGTCGAACCCGGGTGCCGCCTTCGCGCGGATCGACGCCGCCCTGCGGGCTTCCGGGCCCGGCTCGATCTCGTACATCGTCACCGAATGGCCGCCGCGCAACGAGGTCCAGCCGGACGGTTCGGTCCAGGTGGTGCGCAGTTCGCATGCCTGGGCCGCGATCAACGTCGGCGGCGACATCCTGTGGGTCGACCCGCAGACGAACCAGATCATGAATCTGCCGCACCCGAACGCGATCACCGTCTCCGCGATCACGCTCGACCCGAACGCCCGACCGGTCCCCATGACGGCCCCGCCCGTCACCCAACCGGTCGCCCCGCCTCCCCCGCCGCCGCTGCCGCTGCCGCACAACCAGCAGCAAGCACCGGTGAACCCGTACACCCAGCACCAACCGCCGCCGGTACAGCCCAACCCGTACATGCAGCCGCAACCGCAACCGCCGGTGCACCAGAACCCGTACACCCAGCAGCAACAGCCGATACACCCGGCCCCGTTCACCCACGACCCGGTGGTCCAGCCCAACCCGTACACCCAGCAACAACAACCGGGCCCGTACCACCAGCCCGGCCCCCACACCCAACAACCGGTGCAGAACAACCCATACACCCAACCACCGGTCCACCCAGCCCCACACAACCAGCAACCGATCCAACCCGGCCCGGTCCACCCCGCACCCCACACCCAGCAGCCGGTCCACCCGGGCCCGGTACACCCCACCCCGCCGCACAACCAACAGCCCATCCAACCCGGCCCGGTCCACCCGGCACCGCACCACCCGCAGCCGTTCCAAACCGGCCCCGTCCACCCCACGCCGCCGCACAACCAGCAGCCGCCGTTCCAAACCGGCCCCGTCGCCCCCGGCAGCCATGTCCCCCCGCCCGGTCAATCCGGGCCCAACCCCAGCCCCGCTCCGACCCCGGCCGCTCCCCCGCCGCCGCGGCACGCGCAGGCCAATCCGCCCGGTCCGATCGACACCACGCCGCCCCTGGCGCCGCCGATGCAGGCCAATCCGCGCCCGCTCGGCGAACCCGCGACCACGGCGAGTCCGACCGGCGATCGGCCCACCACGCACGACGGTCGGCGCGACGACATCGAGCGTGAGGTCGGCGACTTCATGGCGACCCGCCCGGCCGCCGAGAACTTCGACCCCAACGCCGCGCCGAACGCCAACACCGGTACCACGCCCACCACTTCGACGACGCCGAATCCGAATCCGCCGAAGCCCGACGACGTCCGAGGCGGCCAGTCGCCCTACGACCTCGACGTCACGCGCGACCCGTCCTTCATGGCCGACCGCGCGAATCTGACCTGGGACACCCACCGCGGCGACGCCGAGTTCGAGATGCCGCAGAGCGCCCGGTCGAACAACCCGCACCCGGACACCGGCGCGCCGCCCCGCAACAACCTCAACCGCGCCACCATCCGCCGGATGTTCGACGCCGCCGGCATCGACGCGCTGGTCAACCACCCGAACCCGGACGAGTTGACCAGCGCCGAGCGCCAGGCCAGGGACGAGTTCGACCGCCTCCTGCGCGGCACGGACGGACAACTGCTGACCGGCCCCGACCTGGCCCAGCGCATGAACGACCTGGCGCTGCGCGGCCGGGACATGACCGGCGCTCCGCGCTACCCGATCAACTCGGGATACGCGGGCCAGATCGTGCACTTCGCGAGCCCGACGCTGGACAACCACTTCCCCGACGGCGTCTACATCAACCTGCAGGGCTATCCGGACTTCACCACCTACGCGGTGCGCACCATCAACCTGCCGCACACCGTCGTCGCCCCGCCCAAGCGCAGCGATTTCCCGCCCGGCCCGGACGGCACCAAGAAATTCAAGGAAGCCCGCCAGGAAGCGAACGACGATCAGCGCAAGCTCGATATTCGCCAGGCCAACGCGGAATTCCGAAACGATCCGATGTGGGCCGGCGTCCGCCCGGGCCGCAGCGCTCCCGGATACGTCTGGCACCACGTCGAGGGCACACGCACCATGATGCTCATACCGTTCGCAGTACACTACGCGGTGAAACATCACGGTGGTATCGCCAGCGCCATGGCCCCCGATCCCGCGTCCGGCAACCCTGGAGTCCAGCCTTGACCGTCGAATTGACGCCGCGAGGAACCCTCTCGGAAGAAGCCCTGCGCGAACTCGAGGAAAAACTCGGGTTCGCCCTGCCAGCCGAATACCGGGCCTGGCTCGCCGCCACCAACGGTGCCGACTTCCCGGTCGCCGCCCAGCTCATGCCGCGTGGCCTGGACCCGGAGGACGACCTCTACGGCCACCGCACCGGCGGCGATCGGCAGACCGAACTGCTCTACGCCCACGGCTATTGCCGCGACGTGCTCACTCTGGATTATCTGCCGGTCACCCGACTCACCACCGGAATCGTGGCGATCAAGGTGACCGAGCCCGAATGCGGCTCGCTCTGGTATTGGAGCGAATCGACCCTCGACACCGACGAGGAATACACCCCCGAATACATCTCGACCCACCTGCTCCGCCGGGTGGCCGATACCTTCGCCCAATTCCTGGAGCTGTGGGAGATCGATCCGACCTCCCCGTTCCTGGATTCGGCAGATCCGGAACGGACCGCGCCATGACCGATATCGGTGCCGCGGCCGGCGACTCGCCGGCCGCCGAATTCGCGGGTTCGATCGTCGATTTCGGCCGCACGTCGCGCAGTCGGGTCTACCCCGACGGGGTCTTCGTCGACCTGTACGGATTCCCGGATTTCCTGCCGTACGCGCGGGTGGTGATCGAGGCCGCGCCGATCCCGCCGGGGCTCGGTGTCGACGAGGCCCGGGTCACCGACGTACTCGCGGCCAACCTCGCGGCGACCGGCACCGGCGATCCGCTCTACCGGGACCTCGTGGAGACGGCGACCCCGCGCGGCTGGACCTGGCACCACGCGCCGCACGCGCGCCGGCTGTACCTGATCCCGGTGGACGTCAAGAACGCGATGCGCCACCACGGCGGGGTGGCCACGATGACGTCGGTCGACCGGGACCGCACCGGCCTGTGGAGCCCGGTCGAGCAGGCCCGGGTGCCGGTCACGCTGCACGCCGGCCGACAGTTGACCGACGTCGACCTGACGCACCTGGAGGGCAAGTACCTCAAGTACCGACTCCCGGACGCCTACCGGGCGTTGCTGATCGACAACGGCGGCGGTCCGCCGGCCCGCCCGGCGGTGCACCCGCGCCACGGGTTCGTGTTCGACCAGCAGTTCTTCAACCTCTACGGCGCGTACGACCCGTACGACCTGCTGGACGTGGCGGCCCGGTTCACCGACCGGTTGACCGCCGACTTCCTGGCCGTCGCGTGGGTCCAGGGCGGCGCGCTGGTGCTCAAAACCCGGGGTGGGGACGCCGGTTCGGTCTGGTACTGGGACAACGACGACCGCTACGCCCGACAGGGCGACACCCCGGAGGCGACCGTCGCGCTGCTGTCCCGGCTCGCCGACGACGTCGGCACGCTGCTGGCCGACGAGTTGGTGCAAGTGCCCGGCGAACTCGACGAGATCGCCCGCACCGCGGCCGCCGGCGGCCACTACCGACCGGTCGTCGTCGACCACGCGGGCGCGGGTCTGCCCGCCGACCTGCGTCCCTGACGCGGCATCACGAAGGGAACGGACGAGACCGATGTTCGACAATCAGCTGCCACCCGGCGTCGGTGCGGCGTTGCAACGCCCCGGCCGGGAGCCGATGACGGCGGTGAGCGCGCACACCACGCTCGTGGACCTGCACCCGGCCGTGACCGCGCTCCTGGACCGCACGGAGCCCGCGATGCGCTCGGTGTTCCACGGGCGTTGCCCCGACGCGGTGTTGTTGTCCGAGGTCGCGGTCGAGGCCGAGGCGTCGTTGGCCGCCGAGGGTGTGCACGACCCGGACCACGAGGCGGTGCTCGACCGGATGCGGCATCTGCTGCGCGGCGCGGCGCTGGCCGCGATCCTGCTGCGCGAGCCGAACGACCCCGCGCACGAGCGGCCGATCCCGCCCTGCTCGTCCTGCGCGCCCGCGCTGGCCGATCTGGGTGTGACGATCCTGGAGGTGCCCGCGTCATGAGCGATCGTTTTCCCGAGGCCGTGGCCCTAGCCCTGACCGCCACGGGCTGGCAGCCCGGCATCCACATTCCGGAAGAGGAACTGCTGCGCTGGTACCGGGCGTTGGGCACGGCCGGCATCGAGGTCCCGCCGAGCGCGATCAAGGCGCTGTGGGAATTCGGCGGGATGACCGTGCATCAGTACGGGCCCGGCACGGACATGTCCCGGATGCCGTTCCGGATCGACCCGCTGGTCGGGCTGTACGCGGGCGACGTGCTCGCGGCGTACGGCGCGGCGCTGGGCCGGCCGCTCACCCCGGTCGGCGAATACGACCTGGGACGCGGCCGGTTGGCGATGGATCCGCGCGGCGCGGTGTACCTGTGGTGGGGCGACCTGTGGCACGTCGCCGACACCTTCGACGGCGCGCTGATCGCGCTGATCGAGGGCCGGCGGCCCACCCGCCTGAACCTGACGCCCGCCCGGGAGCCGCTGCCCCCGAAGCCGATCGACGAGCGCGAGGCCCGGGACAAGGCCCGACGGCACGTGGTCGGCGGCGGCCCGCACGCGCCGGTCGACTTCGTGATGACCGAGTTCGAGTACGGCTGGCTGGTCCAGCCGATCTTCGCCGACCCCGACCCGATGGCCAACGTGGGCGCCGGGCAGTGGATCATCGACCGCCGCAACGGCCGGGTGAGCCTGTGGCCCAGCCTGCCCACCGAGAACATCCTGGCCCTGTTCCGCGAACGCCACGTGGACGCGTAGCACCGGGCGCAACCCGCCCGCACGCCGATGCGCCCCGGAACCGCGTGGGTTCCGGGGCGCATCGGTGGTTCGGCGCGTCGACCGCTCGTGTCGACTCGACCCGACTACTTCACGTTGACCTTGTTGAGGCCGTAGCCGGGGATGTGCAACTTGCCGCCCAACTGGGCGTACATCGAACTCTCCACGTTCGTGAAGAACACGATCGGCACATTGATCGGCGGCGGGCTCTCGGGCGTGAAGGTGATCGGGATGATCCCGAAGATGTTCCCCTTGAGGTACTTCACGTACATCGTCGTCGGGATGTCCGCGTCCATCCAGGACTTGCTGCCCTCGTCGGACGAGATGACGACGTCCTTGCCGCCCTCCTCCTTCACCGTCATGGACATGTTCCAGATGTCGATGCCCTTGGACACGGTGAACTTGAGCGCGTTCTCCTCGACCCCGGTGAGCGTCTTGACCTTGACCACGCCCTCGTAGTTCAGCCCGGCCATGGCCAGCAGGCTGGACTTGAGGACCAGGGGGTCCACCGCGACCGGCGGGATCCCGTTGCCGCTCTTGGCGTTCACGGGACCCTGGACCGGGCACGGGAAGGGCGACTTGCCGTCCTTCGGCACGGCCGACGACGACGTGGCCGACGGCTTGGCCGAGGTCGTCGAGGGCTTGGTGGAGGGCTTGCCCGACGCCGAAGCGGAGGGCGCCGCCTTGGCCGCCGCCGGCGGCGTGGCCGAAGCCGAGCCGCCCGAGGCCGCGGGCGGCGCCGGAGGTGCGGCGGATGCCGTCGACGCCGGCGCGGACGACGCCGTCGAGGGCGGCTTGATCCCGGGCAGGCCGAGCCCGGGCAGGCCGGGCAACGTCAACTCGGGCAGTTTCAGCTCCGGCAGCTTCAACTCGGGCAGTTTGAAGACCGGTTCCCTGCTTTCCGGTGCGTTGCCCTCCGGTGCGTTGCCTTCCGGCGCCTTCGACGTGCCGGCCTTCGGGTCTGCCGCCGGGCTCCCCGCGGCGGTGGATCGCCCCGCCGCGGACTGCGTCTGCGCCGCCTTGCCGGCGGGGGTCGAACCCGCCGACTTGGCGGCCTTGGTGCTCGGCGCCGCGCTCGACGTGCTCGGCGCGGCCGACGCCGAACCCGCCGACGTGGTGGGACTCGCCGAGACGCACGGCCCGTCCGCGTACGGGTTCTCGGGCAGCGGGTCGCTGGGCGACGCACTCGCGATGCCGACCAGCCCGACCACGCCGGCCATCGCGGCCACGATCACCGCGAGCGTGACCCTGGGAGCGGCCGTCCCCGCCGTCGTGTCACCGGGCCGGTCGGTCTCCGACCCGGTCGACGCTTCCCCCGGGGCATCGGGGGCCTTCCCGCGCAACGCGTCGGCCAGGAAACCGTCCTCGACGAGCGTGTCGTCGGAGTCGGCGCGACCGTCGTGTCCGTCTCCCGCGTCGTCGTTCCCGCGGCGCTCGTCGTCCTCGTCGTCCGCGGGCTCGTTGTAGGTCCAGGAGGTCGCGAGCATGCCGCCGACGAGGCCGAACAGCATGCCCACGCCGAAGCCGCCGAACGTCGCCACGATGAAGGACACGAGCGACACGAGGATCACGAAGATCCCGAGGTAGACCCGCGCGGCCGGGGTCAACCAGAGCGCGATTCCACACATGATCAGGATGGCGCCGATGAACAGCGCCGAGACGCCGCCGAACTGCGTCAGCCTGACCGTGACGTCACCCGCGCTGACGGATGCGTACGGGGCCCACAGGATGGGTCCGGCAGCCAGGATGGTGAAGAGTCCGGCCCAGAACGGCCGGCCCGATCGCCACTCCCGAAACGCGCGCCGGCAGCGCACGACCGCATGGGGTTGCCGCTGTTCTGCGGTCACGATTCAACTCCCTGGAATGCTGCCTCGATACGACTGACCGGCTGTGGGCGACGAGGCGCCCACAGCCGACGGAACGTCAGAAGCACTCCTTGCTACCGCCGCCGACCTCCAGGTGGAGGTCCTTGAGGTAGAACCGGCCCGCCTGCACGAGCCAGGCCGACTGCTTGACGTCGGTGAACGTCGCCTTGTTGGCCTGCTGGCCGAACATCGTCGGGTGGCCGTTGCCGATGGTGGCCGGACCCTTGCCCCCCGAGCCCTTGGCCATGGTCGACGCGTCGACGCCGATGTCGATGTTCTCGAACACCGCGTCGCCGTCGAGCCCGTCCATCGACAGGGTCATGTTGTCGGCCTCGGCCTTGGTGCCCTTGCCGCCGGCCTCGATCCGGAGCACGATGCCGAACGGCCCCTTGACCGACTGACAGAGGTTGGTGATGTCGGCGTGTCCGATCGCGGCGGTCGCGACCGGCACGTCGGCGCCCTTGTTCCGCTTGAGGAAGTCCCCGAACTGCGAGAAGTCCGTCGCCTCCATCTTGTCGGCGCGGACCTTGAAGTTGCCGCCGCCCACGGTGATGTTCACCGGGACCACACCGTTCGCGACGCCCGCGAACATGCCCACGGTCATCGCCGCGACCGGCAGGAGCACGATGCCGAATCGCTTCCAGCGGGTCTTGCCGCTACCCGCCTGAACCTTCTTGTCCATGGTCCTCCTCGGGACAGAGTCCCCTCCTCATGCGGACCAGGGCCGCACGTGGCGGGGCATGGAGGGAGGGCCTGCCTGTCCCGGGAAGGACCGGCGCGGCCTGGATGGGGAGGTCCGCGTCCGCACCACCGACCGGCTGCCGGGGCGAAGGGGACACGGATCGAGCGGCCCGATCATCTTTCACGACCGGGTCGGCACACAAGAGGTTCGTTACCGACGGGTAACGCGGTCCGTCGAACACCGCTCACCACCGGATCACAGCCCGGTGTCGAGACGCCTGCCCGACGACCCGATTTCGGAGGATAAGTCCGTTAAAGAATCACCTGGCGGTCACCAAAAGACACGCAGGGCGAGGGAAATGACCCATAGTCAAAGATGGGTAAAGACAACGCCCCGGCCGCTCTCGGAATCGAGAACGACCGGGGCTTCATCGACAAAGCGAGCGGCCGCGGCCGGCGTCCGGAGGAGCCGGACCGCCGGGCTCTGACGCTGAGTCAGAAAAGCACGCCCGCAAGGGCCATGCGCGCTTTCGGCACCCGGGGGTCGTCGGCGCCGACGATCTCGAACAGCTCGAGCAGGTGCAGCCGCGCCTTGTTCCGCTCGTCGCCCGCGGTCCGTCGCACGGTCTCCACGAGTCGGGCGAACGCCTCGTCGGCGCGGCCGTCGAGGATGTCCACGTCGGCGGCGAGGGTCTGTACGGCGACGTCGTCCGGGTGCTCGGCGGCGTCCGCTCGGGCCTTGTCCGCGTCCACACCCTGGGTGCGGAGCAGGAGTTCGGTGTTGATCAGGCCGAGCTTGGCCTCGGCGTGCGCGGGGTGGTCGGAGAGCACGTTGCGGAACGCCTGGGCCGCGCCGTCCAGATCGCCGGCCTCCAGCGCCTCGTCGGCGGCCGCGAGCAGCGGGTCGCCGGGGGGCTCCTCCTCGGACTCGGCGTCGTCGAGGGCGTCGGCCGGGGCACCGTCGACCACCACGCCGGTCAGCCCGAAGCGCTCCTCGCCGAGCTGGACGAGCTGGTCGAGCACCTGGCGCGCCTGCTGCTCGGGCACCACGCCCTGGAACAGCGGGGCGAGCTGGCCGCCGAGCACCGCCATCACGGCGGGGATGCCCTGGATTCCGAACTCCTGGGCCAGGCGCGGGTTGGCGTCGACGTCGATCTTGGCGAGCACGAAGCGGCCGGCGTACTCCTCGGCCAAGCGCTCCAGGAGCGGGCTCAGCTGCTTGCACGGCTGGCACCACTCGGCCCAGAAGTCGATCACGACGGGCGCCTGCTGGGAGAGCGCGAGCACGTCGGTCTCGAAGGTGGCCTCGGTGACGTCGATGACGACCCGTTGGCCACCGGCCGCGGCGGCGGGCTTTCCGGCCGGTGCGGCCGCACGCTTGGCGGCATTGTCGGCGGCGGCCTTGACCGCCCCGAGATCGACTACTCCGCGCATGGACATGTTCCGTGGCTGCATGTAGACATCTTCCCCCGAGAGCAAGGCGAACGATGCACGGGGCGACCCACCGGCACACGCACGAGTTCCCGTCGCGCCCCGGTCCCCGCAGGATGCGGGCCCCGGGACGGACGACGACCCTTGACGGGTCGTCAGTCGCGATCGTGTGCTCGAATCCCCATCCAGGCACCGCGATTCGCTACGGCTCGTAGCGTAAGGGGAGCGCCGGGCGGAATGCGACCGTAGGATCCCGAATGGCGGATGTGAGTTGCGCCACCGCAGCGGATCGCGCCCGGCACCGTACCAGCCGGTAACATGACCGCCCGTGCACGACGAATCGGCGGGACCGGCGGAACGACGGGCGGCCGGCGCGCCCCCACCGCGCATCGGGCGCCCCCGCAGCACCACCGCCGACGACGCGATCCTGGCCGCGGCGCGCGCGCTGCTGGCCGAGGGCGGCTGGGCGGGGCTGACCATGGGCGACGTCGCCACGCGCGCGGGCGTGGCCAAGACCACGCTGTACCGCCGCTGGCACTCCAAGCACGACCTGGCCATCGCCGCCGTCGCGGAGATGCTGGACACCCTGCACCTGCCGGATCGCGGCCCTGATCTACGCGCGGACATCGAGGATGTGGTCCGCCGCTTCGCCGCACTCCTCGGCCGCCCCGAGATGCGCACGGCCCTGATGGGCCTGGTGGCCGACTCCACCAGCGACCCGGCCCTGCGGCGGCGCATCCGCGAAGAGATCGTCGACCCCCAAAAACGCCTGGTCGTAGAAGGCAGGACCCGAGCCGAGGCCAGAGGCGAAATCACCGCCCCAGGCGACATAGACGTAGACCTGATCTTCGACGTAATCGCCGGCACGGTAGTCCAACACATCCTGGTAAGCGCCGAACCCGCCTCCGACAACTGGGTCCAACGCTTCACCACGTTCGTAGCAACCGCCCTACTCACAACCAACACGTAAGCCCAACCACCCCGGCCGCCACGGGAGACCACCTCGGCCAAACGCCAGGTCACCTCCCGCAAGGAGCCCACGCAACCAAAATCAGCCCGGCCGGCGCTTGAGGCCACCTCGCCCGAAGACCAGGTCACCCCCCGCAAGAAGCCCACGCAACCAAAATCAGCCCGGCCGGCGCTTGAGGCCACCTCGCCCGAAGACCAGGTCACCCCCCGCAAGAAGCCCACGCAACCAAAATCAGCCCGGCCGGCGCTTGAGGCCACCTCGGCCGAAGGCCGGGTCAACTCCCGCAGGAGCCCACCCGGCCAACCCAAGCAAACCCAGCCCGGCCGGCGCTTGAGGCCAAACCCAGCCCGGCCGGCGCTTGAGGCCACCCGGTCCGCGCTCAGAACCGCGCCGGCTCCGTATAGGTGCCCCACTCCTCCCGAAGCACGTCACAGATCTCCCCGAGCGTCGCCTCCGCCCGAGCCGCCGCCAACATCGGCGGCACCAGATTCCCCGAGCCACGTGCAACGTCCCGCATCGCACCCAGCGCCGAGTCCACCGCAGCCTGATCCCGCGCACCCCGCCGCTTCCCGAGCGTCGCCACCTGGTCCCGCTCGACCTCGTGGCTGACCCGCATGATCTCCAGGTCGCCCGTCACCGACCCCTCGTGGCAATTCACCCCGACGACCCGCTTGTCGCCCTTCTCCACCGCCCGCTGATACCGGAACGCCGACTCGGCAATCTCCCCGGTGAACCACCCGTCCTCGATGCCGCGCAGGATGCCCGACGTCATCGGCCCGATCGGGTGCGGCGAACTCTCGCCCAGCTCGCGGATCTTCGCGAACGTCGCCTCCGCCTCGGCCTCCAGCCGATCCGTCAACGCCTCCACGTACCACGACCCGCCCAGCGGGTCGGCCACCGCCGCCACGCCGGTCTCCTCCATCAGCACCTGCTGCGTGCGCAGCGCAATCTCCGCCGCCTGCTCGCTCGGCAGCGCCAGCGTCTCGTCCAGCGCGTTCGTGTGCAGCGAGTTCGTCCCGCCGAGCACCGCCGCGAGCGCCTCGACCGCGGTGCGCACCACGTTGTTGTACGGCTGCTGCGCGGTCAGCGACACACCCGCCGTCTGGGTGTGGAAGCGCAGCCACTGCGCCTTCGCGGTCTTGGCGCCGTACACGTCGCGCATCCACCGCGCCCAGATCCGGCGCGCCGCACGGAACTTGGCGATCTCCTCGAAGAAGTCCACGTGCGCGTCGAAGAAGAACGACAACCCGGGACCGAAGACGTCCACGTCCATCCCGCGCGACAGCCCGAGTTCCACGTAGCCGAACCCGTTGGCCAGCGTGTACGCCAACTCCTGCGCGGCCGTCGCCCCCGCCTCGCGGATGTGGTACCCCGACACCGACAGCGGCTTGTACGCCGGGATCTTCTCGGCGCAGTACTCCATCAGGTCGCCGATCAACCGCAGGTGCGGCTCGGGCGCGAACAGCCACTCCTTCTGCGCGATGTATTCCTTGTAGATGTCGGTCTGCAGCGTGCCGTTGAGCGTGCCGATGTCCACGCCCTGCCGCTCGGCCGCGACCAGGTACATGCAGAACGCCGGCACCGCCGGCCCGGAGATGGTCATCGACGTGGTCACGTCGCCCAGCGGGATGTCGCGGAAGAGCACGTCCATGTCGGCCGCCGAGTCCACCGCGACGCCGCAGTGCCCGACCTCGCCGAGCGAGCGTTCGTCGTCGCTGTCCCGTCCCATCAGGGTCGGCATGTCGAAGGCGACGGAGAGGCCGCCACCGCCGGCCGCCAGGATCATCCGGTAGCGCTCGTTGGTCTGTTCCGCGTTGCCGAAGCCGGCGAACTGCCGGATGGTCCACGCCCGGCCCCGGTAGCCGGTCGGGTACAGGCCGCGGGTGTACGGAAATTCGCCGGGCCAGCCGATCCGCTCGAAGCCGGCGTAGGGCTGGTCCGCGGGCGGGCCGTAGACCGGCTCGACCTCGAGTTCGGAAAGCGTGGTGCGACGCATGCCGTCGTTGCGGACCTTGTCGTAGCGGTCCTGCCAGCGCCGCCGACCCTCTTCGATGTCCTCGGTGTTCACGTGGCTCCCGTCCGATGCCGTCGTCGTAGGACCCATTCCCGCGCGGCACCAGAAAATTACTAGGACGCCCTAGTAAATGTCCACGCGCCCCCGGAAACATGCCCACGCCCCCGATAACGCCGAAGCCCCCGACGAGGTGTCGGGGGCTTGGAAGGCGGGACCGCGAGCGCGGCGGCGACCGGTCAGGCGGTGGCCGGCGCCGGGGTCGGCTCGACCAGCTTGTGCTTCATCTTGTAGTCGAAGACGAACGGGCCGAACGGCGGGATCGCGGCGATGAACGCGAGCAGCGTGGTCTTGTTGTCCCACGACAGCTTGGTGCGCGCGTCCATCATGGCCAGCAGGTACAGGATGAACAGGACCGCGTGCAGCAGGCCCAGCGGCATGACGAGGTTGATGTCCGAGATCCGGCTCAGCAGCGAGCCGAAGACGAGCAGGATCAGGAACGAACAACCCTCGGCGATCGAGATCACCTTGAAGCGGCCGGAAGCGGTGGAAAGCATGGGGGATCCTCGGGGGAAGCGGGTACGGAACGGGCTGACTGCGAGCGGCTCAGGCGCCGGCCGCGGCGGTGGCGAGGCCGCGCTCGTGGACCGCCTCGACGGCCTTGCGCTCGGCGAAGAACGACGCGAGCGGAACGGTGCCGGCGAGCATCATCAGCAGCATGCGCTCGAACTTCCACTTCATCTTGCTGCTGAGGTCGAACGTCACGACGAGGTAGATCATGTAGAACAGACCGTGCGCCTGGCTGACGTAGAGCGTCGCCTTCTCGCCCGTGTCGAACCCGTACTTCAGGACCATGCACAGGCACAGGACCAGGAGCATGCACCCGGTGATCCAGGCCATCACGCGGTAGCGGGTCAATACGGCAGGCTTCACGGCAGCACCTTCGGTAACGGCGGGCTCGACATCGTCGTCGACCGCTTTTCACAATGGCGCATGCAGCTTACGTCGCCGGCACCGGGGTCCCCGAATCCGCCCCCTCCTCCGCCTCGACCGCGAAGTCGCCGGCGTCCACCCGCAACACCCGCAGCAGGTCGAACAGCTGGGCGCACTGCTCGGCGGTGTACGCGCCGAGCCCGAACTCGCGCGCGGTCAGGTCCCGGGTGGCCCGCTCGGTGACGTCGCGTCCCTTGTCCGTGATCACCGCGAGTACGCCCCGACCGTCGCGCGGGTTCGGTCGCCGGGCGACCAACTCGGCCTGCTCCAGGCGGTCGATCGTGTTGGTCACGCTCGTCGGGTGCACCATCAGGCGCTCGCCGATCCGGGACAGCGGCAGCGAACCGGTCCGGCTGAAGGTGAGCAGGACCAGGGCCTCGTAGCGGGCGAAGGTCAGGCCGTACGGCTTGAGCACCGCGTCGGCGCCGGCGAGCAGAATCTGCTGGGCACGCATGATCGAGGTGATGGCGACCATCGGCGGGCACTCGCCCCAGTGCTCTCGCCAGTGCTCGTCGGCACGCGTGATCGGATCGAAGGGAAGGTTCAGTGGCTTCGGCACGGGCCGAGCGTAGTGGAGGTTACCGATCGGTCACGTGGCCGTCTCACTGCGTGCGGCGCGACGCGCGGCAACCAAAAGGTCATTCAAGTTTCAACTAACTCCGGTATTCTTGATCCATGACCGATGCCGAGCCCAGATGGCTGAGCGATGAAGACCAGCACGTCTGGCGCCAGATCATCGCCGTGATCAACATGCTGCCGCCGCGACTGGAGCGCGAACTCCAGCGCACGCACGGCCTGTCCCTGCACGACTACCAGATCCTGGTGCAGATCTCGGAGCACCCGCGGCAGGAGGTGCGGCTGAGCGATCTGGCCGAGGCGACCCAGCAGTCCAAGAGCCGGCTCTCGCACCAGATGACCCGGATGGAGAACGCCGGCCTGGTCGCGCGCCGCAACTGCCCCACGGACCGCCGCGGGGCCTACGCGGTGCTCACCGAGGAGGGCTGGGAGGCGCTTCGGGCCGCCGCGCCCACGCACGTCGAGAGTGTCCGCGAGCACCTGATGGACGTGATGACGCCGGCCCAGAAACAAACGGTCGGCGAGGCGTTCGGCGCGGTGGCCGCCAAACTCCGCCCAGCCGCCCGCGCCGCGGTCTGCCCCTCCACACAAGAATGCTGAAGCCTCCCGGCCACGCGGCTCGCTATTCGCTGTTCGCGTGGTGAGCCCCGTCCACCCGACCGTCCTCAAACGCCGGACGGGCTGGAATTGGCTTGGCCCTGGTGCACAGGCTGTGGTCGGACAATCCGCAGCCCATGCACCAAAGCCAACCAAAATCAGCCCGTCCGGCGCTTGAGGACGGCAAGCACGAGCCCGGCCCACCACGCGAACAGCGAAACCGCGGCCCACGCACCAAAGCCGAACCAACCCAGCCCGTCCGGCGCTTGAGGACGGCAAGCACGACCTCGGTCCACCACGCGAACAGCGAAACCGCGGCCCACACGCCGAAGCCGACCAAACCAGCCCGTCCGGCGTTTGAGGACGGCAAGCACGAGCCCGGCCCACCACGCGAGCAGCGAAACCGCAGCCCACGCGCCGAAGCCGAACCAACCCAGCCCGTCCGGCGTTTGAGGACGGCGAGCACGACCTCGGCTCACCGGCGAGCCGTGGCTAGGCTCCCAGGCTCGTGATCAGGTCGTCCGCGGCCGAATACGGGTCCATGGACCCGGACAGCACCCGGTCCGCCAGCTCCTCCAGCCGCCGCCCACCCCGCAGGTCGCCGATGCGCGCCCGCAGCGCGGTGACCGCGATCGCCTCCACCTCGTCCGCCACCCGCCGGCGTCGCCGAAGCCGCAGTTCGCCGCCCGCCTCCATCCAGGCCCGGTGCTTCTCGAGTGCCTCGACCACCTCGTCCACACCCTCCCCGCGCGAGGCCACGGTCTTGACGATCGGCGGACGCCAGTCCCCCGGCCCCCGCGCCTCGCCGAGCGAAAGCATGTGGCCGAGTTCACGCGCGGTCGTCGCCGCACCGTCCCGGTCCGCCTTGTTGACCACGTACAGGTCGCCGATCTCCAGGATCCCGGCCTTGGCCGCCTGGATCCCGTCGCCCATGCCCGGCGCCAACAGCACCACGGTGCTGTCCGCCATCGAGGCGATCTCCACCTCCGACTGGCCGACCCCCACCGTCTCCACGACGACCACGTCGCACCCCGCCGCGTCCAGCACGCGCAGCGCCTGCGGCGTGGACCAGGCCAGCCCGCCGAGGTGCCCGCGCGAGGCCATCGAGCGGATGTACACGCCCGGGTCGGTCGCATGGTCCTGCATCCGCACCCGGTCCCCGAGCAGCGCGCCGCCCGAGAACGGCGAGGACGGGTCCACCGCGAGCACGCCGACCCGCCGACCCAGCCGGCGGTACGCGCTCACCAGCGCGGTCGTGGAGGTCGACTTGCCCACTCCGGGCGAGCCGGTCAGCCCGATCACGTAGGCGTTGCCGGTCAGCGGCGCGAGCGCGGCCATCACCTCGCGCAACCGCGGCGAGGCGTCCTCGACCATCGAGATCAGCCGGGCCACCGCCCGCGGCTTGCCCTCCCGGGCCTGGGCCACCAACGTCGCGACATCCATCCCCGACCTCATGCGCCACCGCTTCCCTGCTCGGATACCGGATATGCCGAAACGACCCCGCAGTCGGCGAGCCCGTCGCACCACAGTGCGCGCCCCGCGACTGCGAGATCGTTTCAGGTGGATCGATTCCGCGGAACCGTACGGTCGCTCAGCCGTACGATCCGGACCGGTTCACACGTGTGGACCGAACCGGCTCAGGCGCCCGGGACGGTGAGGATCAGCGCGTCGCCCTGGCCGCCGCCACCGCACAGCGCCGCCGCACCCGTACCGCCGCCGCGGCGCTTGAGCTCCAGCGCCAGGTGCAGCACCACGCGGGCGCCGGACATGCCGATCGGGTGGCCGAGCGCGATCGCGCCGCCGTTGACGTTGACCTTGTCCGTGCTCACCCCGAGGTCGCGCATCGACTGCACGGCCACCGCCGCGAACGCCTCGTTGATCTCGATCAGATCGAGGTCGTCGACGGTCAGGCCCTGCTTGCCCAGCGCGTGCTTGATCGCGTTCGAGGGCTGCGACTGGAGCGAGTTGTCCGGGCCCGCGACGTTGCCGTGCGCGCCGATCTCGGCCAGCCACTCCAGGCCCAGTTCCTCGGCCTTGGCCTTGCTCATCACCACGACCGCGGCGGCGCCGTCGGAGATCTGCGAGGACGTGCCCGCGGTGATCGTGCCGTCCTTGCTGAACGCCGGACGCAGCTTGCCCAGCGACTCGGCGGTGGTGTCCGGGCGGATGCCCTCGTCGGCGGCGAACACGACCGGCTCGCCCCGGCGCTGCGGAATCTCCACCGGCACGATCTCGGCGTCGAAGATCCCATTCTTCGCGGCGGCGGCGGCGCGCTGGTGGGACAGCGCGCCCACCGCGTCCTGCTCCTCGCGCGAGATGTCCAGCTTCGTGTTGTGGTGCTCGGTCGACTCGCCCATCGGGATGTTGTCGAACGCGTCGGTGAGGCCGTCGTAGGCCATCGCGTCGAGCATCTCGACCGCGCCGTACTTGAAGCCCTCGCGCGACTTGGGCAGCAGGTGCGGGGCGTTGGTCATCGACTCCATGCCGCCCGCGACCACGATGTCGAACTCGCCCGCGCGGATCAACTGGTCGGCCAGCGCGATCGCGTCCAGGCCGGAGAGACAGACTTTGTTGACGGTCAGCGAGGGCACGTTCATCGGGATGCCGGCCTTGACCGACGCCTGTCGGGCGGGCATCTGCCCGGCGCCCGCCTGGAGCACCTGGCCCATGATCACGTACTGGACCTGGTCCCCGGTGACACCCGCGCGCTCGAGCGCGGACTTGATCGCGATGGCGCCGAGGTCGGTGCCGGAGAAGCCCTTGAGGGAGCCGAGCAGTCGGCCCATGGGGGTACGGGCCCCGGCGACGATGACAGAACCGGCCATGAGGGTGGCCTCCACAACTTTATGGTCGGGGTGCCATCGCCAGGCGGGCCGGGCGACGTGCGGCATCCCCGCGACGGACGTGAAGTTGTTCCGGAACCTACCCGGAAGGGCGCCGACCGGTGCAGGGGGTCCCGATGTGACGGAACCCACCCTCACGCCCGGCACGAATCGGGTGTGCTCTCGCCCATAGTCTCGGAACGAAGGGTCGGGTATCTACTCGCAGGTAACCCGCAATTTCTCGACGACCTCGGGAGGCCATGGTGCTCACACGCATCGATCACATCGGCATCGCCTGTCACAACCTCGACGAGACGGTGGACTTCTACACAACGACCTACGGATTCGAGGTGTTCCACACCGAGATCAACGAGGAGCAGGGCGTCCGCGAGGCGATGCTCAAGATCAACGAGACGTCGGACGGCGGCGCGTCCTACCTCCAACTCCTGGAGCCGATCCGCGAGGACTCCGCGGTCGGCAAGTGGCTGGCCAAGAACGGCGAGGGTGTGCACCACATCGCGTTCGGCACCGCCGACGTGGACGCGGACGCGGCGGCGATCGGGGCCAAGGGCGTCCGGGTGCTGTACGACGAGCCGCGGCGTGGTTCGATGGGTTCGCGCATCACGTTCCTGCACCCCAAGGACTGTCACGGCGTGCTCACCGAACTGGTGACCTCGGCCGCGCCCGACGCGGAGCACTGAACCACCGGGCCCGGCGTCGACCACCGGGCCCGGAATTCGGCCCGCGACATCGCGCGGCCACTCGCAACAGCGCGCGACCGCGCGCAACCAACTGTGACAGCGCATCACAGCGCGCCGGCCTGCGGCATCCCGCGGCGGCGCCCGGCCGGCCGCGCCATCCCGCGGAACCGGCCGCTCGTCAACGGACAGATCGTCAAAGCGACGGCGGAGTTCCTGTGACTTCGCCCCTTGTCGCTTTTATGCCGAACGCCTAGCGTTACCAGCGAGTAAGTTCAGCGAAGCTCGGCAATCCCTGATGTTTCTCGTGCTTCAACCGCCGACCCATGGAGGCCGACGATGAAGGAGATCCTCGACGCCATCCTCGCGGGGGACACCCCCAAGGAGGCGTACGCAGCGCTCCCGCTTCCCGACTCGTACCGCGCCGTCACCGTCCACAAGGACGAGGAGACGATGTTCGAGGGCATGGAATCGCGGGACAAGGATCCGCGTCAGTCGCTGCACGTCGATGACGTGCCGCTGCCCGAACTCGGCCCCGGCGAAGCCCTCGTCGCCGTGATGGCCAGTGCGATCAACTACAACACCGTGTGGACCGCGCTCTTCGAGCCGGTCTCCACGTTCCGCTTCCTGGAGAAGTACGGCCGCGCGTCGGACCTGTCCAAGCGGCACGATCTGCCGTACCACGTGGTCGGCTCCGACCTCGCGGGCGTGGTCCTGCGCACCGGTGCGGGCGTCAACGCCTGGAAGCCCGGCGACGAGGTGGTCGCGCACTGCCTGTCCGTCGAGCTGGAGAGCCCCGACGGGCACGCCGACACCATGCTCGACCCGGAGCAGCGGATCTGGGGCTTCGAGACCAACTTCGGCGGCCTCGCCCAGATCGCCCTGGTCAAGAGCAACCAGCTGATGCCGAAGCCGGCGCACCTGTCGTGGGAAGAGGCCGCCTCGCCGGGCCTGGTCAACTCGACGGCGTACCGCCAGCTCGTCTCGCGCAACGGCGCCGGCATGAAGCAGGGCGACAACGTGCTGATCTGGGGCGCCTCCGGCGGCCTGGGCTCGTACGCGACGCAGTTCGCCCTGGCCGGCGGCGCGACGCCGATCTGCGTGGTGTCCTCCGAGGACAAGGCGCAGTTGTGCCGGGACATGGGCGCCGAGCTGGTGATCGACCGGCGGGCCGAGGACTTCCGCTTCTGGAAGGACGAGCACACCCAGGACACCCGCGAGTGGAACCGGTTCGGCAAGCGCATCCGCGAACTCACCGGTGGCGAGGACGTGGACATCGTCTTCGAGCACCCGGGCCGCGAGACGTTCGGCGCCTCGGTCTACGTCACCCGCAAGGGCGGCACCATCGTGACCTGCGCCTCGACGTCGGGCTACATGCACGAGTACGACAACCGCTACCTGTGGATGAGCCTGAAGCGGATCGTCGGCTCGCACTTCGCCAACTATCGGGAGGCCTGGGAGGCCAACCGGCTCGTGGCGAAGGGTAGGATTCACCCGACGTTGTCGCGCACCTACGCTCTGGAAGAGACCGGCCAGGCGGCCCGGGACGTCCACCGGAACCTGCACCAGGGCAAGGTGGGCGTACTGTGTCTCGCACCGGAGGAGGGGCTGGGGGTTCGGGACGTCGAGATGCGCGCGCGGCATATCGACGCCATCAACCGCTTTCGTAACGTCTGACGGCGGTCCCTGGATCTGAGACCATTCTCCCTGGTAGTCAATGCGGTACGGGCGGTTCCGGATGATTCTCGGGGTCGTTTCGTCACCAACCGGTCGGAAACGGCCGATTTGCAGTACTGAAACGTACGCGGCCAGGGGATGGAGTGGGACCCCACAGTGCGGGGCTACGACCGCTACCAAGTCGACGAGCATCTCGAACAGCTCGACGACGAGATCAAGCGGCTGAAGAAGGAGCGCGACGACACCGTCGCCCACGCGGAGGACCTCGGCTATCAGGTCGAGGTTCTCCGCGCGAAGCTGCATGACCTTCGCCGCCAGCTCGCCACACCCCGATTCGACAGCATCGGCGGCCAGGCCGAGCAGATGTTGCGCAACGCGCAACTGCAGGCCGACCAGGTCCGCGCCGACGCCGAGCGCGAGTTGCAGGAGTCGCGCGCGACCACGCAGCGCCTGCTCCAGGAGGCCGCCGCCCGCTCGGCCCGACTGGAGGCCGACTGGCAGGCCGAGGTCATGGAGCGCCGTCGGCGCCTCGACGAGGAGCTGGCCCAGGCCCGACAGGCCACCGAGGCCCGGGTCAACGAGAACGTCGCGTGGGCCGAGCAGTTGCGTGCCCAGGCCGAGGAGCGCGCCCGCCAACTCCTGGACAACGCCCGCACCGAGGCCGAGCGGGTCGCCGCCGCCGCCCGCGAGCAGGCGGCCGGCACCAACGAGAGCACCCGCGCCGAGGTCGAATCGCTGCTGTCGCGCGCGCAGAGCGACGCGGACCGGGTGGTCGCCGAGGCCAAGGCCCGGGCGAGCGCGGCCGTGGACCAGTCCGAGCAGTTGCGCACCGAGACCCGCACCCGCGCGGAGAGCCTGGTCGGCGACGCCCGGGTGGAGGCCGCCCGGATCATCGGCGAGGCCCGGGCCGAGGCCGAGCGGGTCACCGGCGAGGCCGGCGCCCGGGCCCAGGGCGCGTCCGAGAACACCGCGAAACTGCTCGAATCGGCCCAGTTCGAGATCGAGCGGCTGCGGGCCGAGGCGGCCGGTGAGGCGGACCGCCGCCAGGCGGAGGCCCAGCGGCTGCTCCAGGGCGCCGAGGCCGAGGCGGGCGAGAAACTCGGCAAGGCCGCGACCGACGCCGAGGCACATCTGGCCAAGGCCCGCGCGGAGGCGGACAAGCTCACCGCCGAGGCCCGCGGCGCCGCCGAGCGGCTGCGCGCCGAGGCGATCGCCGAGGCGGACCGGCTGCGCGACGAGGCCCGGGCCGAGGCCGAGGCGCTACGCACCGACACCCGCGCCGAGTTGGACACCGCCCGCGAGGAAACCCTGGCTCGGGTCGACGAGTTGGAGGCCGGGGCGCGCGCGGAGATCGAGCGCCGCCGGCAGGAGGTGGACCGACTGCGGGCCGAGGCGCAGCAGTTGCTCACCAACGCCGAAGCCGGCGCGGCCGAGCGCCTGGAGACCGCCGCGCGGGCCGCCGACGACCTGATGGCCAAGTCCCGGTCCGAGGCGGAGCGGGTACAGAGCGAGGCCCGCACCGAGGCCGACGAGTTGCGCGCCCGGGCCCAGGCCGACGCCGAGGCGGTCGAGACGCGCACTCGCGCGTCGAGCGACCGGCTGGCGAACGAGGCGCGCGAATACGCCGAGCAGGTGCGTGCCCAGGCGGCCGAGAGCGCCGAGCAACTGCTCGAGGCGGCCCGTGCCGACTCCGGCAAGCTGCGCGAGAAGGCGGTCGCCGACACGCACCGGCTGCGTGAGATGACCAACCGTCAACAGGCGGAGGCCGCCGAGGAGTTGGAGCGGGCCCGGATCGAGGCGCAGACCCTGCGCAGCGAGGCCGCGGCCGCCGCCGAGCAGCTGCGCGAGGAGTCCGCGGCGCAGGCGGCGGAGCGGGTCGAGGCGGCCCGTGCCGAGGCCGAGCGGGTGCGTACCGAGGCCGCGGAGAACGCCGGTCGTTCGCACGCCGAGGCCGAGGAACTGGTGGCCAAGGCCCGGGCGGAGGCGCAGAAGGCGGGCGCCGACGCGAGTCGCGCCGCCGAGGAGTTGATCCGCTCCGCCGAGCAGGCCGCGGCCGAGCTGCGCGACCAGGCCCAGGCGCGGGCGGAGGCGATGCACGCCGAAGCGGAGCGGCAGGCCGCCGAGTTGCACACCCGGGCCGAGGAACTGCGGGCCCGGGCCGAGCAGTCCGCCGGCGAGGCCGAGGCCGCGCTGGACCGGGCCCGGGCCGACGCCGAGGCCACGATGGAGCACGCTCGCGCCGAGGCGGGCGCTCGTACCCAGTCGGCCGCGGTCAAGGCCGACGAACTGATCGGCAAGGCCCGCGAAGAGGCCGAGAAGGTCCTCACCGATTCGCGCCGAGAGGCCGACAAGGCCCTCACCGAGGCGCGTACCGAGGCGGAGAAGACCCTCGCCGACTCGCGCGAGGAGGCCGACCAGATGCGCTCGGCCGCGCGTCGCGACGCGTCCTCGATGCGCGAGGAGGCGGAGGCCGAGACGCACGCGCTGCGCGAACGGACCGAGGCCGAGACGCGTGCACTTCGCGAGCAGACCGAGGCCGAGACGCGTGCACTTCGCGAGCAGACCGAGGCCGAGACCCGCGCGCTGCGCGAGGAGACCGAGCACACCGCACGAGCGCTGCGCGAGAGTTCGGAGAACGCGGCGGCGACCCTGCGCGAGGAGAGCACCGAGCAGGCCCGCACCCGGCTGGCCGCGGCCGACGCCGACGCGACCCGGATGCGGACCGAGGCGGAGGCCGCCGCCCAGGCGCTGCGCGAGAAGACCACCGAAACCGCCCGCTCGGTCCTGGAACAGGCCGACGAGGAGGCCGAGCGCATGCGCACGGAGGCCGAGACGGCCGCCCGCACGCTGCGCGAGGAGACCACCGAGACCGCCCGTTCGGTCCTGGAGCAGGCCGACGCCGAGGCCGAGCGCATGCGCACCGAGGCGGAGGGCGCCGCGCACACGCTGCGTACGGAGACCGCCGCGACCGTGCGCGCCGCGCTGGACAAGGCCGAGAAGGACGCCGCGCGGATGCGGGCCGAGGGCGAGGAGACCGCGCTCGGCATCCTGGAGCAGGCCGACGGCGAGGCGCGCGCGCTGCGCCAGGAGGCCGCCGCCGCGCTGGCCGCGGCCAAGGCCGACGCGGACACGATGCGCGCCCAGGGCGAGACCGACGCGGACCGGGCCCGGTCCGAGGCGCAGACCGCCGCCCGCGCGCTGTTGGAGCGCGCCGAGCGCGATGCCGAACAGGTGCGCACCGACGCCGAGCACGCGGCCGGGACGCTGCGTCGCGAGGCCGCCGAGGCGCTGGAGGCGGCGCGCAGCGAGGCGCAGCGCCTGCATACCGAGGCGACCGCGACGCTGGCCTCGGCGAACGCCGAGGCGACCACGCTGCGCGAGGAGGCCGCCGCCGCGCTGGAGGCGGCGACCGCGGAGGCGGAGCGCATGCGCGACGAGGCCGAGACGGCCGCGCTGAGCCGGCTGGAGCAGGCCGACACCGACGCCACACGGTTGCGCGAGGAGGCCGAGGCCGAGGCGATCCGGCTGCGTACCCAGGGCGCCCAGGCGCTGGAGGAGGCGCGTGACGAGGCGGCCGAGTTGCGCGATCGCACCAAGGCGCGGGCCCGCGAGTTGCTGGAGAAGGCCGAGGCGCGGGGCACCGACCTGCTGGAGAGCGCCACCACCCAGGCCCGGCTGGCGAAGGAGGACGCGGCCCGCGCGGTCGCCGAGGCGCAGGCGGAGGCCGAGGCGGTACGCGCCGCGGTGGTGGGCATCGAGGACGCCGCCCGGGAGGAGTCGGACCGGCTCACCGCGCTCGCCGAACGCGACCTGGCCAAGGCCCGCGACGACGCGGAGACCACGCTGGTCCGGGCGCGCGCGGAGGCCGACGCCACGGTCACCGCCGCGCGCAAGCACGCCGACCGGATGAAGTCCGACTCCGACCGCGAGGCCGAGAAGACCCGTACCGCCGGCCGCGAGGCGGCGAACAAGGAACTGCGCGAGGCCGAGGAGGCCGCGGCGCAACTGCGCGAGCAGGCCCGTGCCGAGCTGGAGCGGGCCACGAACGACGCCGAGGAGTTGCTGGTTCGGGCCAAGGGCCGGGCCACCGAGATCGTCGGCACCGCCGAGCGCAAGGCCGAGAAGCGGGTCGCCGAGGCGACCGAGGCGGCGAACCTGCTGATCGCCGAGGCCGAGGCGGAGGACGAACGACTGCGCGCCGAGGCGACGGCGGTCATAGAGAAGGCTCGCCAGGACTCCGACGCGATGATCGGCGAGACCCGGCGCGACACCACCGCCACGCGCGAGCGTTCCGACCGCGAGGCCGAGCAGGTCGTCGAACGTGCCCGTCGGCAGGCCGCGGAGGGTCTGAAGCAGGCGGGCAAGCGGGTCGACGACTTGGTGGCCGCCGCGGAGGAACAGGTGAGCGAGGCCCGCGTGGACGCCGAGAAGATGAAGGTGGCCGCGGCCGAGGAAGCCGAGCGGATTCGCGACAAGGCCGGTTCCGAGGCGGATAGGGTACGTATTGCCGCGGTGAAGAAGGCCGAGGCGCTGCTCTCGGAAGCGGAACAGCGGCTCGCCGACGCCCAGAAGGGCGCGGACGACCTGCGGGCGAAGGTGGCCGAACAGGTGGCCGCCGCCCAGCGGGAGGCGCAGGCGGTCCGCCGCAAGACCGCCGCGGACGCCGAGAAGGTTCTCGACGAGGCGCGGAAGGAGGCGGAGCGACTGCGCACCGAGGCGCGCAAGGAAGCCGACCGTCATCGCGCCGACGGGCAGCGCAAACTCGACGAGTTGAACCGCAGACGCAAGGACATCACCGCCGAGATGTCGCGCGTGCAGGGCGTGTTGGACGCGCTGGCCGCGCCCGCGGGCCTCGCGGCCGGCAAGGGCAACTCCTCGTCGGGCAAGGGCCCCGCGGCGAAGGGCTCCGGTTCGTCGTCATCCGATTGAGCGATGCCGGCCGGTTCTTATCCCCCGGTCAGGTCGATGCTCCGCCCGATTCGTGCCAGGATTCCACCCGTCACCTCATTCACCGCACCCGTCATACGACAGGAACCCCATGAGCGACACTAACTCTCCGCACGGCTTCGACATCGTCCGTCGTGGGTACGAGCGTTCGCAGGTCGACGACCGCATCACGAAGCTCGTCTCGGACCGTGACAGCGCGCTCGCGAGGATCTCGGCGCTGGAGAAGCGGATCGAGGAGCTGCACCTCGAAAGCCAGAACGCGCAGGCCCAACTCGCCGACGCCGAACCGTCCTACGCGGGCCTCGGCGCACGGGTGGAGAAGATCCTCCGCCTCGCCGAGGAAGAGGCCAAGGACCTGCGCGAGGAGGCCCGCCGAGCCGCCGATCAGCACCGCGAGTTGGCCGAGGCCGCCGCGCAGCAGGTCCGTTCCGACGCCGAGCAGTACGGCAAGGAGCGCAAGGCCAAGGCCGAGGACGAGGGTTCGCGGATCCTCGACAAGGCCAAGAGCGACGCCGCGCAGCTGCGTGGCGAGGCGGCCAAGGACGCGTCGGCCAAGCGCGAGGAGGCCGAGGCCCTCTTCGAGGAGACCCGGGCCAAGGCCGCCCAGGCCGCCGCCGACTTCGAGACCAACCTGGCCAAGCGCCGCGAGCAGTCCGAGCGCGACCTGGCGGCCCGTCAGGCCAAGGCCGAGAAGCGGCTGTCCGAGGTCGAGCACCGGGCCGAACAGCTGCGCCTGGAGGCCGAGAAGCTGCGTACCGACGCCGAGCGCCGCTCGCGTCAGACGATCGAGACGGCGCAGCGCCAGGCCGACGACATCGTGGCCGACGCGCGGGCCAAGGCCGACCGGATCCGCTCGGAGTCCGAGCGCGAGCTGGCCGCGCTGACCCACCGTCGCGACAGCATCAACGCGCAGCTGACCAACGTGCGCGAGATGCTGGCCACGCTCACCGGCGCGGCCGTCGCCGCGGCGGGTGTCAGCATCGATGACGACGACGACAAGATGCCGGGTGTGCCGGCTCAGCAGAGCCGCTGACGCGCCTCGGCGGGGCATCGGCGACGGGTCTTTCGGCCGGCTTCGGCGGCCGGGCGGCGGGCGGGTTCCATGGGGACCCGTCCGCCGCCCGGCCGCATTTTTTCTGACGTGATCCCGGGCGCGTCGGCGGGGAACATTCGGATCCGGGCCGCCGACGGCCCGGGCAGGGGACGAGGAGTACGGGGCCATGGGTCGACTGGGCAACATCCGACCGCGCCGCAGACCGGGGAAACCGGCACCGGCCGGGGACGGCGCATCCACGGGGGCACCCGCGACCGCGCCGAGCGGGGACACGGCGCCCACCGGGGCGGCGCCGGCGGCGGACGGGGGCGCGACGGCCGCCGAACCGCCCCCGGGCGGCACGTCCATCGGGAGCACGGCGGACGAGGCGGCCCCGGGCGGGGGCGGTACCGGCAGGGCGGCGGCCGGAGGCACGGCCGATACGGCGACGACCGGCGCGGGGCGTACCGCGGGCACCGTCGACACGGCGCCGGCGCCGGCGACCGTCGGCGGGTCCGGCGGCGACCAGCCTGCCGACCAGAGCACGGACGCGACGCCCGCGCGGGTGCCCGCCCAGGTCGCGACGGCCGAACCCGGCCCGGCGGCAACCCCGAGCGGAACGCCGACCGCCCAGGACCCGGCCGCAGCCCCGGCCGTGCCCTCCCCCGTCCCCGACGACGCCAAGACCCCCACCCGGGTCGAGCCGTGGACCGGCGTCGGCTCACGGTTCGGCGAGCCGGGTCGCCCGCTGCGCCGTTCCTCGCCGTTCTACATCGGCTTCATCGGCGGACTCGGCCTGATCACCGCATGGTTCCTGGCCCAGGCCGTGATGGGTATCCAGCACGTCCTGATCATCGTCCTGATCTCGTTCTTCCTGGCCGCGGGGCTGAACCCGTTCGTCGAACGCCTGGAAAAGCGCGGCATGCCCCGACGCTGGGCGGTGTGCGCCGTCGCGTTCGGGTTCGTCCTCGTCGCCGCGGCCTTCGTCACCGCGATCGCCCAGCCGCTGGTCGAGCAGACGTCGAGCCTGATCAACTCGATCCCCGACAGCCTCACCGAGCTGCGCAACAACGAGAGATTCCGAAAGCTGGACGAGAAGTACGACCTGGTGAACCGGGCCAAGGACTGGGCCGCCAACGCCAATACGGCGGAGAACGTGGCGGGCGGTTTGTGGGGCTTCGGCAAGATGGTGCTGACGTCGGTGTTCGACACACTCACCGTGATCGTCCTGACGCTGTACTTCCTGGGCGCGCTGCCGAGCATCAAGGAGCACCTGTACAACCTGTTCCCGAAGTCGCGCCGGGCCCGGGTGCGGCTGCTCGGCGACGAGATCCTGTCCGGGATCGGCGGCTACGTGAACGGCGCGCTGATCGTGGCCACCTGCGCGGGCCTGTCCTCGTTCATCTTCCTGATGATCCTGGGCAACGACTACGCGCTGCCGCTGGCCCTGGTGATCGCGTTCACCGACCTGATCCCGATGATCGGCGCCACGGTGGGCGCGGCGGTGGTGTCGGCCGTGGTCTTCTTCGACTCCCCCGGCAAGGCGCTCACCTGCGTGATCTTCTTCCTGGCCTACCAGCAGTTCGAGAACTATCTGATCTATCCGCGCGTGATGAACCGCGCGGTGAACGTGCCGCCGGCGATCACCGTGATCGCGGCTCTGGTGGGCGGCGCGCTGCTCGGGGTGACCGGGGCGCTGCTCGCGATTCCGATCGCGGCGGCCGTTCTGCTCATACTGCGCGAAGTGGTCACGCCTCGACAGGATCAAGCCTGAGTTTGTCAATCGTCCTCCGGGATGACGTGCGGGACTTCCCTCGAACCCATGTCCCAACGCGCGCCCGTCGTGCGGCGGCCGTCGGCAGCGGGGGTTGGGGCCTAAGCTCGTAGCCCGGTCGGCTCAAGCACCGACACCATCCCCCGAAACCTTCCTGGGAGTGCGGCAACAGATGATCGAAGCAAGAGGGCTCACCAAACGCTACGGAAACAAGCTGGCGGTGGATCAGCTTTCCTTCCAGGTGCGCCCGGGCTCGGTGACCGGCTTCCTCGGCCCCAACGGGGCCGGCAAATCGACCACCATGCGGATGATCCTCGGCCTGGACACGCCGACCGGGGGCAACGTCACGGTCAACGGCCGCCCGTACGACCACGTCCAGGCCCCGCTGCGGGAGATGGGCGCGCTCCTGGACGCCAAGGCGATGCACGGTGGCCGGACCGCGTACAACCACCTGCTGTGTCTCGCGCAGAGCAACGGCATCCCCAATCGTCGGGTCGACGAGGTGCTCGGGATGGTCGGCCTGACCCAGGTGGCCAAGAAGCGTGCGGGGGGGTTCTCGCTCGGCATGGGCCAGCGGCTCGGCATCGCCTCGGCGCTGCTCGGCGACCCCGGGATCCTGATGTTCGACGAGCCGGTCAACGGGCTCGACCCCGAGGGCATCCTGTGGATCCGCAACCTGATGAAGCAGTTGGCCTCGGAGGGCCGCACCGTCTTCGTCTCCAGTCACCTGATGAGCGAGATGGAGGTGACGGCGGACCACCTGATCGTGATCGGACAGGGGCGGATGATCGCCGACACCTCGATGCGCGACTTCATCGAGACGAACTCCCAGTCGTTCACGGTGGTGCGCTCGCCGCAGGCGGAGAAGCTCAACGCGCTGCTCCAGGGCAAGGGCGCCACGGTCACGCCCGACCAGGCGGTGGCCGGCTCGTTCCGGGTGCACGAGTTGTCGCCCGTGGTGATCGGCGACCTCGCCGCCGAACACGGCATCGCGCTGCACGAGTTGTCGCCGCGCTTCGACTCGCTCGAAGAGGTCTACATGCGGATGACCCAGCACAGCGTGGAGTACCGCGCGGGTCTGCCGGGCGGTCCGCCGCCGGGCTGGGGTCCGCCCGGAGCGGCGCCGCCGCCCGGATACCCGCAGCAGGGCGGCCCGCAGTTCGCCGGCCCGCCCCCGGGTATGCGCAGCAGGGCACGCCCGGCGCCCCGTGGGGCGCGCAGGCCGGCGCCCCGTCCCCGTCCATGCCGCGATCCAACGGAAGCGAGGGCTGAGCGATGGCACAGAACACTCCGCCCCCGATGCCCCAGGGCCCGCCGCACCTGCTCCCGCAGGGCCAACCGGCCCCGACGCACCAGCACATGCACGCGCAGCAGGCGCCGGTTCGGCAGGTGCCGGCGCAGCAGATGCCCGGGCAGCACTTCCCGCCCGGGCAGCCGGCGGGTCACCCCGCACAGGTCGGCGGTCACGTCGGCGGCGGCAACGCGGGCTTCGGCCGGGTGCTGCTGTCCGAGTGGACCAAGATCCGCACGGTCCGCTCGACCATGTGGACTCTGGCCGTGATCGTGCTGTTGATCCTGGGCCTGGGTGTGCTGCTCGCCGCCACGGTCAACCCCAAGCGCGACGACGACTACGTCAGCATCGCGCTGATCGGCGTGATCATCGCCCAACTGGCCGCCGGCACGCTGGGCGTACTGACCATCTCGGCCGAGTACACGACGGGCATGATCCGCACCACGCTGACCGCGTACCCGCGCCGGATCCAGGTCCTGGTCGCCAAGGGTCTGGTCTTCGCGGGCCTGATGTTCGCGGTCGGTCTGGTCACGATGGGCCTGACCGCGGTGATCGGCAAGTCGATGCTGACCTCGCGTATCGGCGATTCCAGTGCCGACGTGGACCTGTTCCGCAGCGTCGTCGGCAGCTCGCTCTACCTGGCCGTGATCGGTCTGTTCGGCCTCGGTTTCGGTGTACTGCTGCGGCACTCGGCGGGCGCGATCACCGCACTGATGGGCTTCATCCTGCTGCCGATGATCATCGGACCCTTCCTGCCGCACTCGGTCGGCGAGAAGGTCATGCAGTACTCGCCGATGTTCGCGCTGGGCAAGCTGATCGGCGGCGGCGACGGGGACGGCGGTCCGGGCCCGTGGCCCTCGCTGTTGCTGATCGCGGTCTACGCGGCGATCGCGCTGATCGCCGGCGGCATCCGGCTGCGTTCGCGCGACGTGTAGCCACAACGCGAAGGCGGGCGGGCCGGTTGGGGCATTTGCCTGACCGATCGTCAAAATAGTTGCTCCGTATACCGAAAAGGTCTCACCCGACATGTGCCGGGTGGGGCCTTTTCGGCCGTTTTCGGGGCGACTCGCGTAGCTTCGGAAACCACATCAAAAGAGGGTCCGACGATATGCTCACGTCTCATGTATGGGCAGGGGGATCCAGGAACACCCGACGCGGCGGACGCGGCACCCGTACGCGTTCCGGAACCCGTTCACCGGAGCCGGCGCTCGGTCGGCGGACCGGCCGCGGGGTTCGGTTCCGCGGCGGCCGTCTTCGCGTTGGCCGGGATCGCGACCGCCATCGTCCTGCTGGGCGACACCGACACACTGTGGGAGTCGGCGCTCGCGGGCACGCTGCTGACCACCGCCGTCGCGCTGTCCTCGATCGCCGCGTGGTTGCGGCATCGGGTCGCCGAACAACGCATCGCCCGACTGCGTGAGTTGACCGTACGTCAGGCCGCGGAGAGCGCCCGCCTGGAGGCCGAGCGCGCCCGACTCGAGGCGGAGCACACCGAGTTGTCGCGCGGGCGAGCGGCGCTCGCCGACGAGGAAACGCTGATGCGCGGCCGGGTGCACGACGTGTTCGTCAACCTGTCGATGCGCACGCTGACCCTGGTCGAGCGCCAACTGGACCTGATCGAGAAGCTGGAACACGGCGAGGACGAACCCCAGCGCCTGCAGGACCTGTTCCGGCTCGACCACCTGGCCACCCGGATGCGCCGCAACAGCGAGAACCTGCTGGTCCTCGCGGACGCGGACGAACGGCGCGGTCGGCGCCCGGCGATCCCGCTCCTGGACGTGGTCCGCGCCGGTGTCTCGGAGATCGAGCGCTACGAGCGCATCGACGTCGGCCACGTTCCGCGCGCCGACGTGCTCGGGCGCGCCGCCGACGACGTGGGCCACCTGCTGGCCGAACTCCTGGAGAACGCCGCCGCCTACTCGGCGCCGGAGTCGCGGGTGGAGATCGGCGGCTGGACGCTGGAGAACGGCGAGGTCGTGTTGTCGGTGGACGACAACGGGATCGGCGTACCGGCGGACCGGCTCACCGAGTTGAACTCGCAGATCGAGCGGGACAGCACCGAGGAGGAGGCGGCCGGCGGCGCCGGCGGCCTGGGCGTGTTCGTGGTCGGCCGGCTGGCCCGACGGCACGGGATCCGGGTGCAGTTGCGGCCCCGCCCGCAGGGTGGCCTGAGCGCCGTGGTGGTGATCCCCGCCACGGTGTTCCACGGTTTGGGGCCCTCGCCCGCCGAGTTCTCCGCCGAGCGCGACCGCGAGCAGGAGCGCGAGCGGGACCGGATGGCCATTCCCGGCGTGACGCCCGGCGCCCGGGCCATCCCGCCCGGCGCGGCTCGGCTCGCGCTGCCCTCGGCCGAGGCGCCCGCGCCGGCCGGCGCTGCGGCGGCCGCGCCCGCGGTCGCCCCTGCCGCCGCCCCTGCCGCCGAACGGCCCCGGTCCGCGACCGCCGCGCCGCGCGGGCCGGTCGTGCCTCGTGAGGACGCCGCGCCGCCCGTCAAGACGCCCAAGGGCCTGCCCAAGCGCACGCCGGCGGCGAATCCGCCCGCCCCCAAGGCGCCGGCGGCGAAACTGGCCGCACCGGGCGCGCTGTTCGAGGCGGCCGGAGCGGCGCCGCGCCCCGAGGTCGCGCCACCCGCGCGCCGCGCGAACCCGGCACCGGTGGCGAACGCGGCCGCGGCGCCGAGGACCGCCGCGGCGCCGAGCGCGACGGCGGGGACCGCGGCAGCGAAGAGCGCACCTGCGAAGGCCGCATCGGCGAAGAGCGCGACGGCCGGGACCGCGAAGAGCGCTACGGCGGAGGGCGCGACGGCGCGGACCACCGCCGCGAAGCCGCCCGCCGCGCCGCGGCCGGCGATCGGCGGGGACGGCACGGGCCCCGCGGCCTCCGCGGTCGGTCGTACCCGACGTGGTCTGCCCAAGCGGCTGACGGCGGGCGACGACAGCGGCGCGTTCGCGATCCCGCCCGCGGCGGACCCCGCCCGCGACACCGGAACACTGTCGGCCGCCGAACTGCGCCGCCGGCTGACGGGCTTTCAGGAAGGCCTGGAGGCGGCCCGCCGGGAGGACGAACCGACCGGTCCGATCCGCTCGTCCGGGCCGATCGTGTCGACCGACGAAGAACCCACCTTCCCGCCGGACGTGCGGGAGGAGACAGGAGGTGGAGACCGGTGACCGGATCGAATGGCACCACGGCCCGCGATGTCGACTGGCTGGTGGCCGGCCTCGCCGGGGACGTCCCGGGGGTCCGCGAGGTCGTCCTGGTCTCCTCCGACGGCCTGATGCTGGCCAGCGCGCGCGGCCCGGAGGCGGCCGGCGCCGCCGGTGACGCCGAGGAGCAACTCGGCGCGATCGTCAGCGGCCTGGTGGCCCTGGCCGAGGGCACCTCGCGGGTGCTCGACATGGGCGCGGTCCGCCAGGAGATCGTCACGATGGCCGAGGGATACGTCGTGGCGATGTCGATCAGCGACGGCTCCTGCCTGGGCGTGCACGCGGGCGGGTCCGCCGATCTGGGCGTGATCGCCTACCAGATGACCTCGTTCGTTCGGCGCGCCGGCCACGTCCTGACGCCGGCCCTGCGCGCACAGATGCACCAGGACCGTGGAGGTGGTCGCGTTGGCTCCTGACGGCGGTTATTCCGACTACGACGACGCGGGGGGTTTCCCGGCCCGTCCCGAACCGGGCGGTCGCACCTCGCGCGTGCGTCCCTACACGCTGACCCGCGGCCGGACCCGGTACGGCCACGTACTGCTGGTCGAGACGCTGGTCACCACCCTGGACTGCCCGCAGGACGAGACCGGCGACATGCCCGAGGTGGCCCGCATCGTGCACCTGTGCCGCGGCGTGCGGTCGGTGGCGGAGGTGGCGGCGATCCTGCACATGCCGCTCGGCGTGGTCCGGGTGTTGATCAGCGATCTGGCCTCGCAGGGCCGGATCAGTGTGTACCAGGCCGAGCACGAGGCCGGCCGACCCGATCGTGCGCTGCTGGAGAGGGTGCTCGGTGGACTACGCAAGATTTGACCTCGGCGGTGTCGGCGGCCTCGGCGACGAGGTCCCGGCCATCCCGATGCCGGCCGCGGGCGCGGCCGGTCGGCGGATCGGCGAGGGGCCGCCGATCACCTCGACCAAGATCGTGGTCGCGGGCGGTTTCGGCGTCGGCAAGACCACGCTGGTCGCCGCCGTGTCGGAGATCCCGCCGCTGACCACCGAGTCGGTCATGACGGTGATGAGCGAGGACGTCGACGACCTGTCCGGACTGCCGGAGAAGCGCACCACCACGGTCGCGATGGACTTCGGCCGCATCACCCTGGAAGCCGACCTGGTGCTCTACCTGTTCGGCACCCCGGGACAGAACCGGTTCTGGTTCATGTGGGACGACCTGGTGCGCGGCGCGGTGGGGGCGATCGTCCTGGTGGACACCCGCCGACTGGAGGACAGTTTCCCGGCGGTGGACTACTTCGAGCGGTCCGGGATCCCGTTCGTGGTCGCGGTCAACCTTTTTGACGGCGCGCCGCGCTACCCGGAGGAGGACCTGCGCGACGCGTTGTCGATCGGCCCGCGCACGCCGATGACCGAATGCGACGCCCGGGACCGGGAGAGCGCGGTGAACGCGCTGGCCGAGTTGGTCGTGCACGCCTTGGACCTGACACCGTAGCGACAGGGGGCACACCCGTGGAACCGCTGCCCGACGTCACCCTTCGCCCGGTCGGGCGGGTGTACGCCCCGCGCGTGGAACTCGTGGACGATCACTGGGGGAACGTGGCCTCGGTGATCCGTCTGGACGGCGAACGCTTCGGCCCCGATGCGCTCTTCGGGTTGGACGACTTCTCCCACCTGGAGGTGGTCTTCCACTTCCACCGGGTCCCGGACACCGCCGTCGAGACCGGCGCCCGTCGGCCGCGCGGCAATCCGGCCTGGCCGCTCGTCGGCATCTTCGCCCAGCGCGGCAAGAACCGCCCGAACCGCCTCGCCGTCTCCCGCTGTTCGCTGGAGCGCGTGGACGGCTTGGACGTCCACGTGCGCGGCCTCGACGCGGTCGACGGCACGCCGGTGCTCGATCTCAAGCCCTACCTCGCCGAGTTCGGCCCGCGCGGTGGGCTTCGCCAACCGCCGTGGTCCAGTGAGTTGATGGCCGACTACTACGCCGACTGAGGTCGGGCCCCGGGCCCGGCCGGCGGTGTCGGGTCGCGGTCGTCAGGCCCGTCGGGTGGCCCACCGGTAGCGGTAGGTGTGCCAGGGCCAGTTGGTGGTCACCCGCCCGTCGGCGCCCTTGTACCAACTCGTACAGCCCGCCCCGAACACGGTGCCCGCCACGCCCGCCGCGAGCGCCCGCCGGTCCGCCTCGTACTCGGCCGCGCCCACCTCGTGGACCCGCCCGTCGCGGATCCTCCGGACCACGTACGCCACCTGACTCTCGATCATGTACACGATCGAGTTGTGGCCCAGGTTCGTCCCCGGCCCGTACAGCAGGAACAGGTTCGGGAAGCGCGGCACGGTCATCCCCAGCCGGGCCGCCGCCCCCTCCCGCCACACGTCGTGCAGCCGCACGCCGTCACGCCCGACGATCTCCATCGGCCGCAGGAATTCGGTGGCCAGGAACCCGGTGCCGTGGATCAGGGTGTTCACGGGGAACTCCCGCGCGGCGGTGCGCGGTCCGCTCGGGGTGATTTCGGTGATCGGCTCGGTGACCAGTTCCACGTTGTCCCGGGTCAGCGTCGGGTAGAAGTCGGCCGAGATCAGGATGCGTTTGCAGCCGATCGGGAAGTCCGGGGTCAGTCGGGCCCGCAGTGCCGGATCGGCTATCTGCGCGGCCAGGTGCCGGCGTGCCGCGTGCCGGGCCAGGCGGCGGGCGCCGAGGTTGCCGCGCACCGCCCAGTAGACCGCGGTCTCGCCGCGCAGATAGATCGCCGCGCGCACCGCCGTCCGGGCCGGCGGGATCCGGCGGAAGACCCGGTGCGCGACCCGGCCGTAGGCCCGATCCGGCTTGGGCACGACCCAGTTCGCGGACCGCTGGAAGACGTACAGCCGGCGCACCCGCGCGGCGATGCGCGGCACGAACTGCACCGCGCTGGGCCCGGTGCCGATCACCGCGACGGTGCGATCGGCGAGGTCGTGGTCGTGCCGCCACCGCGAGGAGTGGAACGCGGTGCCGGCGAACGAGTCCAGGCCGGGCACGTCGGGATAGCGCGGCCGGTTGAGCTGACCCACGGCCGAGACCAGCACCCGGGCGGTCGCCGTTCCGCGCGAGGTCTCGATCCGCCACACCTCGGCAATCTCGTCCCAGCGCGCCGCGTACACCTCGGTGCCGGGTTCCAGATGGGCCCGGATCCCGAACTTCCGGGCGCACTCGTGCAGATAGCGCAGGATCTCGTGTTGCTCGGGGTACACCCGGGACCAGTCGGCCCGTTGCGCGAAGGAGTACGAGTACAACATCGACGGGATGTCGCAACCCGCGCCCGGATAGGTGTTGTCGCGCCAGACGCCGCCCAGGTCGTCGGCCTTCTCGTAGACGGTGAAGTCCTCGATGCTGGCGCGGCGCAGCCGGATCGCCATGCAGATCCCCGCGAACCCGGCCCCGATGATCACCGTCCCCGGCATCGCGAACCCCCTTGGCGTCGGGGCCGATACGGCCCGGCTGATCGAGGCGGTCGCCCACGGCGAGTCGGGTCTAGGGGCGCTTCAGCACCCGGATCATCGCGCTCCACGCGGAGGCGTCGTAGGTCTGCACCGGGCCGTCCTCCGCCTTGGTGTCCCGAACGGCAACCGCTTTACCCAGCATGATGGTTGCCAGGCACAGGTTCGCCTCGCCGGAGTAGCTCGACGTGCGCCAGCCGCCGGCGGTGGTGGTCGCGGTCGTGTCGTGATTGCGATGGCTCACTTCGGTCCGCCCGTCCCGTTGAGGTACAACTCGTGCGCTGCCCGCGGGATTTCCGCCGCTTTTTCGACCGGCCGATCGAGGAGCCGTCGGCGGGACACCGTCGGGATCCGACCGGTGCGGCCGATGCGCGACCGTGCACGGAGGAGCCCGAGCGCCCGCGGTCGCGCGTGGCGATGCCAAGCCCGGAGCAGTGCCGGCTCGACTCCGTCGGCGAGGCCGTCCACCCAGTTAGACAAGCTTGAACGCGGGTGTCAAGGCACCCCGGGCACGGCCCTCGCGGACCCGCGCCGCGCGCTCCGCCCCTCAGCTGTCCAGGCCGGCGCTGATCAGCCAGATGTGTTCGCAGGTCGCGGCGGCTTCCGGCAACTTTTCCGGGGATTCCCGCGAGGCGTGATAGAAGGTGCGTTCGATCATCCAGCACAGGGCGCGCGCCATCGCCGAGGCCTGCCGCGGTTCGCTGCCGGGTGGGACGCCGGCGCGTTCCAGGACGGCGGTGATCGCCGCGATGAACAAGTCGGCGGTGTGGCTCCACAGTTCGCCGATCTCGGGCACGGTCAACGACAGGTCGATCGCGGTGCGCATGACCGTGCCGTGCGCGTTCCACAGTTCGACCGTGCGCCGCATGGCCGTCGCGACGGCCGGTCGCGGCTCGTCGTGCCGGGCGGTGGCCCGCGAGCGCTCCCACAGGTGCTCGACGGTCCGGGCCACGAGTGCCGTGACCACTTCCTGCTTGGACCCGAAGTAGAAGTAGAGCGCGCCGCGGGTGATGCCGGCGCCCTGGGCGATGTCCCCGACGGTCATGGCGTCGTAGCCCTTGTCCGCCAGCAGTGCCTCGCAGGTGTCCAGGATGGCCCGCTCCCGGACATCGCCCTTGCGTTCCGTGGTGCGTCTGCTCCGCGCGGGGTGGTGGCCGGGCATCAGGGCCGTGCGCTCTCGGCGAAGTCGGTCGTCCGGGAGAGCGTCTCCCACGCGCGGATGTCCTCGTCGACGGCGGTGCGTGCCGCGGTGACCAGGCGCAACGCGTCCGAGCCCAGGACGAGGTGGGCCGGCGGTCGGTCGACCGAGGCGATGTGCACGACGGCGTCCCCGGCCCGGGCCGGGTCGCCCGGCTGGTTCCCGCTCGCCTTTCGGCGCGCCGCCCGGATGGGCTCGAACAGTTCGTCGTAGTCGTCGACGGTCCGTTCGGCACGGGTCATGGACCGGCCGGCCCAGTCGGTACGGAAGGAGCCGGGTTCGATCGCCGTCACGTGGATCCCGAACTGCGCCACCTCCTTGCCCAACGCTTCGAGGACGCCTTCCAGGGCGAACTTGCTGCCGCAGTAGGCGGACATGCCGGGCACGGCCATGAGCCCGCCCATGGAGGTGACGGCCATCAGATGGCCTCGGCGACGCCGACGCATGTACGGCAGCGCCGCCTGCAGGGTGGCCATCGCCCCGAACACGTTGACCTCGAACTGCCGGCGCACCTCGTCCAGCGGAGTCTCCTCGAAGGTCCCTTCCAGACCGTAGCCGGCATTGGCGACGACGACGTCCAAGGGCCCGACGTCGCGCTCCGCCTCCGCGATCACCTTCGAGACGGCCCCGTCGTCGGTCACCTCCAGAAGGCGACCGTGGGCACGACCGGGTTCGAGCTCTTCGAAGCCTCGTAGATCCCCTTCGGAGCGCACCGTGCCGACCACGGTATGGCCGGCCCCCAGGGCAGCCTCCGCAATCGCCCGCCCGAGCCCCGAGCCGACACCGGTGACAAGCCAATTCCGCTTCTGCATGGCCCCTCCTGAGCACGTCCACACCGGGAGCCGAGCGACTCCCGACACAAAGTCTACACTGCGTCGATTTTTATCCGCATGGTGCAGATTTTGCCGGGCAAGTCGCGGGTGCCGCCTTCAGGCGGAGCCGGGACGGTCGGACGCGACCGGCATCGCCAGCGTGGTGAGATCGCCGCGATCGGCGGAGCGGATCGTGCCGGGCAGGTCGGATCCCCGCAGGTCGAGCAGCACATCGGGGCCGATCGCGGTACCGACGGCCGGATACAGGGTGGTCAGTTCGAACACGATGCGAAGGTCCCGCCCCGTCACGGCGGCCGGGATCGAAACGCCCGGACGCCCGTCACCGGTCGACGCGACATCGATCCCCCGGCGGGTCACGTGCCACGTGATCCGCTCGCCGGGATGCTCCGCCAGGGCGCGCAGGAGTACGTCCTTCCCGATCGTCAGGCGGGTGGTGGCCTCCGGCAGCGAGGCGAGCATCGACCGGTAGTCCGGGAACTCCTCGGCCAACAACCGGCAATGCCGGTCCTCACGGCCCGCCGACCGTAGCCACATCCCGTGCGCGGCCGCCTCGACCCGCACCAGCGCGCTGCGCCGGACGGCCGCCGCGGCGGCTCGCAGATCGTCGCCCGCGACCGTCGCGGCCCACGATGTCGTCGGTGCCTCGGCGGGCACCAGGGTTCGTATCGAGAGGCGGTAGCGGTCGGTCGCGGTCAGGGTGATCGCCTCGCGGGTCGCCTCGACGCGCACTCCGCCGAGCACGGGCATGCCCGGCTCCCGTGCGGTCGCGGTCAGGACCTGTTCGATCGCGTCGGCCAGTACCGGCCCCTTCAGGGCGGCGATCGGCACCCCGGCCGGCACCCCGGCCAACGAGGACTTGACCACGGCGGCCTTCCGCTGCGCCGCCTCCGCATCGGCGAGCACCTTGGCGACATGCTCGTCGATCAGCCGGGACGCCTCCTCGGGCCCGGCGTCGAGGACGGCGTCGACCTCGGCAAGCGGCATCGCGATCTCACGCAGCCGGCGCAGGGCCGTGGCCCGCGCCACCTGGTCGGGGCGGTAGTAGCGGTAGCCCGAGACGGGATCGACCTCGGCGGGGTGCAGCAATCCGGAGTCCGCGTAGAACCGCAGCGCACTCGAGGTCAGACCACTGTGTCGGGCGAAGGCCCCGATCGGCATCAACTCGGTATCCGGCATCCCGACATCATTGGGCTTCATCCGACTCGAAGGTCAACCCCGGTCGGGATCGGCGCCGGCCCGCCGGTCGGCGGGCTTTGCCGTGCGCCCTGCGGACTCCCGAATTGCGCGCGGTTCGTCGGCGCGTCGACCATCGTTTATCGGGATTCGTGGTCCCGGGACGCCTCGCACCTTCTTCCACCACCGCCCCGAATCGGTTTGTGCAGTTCGTCGGTCGATCCATAGCCTGTTCCGCGCCCTTCCGCCGGACTGCGCCGCGAACACCCGACCGACACACCTTCCGCGCGCGAATCATCGGATCAACCCGACAATCTTGCAAATGCCCGCAGGAGATTCAAGGATGCCCGAACGGAAAATCGCCGACACGATCATGAATCGAGTCCTGACGCCGGAGTATTTTCGCACCGACCCGACGAGCGGCGCCCCGAAGAGCGGCATCATTCCGCCGGCGGAGCCCTCCGACGCCACGTTGGCGGCGCCCTCGGATTCCTCCTTCCGGGTCAAAGTCGAAGAGCTGGCCCCGGCCGCCGCCAAGGCGGTCTCGGTGGCCATGGAACTGAAAAGCCTGGGCGCGGACTTGAACCACGGTCCGCCGGCGGGAACACCGGGGTTCATGACGGGTTTCCAGCTGGGCGAGTTGAGCCGCGAGTGGGGCGGCGCGATCGCCCACCTCGCCGACCGGGCGCAGGCGGGGGCCGACAAGATCTACCGCACGCGAACGAAGTACGCCCAGACCGAGGCGAACGTCGCCACCGACTTCACGGCGGGGTCGTGACCGTGGTCGGCTTCACCGAGCTCAGGACCGCGAACTTCGAGAGCTGGCGGGAATCCGCCCGCACCTGGAGGACCACCGCCGGCAAACTCGCCGAACTGGAGAACACGTTCCGGACCGGGGTCAACGACGGTGTGGAGGCGGCCGGATGGAAGGGGCGGGCCGCCGGGACAGCCGACCGGGACCTCGAAGTGACGGTTCGACAGATCGCCATCTCCGCAAGCCAGGCACAGACCATCGGTATGGCGGCCGAACGTGCGGCATCCGAACTCCCGGCGATTCAAGCTCTGTTCCACGCGGCCATCCAGGAGGCCGAGACGTCGGGCCTGCGGATCGTGGAGAACCCGGCCGGATACACCGTGCAGGCCGCCACCCCGACCGGAGCGGCCGGCGATCCCACTCCGGCGGACGCGGCAAGGCAACAAAGCGCCGTCGACGGCTTCGTGGCCCGCTTCGACACACTGCTTCGCCAGGCGAGCGAGGCCGACGCCGGATTCGCCGCGACGCTGACCACGCTGATGCCGGGCGACGTCGCGGAAACCCGGCTCGACGCCTGGCACGACAGCGTCGAGGACACCCGGCGCGTGGCCGGTCTCTACGGCGTGGGTCCGGTCCCGGACCTGGATCCCACGCAGACGGCGGCCTGGTGGCGCGGCCTGTCCGACGAACAGCGGGCCCTGTACCCGGCCGCATATCCACGCCGACTCGGCGGCATGGACGGCCTTCCGGCAGCCGTCCGCGACACGGCCAACCGCATCGCCCTGGACCAACGCCTGACCGAACTCGCCCCGGCATTGGCCGGCGGCACCTCCCCCAACCACGACAGACGCGAGTGGGAAAACCTCACGGAGATCAAGAGGGTATTGGTCGCCGGACACGCTCGACCGCCGGGAAAGGAGTTGATACTGCTGAAGTTCGGGGACAAATTCCTCGACGGCCAGGTAATCATGTCCGTCGGCGACCCCGACCGGGCCGAGCACGTCTCCATTTCGGTGCCCGGGACCGACGCGACCGTCATCAACGGCCTGGCGGGGGGAATCAAGCGGATCGATGCCATGCAGCACGCCGCCGACACATTGACGCCGGGCGGGAGCAGCAATGTGGCATCGGTTTTCTGGCTCGATTACGACGCGCCCGAGAAGGGCGTGGCGGGGCTTTCGGGCAGCATGGTCGGATGGGATCGGTCACAGGAAGGCGCGCCGCGACTGAACTCGTTCGTGAACGGAGTTCGTGCCCAAGGACGCGATCGACACATCACGATGATCGCTCACAGTTATGGGACTGCGGTTGTCGGCGATGCGGCCCGCGCCGGAAGTGGTCCGGGGGTCGATGACGTCGTTTCTCTCGGCAGCCCCGGCATGCACGTCAAGCGAGCGCAGGACCTGCACATGGATCCGAAGCACGTGTGGGCGGAACGCGCGCTGGGCACGTCCAAGGACACACTTGTCGTGGAGGGCGGCGCATATTCTCACGGCGCCGACCACAAACCCGGCGGTCGCAGTCTCGTCGACACGATCTTGGGAGAAGGCAACGATCCGGTCACCCCGACGGACGAAGAATTCGGCGCGAACGTCATGAGCGGGGATGCTCATGCGCACGATGACTACTGGAACCCGGGAAGTGAAAGTCTCGTGAATCAGGCCAAGATCGTCATGGGCATGTACAACGATCCGAATCCGCTGCAACACCCGAGACTCGAATAGGGCCGCACCTCGTGGTTGTTCACCGCTTGCCGGATAGGTTTACGGTCCTGTCGGCAGCGATTCTCTTGACTTCGATATCGGCATGTGGAGGTTCGGTGGACAAGCCGGGAACCAAGATTCCCAGGATGTCCGAGAAGCGGGCAGTGGCCGTTTCCGAGGACTACGCCAGGAGAATTGTCGATGCCCTCGGAGCCCCCAGAGCCAAGGGTAGGCCGTCGAGCGACACCAGTCCGTGCGGAAACGAGAACTCCATGGCGAAGAAATTCTGGGCGCTGCACGTGGAGAATGTACTAGTTCCCCCGCAGAGTCAGGAGGCAACGTTCCTGAAGGCCCGGGAGATCGTCGAGGGCATGGGATTCAGGATGCAAGAGTTCGCGACCAATTCGGTTGAGGGCGCGGGGGCCGGGAATCTGATCGCGATGAATTCCGAGGATGGCTTCAAGATCACGCTCCACAGCACCTCCCCGCCGGAGGAAATCGGAATCATGATTTCCAGCCCGTGCCTGGAGCGGGCGCCCGAAGAGCAAGCCGACCCCTCGACCGAGCCCGAGAGCCCACCGCCCCGTCAGAACAACTTCAACTTGTCGTCCTCGGTGCCCCGCAGCGCGTTGTAGTCCAGCGTCACGCACGTGATGCCCCGGTCGACCGCCAGGACCCTCGCCTGGGGCTTGATCTCCTGGGCCGCGAAGACGCCCTTGACCGGGGCGATCAGCGTGTCCCGGTTGAGGAGTTCGAGGTAGCGGGTGAGTTGTTCGACGCCGTCGATCTCGCCCCGGCGCTTGATCTCCACCGCCACGGTGGTGCCGTCCGCGTCCCGGCACAGGATGTCCACCGGGCCGATCGGGGTGGGGTATTCGCGGCGGATCAGCGTCCAGCCCGCGCCGAGCGCGTCGAGGCGGTCGGCCAGCAGTTCCTGGAGGTGGGCCTCGACGCCGTCCTTGACCAGCCCGGGGTCGATACCCAGCTCGTGCGAGGTGTCGTGGAGGACTTCCTCGATCGTGATGATCAGCTTCTCGCCGCCCTTGTTGATCACCGTCCACACGCCGTCCCCTTCCTTGAGGGTGCACGGCGGGGACATCCAGTTCAGCGGCTTGTACGCGCGGTCGTCGGCGTGAATGGACACACTCCCGTCCGACTTGACCAGAATGAGCCGGGGGGCGGACGGCAGGTGGGCGGTGAGTCGCCCGACGTAGTCCACGGAGCAACGGGCGATGACGAGACGCATACCCCGACGCTACCGCCTCCGCGGTACCTCGATGGACCGGGCACGGACCCGGCACGGCGGCCCGAACCGCCTCGGGACGCGCCGCCGCCTCCCCGTCCGCTGAACCGCGTTCACCTCCGGTTCGCTCTGGAGCTATGTGTAGGCGATGACTTACGGTGAGTCCGGAGACGGTGCGGGCCGGGCGGATGCGCGTTCGGGGCGTGTCGTGGGCTATGCACGGGTGCCACCAGCCACTGCCACGTACGAGACACGACCCGAACCGCCGGGCGAACTTGCGTACGCCCCGGCCGGAAGGAGCACCGATGTCGCTCGATGTGCCTCCGAAGCTGTTGGAGCAGGCCGAACACGGTGAGGTCGACGAGGCGGAGTTCGTCGACTGTGTACGTGACTCACTGCCCTACGCCTGGAACCTCGTCGCCGCCCTGGCCACGCAACTGCGGGTGGATGGCGGCGCGTTCGCGGACAACCAGGTGCCGCCCGCCACCGAGACCGAGCGTGGGCAACTGCTGCGCGCCCTGGCCTCGGACGCGATCCGCGGCTCGATGGAACGGCACTTCGGGGTCAAGCTCGCGTTCCAGAACTGCCACCGGGTCGCGGTCTTCCCGATCGAGGGCCTGGACGCGGACCGGTACGCGAAGTTCACCTCGATCCGCGGCCAGTTGCTCAACCAGTCACCGACCCTGCGCGACTGCTGATCCCGCGTCGACACCCTTCGGCGGCGCGGGCGGGCCCAACGGCGCGCCCGCGCCGCCGCGCCGCCGGATCCCCGATCACGAAGCCGTCGTCGACGTCGCCGCACGGCGACGTACGCGTGGTCGGACCGGACGGGAACGAGTCGCCGCGCACGTGCTCGCCCCCGCCTCTCGAACGCACTCTCGACAAACCCTCGCCCAACCGGCACGATCGCGCGTTATGACGTTCACCCGGGGGATCGTGACGTACGCGGCCATCGCGACCTTGTTCGCCGAAGCGGTGGCCGCGGTCCTCGGCTGCGGCGTGGTCGCGCCGATCCTGGTCCTGAAGACCCTGGACGAGCGCGGCACCGACAACCGCGCGCTGGTCGGCGGGGTCGGTATCGGCTTCTTCGCGCTGCTCGGGGTGGTCGTCGCGATCTGGTCGGTCTGGGCCGCGCTCAACCTGCGCGACCGACTGCGTACCGGCGCCCGCTCCCGGGCCGGCCTGATCGGCTCGGCCGGCCTGCACGTGGCCGTCTCCGCCGCCGCGCTGCTCGTCCCGCTCGTGCTCGCGGTGACCGTACCCGCGCTCGCCCTCCTGGGCGCCGCCACCGCCGCCACCCGACCGGCGCGGGGCACCCGGGTGCCCGCCGTCGACGAGGCCGCTACCGTCGCCGGGTGATTCGCCGCTGTCCTCGGCTGTTCCAGCACGGCCGGTGCCAGTGCCGGCGCTCCTCGACCCGCCCGTCGGCCGACCACGCCACCACGTGCGGCACGCCCGGGGCGATCTCGTGGTCGCACCCCGGGCACCGATAGGTCTTGGTCGCGGCCTGCCCGCTGATCGGGCGCACCAGCCACTCCCCGTCGGCCCCCGACTCGCGCTCCTCGAAACCGAGGCCGGGATCACGGGGCTCGCCCCGGTCGACGAACCGGGCGCGGCTGGTTGGCTTGTTACGACGCGGCACACAAAAAGGGTACGGGTGCACGCACCGCATGCGCCCGTACCCCTCTCGTACTACTTACCTCCGTCCGGCACGATCCGGCCGACCGCTGCCCCGGCGCCCGCCTACCGCTTCGCGTAGTCCCGGAAGCCCCGGCCGGTCTTGCGCCCGAGGTAGCCCGCCGTGACCAGGTGTTCGAGCAGCGGCACCGGCGACCAGCCCGGCTCGCGGAACTCCGCGAACAGCACCTTCTGAATGGCCAGCGAGACGTCGAGCCCGACCACGTCGAGCAGTTCGAACGGGCCCATCGGATAACCCGCGCCCAGCTTGATCGCGGTGTCGATGTCGTCGGCACCGGCGTAGTTGGCCTGGAGCATCCGCACCGCGTCGTTCAGGTACGGGAACAGCAGCGCGTTGACGATGAAGCCCGCCCGGTCCCCGCAGTCCACCGCGTGCTTGCGGGTACGTCGACACACCTCGTGGATGGTCGCCACCACGTCGTCCGAGGTGGCCACCGTCCGCACCACCTCGACCAGCTTCATCACCGGCGCCGGGTTGAAGAAGTGCATGCCGACCACGTCGGCGGGCCGCGAGGTGGCCACCGCGCAGTCGATCACCGGCAGCGAGGAGGTGGTGGTGGCCAGGATCGCGCCGGGCTTGCAGATCTCGTCGAAGTTCTCGAACAGGGCCTGCTTCACCGACAGTTCCTCGACCACCGCCTCCACCACGAGGTCGGCGAAGGCGAGATCGTCGAGCCGGGTGGTACCGGTCACCCGGGCCAGCGCCTCGGCCTTGGCCTCCTCGGTGAGCCGACCGCGCTGGATCTGCTTGTCCAGCGAGCGCACCAGCGCCCCGCGCACCCGCTCGACCTTGTCCTCGCTGCGCGCCACGTAGACCACGTCGTAGCCGGACTTGGCGAACACCTCGACGATGCCCGTGGCCATCGTCCCGGTGCCGACCACGCCCACCGCGTGCACCTCGCGCGGGGTGCCGGCGACCGCCGCGGCCCCGCCCGGTTCGGCCACCACGACCGGCGATCCGGCCTGCTCGTAGGTGTAGAAGCCGCGACCGCTCTTGCGCCCGAGCAGCCCCGCGGTACGCATCTGCTTGAGAATCGGCGCGGGCGCGTGCAGACGATCGCGCGACTGGCGATACATCTGCTCCAGGATTTCGTACGCCGTATCGATCCCGACCAGGTCGAGCACCGCGAGCGGACCCATCGGCAGGCCGCAGCCGAAGCGCATGGCCGCGTCGATGTCCTCGCGCGTCGCGTACTTCTGCTCGTACATCGACGCCGCGTGGTTGAGGTAGGCGAACAACAACCCGTTGGCGATGAACCCGGCCCGGTCGCCGGCCACCACGGGCGACTTGCCGAGGCGTTCGGCGAGCGCGACCACGTCGGCGAGCACGTCGGGCTCGGTGACCACGGTACGGATCACCTCGACCAGCTTCATCACCGGCGCCGGGTTGAAGAAGTGCAGCCCCACCACGCGCGAGGAGCGGGTGGTGGCCACCGACAACTCGGTGACCGACAGCGAGGAGGTGTTGGTGGCCAGGATCGTGTCCGGACCGCAGATCTTGTCGAGCTCGGCGAAGAGCGCCTGCTTGTGCGCCAACTGCTCGGGTATGGCCTCCAGGACGAGGTCGGCCGAGACCACCGAGGTCAGGTCGGTGCCGAGGGTGACCCGCTCGAAGATGTCGCGCTGCTGCTCTTCCGTGAGCTTTCCGCGCGCGGCGGCGCGGGTGGTCGACTCGGCGATCCGGGCCCGGCCGCGCGCGACGGCCTCGGCGGAGACGTCCACGCCCACGACGGTCAGTCCGGCGCGGGCCAGGACCTCGACGATGCCGGCGCCCATGGTGCCCAGGCCGACCACGCCGACCGTGCTGATGTCACGGCTCATCTGCTGTGCTCCTCGCTGCTGAAATGGCGTCTCCCGACCGGGAGTACGCCTTGGTTACTGCGAAGTAGTACCGCGGGTTTCCAGGGAGTATCGCAGCCCCTGTCGAACAGGCACAGGCCGGTCGGATGTGCCGTTCGCCTCGATCCATCCCGAACGCGTATTCGGACATTCGCTCCCATGTTCGGTTGATGACACCACGGGAGCCGATATCCGCCCGGTCGGGCACAAAACAATCAGGAGTGAAGGATTACCTCCACATGCCTTCACGCGTTGTGTTGTCGTGTGGGTGCCCTGTTGCCCACACCACCGCCTCCGCCGGCGTCGTCCGGCGGGAACCGGCCGGTCGGCATCGGTCACGAAACGACGAGGAGGACGCGATGAGGTTGGGCATCTTCCTGCTGGCGGCACAGTTCGACGCGGGCGACCACGGTGCGGTGCTCACCGCCGCCATGGACGCGGGAATCGCCGCGGAGGAGGCCGGATTCGACGAGGCGTGGATCGCCGAACACCATTTCGTGCCGTATGGGTTGTGCCCGTCGGCGGTCACCTTCGCGTCCATGCTACTGGGGCGTACCCATCGGATCGGGGTGGGTACGGCCATCAGCGTCCTGTCCAACCAGCATCCGGTGGCCCTGGGCGAGCAGACCGCGCTGCTCGACCAACTGTCCGGGGGGCGCTTCACCCTGGGCGTGGGGCGCGGCGGGCCGTGGGTGGATTTGGAGGTCTTCGGCACCGGGCTGCGGCGGCACGACGAGGCGTTCGCGGAGTCGCTGGACCTGCTGATGCGCTGGCTGACCCACCAGCGGGTGGGCGCGGACGGGGAGCACTTCTCCTTCCGCAAGGTGCCGGTGGTACCCCGTCCGCGCACCTACCCGCACCCACCGGTGATCGTCGCGTGCACGTCCCGGGAGACCGCGTCGCTCGCCGCGCGGCACGGGCTGCCGATGCTCCTGGGGATGCACGCGGACGACGCGGAGAAGGCGGCGATGGTGCGCACCTACGAGTGTGCGGCGTCCGCGTGCGGGCGGGACCCGAAGGCGGTCGAGCACGCCGCGGCGGCGGTCGCCTACGTCGCGGACACCCGGCGCGAGGCGGTCGAGGTACTGCGTCGCGCGATGCCCAAGTGGCTGCGCCGGGGCCTGTCGGCGCATGTGACGGTGGACGGCCGGCAGCGGCACATGCGCGATCCGGTCGAGTACACCGACTTCCTGTGTCGCATCCACCCGGTCGGCGCGCCGTCCGACTGCGTCCGCCGCCTCTCCCGCACCGCCGAGCGCACCGGAATCAACCGGTTCCTGCTCTTCGCCGAGGGCGCCGGAGTGGGCACGGCGACCCTGGAGAACGTGGCCCGACTCGGCAAGGAGGTACTCCCGGCTCTGCAAAAACAGGAGGCGGCACACTGACCCGAGTCCGGACCCGCCCGCTCCGAGCCGGCGCGGGTCGAGGTCAGCCCCCGACCGGCACCTTCACCTCGCCGGCCGGGGACTCCGGGGTCGTCGAGGTCGTCGGCGGCACGCGCGTGGGAGTGGGCGGTGCACTCGTCGGGGATGAACTCGCGCTCTGTGACGCCGAGTTGGCCGGAGTCGACGAGCGCGGCGCGGTGGCCGGAGCGCTGGTGTTCGGCGCCGTCGTCTCGCGGGCCGTCGCGGTGGCCGTGGTCGTGGCCCCACCGGTCCCCGGCTTGCGGCTGCCCGTCGGGGGCGGCGGCTTGTCCCGGTCCGCCTTGGGGTCGGCCTCCGGCCCCCGGTTCGGCGTCTTCGGGTCGTACGTCGCCGAGCCCGTCGAACCCACCGGATTGCGATGATCGCCCCGATCCGGCGAGTCCGAGCCCATCGCGACCACCGCCGCCAGGGTGACCACCAGGACCACCGCCGCACCGGCCGTCATCAACACGCCGCGCCGCCCGATCCCGCCCCGCTCGGCCCCGGCCGCGCCCTCCTGGCCGACCGCCGCCACCGCCGCCCGATCGCCTCCGGCCAGCGCCAACACCCGCCGGTCGGCGGCCAGTCCGCGCTTGTCCGATCCGACGTCACGCATCCGGGTGGCGGCGACCGCCTCCTCGCGCGCGCCCTCCGAATCGCCCGTGCACAATGCCAGGATCGCCAACTCGTGCCGGAACCAGGCGTGTTCCGCCGCCGCCGAGGCACCGGCCGCACGCGCCGAGGCCAAGCCCAGGTCCAACACCTCGCCCCAGGTGTCCCAGCGCGCCGAGGCGCCGAACGCGGGTGCCGACGCACGGGCCAGCGCCCGCGCCGAACCGGCCTTGCCCAGGCGCTCGGACTCGCGCAGGCAGGCCAGGATGGTGTCCGCCTCGCGGGCGATCTCGGCCGGGGTCACCGACGGGTGGGAGACCCACCAGGTGAAGTGCTGTATGGCCGCCACCGCCCACGAGGACGGTCCGCGCACGATCGAGGCGACCGCCTCGGCGGTACCTCCGGTGAGCCGATACCGGCCGAACTCACAGGCGGCGAGCCCCGCTTCGACCAGCTCGTCGGCGGCGCCCACCGCGTCCACCGCACCGGTCAGGGCCGGCAGGTGTACCGGGTCCGGGAGTTCGCCCTCCAGCGCGGAGGCCAGCCGCAACACCTGCTGGGCCGACGCGGACACCAGCGGCACCAGGCGCGGTACGAACTGCCGGGGGTCGCCGGGCGAGGGCAATTCGCCGGAGCCGTCCGCCGCGCCGTCGTCGAGCAGTCCGTAACGGCCGCGCTCGCGCCGCGCAAGCAGCGCCCCCGCCTGGACGAACCGCCCCGGGTGGCCGCCCACCTGGAACCACAGGGCGGAGGCCCAGGACAGCTCCTCGTCGTCGAGTTCGCGCCCGGCGACCCGGCGCAGCAGGTCGAAGGACGCCTCCTGCGGCAGCCCGTGCAGGGTGATCTCGTGCAGCGGCGAATCCCGGCGCGCGATCGGATCGACCAGTTCGGGCCCGGCCACCAGGAAAGCGCATTCCGGCGCGATACGCAGAAGTTCGGCGACGTCCTCCTGGCCGATGTCCAGGTCGTCGATCACCACGAGGGCCGCCACGTCGGCGAGGATCCGGGTCAGTTGCACACGTGTCGGTCGGTAGGCGGGTCCGCCGAAGCACGCGTCGTGCAGTTGCTGGAGCAGGTCGTCCAGGCCGCGCCGGCGCCCGTCGAGCAGGATCACCCCGTCCGGCGCGTGGGCGGGGTCGAGCGCGGCGAGCCGGCGCAGCAGCGTCGTGCGCCCGCTGGAGGCGGGTCCGCCGATCCGGACCGACGTACCGCGTTGCAGCAGCCCGGTGAGTTCGGCGATCTCGACGTCGCGACCCAGCGGTTCGGGGCCGGCCGAGGGCACCGAACCGGGCAGCCTGGACGGGCGCGGCGGCCGGGCGCCGGCGGGTACCGGCGCGACATCGGTGCCGTCCGCGCCGCCGAAGGTCAGGAGCAGGTCGCCCGCGTACAGCCGCAGCACGCTCGGCCCGGGTTCGTCGGTGCCGGCCCGCCCGCTCGGTGCCGGGTCCGACCAGTCGTCGTCGATCCGGATCGACTCGCCCCGCCCCGAAGGCGGCTTGCCCGGCCCGTCCGTCCCGAACCCGGGAGCGCTCCCACCCGACGTCGCGGGCTCGAAGCCCGCCGTGCCCCCGCCGAACCCGCCGGCATCGGCCGTCCCGAACCCACCCGAATCGCCCGAGACTTCCCGGGACGCCGAGGCGCGGCCCCCCGGGCGCGGCCCGAACAGCTCGTCCAAATAGGCGTCGTCACCCCAGGAGTCGACCCGCGAGTCGACCCGCGAGTCGATCCGGAAGTCGCTCCACGAGTCGCCCCCGGAGACCTCCCGGTCGCCGGCCGACGGCCGCGGCGGCTCGTCCCCGAAGTGCTGCTCCCCGCCCTCTTCCGGCCGTTGCCTGCCGCCGCCGTTCATGCCACTCCCTGTGCTCCCCGTCGTGGTTCCTCGACGCACCGGTGCGACCTGGGACGAGTCCGGGCACCCGGGGGCGGAAACCGGTGATCAGTGTGCCGGGCGCGGCCGGCGCACCGATACCCGGCGCCGGGTTCGTGACAAGATCGTTGAGCACCGACGCGGCGCGCACCGAGGCGGCCGAGCATGGGCATCGCGTGTCCCCGTCGTACCACGTTCCACCTTGCCACCTCCCGCCGTCGAGCGGACCGTCTCCGGGTCGACCTTCGCTCCCTCTTCACAACAACAACGCGCACGTCCGCAAGTGGTCACGGGGCCGGCGCACGCGGGTGACCCGAGGGGCGGCGAGGTTGCCGAAAAGTCGACCTACGCCCGGCGCGTCACCCTATGGTGCAGATGTGGCGCCACAACTGCCGGGCGCCCAGGGGGAACAGGGGGACATATATGTCCGGTTCCATACACTCGCGATACGCGGGACGGCAGGCGCACCGGGGACGAACCCGGCTTGCGTGCGCCGTCGCGCTGTTCGCCTCCTTGGCACTGTCGATACCCTCGGCCGGCGCGTCGCCGGCCGCGACCACGAGCACGTCGAGCACATCCACGCGCCCATCCGGCCCCGAACTGTTCGGCTCCCCGCCGACCGCGCGCGACGCGACGGCCCGAGCCGCCGCCGTACCGCCGAAGTTCGCCGACGAACCGGTACTGACCGGGCTGTCCCAGCCGATCGACGTGGCCTTCGCCCAGGACGGCCGGGTGTTCGTCGCCGAGAAGTCCGGCGTCGTCAAGGTGTTCGACTCGCTCACCGACACCACACCCACGGTGTTCACCGATCTGCGGGCGCAGGTGCACAACTTCTGGGATCGCGGCCTGCTCGGTCTGGCCCTGGCCCCGAACTTCCCGACCGATCCGTCGGTGTACGTGATGTACGCGCACGACGCGCGCCCCGGCGGCACCGCGCCCTACTGGGGCACCGCCACCGGCGCCGACGACGGTTGTCCCGACCCGCCCGGCGCCCAGGCGAAGGGCTGTCTGATCACCGGCCGGATCAGCAAGCTGACCGCGACCGGGAACACCGCCGGTCCCGAGCGGGTGCTGGTCGAGGGCTGGTGCCAGCAGTTCCCGTCGCACTCGGTCGGCTCGCTCGCGTTCGGCCCGGACGGCTACCTCTACGCGTCCGCCGGGGACGGGGCGAGCTTCGACTGGGCGGACTACGGGCAGACCCCGGCGAGCGGCGCGATCCCGGGCAGGGAGCCGATCCCGGCGAATCCGTGCGCGGACGGCACCGCGGCGGTGGGCACCGTACTGACCGCTCCGACCGCCGAGGGCGGCGCGCTGCGAGCCCAGGACTTCCGGACCGCGGGCGACCCGTTCGCGCTCAACGGCAGCATCATCCGGATCGATCCCGCCACCGGCGCGGGCGCGCCGGGCAACCCGCTCGCGGGCAGCGCCGACGCCAACGCCCGCCGACTGGTGGCGGCCGGCCTGCGCAACCCGTTCCGGTTCGGCTTCCGGCCGGGCACCAACGAGGTCTGGGTCGGCGACGTCGGCTGGAGCACGTGGGAGGAGATCGACCGGTTGACCCCGTCGAGCACGGCCGTGGCCAACTTCGGCTGGCCCTGCTACGAGGGCTCGGCCCGCCAGGGCGGCTACGAGTCGATCGGCCTGAACCTGTGCGCCGACCTGTACGCGGAGGGCGCGGGCGCGGTCAAGGCGCCCTACTACGCCTACCGGCACGGTGCGGTGGTGGCGCCGGGCGACGGCTGCTCGACCGGCAACGGCTCGGCGATCTCCGGGGTGACCTTCTACAGCGGACAGCGCTACCCCGCCGCGTACCGCGACGCGATGTTCTTCGCCGACCACAGCCGGCGGTGCATCTGGAGCATGCGCGCGGGCGCCGACGGCCTCCCGGACCCGGCCACCCGCCAGGCGTTCGTCACCAACACCAATCCGGTGCAGCTGACCACCGGCCCCGAGGGCGACGTCTACTACGTCGGCTTCGAGGACGGCGCGATCCACCGGGTCCGCTACACCGGCGGCGCGCCCACCGCGGTCGCCTCGGCCACGCCGACCACCGGGAGCACCCCGCTGACCGTGGCCTTCACCGGCTCCGCCTCCACCGACCCGGATCCGGGCGAGACGCTCACGTACGCCTGGGACCTCGACGGCGACGGCGCGTTCGACGACTCGACCGCGGCGAACCCGTCGTACACGTACACCGTGCCCGGCACCTATCGGGCCAGGTTGCGGGTGACCGACCCGGTCGGGCTGACCGGCGACTCCGCCCCGATCACCGTCACCGCCGGCAACTCGCCGCCGGTACCGGTGATCGATTCCCCGACGTCGACGCTGACCTGGAAGGTCGGCGACCCGATCGCTTTCACCGGGCACGCGACCGACCCCCAGGACGGCGCCATTCCCGGCAGCGGCCTGAACTGGCGCATCGTCATGCACCACTGCACCACGCCGACCAGCTGCCACGAACACCAGATCACCGCGCAGGGCGGCGCCTCCGGCACCTTCACCGCGGTCGACCACGAGTATCCGTCCTGGCTGGAACTGCGGTTGACCGCGACCGACTCCGGCGGCCTGACCGGGACCACGAGCGTGCGCCTGGATCCGCGGACGGTGGACATCACCCTCGCCTCGAATCCGCCCGGCCTGACCCTGGGCCTGTTCTCGTCCCAGCGCCCGGCACCGTTCACCGGCACGGTGATCGTCGGCGGCACCTCGTCGATCGCGGCCCCGTCGCCGCAGACGCTGAACGGCAAACGCTACGAGTTCGCGTCCTGGTCCGACGGCGGCGCGGCGGCACACAACATCACCGCACCCGCGACACCGCTCACCCTGACCGCCACGTTCCGCGAGGTCGACGGGCCGGTACCCGGGCTGATGGCGCAATACGGCTTCAACGCGTCGAGCGGCACGGTCCTGGTCGACGGCACCGGGCAGGGCAACAACGGCACCGTCGCCGGCGCCGCGTGGGTACCCGGCCGCACCGGCAACGCGCTGTCCTTCAACGGCACTTCATCCATCGTCACGGTGCCGCACAGCGCCCGCCTGACCCTCACCACGGGCATGACCCTGGAGGCCTGGGTCAAACCCACCGCGATCACCGGCTGGCGCTCGATCCTCCTCAAGGAGCGCGGGGGCGGCCTGTCCTACGCCCTGTACGCGAACGGCACCAGCGCACCCAACGCATCCATCAACACCACGGGCACCAACAACGACACCTACGCGGACGGCACCGCCCCGCTACCCACCAACACCTGGACCCACCTCACCGCCACGTACGACGGCAACACCCTGCGCCTCTACGTCAACGGCGTCCAAGTCGGGGCGACGCCACACACCGGCCCGATCATCGACGCGGGCGGCGCCCTCAGAATCGGCGGAAACACCATCTGGGGCGAACACTTCGCAGGCCTGATCGACGACATCCGCATCTACAACCGAGCCCTGACCCCCACGGAAATCACCACCGACATGACCACCCCAATCCCCTAACCCCACCCCCCGGACGGGCCACCCCAGCCCGTCCGGGCCCAATCAGCCCGCCGGACCCCACCCCAACCCGCCCAAGCCCACCCCAGCCCGCCCGGGCCCAAACCCAACCGGCCCGAGCCCAATCCAGCCCGCCCGGGCCCAAACCCAACCGGCCCGAGCCCAATCCAGCCCGCCCGGCGCTTGAGGACACAGAAAAGCCCACCAACCTCACAAGGTCAGCAACAAGCCCAGGCCCACCAACCCCCAGCCCATCCGGCCCCAATCCAGCCCGTCCGGCGCTTGAGGACACAGGAAAGCCCACCAACCTCACAAGGTCAGCAACAAGCCCAGGCCCACCAACCCCCAGCCCATCCGGCCCCAATCCAGCCCGTCCGGCGCTTGAGGACACAGGAAAGCCCACCAACCTCGCAGGCTCACCAACAAGCCCGAGCCCACCCACTCCAGCCCGTCCGGCGCTTGAGGACGGCAAGCCGACCTCGGCCCACCACACGACCGAGGTCGACCGAACTCAGGCCGACAGCCCGTTCGCCTCCCGAATCACCGAGACGATCCGCCCCATGATCTCCGTGATCCCGAAGTCCTTCGGCGTGAACACAGCCGCCACCCCCTGCGCCAACAACGACGCCGCATCCGCAGAAGGAATGATCCCGCCCACCACCACCGGCACATCACCGATCCCCGCGCCGCGCATGCGCGAGAGCACGTCGGGGATCAGCTCCAAATGCGACCCAGACAGGATCGACAGCCCCACACAGTGCACGTCCTCCTCGACCGCGGCCGCGACAATCTGCGCCGGCGTCAACCGAATCCCCTGGTACACCACCTCGAACCCGACATCGCGCGCCCGAACCGCGATCTGCTCGGCCCCGTTCGAGTGCCCGTCCAGCCCCGGCTTCCCGACCAACAACCGCAGCCGCCCGCCCAGTTCCTCCCCGGTCCGGCGCACCGCCCCCCGCACCTCGCCGAGCCCGGCGCCGTCCTGCACCCCGACCACCCCGGACACCCCGGTCGGCGCGCGATACTCGCCGAACTCCTCGCGCAGCGCCTGCGACCACTCCCCCGTGGTCACCCCCGCCCGCACACACGCCAGCGTGGCCGGCATCAGGTTGACCGCGTCGGCCGCCTTCCACGCCCGGGCGTCCTCGCGCAGCCGCGTCATCGCCGCCTCCACCGCCTCCGGATCGCGCGCCGCCCGCCACGCCCGGACCTTCTCGATCGCCGAGCGCTCGGCGTCGGGGTCGGCGCTCATGATCGCCGCGTCCAGGTCCGCGGTGAGCGGGTTCTCCTCGGTGGTCTCGAACCGGTTCACCCCGACCACCACCTCCTCGCCCGCCTCGATCCGGGCCCGCCGGGCCGCATGCGAGCCGACCAACTGCGACTTCATGTAGCCCGATTCGATCGCCGCGACCGCGCCGCCCATCGCCTGCACCCGGTCGATCTCCTCGCGCGCGCCCGCCACCAGGTCCGCGACCTTGGCCTCGACCACATGCGAGCCGGTGAAGATGTCGCCGTACTCCAGCAGGTCCGACTCGTAGGCCAACACCTGCTGGATCCGCAACGACCACTGCTGGTCCCACGGCCGGGGCAGGCCCAGCGCCTCGTTCCAGGCCGGCAGCTGTACCGCGCGGGCCCGGGCGTCCTTGGACAGCGTCACGGCCAACATCTCCAGCACGATGCGCTGGACGTTGTTCTCCGGCTGCGCCTCGGTCAACCCGAGCGAGTTGACCTGTACGCCGTAGCGGAACCGGCGCTGCCGGGCGTCGCGCACGCCGTAGCGCTCCAGCGTGAGTTCGTCCCACAGCTGCACGAACGCCCGCATCTTGCACATCTCCTCGACGAAGCGCACACCGGCGTTGACGAAGAAGGAGATGCGCTGGACCACGTCGCCCATGCGCTCCGGCGGCACCTGCCCGGAGTCGCGGACCGCGTCGAGCACGGCGATCGCGGTGCACATCGCGTAGGCGATCTCCTGCACCGGCGTCGCGCCCGCCTCCTGGAGGTGGTAGCTGCAGATGTTGGTGGGGTTCCACTTGGGCAGGTGCGAGACGGTGTAGGCGACCGTGTCGGTGATCAGCTTCAGCGAGGGGCCGGGCGGGAAGACATAGGTCCCGCGCGAGAGGTATTCCTTGATGATGTCGTTCTGCGTGGTGCCCGTCAGCTTGGCGACGTCGGCGCCCTGCTCCTCCGCGACCACCTGATACAGCGCGAGCAGCCACAGCGCGGTCGCGTTGATCGTCATCGAGGTGTTCATGCCCTCGACGGGGATGCCGTCCAGGAGTTCGCGCATGTCGCCGATGTGCGAGATCGGTACGCCGACCTTGCCCACCTCGCCGCGGGAGAGTTCGTGGTCGGGGTCGTAGCCGGTCTGGGTGGGCAGGTCGAAGGCCACGGACAGACCGGTCTGGCCCTTGGCCAGGTTGCGGCGGTACAGCGCGTTGGACGCGGCGGCCGAGGAGTGACCGGCGTAGGTGCGCATGACCCAGGGGCGGTCGCGCTCGACCGGGGTCGGCTGCGAGGGCTGAGCTGAGGGCGTCTGGCTCGCCACGGAATACCTCCGGAGGTTCCGGGCCGACCGGACCTCGGCGACTACCGGCCTGGGCAACCCCGCTGGTCCGCTGTCACCGCGCCTGGTTCGGCCCTGCTTACCACGGAGTGTACTGACGGGTAACCGCTCGGGACAGGTGTGATCGGCCACAGCCCGCCAGTCGTTTCCCGGCCTGCCTGACAGTGTGTCGGCACCGGTCGACGCATGGTCCCGATCAGGCGGCGGTGGGTTGGCGCAGGGTGAGGATGCGGTGCAACCGAGTCAGCACCAAAATCCGGCGCACGTCGGGATTGACCCCGATCAGCACGAGTCGGCGCTCGCGTCGGCCCGCGCGTCGATGCGCGCCGACGATCAGTCCCAGGCCGGTGGTGTCCAGCGCGGGCACGTGGGTGAGGTTGAGAATCAGGTCGCCGTCGCCGTGGTCCAGCGCGTCGTGCAGCGCCAACCGGACGTCGGCGGTGGACCGCACGTCGAGCACGCCTTCCAAGTGCAGCTCACGCGGGTCGCCCCAAACGCGCATCGTCTCCTCCTGGGGAGTCCGTCCGTTCGATGACGGTTCGACTCCCCAGCAGAACACCCAAAACCCGATAATCCTCACTCATCACAGTGGACTTCACTCGTACCGGTGACGATTGATCGGATGATGCGCCGATTGCGCACCGCCCGACGAACCGCCCGCTCAGTAGGCGTAGAAGCCCTTGCCGGACTTCCGGCCCAGGTCGCCCGCGGCCACCATGCGGTTCAGCAACTCCGGCGGCGCGAACTTCTCGTCCTTGGTCTCGGTGTAGATGTTGCTCGTCGCGTTGCGCATGATGTCCACGCCGGTGAGGTCCGCGGTGGCCAGCGGGCCCATCGCGTGTCCGAACCCCAGCCGGCAGGCGATGTCGATGTCCTCGGCGGTGGCCACACCCGCCTCGTACAGCTTGACCGCCTCGACGGTCAGCGCGGTGATCAGCCGGGTGGTCACGAAGCCGGCCACGTCCCGGTTGACCACGATGCAGGTCTTGCCCATCTCCTCGGCCAACTCCCGCGCGGCGGCCAGCGTCTCGTCCGAGGTCTTGAACCCGCGGACCAGTTCGCACAGCTTCATCAGCGGCACCGGGGAGAAGAAGTGCATGCCGACCACCGCCTCCGGGCGGCCGGTGACCGCGGCGATCTCGGTGATCGGGATCGCCGAGGTGTTGGTCGCGAGCACCGCGTCGGCCTTGCAGATGCGGTCCAGTTCGCGGAAGACGCCCTGCTTGATCTCGACCTTCTCGAACACCGCCTCGACCACGACGTCCGCGTCCGCCACCGCGTCCAGGTCGATGGTGGTGGTGATCCGGGCGAGCGCCGCCGAGGCGTCCTCGGCGGTCAGCGTGCCCTTGGCCGTGAACTTCTCGAACGAGGCCTCGATCCCGCTCAGGCCCCGGGCCAACGCGGCGTCGGTGACATCGCGCAGCACCACGGTGTGGCCCGCCCGGGCGGCGACCTGGGCGATGCCCGATCCCATCAACCCGGCCCCGACGACGGCGATCTTCTTGGTCACTGCGCAACCTCTCCAGTACACGAACCGAGCCGACGCCCGCGCACGAACGCCCTTCGCCCGGAGCGTAGCCGCAGCTGCCGCGGGATCCACGCACCCCCACCTGACGGGTCGTCAGAAACGCGAGGTACTCTCCGGCTCCGGCTCCCGGACGATCTTGGCGCCGAGCGACTGGAGCTGTATCTCCAGACCCGTGTAGCCGCGGTCGATGTGGTGCACCCCGCTCACCGTGGTGTCCCCGTCGGCGACCAGACCGGCCAGCACCAGGCCCGCGCCCGCGCGGATGTCGGCGGTCAACACCGGGGCGCCGGACAGCTGTTCCACCCCGCGCACGATCGCGTGGTGCCCGTCGGTGCGGATCGACGCGCCGAGTCGCAGCAGTTCCTGAAGGAATACGAACCGCGCCTCGAAGAGGTTCTCGGTGATCATCGCCGAGCCCTCGGCGATCGAGTTCATCGCCGCGAAGAACGGCTGCATGTCGGTCGCGAACCCCGGGTACGGCAGCGTCACCACGTCCACCGCCTTCGGCCGCCGATCCATCACCACCCGGAAGCCGTCCCGCACGGGCGAGACCTCGGCGCCGGCGAGGGTCAGCTTGTCGAGCGCGATCTCCAGGTGTTCCGGATGCGCGTTGCGCACCGTCACATCGCCCAGGGTCATCGCCGCCGCGACCGCGAAGGTGCAGGCCACGATCCGGTCCGGGACGGTGCGGTGGCGCACCGGCTTGAGCCCGTCGACACCCTCGATCTCCAGCGTGGACGAGCCCGCGCCCTCGATCCGCGCGCCCATCTCGGTGAGCATCGCGCAGATGTCCACGATCTCCGGCTCGCGGGCCGCGTTGTCGATCACCGTGCGCCCGTCGGCCAGGACCGCGGCCATCAGGATGTTCTCGGTCGCGCCGACGCTGGGGAAGTCCAGCCAGACGGTGGTGCCCTTCAATCCCTTCGGCGCCTTGGCGATCAGCACACCGTGCGAGTTCTCCACGGTCGCGCCGAGCTTGACCAGGCCCTCGATGTGCATGTCCAGACCGCGCGAGCCGATCGCGTCCCCTCCCGGATAGGCGACGTGCACCTCGCCGCAGCGCGCGAGCAGCGGCCCGAGTACGCAGATCGACGCCCGCATGCTGCGCACCAGGTCGTAGTCCGCCTCGAAGCGCGGCGCGGCCGGCACGTCGATCCGCACCGTCCCGGTGGTCTCGCCCTCGACCTCACAGCCGAGGCGCCGCAGCAACTCGCTCATGATCTCGACGTCGAGGATCCGGGGAGCCTCCTCGAGCACCGTGGTGCCCTCCGCGAGCAACGCGGCCGCCATCAATTTCAGCGCGCTGTTCTTCGCGCCCGTGATCCGCACCTCGCCGGCGAGCCGCTGACCACCTGTCACCCGGAACCTGTCCATCGGAGAATCGTACTGATTCCGGGAGCCACCCACGGACGGCACCAAGCCGGGACAAAGCCCGACGCGGGCGCGCCACTAGGGTGCGTACATGGTCAACCTCACCCGGATCTACACCCGCACCGGCGACGACGGCACCACCGCCCTCGGCGACATGTCGCGCACGGCCAAGACCGACCCGCGGCTCGCGGCCTACGCCGACGTGGACGAGACGAACGCGGTGATCGGCGTCGCGCTCTCGCTGGGCAACCTCGACGAGGACGTCGTCACGCTGCTCACCCGCGTCCAGAACGACCTGTTCGACCTGGGCGCCGACCTGTCCACCCCGGTGGTCGAGGACCCGAAGTACCCGCCGCTGCGGGTCGAGCAGAGCTACATCGACGCCCTGGAGGCGGCCTGCGACGCGTACAACGAGAACCTGGAGAAGCTGCGCAGCTTCATCCTCAACGGCGGCACCCCGGGCGCGGCCCTGCTGCACCAGGCCCGCACCGTCGCACGCCGCGCCGAGCGCACCACGTGGGCGGCCCTGGAGGTGCACGGCGACTCGATGAACCCGCTGACGGTGAAATACCTCAACCGCCTGTCCGACCTGCTGTTCATCCTGGCCAGGCACGCCAATCGCGAGGTCGGCGACGTGCTGTGGGTGCCGGGCGCCAACCGCTGAACCGGCCGGTGGTCGCTAGGCGACGTTGACCCTTTGGCCCGGCGGGGCCGCTTCGAGCCAGGCCAGGAAACCGGTCAACGCGTCGTCGCTCAGGGCCAGTTCGATCCGATCGCCGGCGTGTTCGCAGACCAGGATCACCGCGCCGGCGAGCAGCGCCAACTCCTCCTGGCCGGCCGGCTCACGCCGACCGATCACATGGATGCCGGCGCGCTGCAACACCCGACGCGGGCGCGGCGCATAACTGAACACCCGGAACCACTCGATCCGGTCGCCGCTGTAGCGCGCGATCCCGAAGACCCAGCCCTTGCCGTGGTCCGGATCGGCCGACGGCGCGGCCGGATCGCCGTCCGCCGGCGCCTTCCCGGCACCCTCCGGGGACGACGACGCGGCGCCTCCCGGAGTCTGTCCGGGGGACGCCGCGGCGGTGGATCCGGCTGCGCCGGCCGGGGATACCGGTGGGCGCGTGCGCAACGAACAGTCGAAGGTGCCGCCCGGTCGCTGGATGAGGCGACGGCGCAACGCGAACGCCGCGACACCGACGACCAACACCACGACGACGGCCGACACCACGCTCAGCACGACGAGGACCATCCCGATCGACCTCCTCGTTCGCGCGTTGAGCAGTGGTCCCGGCCGTGTGTCGGTCCGGGCTCGGGTGCCGCTACCGGATCTAGCGCCGCTGGGCGGCGAGCAGACGCGTTTCCGCGCGCCGTTCGGCGCCCGCGTCCTTCGCCGCGCCGGCGCGCTCGAGCGCCCGCTCCGCGCGGGCGACATCGATCTCGTCGGCCAGCTCGGTGATCTCGGCGAGCAGCGAGAGGTTGTTGTCCGCGAACGAGATGAACCCGCCGTGGACCGCCGCGATGACGACCGAACCGTCGGCCTGACGGATCGTCACCGGGCCGGATTCGAGCACTCCGAGGACCGGCTGGTGACCGGCCTGGATGCCGATGTCACCGTCCGCGGTGCGTGCGATGACGATGGTGGCCTCGCCGGACCACACCTTGCGGTCGGCCGCGACCAGCTCGACGTGCAGCTCAGCCAACGTGGCTCCTCATGTCGGGTCGAAGACACGCGGGTCTTCGCCTCCGCCCTCGAGGGGCGGGTGGTGTCCAAGGATAGTGGCCCGGACGGGCCTGGCTCCAACCGGCTCGAACGCCGGCGGGTTTCCGGCACCCGCGCGCGGCGGGCACCGGGAACCGACACGAGGGGCGGACCCGTGCGGGACCGCCCCTCGTCGATCAGGCGATCGTCAGCCCTTGTTGAGCTCGGCGATCTTCTTCTCGAGGTCGTCCAGCCCACCGAGCATGAAGAACGCCTGCTCGGGAGCGTGGTCGTACTTGCCGTCGGCGATCGCGTTGAACGCCTCGATGGTCTCGGACAGCGGGACGTCCGATCCGTCGAGCCCGGTGAACTGCTTCGCCACGTGGGTGTTCTGCGACAGGAAGCGCTGGATGCGGCGCGCGCGGTGCACGGTGAGCTTGTCCTCTTCGGACAGCTCGTCCATACCCAGAATCGCGATGATGTCCTGAAGGTCCTTGTACTTCTGCAGGATGCTCTTGACGCGCATCGCACAGTCGTAGTGGTCCTGCGCGACGTAGCGCGGGTCCAGGATCCGGGACGTCGAGTCCAGCGGGTCCACGGCCGGGTAGATGCCCAGCTCGGAGATCGGACGCGAGAGCACCGTCGTGGCGTCGAGGTGCGCGAACGTGGTGGCCGGGGCCGGGTCGGTCAGGTCGTCCGCGGGGACGTAGATCGCCTGCATCGAGGTGATCGAGTGGCCGCGGGTCGAGGTGATGCGCTCCTGGAGGGTGCCCATCTCGTCGGCGAGCGTCGGCTGGTAACCCACCGCGGAGGGCATCCGGCCGAGCAGCGTCGACACCTCGGAACCGGCCTGGGTGAACCGGAAGATGTTGTCGATGAAGAGCAGCACGTCCTGCTTCTGCACATCGCGGAAGTACTCCGCCATGGTCAGACCGGACAGCGCCACGCGCAGACGGGTGCCCGGGGGCTCGTCCATCTGGCCGAAGACGAGCGCCGTCTGCTCGAAGACGCCGGCTTCCTTCATTTCCTCGATCAGGTCGTTGCCCTCACGAGTGCGCTCGCCGACGCCGGCGAACACCGACACACCCTCGTGCAGACGGGCGACACGGACGATCATCTCCTGGATGAGCACCGTCTTGCCGACGCCCGCACCGCCGAACAGGCCGATCTTGCCACCCTTGACGTACGGGGTGAGCAGGTCGATGACCTTGATGCCGGTCTCGAACATCTCGGTCTTCGAGTCGAGCTGGTCGAAGGCCGGCGCCTGGCGGTGGATCGGCCAGCGCTCGGTGACCTCGAAGGAGGCCCGGTCCACGTCCAGGACCTCGCCCAGGGCGTTGAACACGTGGCCCTTGGTGACGTCGCCCACGGGAACGGAGATCTGCGAGCCGGTGTCGGTGACGACCGCGCCGCGCACGAGGCCGTCGGTCGGCTGCATCGAAATCGCGCGCACGATGCCGTCGGCAAGGTGCTGCTCGACCTCGAGGGTGAGCGTGGTCTTGCCCTCCCCCTCGCCCTGGCCCGAGAGGTCCAGGTCGACGTGCAGCGCGTTGTACATATCCGGCATCGCGTCGACGGGGAACTCCACGTCGACGACCGGGCCGATGACGCGGGCGACGCGGCCCGTGGCAGCGGCCGTCTCAACAGTGGCAGTCATGATGTCTAATCACTCCCCGCGGTCGCGTCGGCCAAGGCGTTGGCGCCACCGACGATCTCGCTGATTTCCTGGGTGATCTCGGCCTGGCGGGCATTGTTCGCCAGTCGAGAGAGGGTCCGGATGAGGTCTTCGGCGTTCTCGGTCGCCGACTTCATCGCCCGCCGGCGGGCCGCGTGCTCGGAAGCGGCGGACTGCAGCAGGGCGTTGAAGATGCGACTTTCCACGTACCGCGGCAGCAGTGCGTCGAGAACACCCTCGGCCGAGGGCTCGAAGTCGTAGAGCGGGAAGGGACCGCCGGCCGGCGGCTCGTCCGTCTCCTCGACCGCCAACGGGAGCACCCGCACCGCGACCGGGTTCTGCGTGAGCATGGAGACGAACTCGGTGCTGACGAGGTGAATCTCGTCCACACCGCCCTCGTCGGTGGGCGTCACGAACGCGTCGATCAGCTCACCTGCCACCTTCTTGGCGTCGGAGTACTCGGGGCGGTCGGAGAATCCCTTCCACTGCCCGGCCAGGTCCACGTCGCGGAACTGGAAGAATCCGATGCCCTTGGCCCCGATCACGTAGCGGTCGACCGTCTTGCCCTCGTCCTCGAGCAGCTTGACCAGCTGCTCGGTGGCCTTGATGGCATTCGAGTTGTAGCCGCCCGCGAAACCGCGGTCACTGGTAACCAGCAGCACCGCGGCCCGGGTGGGCCGCTCCACCGAGGTGGTCAGCGGGTGCTGCGTGCTGGAGAAGGTGGCGACCGCGGAAACGGCGCGCGTCAGCTCGTCGGCGTACGGCTTGGAGGCCGCGACGCGCTGCTGCGCCTTCACGATCCGCGACGCCGCGATGAGCTCCTGGGCGCGCGTGATCTTCTTGGTCGCCGACACGGAACGGATCCGACGCCGGTAGACCCGAAGCTGGGCTCCCATTGGTCAGGGTTCTCCGTTCTTTACTCGGACTTGGCCACGTGACGGGTGATCTTCTCCTGGCCGACGTCTTCCTTCGTCAGACCGGCAGGCGCCACGTCCTGGATCAACGGCTCGCCGTCGAACTTGGTGAACGTCTGCTTGAAGGAGTCCACCGCGTCGGTGAGCGCCATCACGGTGTCGTCTTCCAGCTTGCCGGTCTCGACGATCCCGGTGAGCAGGCCCGCGTGCTTGTGCTGCAGGTACTCGTGCAGCTCCTTCTCGAAGCGGCGGATGTCCTGCACCGGCACCTCGTCCAGCTTGCCGGTGGTGCCGGCCCAGATCGAGACGACCTGGAGCTCGATCGCGAACGGCTCGAACTGGCCCTGCTTGAGCAGTTCGACCATGCGCGCACCACGCTGGAGCGACGCCTTGGAGGTGGCGTCCAGGTCGGAGCCGAAGGACGCGAACGCCTCCAGCTCGCGGTACTGGGCCAGGTCGACGCGGAGTCGACCCGCGACGCTCTTCATCGCCTTGATCTGCGCCGAACCACCGACGCGCGAGACCGAGATACCGACGTTGACCGCGGGGCGCACGCCCTGCAGGAACAGGTCGGACTCCAGGAAGCACTGGCCGTCGGTGATCGAGATGACGTTGGTCGGGATGTACGCCGACACGTCGTTCGCCTTGGTCTCGATGATCGGCAGACCGGTCATCGAGCCGCCGCCGAGGTCGTCCGAGAGCTTCGCGCAACGCTCGAGCAGACGCGAGTGCAGGTAGAAGACGTCACCGGGGTAGGCCTCGCGCCCCGGCGGACGACGAAGCAGCAGGGACACGGCGCGGTACGCCTCGGCCTGCTTCGACAGGTCGTCGAACACGATGAGCACGTGCTTGCCCTGGTACATCCAGTGCTGGCCGATGGCCGAACCGGTGTACGGGGCGAGGTACTTGAAGCCGGCCGGGTCGGAAGCCGGGGCGGCGACGATCGTGGTGTACTCCAGCGCGCCGGCCTCTTCGAGCGAGCGGCGCACGGACGCGATGGTCGTGCCCTTCTGGCCGATCGCGACGTAGATGCAGCGAACCTGCTTCTTCGGGTCGCCCGAGCGCCAGTTGTCGCGCTGGTTGATGATCGTGTCCAGGCACACCGCGGTCTTGCCGGTCTGCCGGTCGCCGATGATCAGCTGACGCTGGCCGCGGCCGATCGGGGTCATCGCGTCGATCGCCTTGATGCCGGTCTGCATCGGCTCGTGGACCGACTTGCGCATCATGACGCCGGGGGCCTGCAGTTCCAGGGCACGACGGCCCTCGGACTCGATCTCGCCCTGGCCGTCGATCGGCTGGCCCAGCGGGTCGACGACGCGACCCAGGTAGCCGTCACCGATCGGAACCGACAAAACCTCGCCCGTACGACGGACCTTCTGGCCCTCTTCGATACCGCTGAAGTCACCGAGGATGACGACACCGATCTCGCGGACGTCGAGGTTCTGCGCCAGACCGAGGGTGCCGTCCTCGAACTTGAGCAGCTCGTTCGTCATGACCGAGGGCAGGCCCTCGACCTTGGCGATGCCGTCGTACGCCTCGGTGACGGTACCGACCTCTTCGCGCGCGGCAGTCTCCGGCTCGTACGAGGCGACGAAGCGCTCCAGCGCGTCCCGGATCTCCTCCGGCCGGATCGTGAGCTCCGCCATCTGGTGTCCCTGCTCTCCTAGGTGGTGGGGTTAACGGTCCGCTGTCCGTCGCTTGTCGTACGGAACCGCGGTGCTGCTGTGGGGGTCGCCGGTCCGGTCCGGGGGTTTTCCCGGATGGTCGACGACACCCTGTCGTCCGGTGTCTCAACCGGCGAGCCGTCGGCCCGCCTCTTCGAGACGTGTGGTCACGGTGCCGTCGATGACGTCGTCACCGATCTCCACGCGGACCCCGCCGATGACGTCGGCATCGATTTCCACGTTGAGGTGGATCTCGCGGCCGTACATCCGGCCCAGCGCCGCGGCCAGACGGGTGCGCTGCTCCTCGGTGAGGGGCAGGGCGACCGTGACCAACGCGACCATGCGACGCCGGCGATCGGCGGCGAGGCGCGCGTACGACTCGAGCCCGTGTTCAAGGTTACGGCTGCGCGGGTGCGCGACAAGCCTGGCGACCAGCCGCCGGGTGACGGGCTGGGCCCGACCCTCCAGCAGACCGGAGACCAGCTCCGCCTTGCGCTCGTTCGCCACGCCCGGGTCGGTCAGGGTCGAGCGCAGTTCGCGCTCGCCCGCCACGATCCGACCGAAGCGGAAGAGCTCGTCCTCCAGCTCGTCGAGCCTGCCGTCCCGCTCTGCGGCGATCAGCTCGGCGGACACCGAGAGTTCGGCGATCGTGTCGACCAGGTCGGTCGGCCGCGACCAGCGCGTACGCACGAGTCCGCCGAGCAGATCCGCCGCGGTTCCGGAGATCTGACCGGACAGAAGCTCTGCCAGGAAGGCCGCGCGGGCCTCCCCGGAGCGCGTCGAGTCGGTGAGGACCCGACGCAGCGACACCGTCTTGTCGAGCAGGATCACCACGGAGTGGAGTTCCTGGGCCAACGCGACCATGTCGGTACCGGTCGCGGTCGCGAGCGCGTCCAGGCGCTCACGAGCCGCGGCGAGGGATTCCCTGCTGGCGCCCTGCATCAGCGCACCTTCTCCGAGCTCGCTCCGGCGGAAGCCTTGACTTCCAGCTCCTCCAGGAAGCGGTCGACGACCCGACGCTGACGCGCCTCGTCCTCGAGCGACTCCCCGACGATGCGCGACGCGAGGGAGACGGCGAGCTTGCCGACGTCCTGACGCAGCGCGTTCTGGGCCTGGTTGCGGTCGGCCTCGATCTGGGTGTGGCCGGCGGTGACGATCTCGTCCTTGATCCGCTGGCCCTCGGCGCGCATCTCCGCGATGGCGACGGCACCCTGCTCGCGGGCGTCCTCGGTGAGGCGACCGGCCTCGCGACGGGCTTCGGCGAGCTGGGTGCGGTAGCGCTCCAGCTCGGCCTGGGCCTCGGCCTGCGCCTCTTCGGCGCGCTTGAGACCGCCCTCGATGGCGTCCGTACGGTCCGCCAGCGTCTTCGCGATCTTGGGAAGGAGCACCTTCCACAGGAAACCGAAAACGATGAGGAACGCCACGCCACCGATGATGATCTCGTCGAGCGGCGGGAGAAGAGGGTTCATCTTCTCCTCGCTGTTGGCGAAGTCAATCACGGTGTGAGGACCTTCCGTCCGTAGCGGGTTGATCAGGTGCCGTAGACGAACGGCATGACGACGCCGATGAGGGCGAGCGCCTCGGCGAGGGCGAAGCCGAGCAGCATGTTCTGGCGAACCAGGCCGGCGGCCTCGGGCTGACGGGCCATCGCCTGGACACCGTTACCGAAGATGATGCCGATACCGATGCCGGGGCCGATCGCGGCGAGGCCGTAACCGATGGAACCGAGGCTGCCAGAAACGCCTTCGGCGGCGAGGTTCATCATGGGAACTGATCCTTTTTTCGAGGCCGATGGACGATCCACCGGACGACGGTCGAGGAGAGAAAGGTCTGCGGGTCTCTCAGTGCTCGGCTTCGAGCGACGTCGAGATGTAGGACGCCGCGAGCAGCGTGATGATGTACGCCTGAAGCGCCTGGATCATCAGCTCGAACGCGGTCAGCACGACGACCACGATGAACGAGGTGGCCGAGTAGAGCGCCCCGATGTGGAAGCCGAGGAGATACCAGGCGCCGACGCTGAACGTCACGATCAGCATGTGTCCGGCGAACATGTTCGCGAACAGTCGGACCGCCATCGTGAACGGCCGGGTGATCAGACCCTGCAGCAGCTCGATCGGGGCGAGGAGGAAGTAGATCGCCTTCGGCAGACCGGGCGGGAACATCATGTTCTTGAAGTAACCGACGAAGCCCTGGTTCTTGATGCCGAGGACCAGGTAGGTCACCCACACGATGCCGACGATCGATGCCGGGAAGGCGATTCGCGAGGTCGCGGGGAACTGGGCGAACGGGATGATCGCCATCACGTTCATGACCCAGACGAAGAAGAAGATCGAGAACAGGAAGGGGACGTAGGGGTCGCCCTTCTTGCCGATCGTTTCCCGCGAGATGTTGTCGCGAACGAACAGGTAGCCCAACTCGCCGACGTTCTGCGCGCCGCGCGGCACCATCTTGGGCTTGGCGAACGCACTCCAGAAGAAGCCGATCACCAGCAGCATCGAGATGAGCGCGAGCAACATCGGCTTCGTGAAGTCGAAGGCCCCGATGGAGAAGATCGGCTTGAACTCGAAGACGTTCAGCCCGGGCGAGGGGAAGCCGCACCCGGAGAACAGGTGACATCCGCTCTCGCTGGCGAGCGTCTGGACGTCAGCAGTCACCACCGACTCCTTCGTCGTGAAGCATGTTTTCGGCTACCTCGATGTGTCGGCGTGGCGAGGGGCCACGGAGCGGCACGCAACAGGGCCCGGTCAGGAGGACCTGCCGTGGCGGACAAAGACCAGAACAAGGGCCAGAGCGATTCCGACGACCAGGCCGATCGGCAGGAACAGTGCGGAGTGGCCGGTCCACCGGTCGATCAGCCAGCCGATGCCGCCGTAGATGAGCATGCCGCTCAGCAGATAACCGACACTCGACCATGCGGCACCGTCCATCGCCCGATTCTCTCGGTCCGGTGGACGGGGGCCTCTCTCGCTCATGACGCCCCGGACATTAGCAGTACCGGCGGCGAGGCTGAACACCGCGCCGGCCCGGAAGGGCGCTGTGCGTATGTCATCGCTCTCCATCCGGTTCGACATAGGCGATCTTCAGCCGGGTGAAGACCCACACCTGCGAGGCGACCCAGACCAGCGTGGCCCCGAGGATGGTGAGCCCGAACACCTTCGTGTCGAACGCCTCGGTGTCCTTGAACAGGAACAGAACCAACCCCAGGAGCAGGATCTGCACGATGTAGGTGAACAACGCCATGTTCATCATCATCATGGGGTTGTCGCGCGAGATCCGACCGATCGCGACCTGGCCGATCACGAAGAAGGCCAGGACGACGACGGTGGCGAACACCGCGCCGAGAAGTCCTTTGCCACCGGCCGCGAGCAAAGCCGCGACTGCCGCGATCACTCCGGCAGCGGTCGTGGGCACGACCGAACCACGGAGAAGGCGGACGTCGTTGGCCTGCATGTCGGTGACTCCGGCATCAGTGGGGGGCAGGGGGCGGATCAGTCGTCCGAGCAATGCTCGGGGCGACGCAACGCTCGGGATTGGCCGTGAAGGACCAGAACCCTCGTTGCTGGGGTTCATCGGCCATTGATCCTGGTTCGTGAACGATATCACAAACTATTTGAGCAGAGCTTTACCCGTTCGTGTGTACAAGCTCACAGCCCTCCACCACCCTTTCGCGCCCCCCTCCCCGCAGGCAAATGCGCAGGTCGGGAGGGGTCCGTGGGAGCTTCCGAGGTCTGTGTTGCGGGTGTGGCGGTTGCTCCGTTCAGCCGTACGCCGTCTGATTCGCCGGGAACCATCCCGTCGGCCGGAACGTTCGCCCCGCGCCTCCCGCGCCGGAGCCGCCGATAGCGCGGCGGAACCACGTTGTGCAGCTCCGTCGGCACGTGCGGCTTGAACCGCGGGAGCATCAGGAACACCAGGCCGATGGCGATCAACCCGAGCCCCGCGTAGACGAGCGGACGCCGTTCCGGCCGCACCGAGATGAGCACCGTGAACGACGCGATCAGCCCGGACCAGAAGTACATGATCAGCACCGCGCGACTGTGCGAGTGGCCGATCTCCAGGAGCCGGTGGTGCAGGTGTCCCTTGTCCGCCGCGAACGGCGAGCGCCCGGCCCAGCCGCGCCTGCCGACCGCCATCACCAGGTCCATCAGCGGCACTATCAGCACCGCGAACGGCAACACCAGCGGAATGTAGACGGGCACCAGCTTGTGCGTGGTGAAGGCCATCGAACCGCCGTTCTGCGCGGTGATCGCCTCCGGGTCGATCCGCCCGGTGAGGGTGACCGCCGACGCGGCGAGCATCAGGCCGATCAGCATCGACCCCGAATCCCCCATGAAGATGCGCGCCGGATGCAGGTTGTGCGGCAGAAAGCCGACACACATGCCGATCAACAGCGCGCTGAACAGCGTCGGTGCCGCCGCCGACGAGACACCGTAACCGAACCACAATCGGTACGAGTATCCGAAGAACGCGAGCGCGGCGATGCACACCATCCCGGCCGCGAGCCCGTCCAGGCCGTCCACGAAGTTCACCGCGTTGATCGTGATGACCACTATCCCGATGGTCAGCAGCGTGCCCTGGGTCGGCGTCAGGCTCACCGGGCCGTAGCCGGGGATCGGCAACCACAGGATCACGATGCCCTGCCAGACCATCACGCCCGCGGCGAGCGCCTGGCCGAGCAGCTTGATGATCGCGTCGACGCCCCACTTGTCGTCGATCACCCCGAGCACCGAGATCAGCGTGCACCCGGACAGCAGCGCCTGCACGTCGGTCGAGGCGGTGAACACCTCGGAGAGCACCGGCAGATGCCGGGCCATCAGCAGACCCGCGCACAATCCGCCGAACATCGCCAACCCGCCCAGGCGCGGCGTCGGCTCCTTGTGCACGTCGCGCGCGCGAATCTCGGGCATCGCCCCGGCGGCGATCGCGAAGCGGCGGACGGCGCCCGTCAGCAGGTAGGTCACCGCGGCGGCGACGAACAGCGTGAGCAGGTATTCGCGCAAGACTCAACCGTCCCCGGCTTCGGCACATCCCAGCGGCAGCACGGGCATCAGACTAGACGTGCCGCCGCTCACCGGGAGAATCGCCGAACCTGCACCGGCGAGGGACGATCGCACCAAGCTCGGTGGTGCCACCACCGGCCCGTCGCCCCACACGTAACCACAAACACCCTGATCCCAGCCACCCCGGAGGGCGATTGCGGCCCGTCGGTCGCATAGGTCTCGTCGGGCCCGCCGGCCCGCGTCCCGCCGCCGGCTCTCACCGCCTCGGATAGGCCGGATGTGTGGCCACCAACTCGCCGACCGCCGCCCGCACCTCGCCCAGGACCGCCGGGTCGTCCTCGCGCACCGCACGACCCAGCAGGAGGGCGATCTCCTTCATGTCCGTCTCGGTCATGCCCTGCGTGGTCACCGCGGCCGTACCGACCCGGATTCCGGACGCGATCATCGGCTTGGCCGGGTCGAACGGGATCGCGTTCTTGTTCAGGGTGATCCCGGCCCGCTCGCAGCGGCGCTCCGCGTCCCGACCGCTCACCCCGATCCCCCGCAGGTCGAGCAGCGCCATGTGGGTGTCGGTGCCGCCGGTGACCGGCCGCAGCCCCTCGGCCTGCAATCCCTGCGCCAGGGCCTGCGCGTTGGCCACCACCCGGCGCGCGTAGGCGCGGTACGCCGGGGTGCCCGCCTCCCGCAGCGCGACCGCCTTCGCGGCCACCGCGTGCATGTGCGGGCCGCCCTGGCTGAACGGGAACACCGCGCGGTCGATCCGCTCGGCGAACTCCTCGCGGCACAGGATCAGTCCGCCGCGCGGCCCGCGCAGCACCTTGTGCGTGGTCGCGGTGACCACGTCGGCGAAGGGGACCGGCGAGGCCGTCGCGTCGCCCGCGACCAGTCCCGCGAAGTGCGCCGCGTCCACCATCAGGTAGGCGCCCACCTCGTCGGCGATGCGGCGGAAGGCGGCGAAGTCGACCACGCGCGGATACCCGCTCGCCCCGCACACGATCAGCCGGGGCCGATGCGCCCGGGCCAGGTCCCGGACCTGCTCGTAGTCGATCCGCTCGTCGCCCTCGCGGACCCCGTAGGCCACCGCGTGGAACCAACGTCCGGAGAAGTTCACCCGGGAGCCGTGGGTCAGATGCCCGCCGTGCGGCAGCGACATGGCCAGGATCGTCTCGCCCGGGCCCAGCAGCGCCGCGTACACCGCCAGGTTCGCGGCGGTGCCCGAGTGCGGCTGCACGTTGGCGTGTTCGGCGCCGAACAGGGCCAGCGCCCGGCCCACCGCGAGCTGCTCGGCCCGGTCCGCCTCGGCGCAGCCGCCGAAGTAGCGCCGCCCGGGATAACCCTCGGCGTACTTGTTGGCGAGCGTGCTGCCCAGCGCGGCGAGCACGGCCGGGGAGGCGAAGTTCTCCCCGGCGATCAACTGGAGGTCGCCGCGCTGCCGGGCCAACTCGCCGAGCAGCACCTCGGCGATCTCCGGATCCTCTCGCCGCAGCGCGAGGAAGTCCGGTCCCCAGAAGGGAGTTGACGGGGCGTCGGGAGTGCCCATGGCATCGCTCCTCAAGGCCGCGGGGGCCTCTCCACGATAGGGCGGGGGGGCGGACACGGACAGGGCCTTCCGGGGCCGATTCCGCGCCGTCGTCGGGCCGCGCGCGGGCACACCCTCCGGGGGCCGTCGGGGCGCGCCGGTCAGTGCGTGTGCGCGGGGTGGCCGGTGAGCGCGGTCAGGACCGGGTCCAGCGCCGAGCCGATGTCGGAGGCACACGCCCGGAACACGCTCAGCGGCGCGCCGTACGGATCGGCCACCTCGTCCCACTCCGGATCCGGCGCGGCCAACCGCCCGCGCAGCGCCGCGGCGGCCCGGACCAGCGAACGCCCGCGCTGGACCAGGTCGCGCTCGGGGTAGGGGGCGCGTTCCAGCACCGCGACCAGCCGGGTGAACTCCTTCAGCGTGAAGGTGCGCAGGCCCGACGCGTGCCCCATCGACACCACGTGCGCGCGGTGGTCCAGGGTCGCGGTGAGCACCAGGTCCGCCTCGGCGACATGCTCGTCGAGCAGTTCGCGCCCGTGGAAGTCGCCCGGGTCGGCGCCGTATTCGAGCAGCACCTCGGCCGCGTGCGGCTCCATCGGCGCACCCTCGTGGCCCCAGGTCCCGGCGCTTTGCACGCTCAGCCGCACCGCGTCGTCCGCGGCGAGCCGACGCTGCAGGCCGAGCCGCGCCAGCCGTTCGGCGATCGGCGAGCGGCAGATGCTCCCCGTGCACACGAACAGGATCCGGAACGAGTCGGCCGCGGAGCCGTAGGGCCCGTAGGTGTGCCCGAGGGGCCGGCCGGCCGGAGGGGGCGCGGTCAATTCACGCCCTCCAGGTCGGGAACGACCTCGCGCAACGTCTCCAACGACAGGGCGCCCTCGCGCAGCAGCCGGGGGCGGCCGGCGGTCAGATCGACGATCGAGGACGGCGCGGTGGAGGGGCAGCTGCCGCCGTCCAGGTACACCGACACCGAATCGCCGAGCTGCGCCTCGGCCTCGTCCACGGTGGTCGCCGCCGGGTTGCCGGACCGGTTCGCGCTGCTGACCGCCATCGGCCCGGTCTCGGTCAACAGCTCGATCGCCACCGGGTGCAGCGGCATGCGCACCGCGACCGTGCCGCGCGTATCGCCCAGATCCCACATCAGCGACGGCTGGTGGAAGGCCACGATGGTCAGCGCTCCCGGCCAGAACGCGTCGACCAGTTCCCACCCGACCTCGGGAAAGCCCGTGACCAGTCCGTGCAGCGTGTTGGGCGAGCCGACCAGGACGGGCGAGGGCATGTTGCGACCGCGCCCCTTGGCGTCCAGGAGCGCGTGCACCGCGTGCGGGGTGAAGGCGTCCGCGCCGATGCCGTAGAGGGTGTCCGTCGGCAGCACGACCAGATCGCCGCGCTTGATCGACCCGGTCGCCTCCCGCAGGCCGAGCCCGCGGTCCATCGCGTCGGAGCAGTCGTAGCGTCGGCTCATCGGGCACTTACCTCCGGAAACGATACGGGCGGTACGGGCGAAGCGGGGGGTGCGGGCAGTGCGGATGGTGCGGGTGGCACGGGCCGCGCGGGTCCGGTCGCCGAGCGGGGCGCGCGGTTCACGCGCCTTCCTTGCGTGCGGTGGTGAAGCGGGGGCGGTTGGTCAGGTCGCGGTGGTCGGCCGCGTCCACCCAGCCGGCCTCCTCGTTGAAGATCCACGGCACCGCGCCGCCCTGGGTGTCCGCGTGCTCGACCACCACGAGCCCCGCGGGCCGCAACAACCGGTAGGCGGTCTTGGCCAGGACCCGGATGAAGTCGAGCCCGTCCGGCCCGGAGAACAGCGCCAGCTCCGGATCGTGGTCGCGCGCCTCGGGGGCCATCTCGTCCCGCTCCTCCAGCGGCACGTAGGGCGGATTGCTGATCACCAGGTCGACCGTGCCGTCCAGCTGCGGCAGCGCGGAGAGCGCGTCGCCCCGGTGCAGGATCACCCGCGACCCGCTCGCGTTGCGTTCGGCGTAGGCGTAGGCGCCCGGGTCCAGCTCGACGGCGTGCACCACCGAGCGCGGCACCTCCTGCGCGACCGCGAGCGCGATCGCGCCGGAGCCGGTGCACAGGTCCACCACGAGCGGCTCGGCCACGTCCATCGCGCGCAGCGCGTCTATCGCCCACCCGACCACCACCTCGGTCTCCGGGCGGGGTACGAACACGCCCGGACCCACCTCGAGTTCGAGGTAGCGGAAGAACGCGCGCCCGGTGATGTGCTGCAGCGGCTCGCGGGCCTCGCGGCGCGCGACGGCCTCCCAGAACCGCGCGTCGAAGTCCCCGTCGGCGACCGTGTGCAGGGCGCCACGCTTGACGCCGTGCACGAACGCCGCCAGTTCCTCGGCATCGAAGCGCGGAGAGGGAACGCCCGCGTCGGCCAGTCGCAGGGTGGCCTGGGCCACCTCGGCGAGCAGCAGGTTCATCTCGTCTCCGTTATTGGTGGGCGAGCCGGGCGGCCATGTCGGCGTCCACACACGCCTGGATGACCGGATCGAGATCGCCGTCGAGCACCTGGTCCAGGTTGTACGCCTTGTAGCCCACGCGGTGGTCGGAAATCCGGTTTTCCGCGAAGTTGTACGTCCGGATGCGCTCGGAGCGGTCCACCGTGCGGACCTGGCTGCGGCGCACGTCGGAGGCCTCCTTGTCGGCCTCCTCCTGGGCCGCGGCGAGCATCCGCGCGCGCAGGATGCGCATGGCCGACTCCTTGTTCTGGAGTTGGCTCTTCTCGTTCTGGCAGGAGACCACGATGCCGGTGGGCAGGTGTGTGATGCGCACCGCGGAGTCGGTGGTGTTGACCGACTGGCCGCCGGGACCGGACGAGCGGTACACGTCGATGCGCAGGTCGTTGGCGTTGATCTCGACCTCGACGTCCTCCGCCTCGGGCAGGACCAGGACGCCGGCCGCGGAGGTGTGGATGCGGCCCTGCGACTCGGTGGCGGGCACCCGCTGTACGCGGTGCACGCCGCCCTCGAACTTCAGCCGGGCGTAGACGCCCTCACCGGGCGCGGGGTTGCCCTTGGTCTTCACCGCGACCTGGACGTCCTTGTAGCCGCCGAGGTCGGACTCGTTGGACTCGAGGATCTCGGTCTTCCAGCCGGCGCGTTCGGCGTAGCGCAGGTACATCCGCAGCAGGTCGCCCGCGAACAGGGCGGATTCCTCGCCGCCCTCCCCCGCCTTGACCTCCAGGATCACGTCCTTGTCGTCGGCCGGGTCGCGCGGCACGAGCAGTCGGCGCAACTTCTCCGCGCACTCCTCGCGGCGCTCCTCGGCCTCGGCCGCCTCGGCGGCGAAGTCCGGGTCCTCGGCGACCAGTTCGCGGGCCGCCTCGACGTCGTCGGCGGCACTGGACCACTGCCGGTAGGCGTCCACGATCGGCCCCAGCTCGGCATAGCGCCGCCCGAGGGTGCGGGCGCGCGTCTGGTCAGTGTGCACGGCCGGGTCGGCGAGTTGCCGCTCCAGGTCGGCGTGCTCGGCGAGCAGGTCGTCCATCGCCTCGAACACTGGGGGCTCCTCTGGTTGTGGCCGCGAACTCGGCGGGATCGGTGACGACGGGGCTGCCGGAGCCGGACGGCCTTTCGGGACCGGCTCGTGGCGTACGGCTTCCGGAGACAAACGAACGGCGCCGGAGGGGCGGGGCGGACCTTGGACAAGGCCCACCGCTCCTCCGGCGCCGCAGGGTCGCTACTTCTTGCCGGCCACCGGCTGCGTACCGAAACGCTTCTCGAAGCGCGCCACCCGGCCGCCCGTGTCGAGGATCTTCTGCTTCCCCGTGTAGAACGGGTGACACTGCGAACAGACCTCGACGCGGATCTGGCCGCTCGTCGCGGTGCTGTGCGTGGTGAACGTCGAGCCACAGCCGCAGGTGACGGTGGTCTCCACGTACTCGGGGTGGATGTCGGGCTTCACGGGAGTCTCCTTGAGGTTCGGGAGGGCGCCGGGTCGTACGCCCGAATGGGCATCACGTGAACCGGGGCCGACAGAGCAGTCTGCCAGGAGGGGGCGACCGGACCCAAATCAGGGTCTGTACCGCCCAACCACGACCGGGGTCGCGGCATTCCCTCCCGGCAGACGCGCTGCCATGTCTTACGTATTACGAGTAACGAGCAGTCGGCGATCGACTAGTCGTTCGCATCGGCGTGGTCTTCTGACTGTGCCTGTCCGGGAGCGACCCCCGGACCCCACGCCTGGGCCCGACTAGTCGTTCGGCATCGGCGTGGTCTTCTGACTGTGCCTGTCCGGGAGCGACCCCCGGACCCCACGCCTGGGCCCGACTAGTCGTTCGGCATCGGCGTGGTCTTCTGGATCTGCATGAGGAACTCGCCGTTGCTCTTGGTCTTCTTCATCTTGTCCAGGAGCAGTTCGATCGCCTGCTGCTGGTCGAGCGCGTGCAGCACCCGGCGCAGCTTCCAGACCACCGCGAGTTCGTCGTGCGCCATCAGGATCTCTTCCTTGCGGGTGCTGGACGCGTCCACGTCCACCGCCGGGAAGATGCGCTTGTCGGCGAGCTTGCGGTCGAGCTTGAGCTCCATGTTGCCGGTGCCCTTGAACTCCTCGAAGATCACCTCGTCCATGCGCGAGCCGGTCTCGACGAGCGCGGTGGCGAGGATGGTCAGCGAGCCGCCGTTCTCGATGTTGCGCGCGGCGCCGAAGAACTTCTTCGGCGGGTACAGCGCGGTCGAGTCGACACCACCGGACAGGATGCGGCCGGAGGCGGGCGCCGCGAGGTTGTACGCGCGGCCCAGGCGGGTGATCGAGTCGAGCAGCACGACCACGTCGTGGCCCAGCTCGACCAGGCGCTTGGCCCGCTCGATGGCCAGCTCGGCGACGATCGTGTGGTCCTCGGCGGGGCGGTCGAAGGTCGAGGAGATGACCTCGCCCTTCACCGACCGCTGCATGTCGGTGACCTCTTCGGGGCGCTCGTCCACGAGCACGACCATCAGGTGGCACTCGGGGTTGTTCACGGTGATCGCGTTGGCGATCGCCTGGAGCACCATCGTCTTGCCCGCCTTCGGCGGCGCGACGATCAGGCCGCGCTGGCCCTTGCCGATCGGCGACACGAGGTCGATGATCCGCGTGGTCAGCGCGCTGGAGTCGGTCTCCAGACGCAGCCGGTCCTGCGGGTACAGGGGGGTCAGCTTGTTGAAGTCGGAGCGCTGGCGGGCCTGTTCCGGCTCCATGCCGTTGACCGTGTCCAGCCGCACGAGGGCGTTGAACTTCTCCCGACGCTCGCCGTCGCGCGGCTGACGCACCGCGCCGACGATCGCGTCACCCTTGCGCAGGCCGTTCTTGCGGACCTGGGCGAGCGAGACGTACACGTCGTTGGAACCGGGCAGGTAGCCCGAGGTCCGCACGAAGGCGTAGTTGTCGAGGATGTCCAGGATGCCCGCGACGGGGACCAGGACGTCGTCGTCGGCCAGCACGGGCTCGTTGGTCTCGAAGCCCTCGCGGCCGCCGCGACGACGGTTGCGGTCGCGGTAGCGGCCACGACGCCGACGGCCGCCGCCCTCGAAGTCGTCGTCGTCCAGCGGGCCGTTGTCCTGCTGCTGCTGTTGCTGCTGCTGCTTGCCGCGCTCGCCGCGCTCGGCCCGGTCACCGCGGTCGTTGCCGCGGTCGCCGCGCTCGTTGTTGCGCTCGCCACGCTCGCCGCGTTCCGCACGCTCACCGCGCTCGGGGCGCTCGCCGCGCTCGTTGTTGCGCTCGCCGCGGTCGCGCCGGTTCTGGCCGCGCTCGCGCCGCTCGCGGCGGCCCTCGCGCTCGCCGCCCTCGCGCTGCTCGCCCTGCTCCTCGGCGCGCTCGGCGCGCTCGGCCCGCTCGCCACGACGGCGCGTGCCGGTCTCGGCGACCTCGGCGGTCGGCTCGCCCTGCTCACGCCGCCCACGCCCGTTGGCGGGCGCCTCGGCGGCGGCCTGCTCCGGGATCTCGATCTGCGTGGCGGTCTCGACCGCCACGCGCGTCCGGGCGGCCCGGCGGGTCCGGGTGGGCGCCTCCGCGGCCGGTGCCTCGGCGGCGACGGCGGGGGCCTCGACGGGCGCCGCGCCGTTGTCCGCCGCGGTGGCGGCGGCGGCCTTGGCCCTGGTCGCCCGGGCCGGCTTCGTGGCGGCAGCGGCGGCGGGAGCGGCGTCCGAACCACCCTGCTTCGCCTGGATGGCCTCGATCAGCTGGCTCTTGCGCATGCGGCCGGTGCCGCTGATGCCGAGACCGGTGGCGACCTGCTGCAGCTCCGCCAGCACCATGCCGTTGAGGCCGGTGCCCGTCGAGCGGCGGCGCCGCGTGGCGGGAGCGGGGGCGTCCGCGGTGGCAGCCGCGTCACCCGAGGCGGACGCGGCCTGCGGCGTTGCGTCCATGAGTTCGGTGGTGTCGCTCACGAAGGGTCCTTCCCTGGAGCGGGCGTCGGCCTTGAGGGGGCTCGGCGACCGGTTGTGCTGTCCGTCCCGCTTCCAGTGCGGTCCGGTGCGGTGGTCCGCCGGATGGCGGGAATCATCGAAAATGTGCCCGGTACTGCGAGGATCGGGCTCATATATGCCTGTGGGGGCTCGTATTCCTGTAGGGGCTCGACTTCCTGCGAAGGAACAGCCCTCGGGTCCCCGGGATGAGCTCGACGCGGCGCGGTGGTCCCGCCGGTCTGTATCGGGGAGCCACGTTCGTCACGAAGGACAGGCAGGAGGGGAAACTCCCAAAGGATCGTGGCCACAGAGCACCGAACGCGCCCAACCCTGTGCGGGCGGGGGATCTGGTGCGGTGATGACGCTAACACTACCGGACCCAAGAGACATTCCCCCACCCCATCGCTCCCCCGGCACAGCCCATTTTTCTCCGGTGACGCAGTTCCTGCGGTAATGCGGTGGAGTGAACGGATCCACCGCCGTCACCGTCGCCGACTCGCCGCCCGGCTGCGCCGAGTGTGCCGCCGGTCCGGTTCCGACCTACCGGGCGTACTGCCAACGAACGGCGAGTACGCAGGTCACGCCAGTGGCATGACGCTTGCTCCGGCCCCGTCCACGTCCAATTGCCGAACCACCCAATCGGGCCCGGCAGTGCCGATCGCCTCGTCCACGCGGTCGGGTGTGACCAGGGCGAGTACGGTCGGCCCCGCGCCGGAGACGACCGCGGCCATCCCCTGTGCGCGCAGCTTGTCGATCAATTCGGCGCTCGCCGGCATCGCGGGCGCCCGGTACGTCTGGTGCAGTCGATCCTCGGTCGCGGCGAAGAGCAGATCGGGCCGCGAGGTGAGCGCGGTGACCAGCAGCGCGGCGCGCCCCGCGTTGGCCGAGGCGTCGCGATGGGTCACCTTGGCCGGCAGCAGACCGCGCGCGACCTCGGTGGACAGCGGGGTGGAAGGTACGAACACGACGGGAGATATACCCCGGTCGGGGCTCGATCGCACCGCCCGGGGGCCGTCCTCGTCGGTCCACGCGATGGTGAAGCCGCCGAGCAGACACGCCGCGACGTTGTCGGGGTGTCCTTCGAGTTCGGTGGCCAGGGCGAGCGCGGCCTCGTCGTCGAGCCGTTCGGCGCCGCCTATGGTCAGCGCCCGGGCGGCGATCACCCCGGCGCAGATGGCGGCGGCCGACGAACCCAGGCCGCGGCCGTGCGGGATGCGGTTGGCGCAGACGACGTCCAGGCCGGGCGGGCGGCCGCCCATCGCCTCGAACGCGGCGTGGGCCGCGCGAACGACCAGGTGGTTCTCGTCGCGGGACAGGTCGTCGGCGCCCTCACCTGCGATGTCGATCGACAAGCCCTCGTCCGCGACCCGGATCGCGACGTCGTCGTACAGTCCGAGCGCGAGTCCGAACGCGTCGAACCCGGGACCCAGGTTGGCGCTCGTGGCCGGGACGCGAACCCGGACGGGGGCGGCACGGAATGCGGGGCCGGCCATACGCGTGGACACTCCTCCTCGTGGAGTTCCGGGCACCTTCGCGGGACGGTCCGAACCGGTGGCGCGTTCGGGAAATCGCGGGTGCTGCGGAACGGCAGGAACAGACGCGAGACTCGGGCGGCATGCGCCGCGGAACGAGTGGAAGGTCGCGTCCGGTGATCAGCCTACCGAAGGTGCGTTCCCTCGCGGGACACCGTAACCACCGCGTCGTGGGATTGGTACCGGAAATGGGATCGAAAAGGATCGGTGGCGGTCGGCGGTCGATCATGGACCGACCTGATTCGATCTTGTCGCCGATCGTGCGCCGATCGGGTGTTTCTGCCGGCGGTGCGCCCGAATGGCCGCGCCGGACGGCCGTCGCGCGCGTCGGGCCGGGACGCCGACCAGGCACTTCGGGCGGATGTGCCGCCGGAGCACGCGGGTGGGTGGCCGAATCGGGTACGCCCGCCGAGCGGCTCGAAGGGGCCGTGGTGGGGCTCGCGCCGGGCGTGTCCCACTCGGTCGCTCGACTGGCGACTTTTTCCGAGTCGCTCGCTTGGCGGGCGGCATTCCCGGCGGATATTCGCGGGTGTGCGGCTTCGGAGGGAATTCGACTTCGGGAGTGTCGGCCGCGCGGGTATCGGCTTCGCGGGGGTGCGACTCGGCCCATGTGGGCGTTACACGTATCGGTGCCGAAGGCGGTGGTTGTCGCGCGTGTCGTCGTGGCGCGTGCGCGTCGGCCACCCGCTTTCGCGGGTGGCCGACGCGTCGTGGTCGACGCCGAGTGCGGTGTGCGTGTGCGGTGTGCGGTCAGCCCAGGCCGAGTTGCGCGGCCGCGGCGGCGGCGTCGATCGGGACGACGATCGGCTTGGGCGCGCCGGCGACGGCCCAGTCGGGGTCCTTGAGGCCGTTGCCGGTGACCGTGCAGACGATCCGCTGACCCGGGTCGACCCGGCCCTGTTCGGCCGCCTGGAGCAATCCGGCCACACTCGCGGCGGACGCGGGCTCCACGAAGACGCCCTCCTGCGCGGCCAGGAGGCGGTAGGCCGACAGGATCTGACGGTCGGTCACCGACTCGATGTGGCCGCCGGATTCGTCCCGCGCGGCGATCGCGAGGTCCCACGAGGCGGGGTTGCCGATCCGGATCGCGGTGGCGATCGTCTGCGGCGAAAGCACCGGCGCGCCGTTGACCAGCGGCGCCGAACCGGCCGCCTGGTAGCCCCACATGCGCGGGCGGCGGGCCGCGAGGCCGTCGGCGGCGTACTCGCCGTAGCCCTTCCAGTACGCGGTGATGTTGCCCGCGTTGCCGACCGGCAGCACGTGGATGTCGGGCGCGTCGCCGAGCATGTCCACGATCTCGAAGGCGGCGGTCTTCTGGCCCTCGATGCGCACCGGGTTGACCGAGTTCACCAGCGCGACCGGATACTTTTCGGCCAGATCGCGGGCCAGGGTCAGGCAGTCGTCGAAGTTGCCGTCGACCTGCAGGATGCGCGCGCCGTGCACGAGGGCCTGGCCCATCTTGCCGAGCGCGATCTTGCCCTGCGGAACGAGTACGGCGCACACCATGCCGGCGCGCACCGCGTAGGCCGCGGCGGAGGCCGAGGTGTTGCCGGTGGAGGCGCAGATGACCGCCTGGGCCCCCGCCTCCTTGGCCTTGGAGATGGCCATCGTCATCCCGCGGTCCTTGAAGGACCCGGTCGGATTGGCCCCCTCGACCTTGAGGTGAACATCACATCCGGTGCGCTCGGAGAGCACCTGGGCCGGGACCAGCGGCGTGCCACCCTCACGCAGGGTGACCACCGGTGTGCTCGCCGAGACCGGCAGTCGGTCGCGGTATTCCTTGATGACCCCGCGCCACTGTGTGGTGCGGACGCCTTCCTTGAGCGCGCTCACGGTCCTCTACTCCCCTTCGACCCGCATGATGCCTGCGATGTCACGGACGATGTCCATACCGCGCAGATCGGCGACGGTCGCCGCGAGCGCGGCGTCGGTGGCGGTATGGGTGACGATCACGAGTGTGGCATCCCCGTCCCGGCCCTGTTGACGCACCGTGTCGATGGACACATCGTGCTGGGCGAAGACCGCGGCGACCTGGGCCAGGACACCGGCGCGGTCGGCCACGTCCAGGCTCAGGTGGTAGCGGGTGCGGGCGATGCCCACCGGCTGCGGGGTGAGCGCCGCGTACGCGGATTCGCCGGGCCCGGTGGCGCCGGAGAGCTTGTTGCGGCAGACCGCGACCAGGTCGCCCAGGACCGCGCTGGCGGTCGGCGCGCCACCGGCGCCGGGGCCGTAGAACATCAACTGCCCGGCCGCCTCCGACTCGACGAAGACCGCGTTGTACGCCTCGCGCACCGACGCGAGCGGGTGCGAGCGCGGAATCATCGCGGGGTGTACGCGGGCACTCACGCTCTGCCCGTCGGCGCCGCGCTCGCAGATCGCGAGCAGTTTCACCACGCAGTCCATCGCCTTGGCCGAGGCCACGTCGGCGGCGCTGACCTCGGTGATGCCCTCGCGGTACACATCGGCCGCGGTCACCCGGGTGTGGAACGCCAGGCCGGCCAGGATCGCGGCCTTGGCGGCGGCGTCGAAGCCCTCGATGTCGGCCGTGGGGTCGGCCTCGGCGTAGCCGAGCGCGGTGGCCTCGTCCAGCGCCTCGGCGAAGCCGGCGCCGGTGGTGTCCATCCGGTCCAGGATGAAGTTGGTGGTGCCGTTGACGATGCCGAGCACCCGCTCGACCTTGTCGCCGGCCAGCGACTCGCGCAGCGGACGCAGGAGCGGGATGGCGCCGGCGACGGCGGCCTCGTAGTAGAGGTCCACGCCGTGTTTCGCGGCGGAGGCGTGCAGCGTCGAGCCGTCCTCGGCGAGCAGGGCCTTGTTGGCGGAGACCACGGAGGCGCCGTGCTCCATCGCGGACAGGATCAGTCCGCGGGCGGGCTCGATGCCGCCGATCACCTCGACCACCACGTCGATGTCGTCGCGTTTGACGAGTTCGACGGCGTCGGTGGTGATCAGCGCGGGGTCGATGCCCGCGCGCTCGCGCCCGCCCCGGCGTACGGCCACGCCGGCGAGTTCGACGGGGGCCCCGATCCGGGCGGCGAGGTCGGTCGCGTGCGTCGTCATGATGCGGGCCACTTCGGAGCCGACCACACCACAACCGAGCAGCGCCACCTTCAGCGGCTGCGTACGCATCATCCGACCTCACTTCTCGAAGACAAAGGTTGTCCGAGTCTGCCGTCCCGGCGGGTTTCCGGCGACGGGCAGTGCCGACAAGTGTCGCTCGGATCCGGGCCGGAACCGGCTGTGGTCCAGGATCCGAGACGGGAATTCTTGCGGCTCGACTCGGTGCCGACGGGATTTTCTCCCGTCGATTTTCTCCCGTGCGCGGGGGCCGCCGGCTGGCGGCCCCCGACGAGGTGTCCCGCTCAGCCGACGTCGAGGGCCAGCAGGTCCGCTTCGGTCTCGCGGCGCACGATCACGCGCGCCTCGCCGTCGTGTACCGCGATCACCGGGGGGCGGGTCACGTGGTTGTAGTTGCTCGCCATCGAGCGGCAGTAGGCGCCGGTGGCCGGCACCGCGATCAGGTCGCCGGGGGCCAGGTCGGCGGGCAGGTACGCGTCGCGCACGACGATGTCGCCGGACTCGCAGTGCCGGCCCACCACGCGCGAGAGCATCGGCGCGGCGTCGCTGGTCCGGGAGACGAGCGTCACGGTGTACTCGGCGTCGTAGAGCGCGGTGCGGATGTTGTCCGACATCCCGCCGTCGACGCTGACGTAGGTGCGCAGGCCCTCCAGGGGCTTGATGGTGCCCACCTCGTACAGGGTGAACGTGCCCGGTCCGGCGATCGCCCGGCCGGGTTCGACGGACAGCCGGGGCGCGGCCAGGCCGGCCGCCGCGCACTCGCGGCGCACGATGTCCAGGAGCGAGGCGGCGATCGTGGCGGGCTGCTGCGGGTCGTCGGCGGAGGTGTAGGCGATGCCGAGGCCGCCGCCGAGGTCGATCTCGGGCAGCTCCACCCCGTGCTCGTCGCGGACCGCGACCAGCAGGCCGACCACGCGGCGCGCGGCGACCTCGAAGCCGGCCGTGTCGAAGATCTGCGAGCCGATGTGCGAGTGCAGGCCGATCAGTTCGAGCGCGTCGAGCTTGCGGATCCGGCGCACCGCCTCGGCGGCCTGCCCGTCGGCGAGCGAGAAGCCGAACTTCTGGTCCTCGTGCGCGGTGGCGATGAACTCGTGGGTGTGCGCCTCGACCCCGACGGTGATCCGGACCAGCACCTTTTGCCGGACACCGCGCCGGTCGGCCAGGAAGGCGAGCCGGCTGATCTCCTCGAAGGAGTCGACCACGATCCGGCCGACGCCGGCGTCGAGGGCGCGGTCGAGTTCGTCGGTGGACTTGTTGTTGCCGTGGAAGGCGATCCGGGCCGGGTCCATGCCGGCGGACAGCGCGATGGCGAGTTCGCCGGCGGTGCACACGTCCAGGTTCAGGCCCTCCTCGGCGATCCAGCGCACGAGCGCGCGGCAGAGGAAGGCCTTGCCGGCGTAGAACACGTCGGCGCCCTCGAACGCCTCGCGCCAGTCCCGGCAGCGGGCCCGGAAGTCGGCCTCGTCCAGGATGTAGGCGGGGGTGCCGAACTCGCGGGCCAGGTCGCGGACGTCCAGGCCGGCGACGGTGACCACGCCGTCGGCCCCGCGGGCGGCGGTGGTGGGCCAGATCTTCGGGTCGAGCAGGGCCAGGTCCTCCGGCGCGACGGGCGGTGCGCCGTCGGGCAGGACGTCCGCGTGGCGGGGACCGGCGGGGTGGGCGGAGCGGCTCATGTCGTGGTGCTCCCCTTGGGGTCAGGGCGTCGGTGGGTGTCGGGGGTGTCCGTCGGGCGGGTCCGGCGGTGGATGTCGGTCGGTGCCGGCCGGCCGTATCCGGCGGTGGTGTCCGTCTGTGCGTCGGGGCGGGTACGACCGAAGGCCGGGCAAGTACTTCCGCCCGGCCTTCGACCTGTCGCCTGTTGCGTTGTGACGATCCGTCACATGCGCTCGGGGGCGGACACCCCCAGGAGGGCGAGGCCGTTGGCCACCACGGTTTTCGCGGCTTCGGCCAGCCACATTCGGGCGTACGTCAGGTCGGTGACCGCTTCCTCGCCCTTCGGCAGGATCTGACAGTGGTCGTAGAAGCGGTGGTACGTGCCGGCCAACTGTTCGAGGTAGCGCGCGACGTGGTGCGGCTCGCGCATCTCGGCGGCCTTGGCGACCACGCGCGGGAACTCGCCGAGCATGCCCAGCAGGTCGGACTCCCACTCGGTGGAGAGCAGTTCCGGCTTGAACTCGCCCTTGACGATGCCGCGTTCGGCCGCCTTGCGCTCGACGGAGGACATCCGCGCGTGCGCGTACTGAACGTAGAACACCGGGTTCTCGTTCTTGTGCGACGTGAGGATGTCGATGTCGAGGGTGATGGTGGAGTCGGTGGACGAGCGGGCCAGCGAGTAGCGCGCGGCGTCGACGCCGATCCACTCCACGACGTCGTCGATGGTGATGATGTTGCCCGCGCGCTTGGACATCCGGACCTCTTCGCCGGCGCGCATCATCTTCACGAACTGGCCGACGATGACCTCGATGTTGTGCTCGGGGTCGTCGCCCGCGCAGGCCACGATCGCCTTGAGCCGCCCGACGTAGCCGTGGTGGTCGGCGCCGAGCATGTACACGGCGACCTCGTTGCCCCGGTCGCGCTTGTTCAGGTAGTACGCGGCGTCGGAGGCGAAGTAGGTCTTCTCACCGTCGGACTTGATCAGGACACGGTCCTTGTCGTCCCCGTAGTCCGTGGTGCGCAGCCAGATCGCGCCGTTGTCGTCGTAGACGTGGCCCTGCTCGCGCAGCCGCTCGATCGCCTTCTCCACCGCGCCGGAGGCGTGCAGCGTGGTCTCGGAGAACCAGACGTCGAAGTGCGCGCCGAAGTTCTCCATCGAGCGCTGGATCTCGGCGACCATCAGCCGCAGTCCGGTGGCCCGGAAGATCTTCTCCTGAAGGGCCTCGTCCATGCCGAGCACGTCGGGGTGCTCGGCGAGGATGTCGGCGGCGATGTCGTTGATGTACGCGCCGACGTAGCCGTCCTCGGGCACGGGCCGCTTGTTCGCCGCCGCCATCAGCGACTTGCCGAACTTGTCGATCTGTACGCCGGCGTCGTTGATGTAGTACTCGGTCGTGACGTCGGCGCCGGACGCGCGCAGGATCCGCCCGAGCGAGTCGCCGACGGCGGCCCAGCGCACCCCGCCGATGTGGATCGGCCCGGTCGGGTTGGCGGACACGAACTCAAGGTTGATCTTCAGCCCGTCGAACGCGTTGTTGCTGCCGTAGTCGGCGCCGGCGTCGACGATGGCGCGGGCCAGCTCGCCCTGGGCGGCGGTGTCGACCGTGATGTTGAGGAAGCCGGGACCGGCCACGTCGACCTTCGTGATGCCGGGCACCCGCGCGATGCGCGCGGCCAACAGCTCGGCGATCTCCCGCGGCGCCCGCTTCGCCGGCTTCGCGAGCTGCAGCGCGATGTTCGTCGCGTAGTCGCCGTGCTCGCGGTTCTTCGGTCGCTCCACCGTCGTGCTCTCGGGCACGGCAACGGCGAGCTCGCCCGCCTCGACGGCGGCACGAACCGCGGACAACACTGACTGCGAAAGCTCTGCGGGGGTCACGCGCACAAGGGTAGGCGACCCGCCGACCGACCCGCCCGGCGGGCGGGGTAGGTCATTCGGGTGACAGTCCGGTCCCCGGCTCCGGCGACAGCGCCCGCACGAGCCGAATCAACTGCTCGGGATGAAACGGCTTGGTCAGATACCCGTCGACCCCCACCGCCCGGGCCCGCGAGAAATCCTCGTCCTGCGCACAGGCACTGATCATCAAGATCTTCAGCCCCTTGGTCCGCGGATCCGCCCGCAACCGCGCAGCCGTCCCGATCCCGTCCAGATGCGGCATGACCACGTCGAGCGTCACCAGATCCGGCCGCACCTCGTGCACGAGCCGCAGACACTCCTCCCCATCGCGGGCGGTGCTCACCACGAACCCCTCCAGCCGCAGATTGACCGCGATCAGCCGCCGAATCACCTCGTCGTCATCCACGACAAGGACCCGCGCCGCCTCACCACCAATCCCGCCCACGCCAGTGAGGTTAGGCCCCCCACCCCCACGAGGGGGCCCGATCCGCACATCTCGTCCCCACCCCACCCACCCCCACCCCCAACCCCTTCGCAACCGCCCCCGAAGAACTGGTAATGTTCACGTCACCCGAGCCCCTGTAGCTCAGGGGATAGAGCAACGGCCTCCGGAGCCGTGTGCGCAGGTTCGAATCCTGCCAGGGGCACCTCAACCGCTGTGACCAGCGGAAACAGGCCGCAAAGCTGAACGGTCCACCGTATTTGACGGTGTTAGACCAGACGCCTTGCGGCTTTTTTGTTGCGTAGGAGCGCCTGTCTGACACCCCTGACGATGGGGACCGGCGCATGACCGCCACTGTGACAACCGGGCGCAAGAGCCCGTTCCGAATCGCCGCCATGGGCGACCAGACGCACGCGCTGAAGGCGCGGGGGCCGGTGAAGGGGTCGAGCGCCGACGCTCGCGCCCGACAGTTGGCCGAGTACACCAGCCACTTGCGCACCATCAACAACCGCTACGGCCGGCCGTACGCACCGCGCACGATCGGCGCGTACCGAGACGCGGTGATCGCGCTCGACAAGTGGATGACCGAAAAGAAGGTCACAGGCGACTTCACCGCGTGCGACACGGACACCCTGAACCGCTTCTTCCGCTGGTACCACCGCGAACACGACCAGGCGACCGGCGACACGTACACGGGTGCCACGAACACGAAGCAACGCAACCTACGACACCTGTTCACATGGCTTCAGGAGGAGTACGACCACGAACACCCCTACACGGGCAAGGGGTTGGTCCGGTACTCGGCACCGAAGGCGGGGCGCCCACAGACGCTGTCCCGGGACTTCGTCGGGGACATGCTCAAGGCCACGGGCAACAGCAGTCCGCGCGTGCGCGACTTCGAGACCGTCCGGGATCACGCGATCATCCGCGTACTGACCGACGGTGTACGCGCAACAGAGCTGCTCATGCTCCAGGTCTCGACCGTGCTTCTCGACCAGGGCGTTGCACAGATCGTGCCGCTCAAGAGCGGCCGGGGCGCCGCAAAGGGGCGCCTGGTCCCCTTGCAGCCCAAGACCGTGATCGCGCTGCGCCGCTACCTCCGGGCACGCGAGACGCACAAGCTGTCTCGTTCCGAGTGGTTGTGGCTGGGTACGCGTGGACGCGGTCACCTGAAGTACAGCGGGTTGTATCGCATGCTCAACCGGCGGGCCGAACAGGCCGGTTACGGCGCAGTCGCGCCGCACATGTTCCGGCACACCTGGGCTGATGACCTGTTGGCGTCGGACGTGTCTGAGGAGGACGTCATGGAAGCCGGCGGATGGACCGACCGCAGCATGCTGCGTCGGTACGCGGCGGACATGGCCTCCAGCCGGGCAGTGACCGCCGTACAGGGTCTCGGCGACCGGTACTGACCCCACCGATTCCGAGGCATAGCAAAGCCCCCGACCGCTGGTCGATCGGGGGCTTTGACGGATTTTGAACTTCCCGGAACGCCAAGGAAGTTCGCCAGAAGCCTGGGAGGGACACGCCCTCCCGGGCTCCCCGTTACGGTTGCGGGTTGTACGCGTAGCCGAGTGTGAACCTGGGAGGAAGGCACCACTCGCCGTACTCGATTATCCCGTCATCATCCGCCCACCGGTGTGCCCCGGCGAGGATCGGAGCACCGATCGGCAGCCCAAGGTGGCTGGCTTCCCGGGCGTCCGCCGGACGGGCGTGCATGTCATCGCGCGCATCCGTGACATGACGCTTCGTAGCCTCAAGGACCTTGGCCGTGATGTCGTCCGCCTTGCTCCTGGACGTGCTGAGCAGCGCGGGCACCAGTACGGCAAACGGCGCGGGATACCAGTTGACACCGAATAGTGTCTTGGTCTGTCCGCGACCGGCCGTGAACTCCCGCCGTACGACCTGATCGCCGTGGTCAAGGTCGAAGATCTCGGCAACGTAGAGCGGTGGCACGACCAATGCCGCCGACGTCACGGTGATGGTCTCGCCGTCCATGAGGTGAGTACGCAGCCGTATCACGCGCCCGAGCCGATCCCGGGCGGTTGCTGCCGTCTTCGGGTCGTCCGCCACGAACGTGCCACGCGGAGACGTCCGGATGTACCCCTCTACCTGAAGTTGCTGGAGTGCGCGTCCGACCGTCGCCGTAGCCACTCCCCACGTGTTCGCAAGTTCCTTGTTACTCGGAAGCCGATCACCGCCCGGCAATTCGCCGCTGAGGATCTTGGATCGGTAGTGATCTGCAATTCGAGCAAATGTGCGGTTGCTGCTGTCGGGCACCACGTCGCTCCAAAGCTTGGCAGGCAAACTAGTTCACTCTCCAGCCTAGGTGAATTCCATCCGAACCGTAGAGAGCAACCTAGTTCACAGATACAGTGGACTAGCTCACTCGATGCGATGAGGGCGGAGTCTGGCATGGAGCAAAACGCGTACGAACGTTCGCGCCACAACGAGCGCAGCGATGGGCGGACGCTGCCACTGAACTCGGTTGAGCGTGAGCAGCGGGCGCAGATCATCCGCAAGGCGCGTGAGCGATACCGCCGAATCGTCGGAACCTCACTGCCCCGGTTGACGCCGTGAGTCGGGCAGCGGGCTTCGTTGTCGATTCTGACGGAGTAGCGGCGCCGGTTGTCGTGGCGCGCGAGTTGCCCCCGCGTGAGGAGCCCCGGCCGGTTGTCGAGCGGTACGCCGTTGGTGATTGGGTCGCCCCGCTGCCCGGCCGAGGTCACGACGACTACCCCGCCGGACGGGTCGAGCGGGCCGAGGACTCTCCCGGACTCGACAACGACCAAGTGGTCATGGTGCAAGCCGGCGGGGACGGCATGCCATACCTGCTGAAGGGCTCCGAGTTGTACCGGGTCAAGCCACCGCGCTGACCCCCCGCATTCGCCCCGCCCGGTGGTTCTGGGGAACGTCGGGCGGGGTCTGCAAGGCACCGACACAGCACGCCTAGCGAGAGGTGGAACGAGCATGACAAGCACGATCACACCGACCGCCACGACGGGGGTTCCTGTCCCCGACGCGGTACGCGCAAGGCTCATCACCCGCATCCGTGCGGACCGTCCCGAGATCGGCGCCGAACTCGCCGACCGGATCGTGACGGGTACGGCCGTTTTCCTCGCGGTCGGCGCGGCGAACCCGGAAGCGCGCATGACTCCGTCCGCACTGGTTGACGTCGGTTGGCACGCGTGGGTGCTCCACACGATCGACTACGCCGAGTACTGCGAGCGGATCGGCCGCTTCGTCCACCACGTACCCGACCCGGCGCCACGCACCATGGCAGACGCACGGGCCGAGGTCTCCCGTACCGCAGAGCGGATCAAGGCGGCCGGCCACCCGGTCGATGCCGAACTGTGGACGGTCGCCGCCGCCGACTGCACCCAGTGCCACGCGGGATGCTCCGACAGTCCGTGACCCCGGACAGAGCAGGGGCGCCCCCGAGCCGGATCGCTCGCCCGGGGGCGCCCCGCCACCGACCACCCTCACGAGAGAGCGCCATACGATGCCCCGTCGCCACGCATGGACCGAGCTACCCGCATCGGTTCGGGACACGATCGAACAGCACACCGGACCCATCCGGTCGATGCACGCGCCCGAGTTCGGCAGGTCCTCGGAGTTCTCGGCGACCCTCGAAACACGCGTCGGGCGGGTGTTTTGCAAGGGGGTCCGGGCGGATCGGCCGTACGCGTGGACGCACCGCAACGAAGCCGCCGTAGCGCCGTTCCTGCCCGCGTTGCTCGCGCCCCGGTTGCTGTGGAGCATCGTGCGCGACGGGTGGCACATGCTGGGGTTCGAGTACGTACCCGGCCGGCACCCGTCGCTGTCGCCGACGTCCGGCGACCTGGACATGGTTGGCGACCTGGTTGTGACAATGGCCGAAGCGTTGACGCCGTGTCCGTCCGCCGCGCTGCACTCGATCGCCGACAGGTGGGGAAGCGCTCCCGGTTGGGCTGCCGTCTACGCGAAGTTGCCGAACGACCTTGACCCGTGGGCACGTACGAGCATCGGGCGACTCGCGACACTCGAACGGGGCGCGTTCCTTGACGGGGACACCCTCGTTCACTCCGACCTTCACCCCGCCAACCTGCTCACCCAAGACGGTCGGGTACGCGTGATTGACTGGGCATGGTCGGCACGCGGCGCCGCGTGGATCGACTCCGCTTACGTGGTCGTCCGACTCATGCACGCCGGCCACACACCCGAAGCGGCCGAAGCGTGGGCCATGCACGTGCCCGCGTTCGCGAAGGCGCCCGATCCGGTGATCGACGCGTTCGCCGTGAAGCTGTCCGGCATGTGGGAGTACATCGCCCGTTCGCCGAAGGCACGTGCGCATGCTCGATCGCTCGCCGACACAGCACGCGCTTGGGCCGCCTACCGGCTCCAGTAGCACCGCTCACGACGAAACCGTGACGACCAAATGAAGAAAGCCCCGGCGACCGCGCTCACGGTCCCCGAGGCAGCCATCAGCTGACCCCTTGCAAGGAGCTGACGACGTGACCCACTTTATCGCTGCCATTTTCGGATGGCTGCGCCGACTGCTCACCCCGCCGAAGTCGGCCGGAAAGCACGCCCGGCAAGGTAACCGGACCATCCGCCCACGCCCCGCGCGGCCCGTACAGCCCAAGCCGCAGAGCCGCCCGAAAGGCGCGTGGCTCGACTTCCCACCGGCCGCCCCGGCGCCCCTCAAGCCCCCGGCCCCGGTTCCGTGGTCCACAGACCTACCCGCCGACGACGGCTCAGAGGACGTCGGGCGGTTGGTTCCTCGGTACATGCTGCTCGCGCCGCACGAACAGGCAGAGGTATGCAGGCAGCAACTTGCGGGCACGGCACGGGTGTTCGCGTGATACCCGCGCGGTCGTACCGCCACTGCTGCCGGTGTGACGTCACCACCGGGCTTGTGCCCGTGCAGGTGATCGAGTCCGGGCGTGGCGCGTCCGGCTGGACGCTGTGGGCGTGCGCCGAGCACGCATGCGCCTTCCCGCCGCTGCCGGTTGCGTCCACACCATCCGAGGCCAGCGCGCTTCCGACACACGGGCATCGGACGGCTATTCGGCCCCTGCCTCGTTGAGCGTGTAAACGCGAGAGAGCCCCCGCCGTCGGCGGGGGCTCTGTTGCGTTCCCGGCCACGTAGGGCCGCTGGAAGGTCTAGCGGGCGGTCTTGCGGGGCGCAGGCGCGGCGGCCTCGGCCGAGAGCGTCTGTGCGCCCTGGAGCGCTCCGGCGGTCCCGGTGAGGATGCGCACGGCCTTGATGTCGGACAGGCCGACGCCGGCCCATCGGGACGTGACGCGCGCGACGGTCTTGTCTTCCGTGAACAGGACTTGATCGGAGAACGCGAGGACGACATCCGACCGGAGCCCGGTGAACACCTGCGTGGGGTCCATGACGATGACGGTTCCCGGGGCAAGCCGTGGCGCGGGGATCAGGTTCGCGCCCCACACCTGTCGGGGTCCGTCCTGCGCCACGAACGGTGACGAGTGGTAGGTGCCGGCGGTGGACGCCTTCAACTTGCGGACGACGTTGAACGTTGCCGGGTCCACCAGGATCGCTGACGGGACGCCGCCCTCGGCTTCGATCGCTGCCATCTCGTCACTGACGTCATCCAGGGTGACCGCAGCGCCGAGCGCCCGCTTCGACACACCGGGCGTGTTCAGCAGCCCCAACGGCTGTTTGACGCCGGACCCGTTCAGGAACAGGTCATCGACGGTCGCGCCGACCGACCGTGTCAGCGCGTCGGAGACCGACTGTCGGAAGTCGGTCGCCGAGTCCTCCAGCAACTCACTGGTGATCGTGATCATCTTCGCGACCTTGTACGCCCGGAAGCCGGCGTCCGACAGTTGCATGTCGGTCATGGGGATGGTCGCGCCCTCGGCGACGACGGACGCGGCGCCGTCGTCGCGCACAACCGGGATGACCATGGAACCGGCGTCCATGGGGATCAGGTTGACGCCGGACGCGAGCACGGCCGACCGCTTGCGCAGGGACACCACGAACTTGTCGTAGACCGACTTGGGAACCGTCAGGCCGGCCGACGCTGGATCGGTGGTCAGCGCCCGAGCCTCTACGTACTCACGGGCCGACGGGATGCGGAAGTCCGTCCCGCCCCAACCGCCCCGCTCATCCGAGCGTGCACCGTTGGGGTTGAGGATCGCGCCCACGCGGGACTCCATGGCCCGCTGTTCGGCCTCGGCCTCTGCGCGCGACACCAGGGCGTTCGCCTCGGCGGTCAGCTCGGTCAGCCGGCTGTCGAGCGCCTCCAGGCGCTTGCGCTTGTCGTCGGCGCCCATGGCCGTGTCGTCCTGCGTCCGGGTGTACTCGGCGAAAACACCGGCGCGGGTCTCCAATACGGCCTGCGCCTTCTGCTTTGCATTGGTCAAATAGCGGTCTCCTTGTGACTCGACAACTCATGACAGGTGGGATGGGTGCTGCGGGGTGGCCTCGTGAAGCCGGCCCGCCTAGCGGGCCGTTCCGTGGCTGCGTCGCCACTCGGAAAGGGCCGTTCGGTACTCGGTGTCAAGCGCCTGCCGGGCGCCCTCCAGGCGCGCTCTGCGGGCTTGCCCCTTGCATCGCTCCCCGCAGTAGCGCGGCGGCCTTCCGGGGCCGCTGGGCGGGGGCAGGGGGCATGCGCAGGTAGAACATGAGCGGGTCTTGATTCGAACCTCCCCAGTACGAGAAATGCCCACCGGGAATACCCGGCGGGCATTGCATAACGGGATATCCCTCACTGGTTAAAGAGGCGACCGACCGACCCCAAACCAGGGCTGAAATAGAGTGGCGTCGGTCACAATTGATACGTCACAACGGAATCCCGCTGCGGGCTTGACCGCAGGACGCACGACCGGTAGGCATGACCGGCGCGACTCGCTACGGCTTCACCCTGGGTAGTCATTTCTGGAGATTTCGCGATTCTGTCGAAACGCGAAATGTCAACCCCCTGTCAATAATCACTCTTTGTAATTGACTACCCTTAGTGACTTGTAACCCTTGGTGACATATGGGTAAAACGGACATGAAGGGCAAAGTGACCAATCACAAAAATTCGGACATTTCGCGCACATGAAAGTCCGAAGACCGAAGGGGGTCACCACCCTTCAGGTTTCAGACTTTACGACCGTACTTGCCCGCATTTGACCCAAAGAGGGTTGATGCGAGCTAGGTCACATATAGACAATGAGTGTTGAATGTTCGATTTCATCAGATGTTGCATTCCGTGATTCCGTCACGTTCGGTACTCGGCGTGACGCCACTTCAGCCGCGCCGGTGTCGCTATGCGTGATGGCCATCAAGGTGACAGTCAGCTACTTGCTGACTGGCAACTACCTCGGTCGAGTAGCGACCGCGACACCCCGCCGCGCGTGAGCCCCCAGGGCGAAGCAGCTCACGAGTGAGACGTAAGGCGCTGGTCGTCCTCCGCTCTCCAGCGCCCACCCGTGCGCCGAGCCAACGCGGGCGCACACTTCGATTCAACGGTCTCGGGTAAGCCCATTCATGGGATTACCCGAGACTTCCTACGAATGCGTTACAGGCGCCTAGAAAGGCGCGGGTGTGCCATCGGGGCGCGGGGCGTCCGGCCACGCCCCATCAAACGGCGGATGAGATCCGCCGTACTGCTCGAATACATCCTTGGAAATGTCCGAAGGGCTTTTCCCTTCGGACATCCTTGCAAGCAGACGATCAAGGCGACGGGGCTTGGTGACCCGTCGCCTATTGAACGACCCTGTGTCGAGGGTCGTTCCGCTGATATCCGGACCCCCGTCGGAGGGGGTCCGAGCGAACTGATCTTTACTTATATTGTGTTCCTCCAGGGGCACACTTCGCGCCCCTGGAATGGTCAACTCATAGACCTTCACGCGCCGGTGCTTCCGGCCCGTATCGCGCAGCCATCCGGCCGCAACGAGCCTGCCAACGTGCTGGGTCACGTTGCCCCGCGATTGGCGCCTACAGGCCGCCACCGAGGCCATCGCCGGCCGAACCTCGGTACCGGTCCGGTAATCCCCCCACAGAGCCATGGTGACCCCCGTCAGCTTCAGGTGATCGGGAAGGTCCGACTTCAGTACGGCGGACCGCCACGCGTACTCAGACATCGTTGTCGCCGTTGTGCTGCTCCTCTGATCATTCACACACCAGGTCGGCCCCGGAACACAAAAGGGCCGGCCTCGGACTCTCATCCGACGACCGGCCCCGGTTCGTCCTGGGACCGTCCAACTCCGAGTTGGACTGACCGCGCATCGCGCGCGACTGCTTGCACCGTCGCACGCCTCCTGACGCTCCGTCAACGGACTTCCGAGACACCAGCGCTACGCCCCCGACCGGCAGAGCTGCCTAAATGCCGTAGGGCGTCTTGACGGCGTCCGCTTGGAGCCGGATGCCCTAAGCACTGTTCATGACTGTGAGTTACCGCGAAGCTTGCCTAGGCCGTGCTACGCACACGGCCTCAGCCCCCATCGGCTTTCGGCCGTTGGGTTGACGCGCAGGTCAGCGCGTCGCTACGGTCCACTTAGACCGTTCGGCCTCCGGAGCCGTGTGCGCAGGTTCGAATCCTGCCAGGGGCACACCGTTTGACCAGCAGATATGGCCCCTCACCAGGGGCCATTGCTGTTTGTGGGGTCTAGGCCATGTGCGGCCGTAGGTCGCGATGTGCAGCCCTGTCACGGGCGCCGTGGACTATTTGTGGACGAGCGTTCGATGTGTTTCCGCAGGTCAGGGCTTGGAGAGCCGCGAAGGCCTCGGGAGTCCAAGGCCTTCTTGTTGCGGTTGATCTCATGTTGCGCGTCGAGGCACTTCACGTAGTGGCTCATCAGGGTTGCCACCGGGTTGCCCGCTTGCGGGCCGCCTCCGCCGGTCCGGTGCAGGTGAGTTGCTGTCGAGCACCCGGGTGCGGATTGGTCGGGGGGCGACCTGTCGGGTCCAGGTGAAGTGGGTGGGGAGGTCGGTCTGCTTCGTCTTGGGGCCGGGCGTGTGCGTGCGGGCGAGGGTGGTGTGAGTGGTGTCGTCTAGAGGTTCGGCGCTCGTCCGGGGTGCCTGCTGTGGCAAGGGCGTTAAGCGGGCTCAGAGTGTGTTCGCGTGAGCGTTCCGTGGTTCGGCCGTGTGGTGGTCGTACGTGCTTCGGGCGAGCGCGGGGTCCTTGGTGTGGTGTCTGGCGGCGGAGCGGCAGGGGCGTCTTCCCGAGGGCAGGTGGTGGGTCGGGCCGAGCCAGCGTGGGGAACGCGTGGGGGTGGATGGTGATGCATGTCGGGCGCGCCCGGTCACCGGTGAGGGTCGCGCTGGTTGGGTGGTGGCGGTGGGTGTTCGTGCAGGCGGGGCGGTGCGGGGCACCGAGGCGTGGTCGGCCGCCGTGTCGTGTGAGGAGGATGCTCGCAGGGCTTCGTCGGTGGGCACGTCGACGTGGAGGTGGGTACCGGGCCAGGCGCACGGGTTGGGGCAATGGCGCGGCTTGGCGAACTGGTGGGCCCGGCTGGGGTGTTGCCTCCTCGGGTGATGCGCGTGAGGTCTCGGATCGCCTTGTCGTCGGTCAAGGCCGGGATGGTCACCGGCGCCTCGGTTCCCTTGGCCGTTCGATGGCGCGAGCGCCTACGTGCCGAATCATCCTCGCTGGGGAACCGGGCTTTCCGGAATGGGCGTTGCCGTTGCGTGCCCGCGGGGGTTTTGGGGTCAGCCGGGTTGGTGGGCGGGGATTTGGGGTTCGGGTTTCTGGGGGGCGGGGTGGGGGATGTTCGGGGGCTGGTCGGTGGGGGTGGGCTTGCGGGCGTCGAGGGTTTTGATGAGGCGGCGGCCCACTTCGACCATGGGCTTTTCGAGGCGGTGGTGGAGGGCGTCGGCGGCGAAGAGCGCGATCACGGTTACGGCGATGGCGAACAGGACCGTACCGGGGCGGAGGTGGGGGGCCATGGCGACCACGGCGACCTCGGCGGGGCCCTGGATCAGGTACAGGCCGTAGGAACGTTCGCCGACAAATACCAAGGGGCGAAGGGACAGAGTCCATTTGCCGATGCCCGGAGCCAGCAGGGTGGGCAGGAAAAGGGCCACTGCGACGCCGTAGAGGAAGACTACCGGGCGTTCGTCGTCGAAGTATTCGACGAGGTTTTTGAGGTTCAGGTGCAGAGTCACGAAGCCCGCGCCGACGATTGCGCCGACCACCGGATGGGTGAGCGGGCTGAACAGGGCAAATCCGCGCGGCTGGTGCAGGATGATGGCGAGCAGGGCACCGGTGAGCAGGACCGCGTAGTGGATGCCCATTCCGCGCCAGGTGTCCGTGTAGGGGACCAGGACCAGAGCTATCGCAATGATGGTGAGGGGAATCCGGAGGCGGCTGGAGACGAAGCTCACCAGGATGAGCGCGAGCGGCCATACCAGGTAGAACTTCTGCTCGATTCCGATCGTCCAGGAATAGAGGTACGGCACGTCCCCGGCCGGGAGGTGGTACTCGTTCATGAAGCCCAGGTAGTTCGGGAGGTGCTCTTTCAGCAGGGTCCACGAACGGCCGGTTTTGTAGGCTCCCACGACGACTACCGCCAGCACCACGTAGTAGAGGGGCATGATGCGGAAGATTCGGCGGATGTAGAAGTTCCGGAGGGACACCCGTCCGGTTCGGTCCCGCTCGCGCAGCATCAGCGTGGTGATGAGGAAGCCGGAGATGATGAAGAATGCGTGAACGCCGATCCAGCCGGACAGGAATTCGACCTTCCGACCGCCGAAGTGGAAGAAGATCACAATCACGGCGGCAAAGGCGCGCAGACCGTCGAGCGCGTCGAACCTCCGCATCGCCAGGAATTCGCCGTGTGTCAGTTTCCGCATTCTGGAATCTCCGAGTGGGCGGCGGGAGTGCGCGGTCGTGGTGGCCGTGATGCCCCTACACGACCTGGTCGCGGACGATCTCGCTCGGCTTGCGGCGGATATCGAGTGAACTGACGACCAGATGATCCGACGGCCTGGTGTTGCCTGTTCGATATGCGATATCCGCGACAGGAACTCGGACAGCGGGCCGGGAAATGTGCGTCCACGCCGTTCCGTGAGTCGTGAGCCGTGATCGAGTGCATGCCGATCAGCGGATCGACCGGGGGGCTTGTGCGTACGGCAGTATCGCGGATCGCGTCGGCTCTTGACCAGCGGGGGTGGTCGACCGGCCACGACCCGGCCGCGGGCCGACGGACCGACGGATCGACTGCCGGTCGGTGACGACCGACGGCTCGAACCACGGCAGGCGGGGTACGCGTCGCTCCTGGCTGACAGGTGGCGTAGGGCTGCCATGAGGGCCGGGTGGTTCAGGGTGGTGGCGAAAAAGGTGGCGTCGACGGCTTCCACCGTCTCGAAGGCTTCGGCGACCAGGCGGGCGCCGGTGTCGGTGCTCTGCAGCAGCTTGGCGCGGGTGTCGGTCGGGTCGGTGGCCCGGAGACCAGGAGGGACTTGGCTTCCAGGCGACAGAGGACCCTGGGGGCGGGCTTGGCGTCCATGCCCGCGTGGTTGGCGAGGGTGAGTTGCTTGGGGCGTACGTCTCGGCCGTCCAGCCGCCACAGGCTTGCCGGCGGTACGAATTGAGGGTGGGTCAGGTCGAGCGGGCCGAGTGTGGCCGCCATCGTGCGCTGCCGAGGGAGGGTTGCGTGCCGAGGCGGCAAGCCCGGACTGTCGTCGGAGGCGAGCAGCATGGTGAGCCTCCGCCTGTGCGGTGGGCGGGGGGCAGGGCGGAGGGCGGGAAAGCGATCGGGGTCGAACGCCGATGGTCGAAGTAGGCGACGGGTCGACCGGCCACCGGGCGAGCACGCTGCCGAGCGGCGTCGCGCCGACGACCGAAGCAAACGGCTGGTCCCTCTGTCCGGCTGATCGACCGGCGCGTGCGGCATGTAGTCGGCAGCCCCGCCCCCCTACAGTCCCCCTCCCGTATACACCGCCTTGCCCTCCACGGATGTGGCCACTACCCGTGTCTCGGCGATTTCGGTTGGCGGGTCCGCGTACGGGTCGCGGTCGAGAGCCACCGGGTCGGCGAGTTTGCCGGGCTCGATCGTGCCGGTGTCGAGGTCGCGGGTGGTTCACGTACGCCGTGCCGACCGTGTGGGCCGCCAGGGCCGCCAGGGCCGCCGTCAGGTCGCTGCGCTGTTCGGGCAGGAAGGATCTGTCGGACGGCTCGGTGAAGGCCGGCAGCACTCGGTTGACCGCCGTGCGGATGCCCCACATCGGGTCGGAGCGGAGGAGGTCGTCGAAGGGGTATTGCCACGCGGCCCGTTCGTCGCCCGGGAACGGGATGGTCAGCCCGTCCATCCGAGCCTCATTGGGCGGCCCGCAGGGGCTGGAGGTTGGCGGACACGCCCAGCGCGGCGAAGCGCGGGATGTCGTCGGGGTGGACCACCGGGAGTTCGACGAAGCCCAGGCCGCTGTTGCCGGTGCGGCGACGACCCGCTGGTGGAGGACTTCCTGGCCGCGCACATCCCGGTCGCCTCGGGCCGACGCGTCCAGGGCAAGCCGGGGCGCACTGTGTGGACATCGACCACGAGGCCGCGGTGCGGGGCGTGCTCGACCGCCCGGCGGCGGGCGGCGCGCGGCGGATCGGCGTGATCGGCGCGGGAACCACGTCGCCGTTCTACGAGTTGGCGCTGACGACGTATCACGAATGGTGCACGGAAAGGGGGTTCGCCCCTTTCGTTGAGCTGAGCGAGCGTCCCGGGAGCCGGCCCACCCCTGATCCTGGCGGCCGCCCAGACCGACCCACCGGTCACCACCCTGAGCCTGCGCCCCGTCGAAATCGCCACGGTGGGCATGGAGTTGCTGATCAAAGCCCTGGAATCCGGCGACCAAGCCCCCGCGGGTCGAACCGTGGAAACCCGCCTGGAGGTACGCGGGACGTCCCGCCGCGGGGGTACACCGGGCCGAACATGAAGGCGCGCCGGAGCGGGCGGCACGAACCGCGCGACTGTCGGCCGGGGACCCCGAATCGCCGGCACGGGCATGGTTCGATGGCTGTCGGCCGACACACCCGCGCCCCGGCCGATCGCCCCGAACTCCCCCGCCCGCTCGTCCACTCCGGAGGAACTGCCGTGATCGAGTCGCATGCGACCGCCCGTGCCACCGTGCGGGGATTCAATCCCCGCACCGGGAAACCGTCGGGCCAGCCCGTGCCGGTCAGTGACGAGGCCGAGGTCGGCCGGGTCGTCGCGGCGGCTCGGGAGGCGTTGCCCGGGTGGGCCGCGCGCGGCGGGGGTGAGCGGGCCTCGGTGTTGGAGGCGGTCGCCGACGCGTTGGATGCCGCGCGGGACGAGTTGGTGGCGATCGCCGACGGCGAGACCGCGTTGGGTGAGGTCCGGCTGAGCGGAGAGGTCGGGCGTACGTCGGGGCAACTGCGCATGTTCGCGGGCCTGCTGCGGGCCGGCGCGCACGTGGGCGCGGTGCTCAGCCCGGCCGATCCGGCGCTCGGCCGTCCCGACGTGCGCCGCATGCTGCATCCGATCGGCGTCGTCGCGGTGTTCGCCGCGAGCAACTTCCCGTTCGCGTTCTCCGTGGTCGGCGGCGACACGGCGTCCGCGTGGGCGGCGGGGTGCCCGGTCGTGGTCAAGGTGCACGAGGCGCATCCGGCGACCTCGATCGCGGTGGCCCGGGTGGTCCGCGCCGCGCTGGCCGCGGCCGGTGCCGCCGAGGACCTGCTCGGCCTGGTCGTCGGCCCCGCCTCCGGCGCCGTACTGGTCACCCACCCGGACATCGCGGCCGTCGGCTTCACCGGCTCGCTCTCGGGCGGCCGGGCCCTGTTCGACCTGGCTGCCGGCCGGCCCGACCCGATCCCGTTCTTCGGCGAACTCGGCAGCGTCAACCCCGTCGTGGTACTGCCCGGCGCGGCGGCCGAACGGGCCGACGAGCTGGCCCGGGGCTACCTCGGCTCGCTCACCCTGGGCACCGGCCAGTTCTGTACCAATCCCGGCCTGCTGTTCGTCCCCGAGGCCGGCGGCCTCCTCGACGCCGTCGCCGCGCACACCCGCACCACGACCGGCGGCCCGATGTTGTCCGAGCGCATCCGGGACGCGTACGAGCGGGGCACGGCGGGGCACACCGGGCGCGAACTGGCCCGAGGCACCGCCGGCGAAGGCGCCTGGGCGGTCGCCCCCGTGGTCCGGCACGCCGACCTCGCCGAGTTCCTCGCGCACGCCGCCGAGCTGACCGAGGAGACCTTCGGCCCGGCCGGCCTGGTCGTCACCTACCCCGATCCGGACGCCCTCCTCGCCGCCCTCACCGTCCTCCCGGGCAGCCTCACCGGCTCGGTCCACGCCGTCGAGACCGACCACCCGCTCGCCGCCCGGGTCGCCGCCGTGCTGCGTCCGCGCGTCGGCCGGCTCGTCCACAACGGCTGGCCCACCGGCGTAGCGGTGTGCTGGGCCATGCACCACGGCGGCCCCTGGCCCGCCACCACCGCCCCCGGCCACACCTCGGTCGGCGGCACCGCGCTGCGGCGCTGGCTCGTCCCGACCGCCTACCAGGACTGGCCCGACGCCCTCCTGCCTCCCGAATTGCGCGACGCGAACCCGCTGGGCGTACCCCGTGAAATCCAGCCCTGACCCGGCGGGTGAGCCGAGCCGCCCACTTGTCCACAGACCGCACTCGGCTGTCGCCACAAGCTCTTAGACTGCTCGGATGACAGCGCTCGACGACGGTCCCCAGATCAGCGAAGCGCTGCAGGTTCTGCATCGCGTCTTCGGCTACGACTCCTTTCGCGGCAGCCAGCAGGAGATCATCGAGCATGTGATCGGCGGCGGCGACGCCCTCGTACTCATGCCCACCGGTGGCGGCAAATCGCTCTGCTACCAGATCCCCGCGCTGGTCCGCAAAGGCGTCGGGGTGGTGATCTCCCCGCTGATCGCGCTGATGCAGGACCAGGTCGACGCGCTGACCGCGCTCGGCGTGCGGGCCGGATTCCTGAACTCCACGCAGAACCCCGACGAGCGGCGCATGGTCGAGGCGGAGTTCCTGGCCGGCGAGTTGGACCTGCTCTACCTCGCGCCCGAGCGGCTGAAGGTCGACGCCACCCTGCGGCTGCTCGACCGGGGCATCGTCTCGCTGTTCGCGATCGACGAGGCACACTGCGTGGCGCAGTGGGGCCACGACTTCCGGCCCGACTACCTCACCCTGTCCCAGTTGCACGAGCGCTGGCCCGACGTGCCCCGCGTGGCGCTCACCGCGACGGCGACCGAGGCCACCCACGCCGAGATCGCCTCCCGGCTGAACCTGCAGCAGGCCCGGCACTTCGTGGCCAGCTTCGACCGGCCCAACATCCAGTACCGGATCGCCCACAAGGACAAGCCGCAGAAGCAGTTGCTCGACCTGCTCCGGGCCGAACACGCGGGCGACGCGGGCATCGTCTACTGCCTGTCCCGGGCCTCGGTGGAGAAGACCGCCGCGTTCCTGGTCGACAACGGCATCGACGCGCTGCCGTACCACGCGGGCCTGGACTCGCGCGTGCGCGCCGCCAACCAGGCCCGGTTCCTGCGCGAGGACGGCATGGTGATGGTGGCGACCATCGCCTTCGGCATGGGTATCGACAAGCCCGACGTGCGCTTCGTCGCGCACCTGGACCTGCCCAAGTCGGTCGAGGGCTACTACCAGGAGACCGGCCGCGCGGGGCGCGACGGGCTGCCGTCCACCGCGTGGCTGGCCTACGGCCTGCAGGACGTCGTACAGCAGCGCAAGATGATCGAGGGCTCGGAGGGCGACGCGGCCCACCGCCGCCGACTCGGCACCCACCTGGACGCGATGTTGGCACTGTGCGAGACGGTCGAGTGCCGTCGGGTGCGCCTGCTCGCCTACTTCGGCCAGCAGAGCACCGCGTGCGGCAACTGCGACACCTGCCTGTCGCCGCCCGCCGCGTGGGACGGCACGATCGCGGCGCAAAAGGTGTTGTCGACGGTGTGGCGGCTCAAGAACGAGCGGCGCGGACAGAAGTTCGGCGCGGGCCAGATCGTCGACATCCTGCTCGGCGCGAAGACCGCCAAGGTGATCCAGTTCGACCACGACACGCTGCGCGTGTTCGGCATCGGTACCGAGCTGAGCCGAACCGAATGGATGAGCGTGGTGCGGCAGTTGCTCGCCATGAAGCTGCTCGCCGTGGAGCCGTCGTACAACGCGCTGGTGCTCACCGAGGGCAGCGACGAGGTGCTGGCCCGCAAGCGCGAGGTGATGTTGCGGCGCGAGCCCGAGCGGCCGGCGCGCGCGGCAAAGGCCGCGAAGGCGACCAAGGCCGGCAAGGGCAAGGCGGCGCCGGTCGAGATGCCGGCGGCGGCCGCGCCGATCTTCGAGGCGCTGCGGGCGTGGCGCGGGGCCACCGCGAAGGAGCAGGGCGTCCCGGCCTACGTGATCTTCCACGACGCGACGCTGCGCGAGATCGCGACGGCCCTGCCGACCACGCTCGCCGAGTTGGGCACGATCAGCGGGATCGGCGAGAACAAGCTGGCCAAGTACGGGCAGCCGATCCTGGACACGCTGGCCGGCTCGGCCCCGACCGGCGCGACTCCGGGGGCGGCGCCCACCGTGCCCGCCCAACCGACGAAGCCGACGCGGCCGGCGGCCGAGCTCACCCGCGAGCCCGTGCCCGAACTCATCCGCGAGCCCCTCCCGGACTACCAGCCGGACTATCAGGCCGACTACCCGCCCGACTACGAGCCGGACTTCGAACCCACCCCGGAATACGACCCGGACTTCGACCCGGATCCCGACTACCGGGGCTGACGAACCGAGCCGGGGCCGGGCCGCGAGGACCACCGCGGCCCGGCCCGAAGGCCACGCAGCCCGGCCCGAAGGCCACACCATCCCAAAAAGCCCTCACCGGCGTGCCACACCGCGCAGCGCCCGCGCCCACCCGCACAGCCCGGCCCCGGCCCCACAACGAAAACGACCGGCCCCGGGGAGTCCACCCCGGAACCGGTCGCCTCGAAAGCGTGTCGGTCAGCCCTTGTCCGCCGCGCCGCCTTCCGGCGTCTCGTCGAGCTCGGCCAACTCCGCCATGAAACGCTCGATCACGTCGCTGTCGGCCACCAGCGTGCCGACCGGCTCACCGAGCACCTTGCTCGCCAGCTCGGTCGCGATCAGACCCAGCTCCGCGTGCAGCGACGCGGTCGCGAGCGTGACGTCGCCGTTCAGCTTCTCGTGGCCGGTGGTCACCAGCTCCTCACGGATGCGCTGCCCCTCGGCGCGCGCCTCCGCGATCAGCCTGGCCCCCTCCTCGGCCGCCTGCTGCCGAACCAGCGCGGTCTCGCGCCGGGTCTCGGCCATCTGCGCCCGCAGCTCGGCCAGCGCGGCCTCGCTCTCGGCCTGGATGTCGGTCGCCCGGTCGAAGCCGCCTTCGAGCGCGTCGTGCCGTTCGGCGAGCGTCTTACCGATCCGCGGCAGCAGGACCTTCGCGAAGACCGCGAAGACCAGGGCGAAAACGATGACTCCGAAGATCAGTTCGCCGACATCCGGCTTGAGAGGTCCCATGGTCCGAAATCCTCGAACACGACGGACCACAAATCAAGTTACGCCCACATCGCCGATCACCCACCGCGACGTATCGACTCCCCTGTGCACTCGTAAGCGCGCCCGGCCCGCCGATCCACCCCTCACGACCGCCTCGCCGGAAAGTCGATCAGCGCGATGGGCTCCCCGGAGGGCTCCGCCGAGCCGCCCGCCGGCTCCACCGTCACCCCGACCCCCGACGCCCGGTCCAGGCCCGACGCCAGCAGCGCCGTCCCCGGCCGGATCAGGCCGATCGACCGCATCCGGCCGCCGTCGTTATACCACCCCTGGTACACCCGCGCGTCCGGCAGCGTCGGCAGCCCCGAGGTCAGCACCACCGTCCGGTCCAGCGCGGGCGAGGCGATCACCCGCACCGTCCCACCGCCGCCCGCCGGCGCCGACCCCCCGACCGCGTCCGGCGCGGTGAGCACCGCCTCGATCGCCGCGCCCCGCGCCCGCTGCTCGGCCACGGCCCGTTCGGCGTCCCGCGCGTCCCGGTACTGATCGATCGCCACCCCGCCCAGCGCGCCGATCGCCGCCAGGCAGGCCGCCAGTACCAGGCCCACCACCCGCCGGGTCCGGCGCGGCGCCACCGGGGTGGGCGAGTGCCGATCGGGCACCTCCGGCGGCAGCTGACGCACGGTCGCGATCTCGCCCATCACCCGCCGTTTCAGCTCCGGGCTCGGCGTCTCGGCAACCGCGACGGCCAGGCGTGCCGAGGTCGCCCGGAACTCGCGCACCTCCCGCGCGCACGCCGCACACTCGGCCAAGTGGCTCTCGAACTCCCGCCGTTCGTCCTCGTCGAGGGCGTGCAGGGCGTACGCGCCCGTCATCGTGTGCAGGTCGGCGGAGGTCATGCGCCCACTCCCAGGCAGTCGCGGAGGCGGATCAGACCGTCCCGCAGGCGGGTCTTGATCGTGCCCAGCGGCACGTCCAGCAGGCCGGCCACCTCCCGGTGCGTACAACCCCGGTAGTAGGCCAGAGTCACGGACTGACGCTGCAACTCGGTGAGGGTGCGCAGGCAGCGCCGTACCTGCTCGCGTTCCAGCCGCGCCTCGACCTCCTCGATCACCTCGTCGTACTCCGGCGTGCGCTCGCGGAGCGCGGTGCGGTGCTCCCGATCGGTGGCCGCCTGCGCCGAGCGCACCCGGTCGACGGCCCGGTGGTGCGCCATGGTCAGGATCCAGGTCATCGCGCTGCCCCGATCGGGGCGAAAACGCGCGGCGCCGCGCCAGACGTCGAGCAGCACCTCCTGGGCCACCTCCTCCGACTGCGCCGGATCGCGGACCACCCGCCGGGCGACGCCGAGCACCGCGCCGATCACCGCGTCGTAGACGAACGAGAAAGCCTCCTGATCACCCTGCGCGACGCGGGCGAGGCGGTCCTCCAGCGTGGGCCCGCGCTCACCGGGCGCGGCGATGTGTACGACGGTCCTCATCCGGCCCCACCCCCCTGCCCGAGCCCGTCCCGGCGGCGGTGTCCGTGCCGATCGTCCATGTCCCACTCCCACTCGCGCCGACCCCGAGGCGGACACCCGTGCCGGGCATCCGGCCCCGGTCGACCCCGGCCCCGTCACGCACACGGCCATCCGACCCATGTTCGGCGCCGCGGACCGCCCGGATTGGTCCCCGCTCCCATCGATGTCCGGATCGGCGCACCATCGCGACCCGTTCGGGTGAACGACCAATCCGAATGGCCGACGGCGGCGAATGGCCCCTCGTGAAGGCAAACGAAACTCGCCGATGGCTGCGGGCCGGACTGGGCGCGCTGAGCGGACTGCTGTCCGCCGGCGCGGCCCTGGCCGTCGCGGAGCTTGTGGCCGCGTTCGTCCGCCCCGAGGCGGGCCCCCTTCCGGCCATCGGCGGAGCGGTCATCGACCGCACTCCCCCGGCGGTCAAGGACTGGGCCGTCCGCCACTTCGGCACCGACGACAAACTCGTCCTGCAGACGGGGATCCTGGTGGTCCTCGGCCTGATCGCGATCGGTCTGGGCGTCCTGTCGCTGCGGCTGCGCCGCACGGCGATGGCCGGAGTGTTCGCGTTCGGCCTGGTCGGCGCGTACGCGGCGGTGCACCGCGCCGGCGCCGGCGCCGTCGACGCGGTGCCCTCCGTGCTGGGCGGCGTGGTGGGCGCCGCCGCGCTGTGGTGGTCGACCGAGCCGGTGGTGCGAGTGCGCGCGGAGGATCGCGCATTCGACCGCCGGGCGTTCCTGATCGCCGCCGGCGCGCTGGCGCTGGGTTCGGCCGTGGCCGGCACCACCGGTCGGATCGTCGCCGACGGCAAGCGGGCCTCGATCGCCGCGTTCCGCAACCGGATTCGGCTGCCCGCCGCGGCGGAACCGGCCGCGCCGCTGCCGCCGGGCGCCGACCTGCGCCTGCCGGGACTGTCCGCCTTCACCACCTCCAACGCCGACTTCTACCGCGTGGACACCGCCCTGGTGGTCCCCCGCGTGGACGTGGAGAACTGGTCGTTGCGGATCCACGGCAAGGGTGTCCGCACCCCGCTGCGCTACTCCTACAACGACCTGTTGCGCCGCCCGCTGATCGAGCGCGATCTCACCCTGACCTGTGTGTCGAACGAGGTCGGCGGGCCGTACACGGGCACCGCCCGCTGGCTCGGCGTGCGCCTCGCCGACCTCTTGCGCGAGGCCGGCGTACGCCCGCCGAGCCGGGGCGGGCCCGCCGATCAACTGGTCTCGCGGTCCGTCGACGGGATGACCATCGGCACCCCGGTCGAGGTGGCCATGGACGGGCGCGACGCCCTGTTGGCGATCGGCATGAACGGCGAACCCCTGCCGTTCGAACACGGCTATCCGGTCCGGATGGTGGTGCCCGGACTGTATGGCTACGTGTCCGCGTGCAAGTGGCTCGTCGACCTCGAACTGACCACGTTCGCGAGCTACGACGCCTACTGGGTCAAGCGCACCTGGTCTCGGGAGGCGCCGATCAAGACCCAGTCGCGGATCGACACGCCCAAGCCGTTCGCCCGCCTTCGGGTCGGCGTTCCGATACCGATCGCCGGCATCGCGTGGGCGCAACATCGGGGCGTGTCCGCGGTCGAGGTGAGCGTGGCGGGCGGGCCGTGGCAGTCGGCCCGACTGGCCGAGGTACCAGGCCCCGACACCTGGCGGCAGTGGGTGTGGGAGTGGACCCCGACCCGAACCGGCTCGCAGCGCATCGAGGTCCGCGCGACCGATGCCACCGGTGCGGTGCAGACCGACAAGCGCGTCGGCACCGTGCCGGACGGTGCCACCGGACGACATTCGGTGGTGGTCACCGTCGCCTGATCACCCCCTCGCCGTCTGTCGGCTCCCCGATCCCGTCACCCGTTGGAATCCGCGGCACATGCGTCGCGGACACGTCCCGAAGGAAGTCTCGCCATGACCGTCATCCGTCTCCCCCGCACCATCGCCACCGTCGCGACCGTGGCCGCGCTCGCCCTCCCGCTGGCCGCCTGCGGCAGCGACGACAAGAAGGACGACTCCGCCTCGAAGACGGCGACCTCCGCACCGGCCGCGGCCCCCTCGGCGGCCGGCGCCCCCGCCACCTCGGCCGCCACCCCGGCCGCCGCGCCCTTCGGCCCCGCCTGCTCGGCCGTCCCGGCCGCCGGCGCGGGCAGCTTCACCGGCATGGCCCAGGACCCGGTCGCCACCGCCGCCTCGAACAACCCCGTGCTGTCCACGCTGGTGGCCGCGGTCAAGGCGGCCGGCCTGGTGGACACGCTCAACACCGCGCAGAACATCACGGTGTTCGCGCCGACCAACGACGCGTTCGCCAAGATCCCCAAGGACACCCTGGACAAGCTCCTCGCCGACAAGGACGCGCTGACCAAGGTCCTGACCTACCACGTGGTGGGACAACGCCTGGCCCCCGCCCGGTTGTCCGGCGGCTCGTTCGAGACGCTGGAGAAGCAGCCGCTGACCACGAAGGGTTCGGGTGACGCGTACACCGTCAACGACACCTCGAAGGTGGTCTGCGGCAACGTGTCGACCGCGAACGCGACCGTGTACCTCGTGGACACCGTGTTGATGCCGCCGGCCTCCTGAGCGATCCACGCGCCCGTCCCGGTCGAACCGGTGGACGGTCGGCCCCCGCGCGTGGGGGCCGACCGTCCACCCGGGTGCCGTGCACCGCCGGGCCTCTCCCTCCCAGGCCCGGGAGTGCCGGCCGCCGCGCCGGTCGAAACCGCCCCCGTCGGTCGGCCACATCGACCTCGCGCCCCGAGTCGTGTCCGCAAACCCCCGTCGGCTTCGTCGGGGGCTTGCGGACCCGACCCGGTTCGTCGCCACCCACCACGTCACCCGCGCGAGCGAACCTCCCCGTCGAAGGTGAAGCCCCTGTCCAGCCCCCGCGCCGGACAGTCGTCTTCTTCCCTCGCGGCGGATTCGGCCGCTCGGTGTCCGTGGCGGGTGGGCGCCGATACCCGGGTACGTACACCCAGGCCGTCTCGTCGACCTCCTTGGCCCGCACGTGGACCTCCCCGTAGGCCGCGCTCTCCAGGCCGCCCCGCTCCGGGACGACCACCGCCTCGTGCCAGGACCCGGAGACGATCAGCGCCAGACACGCACGCTCCGCGGCGGCCAACACCTCGCGCAACGGGTCCGCGTTGACCAGCCGGCAGGCGGTGTTGATCGCGCTGCCCGACCAGCCCCGGGTGTCCCGCACCACGTCCCCCGCGTGCAGCGACACCCGCAGCCGGATCCGTGCCTCGTCGCTCGCGTGCCGGTCGTGGTTGCGCAACCCGGCGTGCAGGCGATCGATGAACAGATCGGTCAGATCCTCCTTCGGCACGTTCGCCGGGATCAGCAGGATCGCCCCGTCACCGCGATCCTCGACCACACACGCGTCCCAGGCGATGCCCGCCGATTCGAGGGCGGAGTGCAGCAGTTCGTACAGACGTCCCCGTACCCACTCCTGCGTCACGTCCGAGCGCCTGCCGAATCGCTCGACGTCGAGCACCAGGATCGACATGTATCGCGACTTGGCTCCCACGGAATCCCCCTATCGGGCCGTGCGCTCGCGCGCCCCGCTCGCCACTCCCTGCCTCCTGCCCCTCAAGGAGTACTCCGGCGCCGGCCGCTTGTACGCGTCAGATGACACACAACGCGTTATCCGTCGGCCCATTCCCGTAAAGCGAGCGGATCGGACACCACGATGCTGCCGCGCCGGGTCTGCACCAGGTCCGACTCGTGCAGCACGCGCAGCGCCCGGACCACCGATTCCCGGGAGATGCCGATCGCGTCCGCGAGCTCCTGCTGGGTGGTCCGGATCACGCACGGACCCTCGGCCCGGCCCAGCGTACGATCGGCCAGCGCCCGGGCCACCCGCCGCCCGGTGGCGAGCGCGCCGTACTCGACCCGCCAGCGATCCGACTCGCGGATCCGCAACACCGTGCGGATCAACACCGCGTACACCAACGGGGCGTTCGTGTTGAGCAGTTCGCGAAAGCGGGTCAGCGGCACCAGGACCGCCACCACCGGGCCGAGCGCGACCACCGTCGCCGAGCGGCCGCGCCCGTCGATACACGCGAGTTCGCCCACCAGCTCGCCCGGTCCGCGCACCGCGATGGTCACCGCCGACCCGTCCGAGGTGGCCCGTTCGATCTTGACCTGCCCGTGTTCGATCAGCACCACGTGGCGCGGGTGATCGCCCTCCATGAACAGCGCGTCACCTCGGTCGTAGCCCAACCGGCGGCCCGATTCCCGCAGCACTTCCCGGAGTTGCCTGGGCAACGCCCTGTCTTCCTCCGCCACACCCGCTCCTCCGTCGCCCGTGCCGCCAGAGCTTAATTCCGCGTGTCGGGGTCGGGCAGGCGTTCGGCGATCTCGCCGAACCGGCCCGACCGACCGTGCGTCGCCCCGCGCGCGGCGCACGATCCGTCCCGCCGACCGGTCACCCCATCGACGGATTTCCGCCGGTTCCCCGACGGGACGTCGCCCTCGCCGCCACGATCGGGGAGTGAATCGGCCCGTTCCCGGGGAGGGATACGGCTCCCGAACGAGGGCCGCGCCGGGGACGCGCGAGTGCCGGGACCGACGAGTGGAACGGTGGACGATGGACGCACGAAAGCTCTATACCCAGGTCGTCCGGGACCTGACCGAGGGCGCCGCGAACCGGTTCGTGGACCGCGCCGAGGCCGGCCCGGTCGACATCGAGGCGTTGCGCCGGATCGCGGGCGAGGAGTACCGGATCATCTGCGCCGACGAGCGCTCCTTCGCCCTTCTGGCGGCCCGCTTCCCGGACTCCGCGCCGCTGTTCCTGGCACTCGCGAGCGGCGAGGCGCGGGCCCTGGAGTTGTTGACGCTCTATGCCGAGGCGGTCGGCATGGGCGCCGCCGAACTGCGCGGCTATCCGCCGGTCGCCGCCGCCCAGGGGTATCCGCATCACCTGGCCTGGCTGGCCCAGTTCGGCTCACGGGCCGAGGTGGCGCTTGCCCTGTTGGTCAACTTCGGCTTCTGGGGCGGCTATTGCGGGCGCTTCGCGCAGGCTCTTCGTACCCACCACGACCTGACCGAGGATCAGGTGTCCTTCTTCACCTTCTTCTCGGCACCGCCCCCGGGTTTCGAGGACGCGGCGCTGACCCTGTTGCAGACCGGCCTCGACGGCGGCGACGACCAGGAGGGCGCCAAGACCGCCGCCCGACTGATGCAGAGCTACGAACTGGCCTTCTGGGACGCCCTGCCGACGTCGTAGCCGACCCGCACGGGGCACGGCCCTAGCGGTCCTCCACCAGCCCCGCCCCCGCCGCGCCCTCGGACAGCACCGCGTCGACCACCGTCGACCGCGCCGTCTCCAGCAGCGCCCGGGTGGCGGCCGGGGTGCTCGGGTCGGCGAGTGCCCGGTTCACGTCCCGGATCCGAAACGGCGGGCCGGGGTCGGCGAACAGCGGCCGGAACCGCGCCTCGCTCACGCTCCACCGCCCCGCCGCGTCGCGCGTGAAGGTGAACATCCCGGCCGAGCTGTAGTTGCCGCGCGGTTTGTCCGGGAAGTTGGCCAACTCGTCGCCCATGCCGTAGATCACCCAGGTGCCGTTGACCTTCTCGTATGCCTGCGGCACGTGGTTGTGGGTGCCGACGATCAGGTCGACGTCCTTGACCCCGTTCGCCGCGGAGGCGGTCAACTCCCTCGCCAGGGTGCGCTGTTGCTCGTCCGGCTCGCGCTGCCACTCGGTGCCCCAGTGCAGGCTGAGCAGGACCACCTCGGCGCCGGCCGCGCGGGCGGCCCGGGCCTGGGCGATGATCCGCTGCTTGTCGATCACGTTGACCGACCACGGTTTGCCCTCGGGCAGCGGGATCCCGTTGGTGTCGTAGGTCCAGGACAGGTGGGCGACCCTGACCCCCTTGACCTCCAGGACGGTCGGCGCGGCCTCCTCCTCGGTGCGCGCGCTGCCGGCGTGCCGCACACCCGCCGCGTCCAGGGTGTCCAGGGTGCGCCGAACCCCGGCGAAGCCGCCGTCCAGCGTGTGGTTGGACGCCGTCGAGCAGCCGTCGTAGCCGGTGTCCGCCAGCGCCGCGGCGATCTGCGGCGGCGCGGCGAAGATCGGATACCCGGTGAACGGCCCCTCGGGCGGCCCGTACGGGGTCTCCATGTGGCACAACGCGAGGTCGGATCCCTGCACGAGCGGCCGGACGTCGGCGAAGATGCGGTGGAAGTCGTGCCCCGAGCCGCCCGCGTCCTGCTGCGACTGGGCGATGATCGTCGGGTAGGCGAGTACGTCGCCCGTGGCGGTGAGGGTGAAGCTCATCGGTGCTTTCCCGGCCGGTCCGGTCCCCGGCGCCCCGGACCCGGACGACCCGCCCGCGGTCGGCGTCGCGACCGGGTCCCGGCGCGCGCTGCCCTCGGTGCGGTCCGCGTCCCAGACCAGGGTGATCAGCCCGGTGAGCAGGCCGACCACCACCAGCGCGACCCCGGCCCGGCGTCGGGTGCGTGCCGTGTCCCTCGTGCGTGACGTATCCATGGCCCCGTGTTCCCCTTCGGCCGCGACCGCAGCCGAAGAACGACCGTTCGGCCGAACGCGTCGGGGGTACTCAGAGCCGCCACACCTCGGGGAGGCTCGCCTGCGCACCCGTCGCCGAGTAGTCGTGGCCGACTTCGGTCAACTCGGCCATCCGAGCCTGCCAGGCCACGTTGACCGGGAGTTCCGCCAGTTCGGTGAGCAGCCGAGAGTAGTCCTCGCAGTCGATCAGGTGGAACAGTTCCGACCCGCTGCGCCAGATGCTCCACTCGCGCACGCCCGCCGCCCGGATCGCCGCGGTCAACTCCGCCGGCACTTCGCGGTGGGCCTGCTCGTACTCGTCCTCGTGTCCCGTCCGCAGCCGGGTGTGCAGTGCCACGCGCATGTCGGCGCCTTTCGAGTCCCGGATCGACGCCGGCGGCCGGTCGTGGTGCGGACGGTTTCCCTCCGACCCGACACAACCTTGACATTGATCCGATCATTAAGTTTCAGTGGTCGAGTCAATCTTGCATATCGGCAGTATCAAGGCCAGGGTTCCGGAAAATCGAATCCCATTGGTCCGATGACTGAGTCGCATGCAGACCTTTCCGTACCTCTGGAGTGACCTTCCGTGAAATTTCTGCGGGTCGGCGCCCCCGGCCTCGAACGTCCCGCCGTGCTCGGCCCGGACGGCGCGGTGCACGACCTGTCGTCGATCACCGCCGACCTCGACGGCGCGTTCCTCGCCGGTGACGGTATCGCCCGGGCCCGCGCGGCGCTGGCGGCCGGCGAACTGGCCCCGATCGCCGAACCGGGTCGGATCGGCGCGGCCCTGGCCCGCCCCGGGAAGGTGGTGTGCATCGGGCTGAACTATCTCGACCACGCGGAGGAGACCGGCGCCGAGGTGCCGGCCGAGCCGATCGTGTTCATGAAGGACCCCGGCACGGTGATCGGCCCCGACGACGAGGTCCTGATCCCCCGGGACAGCCACAAGACCGACTGGGAGGTGGAGCTCGCGGTGGTGATCGGCGCCCGGGCCCGCTACCTGGAGTCCGACGCCGAGGCCGCGTCCTGCGTCGCGGGCTACACGATCAGCAACGACGTCTCCGAGCGCGAGTTCCAGTTGGAGCGCGGCGGCCAGTGGGACAAGGGCAAGTCCTGCGAGACGTTCAACCCGCTCGGCCCCTGGTTCGTCACCTCCGACGAGGTGGCCGACCCGCAGGCACTCGACCTGCGGCTGTGGGTCGACGGGGTGCTGCGGCAGGACGGTTCGACGGCGAAGATGATCTTCGGCGTGCATCACCTGGTCCGCTACCTGAGCCGGTTCATGGTCCTGGAGCCCGGTGACGTGATCAACACCGGTACTCCGGCCGGCGTCGCCCTCGGCCTGCCGGGCACGCCCTACCTGCGCGCCGGCAGCGTGGTCGAGGTGGAGATCACCGGACCGGGCGGCTCGCTCGGCCGCCAGCGGCAGCGGATCGGACAGGCGTGAGCGAGGCCGCGCGGCGGGTCGACGCGCACCACCACCTGTGGGACACCGACGCCCGCCCCGACGCGTACGGGTGGATGGACGGGCCGTGGGCCGACCCGCTGCGCGGCCGGTTCGGACCGGACGAACTGGCCCGGGCGGCGGGCCGGGCGGACACGATCGCGGTCCAGGCGCGCACCGACACCGAGGAGACCCTGGACCTGCTCGCGATCGCCGCCGATCCGAACACGCCGGTGGTCGCCGTCGTCGGCTGGATCGACCTGACCGCCCCCGACCCGGCCGAGCGCGTGGCCGCGCTGCGGGCCGCGCCCGGCGGGGAACTGCTGGTCGGTGTGCGGCACTTCGTCCAGGACGAGGCGGATCCGCAGTGGTTGGCGCGCGCCGACGTGGCCCGCTCGCTGGAAGCGCTGGCCGCCGCGGGGCTGACCTACGACCTGCTGGTGCGGGAACCGCAGTTGCCGGCCGCGGTGCGGGTCGCGGAGCGCCATCCCGAGGTGTCCTTCGTGCTGGACCACCTCGGCAAACCCGCGATCGGCGCGGGCACGTGGCAACCGTGGGCGGACACGATCGAGCGACTGGCCGCGCTGCCGAACGTCTCGGCCAAACTGTCCGGCCTGGTCACCGAGGCGCACTGGCGGGACTGGACGACGGCGCAGATCCTCCCCTACGCCCGGCACGCACTGGCCTGCTTCGGCCCGGAACGCACCATGTTCGGCTCGGACTGGCCGGTATGCACCCTGGCCGCGTCCTACGACACGGTGGTCTCGATCGCCGATCTCGCGTGCGCGGAGCTGTCCGAGGCCGAGCGGGACCTGGTGTTCGGGGCGAGCGCCCGCCGGGTGTACGGCCTGTGACGACACGTCGGGGCCGCTTTCGACGGCGCATGGCACGGGGGGAGCCATGCGCCGTCGGGTGCGACACGAGTGTCGCCCGCGACTAGCCGCAGGCCTCCAGATACTTGTGCAGGATCAGCTTGGCCACCGCGGTGTGCGCCCCGATCGGCCCGGCCGCGGTACAGCCGGCCTGATCGGCGACCTCGGCGATCCGGCCCGCCTCGACGTCCGGGCCGAGCACGTGCGGCGCGAGCGCTATCGACCCCGCGCCCATCTCGCGCAACCGCTCGGCCGCGGCCACCACCGTCTTGGGATCGCCCAGGTCGGCGGTCATCACCGGCAGCGCCAGTCGGGCCGCGAGAAGCACGCCGGTCACCTCGGCGGCGGCCACCGCCTCGGGGCCCCCGTCGGTGACCAGCACGATGCCCTCGGCGGCGGTGGCCACACTGAACAGTCGGGCCCGGTCGGCCCGGGCCAGGCCCGCCTCGGACAGCCGCTCGTGCAGCACCTCGGCCAGCAGCGGGTGCGGGCCGAGCACGCCGCAGTGCTGGAAGTCCCCTTCCGCGGCGGCGAGCGCCGCCTCGGTACGGGCCGTGGCCGCGGCGTTCGGGCCGAGCAGGAGCGGGACGACGACCGCCGCAGGAGCACCGTGGAGGACGGCGGCCAGATCGGTGCCGTCCTCCTCTATCACCACCGGTCGGATGTCGAGACCGGGCAGATCGGCGCCGGCCAACAGCGCGACCTCGCCCACGAGGGCGAGCAGTTCGCCGTTCGCGGGTCCGGGCACGGCGAGAATCAACGGTTTGGCGGCCTCCGGGAGTTCATGGGAATCGGGCCGACGGTGCCGTCCGCCCTGACGGGGTTGCGGCACCCGGGTGGGCAGACCTGGGGTGCGGGCGGGCAGCGGGGACGCTGCGTCCGAGGAGGAGCTCATGGGACCGGATTTTATGGAATCCGGCCAAAGCCTTCACAGCCGGACGCCAAGAGCAACAGGACTGTTACGGCCATGATCACCGGTACTGCGTGCGCTCGGCCCGGATTCGGGTGCCCAATTGCGGATAGTCCACGACCAATCCCTCGCGGTCCACGGACAGATCACTGGCGAAGTCACCCGATTCGTACCGCACCCGAGCCCCGTCGGCGGTCGTCTCCAGGTGCGTGTACGTCTGCACGGACGGGCGCACCACCAGCTCCGGCACGGCCACGAAGGCCATCAGGAACCGGTGCCTGCCCGGCTCCTCGTGCAACCCGTGGCGCCGGATCGGCATCGTGTTGGTCAGCGGGGACAGACCCAGGTCGCAGTCCAGCGCGTCGGCCAGATCCGGGCGCGGGACGCCGTCCACCGTCCAGCCCTCGGCCGTGCGCCGCAGATCCAGTCGCCTGGTCTCGCCCGCACCCTGCGCGACCACGCGCAGCCGGGTGGTCACGTACTCCTCCGCCGTCTCCAACTGGTAGGTGAGCCGATAGGACCGGGGCGACGTGCCCAGCGCCTCGCCCCGCGCGCTCAGCCGGGACGCGCCCAACTCGACCCACGAGGTCTCCTGCCCGCCGCTCTCGGTCACCTGCCACGTCAGTACGCGCTCATCCGTCACGTGTGCATCGGTACCCCGAATCGGCCGCCCGCACCAACGCTTTTCCCGGACCCGCACACGACGCGCACCCGGGCGGCCCCCTCCCGTTCAGCCCGCGGCGGCGGCCGCGGTCGCCAACAGCTCGGGCAGCGTCCCCGCGAACGACGGGGCCAGGTGAGCCGCGACCACCCGGGGTTCGATGCCCTCGCCCAGGTATTCGCGGAGATACGCGGGCATGCGCTTCCGATGGGTGTCGACCAACGACGCGTCGGCGCCGTAGCGCTGGATCCGGTCGTAGACGTCCAGTGCCTTCCCGGCGGGCACCAGGCCGGAGAACACCTGCTCGGCCAGTCCCGGAATCTTCGCCAACTCGACGCGCAGCCGACGCGCCTCCTTCGCGTACACGTGGTCGTGCCCGGTCGCCGAACACCACCGGCCGCGGACCGGCCAGTGTGCCCGCAGGACGGTGCCGTCCTCGGCGGCGGCGAGGATCTCCGCCGGGCAACCGGGGAACGCGCTCAGCGTGCGCGCCGTCGCGGCGGCCAACGGCTCCTCGGCGTGCGCCGCCAGGAGCATGGGCCATCCCATTCGCGCATAGCCCGGGGCACCGGCCCGAAAGCCCATCGGCTCCCGGAGCACCACATAGCAGGAGCGCTTGTCGAACGCCCGTCGGCACTCCTCCCGCATCCGCGCCCGGCCCGCGTCCCCGTCCGCGCACATCGCCCGCACCTTCGCCGCCACACCCGGCCGCAGCGGCAGGTCGTCGACCAGCCGCTCCGCCTCCGCCGGCCCGTGCCGGTCCCACAGGCCGAGCAGTGCGCCGAGCAGCACACCGCGCTGCACCGGCGGCACGAACGGTTCGTGCTGCTTGTTCTGATAGCGGTTGTGGAACAGCGGGCGCAGCGCCGCCATCCCGCCGCGCTCCCACGTCTCGATCGCCTCGGACACCACGACCGCCGAGTGCCGCACCCGCAACAGCGCGGCGCGCACCAGGGACGGGTCGCCGGACCACACCCCGGGGCGCCGGTAGCGCACGTTGTCCGACCGCAGCGCCCGCGCCACCGTGGCCGGATCCAGCGGAACCGTGCCCGCGGCGGCCATGATCAGGTTCCGCTCGCGGTCGCCCACCCGGGAGTTGGCGTAGACGACCGCGTTCAACCCGGGGTCGCCCAGCGCGATCAGCGCGTCGAACACCTCCGCGCGCGGGTATTCGGCGGCGGCCAGCGTCCGGCGCTGTCGGGCGGTCGCGCGGCGCACCGTCTCGACGACCACCTCGACGGGCAACGCGGCGCCGAAGTGCACCAGGTCGAGCACGGTACGCGGGCGCAGGTGCGGGAGCAGCGCGGCCAGGTGCTCGGGGCGGGCGCACAGCAGCAGTTGCCGCCACTCGACGGCGATCGCGGCCGGCGGCGCGGGAATCGCCTCGCGGCCGCCCGACCCGGCGCCCGCGGCCTCGATGGTCTCGGCGACCGTGCCCGGGGCGTTGGGGAGCGCCGCGAGCAGCCGCGACCAGGCGCGCGGGTCGGCGCCCAGGTGCCGGTCCACAAGCGCGGTGACCTCGACCATCGGTCGCAGGTAGGACAGTTCGTCGTGGGAACCGCAGTGGCGCAGGAAGCGCAACACGGCGACGGCCGGTCGCGCCTCGGCGAACACCTGGGCGGTGATCCGCTCGTGCGGGTTGCGCGCCGCGGCCTTCATCAGGTCCGCGCCGGAGCCGTGCCGGATCACCGAGCGGACCAGCGCGACCGGGAGGCCTGACGACTTGTTCAGGTGTGGGGCGTAGGTGCCGCGCACCCGGGCGAACACCTCGCCCTCGGCGTTGTCCAGCGCGGCCAGCAGCGCGAACGCGGCGGGGTAATCCATCTCGAAGGCCCTCTCGGGGTCGTGGCCCACCCGGCGACGGCCGGTGCCGGGCGCGGTCAGGTACGGGCGGCGCCGGCCGCGGTGGTGACCAGTTCGGCCAGGCTGCCCTCGAAGTCCGGCAGCAGCCGCAGCGCGACCACGGCGAACGGCACGCGGTCCTCGGGGGCGACCTGATGCTCTATCAGGGCCCGGAATCGCTCCCGGAGTTCGCGAGCGGCGGGCGCGTCCGGGGCGATCGCCTCGCAGCGGCCGAGGAGTTCGGCGGCGGCCGCCGCGCGTGGACGTGTCAGCACCTCGGCGAGCGGCATCCGCCCGGTCGCCAGCTCGGTCGCGGTCGTCTGCTCCTCGGGAGGGCGCCGGTGCATGCCGCGCGGATCGCTCCAGGTCACCGGCGTGGGCCACCGACCGGGGCGCGGGCGGTACGGGGAGCGTGGCACGGCCTCGGCGGCGCGGCGCAGTTCGCTCGGGCACCCGTCCTGGTCGAGCAGCAGCGCCAGCGCCCGGACGCCGAACGGGTTGCGCCGGTGCGCCCGGCGGATCTCGGCCCAGTCCACGACGGGTGTCTCGATCATCGGCCAGCCGACGCCCGGCAGGTGGCCGCGCAATCGCCGGGCGAGTCGGCGGGTGCCGCCGGCGGCGGCGACCTCGGTCCGCAGTCGGTCGAGCGCGTCCGGCCCGGTGAGCAGTTCGCGACAGCGGGCGGCCAGGGGTTCCGGCAGGGCCAGGTCGGCCACCAGGTCCAGGGCGGCGCGCGGTCCGGATCGTTCGCCCAGCCGCAGCAGGGTGATCAGCAGCACCAGCCGGTAGCGCGGCGCCCGGAACGGCTGCGCCTGCCGCCCGGTCGGCATCGGCACCACGTGGTGGGTGTAGGGGCGCAGCCCCTCCACGCCGCGTTCCTGCCAGATCGCCAGGCACTCGGACAGCGGCAGGCCCAGCGCGCCGCGCCGCAGCAGCGCGGAGCGGACCAGGAGCGGGTCGCCGGACCACAGCGCGGGCAGCCGGATCGTGATCGCCCAGTCGCGGCACACCCGTTCCGCCACGGTCGGGTGCAGCGGGGTCGTCGAGGCCATGATCCGGGCCCGGATCGCCGGGCCGGTGCGCGGGTTGAGGTAGACCGCCGCGTTCAGCGCCGAGTCGCCGAGTTCGATCAGCGCGCCGGCCACCTCGGGGCGGGCCCGCCGGGCCCGGGCCAGGGCGAGCCGTTGGGCCGGCGTCGCCCGGGCGATCTGCTCGGCCAGGACGGCCGGCGGCACCTCGGCGCCGAACCGCAGCAGGTCGCGCACGGTGTGCGGGCGCAGCGCGGGCAGAAGTTCGGCCAACACTCCCGCCGGCGCGAGCAGCAGCAACTGGCGGAATTCGGCGCGCAGATCCGCCGGCACGCGCAGGTCGGCCGCTTCCTCGCCGGCTCCCGCCGCCTCGATCGCCGCGCCCAGGGAGGTCGTGCGGGTCGGCAACGCGGCCAGCAGTCGGCCCCAGGCGGCGGTCGAGTCGCCGAGGTGACGCTCCATCAACTCACCCAGTCCGCGCGTGGCTTCGGTATAGGCGCGGGGATTCTTCGGGGCCAGTGCCCGCAGCGCGCGCAGTGCCGGCAGGGCCGGTCCCGTGTACAGCGCGGCGAGCGCGCCGCGCGGCAGCCCCAGGTTGCCGGCGATCGCGAACAGCGCGGCCTGGTCCGCCCGGCGCAGCGCGTCGCGCACCAGGGCCGGCGGCAGCGTCTCGGTCTCCCGGAGTGCCGCCGGCATCTCCTCCCGCATCCGTGCGAAGATCGTTCCGTCGACATCGTTCAATTCGGCCAGCAGCGCGATGATGGCGGTCTTCGACACTCGTGCACCCTCCGTGGCGTCCTCACCAGGAAGCTACGGGGTCCGGCCGACAACCACTCGGCCGAGGTGCACCCCGGCGCCGAAGCGCGCGAGGTGCCCTCCTCGGTTCGCCGAACTCCCGGTTCAGCCGCTCGTCGTGGCGCACTGCCCCCGGTCGACGCGCACCGGTCCGGCCGCCGACGGGCGGATGTCGACGTCGAAGATCTCCGTCGGCAGATACAGCGTCGCGCAGGCGTTCGGGATGTCCACCACGCCGGAGAACCGGCCCTCGATCGGCGCCGCGCCCAGGATCAGATACGCCTGTTCGGGGGTGTAGCCGAACTTGGTCAGATAGGCGATCGCGTTCAGGCAGGCCCGCCGATACGCCAACGTCGAGTCCAGGTAGCGCTGTTCGCCGTCCTCGGTGACCGAGAACCCGGTGAACGTCAGGTATTCGCTGTACTGCGGCGCCGACCGCCCGGGCATGAAGATCGGGTTGGTGGTCACCCCGTAGGTCTCCATGCCGCCCTTGATCACGTCCACGCGCAGGTCGATGAAGCCGCCCATCTCGATCGCGCCGCAGAAGGTGATCTCGCCGTCGCCCTGACAGAAGTGCAGGTCGCCCACGGAGAGTTTGGCGCCGTCGACGAACACCGGATAGAAGATCCGGGAGCCGGCGGTCAGGTTCTTGATGTCCTGGTTGCCGCCGTTCTCGCGCGGCGGCGCGGTGCGCGCGGCCTCCAGGGCGGCCTCGGCGGCGCGTGCGGCGTCCATCGAACCGAGCACGGCGGCGATCGGCTCGGGCGGCAGCGCGAGCGGCGGCACCCGGTTCGGGTCGGTCGCGCGCAGCGCGCCCTCGCGGGCGTTCCACTCGGCGAGCAGGCGGGCCGAGGGGGCGGTGCCCATCAGGCCGGGGTGGATCATGCCGGTCAGTTCGACCCCGGGGACGTGCCGGGAGGTGGCGCGTTGCCCGTGGAAGTCCCAGACCGCCTTGTACGCGCCGGGGAAGTGGTCGGTGAGGAAGCCGCCGCCGTTCTCCTTCGCGAACAGGCCGGTGTAGCCCCAGCCCTGGCCGGCCACGGGGCCGGTCACCGCGAAGGTGTCGTCCTGCGGGCAGGCGCCGACGTCGAGGATGTCCACGATCAGCAGGTCGCCGGGACGCGCGCCCTCGACCCCGATCGGGCCGCTGAGTTGGTGCACCATGGTCAGGTCCGCGTCGCGCACGTCGTCGGCGCTGTCGTTGTTGCCGATCGTGCCGTCGAACCACTCACGGCACTCGATCCGGAACTCGGCGCCGGGCTTGACCACGGTCACCGGCGGCACGTCCGGGTGCCATCGGTTGTGGCCGAGCGTCTGCTGCTCCCGGAAGGGGCGGGACTGGTCGACACCGAACACGATCTCGGGCATGTGACTCCTCGAAGCCTCTTGGTGGCGGCGGCCGGTGACGGGGGGTCACGACCGGGGCAGTCGGGCGTGCCGGGGGTCGCCCGGCGCGCGTGTACCCGGTCGGGGTGGTGGGCCGGAGGTCACGGTGGGGGCGTGGGCCGAGCGCTCCTCGGCGGCGGCCGCGCGCGTCCGGACGCCGTTGTCGGCCAGTCGCGGTGCGGTCCACACCCGCCGACCGGGCTCCGCGCAGGCGGGACATCGTTCGCTCGGGCCGGCCTCGCCCAGCGGTCGGGTCAGTTCGAAGTCACCGCAGTCCGCGCATCGGTACACGTAGGTCGCCACGATCGCCTCCTCGCCTGGTCACCGGGTCTGCGGGAAGCACAACACAGCGCCGGGCAAAAGGAAACGGACGACACGCGGATCGCACCTGACGCATGGTCAATTCGCGGGCTCCGTGGTTCCATCGCGCTGTCGATCACCGATCGGCCACCAGTCGGCCACCACCTTCGGAGGTCCCGTGGCGGAACAAGTCGCCCTCGTCGTGGGTGCGACCGGCCTCGGCGAGGCCGTCGCGCACCGGCTCGCCGCGGACGGCCGCGACCTGATCCTGTGCGACCGGACGGCGGCAAAGGCGTCGGTTCGGCTCGCCGGGACCGCCGCCGCCACGGGTGCGCGCGTGGTCACCGCCGGGGTCTGCCTGGACACCCCGGACGCCTTCCGCGACGCCCTCCCCGACCTCCTGCGGCGCGCGGGCCACGACGCGATCGACGCGCTCGTGTACACCCTGCTGCCCGAGGACGCCTTCACCCCGCGCCCGCTCGCCGCGCTGACCGACGACCAGTGGCGGCGGCTGGCCGAGGATCCGGTCCGGCACGGCCTGACGGTGCTCCAGGCCGCCCGCGAACTGCTCGCCCGGCGCCGGGGCCGCCTCGTCCTGGTGGTGCCCGCGGTCGCCCTGGAGGGCGCCGCCGACCTGGTCCCGCTCGCCACCGCCGCCGAAACGCTGCGCGCGTTGGCCAAGTCGGCCGCGCGCCGCTGGGCGGCCGACGGGATCACCGTCAACCTCGTCACCCCCGACGTGTTCGCCTACGGCGCCGAGCACCTGCGCGGCACCGACGTGGACCGGGGCGAGGCGGTGCTGCCCGGCCCGACCACGCCGGCCGACGTCGCGGACGCCGTGGCGCTGCTGCTCGACCCGGCCGCGGCGCGGCTGACCGGCACCACCCTGATCGTCGACGGAGGAGCGCTGATGACGCCGTGACCGAACACGTGGCCTTGGTGACGGGCGCGGCGGCGGGCCTCGGCAGGGGCATCGCGCTGGCCCTGGCGGCGGCCGGCTCCACCGTCGTGGTCACCGCGCGCCGACTCGCGGCCGGTACCGAGGTGGCGGACGAGATCGCCGCGCGCGGCGGCACCGCGTGGGCGACCACGTGCGATGTCACCTCGGGGGAATCGGTCCGGGCCGCGATCGAGGCGACCGCGGCCCGCTTCGGCCGGCTGGACGCGGTGGTGCACAACGCCACGTCGCGACGCTCCAGCGAGCCGGTGGACCTGGAGCACGCGGACCCGGCGCTGTGGCGCGAGCACGCCGACGTCTCGCTCACCGGCTCGTTCACCGTCGCCCGCGCCGCGTACCCGCATCTGCGCGCCACCGAGGGCGCGTTGTTGCTGCTGACCTCCCCGGCGGGGATGCGCGGCAGCGCGAACCTGTCCTTCTACGCGGGCGTCAAGGGCGCCCAGCGGGGCTTCGTCAAGGCGCTGGCCCGCGAGTGGGGTCCCACCGGTGTCCGGGTCAACGGGCTGGCGCCCCTGGCCGTGACACCCGCGCTGGCGGCCGCGTTCGAGGCGGATCCGACCATGGAGGGGCGGATCGCGGACAAGGTGCCGATGCGCCGGGTCGGCGATCCGGAGACCGACATCGGGGCGCCCGCGGTGTTCCTGTGCGGGCCCGCCTCCCGCTATGTCACCGGCCAGACCCTGATCGTCAACGGGGGTCGGGACACGTTCCTGTGATCCGGACCGAGCGGTGATCTCCCCCAAATCCCCCCAAGCGACCCGTACTTAGCACACGGCTCCCTTTTCCGGCAAGGGCGAACACCGTGTGGTAACCGGCCGATCACGCGTCTAACCTGACCGGGTTGCCGAGCGGAACGAGGGGGCGCCCGTTCCATGTCCAGCACCACAGCACGCTCGATCACCCGCCGTCCGTCGCGGGCCCGGTCCCGACTGCCCGCCTCCACACCCGGCCGATTGGTCGCGCTGGCGCTGTTGTCGGTGCTCGCGCTGATCCCGGTGTGCGCGCTGTCCGTGGTGATGGCGGACCGCTCCCGGGCGACCACGGCGGAGTTGCGGGACCGGCGGATCCCGGCGGTGCTGGCTCTCGACCAGGCCGCCGCCGCGCTGACCGAGGCCGACCGGGCGACGGCGACGAGCCTGGTGTCGGGCGCGTTCTCGTTGACCGGACCGGGGCAGGACTACCAGGACGCGGTCAAGCGGGCGAACCGGTATCTCAACGTGGCCACCGATCTGCACCGCGACGATCCGAAGGCCCGCGCGCAACTGACCGGGATCAACGCGCTGGTGGTCGAGTACACGATCATGGTCGGACTGGCCCAGACCGGCGGCGACGGGCCGCTGTCGCTGGCCAACGTGTTCTACGCGTCCGATCTGCGGCGGTCGATCGTCGCCGGGCTCTACGCCCAACGCGGAACCGACCTGGACGAGATCCGGGCGGCCCGCTCGACCTGGTGGGTCGGCACCTACGTGGCGGTCCCGTTCGGCGCGACCGCGTTCCTGGCGTTGCTGCTCCTGTTGTTCGCACACCGCTACGTACGTCGCCGCTTCCGCCGCCGTACCAGCCCGCCGCTGCTGCTCGGCGCCGCCGCGCTGGCCGCGCTGATCGTCTGGACCGTGCTGCACGCGCAGACCACCCACGACCGACTGGTCGAGGCGACCGGGCGCGGGGTCACCGGCCAGTCCGCGCTGTGGCAGGCGCGTACCGCGGTCCACGAGGTGGTCGGCAGCACCGCGCTCGACCTCGCCTCCGGCGGTGTACCGCGCACGAGCGACGAGCAGGCCGGGCCCACTCGGCAGGTCCTGGCCAAGCCGCTGCCGGCGGCCGGCGAACGGGCGCTGACCGCGCTCGGCGCGCTGCGCGAAGCGGAGAAGCGGGCCCGAGCCGAGACGCCTCCCGGGGGCACCCGGGACGGCGGCGCCGGGGCGGCCACGGTGACCGGCCGCTCCCCGGAGCGCATGTCCGGCGCGGCGGACGACGCGGAGGCGGCGTTGGCCGACGCGCTGATCACCGGCCGCCGGGAGACCGACGCGGCACTGGCGGAGGCCGCCGACGACGGCGGGCTGACCGTGGGCGGGCCGGCGATGTGCGCGGGCGTGCTCGTGCTCGCCCTCGCGGGGGTGCTGGTGCGCCGATTCGAATACGGGGGGCTTCGGTGATCATTGGCGGCGGGCCGCGAGCGGCCCTCGGCGCGCTGCTCCTGATCGGGGCGGCGCTGACCCCGGTGGCGTGCACCACCGCGTCGCCGACGCGCGTCGTGAACGTGCTGGGCACCTGGGAGGAGGCCGAGAAGGAGGCGTTCTACAAGGTGGTGGCGCCGTTCGAACGGGAGACCGGGATCGACGTGCGCCTGGAGGGAACCCGGGACGTGGCGGCGGTGGTCGCCGGTCGGGTGGAGGAGGGCGATCCGCCGGAGATCGCGGTGCTCAGTTCGCCGGGCGATCTGCTGCACTACGACAAGATGAACAAGCTCGCGCCACTGGACGGGATCCACCCGGATTACGCGCCCGAGTGGCTGGCGCCGGGGCGGGTGAACGGCCGTCAGGTGGCGGTGGTGATCAAGGCCGCGCTCAAGAGCACCATCTGGTACAACCGGGCCAAATTGGATGCGGTCCATGAACCGGTGCCCACCACGTGGGCGCAACTGCGGGCCACCACCGCCAAGTTGCGGGCCGCGGGCACGACTCCGTGGTGCATGGGGCTGGCCTCCAGCACCACCTCGGGCTGGCCCGGCACCGACTGGATCGAGGATCTGGTGCTGGCCCGCTCCGGGCCGGACCTCTACGACGCGTGGGTACGCGGAAAACTGCCCTGGAAGGGACCGGAGGTCAAGGCCGCCTGGCAGAGCTGGGGCGAGTTGCTGAACCCGGACACGGTCCAGGGCGGTGCGATCAACGTGCTGCTGACCGGCTTCGACAAGTCGGCGCAGGTGGTCGACGCCCGCGGCGGTTGCGCGTTCGACCACCAGGGCTCGTTCGTGGCCGGCACCTACGCGTCGCACTTCCCACCCGGCGCGACCCCCGACTACGCCACGTTCCCCTTCCCCGGATTCGACACGCCGGTCCCGCGCGTGGTCGCGGGCGATGTCGCGGCGATGTTCCACGCGACCCCGGCGGCCCGGGACCTGCTCAACTACCTCACCAGCACCCGGGCACAGGCGTTGTGGGTCGCGACGAGCACCGCGCTGTCCCCGGACCGCAACGTGCCGTCGGACGCCTACCGGGACGAGGTGACCAAGCGGCTCGGCGCCGAGTTGTCCGGGGCGCGGTCGATCCGCTTCGACGCGTCGGACCTGATGCCGACCACCATGCGCAGCGCGTTCCAACGGGCGGTTTCGGCCTACGTATCGGATCCCTCTGCCCTGGACCGCATCCTCGACGACCTCGATCGGGTGCGGGACACCGCGTATTGATCGGGTCGGAGACCGTTCGGTTCCGGGAGGGACGCGGCGGGCCCGCCCCGGCCGGGCCCGCCTCGTCTCGAAGTGTTCGCCACGCTCCCTGGCGAACACCTGCAATCTTGGCCCCTCGACCGGCTACTCATGCGTATCCGAGGCGAAGTTCTTGAGAATTTTACTTTTCTCTGCACAACCATCGAGGGGTTTGCCCCGATTTTCGGGGTTCGTTCCGGGCAGAACCTCACTCCTCCAGCGTGTCCCGGGCAAGGGCCGTCAAACCGGTCACGAGGGACTCGATTCGCCGCCGACGCTCACCCGACGGATCCGCGGTGCGACGGAGCGCACCCGCGCACACGATAGCGAGCTTGATCACCGCGAAGGCTTGCCAGAACGGGATATGACGGATGTTCAGCTCATCCCGGGCGACGGGGTCGGTGGGGGCGGCGGCGCGCTCGGCGGCGGCGCGCTCGGCGAGATATGCGGCGAGCAGCTCGTCCGCCGTGGGCAACCCCGGATTGACGTCCGGCGCGTGCCCGCCACGCCCGGCCGCCAACAACCGACCCGCCGGCCCCCAGTAGGCGAGCAGTTGGCCGACGTCGGCCGCCGCCGGGCCGAGCGCGGCCAACTCCCAGTCGAGCACCGCGAGCACCCGCTCCGGGCGGTCCCGTGCGTACATCACGTTGGCCAGGTTGTAGTCGCCATGCACGATCCGGTCCGGGCCCACGTCCGGGACCCGGGCGGCCAGCGCGGCCAACACCTCGTCGACCGCCGGCACCGATCCCGCGGCGGAGGCCGCCCATTGCCGCCGCCACCGCCGCAACTGGCGTACCGGATAGGGCTCGGGCCGCGCGTAGTCGCCGAGCCCCGCCGCCACGGGGTCCACCGCGTGCAACCGGGCCAGGGTGCGCGCCAGTTCGCCGCCGACCGCCGCCGCCGTGTGCGCGGGCAACCCCCGCACCGACTCGGCCCGGCCGTACACCACCCCGTCCAGCCGGCCCATGAGGTAGAACGGCACCCCGATCACCGCCGGATCCGGACACAGCGCGACCATCGGCGCGACGGGGACCGCGCCGCCCGCGAGCGCCGCCTGGAACCGGTACTCCCGGTCCATGTCGTGCGCGGTGGGCAAGCCGCCGCGCCGAGGCGGCGTACGCAACACCAGGTCGACACCGCCGCCGCGCACCCGGTAGGTGGGATTGGACGAGCCGCCCGCCAACGCCTCCACCCGCAACCGCGCCCCGCGCGCGAGCAGACCCCGTCCGGCCGCCCAGTCGGCGAGCGCCCGCGCGTCCACCGACCCCGGCGCACTCACGGCAGGTCCAGCAAGGTCGCGAAGCGCGCCTCGGCCGCCGCACGACGGGTGGGGATGTGCTCGCTCGGCCACCCCTCGACCGCCCGCCGGCCGCGCAGCGCGAGTTTGGCCACCTGTGCCACGTGCACCTCGTCCGCACCGTCCGACAACCGGAAGTTGCGGGCCAGCCGGTACATCTCCTCCAGCGGCAGGTCGGCCGAGTAGCCCAGCGCGCCGTGCACCTGGATCGCCCGATCGACCACGTCGTGCAGGATCCGCGCGCCCCGGTACTTGACCTCCGACACCGCCTGCCGGGCCGCCGCCGGCCCCTGGTGGTCCCAGATCCAGGCGGCTTCGAGGGTCATCAGCCGCAACGCCCGGATGTCGATCGCGGATTCGGTCACCATCGCCTGCACCAGTTGGTGCTCGGCGAGCGGCCGGCCGTGCGAACGCCGGGAAAGGGTCCGCTCGCAGAGCATGTCGAAGGCCCGCCGGCACTGGCCGATCCAACGCATCGTGTGCTGGATCCGACCGCCGTTCAGCCGCTTTTGGGCCAGTACGAACGCATCCCCCGGCGCGCCGATCAGGTTCTCGTGCGGCACTCGGCAGCCCTCGAAGAGCAGTTCCGCGTGACCGCCGAGGTGGTGGGTCGCGGCGCCGTCGTAGGGGTGGTGCATGGTGGGCACGTCGCGCACCACGCGCATCCCGGGCGTCCCCCGCTCGACCACGAACATCGAGGCCCTCCGGTGGCGTTCGGCATCGGGGTCGGTGACCGCGAAGACCAGCACGAAGTCGGCCCGGCGGGCGTTCGAGGCGAACCACTTGTGCCCGTCGATCACCCAGTCGGCACCGTCGCGCACCGCCCGGGTGCGGATCCCGGTCGGATCGGAGCCGGCCGTGTGCGGTTCGGTCAACGAGAACGAACTGGTCAGCCGGCCGTCCAGAAGCGGCCACAACCAGCGCTCCTTCTGCGCCTTCGACGCACCCACGGCGAGCAGTTCGCTGTTACCCGAGTCGGGCGCCTGATTGCCGAAAACGGCCGGCGCGGACGGGGTACGCCCCAGGATCTCGTGCATCAGCGCGAGCCGCACCTGGCCGAACCCGCCGCCGCCCAGGGCCGGATCCAGGTGTGCGGCCCAGAGCCCCCGGTCCTTGACCGCCTGCTTGAGCGGCTCGGTGACGGCGCGCCAGTTGTCCGCGCTCATCCGGTGTTTCACCAGGTCGAGCGGCTCGATCTCGTCGACCACCATCCGCCGGATCCAGGCCAGTTCGGCGACGACCTCCGGATCGGTACTGAAATCCCATGCCATGACGGGACGTTAACCCTGTTAATTAACAGAGTCAATCATCTCGTTCGGGGCACTTCTCCACGTCGACTCACTCCTCGTCGAGCGGCCCGCGCAGGTCGGCCACCAACCGCTGCATCCGATCGGCGAGATCGTTCAACTCCGCCGCCGTCCACCCGGCCAACTGCCGCGCCAGCATCTCGTCATTGGCCGCCACGAACAGCCGGTACGCCTCGCGACCGCGCGCGGTCGCCTCCAGGAGCGCCACCCGCCCATCCTCGGGCGCGGTCACCCGAACCGTGTAGCCACCCTCCTCGAGGATGCGGATCTGCCGACTCAACGCGGCCGGCTGGATATCGGCCCGCTCCGCCAACTCCGTCGGCCGAATCGGCCCGAAGTCGATGATGCGATGCAACACCCCGATCGCCACCAGACTCAACGGCACCCCGGACCGCTCCATGTGCAGCGCATCCAGCCGCCGACTACTCATCAGCCTGCGCACCGAACTGATCGCCTCATTGATCCTGCGCCGGCTCACCTCGTCGGTCATGGCGCCAGGGTACGGGGGGCCGAAGGCCGGGAACCGACGAGGTGAGGGGGCGGGGCGGAGGCGGCGCGGGGGTGACGCAAGGCGAGCAGGACAGGCGGTCGGACGCGCTGGGCAAGCGGGCCGGAGGGCCGGGGTCGCGACGCGGGCGGAGGGTGGGGTTGGGGTCGCGACGCGAACACAGAGCGAGGCCCGGGTCGCGACGAGAACACAGAGCGAGGCCGAGGTCGCGTTCGCGGCGTTGCTTTTTATTGGGCGCTCCGCGCCGGCTCGCGAGGGACCGCTTTTCTGCTCCCCCGCTTCGCTCCTCCGCAGAAAAGCGGCCCCTCGCTCGGGGCCGGGTGCCCCTCCGCTTCGCTCCGGGTCACCCGGCCCAAGTTTTGCGGCTCCGCCGCTCTCCGCGCTTCGCGCGTCGATCGCGTGGGTGGCCTGGGTCGTGGGCGCTGACGCGCCGAAGTGGCGGGTGAAGTCGGCGGCCAAGGTCGCGAGTCGAACCCTCGCCTCGGCCTCGTAGCGGCGGATGGGCGGCCACGGCGCGCAGCGACGTAACCACCCGGCCGCGAAGCGAAGGTTAATTCCCACGCGCGACGTCAGACGCCGCGCCACCCTGGCCGCGCGGCGAACTCGGGCAACCTGTCGGGGTTGCGCTTTTGCTACGGGGTGCCGGTGCGGGGTCATTCGGCGCGTGCGATGGGTCAACCGTCGGCGTTCGGGGTTCCGGGACTCGGGAGCTCCCGACGAACCAGCTGCATTGCTCGGCGAAAACTGGCCGGCAGGAGCGGGAGGGTGGGTGGTCGGGTCGAGTCCGCCGGGGCCTCCCCGAGTGGGTCGGGGCATCTCGGAGGCGGTGGGAAGGGGGCGGGGTTCGAAACCGGATCCCGGCGGGGTAGTTGTGGGCTTCGAGCTTCGGTGACCTGCGGTTTTGTGGAGTCTGGGTGGAGCATCGGGCTTCGAGTGCCGGCTTCGTACGTTTCGACTCCCCGAAGGCTGTGGCGGGGATCGAAATCGGCTGATCGGAGTCGGCTTCGGGCACTGCGGCCTCGTATAGGCGGTCGCGAAGGTCGAGAGTGCCCGGCGGAGGCCAAAACCGATTCCGAGGCGCCCGAAATTGCCGGACCCTCGCGCTGGGCTGTGGTTTCTACTCACGCCGAGGCAACGGCGCTCCACGCGCGATCCGACCGGCTTCATGAGCGGTCGTCACGCGGATGCTCACCGCACCCCGAAGCCACCCGACCCAGTCGGGAAGGCTCTCCGGCGGACTCCACCCGACCGTGCCCCTCCTCGCCGCTGCCGGTCGGTTTTCGCCGAGCAATGCAGCCATCTCGCCGGGAATCCCAGGCCTCGGGCCTCGGGCCCCGCGCTTCGCTCGCGTTGCGACTCCGGTTGCCCGATCTGCTCGCCTCGCGACCCTGCTTACACGCCTCCGCCCCCTCGCTCGCCCTGTGACTCTGCTCGGCGATCTCGCTCACCCCGCGACCCTGCCCGCCCAGCTCACCGCGCGGTGCGCGAAATTCCGTCCGCTCGTCGCGCGGTCCGACCCCGACCCCCACTCCTTCGAGCCAATCACTCCCGTACCCCTGTCCCCGCCGCCCCTTCGTCCCCAAGACTGATCTTCGTGCATGCCGAAGTGGTCGTCGAAGGCCCGAAAAACGATTCCGCAGACCGCGCGTTCGCGCTCGCCACGACCGAGGCCGGGGTCGTGGTGGCTGCCGCGTCGGCCGAGCCGGTGGGTGGGTGTGGGCACGGCATGGGGTGGTTCCTGCGGCGGCTGGGGGTGCACCTGCTCGCCCGGTTGACCGATCGGCCGGAGCGCGCCATCGCCGACTGTCTGGCCGACACGATTGCCGAGACCGCCGCGCTGCACGGGGCCCGCTGCGACCTCGGGCACGAGGCCACCCCGGCCGCCTCGGTGGTCGCCTGTCGGGTGCTGGCACGCGAGTTGCAGTACCTGGTGCTCGGCCCCGGCGTGATCCACCTGCACCACGACCGGGGCCCGAGCAGCCGGATGACCGGCCCCGACGGGCCGTTGGCCGCCGCCCGGGCCCGCCCCGGCATCGCCGCCTACGCCGGCGTCGGCTCCGCCCGCCTGTACAGCCTCAGTGGCGCCTCCCTGGCCGCCGACGGCACCGATCGACCGCCGGCCGGGATCACCCTGACCTTCGGCACGCCCGCGCCGGCCACGCGATAGGGCGGCCCTTCGAGCACCGGGCGACCCGCTATCCCGCCGCGGGCAGCTTGTACTCCCGCGCCGCCGGCACCTCGTAGGCGTCCTTGGCCACCACCAGGCTGCCCGGCGCGGCCTTGCTCGGCTTGAGGATGTACGACTTGTAGGTGGCCGGCTTGGTCACGTCGGAGAAGTCCTCGGGCGTGCCGAGGCCGGTGTCCATCTGCTTCTGCTGCCGGTGTGCGGCGATGATCCCGGCGTGCGACAGGTCCTTCGCCGCGCAGGCCGCCTTCAGGTCCTCGCCGAAGATCTTCATCGCGTTGTACCCGGAGATCACCCCCTGGTCCAGGGTGCCGTCCGGATACTTGGCCTTGTAGTCGGCGGCGAGCTTCTTCACCGCCGGGATGTCCGCGCCCATCGCCGGCGCCGCGCTCACCACGTACAGCAGTTGCTCCAGCGCCCCGGCCGCCGCGCTCGCCATCACCTGCGGGTGGAAGCCCGGCGCGCTGGTGAGCACCGGCACCCGCAGCCCGGCCACCGCGCCGAAGCCGACCAGGGTCGCGGTCTGCGTCGGCCCGGCACTGATCAGGATCGCCTTGACGCCCGCGCCGCGCAGCGCGGCGATCTGCGCGGTGAGGTCGGTGTCGGTGGCCTTGATCTTCTGCTCGACGATCTGCACGCCGAGCTTCCCGGCCGCGAACTTCGCGCCCGCCAGCGCGTTTTCGCCGTACTCGCCCTCGAAGTAGACGTGCCCGACCTTGTCACCGGACTTGAGCTGCGCGGCCTGGGCCAGGAAGTCCATCCCGTTGATCATGTCGATGTCGTAGGTGGTGCCGACGATCTGGATCTCCGGCCGGTTCAGCAGGGTCGCCGGCCAGGCCTGCGGGAAGGTCAGGATCCGGTCCTGCTTCAGGCTGTCCTGCAGCGCGGTGACCACGGCCGAGCCGATCACCTGCGGGAAGCCCGCGACACCGCCCTTGATCTCGGTATAGGCGGCCACCGCCTTCTGCACGTCGTAGCCGTGGTCGCGCACGGTGATCGCCAGCTTGCGTCCGCAGATCCCGCCCTGCGCGTTGATCTCGTCCACGTACAACTGCTGGGCGTTGACGATGCTCTTGCCCAACGGCGCGTAAGGGCCGGACAGATCGGTCAGCGCGCCGAGCGTGATCGTCGTATCGGTGACCCCGGGGCCGGACTTCACCCCACCCGACTGCTTGTCTTTCCTGTCGTCGTCGCCCTTGGTGCTGCACGCCGTCGCCGCCAGCACGAGCGCCGCGAGCGCCGCCCCCACGCGCACGCCATTCCGAAGCCTCACGGTGCTACTCCTTGGAGCCGATACGGATGGAGCCCTGGGTACGTCCGAGTCGTCCGAGTCCTTCGCCGCGCCCGCCGGGGCCACCGAGGCCGCCACCCGGTCGACCGCGCAGCAGGCCGACCAGGCCGCCCGGGGCGAACAGCAGGACCAGCACGATCGCCGCGCCGTACAGGTAGCGCGCGGCCTCGCCCGGTCCCACCCCCGACTCCGGGCTGCCGGGCGCCACCACGAGCGGCAACGCGTCCGCGTACTTGCTCAGCACCTGCGGCAACATCGTCACGAACGCCGCGCCCACCACGGCGCCGGTGACCGAGCCGAGGCCACCGATCACGATCATCGCGAGGTAGTCGATGGACAGCGCGAGGCCGAAGTAGTCCGGCACCACCCGGTTGAAGATCAGCGCGATCAGCGCGCCCGCGAGGCCCGCGTACATCGACGACACCACGAACGCCGCGGATCGGTACCGGGCCGGCGCGACCCCCATCACCGCGGCCGCGATCTCGCTGTCCCGTACCGCGCCCAGCGCCCGGCCGGGCCGCCCGCGCAGCAGGTTGCGCGCGGTCAACGCGGCGACCAGGACCAGGATCAGCACGAAGTACCACAGCCGTTCGAGCCGACCGAACGGAATGCCGAGCACCTCCAGGCCGTCCGGCCGGCCGTCGGTGAGGGTGAGGTCGCCGACCCCCATCGAGGGCACCGAACGCCCGTTGAAGCCGCCGGTCACCGACGCCGCGTTGAGCATGACGTGGTGTCCGATGAACACCAGGGCCAGCGTGGCGACGCCGAGGTACATCCCGCGCAGCCGCCCGGAGATCGGACTGAACAGGCCGCCGACCACACCGGTCAGCAGCACCGCGAGGACCAGCGCGAGCAGCGGCGGCAGGCCCGCGCCGCTCAGGTGGCGCACCCCCACCCGACCCGAGTCGCCGGCGAGCCAGACGTAGCCGTAGGCGCCGAAGGCCAGGAAGAAGGCGTGCCCGAGGGAGAGTTGGCCGGTGGTGCCGGACAGCAGGTTGAGCCCGATCGCACCGATCGCGGCGGCCATCGCGAACAGGCCGGTCTGCAACCAGAACGCGGTCACGTAGAACGGCAGCACCAGCAGCACGCCGACGACCACGACCACCGCGCCCGGCCCGAACCACCGGCGCGGTCCCGGGCGGACCGCCGCGGCGTGCCGGGCCGGAATCGATTCTGCGGCCCGGCTCACCGGCGCGGACAGGCGCTCAGACACGGACACGCTCCTTCGAACCGAGCAGGCCGGTGGGCCGCCAGATCAACACGAGCAACATCACGACGTAGGGGGCCACATCGCCGAGGTTGGCGCCGAGCCAGCTCAGATCGCTCTGGTAGCCCGCCGTCAGCGCCGAGGTCAGCCCCACCAGCAGGCTGCCGAGCAGGGCCCCGGCGGCCGAGTCCATGCCGCCCAGGATCGCCGCCGGGAACGCGGCGAGCGCGATCTGCCCGGTGGACCGGTCCAGGCCCGCGGACGGGAACGCGGCCAGGAACACCGCCGCGACCGCGGCCAGCGCGCCCGCCACACACCACGCGATCAACTGCACCCGTCCGAGCCGCACGCCCATCAGCGCCGCCGCCTCCCGGTCCTCGGCCGCCGCGCGCATCGACAACCCCCAGGCGGTGAAGCGGAACGCCGCGAAGAACGTGCCGATCAGCAGCACGGCCACCACGATGCAGGCGATCCGGGCGTCGGCGACGTGCACACCGCCCCAGTCCCGCACCCCCGCCTGCCACGGATCGCCCAGGCTCAGCACGTCGGAGCCGATCCGGCGGGTGAGTTCGGTGGTCAGCAGGATGTCCACACCGATGGTGAGGATCGTCAGGGTGTGTACCTCGGTGCGTCCCAGGCCGCGGATGAACACCATCTCGACCAGGCCCGCCACCGCGGCCGTCACTCCCACCGCGACGAGCAGCGCGAGGGTGAAGCCGAGGTCGTCGTGCAGCTTGGCCACGGTGAACCCGCCGAGCAGCAGCAGCGACGCGTGCGCGAAGTTGATCACGCCCGACGCCTTGAAGATCACCACGAAGCCGAGCGCGATCAGCGCGTAGACCGATCCGAGCGCGAAGCCGTTGAGGACGATCTCGGCGAGTTTGGTCATCGGGACTCCTCGGGACTCTCGCTCCGGCCGTCGTCGCCGCCCGGGTCGTGCTCGCCGCCCTCGCCGCCCTCGTCCCCGGCGCCGAGGTAGGCGCGGATCACCGCGGGGTCGCGCCGCACCTCGGCCGGTGTACCGCTCGCGATCCGCCGGCCGAAGTCGAGCACGGTCACCGCGTCGGCGATCCGCATCACCAGCCCCATGTCGTGCTCGACCAGCACGATCGAGATGCCGAGCGAGGCCCGGATCGAGGCGATCGCCTCCGCGGTCTCCGCTCGCTCCTCGGCGTTCATCCCGGCCACGGGTTCGTCGAGCAGCAACACCCTGGGTTCCATGCACAGCGCCCGGGCCATCTCCACCCGCTTGCGCATGCCGTACGGCAACAGCGCGACGGAGGTGTCGAAGACCGCGCCCAGGTGCAGAAACTCGGCGATCTCCCGGGCTCGTTCGCGATGCCGGCGCTGCTCGCGGACCACCCTCGGCAGACGCAGCGCGGTGGCCGCGAAGCCGGAGCGGGTCAGCACGTGCCGGCCGAGCATCAGATTGTCCGCGACCGTGCCCCGGGTGAGCACGATGTTCTGGAACGTACGGGCAAGGCCGAGACCGGCGATCCGGTGCGGGGGCAGCCGGGTCAGGTCGTGCGCGCCGAGCCGCACGCTGCCGCGCTCGGCCCGGTACACGCCGGAAAGCACGTTGAAGCAGGTCGACTTGCCCGCGCCGTTCGGGCCGATGACCGCGTGGATCGTGCCCGGCGCGACGGTGAAGCCGACCGCGTCCAGCGCGAGCAGGCCGGCGAAGCGCACGGTGACCGCGCGCAGCGTCAACTCGGGCACGTCCGGTGCCGTCGCGCCGCTCATCCGGTCCACCGTCCCAGCACCCGGCGCGGGGCGGTTCGGACCGGCGCGGGTGCGCCCTCCGGCTCGACGGCCTCGCCCAGGTACAACCGGCGCACCTCGTCGGTGCGGGCGAGGTCGGCCGACGCACCGGCCAGCCGCACCTCGCCCACGTCGAGCACGTACGCCTTCTCGGCCAGATCGAGGGCGATCGCCGCGTTCTGCTCGACCAGCAGCACGGCCGTGCCCCGGGCCGCGATCTCCCGGATCACCCCCGCGATCCGACCCACCATGCGCGGCGCGAGGCCGAGCGAGGGCTCGTCCAACAGCAGCAGGCGCGGCGCGGCCATCAGCGCCCGACCGATCGCCAACATCTGCTGTTCGCCGCCGGAGAGCAGGCCGGCGCGCTGCTCGCGCCGCTCGGCGAGGATCGGGAACAGGTCGAGTACGCGGTCGTGTTCGGCGCGCGTCCGCGCCGTCCGCCCGCGCCGGCCCAGCGTGCCCGCGCGCAGGTTCTCGGCCACCGTCAGATGGGCGAACACCCGCCGTCCTTCCGGGACCTGCACCACCCCGGCGCGGACGATCGCGGCCGGGTCGCGGCCGCCGAGCCGGGCGCCGTCGTAGCGGATGGAGCCGCCGGCGATCGAGCCCCGGTGCAGGGACAGCGTGCCCGACACGGCCCGCAGGAGGGTGCTCTTGCCCGCCCCGTTCGCGCCGAGCACGGCCACCACGCCGTTGCCGGGCACATCGAGGGAGACGCCGCGCAGGGCCCGGACGGACCGGCCGTAGACGACCTCCAGGTCCTCGACGAGGAGCGCTCCCGGTTCCATCGCACCCCTCCCCCGCTGTTGGAGTGACCGCGATCACAGCACGGGGGGTGCACGGAGTCCAGATCCGCCCGCGAGGTCGGGGCAGCCGACCAACGCGGCGGCGCAGGTCTTGTGCAGCGGCACAGCACGCACCGCACGGCACCCGGTGTCCCGGGCCCGTGGTCAGGCGCTCAGTCGATGTGCGTCCAGGGCCAACGCCAACTCCACCAGGTCGCGGGGCAGGCCCAGTTCGCGCCCGGTCAACTGCTCCATCCGGCGCAGCCGGTTGAGCACGGTGTTGCGATGGCAGAACAACCGCCGGCCCGCGCGCACCGCCGAGCCGCCCGAGTCGAGCCAGGCGCCGAACGTGCCGAGCAGCAGGTCCCGGTCCACCGCGTCCAGGGCCAGGATCGGCCCGAGCACCCGGGCGGCCAGATCCCGCGCCAAGTCGGGCTGCGAGGCCACCAGGGCCGCGGGCAACCGCTCGTCCAGGCGGGCGCATTCACCGTCGGCGGTACATGTGCGCAGCGCGATCTCGGCCAGCCGCCGGGCCCGACCCAGCGCGGCCAACCCGTCCACGATCGGGCTGATCCCGGTCCGCGACCCGGCCACCGGGCCGAACGTTTCGGCAATCTCGTCCAACCCCGAGGTGCCGAGCAGGACCACCGCGAACTCCCCCTCCGCGCGCGCCCGCCAGACCACCCGCACCCCGTTCGGCGCGGCCCGCCGAGGAGCGTCGTGCACACCGGTGCCGGGCAGCGGATGGCGCACCGCGACCACCGCGTAGCGGCCCCGCTCGGGCAGGTCCAACACCCCCGCCGCCGCGGCGAGGTCCGCCTCCGGCGCGCGGCCGTCCAAGAGTGTGTCCAACAGGGCGTGCACCCGCTCGTCGTGACGGTTGGTCAGCTCCGTCTGGACCCGCCGATACTCGTCGGCGATCGCGCTCGCGTGCCGGTCGACGAAGTTCCACACGTCGGTGGCCACGTGCACCAACAGCCGTACCTCGTCCGGCTCCTGCTCCGCCGCGACCTCGACGAGCGTCTGCCACAGCAGCACCCCGCCGAGCCGGTAGGCGTGCAGCAGCGCCTCCAGCGGCACCCCCTGCTCGGCACGCCGCCGGGCCAGCCGCCCCGACGCCCAGCGGCTGCCCTCCAGTTCGCGCGGCCAGATCGCGAGCGCGCCGACCGCGACCCGCAGCGCCTCGTGGGTGCTCTGCCACAACTCGTCCGGCGGCACCCCGCCCGCCACATAGGCCGGTTCGAGCTCCTGCAACTCGGCCACGAGCCGATCGGTCAGCTCCGGCAGCCGCCCCGGCAGGGCCCGTGCCGCCCGCCGCAGCAGCGCGCTGTGTTTCGGCCCGTCGGACCCCTCCGCATCGACCATGGAACCCCACCCCACAAGGTCAAGGACGCCGTCCGGGGCAACAGTGGCAGATCGAAACGTCCGGCAGGCAGGGGACGAACGGGCCGCCGCCGAGCTGTGATGTGCCGGCGCCCGAGGGCTCGGCCGTCGCGGCCGGGGGTCCGGGCCTCAGCCGTTCCAGGCGAAGCGCGGCGCGCGGCGCTCGGTGAAGGCGGCCAACCCCTCGCGGACGTCGGCCGAGCCGCGCGACTCCCGCTCCCACCGCTCGCGCCAGGCCGCGACCGGGTCGCCGTCGGCTCCCGGATCCGCGCCCGGGGCGCCGGAAAGGTCCATCGCCAACAGGTCCTTGGCGGCGCGTACCGTCAACTGCGAGCGCGAGGCGATCGTCCGGGCCAGGTCGTACACGCTCTTCTCGGCCTCCTCCGGCCCGAACACCCCGTCCACCAGGCCCACCCGCAACGCGTGCGCCGCGTCGATCAACTCGGCGGAGAACAACAGGTACTTGGCCGTGGACACGCCCACCAGCCGGGCCAGCCGCGCGGTCGATCCCGCGTCGTAGACGATGCCGAGCTTGGCGGGCGTCACCCCGAACCGGGCCGTGGTGTCCGCGAAGCGCAGGTCGCACGCGGCGGCGAGCTGGCATCCGCCGCCCACGCACGGGCCCTGTACGAAGGCGATCGTCGGCTTCGCGAAATGGGCCAACGCCCGCTCGGCGGCCGCGTTCAGCGCGTGGTAGGCGTCCGCCGCCTCGGCCGTGGCGTAGTGCCCGCGCAGTTCGCGGATGTCGGCGCCCGCCGAGAACACCCCGCCGCTGCCGGTCAGCACCAGCACACTCACCCCGGGGTCGGCCGCGAGCGCGGCCAAGGTGCCCGGCAGCGCCGCCCACATCGCCGCGGTCAGCGCCCCTCGCGCGTGGGGGCGATCGATCCGCAGCGTGGCGATCGTGCCCTCCACCTCGACTCCGAGCCCGTCGACCCCGGTGTCCATGGTGCCCATCCCGCCGCCTCTCCCGCGCCGACCCACGTCGCCGACCCACGTCGCGAGGCCACGCTACGGTGCCGGCCGCTCCCGCCCCGTCACGCCCCCCTGTACCCGCTCGTGCCCGGGATCCAGCGGCGGCCCCGCCATGTCGCAGCCGACCCGCACACACGGCGCGGCGCGCCCGTCCGGGACATCCGGTTCGGTCGCGGCCAGCGCCCGGCTCGGCACGGTGAACCAGGCCACCGCCGAGCCGACCACGAGGAGCGCCGCGCAGATCCACAACGCGCGGTCGAAGCCGGTGTCCACCACCCCCGGGTCCCGGTAGCCGTCACCGGACAGCCCGACCAGCGCCGGCAGACCGGCCACCGCGAGCAGCCCCGCCGCCCGGGCCGCCGCGTTGTTGACCCCGCTCGCGATGCCCGCCCGCCCCACGTCCACCGAGGCCAGCACGGTCGCGGTCAGCGGCGCGACCAGGACCGCCAGACCCAGACCGAACACCACCACCCCGGGCAGCACATCGGCGACATAGGACGCGTGCGGACCGACCCGCAGCAGGGTCAGCAGCCCGCCCGCGCACACCAGCGGCCCCACGGACAACTGCCACCGCGGCCCGATCCGCCGGGCCAGATCGCCCGACCGGGCGGACAGGAGCAGCATCACCACGGTCACCGGCAACAGCGCCAGACCGGCCTCCTGCGCCGAGTAGCCCGCCACCGTCTGCAATTCGAGCACCAGGAGCAGCATGAACGCGCCCAGCGCGCCGTAGACGAACAGCGTCACCACGTTGACCGAGGTGAACAGCCGGATCCGGAAGATGTCCAGCGGCAGCATGGGCTCGCGCGAGCGCTTCTCCACCACGACGAACGCCACACCCGCCACCACGCCGGCCGCGCCCGCGAGCGCCGCCGAGGTCGGGTTGCCCTGCGCCTCCACCAGGGCCCACGTCACCCCGGCCAGGGCCAGCGCGGCGAGTGCCGCGCCGCTCACGTCGAACCGCCCGCGCGGTTGGGGGTCGAAGGTCTCCGGGACGCTGCGCAGCGCCACCACGATGGTCACCACCGCCAACGGCAGATTGATCAGGAAGACCCACCGCCAACTGACCGCGTCCACCAGCCAGCCGCCCAGGAACGGCCCGATCGCGCTCGCGACGCCGCCGAGCCCCGACCACGTGCCCACCGCGCGGGCCCGGTCGTCGGCGTGGAACGTGGCCTGGATGATCGCCAGCGAGCCGGGGGTCAGCAGCGCGCCGCCGATGCCCTGGAGCGCGCGGGCGGCGATCAGTGTCTCGACGTTCGGCGCGATCCCGCACAGCAGCGAGGCCAGCGCGAACCAGGCCACCCCGATCACGAACACCCGGCGCCGCCCGTAGCGGTCGCCGAGCGCGCCGCCGAGCAGGATCAGCCCGGCCAGGGTGAGGGTGTACGCGTTGACCGTCCACTGCAACGCCGCGAGCGAGGTGTCGAAGGACCGTCCGATGCTCGGCAGCGCCACGTTGACCACGGTCGAGTCGAGCATCGCCATGCCGGAGCCGAGCACGGTGGCGAGCAGCACCCACCGACCGGCGGGAGTCTTGGCGCGGATGCCCCCGGAGGGGAGGGAGACGGACACCCGGGGATCATGCCCCTCGCGCGTCCGCCGAAAGCCGCCACGCGCGGGTCCTGCGCCGAACGGCCGATCGGTCCCCGGCCCCGCACCCGCGCACGGTACGAACTAGCGCGCTATCCGCGGTGCCGGGATCCCGCGCGGCGTTCCGCGCCGCGGCTCGCGATCCGGCCCGGGCAGTACGGCCAGCGCGAAGATCATCAGCAGTACCGCGACCACGGCGTCCATCCAGTAGTGGTTCGCGGTCACCACGACCACGAGCAGCGTGATCGCCGGATGCAGCCACATCGCCCAGCTCGCGATCTTGCGACCGGTCCCGGCCGCGTGCCAGACCGAGGCCACCCCGAGCGCGACCACCACCGCCCAGCCCACGTGCAGCGACGGCATCGCGGCGAACTGGTTGGCGATCTTGGCGCCGGCGCCGGAGTACGGCGAGTCGCCCGCGTCCATCCCCGTGTCGGTGAAGCCCGGCATCTTTCGCGGCGGCGCCAGCGGCACCAGGATGTGGATGATCAGCGCGGCGCCGGTCATCATCGCCAGGATGTTGCGCACCCACTTGTAGTGCTCGCGATGGCGGATCCACAACCACAGCAGGAACCCGACGGTGGCCGGGAAGTGCACGTAGGCGTAGTACTTGTTGCAGAACGTGATGGCCGCGTGCGACTGCATGAACCAGTGCTGGATCGACGCCTCGTCCGGCAGTCGCAGGTCCTGCTGCATGGTCAGCAGCTGCTTCGCGTTCGAGAAGGCGGTGGACGTCTCGCCCGAGGCCAGCCCGCGACCGAGCTTGTACACCCCGAACAGCAGCGCGACCAGGAACAGCTCGCGGGCCGCGTCCTTGATCGTGCGCATCCGGCGGGCCCTGGCCGCGGCCGCCTCGTCGGAAGCCCTCGTCGCCTGGTCGGTCTTCGTCACCGATCCCGCCTGCGAGGTCGGTGGCGACTGCTCGCGCCCCTCGACCTCGTGGGAGGGACCCTCCGTGACGTTGCCCTTCACCACGTCCCCCATGCTGTCGGTTGAGCCGTCGGTCGGCCGATGCGATCGGATCCGTCACCACCCGGGTCGTGGACCACTCCCCGAATCCGCTCGGCGGATCGAGGGGTGCGTTGTCCGGCGGCAACGCTTCAGCCAGGGTAGACGGACCAGGTTAGACCGATCCTCCCCCTGAAGTACCAATCCGGGCCGGCTCCCGGGGGGTACCTCGGTCCCATGTTCCGGCCCGTTCTCCTCTGGACGTCGTAGGGGGCCTCCCCGGTTCGGGCCGGCCTGGCCAACTCGCGCACACCGCCCGCCGACGGTACGTAGGCTGCGGGTATGACCGACGCGACGGGGGAAAAGCGGCTCGTACTCGTGGTCGAGGACGAGCCCATGATCGCCGACGCGGTGGCCGCGCGGCTGCGGGCGGAGGGCTTCGGGGCGATCACCGCGCCCGACGGCCCCTCGGCGCTGACCACGGCCGCCGGCACCCGCCCCGATCTGGTCGTGCTCGACGTGATGCTGCCCGGCCTCGACGGCCTGGAGGTGTGCCGCCGGCTCCAGGCGCTGCACCCGGGGCTGCCGGTGCTCATGCTCACCGCGCGTGACGACGAGACCGATCTGCTCGTCGGCCTGGCGGTGGGCGCCGACGACTACATGACCAAGCCGTTCTCGATGCGCGAACTGGTGGCCCGGGTGCACGTGCTGCTGCGCCGGCTGGAGCGGGCCGAGGCGGCGGCCCGGGCGGTCTCCCCCGAGGCCGCGCTCCAGTTGGGCGTGTTGCGGATCGACCGCACCCAGCGCCGGGTCCGGCTCGGGGTCGACGAGGTGCACCTGACCCCGACCGAGTTCGACCTGCTGGTCTGCCTCGCCTCGCGACCGCGCGCGGTGCTCTCGCGCGAGCAGTTGCTCGCCGAGGTGTGGGACTGGGTGGACGCGTCCGGAACGCGCACAGTGGACAGCCATGTGAAGGCGTTGCGCCGTAAACTCGGCGCCGAGTGGATCCGCACCGTCCACGGTGTGGGCTACGCGCTGGAGGCACCGTCCTGAACACCGCCGACCTCCGCCCTTCGCTGCCGCGCCGACTGCGGCTCGGCCGCGGCAACCCGCGGCCGCTGGATCGACTGCGCTCGATCAAGGCCAAGCTGGGCGTGCTGGTGATCGCGTCCGTCTTCGTCTCGACGCTGCTGATCATCCTGGGGCTGCGGGCCGAGGTGCGGTTTCGGTACATGCTCGTGTTCACCTCGCTGGCCTGCCTGGCGGTCACCCTCGTACTCGCGCACGGGATGACCTCGCCGCTGCGCGAAATGACCGCCGCCGCGCAGGCGATGGCGCGCGGCGACTACTCGCGCCGGGTGCGCGCCACCTCCCGCGACGAAGTGGGCCGCCTCGCCGGCGCGTTCAACCACATGGCGGCCGACCTGGAGGCGGTGGACCGACACCGCCGCGAGCTGGTCGCCAACGTCTCGCACGAGTTGCGCACGCCCATCTCCGCCCTGCACGCGGTGCTGGAGAACCTCGTGGACGGCGTGCAGAAGCCCGACCCCGACACGCTGGGCCTCGCGCTCACCCAGACCGCGCGATTGGGCCGACTCGTGTCACAACTTCTCGACCTTTCCCGACTGGATTCGGGGGCGATGCCGCTGCAGGCGCGCGAATTCGCCGTCCGGCCCTTCCTGGTCGCGCTCACCCAGGAGACCGGGGCCCTGGGCGGCGACGTTCGCTTCGAGGTCGACGTCCAGCCGGCGGAGCTGACCGCGCGGGCCGACCCCGAGCGGCTGCATCAGGTTGTTACCAATCTGGTGGCCAACGCCTGCTGGCACAGTCCGTTCGGTGGCACGGTGAGTCTGCGCGCACGACGCGACGACGGCATCGGCAGCCTGTGCCTGGAAGTCCTGGACGAGGGTCCGGGGATTCCGTCCGCCGAGCGCGGCCGGGTCTTCGAACGTTTCACCCGCGGCGGCGGAAGTTCGTCCACCGACGGGGGAACCGGACTCGGGCTCGCGATCGCCCGCTGGGCCGTGGATCTGCATGGGGGTGATATTTCCGTAGCCGAATCGAGCCATGGGTGCCGAATCCGAGTGCTCCTGCCCGGTGACCCGACGTAATCGGGTGATCGGCCACTTACTGCACGGGACGATCCCGACATGACGTTCCGTGACCACCAATACGGCGGGAAGCAACAAACGCGACTAAACAGTCAACCGTTTGTGATCTACGCGACGCGGAGGCCGAGGGGCCTGCGCGACACCGGTCAAAGGGCGTAGCCTTGTTTCCCGCTGTCCACCACCCCAGGAAGCGGAAGAGGGCGGTTGCCGCCGTGTCGTCACAGTCCCCTAGCAACCCGATGGCCAGCTTCGGCCCCAACGAGTGGCTCGTCGACGAGATTTACCAGCAATATTTGCAAGATCCCAACTCGGTGGATCGTGCTTGGTGGGACTTCTTCGCCGATTACAAGCCCAGCGAGCCGTCGACGCCGTCGACGTCCGCCGGTCCAGCCACCGTGGCAAGCCCGAGCGGCCCCACACCAGTGAGCGGTACCACGAACAACTCCGGAAGCATCCCCGCGCCGAGCACGGCGCAACCCCCGGTGTCGGCGGCGATTTCGTCGACCGCGACGGGGACGACGACTCCGGCCCCGGCCCCGAGCCACCCGATGATGACGACCGGTGTACAGGACGCGGCGCCTTCGCCGACTCCGATCCCGGCCGGCACTCCGGCCCCGCCCGCGCCCGCGACGGCCGCCCCCGCGGCGCCGGCGAAGCCGCCGGCCGCCAAGGCGCCCGCCGCACCGAAGCAGTCCGCCGCGTCCCCCGAGGCCGTCCAGCTCAAGGGCCCGGCGGCACGTGTCGCGATCAACATGGACTCGTCGCTCACCATTCCGACCGCGACCAGCGTGCGGGCCGTACCGGCCAAGCTGCTGATCGACAACCGGATCGTGATCAACAACCACCTCAAGCGCGCTCGCGGTGGCAAGGTCTCGTTCACCCACCTCATCGGCTACGCGCTGGTCCAGGCGGCGAAGTCGATGCCGTCGATGAACCACGCGTACGAAGAGCGTGACGGCAAGCCGTTCCTGGTCAAGCCGGCCCACGTCAACCTCGGTCTCGCGATCGACCTGACGAAGGCCAACGGTGACCGCCAGCTCGTGGTGGCGGCCATCAAGAAGGCCGACGAGATGGACTTCTTCGCCTTCTGGCAGGCGTACGAGGACATCGTCCGGCGGGCCCGGTCGAACAAGCTCACGGTGGACGACTTCGCCGGAGTGACGATCTCGCTGACCAACCCGGGCGGCATCGGCACCGTGCACTCGGTGCCGCGCCTGATGCCCGGTCAGGGCACGATCGTCGGCGTGGGCGCGATGGACTACCCGGCGGAGTTCGCGGGCGCGTCCGCGGACACCCTCTCCCGCCTCGCGGTCAGCAAGACACTCACGCTGACCAGCACCTACGACCACCGCATCATCCAGGGCGCCCAGTCGGGCGAGTTCCTGCGTCGGATGAACCAGCTGCTGCTCGGCGAGGACTGCTTCTTCGAGGAGATCTTCCGTTCGCTGCGCATCCCGTACGAGCCCGTGCGCTGGGTGCAGGACATCTCCGCGACACACGAGGACGACGTCAACAAGACGGCACGTGTGCAGGAGCTGATCCACTCCTACCGGGTCCGCGGCCACCTGATGGCCGACACCGACCCGCTGGAATACAAGCAGCGCCGGCACCCGGACCTCGACGTGGTCGAGCACGGGCTGACGTTGTGGGACCTGGAGCGCGAGTTCGCGGTCGGCGGCTTCGCGGGGCAGTCGCTGATGACGCTGCGCGACGTGCTCGGCGTGCTGCGGGACACCTACTGCCGCACCGTCGGCATCGAATACATGCACATCCAGGACCCGGACCAGCGCCGCTGGATCCAGGAGCGGGTGGAGGTGCCGCACGCCAAGCCGGACCGCGAGGACCAGCTGCGCATCCTGCGCCGGCTGAACGCGGCGGAGGCGTTCGAGACCTTCCTGGCCACCAAGTACGTCGGCCAGAAGCGCTTCTCCCTGGAGGGCGGCGAGACCACCATCCCGCTGCTCGACGCGATCATCTCGGCGGCGGCCGAGGACGGCCTGGACGAGGTCGCGATCGGCATGGCGCACCGCGGCCGGCTGAACGTGCTGACCAACATCGTCGGCAAGTCCTACGCGCAGGTCTTCCGCGAGTTCGAGGGCAACATCGACCCCAAGTCGATGCACGGCTCGGGCGACGTGAAGTACCACCTCGGCGCCGAGGGCACGTTCTCCTCCGAGGACGGCGCCCAGGTCAAGGTCTCCCTGGTGGCGAACCCCTCGCACCTGGAGGCGGTCGACCCGGTCCTGGAGGGCGTCGTGCGCGCCAAGCAGGACATCATCGACATGGAGGGCGCCGACTTCCCGGTCCTGCCGCTCCTGCTGCACGGCGACGCCGCGTTCGCGGGTCAGGGCGTGGTCGCCGAGACGCTCAACATGTCGCAGCTGCGCGGCTACCGCACCGGCGGCACGATCCACGTGGTGATCAACAACCAGGTCGGCTTCACCGCCTCCCCGGCCGCGTCCCGCTCGTCCATCTACGCGACCGACGTCGCGCGGATGATCGAGGCGCCGATCTTCCACGTCAACGGTGACGACCCCGAGCAGTGCGTGCGGATCGCGCAGCTCGCGTTCGAGTACCGGCAGACGTTCCACAAGGACGTGGTGATCGACCTCATCTGCTACCGGCGCCGGGGTCACAACGAGGCCGACAACCCGTCGTTCACCCAGCCGCTGATGTACGACCTGATCGACAAGAAGCGTTCGGTGCGCAAGCTCTACACCGAGGCCCTGATCGGTCGTGGCGACATCACGGTGGAGGAGGCCGAGCAGGCGCTCAAGGACTACCAGGACCAGCTGGAGAAGGTCTTCTCCGAGGTCCGGCAGGCCACCGCGCCGCAGGCCCCGCAGGCGGCCCCGGCCGCCCCCGCGGCCGACATCGCCTTCCCGCGGATCGACCCGACCGGCATCGCGCACGAGACGGTCAAGCGGATCGTCGAGTCGCAGGTCTCGCTGCCCGAGGACTTCGCCGTACACCCGCGCCTGCAGCCGCAGTTGCAGCGCCGGGCGGCGATGGTCGAGGACGGCACGATCGACTGGGCGATGGGCGAGACGCTGGCGTTCGGTTCGCTCCTGATGGAGGGGCGCCCGGTGCGCCTCGCCGGCCAGGACAGCCGGCGCGGCACCTTCGGCCAGCGGCACTCGGTCCTGGTGGACCGCACCTCGGGCGCCGAGTACACCCCGCTCGCGCACCTGTCCGAGGACCAGGCCAAGTTCACCGTGTACGACTCGCTGCTCAGCGAGTTCGCCGCGATGGGCTTCGAGTACGGCTACTCGCTGGCCCGGCCGCAGTCGCTGGTGTTGTGGGAGGCGCAGTTCGGCGACTTCGCCAACGGCGCGCAGTCGATCATGGACGAGTTCATCTCCTCCGCCGAGCAGAAGTGGCACCAGCACTCCGGTGTGGTCCTGCTGCTTCCGCACGGCTACGAGGGCCAGGGCCCGGACCACTCGTCCGCGCGTATCGAGCGCTACCTGCAGATGTGCGCGCAGAACAACATGACGGTGGCCGCGCCGACCCTGCCGAGCAACTACTTCCACCTGTTGCGCTGGCAGGCGCTCAACCCGCACCACAAGCCGCTCGTGGTGTTCACCCCGAAGTCGATGCTGCGGCTGAAGGCGGCCGCGTCGAAGATCGAGGAGTTCACCACCGGGCAGTTCCGGCCGGTGATCGGGGACACCACGGTGGACCCGGCCAAGGTCAAGCGGGTGGTCATGTCCTCCGGCAAGTTCCACTACGACCTGGCCGCGGGCCGGGCCAAGGCGGGCCGCGACGACGTCGCGCTGGTCCGCGTGGAGCGGCTCTACCCGCTGCCGGTGGCCGAGCTCAAGGCCGAGTTGGAGCGCTACGGCCTCGACCGCTACGGCAAGGACCTGGAGCTGGTCTGGGCCCAGGAGGAGCCGACCAACCAGGGCGCGTGGCCGTTCATCGCGCTCAACCTGGTCGAGTACGGCCTCCCGGCGCCGCGGCGGATCGCGCGCCCGTCCTCCTCGTCGCCGGCAGTCGGTTCGGCCAAGCGGCACGAGGCCGAGCAGCAGGGTCTGGTCGAGGAAGCGATGAGCTGATCCACGGCTCGTAGGTCGATTCACCGGCTCCGCCCCGGCGCACGTACGATGCGCGCCGGGGCGGAGCCGCGTTCGGCGGTGGATCCCACACAGATACCGGAGTCGGAGAGCATGTACTTCACGGACCGTGGCATCGAGGAGCTGGAGAAGCGGCGCGGCGAGGAGGAGGTGTCCCTGGCCTGGCTCGCCGAGCAGCTGCGCACGTTCGTGGACCTCAACCCCGAGTTCGAGACGCCCGTCGAGCGGTTGGCGACCTGGCTGGCGCGGCTGGACGACGAGGACGACGACGAGTAGGGGCCCGGTCAGGTCCCGGTGTCGGCGCGGCGCGGCGCGCGGGTGTGCCACACGGCCCAGCCGAGGGCGTAAAGCACCAGTCCGACGGCGAGGCCGCGGCCGAATCCGGTCGCGGCGTCGAACCCGAGCACCTCGAAGGCCGGTACCCGCCCGTCGGGGAACGGCAGCAGCGCCCTGGCCGCCCCGACCGCGCCGACCAGCACCAGGGCGCCCAGCACCGCCCAGCGCCCCGCCACGGGCATGCGCGGGCCCGTGACGGGGCGCTGCGGCAGTCGGCCGATCCAGCGCCACGTCCACACCGAGCAGGCGACGAGCCCGACCACCGTGCTGAGGTGCTGGAGCAGCACGTAGCCCGGCCGCAGGCCCAGGAACTCCCGGCGCAGCTCGGGCAGTACGTGTGCCACCCCCGGGTCGTCGTGGTGCGTCCAGGCGTCCCAGGCCAGGTGGGAGAGCCCGCCCAGCACGGCGGAGACCACGAACCACGCGCACACCACGAGCAGTTCCCGCAGGAACGGCCGGCGGGCCCGCGCGGCGGCGGACAACCGGCCCGGCACGCGCGGGCGCAGCGGTTCCTCCAGGGCCGCCCGGATCCGGTCCGGGAGCAGCACGAGCAGCGGCCGCGCGAGCAAGTGGAACGCGAGCACGAGCAGCGCGGTGAGCGCGATGTTCAGGCCCAGCACCCCGGGCCACACCTCGTGGGTGGCCCGGCGGTCGGCGCGCATCGGCAGGAAGTCCAGGTTCACGAACAGGATCACGTCCGGGGCCATCGCGCCGAAGGCGAGCGCGGAGGCGACCAGCGGGCCGTGTCGGCCCGCCCCGGCGCCGACCGTGGTGCCGGTGCGGGTCGCCCCCTGCAGCGGCAGCACCGCGGCGATGTGGCTGAGCGTGAATGGCATGCGTGGCGCCCCCGGGTGCGATGCGGGCCCCCACGCGTACGCGCCGCGCGGCGGGCAAGGTCCGTCGGCATCCAAAAACGCCGGAAGCAGACCGGATGGTTCCCTTGACCTCCGGCACACGCGATATATCGTGAGTAGCAGAGCTACGCGATATATCGCGTCCGCCACACCGACCCCAAGGGGAGGGTCCATGTCCCGATGGATGATCGAGGGACCGCAAGACCTCACACTCGACACCGTGCGGGTGCTGCGGGTGCGCACCATCGGCGGGCTGGTCGACGTCGTGGGCACCGACGGTCCGCCGCGCCTGGAGGTGCACGCCGTCGAGGGTCCGCCGCTCCAGGTGACCCACGACGAGGTGAGCGGCGAACTCGTCGTCTCCTACCCGGACCTGACGGCCAAGCACCTGATGGACCGGTTCCAGAACGCCGGCAAGCGCTCCGACCTGCGCGCGTTCGTGGCCGACGGGCGCGCGCTCGGACGGCGGCACGCCGAGGTCTCGCTGGCCGTGCCGTGGGACTGCACGGTCGAGATCGGCGTGGTGTCCGCGCACGCGACCGTGTCCGGGATGCACGGCACCACCACGGTGCGCAGCGTCGGCGGCGACGTGACCCTGGTCGGACTGACCGGCACGGTCGACGCGAACACGATCTCCGGATCGGTCGACGCCGAGTCGTTGGCGGGCGACCTCGGGGTGGTGACGGTGGCCGGCTCGCTCACCGTGATCGAGGGCACCGGCGGCCGGGTACGGGCCAACTCGATCTCCGGGTCGATGACCCTGGACCTGGACGAGGTCGGCCGCAGCCACGTGCAACTGACGACGGTATCGGGCGAGTTGACCGTGCGCCTGCCGCACCGCGGCGACATGAGCGTGGACGTGCGCACCGCGGCCGGCTCCGTCGACTCGGTCTTCGACGAGCTGACCACGAGCGCCAAATTCGGCGCGAGCCACGTGACGGGCAAGCTCGGCGAGGGCTCGGGGCGGCTGCGGATCAACTCGGTATCGGGCGACGTGACGCTGCTGCGCCGCGCGCCGGAGGGAAAGGTGAGCGCATGAACCCCGTCTTCGGCCACGGCCGGCTGCGGCTGTACCTGCTCAAGCTGCTCGACGAGAGCCCCCGTCACGGCTACGAGGTCATCCGCCTGCTCCACGACCGCTTCCTGGGCCTCTACTCGCCCTCCGCGGGCACCGTCTACCCGCGCCTGGCCAAGCTGGAGCAGGAGGGCCTGGTCGAGCACGACGTGGAGGGCGGCCGGAAGGTCTACCGGATCACCGCCGCCGGCCGCGCCGAACTCGCGGCCCGCCAGGAGGAGTTGACCCAACTGGAGGCACAGATCCGCGAGTCGGTCTACGAGCGGGCCCGGGAGATCCGGGACGAGGTGCGCACGTCGGCGCAAAACCTGCGGGAAGAACTCGGCCGCGCGGCCCGCGAGGTCCGCAAGTCCCCCCGCCCCGCCGTCGAGGCGGAAACCGAGGAAGAGCCCCCGGACACCGACGAGGCCTGGTCCGACCGCAAGTCCGGCCGCCGCACCCGGTCGAACACATGGGAGCCGATGTTCTCCCAGCGCATGGCCGACCTCGCCGAGGGCCTGGCCCACAACCTGGTCGACCTGGCCGCCAAACCCGGCCTGTTCGACCTGGAACGCGAACTCCGCCGCCGCTTCGGCGCCGACCCGGAACCCACCTCCGCCCGCACCCGAGCCACCGACGCCTGGTCCAAGGAAACCGACCGCCCGACCCGCGACCCGGACTCCCTCGACCTGGAGGCGATCATCGACTCCATCCGCACAGAGGTCACCCCCTGGGCCTCCCGAGCCGGCGTAACCCAGGACCAACTGACCCAGGCCCGCGACATCATCAAGACGGCCATCAAAGACCTGAAAACTGTCTTCGACCCCCAACCTCCCAACAAACCCCCCAAATCCGACTCTCAATAACAAAAAACCACCCCCGCCCGCCCCGCCCACCACATGGTCGGGGCCGGGCACCCACCTGCGTCGCACGCGCCGATACCCGCCCACCAAGCGGCCGGCACGAAGCCCGACGCCCCGCACCCCGCAGGCAACGCCGCGCACGTGGCGCCCATGTCCCTACGCAGCCGAGGCGGATGCCAAACCCCGACCCCCGACCACCCGAGCACGCCGGCACCCCAACCCACCGCATGCCGAGACGGAACGGGCGTTGGCATAGCCCAAAACAACTCCTGCCCGCCACCCGGCCGAGGTGAGCCCGACCCAGCCCGCCGAGATGCGCGTCCGCTACGCGGCCCGCCGGTAACGCCGCACACGTGGCGCCGCGTCCACCACACAGCCGAGGCGGAAACCGACTCCCAACCTCGGCCGCCACCCACTTCGGCGCGTAAGCGCCCACGACCCGGGCCACCACCCACGCGATCGACGCGCGAAGCGCGGAGAGCGGCGGAGCCGCAAAACTTGGGCCGGGTGACCCGGAGCGAAGCGGAGGGGCACCCGGCCCCGAGCGAGGGACCGCTTTTCTGCGGAGGAGCGAAGCGGGGGAGCAGAAAAGCGGTCCCTCGCGAGCCGGCGCGGAGCGCCCAACAAGAAGCAACGCCACCAGCACGATCCCGGCCCCACCCTGCGCCAGCGTCGCGACCCGGACCCTCGCTTTGCCCACGTTGCAACTCAGGCCCCGCCCTGCGCTCGCGTCGCGCCCCCGGCCCGCGCTTCGCTCCCGTAGCGACCCCGGCCCCCCGGCTGCTCGCGTCGCGACCCCGGCCCGCTCCCCCTACCCCCGCCGATGCAGTCGCGCCAGCGACACCCGCCCCGCCGCCAACGCCCGCGTGTTCACCGACTCGACCCGCCCCGTGCGCCCCACCACGGCCTTCGGATACACCGGGGGAAGCACCACCGCGTCCCGCGCGACGATCTCCCCCGCCACCCGCGTGAGCCGCGCCCGCCGCGCGTTGTCCGGTGTCGCCGACGCCTCCTCGACCAGCCGATCCAGCTCCGGGTTCACATACCCCGTGCTCTCGCCCCCGGTCGACACCGCCGGTGCCAACGCCGCGAAGCCCGTACGCCCCACCGCGTACCCCGACCCGCGCCGATCCACCAGCGCCGCGTCGAAGTCACCGACCCGCCGCCGCGCCGCCCACGCCACCGCGTCCACCCGCTCGACCACGACGGTGAAGCCGACCCGGTTCCATCCCTCGGCCAACACCCTTGCCACGTCCGGCAGTTCCCCGGCCTCCCCGACCACCGCCAGCAGCGTGAACCGCACGCCGCCCGGCGGCAACGGCACCGGCGCCTCGCCCAGCATCGCGGTGACCCGCTCCGGCTCCACCGTCGGCCCCGCCGTCGCGCTCGGACTCGGCTTCGGCGACGCGGTCGGGCTGACCCCCCGGCCGTACGGGGTGTACTCCGGGTCCCACCCCTCGTTGCCCGGCCCCAGCGGTCCCTGCCCGATCACCGCGTCGCCCCGGTACACGTCCCGAAGCACCCGCGTGCGATCCATCCCGAATCCCAGCGCCCGCCGCACCGCGACGTCGTCGAACGGCGGCCGGCGCAGGTTCGGCAGCACCACCAGGTCGGCCGGCCCGCTCGCGGTCTGCACGTACGTGTCGTCCGCCTTGCGCAGCCGCCGCACCTGATCGGGCGTCGGGTGCGGGTACACCGCGAGCCGGTGCGCCTTCAGATCGGCCACCGGATCGGCCGAGGCGCGGAACTCCAACGCGTCCGCCGGCGCGGCCTTGTCCCGGTACGCCGCGTTCCGACGCAACACGACCGCACCGCCGTCCGCGCTCGCCAGCCGGAAGGGCCCGGTGCCCACCAGCGCCCGAGGATCCCCCAGGCTCGCCTGATGCGGGATCGGCAGGCAGGCCAGGAACGCCCGCAGCGCCCCGAACGCCCGCGGCAGCTCGATCCGTACCGTCCGCGCGTCCGGCGCCTCGATCGCCCCGAACCGCCCCGCCAGCCACGGCGCCCAATCCCCCGCCGTCGCCGGATCGTTCACCCGGCGCAGACACGCCGCCACATGCTCGGCGGTGAACGGATCCCCGTTGTGGAAGCGCGCGTCCGCCCGCAGCCGTACGGTCCAGCTCAGCCCGTCCGGCGCGATCAGCGGGTCGGCCGCGGCCAGCACCGGCCCGATCGTGGTGTCGTCCCGGTAGGTGTACAGCGCCTCGACCACCGGGTCGGCGATCCACCGGGTCGCCTCGGCCGTCGAGTGCACCGGATTGAGCACGTCGGGCAGCCGGGGCAGGCCCACCACGAGCGTGCCCCCCGACCGCGACTCGCGCCCGCCACAGGCGGCGAGCAGGCCCGCGGACCCCGCGGCCACCCCCGTACCGGCCCCCAGGGCAAGCACACGGCGACGGGACAACGGCATCCGACGGTCCTTCCGAACAACCCACGCAACCGACAACCGGGAATCGACGACCGGGAACCGGCACCCAACAGCCGAATCACCCGTCAAGCAACCAGCCAGACCAACCAAGCCAACCAACTCAAACAGTGAAAACGATCTTCCCGAACAAATCGCCCTCCGCCACCCGCCGAAATCCCTCCACCGCCTCGCTCAACGGCAGCACCGAGTCGATCACCGGCCGCACCCCACCATGCGCGCACAGCCGAAGCAGCCCCGCGAGTTCGTCCTTGTCGCCCATCGTCGAGCCGACCACGCGCAGTTCGTTGAAGAAGATCCGGGTCAACTCGGCGGCCGGCGGCCGATCGCCCGAGGTGGCGCCGGAGATCACGATCGTGCCCCCCGGTTTCAGGCTCTTGACCGAGTGCGACCACGTGGCCGCGCCGACCGTCTCCATCACCGCGTCCACCCGCTCGGGCAACCGCGCGCCCGAGGCGAACGCCGCGTCGGCGCCGAGCCGCACCGCACGCGCGCCCTTGGCCTCGTCCCGGCTGGTCACCCACACGCGGTACCCGGCCGCCTTCCCGAGCACGACCAGCGCGGTGGCCACCCCGCCGCCGGCGCCCTGGACCAGAATCGTGCCGCCCGGCCGCGCCCCCGAGTTGGTGAACAACATCCGATACGCCGTCAGCCACGCCGTGGGCAGGCAGCACGCCTGCTCGAAGCTCAGTTCGGCGGGCTTGGGCAGCAGATTCCAGCGCGGTACGGCGACCTTCTCGGCGAAGGTGCCGTCGTAGCGCTCGGTCAGGATCGACCGGGGCTCGTCGGTCCCGAGCCCGCCGATCACCGAGTGCACGACGACCTCGTTGCCGTCCTCGTCGATCCCGGCCGCGTCACAGCCCAGGATCATCGGCAACTGCTTCTCGGTGATGCCCACGCCCTTGAGGGACCACAGGTCGTGGTGGTTCAGCGAGGCGGCCTTGACCGTGACGGTCGTCCACCCCGGCGGCAGGGCCCCGTCCGCGCCGGGCTCGGGTCGTTCCCCGAGTCGGAGACCGGACAGCGGGTCCTGGGCATCGATGCGCACGGCACTCACGGCAAACATGCAGGCACCCTACTGACGCCGGCGACGAGCCGAGGGGCCCACCCGCCCGGGTGGGCCCCTCGGCTCTCGGCAGCCGTGGCCGCGCGGCGATCGTCGAACGGTCGGCGAGGAGCCGTCGGACGATCCGCGATCCACGGACCGCGGCTCAGATGCGCGCCACGCCGTCCCGGCGCGCGGCCTCGGCCACCGCCTTGGTGACCGCCGGCGCCACGCGCTCGTCGAACGGCGACGGAATCACCCGGTCGGGCGCCAGCTCGTCGGCGACGACGGCGGCCAGCGCCTCGGCGGCGGCCACCTTCATCCCCTCGGTGATCCGCTTGGCGCGCACCGACAGGGCGCCGGCGAACACACCCGGGAAGGCCAGCACGTTGTTGATCTGGTTCGGGTAGTCGCTGCGCCCGGTGGCGACCACGGCCGCGTACTTGTGCGCGAGGTCCGGCTCGATCTCCGGGTTCGGGTTGGCCATCGCGAAGATGATCGCCTCGGGCGCCATCGTCGCCACGACCTCCTCCGGCACCTTGCCCGCGGAAACCCCGAGGAAGACGTCGGCGCCCTTCATCGCGACCTCGATGCCGCCCCGCAGACCGGCCTTGTTGGTCAGCTCGGCGATCATCCGCTTGATCGGCGTCAGGTCGTCGCGGCCCTCGTGCACGATGCCCCGGCTGTCCACCACGCACAGGTCGCCGATGCCGGCCTCGATCAGGATCTTGGCGATCGCGATGCCCGCCGCGCCCGCGCCCGAGATGACCGCGCGCAGGTCGCGCAGGCCGCGCCCGGTCACCGTGGCCGCGTTGCGCAGCGCGGCCAGCGCCACGATCGCGGTGCCGTGCTGGTCGTCGTGGAAGACCGGGATGGACACCCGCTCCTGGAGCCGGCGCTCGACCTCGAAGCAGCGCGGGGCGCTGATGTCCTCCAGATTGATCCCGCCGAACGAGGGGGCGAGCCGGGCGATGGTGTCCACCAGCTCGTCCACGTCGGTGCAGTCGAGCGCGATCGGCACCGCGTCGACGCCGCCGAACTGCTTGAACAGGATCGCCTTGCCCTCCATCACCGGCAGCGACGCGGCCGGACCGATGTCGCCCAGGCCGAGCACGGCGGTGCCGTCGGTGACGACCGCGACCGTGTTGGACACCCACGTGTAGTCGTGGACCAGCTCCGGGTTCTCCGCGATGGCCGTGCAGACACGTGCCACACCGGGCGTGTAGGCCAGCGACAGGTCGTCGCGGTCGCGCACCGGGACGGTCGAGCGAACTTCCATTTTCCCGCCCCGGTGCAGGGCGAAGACCGGATCGAGTTCGTCCGTCGCCATGCTGTCCGTGGGGATGATCTCCGCTGCCACAGTGACCCCTCTTATCGAATTCATCGACATTGCTCGGTGGAAGTGCAGCTCTCGGAACGCGAGCGCCGGCTGCATACCTCAGCGGCATCGGCGCTTCGTGCAGCGCACATGATCCGGCTGAGGGTACGGGGGTCACCCGTGACGCCGATTTTGGCACACCCCCCGAACGGGGGTACGCCGGGGCGATGAACCGATTACCACCTTTTTGGAATGGCCCGTCGGACCCTGGTGCACCCGGCCCAGACGCTAGTGCCACGGGCGGTACGCTGACAGTAACCGCCGCCACATCCGTCAGGTCGTTCCGGGCGAATCGCGCGCCGATCGTCCGCGTGACGCGGGCCGCTCGCGAGGCCACCGCCCCGCCTGCGCCGACGGGCCCGCCGATCGGGGCGGCGACCGCGACCGAAGGGCAGCCGTTGGACCTCTCCGCGTACGCCGAGCACGCGGTCCGCCTGGTCAACACCGAACAACCGGCCCGCGGCGAGGACCTGCTGCGCTCCCCCGACGACGTGCCCGCGCTGATCGCACCCGTTCGGCGGATCCCGTCCCGGGTGACCGACGACGACGTGGCCCGGTTGCGCGCGGTCCGCACCCGCCTGCGCGCGGTCTTCACGGCCGCCGCGGCCGGACGCGAGGCGGACGCGGTGGCGACGCTGAACGGACTGCTCGCCGAATTCCCCGTACATCCGCGCCTGACCGGCCACGACGCGAGCCCGTGGCACCTGCACCTGGCGGGCGACGCGGTCGGCCCGGCCGAGGGCTTCGCCGCCATCGCCGGCATGGGTCTGGCCGTGCAGTTGACCACGCACGGTATCGACCGACTCGGCGTCTGCCGGGCGCTCCCCTGCCGGAACGTGTTCCTGGACCTGTCCGCAAATCGCTCCCGCCGGCACTGCTCGGAGCGATGCGCCTCCCGCGCCAACGTGGCCCTGTACCGGGCCAGACGCCGGGCCCGGGAGCCGCAACCCGACCGACATACCTGACATATGCGGGTTGGCGCGCGGTCGGTTGTGGCACATGTACAGGGACGGCCTGATCTCCCGGTGCGAAATTACCGAAGTCGGGTACACTACGTACTCGTCAAATCACATATCGTGACGTACCGTCGGGTGGGCGGTTCCCTGGTCGTTCCCGCCCACGTTCGCGCATCGATGACGACAGTTGTCGGCCGGCGCGGTAGCGTCGCTGGGGTTCCCCGACATCGGTGGTGACCGCCTCCGGCGGCCACCCACAGCAGCACCTTGGAGGTGAGGGTGTCCCAGCGATCCGCACACACCGCGGACGAAGCCGGCACCGGGCAGCGTGACTTCGTCGAGGTCCGACTGCCTGCCGAAGGTGCCTATCTCTCCGTCCTGCGCACCGCCACGGCGGGCCTCGCGGCCCGACTCGACTTCACCCTGGACGAGATCGAGGATCTGCGCATCGCGGTGGACGAGGCGTGCGCGATGTTGCTCGATCAGGCGGTGGCCGGCGGGATCCTCTCCTGCGTGTTCAACCTGGTGGGCGACGCGTTGCACGTGACCGTGTCCGCGCCGACCACCGACGGTCGAACACCCGCGCGCGACACGTTCGCCTGGACCGTCCTGTCGGCGCTGGCCGGCGAGGTGGACGCCACGGTGAGCGACGACAAGGTGGTCGCCATCAGCCTGCACAAGAAGCGCGGTGGCGGGCCGGAGCAAACGTGAGCAGTGGTGTTGAAGGCGCGGCCAACGAACCGCAGCCGAGCGCGGCCTCACCCGACGAGGCCGCCGGGCGCGGCCGAGGGGAGGGTGAGGGCATGGTGAGCGACGCGAGTATGACGATGGACGGCGGCGTCGAGGCGACGGGGTCGGCGCAGCCTGCCGGAGCCGCCGGGCCCACGGGTCCCGCGGTGCCGAATCGGCGGCGGGCCGGTTCCGAACGCCACGCCCACGACCGCGAGGTCGCGCGGGGCCTGTTCGCGCGGTTGGCGGAGCTCGAATCGGATCCGCCGGCCCGGGCCGCGGTGCGCGATCGACTGGTGGAGATGCATCTGCCGCTGGTCGAGCACCTGGCCCGCCGGTTCCGCAATCGCGGCGAGCCGCTCGACGACCTGATCCAGGTGGCCACCATCGGCCTGATCAAGTCGGTGGACCGGTTCGACTCGGATCGCGGTGTCGAGTTCTCGACCTACGCGACGCCGACCATCGTCGGCGAGATCAAGCGGCACTTCCGGGACAAGGGCTGGGCGGTGCGAGTACCGCGCCGACTCCAGGAGTTGCGGCTCGCGCTGACCTCGGCGACCGCCGAGTTGTCCCAGCGCAACGGCAGGTCCCCCACCGTCGCCGAACTCGCCGTGCAGTTGGGGATCTCCGAGGAGGAGGTGCTCGAAGGCCTCGAATCGGCGAACGCCTACAGCACGCTGTCGCTGGACGTGCCGGACACCGACGACGATTCGCCGGCCGTCGCCGACACGTTGGGCGCCGAGGACGACGCGCTGGAAGGGGTCGAGTATCGCGAGTCGCTCAAGCCGCTCCTGGAGCAGTTGCCGCCGCGGGAGAAGAAGATCCTGCTGCTTCGCTTCTTCGGCAACATGACCCAGTCCCAGATCGCGCAGGAGGTCGGCATCTCCCAGATGCACGTCTCGCGGCTGTTGGCGCGCACGCTCGCGCAGTTGCGCGAGCGCCTGCTGGTCGAGGAGTAGCACCGGAGCGGCGGCACCGGATACGAGGTGCGCGCGGGTGTGGAAGCGCGGCGGCCCCGGACCGATGTCGGTCCGGGGCCGCCGCGCTTCGCCGAGCCGGTGTCCGCGCGCTCAGGCCCGCCGGGTCCGGTGCCGCGTTTCGAGCGCCTGGTACATCCCGGGGGTGGCGAGCGTGCCGATGGTGGCCACGCCCACGATCATGGTCAGGATCCCGATCGCCATCTGATCCGCCTTGATCAGATACCAACCCATGCCGACCACGATCAGATTGGCGGTGATCGCCGGCGATCGGCTCCAGCGCCGGCCACGCACCATGCCGGCGAATGCGGCGACTATCCCGGCGGCGAGGATCAGCAGGTAGATGCCGATCGCCACGCCCTCTGACGAGTTGGTCGGATGGCCGAACTCGCTGCGGAAGGTCAGGTAGAGGGCGTAGCCGAGGAGCGCGAACGCCTCGACACCGACCACTGCGGTACAGATGCGCCAGGTGAGCGGGAGGGCCCCGGCGGGGTCCGGCTGGTCCTGGGCGGAAGGGCTCTCGGTCACCCCAAGACTGTAACCTCGGGCCGGTGCGCCCCGGGCCGGCGGGCCGGTGTACTCCGGGCCGGGGGTGTCCTACCCGCCGGTAGATACCCTGTCGTCATGCGTGCCCTTCTCGTCGTGAACCCCAAGGCCACGACCACCAGTGAGCGGACCCGCGACGTGCTGGCACACGCGCTCGCCGGCGACCTCAAGCTCGACGTGGTCGGCACCGAGCACCGCGGCCATGCGGCGGAGCTGGCCCGGCAGGCGGCCGACGACGGCATCGACCTGGTGATCGCGCTCGGCGGCGACGGCACGGTCAACGAGGTGGCCAACGGCCTCCTGGCCGCGGGCCCGGCCCCCTCGCTGCCGGCGGTCGCGGTGGTCCCGGGCGGCAGTACCAACGTCTTCGCCCGCTCGCTCGGACTGCCCAACGACCCGGTCGAGGCGACCGGCCTGCTGCTCGAGGCGCTGCGCGCGGGCCGCAGTCGGGAGATCGGCCTGGGCCTGGCCGACGAGCGCTGGTTCCTGTTCTGTGCCGGGCTCGGCTTCGACGCCGAGGTGGTCGAGAAGGTGGAGCACCGCCGGGCCGGCGGCCGGCGAGCCACCCCGGGGTTGTACGTACGCTCCGCGATGCACCACTTCCTCGGCGGTCGAGACGCCCGCAGGCACGGGCCGCTCACGCTGGAGGTCCCGGGCATGGACCCGATCGGGGGAATCTGCCTCGGCATAGTCCAGAACACGGTCCCGTGGACGTTTTTGCGCGATCGGCCGCTGAATCCCTGTCCTCAAGCGTCATATGACACCGGATTGGACCTCTTCGCGCTCACCCGGATGACAACACTGCCCACATTGCGCCATCTGGCCCAGATACTGGGCTCCACGGGTAATGCTCCACACGGGCGTCACGTCGTGTCCCTGCACGACTGCGATGCGTTCACTCTTCGGGCTGAAGAACCTGTTTCCCTTCAGGTCGATGGGGACCATCTGGGAGAACATCGGAGTGTGACCTTCAGGGGGGTTCCCCGTGCACTGCGTGTGATTGTGTGAGTGGAAGGGCCTTTTGACCTTTCACTCGAACGCGAATACCCCGTTCATCCCTTCGATGTAGTGGTGTGACCTAGTCGACACCGATGATTTAAAAAATCCTGGCCCAAGGGGGTTGTATCGGCGGCCGAGGTTTGTAAGGCTCTACGAGGCGGCAGGGACGTGGCCGAAAGGTCATCTTCACCGCCCGAATCCACTGCCAAACCTGGGGACCGACTCCGTCGGCCCCATGCTTGTCGGGGGGTTCGTGAAAGCGTTCACATTCACAAGCCACAGCGGGGCCGGAAGCCCTTGCTGACCCACGAGGAGTTGGACCGCATGGACTGGCGCCACGTTGCTGCCTGCCGTGACGAAGACCCGGAGCTGTTCTTCCCGATCGGCAACACCGGTCCCGCTCTGCTTCAGATCGAGGAGGCGAAGGCGGTCTGCCGCCGTTGCCCCGTGATGGAGCAGTGCCTGGGCTGGGCTCTCGAGTCCGGTCAGGACGCGGGTGTGTGGGGCGGTCTGAGCGAGGACGAGCGTCGCGCTCTCAAGCGCCGCGCCGCCCGCAACCGCGCCCGCGCCTCCGCCTGATCACCACGACGGGCTGAACTCTCCGGAGACTTGGATCACCGGAAAACAAAAGAGCTTTACCGCAGTTGCCCCGCCGGGGTCCGATCGGACCGAGGCGGGGCAACTGCTTTTTCCCGTATGGGTGTTCCTCATATACGCGGGATCCGCGCCGATCCGAGATCGGGCGGCGGCACTCAGCGGCGCTGCCGCAGTTGTACGTCCAGCCTGACGATCGTGCCGCCGGCCGGATTGGGCACCATGTCGAAACGGCCCGCGAGTTCGCTGCCCACGAGGGTGCGCACGATCTGCAGACCGAGATTGCCGGACGTCTGCGGATCGAAGTCGTCGGGCAGGCCGATGCCGTCGTCGGTGACGGTGATCAGCAGTCGTTCGGCCCGCCGTTCCGCGTGCACCTCCAGGGTGTTGGCCCGATCCGCGTAGGCCGGGTCCTCGAACGCGTGCTCCAGGGCGTTTTGCAGCAGCTCGGTCAACACCATCGCCAGCGGCGTGGCGGTCTCCGCGATCAGCTCGCCGAAGTTGCCGTGCCGAGCGGTGCGCACCCGCAGCGAGGAGGCGGCGACCTCGGTGACCATGGACAACACCCGGTCGGCGATCTCGTCGAAGTCCACCCGCTCGTCCAGCGTCTGGGACAACGTCTCGTGCACGATCGCGATCGAGCCGACCCGGCGCACCGCCTCCTCGAGCGCGGCGCGGGCCTGCGGCGCGTCCATCCGACGGGCCTGCAGGCGCAGCAGCGCGGCCACCGTCTGGAGGTTGTTCTTCACCCGATGGTGGATCTCCCGGATGGTCGCGTCCTTGGTGATCAGCTCGCGTTCGCGGCGGCGCAATTCGGTCACGTCGCGCAGCAGCATGATCGCGCCGATCCGCTGACCGCGCGGCTTGAGCGGGATCGCCCGCAGCTGCACCACCGCGGCCGGCGTCTCGACCTCGGTCTCGCGCGGCGCCCAACCGCTGGCGACGGCGGAGATCGCCTCGTCGACCGGTCCCTCGTGCGGGGCCAGTTCGGCGGTGATCCGGCCGAGGTGGCAGCCGACCAGGTCGGTGGTCAGGCCGAGTCGGTGGTAGGCGGAGAGCGCGTTGGGGCTGGCGTACTGCACGATGCCGTCGGCGTCGAGCCGGATCAGCCCGTCTCCCACACGCGGCGAGGCGTCCATGTCGAGCAGTTCGCCGGCGTGCGGAAACGTCCCTGCGGCGATCATCTGGGCGAGATCCGCGGCGCTTTGCAGGTAGGTCAGTTCCAGCCGGCTGGGCGTGCGCGCGGTGAGCAGGTTGGTGTTGCGCGCGATCACCCCGATCACCCGGCCCTCGCGCGAGACGGGGATGGCCTCGACCCGCACGGGCACGTCGTCGCGCCACTCCGGGTCGCCCTCGCGCACGATCCGCCCCTCGTCGAGGGCGGCGTCGAGCATCGGCCGCCGGCCGCGCGGGACGAAGTCGCCGACCAGGTCGTCCTGGTGCGAGGTGGCGCCGGTGTTCGGCCGCATCTGCGCCACCGCCACGTACTGCCCGTCGTCGGTGGGCACCCACAACACCAGGTCGGCGAACGACAGATCCGCGAGCAGCTGCCACTCGGACACGAGCAGGTGCAGCCACTCCAGGTCGGCGGCGGACAGCGCGCCGTGGCGGCGGACGAGATCGTTCATGGAGGGCACACACGCAGCGTACTTTCCGTCCGGCCTGCGATCCTGGCCGCCCCACTCCGCCGCACCCGTGAGGTATGGATGTCCACCGAATCGCCCACGCCCGACCGGTCCCTCCCCGGCGGCGGTCATCCGCTCGACTGGCTGGACCTGCGGGAGAAGGAACGGGAGGAGGCGGGGCTGCGGCGCCGGCTGCGCCCGCGCGAGGCGAGCGTCGACGGGCTGGATCTGGCCGGAAACGACTACCTGGGGCTGACCCGCGACGAACGGGTGATCGAGGCGGGCGTGCGCGCGCTGCGCACCTGGGGCGGCGGGTCGACCGGGTCGCGCCTGGTGACCGGATCCACGACGCTGCACGCCGGGTTGGAGGCGGAGTTGGCCGAGCACATGGGCGCCGAGGCGGCGCTCGTGTTCTCCTCCGGCTACCTGGCCAACCTCGGGGTGATCTGCGGCCTGATCGGCAAGGGCGGACTGGTCGTCTCGGACGCGATCAACCACGCCTCGATCGTCGACGCGTGCCGGCTGTCCCGGGCCCGGGTGGCGATCACCCCGCACTGCGACGTCGAGGCGGTGGCCCGGGTGCTGGCGGAACGGGCCGAGGAACGGGCCCTGGTGGCCGTGGACGCGGTTTTCTCGGTCGACGGGGACATCGCCCCCCTCGCGGAGCTCGCGGCCGTCACACGGCGATATGGCGCCGTCCTGCTCGTGGACGAGGCGCACGGGCTCGGTGTGGTCGGCGCGGGCGGTCGGGGCGCGGTACACGCGGCCGGGCTCGCGGGCGCCGACGACGTGGTGCTGACCGCGACGCTGTCCAAGGCGCTCGGCGCGCAGGGCGGCGCGGTGCTGGGTCCGCGTCGGGTGGTCGAGCACCTGGTCGACGCGGCCCGGTCGTTCATCTTCGACACCGGGCTGGCCCCGGCGAGCGTCGCGGCGGCCCTGGCCGCGCTGCGCATCCTGCGGGCGGAGCCGGATCTGGCCGAGCGGGTACGGGCGAACGCGCGCGCGCTCGCGGCCGGCGCCCGGGCGGCGGGCCTGCGCGCGACCGCGCCCGAGGGCGCGGTGACGTCGGTGCTCGTCGGTGAGGCGCGGCTCGCGTTCGACACCGCCGCGCGCTGCGCGGAGGCCGGGGTCCGGGTCGGCTGCTTCCGTCCGCCGTCGGTGCCCGACGGCATCTCCCGACTGCGTCTCGCGGCCCGCGCGGATCTGACGTCGGCCGATCTGGAGCGGGCCCTTACGGCGCTGCGATACGCCACTTCGTGACCCGATAACCACCGATATACGTGTCATGTCCCTCGACATTGGTCTAGACAACTGGGATTGGTCTGAACCAAAATGGGCGGCGGCCTCCCGGCCCGCACCGGGAGGCCGCCGAACGTTCGGCCGCGTAGCGGTCCCGCAGGGAAGGAAGGGCACGCGTGGCCGGCATAGGGGCACCTCGCGTGCTTGTGGACGGGAAGCTCGTGGGCCCGGCCGAGGTGGGGGTCGAGCAGGGCCGGATCACCGGCGTCACCGAGGGGCCCGGCCGCCCCGACACGCTCCGGCTGCCGCACGGTGTGCTCACCCCCGGTCTGATCGACGTGCAGCTCAACGGCGCGTTCGGGCACGACTTCGTGGCCGCGGACGCGACCGCCTGGCGTGAAGTCGCCGCCCGGCTCCCGTCGACCGGGGTCACCGCCTTCTGCCCGACCTTCATCACCGGCGACCTGGACACCCTCACCGCGGCCCTCGTGCGGGCCGCCGAGGTGCGCGCCAAGCTCGCCGCGGAGCCCATCGCGCGCGATCTGGGCGTGCACCTGGAGGGGCCGTTCCTGTCCCCCGCCCGGGTCGGCACCCACCCGCCGGAGTACCTGCGCGAGCCCGCTCCCGAACTGGTCGACCGGCTGCTCCTGGACGACGCCGTCCGCGAAGCGCTGACGCTGGTCACCCTGGCCCCCGAACTTCCCGGTGCGCTCGAGGCCATTCGACGCATCGTCGCCGCGGGGATCCGAGTCTCGGCCGGACACACGGACGCGACCGCCGCCGAGATGTCCGCCGCCGCGGACGCGGGCGCGACCATGGTCACCCACCTGTTCAACGCCCAGCGCGGTCTGGGCCACCGCGAGCCGGGCGTGGTCGGCGCGGCGCTGAGCGACCCGCGCCTGACCCCCGGCCTGATCGCCGACCTGCACCACGTGGTGGGCCCGGTCTGCTCGCTGGTCCTGCGCGTGGCGGGCGAGCGCACCGCGCTGGTCACCGACGCGATGGCGGCCGCGGGCATGCCGCCCGGCCGCTACCGGCTCGGCGACGTGGACGTGACCCTGGTCGAGGGCGACGTGCCGCGCAACCCCGACGGCACCATCGCCGGCTCGGCGCTGACCCTGGACCTGGCCGTGCGCAACCTGATCGGCCTGGGCAACCCGCCGGCGCGGGTGCTCACCTCCGCGACCCGGGTCCCGGCCGACGCCCTGGGCCGCACCGACCTCGGCCGCATCGCCCCCGGCGCCACGGCCGACCTGGTCTGGTGGAGCGACGACTGGACGATCCTCAAGACCTGGATCGGCGGAGTGGTCGCCTACGAGGCCGCCACCGTCTGACCACCCCCGCCCCACACCCGCCGCCGCCCGGTCCGGGCCCGGCGCGAGGGCTTCGGCGCGTTCCGGCCGGCCGTCCCCGGACGGGCACAGGCCCTCGACCGGGTCGGCCCGGAGGCGGAGGTGCTCCGGGTACCCGCGCTCCGACGCACACCGCGCCGCCGATCGAGCCGGCGACACCGAGGCGGGCACGATCCGGCACCCGATCGCCGCGGCCCGCCGCGTACGCGCCGGAGCCGGAGCGCCTTCCGGCCGATGGGGTCGGCATCCGTCCCGCCGGCATCCGCCCGGACGACGAAACGACCCGGGCCCGGACCGTGGTGGTCCGGGCCCGGGTCGATCCGCTGCTCGACGGCCGCCGGCGGCGCGAGGCCGGGTCGGCGGACCCGCGAAGCGCCCTCGCCGAGCGCGCCCCGGGGCCGCCCCCGGGCGTCGACGTCAGCGCGTCTCGGTCACCTTCGCCAGCGCCCGAGGGGCGTCCGGGTCCAGACCGCGGGCCATGGTGACCTCGTACGCCAGCAGTTGCAGCGGAATGATCTCCAGGATCGGCTGCACCTCCTCGGCCACACCCTCCGGCAGCACGAAGCCCGCCGAGGCCCGGCCGACCTGGTCCGCGTTGCCGATCACCATCAGGTCCGCACCGCGCCCGCGCAGCCGCTCCAGGACCGGCTGGAGGGCGTCGCCGCCCTTGCCGTCCGGCACCACCGCGATCACCGGGCTGACGTTGTCGACCATGGCCAGCGGCCCGTGCAGCAGGTCCGCCCCGGAGAACGGCTGGGCCGGGATGTAGCTGGTCTCCATGATCTTCAGCGCCGCCTCGCGCGCCGTCGGATAGCCGTAGCCGCGCGAGGTGATCACCAGGCGCTGCGCGAAGCGGTAGCGCTGCGCCAGCTCGGCCACCTCGTCCCGGCGGTCCAGCACGTCCCGCGCCAGTGCCGGTAGCAGGTCGGCCGGCGAGGTGTCGCCGCCGCGCAGGCCCTCGACGAACAGGTACAGCGCGAGCAGTTCCGCGGTGTACGTCTTGGTCGCGGGCAGCGCCTTCTCCGGACCGGCCAGCACGTCGATGTGGAACTCGGACACCGCGGCCAGCGCCGAGTCGGCGTTGTTGGTCACCGCGAGGGTGATCGCGCCGGCCTTGCGGGCCGCCTCGGTGGAGGCCACCAGGTCGGGCGAGCCGCCCGACTGGGACACGGTGATCACCAGGCAGTCGCGCAGATCCGGCTCCGCGCCGTACGCCGTGGTCGTGGACATCGAGGTGAGCCCGGCGGGCTTGCCGAGCAGCACCTCGATCAGGTACTTCGCGTACAGCGCGGCGTTGTCGCTGGTGCCCCGCGCGGTCAGCAGCACGAACCGCGGGTTGCGCGCGGCGATCTCGGCCGCGACGGCGCGGATCGAGGGCGCGCCCTCGGCCAGGATCCGGCGCAGCACGGCAGGCTGCTCCGCCATCTCGGCGGACATGATGGTGCCCCGGTCGGGTGCCAGGACGTCACGGTCGTCGGTGGCGGACATGGTGCGGCCTTCCGTTGATTCCACGTGCTGATTCGGTTCCGCATACGAATGCGGAGGTCGGGCGGATCCGCGGGGTCGTGCCCCGGGAACGTCCGCCTTCCCAGTGTCCGGTCTCCCGGTGTCGGGCGGGTTCACGGGGGCCGGACGCACGGTGTCGAACGGATACCGAGCGTCCCGGCCCCCTGCCGAGGAATGCCGTCAGGCGAGCCGACGGCCGGTCAGGATCTCGGCGGCGGCGATCCCGCACACGGTGGCGGCGCCGTGCGTGGCGAGATGGGCGGCGCCCGGAGTGGCAGCTCCGGGGATGCCCATCTCGACCACGACGGCGTCCGGCCGCGCGGCGAGCAGGCCCGCCACGATCTCGGTCGCCCAGACGTGGTGCTCCAGGTTGCGCACCACGAGCACCAGGGGACGGTCCGCCCCCGCGCGCAGCACCTCGTCGATCAGCTGCGGCTCGGCGGCCCGGGCCCGGGTCACCGTGGTCCCCGGCAGCGCCTCGGCCAGCACCGGCGCAAGGCCCCACGGGGTCTGCTCGCCGACCGCGATGTTGGCGGTGGGCGACAGCTCCACCACGTGCGCGGGCCGGTCGATCGGCGTCACGGTACCGGTCACGCGGACCGCCCGGCGGGCCGCGTCGAGCCCGAGCGCGTAGTCGACCGGCTCGGCCGCGCCGACCTTCGCCCACGCGGCCAGCGCGTGCACCCGCCCGGCCGCGTCGACCAGCCGCTCCTCGTCGAGCCGGCCCTCGCGGACCGCGTCCACCAGCGCGTCACGCAGGTGCAGCACGGTGTCCTCGTCGCACAGCCCGCCGCCCACGCACACCGCGTCGACGCCGGCCGCGATCGCGCGGACGGTGCCGTCGGCTATGCCGTAGGTGTCGGCGATCGCGCCCATCTCGATGGCGTCGGTGACGATCAGGCCGGTGTAGCCCAGTTCCTCGCGCAGCAGCCCGGTCATGATCTTCCGGGACAGCGTCGCGGGCAGTTCGGTGTCGTACGCGGGCAGCAGGATGTGCGCGCTCATGATCGCCTTGGTGCCGGCCGCGATGCTCGCGTGGAACGGCACCAGTTCCCGGGCGGCCAGCGTCTCGCGCGAGACGTCCACCAGCGGCATGCCGTGGTGCGAGTCGATCGCGGTGTCGCCGTGCCCGGGGAAGTGTTTGACGCACGCGGCCACGCCGGCCGCCTGAAGCCCGGTGACGTACGCGGCGGTGTGCCGCGCGACCAGGTCGGGCTCGGCGCCGAAGGCCCGCACGCCGATGATCGGGTTGTCCGGGTTGGAGTTGACGTCGGCCGACGGCGCCCAGTTGAGGTTGACGCCGCACGCGGCCAACTCGCGCCCGAGCCCGCGCGCGACCGCCTCAGTGGTCGCGGTGTCGTCCACCACGCCGAGCGCCAGGTTGCCCGGCCAGCGGCTGCCGGTGTTCACGTGTATTCGGGTGACGTCCCCGCCCTCCTCGTCGATCGCGACGATGAGGTCGGGGTTCTCCCTGCGCAGTTCCTCGGTCAGTGTGGTGACCTGTTCGGGGGTCGCGATGTTGCGACCGAACAGGCCCACCGAGCCCAGCCCGCCGGCGATCCGGTGCCGCAGCCATCCGGGTGCGGTCAGGCCGTCGAAACCGGGCTGCAGGACGGCGAGCGCCAGGCGCTCGAGACGTTCGGACATGGTTGATCAGCCCTTTACCGCGCCGGAGGTGAGCCCGCCGGTGACCTTGCCCTGCAAGACCAGGAAGATCGCAAGCACCGGAAGCATGAAGAGGGTGGAGGCGGCCATGATGGCGCCCCAGTCGATGGTGAGCCCGTTGCTGAAGGAGTTGAGCCAGGTCGGCAGCGTGCGCTGCTCCGGCTTGTTCAGCAGCAGCGCGTTGGCGAACGCGAACTCGTTCCACGCGGTGATGAAGCCGAACAGCGAGGTGGAGAGCAGACCCGGGGCCAGCAGCGGGAAGACGACCTTGCGGAACGCGGTGAAGCGCGAACAGCCGTCCACCCGGGCGGCCTCCTCCAGCTCCACCGGGATGCCCCCGAGGAAGCCGCGCAGGGTCACGATCGAGAACGGCAGCGTCATCACGAAGTAGATCGCGGTGAGCATCGGCAGCGAGTCGAGCAGGTCGTTGTCGCGCGCGATCAGGTACATCGGGATCATCAGCGCCTCCCACGGCGCCATCTGCGCGATGAACACCATGAGGATGAAGGGCGCCCGGCCCTTCCAGTGCATGCGCGCCACCGCGAACGCGGCGAAGCACGCCACGACCAGCGCCAGGAGCACGCCGCAGCCCGCGACCAACAGGCTGTTGCGCCAGTAGTCCCAGAAGTTCGGCGTGTTGACCGCGGTGTCGAAGTTGTGGAACGAGATCGAACTCGGCAGGAACTTCGGCGTCGACGACTGGATGTCCTTGGCCGGCTTGAACGCGGTGAGGATCATCCAGTAGACGGGGAAGATCGACACGGCGAAGACCAGCAGCGCCGCGATGTTGAGCGGAATCCGCTTCAGGGTGCGCGCCTTCACTTGTCGGCCTCCCGCTCCTGCTTGAACATCTGACGGAAGTAGAAGACGAGCATCACCACGAGGATGAGCACGGTGATCGTGGAGATCGCGCCGGCCATGTCGAACAACTTGAGCGACATGCCCTGCTGGTACGCGTACACGGGCAGCGTGCGGACGTCGTTGATCGGCCCGTTCTCACCCGCGATCGCCCAGATCTGGGCGAACGACTTGAAGATCCAGATCACTTCCAGCGAGGTCACCAGCGCGAAGATCGGGCGCAGGATCGGGAAGGTGATCGAGCGGAAGATCCGCACCGGACCCGCACCGTCGAGCCGGGCCGACTCGTAGACGTCGGTCGACACGGTGGTCAGCCCGGCGTAGAGGGTCAGCGTGGCGAAGGGGATCGACTGCCACACGATGAGCAGGGTGACCACGGTCAGGGTGGAGGTTCCGTGCGCGAACCAGGTGTAGCCCTCGTAGTCGAAGCCGAGCTTGACCAGCGCCCAGTTGACCACGCCGTTGTCGGAGCGGAACAGCCACTTGAAGATCGTGGTGGCCGCGATCACCGGGGTCGCCCACGCGGCGACCAGGCCGATCAGCACCACGATGCGCATGGCCTTGCCGAGCTTCATCAGCATCAGCGCGCACAGCGTGGAGATCACCATGATCGCCACGACGTTGACCGCGGTGAAATAGAAGGTCCGCCGGGTGACCTCCCAGAACTCGTCGTCCTTGAAGACGGCCTGGTAGTTCTCCCAGCCGACGTAGTCGGCCGACCGCGAGATCAGCTGCTTGAAGCGGTAATGCTGGAACGACAACATGACGTTCCGGACCACCGGATAGAACAGCAGGAAGGCGATCCCGAGGATCGCGGGCGCGACAAGAAGGTATGGGGTGACCGTCTTGACGATCCCCGACGGCTTGCGTGGGGGCTTCGATGCGCGTCTGGCACCCGATGGTGCCTGCTTGCGCGGGGGCTGCGTAGGTGTCGCGACCACCGCGTCTGCCTTGGAGGCTGACACAGCTGCCTTCCCGTTGTTCGGTGTCGGGGGTCTCCGGCCCGTCCGGCCCGGTGGCGGGACGTGGCGAGAGCGCGGAGCCGGCGACGGGGGACCGCCGGCGGGCCGCGCCGGGTGGGCCGGGCCGGTCCCGCCGCGGAGGAGTACCCCGCGGCGGGAGCCGACCGTTCGGCCGGACTGTTCATCACCCGATCCGCTCAGCGGTTCGGGCGGGTGTCGCGAATCAGTTCTTGGTGTTCAGCGTCTTCTCGATCGACGCGTTGGCTTCCTTGCCGGCCGCGGCCGCGTCGCCACCGGTCATCACCTTGGTGAGGTACGCCTTGATCGGGTTGTTCTCCTCGACGGAGGCCCAGTTCGGCGAGTTGGGGGTGGCGAAGCCGTTCTTCGCGCCCTCCATCATCGCCGCGCCGCCCGGGTCGGCGGTGACGGCGCCGCCGAGCGTGTTCTTGTTCGGGAGCTGCTTGGTCGCCTGCGCGAGCTTGGTCTGCCACTCGTCGCTGTTGATCAGCTTGATGACGTCGTAGGCCAGGTCCTGGTTCTTCGACGCCTCGGGGACCATCAGGTCGGAACCGCCGGTGAGGGTGGCACCGGCCTTGCTCGCGTCCTTGCCCGGGATCGGGAAGAAGCCGAACTTGTCCTTCAGGGCCGGGTTCGACTTGATGATCGTCTCGGCCTCGCCGGGAACGGCGATGAACTGGGCGATCTTGCCGCCGTCGGCCGCGACGACCTCGGGCTGGGTCTTCTCGTCGCCGTCCTTGGCGGCCTTGCCGAGCGCCTGGAGCTGCTTGTAGAAGCCGGCCGCGGCGACGGCCGGGGCGCCGTCGAGGTTGGCCTTCCACGCGCTGCCGGACTTGGTCGCGAGGTCGGCGCCCTCGTCCTTGAGCAGGCCGGAGTAGAAGTACCAGTTCTGACCGGGCAGGTAGATGCCCTGCTGGTCGCCGGTGTTGAGGCGGGTGGTGACGTCGAGCCACTCGGCGCGGGTCTTCGGCGGCGTGGTGATGCCGGCCTTCGCGAAGAGGTCCTTGTTGTAGATCACGACACGGTTGGCGGCGTAGAACGGGATGCCGTAGGTCTTGCCGTCGACCTTGCCCGGGTCGGACAGGCCGGTCAGCCAGTCCTTGCCACCGAGCTCGTTGACCTTGGAGCTGAGGTCCTTCAGGCCGCCCGAGGCGCCGTACTGGGCGATCTGGGTGTTGCCCGCCTCGACGACGTCGGGGGCGTCGTTGCTGGCGAGGGCGCCGGTGATCTTCTGACCGATACCGTTCCACTGCTGGATCTGCACGTCCAGCTTGGCGCCCGGGTGGTCCGCCTCGAACTTGGTCTTCAGCGCGGCGATGTAGTCGTCGGGGGCGGAGCCCTTCATCAGCCAGACGCGAACGGTCTTGCCGTTGCCCGCGGCCGGCGCGCTCGCGCCCGGTGCCTTGGTTTCCTTCTTGTTGTCATCGCTGCTGCTGTCGGATCCACAGGCGGCAACACCGGTCAGCGCCGCCGCGACACCGGCCGCGACGAGAAGACGACGCTTCACTACATCCTCCTCAGGATGTCGGGCACCGCAGTTCGGTATGAAGTCGTCGATATTCGCCCGTCGGATCCGTGAGGTGCGCGGACCGACCGAGTCCCCCACTGGGGAGGGGACTCGAAATGGGAAAACACCGACGCCCCAGGGACGAGGGTTGCGCGGTGACCATCAATGGTTTAGACCATTTCGGAGGTTGGCATAGACCAATTGGGGTGTCAAGGTTCCGTAGACGGCGAAGGCACGCCGTTATCGGACCGACATCCGCGCTCCTGGTCCTGGGGGGATCGGTGGTCGTGCCACGATGGGGACCGAACGTGTCAGGAGGGCACCGGTGACGGCGGAACACGTGATCACGACCACGGCGGACAGTGCGATGGCGGGAGGCGACGCCGGCCTCGAGCCGAGCGCTCGCGTGCCCAAGTACTACCGCCTCAAGCGCCATCTTCAGGAGCTGACCAACACCCAGCCACCGGGCACGCCCGTGCCACCCGAGCGCACCCTCGCGGCGCAGTTCGACATCTCCCGCACCACCGTGCGCCAGGCGCTTCAGGAACTGGTCATCGAGGGGCGCCTCGAGCGCGCCCAGGGCCGGGGCACCTTCGTCGCCAAGCCCAAGGTGGCCCAGAGCCTGCAGCTGACGTCGTACACCGAGGACATGCAGGCCCAGGGCCTGGAGCCGACCTCGCGACTGATCGAGATCGGCTACATCACCTGCGACGACCACCTCGCGGAGCGGCTCGCCATCCGGCCCGGCAACCGCGTGTTGCGGATCGAGCGACTGCGGCTGGCCAACTCCGAGCCGATGGCGATCGAGACCACCCACCTGTCCACCAAGCGCTTTCCCGGGTTGCGCAAGCACCTGGCCAAGCACAACTCGCTGTATCGAGCCCTGTCGACCGGTTTCGACGTGCACCTCGCCGAGGCCGAGGAGACCATCGAAACCGCGATGGCCACCCCGCGCGAGGCCGGACTGCTCGGTACCGACGTGGGCCTGCCGCTGCTGCTGCTGTCCCGACACAGCTTCGACACCGACGGCGAACCGGTCGAATGGGTGCGATCCGTCTACCGCGGCGACCGGTACAAGTTCGTCGCCCGCCTGCGCCGCCCCCAGGAATGAGCCGGTGAGCGCGCCGTGAGCCCGCCGGCGGTCCTCCCCCACACATGCCATCGGCCGGACGGCCCGGGCCCACCCGGACCGTCCGGCCGATCGCCGGAGGATTGCCGTTCACTCCCACAGCCCCGTGCAGGGGGCCACTCGTCCGGTGTCGTGCGCGGCCCCGCCGGACCACGCGCGCACCACCTCCATCATGCCTCGCCGCCACACCCCGACGTCGGGGCCACAGGTCCACGAACCGCGGGCCCAAGGTCCCCGGAACGTGCCTGCGCTCCGCCGCCGGGCGCCGCGGCGTGCGGTGCCGGGCGTCGTGGTGCCCGGCGGGTGGCCGAAGGCACGCCCTACGCTGGACCGTCATGAGCGTTCTCGTGGTGACCGGCACCGACACCGGGGTGGGCAAGACGATCGTCACGGCGGCCGTCGCCGCCATCGCCGCGGTGCGCGGCGGCTCCGTCGCGGTGGTCAAGCCCTCGCAGACGGGCGTGGCGCCCGACGAGCCGGGCGACCTCGCCGACGTGCGGCGCCTGGCCGGGGTGACCGACCTGCACGAATACTCCCGCTACCCCGACCCGCTCTCCCCCGCCGCCGCCTCGCGGGTCTCGGGCCTGCCGCCGGTGGACCTGTACGGGGTCGCCGACCGGGTCCGCACGCTGGCCAAGGAGACCGACCTCGTGGTGGTCGAGGGCGCGGGCGGCCTGCTCGTGCGCTTCGACGACGACGGCACCACGATCGCCGACCTCGCGCACGAGCTGCGGGCGGGCGTGCTGGTGGTGGCCCGGCCCGACCTCGGCACCCTCAACCACACCGCGCTGACTCTGGAGTCGTTGGCCCACCGGGGGGTCGACCTGGTCGGCGTGGTGATCGGCGCCTGGCCGAAGGAGCCCGACCTGGCGATGCGCTGCAACGTCCGGGACCTGGAGACGCTGGCCGCCCGACCGCTGGCCGGCGTACTGCCCGCCGGCGCCGGTTCGCTGCACCCGGCCGACTTCCTGCTCACGGCCCGCGCGAGTCTCGCCCCCGCCCTGGGGGGTACCTTCGACCCGGCCGCGTTCCGCGCCGCACAGGATCCGACCGCAAGGTGAGCCACATGACGGAATCCCTCGACACCGCCCTCGACGACCGTACGCAGACCGGGACCGACGACATCCTGGCCGTGGCCCGACACCAGGTCCTGGAGCAGGGTCGCGGCCTGAGCGCCGAACAGGTGCTGGCCGTGCTGACCCTGCCCGACGACCGGCTGGAGGAACTGCTCCAGCTCGCGCACGAGGTGCGGGTCCGGCACTGCGGGCCCGAGGTCGAGGTCGAGGGCATCGTCTCGGTCAAGACCGGCGGTTGCCCCGAGGACTGCCACTTCTGCTCGCAGTCCGGTCTGTTCCCCTCTCCCGTACGGGCCGCCTGGCTCGACATCCCCTCCCTCGTGGAGGCGGCGAAGGAGACCGCCGCGACCGGCGCCACCGAGTTCTGCATCGTGGCCGCGGTGCGCGGCCCGGACGCGCGCCTGATGAAGCAGATGCGCGAGGGCGTCGCGGCGATCCGCGAGGCCGTGGACATCAACATCGCCGCCTCTCTCGGCATGCTCACCCAGGAGCAGGTCGACGAGCTGGCCGACATGGGCATCCACCGCTACAACCACAACCTGGAGACGGCGAAGTCGTACTTCACCAACGTGGTCACCACCCACACGTGGGAGGAGCGCTGGGACACCCTGCGGATGGTGCGCGCGGCGGGCATGGAGGTGTGCTGCGGCGGCATCGTCGGCATGGGCGAGTCGGTCGAGCAGCGCGCCGAGTTCGCCGGCCAGCTGGCCGAGCTGGAGCCGGACGAGGTGCCGCTGAACTTCCTCAACCCGCGCCCGGGCACCCCGTTCGCCGACCAGAAGGTGCTGGAGCCGCGCGAGGCGCTGCGGATCATCGGCGCCTTCCGGCTCGCCCTGCCCCGGACCATCCTGCGCTACGCGGGCGGCCGCGAGATCGCGCTCGGCGACCTCGGCACGCGCGACGGCCTGCTCGGCGGGATCAACGCGGTGATCGTCGGCAACTACCTCACCACCCTGGGCCGCACCGCCGACGCCGACCTGGCCCTGCTCGACGAACTGAGCATGCCGGTCAAGGCACTCAACCAGACCCTGTAGCCACACCGCCCGCCGCCGGCCCCCACCGACCCCGGGGGCCGCCGGCGCCGGCCCCTCTACTGCCCGCCGGGCGCGCGCGGATAGGTTTCCCCCGGCACACGAGGGTGGCGGCGTCTACGGCGACGGAGGCCGGGCATGCGCGCACGACGAGGGGCCGGCGGCCGGGGACCCGCGAGCGGGACGGTCGAGGGGCACGGTGGCGCGCTGGCGGTCGCCGCCGCCCGGGCGCACGGGATCGACACCATGTTCACCCTGTCGGGAGGCCACGTCTTCCCGCTCTACGACGGCGCGGTCGGCGCGGACCCGGCGCTGCGGGTGATCGACGTACGGCACGAGCAGACCGCCGTGTTCGCGGCCGAGGCGACCGCCAAGCTCACCCGCCGGCCGGGCCTGGCCGTGCTCACCGCGGGCCCCGGCGTCACCAACGGGATCAGCGCGGTCGCCACCGCCTGGTTCAACGGCTCGCCGATGCTGGTCCTGGGGGGCAGGGCGCCCGCGTTCCGCTGGGGCTCGGGCGCGCTCCAGGAACTCGACCACCCGCCGCTGCTCGCGTCGATCACGAAACGAGCGGCCACCGTGCACGACACCGACCGGATCGCGGCCGAGGTGGACGCCGCACTGGTCCTGGCGAACAGCCCGCACCGCGGCCCGGTCTTCCTGGACGTGCCGATGGACGTGCTCTACGACCGGGCCGAGGTGACGCTGCCCGCCGCCGCGCGGCCCGCGCCCGTACTGCCCGACCCGGACCTGGTCGCGGAGATCGCCGACCTGCTGGTGCGCGCCGCCCGCCCGGTCCTGGTGCTCGGCCAGGACGTGTGGATCGGCGGCGCCGAACACGCCGCCCGCCGGGCCGCCGAGACGATCGGCCTGCCGGTGGTGGCCAACGGCATGGGCCGGGGCGTGTTGCCCGCCGGCCACCCGCTGCTCGCCGGTCGGGCCCGGGTCGGCGCGCTCGGCGGCGCCGACCTGGTCCTGGTGGCGGGCGCGCCCCTGGACTTCCGGCTGTCCTACGGCGGCTTCGGCGGGCAGGGCGGCGGGCCGTCCGCCCGGGTGGTGCACCTGGCCGACGCGCCGCCCGAGGCGACCCCGCACGGGCACTGCGCGGTACGCGCCTGCGGCGACCTGAGCGCCCTGTTCGACGCGCTCACCGCGGCGTGGGAGCGGGTCGGCCGGGTGGGCATGTACCGCGAGTGGGCCGCCCACGTGCGCGCCGCGGCCCGCACCGCCGCGCAGTCCGACGCGCCGCTGCTCGCCGGCGCCGGCCGGCCGATCCATCCGGCGCGCGTGCACGGCGAACTGCTGCGCCTGCTCGACGAGGACGCGGTGGTGATCGGCGACGGCGGCGACTTCGTGTCCTACGCGGGCAAGTACATCGAGCCCGCGCGCCCGGGCGGCTGGCTGGACGCGGGCCCCTACGGCTGCCTGGGCACCGGCCTGGGCTACGCGCTCGGCGCCCGGCTGGCCCGGCCCTCGGCGCAGGTGGTGCTGCTGCTGGGGGACGGCGCGGCGGGCTTTTCGCTGATGGACGTGGACACCCTGGTCCGGCATCGGCTGCCGGTGGTGCTGATCGTCGGCAACAACGGGTGCTGGGCCCTGGAGAAGCACCCGATGCGGATGCTCTACGGCCACCATGTGGCCGCCGACCTGGCGCCGAGCACCCGCTACGACGACGTGGTGCGGGCACTGGGCGGCGCGGGCGAGACGGTCGCCCGACCGGAGCAGATCGCCCCCGCGCTGCGCCGCGCGTTCGCCTCCGGGGTGCCGTATCTGGTGAACGTGCTCACCGATCCGGAGGCGGTCTATCCACGCTCGACCATGGGGGTGTGATTCGCGGCGTAAACTGGACGGCTATGAATCCCCCTGGCTCCGCCGCCGCGGCCCGACCCCACGACCACCATCCCGCGCCGACCGGCGTCCGCATCCGCCAGGCCCGTCCGGAGGAGTACGACGCGGTCGGCGAGGTGACCATCGCCGGCTACGCGGGCCTGGTCGCCTCCGACCAGGACTACGTGAACGACATGCGCAAGGCCGCGCACCGCGCGGAGAACTCCGAACTGCTCGTGGCCGTGGACGAGCACAGCGGCGAGATCCTGGGCACCGTGGCGTTCGTCCTGCCCGGCAGCGCCTACGCGGAGGTCTCCCGCGAGGGCGAGGGCGAGTTCCGGATGCTCGCGGTCGCCCCGGCCGCGCGCGGGCGCGGCATCGGCGAGGCGCTGGTCGAGGCGTGCCTGGAGCGCGCCCGCAAGTACCACTTCACCGCCGTGGCGATCTCCACCGTGTGGGACATGCGCGCCGCGCACCGGCTCTACGGCCGGATGGGCTTCCACCGCGCGCCCGAGCGGGACTGGTGGCCGGCGCCCGAGGTGGAGCTGATCTGCTACCTCAAGGACCTGCGCGAGACCCCGCAGGGCTGACCGCGGCCGGCCGTCGCGCCCAGGGGTGTCCGGTCGGGCCGCCGGGGGCCCAAGCCGTAATCTACGGCCGTGACCACCATTGCAGCCTTCTGCGACCACTGCGGCGAGCAGCTCGCCGGCGCCGCGCACGACGACTGTGCGCGGCGCCGCGAACTCGAGCCGCCGCGCTACTGCGGACGGTGCCGGCGGCGGATGACCGTACAGGTGACCCCGCGCGGTTGGACCGCCAAGTGCGTCGAGCACGGAGTACTCACCTCGTCCTGACCGCCCCCATCACACCCCGACCGCTGCCCCGGGCACCCGCCCGGCCCCGACCGACACCACCCGCGGTCACCCGCGCCCACCTCGGGCCGGCGCTCAGCCGGCTCGTTCGAGCACCTGTGCCAGTGCCTCGACCACCCGGGGGTCGTAGGCCCCGCCGGCGTCCGCGCGCAGCCGGGCGAACACCTCGCGCCGCGCGCCGAGATCGTCGGTGGACGCGAGCAGGTCGTCGTAGGCGTTGGCCACCTTGATGATCCGACTGGCCAGGGGCGGCGGCGGCGCGGCGCTCTCGTCGCGATACGGATCGGCCTGCGCGGCCACGATGCTCGCCACCCGGTCGAGTACGCCGCTCTCCCGGATCACCTCCGCGCCCAGCCGGGCGATCCGACGCTGTTCGGCGGCGGGCAGGTCGAGCGTGGTCCCGCCGGGCACCGGGTCGGCCAGCGCCAACTGCCCGATGTCGTGCATCCGCGCCGCGTAGGCCAGTTCGCGCAGCTCCACCTCGCCCAGCCCCAGATCCACCCCGACCGCGTGGGCCAACTCGCCCACCCGGTTCGCGTGTCCGGGCGACCCGCACCCCGCCGCCTCGGGCAGCCGGGACAGCGCGTCGACGGTCTGCCGGTGCACCTGCCCGATCGCGGCGCAGCGCCGGAAGGACAGCAGCACCAGCAGCGACGGCAGGCAGAACACCGGCACCGCCCACAGTCCCAGCACGCCGGTGGACAGCGCGATCAGCATCCCGGTGGCGCCCACGGCGGTGCCGATCCCGGCCGGCCCGCCCGGGCCCGCGCCGAACGCCCGCAGTTCGGCCAGCAGCGCGGGACAGAACGGACCGCCCACCCGGACCATGGCGACCACCACCGCGTCGCACAGCGCGGTCAGCAGCACCACCAGGACCAGGAACGTGCCGTACGCCCAGCCGCGCGCCATCACCGGATCGAGCCCACCCGCCGCGTACAGCGGCCGGAACAGCGTCGCGGCGAACCCCGCCGCGAGCAGGCGCCGGGCCACGTACTCGGGATCCGGTGCCCGCCCGCGCACCACGTGCGGCAGCGTGCCCGCGAGCAGCGCGACGCCGACCACCGCGACCACCTGGAGCACGCCGTGCCGGGACACCGTGCCGTGCACGTCCGGCAGCAGGGCGTAGGCCAGCGCGCCGGCCGCGCCCAGTGGAGCGCTCTCCCGGCTGCCGAGCTGCGTCACCCGGGCCGCCTCGCCGACCGCGATCACCACACCGAACACCAGCGCGTACCAGGGCTGCACCACGCCCCGGGCCGCGGTGCCGGCCACCGCGGCCACCGCCACGAACGCGCCCAGCCCGAGTACGAGCGTGCCGGTATGCGCCCGCAGCCGCGCGGCCGGACCGCCCGGCGCGCGCCGGACCCGGGTCACCGCGATCACGATCCGCCGCCCACTCGCTCGCGCGCCACCGAATGGGTGTCCGAGGCCCCGTCCCGGCAGGCGTCCGAGGAGGTGCCCGCCGAGGAGTGCTCCGGCCGGTTCACCGCACGCGGCCTCCCGCGCGGCGCGGGCACCCGGTCCCGCCCCTCCTCCTCCGGCCAGCCGTGTCGGTCCAGTGCCTCGGCCAACGCCTCGACCATCCGCGGGTCGAACTGGGTCCCGCTGCATCGGCGCAGCTCGGCCATCGCCGCGTCGGCGCCGCGCGCGGGCCGATACGACCGGGTCGAGGTCATCGAGTCGAACGCGTCCGCGACCGCGATCACCCGCGCGAACTCGGGAATCTCGGCGCCGGCCAGACCCGCCGGATAGCCGCGTCCGTCCATACGTTCGTGGTGGTGCAGGATGCCCGCGTGCGCCTCGCCGAGAAACGTCAGGTCGGCCACCATCGCGGCACCGGTCACCGGGTGCCGCTGCATCTCGCGCACCTCGTCGGGGTCCAGCCGCCCCGGCTTGGTCAACACCCGGGTGGACACCCCCAGTTTGCCCACGTCGTGCAGGATCCCGGCATAGCGCAGGCTGACCACCCGGTCCTCGCGCATGCCGAGCCGGCGGCCGATCAACACCGAGGCGCGGGCCACGCGTTCGCTGTGGCCGCGGGTGTAGCCGTCCTTGATCTCCACCGCCCGCACCAGGGTGCGCACCGTCGCCTCGTGCGCCGCCCGCTCCCGGGCCAGTTGCACGTAGGCCCAAAAGGCCACATACAGCGGGAGCAGCACCAACACGGCGGCGAACACGCCCAGTCGCCGCTGCCACAACACCGCCATCATCAGCGCTATCGGCACCGAGCCCAGCCGCCAGCCGGCCGAACGCACGAACACCTCGCGCAGCACCTGTAGTCGCACGGCGCCCTCGGCCACCCCGACCGAGACGGTGTCGAACAGTCCGCACATCAGATAGAGCGCCACCCCCGCCGCGGCCGGCGGCACCAGGCCCTCGGGCAACTCGGCGGCGGACGGATACCGCGATCCGTCCAGGAGTTCGTACACCCCGGCGGCCACCGCGACCGCGAGCACCAGATGGGCGGCGTGGGCCACGCGGGTGGCCATGGTCGCGGTGCGCGACCGCGCGATCAGCACCCCGGGCACCACGACGGCCGCGGCGGGCCCGGCGGGCAGCAGCAGCACCCCCGCGCACACCAGCGGGAAGAGCACCCCGTCGGGGGCGCCGCACAGACCGCCGAGCCGGGCGCGGGCCACGGCTCCGAAGACGACGAACAACACCGCCAGCGCGCCCAGTCGGTCGGGTTCGGCACCGGCCCACGGGAGCAGGACGAGCGCGGTCACGGACCCGCCCATCACGATCCCGACGTGGATCCGGGCGCTCGGCGGCAGCGTGCGCATGCGACTCCTCGACTGGTCGCTCGGACCACCGAGAATAGGCCGCCCCGGGAACGACGAAGGGGCGCATGCCCGGTTTGTCCCGACCATGCGCCCCATTTTTAGCCCGATGGAGTCAGTGGATCCGCGCGCCTCGACACTCCGTTCGAGTCGGCGATCCGCTCCCTCCGGAGCCCCCTCGGGTCAACGACCCGGTCGCTCCAGCTCGATCGAGGTCTCCTCGACCGAGACCCGCTGGGCGTCGACCTCGACGCGCACCAGCTTGATCCGCTCCAACACCTTGTTGCGCAGCTCCGAGGGGACCTCGTCGCGGCCGCAGCAGCGGTGCACCAACTCCTTCACCTGCTGCTCGAGGCCGTACTTGTCCAGACACGGCGAGCACTCGTCGAGGTGGGTGCGGATGCTGGTGCAGTCCGCGTCGGCCAACTCGTTGTCGATGTACTCGTACAGGTGCCCCAGGATCTCGGAGCAGTCCACCTCGTGGTGGTCACCGCAGCTCATGAGTCCGAGCCTTTCCGGTCGGTGCCTGCGGGGACGAGGCCGCGCTCGCGGGCGTAGTCGGCCAGCAGATCGCGAAGCTGGCGACGCCCGCGGTGCAGGCGCGACATCACGGTCCCGATGGGAGTACCCATGATGTCCGCGATCTCCTTGTACGCGAAACCCTCGACGTCGGCGAGGTACACCGCGATCCGGAACTCCTCGGGAATGGCCTGGAGGGCCGTCTTCACGTCGGAGTCGGGCAGGTGATCGAGTGCCTGCGCCTCGGCCGAGCGCAGTCCGGTGGACATGTGCGACTCGGCGCGGTGCAGCTGCCAGTCCTCGATCTCCTCCGCATGCGATTCCAGCGGCTGCCGCTGCTTCTTGCGGTAGGAGTTGATGAAGGTGTTGGTCAGGATGCGGTACAGCCAGGCCTTGAGGTTGGTGCCCTCTTTGAACTGATGGAACGACGCGTACGCCTTCGCGAACGTCTCCTGGACCAGGTCCTCGGCATCGGCCGGGTTGCGGGTCATCCGCAGCGCCGCCGAGTACAACTGATCGAGGAACGGCAGGGCGTCCCGCTCGAACCGCGCGTCTTGCTGCTCCAAGGTCTCCGTTACGAGACCCACCTCCTTCAGGCCAGGAGTCGACGATATCGCCCGAGGCTGATCGGTGCCCGCACCCCACTCGGGCCAGGCGAGAAACGGTGCCTCGTTTCGGACAACCGAACCGGCGGCCTTGAGCATGGGAGCGACCTCCACTCGTCGACGCTTGACAGTGGTGGGAACACGTCGCCGGGGCGGATCATTCCCGGGTGCTCGGCACCGTCAACCAATCGCCCACACCGGCTGTGATCAGCGCCAACGCGGCTTCCTGGGTGATCTCGGCGCGCTTGGGCACGGCGAATCCGTGGTCCGCGAAGGGCACCGGGAGCACGGTCGGACCGTCCTTCGGAAACTCGTTCGGCGCACCGAACGTGTCCCGTTCGCCCTGCACCACCAGGGTCGGCACGCCCGCCCCGAGCAGTTCAGCCAAGCGCGAACGCTCCGGCCGACCGGGCGGGTGCAGCGGGAAGGCGAGCGCCACCACGCCGGCGACCCCGGTCCGCGCGGCGGTGCGGCACGCCACCCGGGCGCCGGCACTGCGGCCTGCCCCGAACACGGGCAGGGCCTCGGCCGTGTTGCGCCGGGCGATCTCCTCCAGCACCGGAAGCCAGCCCGCGTCCAACGTCTTGGGCGCCGGCGCGAGCCGCCGTCCGGCCACCCGCCACGGCTGCTCGACCAGGGCCACGTGCACCCCGCGCGCGGGCAGCGCGGCGGCGAGCGCCACCAGGTCGCGCGCCTCGATCCCGCCACCCGCGCCGTGGCTCGCCACGAACCAGGCACGCGCCGGCGCGGTCGCCCGGTGCAGCGTCACCCGAGCGGTGCCGGGCGCGGTGGCCACCTCGAACACCTCGGGCGGAGCGACCGCCGCGGGGGCGGCCGGTTCGGCGGGGCCGGCCGGTTCAAAAGAGCGTCGCGTCAACGGTGACCTCGTCCGGGGGAATCGCGTCGAGCAGGTGGGGCGCGTTGTTGCGCACGTTGTTCACGTCCGTGGACACCGGGTGCGCCGTCATGAACCCGGCGGGCGGCGGCACGAGCAGCCCGCGTATCTCCTCCGGCTCGGTCCAGGCCGGGTCCAGCCACCCGTCCCACTTGTCCCGGGTCAGCACCAGCGGCATGCGCGGGTGGATCCGGGCCAGCTCGGGCTCGGCGTCCAGAGTCAGGATGGTGCACGTCCACAACCACGCGAGCGGGTCGTCCTCGGCCCGTCCGCGATCGCGCCACCACTCGTACAACCCGGCGAAGGCGACCTCGGTGCCGTCCGCCGCGTGGATCCAGTACGGCTGCTTGCGCGAGCCGCCCTTGGGGCCGTCGGGCGCGGTCTCCGGGGTGTGCCACTCGAAGTAGCCGTCGGCCGGCAGCAGGCACCGCCGCGCGGCGAACGCCTTCCGATAGGCCGGCTTCTCGTGCACCGTCTCGGAGCGGGCGTTGATCATCTTCGCGCCCATGCCCGGGTCCTTGGCCCAGGACGGCACCAGGCCCCACTTGACCGACCGCAACTGCCGGGTGGGCGCGCCGCCGGACTCCACCGGGCGCTCCAGGACCGCGTACACCTGCTTGGTCGGGGCGATGTTCCAGTCGGGCGGAAGCTCGTCCGCCGGATCGAAGCGATCGACCTCGAACATCTCCACGAGGTCGTCGGGGCTCTTGCTGGACGCATAACGGCCACACATGGCGTCCAGGGTGCCACGTACCGAAACGAAATCGGGGGCGGGGCGGCAACGCACTAGGCTTGGTTCGTGATGTCTGCGCTGTGGTCTGCCCCCGTTGCCTCCGCTCCCGTGACCGCCACCGTCGAGGTGCCCGGGTCCAAGTCGGTGACCAACCGCGCCCTCGTGCTGGCCGCGCTGGCCGGCGGGCCGGGGTATGTGCGCCGCCCGCTGCGCAGCCGGGACACGCTGCTGATGGCGGCCGGGCTGCGCGCGCTCGGCGTGGTGATCGAGGACCGCGGCGACGACTGGTACGTCCTGCCCGGGCGGCTGGCCGGCCCGGCCGTGGTGGACTGCGGCAACGCCGGCACGGTGATGCGCTTCCTGCCGCCGGTGGCCGCGCTCGCCGCGGGGCCGGTGCGCTTCGACGGCGACCCGCGCTCCTACGAGCGCCCGCTCGACGGGGTGATCAACGCGCTGCGCGACCTGGGCACCCGGATCGACGACGAGGGCGAGGCCCGGCTGCCGATGACGGTGCTGGGCGGCGGCGGGGTCGAGGGCGGCGTGGTGCGCATCGACGCGTCCTCCTCGTCCCAGTTCGTCAGCGCGCTGCTGCTGTCCGGGCCGCGCTTCAACCTCGGCGTCGAGGTCCGGCACACCGGCACCTCGGTGCCGTCGATGACGCACATCGCGATGACCGTGGACATGCTGCGCGCTGCGGGCGCGCGGGTCGACGACGGCGAGCCGAACGTGTGGCGGGTCGCCCCGGGCGCGCTGCTCGGCCGCGACATGGTGGTCGAGCCGGACCTGTCCAACGCCGGCCCGTTCCTGGCCGCCGCGCTGGTCACCGGCGGTTCGGTGACCGTGCGCGACTGGCCCGAGCACACCACGCAGCCCGGCGACCGGCTGCGCTCGATCTTCACCGCGATGGGCGGCTCGTGCCGGCGCACCCCGGCGGGGCTGACCCTGACCGGCGGCGGGGCGGTGCACGGCATCGAGGCCGACCTGCACGACGTCGGCGAGTTGACCCCGGTGATCGCGGCGGTGGCGGCGCTGGCCGACGGCCCCAGCCGGCTGACCGGCGTGGCCCACCTGCGGCTGCACGAGACCGACCGGCTGGCCGCACTGGTCAAGGAGATCAACGACCTCGGCGGCGACGTGAACGAGATCGACGACGGCCTGGAGATCCGCCCGCGCGCGCTGCACGGCGGGGTCTTCCACACCTACGACGACCACCGGCTGGCCACCGCCGCGGCGGTGCTCGGCCTGCTCGTCCCCGGCGTGGAGGTGGAGAACGTGGCCACCACCGCGAAGACCCTGCCCGACTTCACCGGCATGTGGACGCGCATGCTGAGCGCGCGCCGCGGCTGAGAGGCCGGGGACGATGGCGGGACTCGGCTCCAACCGACGCAAAGACCTCGACGAGGACGACATCCGGATCCGTCCGGGCAAGCACGGCTCACGCCCGCGCACCCGGACCCGGCCCAAGCACGAGGACGCCCGCGAGGGCCGGGTGCTGACCGTCGACCGGGGCCGCTACACCTGCCTCCTGGAGGACGAGGACGCGCCCGACCGCTCGATCACCGCGATGAAGGCCCGCGAACTGGGCCGCAAGGGCGTCGTGGTCGGCGACCGGGTCGCCATCGTCGGCGACCTCAGCGGCGGGGAGGGCTCGCTGGCCCGGATCGTCCGGGTCGAGGAGCGCCGCAGCACGCTGCGCCGCACCGCCGACGACGACGACCCGTACGAGCGGATCATCGTGGCCAACGCCGACCAACTCGCGATCGTCACCGCGCTGGCCGACCCCGAGCCGCGCCCGCGCCTGATCGACCGCTGCCTGGTCGCCGCCTACGACGCGGGCCTCGAACCGCTGCTGGTGCTGACCAAGGCCGATCTCGCCTCCCCCGACCCGCTGTTGGAGATGTACGGCGCCCTGGGCGTGGAACACGTGGTCACCAAGAGCGAGTCCGCGTGGGACCTGGACCCGATCCGGGCCCGGTTGGCCGGCAAGGTCACCGTCTTCGTCGGGCACAGCGGCGTCGGAAAGACCACCCTGGTCAACGAGTTGGTGCCGGAGCACCGGCGCGCCACCGGTCACGTCAACGAGGTGACCGGCCGCGGGCGGCACACCACCACCTCCGCGCTGAGTCTGCGGCTGCCCCCGTTCGCGGGCGCCACGGACGCTCCGGGCGCCGACCGGGGCTGGGTCGTCGACACCCCCGGCGTGCGCTCGTTCGGTCTCAACCACGTCGACCTCGGACGGGTGATCAACGCCTTTCCCGACCTCGCGGCCGGCACCGAGGGCTGCCCGCGCGCCTGTTCGCACGACGAGCCCGACTGCGGGCTCGACGCGTGGGTCGAGGCCGGGCACGCGGACCCGGCCCGGCTCTACTCGCTGCGCCGGCTGCTGCGCACCCGCGAGCGCGACGAGGGCGACTGACCCGCCGGCCGGGGGCGCCCCGGGCGCGCGCGGTCAGCGCAGCGGACCGCTGCTGTTCTTCACCGTGTCGTGCCACACCGCCTTGGAGCCCGACTCGCCCACCCGCACCACCTGCACCACCGCGAGCACCGCGGCGGCGAGGGTCAGTACGGCCACGATCGGCACCACGATCGGCGGTATCGTCCGCGGCCGGAAGGTGGCGGCGGCCCGGTGCCGGGCGACCAGGAGCAGGACCAGCGTGACGCCGAGCAGGCCCAGGGTGTACCAGAGCATGTCCGCACCACGGTCCACGTGCGTCTGCACGGCGGCGGCGCGTTGGCCGTCGGAGAGCCGGTCGAGCCGGGCGAGCAGCTCCTCGCCGCTCTCCTTGGCCACGAAGCAGGTCAGCGCGGCGACCGCGTCCAGCCCGACCACCCACCAGCCGGCGCGCAACAACCAGGGCCGCCGGGCCGCCACAAGCACGCTCGCGACCGCCGCCGCCGGAACGACGACCACCGCCAGGTGCACGACCAGGACGTGAACGGGCAGGCCGGAGACGGTGTCGAACATGAAACGGTTCTCCTGAACGGTCGGGGAGCGCGGGGCAATCGGGGAGGGCAATCGAGCGGGGCCGTCGGGCGTCGGGGGGAGAGAACGACCCTCGCACAGATCAACGGCTCCCAGAGTGCCCGGGTTCAGCCGCCGTCGAACACCCGCCCCGCCGGGCCGGTCACCGTCCGCGCAGGGGGGACAGCCCTACCCCGGGTTCGGGTGACCGCCGGATGCCGGCCCCGGGACGCTCGCTCATACAGTTTGGGCAGCTTCGGATCACCTGTCGGGGAGAGTGTCATGAATAGGCCGCTTCGGACGTCATTGATCTTCTTCGGTGGGCTGCTCACCATCGGAGGGATCCTGATGGCCGCGTGGACCGGGCTCGCCCTGCTCTCCAGCCACGACGTCCGCGATCACCGCGACTTCGCGCTGTCCACCGGCGACCTGATCATCGACACCGACGACGCCGGTGTCACCATCGAACCGGGCGCCGCGGGGACGATCAGCGTGGACAGCAAGATCACGCACAGCATCAACGGCGCGAAACCTTCCTGGAGCCTGGTCGGCAACCGCCTCAAGCTGCGGCTGAACTGCCCGGGCTTCATGCATGTGGAGTGCGACGGGTCGTACCGGATCAAGGTGCCGCTCGGCATCCCGCTGGAGGTGTCCTCGGACAGCGGCGGGATCTCCGCCAGCGGACTGCGCCAGAACATGAGGTTCAGCACGGACAACGGCCACATCGACGTGTCCGAAAGCACCGGGAACCTGCAACTGTCCACCGACAACGGAGGCATCACCACCTCGCGGGTGCGCGCCGACACGGTCGTCGTCGACACCGACAACGGCGGGGTACGGCTGCGCCTGGACACCGCGCCGACGAGAGTGAAGGTGACCACCGACAACGGCGGCGTGCGGGTCACCGTGCCCGGTGACGAGAACACCTACCGGGTGAGCGCCAAGAGCGGCAACGGCGGCATCGACAACGAGCTCGGCGACGACCCCCGGGCGAACCGCTCGATCGAGATCCGCACCGACAACGGCGGCATCACCGTCGACCGGGCTCCGGCTCGCTGAGCCGCGGGTCGCGGGTTGCGGATGTCCGACGGGGGGATATCCGCGACCCGTCCCGGCCCCGGCCGGACGGCGGATCAGACCACGAACGATCCGCCCGTGCGCCAGTACACTCCGCCCTCGCGGCCCAGGAAGCCCTCGTCCACGAGATGTCTGCGCAGCGCGGCGTGGTCGTCCATGAAGCGGCGCAGGGTCTCCACGATCTCCGTCTCCTCGTAGCGCACGCCGGGTTCGAAGCTGCCGGCGATGTGGTCGAGCACGACCAGGCGCTTGGCCCGCTGTACGGGCAACTGCCGGATTCGGCCGCGCGCGAGGTAGGTCCGCAACACGGCCGCCTCGGCGGGGCCCCGGTCGGCGAACGCGTCGTCGGGCTCCTCGCCGATCCCCGCCGCCGCCTGGGCCAGCGCCTCGGGACACGCGTGCCACCCGTCGCCGGCCCGCGCGGCCAGGCCCACCGATTCGAACCGGGCCAGCACCTTGATCGTCTCCCGCAGCGGCAGGCCGGCCCGATCGGCGATGTCGGAGCTGAGATGGGCCTCGAGGACCAGTGCGGCGAACACCTTCAATCGGGCGTCGTCGGCGAGGAGACGGAGCAGTTCCGCAGGTTCGTCGGCCGGACCCATGTCCCCAGGGTAGGACGTGGCGCCCCGGCCGGGACGGGTTGACCGAACAGGATCACCCGGATGCGCGCGGGGCTCAGTCGCCGCGCACGCCCAACTCGTCGATGTGCGCCAGCAGGTCGGCGGGCTCGTCGTAGACCCGGAAGGCGTGTGCGCGTTCCAACTCGTCGGCGCCGTAGCCGCCGGAGAGCAGGCCCACGCCGAGCGAGCCGGCGCGGCGGGCGGCGAGCAGGTCCCAGATGCTGTCGCCGACCACCACGCACTGGGCGGGGTCGACGCCGAGCTTGGCCGCGCCGGCCAGGAACAGGTCGGGGTCGGGCTTGGCCCGCGCGACCTCGTCGCGGGTGACCATCGGCAGGTCCGTCGGCGCGCCGAGCTTGGCCAGCATCGGCTCGGCCCCGGCCCGCCGGCCGCTGGTGGCGATGGTCCACGGGATGCCCACCTCGGTGAGGTGGCGCAGCAGTTCGGGGGCGCCGGGCAGCGGCTTCACGAACGGCACCCGGGCGGCGTAGTGGCGCCCGTGCGCGTCGGTCAGCGCCTCGACCTGCTCGGGCGACAGGTCGATCCCCGTCTCGCGCTGGATGCCCCGGACGAACAGGCCGCCGCTCATCCCGATCTTGCGGTGGATCCGCCACATGGCCAGGTCGATGCCGGCCTCGCCGAGCGCTTCCTGCCACGACATGACGTGGTGGTAGACGCTGTCGACGAGGGTCCCGTCGAGGTCGAAGACGAAAGCCGGCGGACGGGAACGCACAAGATCGGTCATGCCGGAAAATCTAGCCCGTAGCCGGCCGCCGGGGTCGTCCCCGCCGCATCCCGGACACCCGGCGCGCCGCGCGGTGCCGGGCGCGCCGGGTCACTTCCGCGTGATCTGCCCGGTCGCGGACTTGCTCGGCACCGGCGGCGGGGTGCCCGGCTTGGCCGGTATCGCGAGCGCGGTCCTGGTCTGGGTGGGGATGGCCGGCGCGGGTGCGGCCGGGGTGCCGAGCCGGCTGCGCAGCCGCTGGCGGCGCCGGCCGAGGGATCGGGTCGCGGCCGGACTGGCCCGGCGCACCTCCTCGGGCAGCGCGAACCACACCTCCACCACGGCCAGCGCCTGCGGGCGCTCGCCGGCCCGCTCCAGCAGGTCGGCCGCGCGCTCGTAGGTCCAGGCGGTGCGCATCTCGGCGCCGACGCCGTGCAACAGCGTGGCCAACTCGCGCAGTTCCTCGCGGTCGAAACGGTCCTCGAGCGCGGTGCCCTCCAGCGTCCACCCGTCCAGACTTCGACGCGGTTGGACCAGCCCCGGTCCCGGTACGGGCTCCCTGCCGTGTGTTGCCCTGCGCCCGACCCCGAACAGTGCCATCGCGGTCCCGCACCCCCTCCGCCGTCGACTCGTACCCGTAACACGCGCCCGACCGATGAACGGTTGTCGACTGTCGCCGTTCGCGCTTCCTTTCTGCATAACGAGCGTACGAGGCCGCGGCGACGGCGCGTAAGTGTGTCCGCGGGCGCGGGGCGCGCGGACCCGCCGACGGTCGCCGGTACTGTTCGTGTCATGCCCGGCTATGACGACGACCTGCGCTTCGCCCACGTCCTCGCGGACGCCGCCGACGCGACCACCATGGACCGCTTCAAGGCACTCGACCTGCGGGTCGAGACGAAGCCGGACATGACTCCGGTGAGCGACGCGGACAAGGCCGCCGAGGAGATCGTCCGACACCAGCTCGGCCGCGGTCGCCCGCGCGACGCGGTGCTCGGCGAGGAGTTCGGCTCGACCGGACACGGCCCCAGACGCTGGGTGATCGATCCGATCGACGGCACCAAGAACTTCGTCCGGGGCGTCCCGGTGTGGGCCACCCTGATCGCGCTGATGGACGGCGACGAGTCCGTCATGGGGGTGGTCTCCGCGCCGGCCCTGGGCCGGCGCTGGTGGGCCGCCAAGGGCGCGGGCGCGTGGACCGGGCGCAGCCTGTCCCAGGCGTCCCGCTGCCGGGTGTCGCAGGTGGCGGCGGTCGAGGACGCGTCGTTCGCGTACTCCAGCATGGGCGGCTGGGAGGACCGCGGTCGCATGGACGACTTCCTCGACCTGACCCGGGCCTGCTGGCGGACCCGCGCCTACGGCGACTTCTGGTCGTACATGCTGGTCGCCGAGGGGGCGGTGGACATGTGCGCGGAGCCCGAGGTCAACCTGTGGGACCTCGCGCCGCTGGCGGCGATCGTCGAGGAGGCGGGCGGCCGGTTCACCTCGCTCGACGGCTCCCCCGGTCCGGCGGGCGGCACCGCCGCCGCGTCCAACGGCCTGCTGCACGACGAACTGCTGGCCCGGTTGGGCGATCCGCGCGAGGCGTTCTGAGCGCGCGGATCGCTACTCCCTTCGAGTGACTTGCCCGCTATACCTTCCGTTGACCTTCCCGAGCATGTGACCATGTGAAAACAAGGCTTGTGAACTTGTGAATTCTTTCTCGAGCATTCACCCGCCCTGTACCCACGCCCCGACGGAGGTGGTGTCACATGTTCGTCCGCGACGGCATGAGCACGATCGTTCTGACCATCGGCCCGGCCCACACCCTGCGCGCCGCGGCGCGCCTGATGTCCGCCCGCCAGATCGGCGCGGCGGTGGTGATCGACCCCGAGACGTCCGGCCTGGGCATCCTGACCGAACGCGACATCCTGATGTCGATCGGCGCCGGCCAGGATCCCGACACCGAGTTCGCCGGTGACCACCTCACCTCGAACGTCGTCTTCGCGACCCCCTCGTGGTCGCTGGCCGACGCGGCGACGGCGATGACGCGCGGCGGTTTCCGGCATCTGATCGTGCTCGACGACGGCGAGGTGCTGGGGATCATCTCGGTCCGCGACATCGTCCGCTGCCAGATCCACGAGGCCCAGCGCACCGAGGAATTGGTGGGCTGACCCCGGCGGGCGCCCGTTTCGCGCCCCCGTCCCACCTCCCGGTCCGGGCGGGTGAAACGCCGCCCGGTACCGACTCGGAGTTCGGGTACCGGGCGGCGCGCTCATCGGGGGCGGATCGCCGTCAGGCGCGCAGCTCCTTCACGGCCGCCGCGAGCCGGTCCCCGTAGTCCCGGTCGGCCGCGCGGAAGTGGCCCACCACCCGGTCGATGATGTCGTCGCGGGAGACCTTGGCCAGGAATCCGGCGAGGTTGGCCACCAGGCGGGCCTGCTCGTCCGCCGTCATCAGCCGGTACAGGTCGCCGGCCTGTACGTAGTCGTCGTCCTGTGCGTGCAGCGGGGCCGGGTGGGTGCCGGTGGGGCCGGACACCTCGGTCGACGCCCACAGCGGCGCGCCGCTCTCGTACGGGCCGCCGAAGCTGTTCGGCTCGTAGTTCTTGGCCCGACCGCCCGGGTTGGTGGCCATGTACCCGTCCCGCCCGTGGTTGCGGGCGGTCGCGGCGTGCGGCGCGTTGACCGGGAGTTGGGTGTGGTTGACGCCGAGGCGGTAGCGGTGCGCGTCGGCGTAGGCGAACAGCCGTCCCTGGAGCATCTTGTCCGGGCTCGGCCCGATGCCGGGCACGAAGTTGGCCGGGTTGAACGCGGCCTGCTCGACCTCGGCGAACACGTTGTCGGGGTTGCGGTCGAGGGTCAGTCGGCCGACCTCGATCAGCGGGTAGTCGGCGTGCGACCACACCTTGGTCAGGTCGAACGGGTTGAACCGGTAGGTCGCGGCCTCGGCCACCGGCATGATCTGCACCTTCAGCGTCCACGAAGGGCTCACCCCCGCGTCGATCGCGTTCACCAGGTCCCGCTGGTGCGAGTCGGGGTCGGCCCCGGCGAGTTCGGCGGCGGCCTCGGCGGTCAGGTTCCGGATGCCCTGGTCGGTCTTGAAGTGGTACTTGACCCAGAACGCCGCGCCCTCGGCGTTGACCCACTGGTAGGTGTGCGAGCCGAAGCCGTCCATGTGCCGGTAGGACGCGGGGATGCCGCGGTCCCCGAACAGCCAGGTGACCTGATGGATGGCCTCCGGCGAGTGCGACCAGAAGTCCCAGACGTTGTCCGCCTCCTGGCTGCCGGTGTACGGGTCGCGCTTCTGGGTGTGGATGAAGTCCGGGAACTTCAGCGGGTCCTTGATGAAGAAGACCGGCGTGTTGTTGCCGACGAGGTCGTAATTGCCCTCCTCGGTATAGAACTTCACCGCGAACCCGCGCGGATCGCGCACCGCGTCGGCGGCGCCGAGGTTGCCGGCCACGGTCGAGAAGCGGGCGAACACCTCGGTACGACGGCCCGGTTCGGCAAGGAAGTGTGCCTTGGTGAACCGCGACACATCCGCCGTCACCTCGAACCGCCCGTACGCCCCCGACCCCCGCGCGTGCACCACCCGCTCCGGGATGCGCTCGCGGTTGAACCGGGCCAACTTCTCCAGCAGGTACTGGTCCTGGATCAGCAACGGCCCGCCGGGGCCCGCGGTCTGGCTGTTCTGGTTGTCGGCCACCGGAGCGCCGGATTCGGTGGTGAGGGTGCGCGGCTGCTGCGACATGGTTTGTGACTCCCCTGGTGTTGCTGTGTCGTCCGGGGCACCAACCTAGAGCCAGTTTTAGACTTTGTCCAGAACAACACTTAGACCAGGTCCAACCCGAGACCTGTACCATTCATGCATGAGCAACCTCCCGGAACGACTACGCGAGCGGGGTTGGCGCCTGACCGCACAGCGCCGGGTGGTAGCCGAGGTCCTCACCGGCGACCACGTCCACCTGACCGCCGACGAGGTGCACACGCGCGCGTCCCGGCAACTCCCCGAAATCGGCAGGGCGACCGTCTACAACATCCTCAACGACCTGGTTGCCCTGGGCGAGATCCGCGAAGTGAGCACCGACGACCGAGCCAAGCGCTACGACCCCAACGCCCACCGCCCACACCACCACCTGATCTGCACCGGGTGCGGCACCATCCGAGACGTACACCCGACCGCCGACCCGACAACGACCCTCCCCGCCCCCGCCCGCCTGGGCTTCACGATCACCACAACCGAAATCACCTACCGAGGCCTATGCCCAACCTGCACCCACCCCTGACCTCAACCGCCCCAAACCCGCAGACCACCCGGCACTCGAGAACACCCCGGGCACTCAGGCCCCCCAAACCAACCCAACCCATCCGACACTTGAGCACACCCAGCCGAAAACCAAACCCCAGCCCCGGGCGCTCAGGCCACCCGAACCAATTCAGCCCATCCGGCGTTTGAGGACACACCCGGCCGAAGGCCAAACCGCAGCCCGGGCACTCGGGACACCCCAACAATCAGCCCGTCCGGCGCTTAAGGACACCCGGCCGGAGGCCAAACCCCAGCCCCGGGCATCCGGGCCACCCGAACCAATTCAGCCCGTCCGGCGCTTGAGGACACACCCGGCCGAAGGCCAAACCGCAGCCCGGGCACTCGGGACACCCCAACAATCAGCCCGTCCGGCGCTTGAGGACACCCGGCCGGAGGCCAAACCCCAGCCCCGGGCATCCGGGCCACCCGAACCAATTCAGCCCGTCCGGCGCTTGAGGACACACCCGGCCGGAGGCCGTGTCGGCGACGGCCGCCCGGCCCGGCCTCAACTCGCCAACGACTCCGCCCGCAACGCATCCAGCAACCGCTGCGCCTTCACCGCGACCTCCGCAGGACCATGCGCCACCGCCGGCCCACACCAGTGCTCCGCATCGGCCAGATCCCCGCGCCGCAGCGCCAGCACCACCAGCCGCAACGCCGCCCGCCCGTGCCCACCCCGCGCGGCCACCGTCAACCACGGCTCCGCGCCGTCGGAATCCCCGTGCCGCAGATGCAGCAGCGCCAGGTTCCACGCCCCCGACACACTGCCCGCCTCGGCCGCGACCCGGAACCGCCGAGCCGCCGGCTTGTCCTCACCCCGCCGCGCACACAGCACCCCGCACCGCAGCGCCGCCGTCACATGCCCCGCGTCCGCCGCCACCGCGTACCAGCGCTCCGCCTGCTCCACCGCCCCGGCGTCCGCGAGCATCGCCCCGAGCCGGAACGCCGCCGTGGGCCGCTCCGCCCGCGCCGCCGTCTCGTACGCGCGCGCCGCCCCCTCGGCATCCCCCCGACGCTCCAGCAACAGCCCCATCTGCAAAGCCGCATCCGGGTGCCCGGCGGCCGCGGCGCGGCTCCAACACACCTCGGCGGCGTCGTCGAGACCACCCCGCGCGTGCAGGATGCCCAGGTTGTACGAACCGTCCACGCTGCCCGCCTCGGCGGCCCGCGCGAACCATATCCGCGCCTCCTCGTCGTCCCCGCGCTCGAGCAGCATCCCGGCCAGCGCGTTGGCCGCGTCCCCGTGCCCCGCGTAGGCGGCCATCCGGAACCACCGCTCCGCGCCCGAAGCGTCCTCGTGCTCCGCGTGCAACAGCCCCAGATTGAAGGCCCCGTTGCACTCGCCCGCCGCAGCCGCCCGCTCGTACCACCGCGCGGCCTCGCTCGAACTCCCCCCGGACGCGAACCACGCGCCCAGCGCGTTGGCCGCCGTGCCGTCGCCGGCCTCCGCCGCGACCTGCCACCACCGCGCCGCGCCCTCGACGTCCCCCGCGTCCTGGAGCAGGAACCCCAGCGCCCGGGCCCCCTCGGCGTCGCCCTCCTCGGCGGCCAGCCGGTACCACCCGATCGCCTCGGCGGTGTCCCCCGCCCGCTCCAGCGAGGTCGCGAGCCGCACCGCCGCCCGCACGTGCCCGCACGAGGCTGCGCGCAGGAACCACGTGGACGCCGCGCGTTCGTCGTCCCGCTCCTGCCCCATCCGCCCGAGCCGATAGGCCGCCTCCGGATGCCCCGCCTCGGCCGCGCGCCGATACCACCGTTCCGCCCCGGGGCGCCCGGTCAGCTCGAAGAACTCGCCCAGCGTGAGCGCGGCCCGCACATGCCCCGACTCCGCCGCGTTGCGCAGCCAGTAGACGCCCTGCCCGGACAGGTCGTGGTACGCGCCCGCATCGGCGGCGCCCACCCCCGCACTCGCCCGCGCCGCGTCGGCCTGGTCGAGCAGCAGCGCGCCGAGCGAGTAGGCGGCGATCCGACTGCCCGCCTCGGCCGCCCGGTGCCACCACAACGACGCGGCGTCGTCCCGCCCCTGACGGTGCATCAGCACGCCGAGGTTGGTCGCCGCGCCACGATGCCCCGCCTCGGCGGCTCGACGCAGCAACTCGGCCGCCTCGTCCGCCCCGTCCTCCTCGTCGCGTTCGAGCAACATCAGGGCGAGGCTGTTGGCCGCCGAGGGGCTGCGCGCGGCCCGCTCGCGGTAGCGCCGTTCGAGTTCGGCCGCTTCGTGCCGGTCCAGCGCCTCGTGGCCCTCGACGCTGCCCCCGGAACCACGCCGGCGCGGCCGGAACGGGACCAGGACCGCGTAGTCGTCAGGGTGGGCGGGAGCCGTCGCCGCCGCGGCCCGCCCCCGGTCCAGGACCACCGTGTCGGGGCCCTCGGGCACGGTTTCGAAGACGTCGGGCTCCGGCGGTGGGTGCTCCCCCCGCCGTCCGCGATGTCCCTTCCACGCCCCCATGTGTCCATCGTGGCATCTCGGGCCACATCCATGCAGTCGCGATTCGGCAACAGCCGGCCCCGCCCGGCGACGAATCCTCGGCGAACACCCGGTGTCCGAGGGCATGCACGAAGGGCCCGGCCGCAATGGCCGGGCCCTTCGATGTGGTAGCGGGGACAGGATTTGAACCTGCGACCTCTGGGTTATGAGCCCAGCGAGCTACCGAGCTGCTCCACCCCGCGTCGGTGAACACAACCTTACGGCAGCCCCGACCGGGCAGGCAAATCCGTTCCCGGCCGGCCCCGAGTCGCCCGCCGCCCCGCGTGGCACGCGTCACTCGTGAGAGTCGCGGCCGAATTCAGACCATGGAGTGAACCCGACTTTCCCCGCCCCGGCTCCGAATCATTTCCCCTTTGGCCCCAATTACCCCTGGTTGCCCGGGAGTTCGATCGCGCCACAACCGGATTGTCGGCCATCGCCGGACACGATCCGGTCTCGGCACGGGGCGGGAAGCCGTCACGGCGCGCCTCCGATGGGGTACGGTCTGCGTCGTGGTCATATCAGGAATGGACCATCCGAGCATGCCGCGCCGAGTCCCGGTTCCGCCGATGGACGCAGGCCGAAGCGGCGTGGGCGAGCGCCTCGAACGGCACCTCGCCCTCATCGGCCGTGCCTCCGTCCAGGAGACGGCGAACAGCGCCGAATCGGCCGCCATCATCCAGAGCCTGGTTCCGCGTGCCGAACAGCGCGGCACACACCGTCTGGCGCGCGTCACCCTGATGGCACCGCTGCGCGCCAAGCGCCGCCGCCAGATCGCGCTCTAGACCGCCACGCCCTCAGCTCGTGCGCCACCCCCGGCTCCCCGAGCCGGGACGCCCGGCAACAACACAAAACGCGAGAGGCCCGGTTCCTGAGAACCGGGCCTCTCGCGTTTTCCCAAGTAGCGGGGACAGGATTTGAACCTGCGACCTCTGGGTTATGAGCCCAGCGAGCTACCGAACTGCTCCACCCCGCGATGCGTTGTATCCCGAGCTTACGTGACCCCGGCCCGCACTCCAAATCGACGACGGGCCCGCCCCCCGGGGGAACGGGCCCGTCGTACCTCACACGTCGACGATCACGGCTTGGTCGTCGCGGACGCCGTCGCCCCGGCCGCGGGCGGCGTGCCGTTGGCCGGCGGTGTGCCGTTGGCCGGAGGCGTGCCGTTCGCGGGCGGTGTGCCGTTGGCCGGAGGCGTGGTCGCCGGTGGTGTCTTCGCCGCGTTCTCCGCCGCGATGGCCTTGTTCACCGCCGCCTGGAGCCGCTTCTGCGCCTCGCCGTACTTGCCGAAGTCGCCGGCCTTCAGCGCCGCGTCGGCGTCCTTGAGTGCCTGGTTGGCCTCGTCGAGCGCCTGCTTGACCGTCGGGTTCTCGGTCGTCGGCGGCGGGGTGCCCGTCGTCGGCGGCGTCCCGGTGGTCGGCGGGGTGCCGTTGTCGGTCGGTGGCACCGTGGTGGTCGGCGACCCGCTGAACACCTTGGTCAGCGCCTGATCCAGGGTGTCCTCGAAGGCGATGCTGCCGCCGTAGGAGACCAGCACCTTCTGCAGGACCGGATACGAGCCCGGCGCGTTGGCCTGGACGTACACCGGTTCCACGTACAACATGCCGCCGCCCACGGGCAGGCTGAGCAGGTTGCCGTAGACCACCACCGAGTCGCCGCGCTGCAGGATGTTGATCACCTGGGCGACCGCGGCGTTCGACTTGAACTGGTTCTGCATCTGGTCCGGACCCAGGATCGCCGTGTTCGGCGGCAGGCTCAGGAGTCTGATCTTGCCGTAGCCCGGTGATCCCGGTTCGGAGTTCACCGCCATGAACGCGGCCAGGTTCTGCCGTTCCTTCGGCACGAAGGTGCTGGTCAGCTGGAACGACTGCTGCGCGTCCGGGGTACCGCCCGCCGTCGCCGACGGCATCTTCATCGACAGGTAGTACGGCGGCTGGTCGCCCGAACCGGCGGTGCGACCCGTCGGGTCCTTGGGGACCTTCCAGAAGTCCGAGCCGTTGAAGAAGGTCCGGGGGTCGGTCACGTGGTACCGGGTGAGCAGATCGCGCTGCACCTTGAACAGGTCCTGCGGGTAGCGCAGGTGCTCCATCAGGGTCGGCGGGATCGTGCCCTTCTTCTTGATCGTGTTCGGGAAGGCCTTCATCCAGGTCTTCAGGACCGGATCCTTCTCGTCCCACTGGTACAGCTTGACCGAACCGTCGTACGAATCGACCGTCGCCTTCACCGAGTTGCGGATGTAGTTGACGTTGCCGGTGTTGCCCACCGCGCCCCGGGCCCGGTCCTCGGCGTTGAGCGAGTCGGCGGTGGCGGTGCCGAGCGTGGTGCGGGTCGCGTACGGATAGCCGTTGCTGGTCGTGTACGCGTCGACGATCCACTGCACCTTGCCGTCTATCACGGCGGGATACGGGTCACCGTCGATGGTCAGCCACGGCGCGACCGCCTCCACCCGCTCCTTGGGCGTGCGGTTGTACAGGATCCGGGAATCCTTGTTGATCGTGTCGGAGAGCAGGATGTTGCCCTCCTGGAACTTCGTCGCGTACAGCAGCTTGTTGAACATGCCGCCGATCGGCACGCCGCCCTTGCCGTTGTACGTGTAGGTGGCCTGCCCCGCCGCGGTGTCGGTCGGGTAGTCCACCTCGGTGGGCGTGGTGTTCTTCGGCGCGCCCACGATCGAGTACTCGGTGGTCGACTCGCCGAAGTAGATCCGCGGCTGGTACGGACCGAGCGGGCTGGGGGTCTGGGCCTCCTGCGCGTCGGTGCGGATGTTGCCCTCGATGTAGACGGGCTTGCCCTCGCGGTCCACCCGGGTGCCCTCGGCCGCGACGACGCCGTACCCGTGGGTGTACTTGGTGTGGTCGTTGACCCAGTTGTGCGTCTGACCACCCCTCGGGTTCAGCTCGCGCAGCGCGATCACGGTGTCCTGCATCTTGCCGTCGATCATGTAGCGGTCGACGTCCAGCGTGGTCTGGAAGGCGTAGTACTGCCGCAGCTGCTGCATCTGGTTGAACGTCGGCGAGACGATGTTCGGGTCGAGCAACCGGATGCTGGCCGTGTTCGCGGCCTGGTCCTTCAGCTCGGGCTTGGCCTCGACGTTGCCGTCGTACTTCTCCGGCTCCACCTTGTCGATGCCGTACGCCAGCCGGGTCGCCTCGATGTTGCGCTGGATGTACTTGGATTCCTTGGCCTGCTGGTTCGGCTTGACCTGGAACCGCTCGACGATCGCCGGGTACAGCCCGCCGATGAGCACCGCGGAGAGCACCATCAGGCCGAAGCCGATGATCGGCAGCGCCCACGTGCGGCGGAAGACGTTGACGAAGAACAGCGTGGCGCAGATCAGCGCGACGATGAACAGGATCGTCTTCGCCGGCAATACCGCGTGCGCGTCGGTGTACCGCAGCCCGGTGAATTGCGAGGCCTGCTTGAAATCACCGGACGAGACCGCGAGCGAATAGCGGTCCAGCCAGTACGCGACGGCCTTGAACAACACGAAAAGGCCGAGCAGCAGCGAAAGATGCGCCTGTGCGGCGGGGGTGGCCCGCGACCCCGGGCTCTGCACCCGAAGTCCGCCGTAGAGGTAGTGCGTGATCACCGCGAGGACGAGGCCGACGACGACCGCGACGAACGCGAAATTGATCAGGAATCGGTAGAACGGCAGATCGAACGCGTAGAACGAGACGTCCTTGTGGAACTGCGGATCCTTGGCGCCGAACGAGACGCCGTTCACGAACTGGAGCCACGTCTTCCACTGCCCCGACGCCGAGGTCCCGGCGATGATGCCGATGATCACCGACAGCGCGATCAGCAGCCAGCTACGGAACGGCGTGATGGCCGAGCGATAGCGGTCGAGGCTCTGCTGTTCGAGCGACATCCCGCGGAACGCGGGACGCAGCCGATAGGCGACGTAGATGTTGGCGCCGACGGCCGCGGCCATGAGCAGACCGAACACCAGGAACAACCCGATGCGCGTCCACAGCTTGGTCGTGAATACGTTTCCGTAGCCGACCGACTTGTACCAGAGCCAATCCGTCCAGAAATTCGCGAACAGCACCCACGCGACAACGATCACCACGAGGATGGCCAGCGTCAGGAGCAGTGTTCTGGACCTGCGGGACGGAGCTCCCAATCTGATCCGACGGCCACCTGAGCCGCCTCGTTCGGGCATCTGAAAAACCAAGGGTGCGCACCTCGATCATTACCTGGACGCGCCCGGTCGGCGCTCGATGGGTCAACTTACCGAGACAGGACGTGGTTCCCCACAGACACGGCCGATACAGGCTCGTGATCCGTCATGGGGCGGAGACGGGAAGATGGGGTCATGACCGTTGCACTCACCCAGGCCCTCGTCGAGATCGAACGCCACGTGGCGGGGTACGGCTGGGACCAGCAGCCCCGCCTGTACGCGCTCGTGGACACCGGGGAACTGGCCCGTACCGAACCCGATCTCGCCGCGCAGCTCGGCCTGTCCGCCGACCGTGACGCGCCCATCGACACCCTTACGCCGATCGAGCAGGAGGAGATCCCGGAGCACGTCGCGATCGACGAGTTCCTGGCGAGCATCGCCTGGCCGGACGCCGTGCTCGGCTGCGCGCTCGTGGTCGAGCGGCTGATGTTGCCGCCGTCCGCCGAGGCGAACATGCCCACCGTCGGCAGCGACGAGGAGATCCACGACTGGGTGGCGGCGCACCCGGAGCGCCAGGAGGTCCGCCTCGCGGTCGGGGTGCTGCGCGACGGCTCGCGCGAGTCGGCGGTGCGGCTGCGGGCCAAGGACGACGACTCCGAGGTGCTCTCCGGCGCGGACCTGGTACCCGGCCTGGCCGAGGCGCTGCTGGCCACGTTCGGCGACACCGACGAGGAGTAGGGGCCCAGGCCCTGTCGGTCCGCACCGGTCACGCATGACATTCCGTCAACGTGCCCTGGCCGGTGCGGATCGTCTCCAGCGCCTTGAGCGCGTCGTCCAGCGTCTCCACCTGGACGAGGGTCAGACCGCCCGGCCGGGTCTGCGCGGCGGCGGCGCAGTTGGCCTTGGGGGTGAGGAAGTACTTGGCGCCCTGGCGGCGGGCCCCGATGGTCTTCATCTGGATGCCGCCGATCGCGCCGACCTTGCCCGCGTCGTCGATGGTTCCGGTACCGGCCACGAACTTGCCGCCGGTCAGGTCGCCGGGGCTGAGCTTGTCGACGATGCCGAGCGCGAACATCATCCCGGCGCTGGGGCCGCCGACGTCCTCCAGGTGGATCTCCACCTTGAACGGGAACTTCGGCAGGATGCCCGGGGTGATGCCGACCAGGGCGCGGCCGTCGTCCTCGGCCCTGCCGGTGACCACCTGCACGTCGCGCCTGGTGCCGCGGGCGTCGGCCGGGTCCACGGTGAGCGTGACCGACTCGCCGGCCTTGTGCTTGGTGATCGCTCCGGCGACGTCCTCGGTCCTGCCGATCGGCGCGCCGTCCACGGCCAGGATGATGTCGCCGGCGTGCAACTTGCCGAGCGCGGGCGCGTCCTTGGCCACGGTCGAGACGATCACCTGCTTCTCGATCGGGATCTTCAGGGCGGCGAACGCGGCCACCTTGGCGTGCTCCTGCGAGGAGCTGAACTCCTCGGCGTTCTCCCGCTCGACCTCGGCCGCCGACTTGTCGTCCGGATACAGCGACTTCTTCAGCACCACGTCCGCGTCGCCCTTGACCCAGCCGGCCAGCGCGTCGAGCAGCGGCATGTCGTAGGACTTGTTGGTCACCGACACGGTGGTCATGTTCAGGTGCCCGCTCGTGGGGTACGTCTCGTGGCCGGAGATCTCGATGACCGGCCTGCCGCCCTCGTCGCCGAGCGTGTTGTACGTGGGCCCGGGGCTCAACTCGGCGTAGGGCACCGGCGCGAACAGCACGGCGCAGGCCAGGGCCAGGAGCAGCAGCCCGGAGACGACCAGGGTGGCGGTGCGGCGCGACATGCGCCCGACCCTACGGCACCCGGATTCTCGCGGTGCGGGCCGGGCCGTCACGGGTTGTCGTGGGCCGTTCGCGGGAGGGTCGTGTCGGGCGTGTCGTCGGCGGGGTCGGGTACGACCGGGGTGGCCGTGCGCAACCGGTCCAGCGCCGCGCTCCACTCCTCGAAGGCGGTCATCGAGTCGCGCATGCTCGGCGTACGCAGCGCCCGACCCGTCCACGTGGCCCAGCTCACGGCGATCACGAGCGCGACGCCCGGAATGGCCCACCACCATACGACAGCCGCCATGACGTACTCCATCCACACGAGGGGGAGGGTAACGGCTTAAATCATATGTATGTGGTGATGATGGTGCATTTCCGCTATTTCGAGACGCTCGGGACACCAGAGTCCAATGGGGCACACGGGGTGCCGGGGCGAGTGCGTGCGGGGGTCAGCAGGCGCCGACCCAGTCCGCGTCCCCGTCGGTGAAGTGCTGGAGCTTCCAGATCGGCACCTCGTGCTTGAGGTCGTCGATCAGTCGGCGGCAGGCGGCGAACGCCTCCGCGCGGTGCGGGCACGCGACCGCGACCACGACCGCCAGGTCGCCGATCTCCAGCCGGCCGACCCGGTGTACCGCCGCCATCGCCAGCACCGGCCGGTCGGCGGCGATCTTCTCCATCACCCGACGCAGCTCGGTCGCGGCCGACGGGTGGGCGGAGTATTCGAGCGCGGTGACCGGGCGCCCGCCGTCGGCGTCACGGACCGTACCGACGAACAGGTCGATACCACCGGCGGCGGGGTCGCCGACCGCGGCGAAAACCTCGTCGACGGACAACGGTGTGTCGCGGATCTCGGCGATGCGGATGACGTCCATACCGGGCAGTATCGCGCGCCGCGCCACGGACCCGGAGACCCCGGTCCCCCGACGGCGCGGCCGACCCCGCGTCGGACCGCGCCCAAACCCGGTCGCCACAGGGCCGCGCGGCTCAGAACCCCCGGCGCCGGCGGCGCACCTTGCGCACGATCGCGGCGGTGCCCACCAGGGCCACGGTGGCACCGGCCGCGCCGAGCGTGGTGGCGTCCTTGCGGCCGAGCCGGCGGGCGACCAGCGCGTGCCGCCCGGCGACGTCCTCCAAAAGCGCGGCGAACGCCGCCTCGTTGGTCCACGCCGGCCGCCAGCCCGCCGCACGCAGCCGTTCCGCGGGGACCACCCAGCCGTGCATCGTGTAGGCGAGATCGCCCGCGGGGGCGGGCGTGATGCCGAGGCGGTGCAGCCGTTCGGCGGTGCCCAGGGCGAGCGAGGCGGGCAGCTCCATCCGGCGCATGCCGGACAACTCCTCGATCTCCTCCTGCTCCAGCCAGCCCTCCGAGCCGACCGTGACCACGCCCTCGACCCGGCCGAGCGCGGCGAATTCCAGCGCGGAGGCCAGGTCGTCCAGGTGGCAGAACTGCCAGCGGGGCTGTCCGCCGGAGACCACGAGCAGACGCGGCGCCTCGAAGTGCCGGGTCATCACGCTGTCCGCCTCGGGACCGCCGACCAGCGTCGCCGGCCGCACCACGGTGACCTTGACGTGCGGATGCGCGCGCGGGGTGCGCTCGGCCAGTTCCTCGATCTCCAGCAGGTCCCCGACCAGCGAGGCATCGGCCGTGGCGCGCAGCGGCGCGTCCTCGGCCAGCGGTACGTCGTTGTCCGGCAGCGCGCCGTAGACCATCGCCGAGGTGCACAACACCACGCGCGGCACCCGGGCCGCGGCGGCGGCGGTCAGCACGGTCTGGGTGCCGCGCACATTGCGCGCGCCCCGGGACCTGGGCTCGGAGTCGAGCGACATGTCGAGCGCGAGGTGCACCACCACGTCCACGCCCTCCAGCCGGCCGGCGAGCGCGGGGTCGCGGACGTCCATGATCCGCCACTGGGCGCCGGGGATCTCGCCGCGCCGCTCGTCGATCGCGATCAGACGTTTGACCTGGTCGTTCGCGGCCAGAAGCGAGGCGACGCGATGACCGAGCCCGGCGGCGGCGCCGGTGACCGCGACGACCGGGCGCACCCGGGGCACACTGGTGGCCGAGGGCTGGTCCTCGGGCCGGCCCGAGGACTGGGGATCGCTCTCCGGAGCGGTCTGCGCGGCATCGGTTCCGGTGCCTTCGCTCGTGCTCTCCCGCCCGCTCCGCCCAGAGCGAACGCGTGGGGGCTGGGAACTCACTGGCGGTCTCCCGTGGTTAGTTTGGTACGAGCGGTTCGTCAAGAAAGGTACGCGCGACTGCTTGCCTTTCCTGTCAGTGTCCGCGATCCATCCTGCCGGAGGTGTTGTTGTGGTCTTCACGCCAGGCGCGTTTCGGCGCTTGTGCGGTGTCGCCTCCGGCCGGGTCGGCGGGCGGCTCGAGCGAGACGAGGTAGCCGTGAGTCGGCATCGAATGGTCGGGCCCGAGGGCGCCGCGCACATGGAAAACGTAGAGGGGCCCCACCATGGCTGACTTCCCGTTCGGCTTCGGCAAGCCCTCGGGCGACGACGATCCCGACCGCCCCGGCGGCGGGTCCGGCGGTTCGAATCCGAACGACCCCTTCGGGTTCGGTGCCGCCGGGGGTGACCCGAACAACCCGTTCGGCGCGCTTTTCGGACAGATGAACCAGGCCGATCTGGGCGCGGCCTTCCAGCAGCTGGGCAAGCTGCTCTCCTACGAGGGCGGACCGGTCAACTGGGACCTGGCCCGCGACATCGCCCGGCAGACCGTGGCGCAGCAGGGCGACGCGTCGATCGGCGCGGTGGAGCGCTCGGGCGTCGAGGAGGCGGTGCGGCTCGCCGAGCTGTGGCTGGACGAGGCCACCTCGCTGCCGTCCGGCGTGAGCACCACCGCGGCCTGGAGTCGTTCCGAGTGGATCGAGGCGACGCTGCCCCAGTGGCGCGCGCTGGTCGAACCGCTGGCGACCCGGGTGGTCGCGGCCATGGGCGAGATGATGCCCGACGAGATGCAGAGCATGGCCGGGCCGCTGCTCGGCATGATGCGCGGCATGGGCGGCGCGATGTTCGGCGCCCAGGTGGGCCAGGCGCTCGGCGCGCTGGCCGGCGAGGTGGTCGGCTCGACCGACGTCGGGCTGCCGATCGGTCCGGCGGGCAAGGCGGCGCTGCTGCCGGCCAACCTGACCGCGTTCGGCGAGGGCCTGTCCCTGCCCCAGGAGGAGGTGCGGCTCTACCTGGCCCTGCGCGAGGCCGCGCACCAGCGCCTGTTCGTGCACGTGCCGTGGTTGCGGCAACACCTCTTCGGCGCCGTCGAGGCGTACGCGCGGGGCATCAAGGTGGACATGAGCCGCCTGGAGGAGGCCGCGGGTCGGATCGACCCGAGCAACCCCGAGGCGCTGCAGGAGGCCTTCTCGCAGGGGCTGTTCGAGCCGGAGGAGACGCCGGAGCAAAAGACCGCGCTGTCCCGGCTGGAGACGGCCCTCGCGCTGGTGGAGGGCTGGGTCGACGCGGTCGTGCACAGCGCGGCGGCGCCGCGGCTGCCCTCGGCGGGCGCGCTGCGCGAGACGCTGCGTCGGCGTCGGGCCACGGGCGGCCCGGCCGAGCAGACCTTCGCCACGCTGGTGGGCCTGGAGTTGCGCCCGCGCCGACTGCGCGACGCGGCCCGGCTGTGGGCCTCCCTGGCCGACGCGCGCGGCGTGGACGGGCGCGACGCGGTGTGGCAGCACCCCGATCTGCTGCCGACCGCCGCCGACCTGGACGACCCCGACGGCTTCGTGCACCACGCCGAGTTGGACCTGTCCGGTCTCGACGCCGAGTTGGACGCGGATCTGGACTCGCTGGAGGCGAAGAACGAGGCGAAGGACGAGCCGAAGGCCGACGACGGCGAGCGTGGGGCGAACGGCGACGACGACAAGCCGAAGGGCGGCGACGGCGACAAGGGGCCCGCCGCGTGAGCCTTCGGGTCGCGACGGTCGACGCGCTGTCCGCGTGGCGGGCGCCCGACGATCGTGCGGACGGGCTGCGCCGGGCCTATCTGGAGCATCTGGCCACGTACGAGGACGGCATGCTCAAGGCGTGCCGCGCCGGGCATGTGACGGCGAGCGCGGTGATCGTGGATCCGGTCGGCGGCCGGGTGCTGCTGACCCTGCACGCGAAGGTCCTGCGCTGGTTGCAGACCGGCGGGCACTGCGAGCCGGGCGACCGCACACCGGCCGAGGCGGCGCTGCGCGAGGCCCGCGAGGAGTCCGGGATCGCCGGCCTGACCCTGCTCGCCGACGGCGCGCCGGTCTACCTCGACCGGCACGACACACCGTGTGCGGTGCACTTGGACGTGCAGTACGCGGCGCTGGCTCCGCCCGGCGCGACCGAGGTGATCAGCGAGGAGTCGCTGGACCTGCGCTGGTTCGCGTTCGACGCGCTGCCGGCCGACACGGACGACTCGGTCCGCGCGCTGGTGAGCCGCGCCCGCGCGCTGGTCTGAGGTCCGCGCGCCGAGCGGCGGCCACGAGCACCAACCGAGGGGCGCCCGACCGGTCACCGGTCGGGCGCCCCTCGGCGTCGCTGTTCCCCGGTTTCCCGGGCCCGGGGGTGCTACTGGCCCCAGGTGTTGCCGCGGACCCCGCCGTCCTGACCGAGGCCGCGGTTGGCGAGGTAGCCGCCGGGCTGGATGAACTCGACGGGCGGCAGCAGTTCGCTGGGCTGGACCACCACGTAGCCCTCGCCCATGAAGGCCATGTTCCAGCCCTCGCCGGTGCCCCGGCGGCGGCGGTAGATCCGGGCCGAGTTGGTCTGCGCCTGCATGCTGATCTGCAACCGCGTGCTCCACGCGATCACCGCGTCGGCGTCCGCGAACACCTCGGCCCCGTGGGTGACCCGCAGGATCAGCGGCTTGCCCGAGGTCATCAGCGCGATCTTGCCGTTGCCGCTGATGTCGAGGTTGTACGACCCGGCGCCGGCGACCGACTGGGCGCTCTCGATCGCGACCACGTTCCAGCTCAGCGAGCTGTCCAGGGCCAGGACGTACTGCCCGTCCACGCTCAGTCCCTCGAAGTCGAGGTCGAGCACGTGGATCGACTGGGACATGTTGGCCAGCCACATGGTGCCGGTGCCCTGCGCGCGCATCAGTTGGAGCTGTTCGCCGGTGGCCGCCGCGGCCTGCTGTTCGGCGCCGCTGCGCAGGTTTCCGTCGAAGTCGATCGCACCCTGGTAGGCCACCATCGAGCCGACCCGGGCCAGGCAGTGGTCCGGGTGCCCGTTGCCGAGCTGGACCTTGAGCATGTGCTCGTTCTGCAAGCTGTACCGCTCGGGGTTGTGTACCGGCGCGTGGCCGAAAAGCGAGCTCTGCACGGTGTTCCTCCTTGGCTCGCGGTCAGCCGCGCACGTGGAAACGGTCGGTGGCGTCCTCGGCCGGTTGCACGACGACGAAGCCGTTGCCCTTGAAGGACACCTGCATCGCCTCGCCGGAACCGCGCCCGACGATGCCGCCGAGCCGCATCGAGCGTTTGGTGCCGACCTTGAGGCTGGTGCTCCACGCGACCAGCGCGTCGGGGTCGACGTAGGTCTCGCGCTCGGCCGGGTTGAGCACCACCGGGGTGCCGCGCGTGGTGATCGCCACCCAGCCCTGACCGGACAGCTCCATGTTGAACAGGCCGTTGCCGCTGAACTTCGCGGTGACCCCGCTCACCATCTTGATCCGGTGCTCCAGGTTCTCGTCGAACGCGAGGATGTTGCTCGCGTTGACCGACAGGCCCTCGCCCGGGTTGAGCTGCATGATGGCCACGTCGGCGCCGTAGTCGGCGAAGTAGATGTCGCCCTGGCCGGTGCACCGCATCAACTGCATACGTTCGCCGGTGATCCCGCCGGTCACCCGGCGCTGCATGCCCTGGCCGTGGCCCGCGAAGGTGATGTAGCCCTCGTAGGCGATCATCGAGCCCTGCTTGGCCAGCACCCCGGGTGCGCCGGGCTGGATGTTGGCCCGGCAGATCTTGTTGCCATGCGCGCTCATCCGCGCCTGGGGGGCGGTCTGCCCGTACGCGGCGATCAGTTGCTGATCCATGTTCCCCTCACACCTCGTAGGGCTGGACGACGATGAAGTTGTTGGCCTGCGGCGGGCAGCGGAACTGCAGGTTGACCGTCTCGCCGCTGTGCCCGGGGAACGCGGTACGGCGCAGTCGCATCTGGGTCGTGGTGGAGACCTGCATGTCGGTGGCGGTCCAGGCCACGATGGCGTTGCTGTCCGCGAAGGTCGGCCCCTGGACCGGCAGCACCAGCGGGATGCCCCTGGTCTTGACCACCACGGTGCCCTGACCGCTGAAGGTCTGCGCGAACAGCGCGCCGCCGGGGATGCCCACACCCTCGACGCGCGCCGGCTCCAGGGTCAGCCCCTCGTCGAACGCGAGCACGTTGGCCACGTTGACGAACAGCTTGTTGCCCTGGAGTTCGACCAGGTGCAGGTGCGCGGCGTCCTCGGCGAGGAACACCTCGCCGCTGCCCTCGCAGCGCATCAGTTCGAGCGACTGGCCGGTCTGCCGGTTGTCGAACCGGCTGCGCAGGCTCTGCCCCTGGAACTTGAACTTCACGTCGCCCTGGTAGGCCACCATGACGCCCTGGCGCGCGATCACCTTGCCGCCGGAGACGTCGACGCGGACCATCTTGGGGTTCTGCTGGCTCCAGCGACCGCCGGCGGGCACCTCGCGGTACTGCTCGATGCCGTACTGGAAGGCGGGTTCGGGCGTCGCGAGACCGACGCCCTGCATGCCCGGACCGGGGGGCATGCCCGGACCGGGCGGCGGTCCGGGCGGGCCGCCGGGGACCGGCATCTGGAGCGTGGGCTGCATCTGGCCGGGCTGCCCCTGGCCGGGCTGCCCCTGGCCGGGGTAGCCACCGGGTCCGGGCGGGCCGGGCGGCGGGTAGCCCCCGGGGCCGGGCGGCGGCGGGTAGCCGCCGGGCTGACCCGTGCCGGGCGGCGCGGGCGGCGCCATGTGCCCCTGGTGCGGCGTCTGGTTCGGGTGCGGGTAGCCGCCGGGGCCGGGCGGGGGCGGGTAGCCTCCCGGCGCGCCGTGCGGCGGCGTGCCCGGGCCCTGCTGGTACTGCGGCGGGCCGGGGGGCGGCGGGTAGCCGCCGGGGGCGCCGTGCGGCGGGGTGCCGCCGTATTGGGGCGGACCGTCGTGCCCGGGCGGACCGGGCGGCGGACCGCCGTGCGGCATCGCGCCGACCGGCTGGGGCGCGCCGGGCGGCGGCCCGAAGTTCGGCGTGGGCGCGGGCGGGGGCGGCGGCGGACTCCCACCGGGCGGACCGAAGGACGGCGGCGACTGGTGCTGCTGCGGCGGCACGCCGGCACCGGGCGGGGCGAATCCGGGCGCCCCGCCGGGCGGCACCTGCGCGGGCGCGGACGCCTGCTCCGGCTCGTCCTCGGCGACCTCGCCGCCGAAGTTCTCCAGGAGCGCGCGCAATCCGCCGTCGAAGCCCTGGCCGACGGCGGAGAACCGCCAGACGTCCTTCTTGTAGATGTCGGCGATCATCACCGCGCGCTCGGTGCTGAACTCGCGCCCGGTGAACGAGTAGCGCGCGACCTCCTGGCCGCCCGCCACGATCCGCAGATAGCCGGACCCGACCTGGGACATCACCCCGTCGCCGTCGATCGTCGCGGTGAACGCGAGCTTGTTGACGTGCGGCGGGACCCGATCGAGGGTCACCCGGAAGGACTCGGTGTCGCCGGCCTGCGCGCCGAGGAGTTGGATCGACTCCTCGGGCGACTTGGGCTGGTTGAAGAAGACGAAGTACCGATCGTCGGACAGCCGCTCGCCCGCGTCCAACCCGAAGCACGCGATGTCGAACGTCAGCCCGGGGCCGTCCAACTGCACCCCGACATACAGATCGGTCCCCGCGGTCAGGTCGGACAGCTTCGACTTCTGTCCCTTCCTGAACTCGACCACTGTGTGGCTCCCTTCCCCGCTTTTCCGCCGCCGGCGGTGCGGGCGCCCACCACCTGGGTCCCCGCCGCGCTCGGCACGCTACAACATCGGCTGCGCCCCGGTCGGGGTACGGCTGCGCGCCGGGCGGGCCGCTCGGGCTCCCCGGCGGGCGTGTTTTCGCGACCGCTCCGTCCGCGTACGCGCCTCACGCTATACGCCCGAATCCGGCGCCGCGACGACTGTGCCGAGCCGGATCCCGGTCAGCCGCGAGGCTTGCGGGCCGCCCGATCGCGCGTTGTCCCCGCCCGGGTACCGTCCGCAGCGGCGGTGCCCTTGCGGGCGCCGCGTGTATCGGCCGAGGGGGCGCGCCCCCGGGTCGGCGCCGGCGGTTCGGCCCCGGTGCGCGGCGGCTCGGCGCCGGCCGGATCGGTGTCGGCCTCGTCGCTCATCGCGAGCCCGCTCGCGGCCGCGACGCCCTCCAGATATCCCCGCGCGCGTTCGGTGCGCGGATATGGGGCGAGCAGGGTCCAAAAACGCGGTCCGTGTCCGGGCACCAGCAAATGCGCCAACTCGTGCAGCAATACATAGTCGACGACATACGTCGGCATGCCGCGCAGGCGGGTGGAGAGGCGGATGGTGCCGTCGACCGGTGTGCACGAACCCCAGCGGGTGTTCTGGTTGGCCACCCAGCGCACGCTCGCGGGCTCGGCCCGGCCGTCGAGATAGCGGGCGGACAACTCCCGGGCGCGGACGGCCAGGTCCTCGTCGCTGGGCCGTCGGCGGCGCTCCTGGGCGGCCAGGCGCTCCAGCATCACGCCGACCCAGCGTTTCTCCTCGGTCTGCGTCATGCGGCCGGGGAGCAGGACCACCGTTCGGTCCCCGTCCCGGTACGCCGATACGGTTCGTTTCCGTCGGGCGCTGCGACGCACCTCGACGGCACCCTGGTACGGGGCTCCGGACAGCATGTCGTGTCCGGCCCCGGGATCCGCGACCACAACCAGGACGTTAACCGACGGCACCGACAGGGCGCGCCCGCTTCGGGCCGGCCAAGGATATTGCGCATCTCTTTCCGCAGGCATATTCGCGGCTATGAGCACTATTCGCGCGATAGCTCCCATTCCATTGTTCTGTGCCCAATATTTCCAAATAGCATATTCATACTCGGGCTGTGGACAACGAAATACCCGACCCGGTCGCCGCCGGGCAGGCTGGGGCCGGTCGAGCCCGGTGGATCGGGCCTCGGTCGTCGCCGCCCGTCCGCGCGTACCGTCCCTCGGAGGCCGCCCATGCGCCCGCTGCTCAAGCCCGCCCTGCGCCGGTTGTGGCGCGATCGACAGACCCTGCAACTGGGCCTGGACCCGGCTCGGGCGGTGCTGCTGGGCGGGCTCGATCCGGTCACCACCCGCTTCGTGGAACACCTGGACGGCACCCGGGACCTGGCCCGGACCTACGAACTCGCCGACCGCGTCGGCCTGCCCCGCGCCCGGGCCGCGGCGGTGCTCGACCTGCTCGCCCGGGAGGACGTGCTCGAGGACGCGTCCGGGCGGCCCACCCCGGTGCCCGCGCTGCCGCACGAGCGGGCCCGGCTCGGCCCGGACCTGACCTCGCTGGCCCTGGTGCACGGCAGCGGCGGCGCGGGCCTGGCCGCGCTGGACCGGCGCTCGCGGGCGGTGGTGGCGGTGCACGGTGCCGGGCGGGTGGGCGCGGCGGTGGCCGGGCTGCTCGCCGCCGCCGGCGTCGGCCACGTGGTGCCCGCGGATCGCCGACCGGTGCGGGCGGGCGACGCGGGGCCGGTGGCCTACGGCTGGGACGCGGAGCGCCCGCGCCGGGAGACCACCGTGCGGGCCGCGCTGCGTCGGCTGGCCCCGGGGGTGCGCTGCGCGCTGCCCGCCGGTCGGGGCACCCCCGACGTCGCGGTGCTGGTCCCGGAGGGCCGTCCGGATCCGGCCCCCGGCGCCCGGCTGATCCGACAGCGCGTGCCGCACCTGTACGCCGACATCCGCGAGACCACGGGGGTGATCGGGCCGTTCGTCCTGGTCGGCCGCTCGGCCTGTGGTCGGTGTCTGGACCTGGCCCGCAGCGACCGGGACCCGGCCTGGCCGCGCCTGCTCGCCCAGCTCGCCGCCGCGCCCGGTCCGGGCGAGCCGCCGTGTGACGTGGTGCTGGCCACCGAGGTCGCCGCCCGGGCCGCCCTCCAGGTGCTCACCTTCGTCGACGGCGGGCTGCCCACCACCGTGGACGGGACGGTGGAGATCGAGCTGCCCGACGGGCTGACCCGGCGCCGGAGCTGGGCTCCGCACGCGCGGTGCGACTGCGGCGCCACCCGCCCGGCGCAAGTCGTGGACCCCATCACACGTGCCGCGCCGCCGAGTCGGTCACAATGGGTCGCGTGAGCGATCTTCCGCGCAGGGCCGTCACCCGCACCGCCAAGCTCGCGTCCCTCCCGCTGGGGGTGGCCGGTCGGGCGACACTGGGCCTGGGCAGGCGCATCGGCGGCAGACCGGCCGAGATCGTCGCGGCGGAGCTGCAGGCGCGCACCGCGCAACAACTCTTCAAGGTGCTCGGGGAGTTGAAGGGCGGCGCGATGAAACTCGGGCAGGCCCTGTCGGTGTTCGAGGCGGCGCTGCCCGAGGAGGTGGCCGGGCCCTACCGCTCGGCCCTGACCAAACTTCAGGACGCGGCGCCGCCGATGCCCGCGCGCACCGTGCACAAGGCGCTCGCGGACAACCTCGGCGACGACTGGCGCACGTTGTTCGAGGAGTTCTCCGAGACGCCCGCGGCCGCCGCCTCGATCGGCCAGGTGCACCGGGCGGTCTGGCACGACGGCCGCACGGTCGCGGTCAAGATCCAATATCCCGGGGCCGGCGACGCGCTGATCTCCGACCTCAACCAGCTCGGCCACGTGGCCCGCTTCGCCGGCGCGCTGATCCCCGGCATCGACGTCAAGCCGCTGATCGCCGAACTCAAGGCCCGGGTGGCCGAGGAGCTCGACTACCAGTTGGAGGCGGAGGCGCAGACCGCCCACGCCGTGGAGTTCGACGGCGACCCCGACATCTTCGTGCCGCACGTGGTGCACCAGACCGAACGGGTGCTGATCACCGAATGGATGGACGGCACACCGCTGTCCAAGGTGATCGACAAGGGCACCCGGGAGGAGCGCGACCGGGCGGGGCACATGCTCACCCGATTCCTGTTCTCCGGTCCGGCCCGCACCGGCATGCTGCACGCCGACTCGCACCCGGGCAACTTCCGGCTGCTGGCCGACGGGCGCTTGGGCGTGCTGGACTTCGGCACGGTCAACCGGCTGCCCGAGGGGCTGCCCGAGCCGATCGGCCGGGCGTTCCGCCTCGCGCTCGACGGCGACGCGGACGGCGTCATGCAGGTGTTGCGCACCGAGGGCTTCGTCAAGCCGTCGATCAAGCTGGACGCCGGCGAGGTGCTGGACTACCTGCTGCCGTTCCTGGAACCGGCCGAGGTCGAGGAGTTCACCTTCACCCGGGCGTGGATGCGCGAACAGGGCGCGCGGATCGGCGACCCCCGCAATCCCGCCTCCGCGCTGGCCCGCCAGCTCAACCTGCCGCCGAGCTATCTGCTGATCCACCGGGTCACGCTGAGCACCATCGGCGTGCTGTGTCAGCTGGGCGCCACCGCCCCCTTCCGCGAGGAACTGGCCACCTGGCTGCCGGGCTTCGAAGACGACTACGAGGCCGAGGAGTTCGACTTCTCCCTCGAGGCGATCGAGGAGCTGGAGGACATCGAAGAGATCGAGGACGACCCGGCCGACGCACCGGCCCCGAAGAACACGACGGGCGACGCGGACACCGCCGGACACTAGGCACCGTCCGCCCGGTCGGCCCCGGCGCCGATCCGCGCGAACGCCGAAGGGCGGGCACCCCGGCAAGGGGTGCCCGCCCTTCGGCGTTCGCGAACCGGCTCGACTACATGACCGCGATGGCCAGCGCCCGGCGCGCCCGCATGGAGGCGACCTCGGCCCGACGACGCATCCTGCGCGCCATCCGGACGTGGTACGCCCTGCGTTGGAGCTCCGCCTCGCGGAGCTCCTGATCCATCCGAGCCCTCGCCAGGGCTTCGTTGATCAGATGCAACTCCCGGCTCCTGTCCATGGGAAGAACTGCGTTCGTGTCGTGAATGTGCTTCATGGGTTCCTGCGCGTACGCGCGATCTCTGGTCCTGGTGCGTCGGGGTCCCGCCGGCGGGGTCACGCGGCGACCTCCGTCTTGCGCGGACGGCCACGGGGACGCTTGCGGGCGACGACGACGCCCTGCACGAAGAGCTCGCCGCCCCACACGCCCCAGGGCTCGCGGCGCTCGAGCGCGCCCTGCAGGCACATCTCGCGCACCGGGCACTCGCGGCACAGGGCCTTCGCGTACTCGACGTCCTCCGGGGACTCCGCGAAGAAGACCTCGGGGTCGTAGGAACGGCAGGGGATCGTGGACTCGAGCTGCTCGACGTCCTCGAAACCGGTGAGGGTCATCAGGTCTACCTCCGATGTCGCTGTGGCTGTACTGCCGGGTGCGGGGGGTTTGCCGTGGGGCACGTGGTGCTCCTGTGATTCGTGGGACTCGCGTCCCCGGTGGTCGCTACTCGGTTTTGCTGACAGCCGACAAAAGACAAGGGCCGCGGATCCCGGTGTTCGGGATTCCGCGGCCCTGGAGGGTGCCGACCTGACGTCTCGTCAGGTCCTGTTCCTCCAGGACGGATACCCGTTGTTCCCGGCAAAGCCGGCCATGGTCATGCCATTGGCCCGCTGCGATTCCTGCTTCTGCGCCTGCTCGCAAGCCGCCGCGCTCGACGGTCGCTCGTCGCGACGCGCCTTCGCCGCCTGCTCGCCTTGCCACGGACCCTCGGCGCTGTCCGCCAGACCGACGAGCCCTGCGGCGCCCGCTGCTGCGGACACACCACTGCCGTTGCCGCGCAGTCGCGCGGAGGCGGTGATCAGGGCGTCGGTCCCGGCATAGGACGTCACCAAGGGGAGCCCGGCCAGGCCGGACGTGGACACGGAGAGATCGGCATGCGACAGCTTGGCGGAGCCCACCGACACCACGACCGGAGTGACGGCGAACGTCCGACGCTGGGCTTTCGAGTTCCTGGTAATCACGACGTTCACCTCCTTCCGAGAGGGTTTCGGGGCAACACCGCAGGGGTGCTTCCGGGTTTCATGGACGAGCACGGTCGAACGTTCCGACCGTGCTCGTGAGCGTAGATGCGGTTTGGAGCGGGGCGCAAACGATTTATTGCATGGCCCTCGTCACTCGAGGGAAACCCCTCGCGTCTCACCCTCCGTCGAGGGCATCCTCGATGGCCGGTTCGAGGTCCTGTTCGACCTCCGGAATGTGCCCGTAGTCGTCCGGATCCGGCTCGATCGCCAGGTCGTGACCGGCGCACAGCGCGAGTACGTCGTCACCGAATCGCTCCAGCTTGGTCCGGCTCACTCCCGGAATCGCGGCGAGTTGGCGCTCGTTGAGCGGACGGGTCTCGGCGATCGCGGTGAGCGTCGCGTCGGTGAAGACCACGAAGGCCGGCTGGCTGTGCTCGTCGGCCCGGCGCAGTCGCCACTCGCGCAGTTGCCCCAGCAGGAACTCGTCCACGTCCGACGGGCAGTCCAGGCAGCGGCCGATCTTGCGCTCGGCGGCGTCCTGGAGGGCTCGCGCGCACACCCGGCAGCGCACCGGGCCGACCTTGCGCCGGGGCCGGGGCAGGCCGCCCGGGCTCGCGCCGGGGCCGGGCGAGCGGTACGCGTCGGGCTGCGCCGAGCCGACGCCGCGCCCACCACCGGGGCCGCGCAGCCCGTCCAGGAACCGCGACGCCGTCCGCCCGCGCCCGCCCGGGGTGCGGGCCAGCGACCAGGACAGGGTCAACCGCTCGCGCGCCCGGGTCACCCCGACGTAGAGCAGCCGGCGCTCCTCCTCGATCTTGTCCGGGGTGTCGGCGTAGGAGATCGGCATCATGCCCTCGTTGAGGCCGACCAGGAACACCACGTCCCACTCCAGCCCCTTGGCCGCGTGCAGCGACGCGAGGGTGACGCCCTCCACCGTCGGCGCGTGCTGGGCGGCCGCCCGCTCGGCCAGCTCGACGGTGAAGTCGCGCAGCGTCGCCTCCGGCCGCTTGACCGCGAACTCGTCGGCCAGCCGCGCCAGCGCGGCCACGGACTCCCACGTCTCCCGGGCCTGACCGGATCCCGCGGGCGGCTCCGCGCTCCACCCGGTGCCGCCGAGCACCGCGCGCACCTCCGCGGCCAACGGCCCGGCCTCGGCGTCGGTGCCGCCGGAGATCGCGTGCGCGCGCAGGAAGCCCATCGCCTGCCGGATCTCGGCCCGTTCGAAGAACCGCTCGGCGCCCTTGAGCAGGTAGGCCACCGACTGGTCGGCGAGCGCCTGCTCGTAGGACTCGGACTGCGCGTTGGTGCGGAACAACACGGCGATCTCCGCGGGCCGCACTCCGTCGTCGATCAGCGCGCGGATGCGCTTCGCGGTGCTCTCCGCCTCGGCCTGCTCGTCGGCGTGCTCGACGAAGTCGGGCTCCGGGCCGGTGCCGCGCTGCGAGATCAGCTGCAGCCGGTGCTTGGCCGCCTCGCCGCCGGCGCGCGCGAGCAGCCGGTTGGCCAGGCCCACCACCTGCGGGGTCGAGCGGTAGTCGCGGACCAGTTCGACCAGCTTCGCGTCGGGATGGCGGCGACGGAAACCGAGCAGGTAGGCGGGTGTGGCGCCGGTGAACGAGTAGATGGTCTGACTCGCGTCGCCGACCACGCACAGGCTGCGGGCCCCGGTCGACCACAGGTCGAGCAGGCGCTGCTGGAGCGGGTTGACGTCCTGGTACTCGTCCACGGTGAAGTGCCGGTATTGCGCCTGCACCGCCTCGCGCACCTCGGGCCGCTCGTCGAGCAGCCCGATGGTGAGCAACAGCACATCCTCGAAGTCCATCCGGCCCTTGCCGGACTTGATCTTCTCGTAGGCCGCGTAGACGTGCGCGATCTCGGCGGCGGCGCGCGGCGGCTTGCGGCCCGCCGCGAGCACCGCGCCCGGGTAGTCGTCGGGCGCGGTCTGGGTGGCCTTGGCCCACTCGATCTCGCCGGTGATGTCGCGCAGCTCGGCCCGATCGGCGCGCAGGCGGCAGTGCGCCACCGCGTCGCGGACCAGCATGATCTTGGTCTCGACCAGCTGCGGCGGCGGCCCGGCGAACACTTTCGGCCAGAAGTAGGACAGCTGGCGCAGCGCCGCCGAGTGGAACGTACGCGCCTGTACGCCCGGGACGCCCAAATCGCGCAGCCGGCCGCGCAACTCCCCCGCGGCCCGCGCGGTGAAGGTGACCGCCAGGGTCTGTCCGGGCTGCATCGCGCCGGCGAGCACACCGTAGGCGATCCGGTGGGTGATCGCCCGCGTCTTGCCGGTGCCCGCGCCCGCGAGCACGCACACCGCGCCGTCGACGGCCTCGGCCACCCGCCGCTGCTCGGGATCGAGCGCGTCGAGGACGTCGTCGGGGGAAGCGATCATCGGCACATCCTCTCAGGCATCGCGCCGCACCGAGGCCGGTTGTGCACAGCGGCCCCGATGTGCACAGGCCGGGGAACCCGGTGGAATCAAACCGAGGGGGTGCACGTTTGGCTTGGGGACAGCCGTTCCCGGACCGGGCGAACACAAAGGAGCGCATGACGATGTCGGCCCCCGTGACGATGTACAGCACGACCTGGTGCGGCTACTGCCGCCGGCTGAAGAGCCAGATGGAGCGCGAGGGCATCGCCTACACCGAGGTGAACATCGAGCAGGACCCCGCGGCCGCCGACTTCGTGATGAGCGTCAACGGCGGCAACCAAACCGTCCCGACGCTGGTCATCCTGCCCGCCGACGGCGGCGCGCCGCTGTGGACCGCGACCAACCCGAGCCTGGCCCAGGTCAAGGCCGCCGTGTCCGAACTGGCCGCCTGAACGCACCCCCGAGTACGGTGTTCGGCCCGCGCTCACCAGTGGTTGCCCTCGTCCAGCGGCCCGCCGTACCACTGCTCGATCAGGTATCGGGCGATGGACAACGACCCGGGCGTCAACACCTCGCCCGTGTCCATCGCCTCCTTGAACTCGGCGCGGGTGAACCAGCGGGCCTCGGCGATCTCCTCGCCGTCCACGTGCACCCTGTCGTCCACCGCATAGGCGAGGAAGCCCAGCATCAGGCTGGAGGGGAACGGCCACGGCTGGCTCGCCACGTAGGTGGTGGCCGACGTCACCACGCCGACCTCCTCGTGCAGCTCGCGCGCCACCGCCTGCTCCAGCGACTCGCCGGGCTCGACGAAGCCCGCGAAGGTGGACCAGCGCCGTTCGGGCCACTGCGGCTGGCGGCCGAGCAGGCAGCGGTCGTCCCGGTCGAGCACGAGCATGATCACCGCCGGGTCGGTGCGCGGATAGTGCTCGGTGCCACAGGCCGGGCAGCGCCGCACGTGCCCGGCCGCGGCCGACTCGGTCGGCTGTCCGCAGCGGGCGCAGAATCGGTGCGTGCGATGCCAGTGGTGCAGCCCGGTGGCGTGCACGAGCAGCCCCGCGTCCCGGTCGTCGAGCAGCGTGCCCAACTCGCGCAGGCCGCCCTCGTGCCCGTCCTCGGCGGGCTCCGGCAACTTCTCGACGTCCACCGCGAAGTACGCCACCCCGGCCGCGTCGAGACCGAGCAACCGCCGCTCGCCCACCGGCGCGCTCGCCGCGTCGACCAGGACCAGGCGGGGTTCGCCCGCCTCGCCCGACCAGCGCGCCCGACCCTGCGCCAGGACCAGTACGCGCGTGTCGGGCCGCGCCCACGCCGCGTCCAGCCACGCCTGGTCCAGGCGGTGTTCGGACGCCCGGTCGAGCGCGGATCGGGCCAGTGCCTGCCCGGCGACGGGCTTGGGGCGGATCAACGGTCGTCCTTCCCCGGCGCGGCGCCGCGCCGGCTCGCGGCAAGCTCTTCCCAGAGGTAGGCGGCGGCCTCCGCGCCCTTGAGCAGCAGCGGCTTCTCCACCTTCTCGTCGATCGAGTGCCAGCCGTCGTCGGGCAGCGAGACGCCCAGGAAGACCACCGGCGCGCGCAGCACGTCCTGGAGGTCCGCCTCCGGGCCGGAGCCGCCCTCGCGGGTGTACAGGATCTCGGTGTCGAACGCGCGACCCATCGCCCGCACCACCGCTTGCAGCGCGGGATGGTCGAGCGGGGTCAGGCAGGGCCGGACCCCGGTGCCGAAGTCCAGTTCGCAGCGGATCCCGGCGGGCACCCGCTCGCTCACCCACGCGCGCACGACACGCTCGATCTCCTCCGGGTCCTGCCGGTCCACCAGCCGGAACGACACCTTCGCGTGCGCCGAGGTGGGCACGATGGTCTTGCGGCCGGGGCCGATGTAGCCGCCCCAGATGCCGTTGACCTCCGCCGTCGGGCGCGCCCACACCCGCTCCAGGGTGGTGTAGCCGGCCTCGCCGGCCGCCGCGCCGGACTTGGCGTTGCCCAACCACACGCTCTCGTCGAACGGCAGCTTGGCGAACGACTCCCGCTCGTACTCGGTGAGTTCGCCGACACCGGAGTGGAAGCCGGGAATGGCGACGTGTCCGCCCTCGTCGTGCAGCGCGGCGATCAGCCGGGCCAGCGCGGTCGCCGGGTTGGGCACCGCGCCGCCGAAGGAGCCGGAGTGGATGTCCGCGCTCGGACCGTGGAAGTCGATCTGCACCTCGGCGAGACCGCGCATCCCGGTGCAGGTGCTGGGGGTGTCCGCCGCCCACATCCCGGTGTCGGAGACCACCACGACATCGCACGCGAGCCGGTCGCGGCGCTCGCGCAGCAGCGCCGCCAGGTGCGGCGAGCCGGACTCCTCCTCGCCCTCGACGATCAGCTTGAGATTCACCGCGGGGGTGGTACGCCCGGTCGCCGCCAGGTGCGCCCGCACCCCGAGCAGGTGGAACAGGACCTGCCCCTTGTCGTCCGCGGCACCGCGCGCGTACAGCCGGTCGCCGATGTCGGTCGGCTCGAACGGCGGCGTGCTCCATCCGTCGGCGAGCGCCGCGGGCTGCACGTCGTGGTGCCCGTACACGAGCACCGTCGGCGCGTCGGGATCGGCGGAGGGCCACTCGGCGAACACGGCCGGCAGCCCGGGCGTCTCCCACACCTCGACGGTGGGGAAGCCGGCGTCGCGCAGCGCGCCGCCCAGCCACCACGCGCTGCGGGCGACGTCGGCCGCCGCCGCGGGGTCGCCGGAGATCGAGGGGATGGCCAGCCAGGCGCGCAGATCGGCGAGGAAGTCGTCGGCGTGGGCGCCTATGTATTCGACGACGCCGCGGTCGGTGATGCTCATGGATTCGACCATATGCCCGGCACCCGCGCGGGCGGCACGGGGTCGTCGCCGGACGGGAAAGCCCACGGCAGGGCGGCGGGCGGGTTACCGTCGGCCGATGACCACGTTGCGTGTCGCGACCTTCAATCTCCTGCACGGCATGGATCTCGCCGACGGCGAGTCGGACCCGGATCGGCTGCGCGCCGCGCTGGCCGATCTGGACGCCGACATCGTGGCCCTGCAGGAGGTGGACCGGCACCAGGAGCGCTCCGGCGGCGCCGATCAGGCGGCGATCGCGGCCGAGGCGCTCGGGATGTCCCAGTGGCGCTTTCTGGCCTCGGTGCACGGCGTCCCGGCGCCGGTGTCCGGATGGACCGAGGAGCCCTCGGTACCGGGCGAGCGCCGGGTCTACGCGGCGGACGAGCGGGGCGAGGGCGGGCCCGGATACGGCATCGCGCTGCTGTCCCGGCTGCCGGTCTCGCGCTGGCGGGTCCGGCGCTTCCCCGCCGCGCCGCTGAGCCTGCCGCTGCGGGTGCAGGGCCGGCCCGGCCTGACCCGGGTGCCGGACGAGCCCCGGGGCGTGCTCGCGGCGGTGGTCGAGGGCCCGCACGGGCCGTTCACGGTGCTCGCGGCGCATCTGTCCTTCGTCCCCGGCTGGAACATCTCCCAGCTCGCCCGGATCCGCCGCTCCACCGCCGACCTGCCCGGTCCACAACTGCTGCTCGGCGACTTCAACCTGCCCGGCCGGATCCCGCAGGCGGTGGTCGGCCGGCGCGGACGCGGCGCCGGCGCGGTGCGCTGGCGCTCGCTGGCCCGGGTGCCCACCTACCCCTCGTACCACCCGCGGGTCCAGTTCGACCACGTGCTCGGACACGGCATCGGCCCCGAGGCGGTGCGCCGCACCGAGGCGGTCCGCCTCGGCGTCTCCGACCACTGCGCCCTGGTGGTCGAGGTGAAGGTGGGCTGAGCGCGGCGGGGTCAGGCGCTGAGCCGGGCGCCGCGCAACTCGTCGTGGCGGGCCACCACCGGGGTGTACTCCAGGAGCACCATCGCCGCGTCGTCCTGGAGCGGTCGGCCCACGTGTCGCTGCACGTCGGCCTCCAGCCGGTCGAGGGTGTCCTCCACCCCGGGCAGCGAGTCCGGCGCCCGATCGGGCAGCGGATAGAACTCGCCGGCCGGGTTGCGCGCCTCGATGATGCCGTCGGTGTACAGCAGCAGCCGGTCCCGCGGCAGCAGCGGCACCCGCAACACCGGCAGGTCGAGCCGGCGCAGGTCCATGATGCCCAGCGGCGGGGTCGGGGTCGGCGGGTCCAGCGGCTCCGCGTGCGCCGCGCGCAGCAGCAGCGGCGCGGGGTGGCCGCAGTTGAGGATGTCCACGCACGCGGGCTCCGGCGGGAAACCGAGCAGGATCAGCGTGACGAACTCCTCGTCGTTCTCGCCGAGTCGCCGCTCCAGGCTGGCCGAGAGTCGGCGGGCCACGCCGGGCAGGTCCGGCTCCTCGTAGGCCGCCTCGCGGAACGCGCTGAGCACGGCGGCGGCGGTGCGCACCGCGCCGAGGCCCTTGCCCCGCACGTCGCCGATCGCCACGCGGATGCCGAACGGCGTGGGCACCACTTCGTACAGGTCACCGCCGATCCGCGCCTCGGCCGCCGCCGCGCGGTAGCGCACGCCGACGGTGAGCGGGCCCACCGTGCCGGGCACCTGGGGCAGCAGCACCTCCTGGGCCGCCTCGGCCACGCTGCGCACCTCCTCGATGGTGCGCTCCTGGCGCATGCGCACGTGGACGCCCAGCCACGCGGTGGTGGTCACCAGCGCGACCGAGAGCAGCGTGACGTACGGTTCGCCGCCGCCCCGGCCCTGGCCGAGCGCGGCCAGCGCCACCGAGACCACGGCCGCGACGCCGCCGGTGATCAGCGGGCCGCGCGGCGCCGTCTGGGTGAGCCCGGACAGCGCCGGCGCCACCGCGAGCAGCGGACCCACGTGCACGTTCTCCGGGGTCGCGGCGGCCAGCACGACCACCGCGAGGATCACCAGGAAGGGCAGCAGGCGCAGAATCAGGCCGATCACCGGCAGCAGTGGACGATCACCCGCAACGCCGACGAGCCGCAGCGCCCGTCTCGTCTGTGCTGTTCCGCGCACCGGTGCCGTTTCCCGTCCCGTTCGAAGTCCGCCGTCGTGTCGATCCTCATAAACCATACGAGTGTCGGAATCCGGCCGCATCGGCCCATCCTCACCGTTGCCGGGTTTCCTCCGGATCAACGGGCCGGATCGTCGCCCGGTTCATCGGCTTCCAGGAACAACTGTTCCAATTCGTCCCGGCCGGGCAGGCCCCTGGGCCGGACGAGTTCCCCGGAGCGCACGTAGAGGAAGGCGGCCGATACCCGCTCCAGTGGCACGTCGGCGTATTCGGCCCAGGCCAGCCGGTAGACGGCGAGCTGGAGCGGGTCCGCGTCGTGGACCCGGTTGGTCTTCCAGTCGACCACCTCGAACCCGTCGCCCTCGCGGTAGACCGCGTCGATCCGGCCGCGCACGATCCGACCGCCCAGGAACAGCTGGAAGGGCGCCTCGACCCGGTGCGGGGCACGCCGACCGTAGGGCGTGCGCAGGAACGCCTCCTGGAGGGCGAGCAGATCGGCCTCGTCGGTGATCTCCTCGTCGGCCGCGCCCGGCAGGTCGTCGGGTTCGAGCAGCGGGCGCTCGCCGAACAGCGACTCGACCCAGGCGTGGAAGCGGGTGCCGCGCCGGGCCGCCGGGGCGGGCGGGCGCGGCATCGGCCGGGCCAGCTCGCGCGCGAGCCCGTCGGGGTCGTTGGACAGGCGCAACATCTGGGACGCGGTCAGCGTCGCGGGCAGCGGCACCTCGCGCACCCCGGACCGGCCGCGGCGCAGTTCCTCGGCCAGCCGGATCAGGTCCCGGTCCCACGACTCGATCAGGGCCAGCTCGTCCGGGGTCGGCCCCGGGTGCGACCCCGGCGCCGGGCCCTCCACCGCGGGGTGCCCGGCCCGCACCTCGTCCGTGTGCTCGGCGGCGTCGTCGTGATCGGGCGAGGGCACCGGCGGCACCGAGGCACCGGGGTCGGGCTCGGGGCCCGGGTCGACCGGCGGCGGGGGCTCCTCCTCCGGCGGCGGCGCGTCCTGCTCCGGGTCGACCGGGACATACGCCTCGTAGGCCTCGACGGGCATCTGCTCGCCGTCCCCCCGGACCGGCCCGAATTCCGGCTCCACCGACGGGTGCTCGGCCGCGTGGTCGACCCGGCGCGACGCCTCGCGCCGGGCCAGTTCCGCGAGTACGGCGTCGGCCGCCCGGCGGCGCTCGATCAGCGCGGTCGTATCCAGCGGCAGCGGCCAGGCGTGCTCGACGACGTCGGCCAGGTGCGGATTGGCCGACTCGGCGGGCTCGGGCGTCCACACCTCGACCGTGCCGTTGCCCGCCAGGCAGTGGTCGCGCAGTCGGGTGAGGAAGTCGGACGGGCCGCGCGGCTTCTTCTGGGTCGGGCCCCACCAGTGTCCGGACCCGATCAGGAGTTGTTTGGGCCGGGTGAAGGTGACGTAGCCCAGGCGCAGTTCCTCGGTCTCCTGGTGCGCGCGCATCGCCGCGTCGAACGCCTTGAAGCCCTTGGGGGTCAGGTCGGGCAACACCGCGAGCGCGGCGGCGTCGCCGCGCAGCGGGTGCGGCAGGGCCCGGCCGTTGGTGATCCACTTGGTCTGCGTGCGCACGCTCGGGAAGACGCCGTCGATCAGTCCGGGGACGGCGACCACCTCCCACTCCAGGCCCTTGGACTTGTGCGCGGTCAGCACCTTCACCGAGTCGCCGGCCGTGGGCAGGCTGCCGTCCAGGCCCTTGTCATGCTCGGCGGCGGTGCGCAGGAAGGCCAGGAACGCGGTGAGCGAGGGGTCGCCGTCCAGGTCGGCGAAACCCGCCGCGACGTCCAGGAACGTGTGCAGCGTCTCCCGGCGGCGCGCGGCCAGCGCACCCGGCGAGGCGGACAGCTCGACCTCCAGGCCGGTGCCCGCGAGCACCCGGTGCAGCAGGTCCATCAGCGGCTCGCCCAGGTGCCGGCGCAGATCGCGGATCTCGGTGGCCATCCGGGCGAACCGGCGGCGGGCCTCGGCGGAGAACGGGTACTGCTCGCCCGGGTCGGCGAGCGCGTCGGAGAGCGAGACCACCTCGGTCGGGTCGATCCCGGCCACCGCCTCCTCCAGACGAGCGTCGGCGTCGTCTGCGCCCGCCCGCTCGACCCGGACCAGTTCGGCCGCCCGGCGGCCGAGCAGGGCCAGGTCGCGCGGCCCGATCCGCCAGCGGGGCCCGGCGAGCAGGCGCACCAGCGCGGAGTTGGCCGTCGGGTCGTCCAGCACCTCGCAGGTCGCCACCAGGTCGGCCACCTCGGGCAGGTGCAGCAGCCCGGACAGCCCGACCACCTCGACGGGGATGTCGCGCCGCACCAGGGCGGCGTGGATGTCCGCGAAGTCGGCGGCGGTGCGGGCGAGCACCGCGACGTCACCGGCGGTGATCGGGGCGCCGTTCTTGTCCAGGACGGTGCCGATCGCGGTGCCGATCCGCTCCGCGAGCCAGTCGATCTCCTCGGCGTGGGTGGGCAGCAGCGCGGCGACCGTCCGGCCCTCGTGCTCGGCGCCGGGCCCCGCGCGCAGCGCCTCCACGCCGCTTTCGGGGGTGCGCAGCGGCGCCGACAGGTCGTTGGCGAAGCTCAGGATCCGGCCGCCGCTGCGCCGGTTCTCGGAGAGCGAGTAGCGGGCGGCGGGGCTGCCGTCGCGGTGCGGGAAGTGCACCGGGAACTCGTGGATGTTGGCCACCGACGCACCGCGCCAGCCGTAGATGGCCTGGCACGGGTCGCCGACCGCGGTGACCGGGTGGCCGAGCCCGAACAGGCCCTGGAGCAGCACGCGTTGCGCGACCGAGGTGTCCTGGTACTCGTCCAGGAGCACCACCCGGTAGGTGTCGCGCAGGATCTCGCCGACCTCGGGCCGCTCGCCGGCGATCCGGGCGGCGTAGGCGATCTGGTCGCCGAAGTCGAGCAGGTCGCGGCCGCTCTTGGCGCGCGCGTACGCGTCGACCAATCGGGCCAGGTCGAGCCGGTTGCGCGCCGCGTCGGCGGCCTTGCGGGCGGCGGCGGAGGGTTTGGCGGCGGCCTCCACCTCGGCCACGAAGGCCCGGTCCCACTCCCGGAGCTCCTCGATCGACACCAGGTGCTCGGCCAACTCGCCGCCCAGGTGCAGTACGGCGGCGACCACGTCGGGCAGTCGGCCGGTGAGCGTGGGGAAGGGGCCGCGGGCGGTGCGCGCGGCCCGGGCGGCGAGCTGGAAGCGGGTCGCGTCGGCGAGCAGCCGGGCCGAGGGCTCCAGGCCGATCCGCAGGCCGTGCTCCTGGAGGAGGCGGCCGGCGAACGCGTGATACGTGGACACGGTCGGCTCGCCGGCGTCCTCGTCGGCGGGGATCTCGCCGCCGCGCAGTTGCCCGATCGCCTTGCGCACCCGCTGGGCCAGTTCGCCGGCGGCCTTGTTGGTGAAGGTGAGCCCGAGCACCTGGTCGGGCCGGACCTGTCCGGTGCCCACCAGCCACACCACGCGGGCGGTCATCACCGTGGTCTTGCCCGACCCGGCCCCGGCCACGATCACGCCCGGCGCGAGCGGCGCGAGCACCGCGTCCAGCTGCTCCGGGGTGAAGGGGATCCCGAGCAGCCGACACAGGTCGTCCGGGTCGGTCAGTACGGCGTGCACCGAGGAAGACTAGCCCCGCACGGCGACAGGGACGGTCGCGGTGCGGGGCCGGTGCCTCGGTGGGGTGCGCCGGTCAGGCGTCCTTGAACTGACCCTTCAGGTCTTCCTTGGTGAACGACTCGGCGGGAGCGGTGGGCTCGCACTTCTGCTTGCCCTTGGTGAACTTCGCCGTGGCGTTGTTGCTGCCCTCCGACTTGACCATGAAGGGGTAGGGCTTGCCCTTCTCCTGCACGTAGAGGGTGGTGGTGTCGCCGTCCTCGTCCTTCTTGCTGAGCGGGATCACCTTCACGCCGTCGATCTTGACCGGCTCACCCTTGGTCACCCCGTCGGTGGAGCCGTCGAAGAAGTCGGTCATGGACGAGACGCCGTCGTCCTCCTCGTCCACGGGGGACTTCAGGTACTTGCCGGCCATCTTCGCCACGACCTCGTCGAGCACGCCCTCCGGCACGAACTCGCTCATGACCATCTTCCAGAAGGGCGCCTCGGCCTTCATGTACTGGTCCTTGCCGATGAAGATCACCTCGACGCGGTTGCCGTCGATCGTCATCGTGCCCTGCATGTCCGCACCGCTGCGGATGCACAGGTCCATCTCCATCTTCGTTTCCTCGTCCTGCCCGCTGCCGACCATCTTGAAGTCGGGGACCGACTTGAGCAGTCGCTGCGCCTCGTCGGCCAACGCCTTGGCGTCGGTGCCCGCGTTCGACTTCTGCTCCGAACCGCCACAGGCGGTCAGGCCGAGGGCGAGGGCGACGACGGGGACGATCGCGGCCATGCGTGAAGTGCGCACGAAACTCCTTGATGCGGGACCGGAACCCGGGAGCGGGGTTCCTGCGCACGAGTATGGCGATGGCAAAATCCGCACGTCCCACCACCCCCGCCCGGTATCGCCGGGCAGCGGCGATCCGGCTACTCGACCGTCATCCGACCTTCCGGACGGGCACTGCAACAGCGGCGGAAATCGCACCGGTCGCAGTGCGATCCCGCGGTCGGGGTGAACCGTTCGCCGATGATCCGACCGGCCACGTCGGCGAGCAGGCCGCCCACCCACGTGCCCCCGTCCGGGTCGGGCAGGGGCGGGTCCTGGGCAAGCACCACGGGCTGCCCGGTCTCGCCCTTGTCCGCCGAGCGCAACTGGATCAACTCGGCGCCGCCGGAGGCGGGCCGGCCGTCCGCGAAGTCGGGCAGGTCGTCGAGCGCCCCGTTGGCGACCGCCACCTGGTACACCGCGAGCTGCGGATGCCCCTCGACCTCGGTCCGGGTCGGCGGCCTGCGGCCGGTCTTGAAGTCCACCACATACGCGAGCCCGTCCTCGCCGCGCTCGACGCGGTCCATCGAGCCCCGGACGACCACCCGGTACTCCCCCGCGGTCAGCTCGACCTCGAAGCCGTGCTCGGTGGCCGCGACGGTGCGGTGCCGCTCGTTGGTGTGCCAGGACAGGAACCGCTCCAGCGCGGTGCGGGCCTCGTCCTTCTGCTGCTCGGACTGCCACGGCGCGTCGAACGCCAACGCGTCCCACACCCGGTCGAGCCGGTCCATCAGCACCGGCAGTTCCGCCGCGGTGGCCCCCGTGCCCACCTCGTCGGCGAGCGCGTGCACCACGTTGCCGAAGCCGAGCGCCGCCGAGCGCGGCGAGTCCGCGTGCACCTCGCTGCCCAGGAACCAGCTCAGCGCGCAGTCGCGCACCTTGGCCACCGAACTGCCGGACAGCCGCACCGCGTCCGCCGGGTCCCGGATCGGCACCCCCGGGTCGGTCGGCGCCACCAGGCCCCACCACCGGTCCGGGTGCGCGGCCGGCACCAGCGCGTGCCCCTCGTCGTCACGCAGGTCCGCGAGCGCGGCCAGCCGGCGCGCGGCGGCCCGGCGCAGCACCGCCGGCGCCAGCGGATCCACCGCCGCCGAGCGCAACTCGGCCACCAGCGCGGAGGTCGACAGCGGCCGCCGGGGCCGCTCCTTGACCTCCACCGGCGTCACGCCCAGCTCCTCCAGGAACCGCGAGGGCTGATCACCGTCGTCGTAGCTGGAGTCGACCGCGGTCACCACCAGCCGCTCCTGCGCCCGGGTGACCGCGACGTAGAACAACCGCCGCTCCTCCGCGAGCAGCGCGCCGGGCGAGAGCGGCTCGGCCAGCCCGTCGGAGCCGATCCGGTCGGCTTCGAGCAGCGAGCCCCGCCGGCGCAGGTCCGGCCACAGGCCCTCCTGCACCCCGTGCACCACCACCAGGCGCCACTGCAGGCCCTTGGCCCGGTGCGCGGTCAGCAGCCGTACCGCCTCGCCGCGCAGCGCGCTGTCGTCGAGGCGGTCACCGGCGATCTCCTGGGCCTTCAACTCGGCCAGGAAGTTCAGCGCCCCCCGGTGTCCGGCGCGCTCCTCGGCCTTGGCCGCCACCTCGAACAGGGCCACCACGGCGTCCAGATCGCGATCCGCGTTGCGCCCGGCGGTACCGCCGCGCAACACCGCGCGCTCCAGCCGGCCCGGCCACGGGGTGCCCTGCCACAACTCCCACAGCGCGTCCTCGGTGGTCCCGCCGCCCGCCAGCACCTCGCGCGCCTTGCGGATCAGCAGGCCCAGGCGCAGTGCCCCGCCGCCGACCCGCTGCTCTATCCCGACGAGTTGCTCGGGCGTGGCCAGCGCGTCCCGGATCAGCTCGGCCGACGGCCGGGTGCCGGTGACCGTCGCCGCCGACGCGGCCCGCTCCTCGGCCCGCAACGCCCGCCCGAGCAACCGCAGATCGCCCGCGTCGAGCCCGCCCAGCGGCGACTGCAACAACCCGCGCGCGGTCTCCGCGTCCAGCACGGCCGGGTCCGCCGCCACGTGCAGCGCGGTCAGCAGCGGCGCCACCGCCTGCTCGGCCGCGATCGGCAACTCGTCGCCGGCGATCTCGAGCGGCACCCCGGCGGCCGACAGCGCCCGGCGCAGGCCCGGTATCGAGCGGGCGCCGGAGCGCACGAGCACGGCCATCCGCCCCCACGGCACGCCGTCCTCCAGGTGCGCGCGGCGCAGGATGTCGGCGGTGTTGTCCAACTCGGCGCCGGGCGTGGGATACGTGTACACCTCGACCCGACTCGGGTCCTCGGCCCCCGACACCGACGGGATCAGCTCGCGGTGCGCGCGTACCCGATCGCCCGGCAGCCGGCTCAGCGCCATGCGCTGCGTGACCACGCGCGAGGCGGCGAGCAGGCCGGCCGGTGCCCGGCGCGAGGTGCGCAGCACCACGATGTCGGCGGGCTCGCCGTCGGCGCGCGGGAAGCGGTGCGGGAAGTCGAGGATGCCGTTCACGTCGGCGCCGCGGAACGCGTAGATGGACTGGTCCGGATCGCCCACCGCGATCAGGTCGCGTCCGTCCCCGGCGAGCGCGGCCAACAGGCGCACCTGCGCCGGGTCGGTGTCCTGGTATTCGTCGACGAACACCGCCTTGTAGCGCCCGCGCAGGATCGCGGCGGTCTCCGGCTGCTCGGCCAGCAGCACCGCGCGGTGCACGAGTTCGGCGTAGTCCACCACGCCCTGCGCGTCGATCACGTCCAGGTATTCGGCCAGGAAGTCGGCCGCGGCCCGCCAGTCCCGCCGCCCGGTGTCCTCGGCGAACCGGGCCAGCGCGTCCGGGTCGAGCCCGATCTCGCGGCTGCGCGCGATCACCGCACGCACCTCGTCGGCGAAGCCGCGGGTGCCCACCGCCGCGCGCAGTTCGGTGGGCCAGGTCAGGCTGCCCTCCTCGACCCCGCCCGCGAGCAGTTCGCGCACGAACACGTCCTGCTCGGGGCCGGTGAGCAGGCGCAGCGGATAGCTGAACAACTCGGCCGGCTGGTGCTCGCGCACCAGGGCGTAGCAGAACGAGTGGAAGGTGGTCGCGGTCGGCACCGTCGCGGTGCGCGCGCCGGCCGCGCGCAGCCGCGCGGTCAACCGGTCGCGCAACTCCCCCGCCGCCTTGCGGCCGAAGGTCAGGACCAGGATCTCCTCGGGCCGGATCCCGCGCGCGACCCGCTCGGCGACCGCCTCCACGAGCACGGTGGTCTTGCCGGTGCCGGGACCGGCGAGCACGAGCAGCGGGCCGCCCCGGTGCTCGATCACCGCCCGCTGGTAGGCGTCGGGAATCACGGGCGCGGGCGGGGCCACGGGAGTACGCCGCAGGCGGTACGCCGGGGTCGGGGTGGTCATCTGGCCGGGGGTGCCTTCGGGTCGCCGTCGAATCCTGCTGCTGCTCGGGCCGGGCCGGCTCCGACGCACGGGCCGTGCCGGGCGTCGCGCCGGGGCGAACGTCGCCGGGCGCGGCACCGGGTCGCGGCCTCGGAGAGGGTGGCCGCGCCCCGGTCGGCAGGGCGCGGCCGTTGCCCATCAGATCACATCCGGCTCTCGCGCCCGGGGAACACACCCGCATCGCGGGTGCCCCGAGCACCGGCACGGCGCCCCTGTTCGTCCCCGATCGTCAGGGAATCGGCGGAAGTTCCGGCTCCTGTGGCACGTCATCGGGGTCCGGCGTCCAGCGGGCCCGGGTCATGTCCACCCGCTCGCCGCCGGAGCGCAGCGGGGTGCCCTCGGCCCGATAGTGCTTCGGCGCGCGCACCGCGTGACTCGACGGCAGCGAACCGTCCGCCCGCACCACGCGCCACCAGGGCACCCCGCCGCCGTACAGCGCCATCACCCGGCCGACCTGCCGGGGGCCGCCGTCCTGAAGGGCCTCGGCGATGTCCCCGTACGCCATCACCCGCCCGGCGGGAATGCGCTCGACCAGGTCGAGCACCCGCTCGGCGAAGGGGTTAGGGTCACTCATCCGCACATGGTGACAGAGTCGTCGGACACCTCGTCCGGCGGTGGACGATCCCCTTTCGGCCGCACTTCGGCGCGGCCGGGCGCCAACCGGGGCACGGGTCGTGGCACCATCGACGCGGCGGTGACGGGTGATACGAGACCATGACGAGGCTTTCGCGAGGGGTGCCCCCGGAAACGGGCGCGCCCTCGTAGTCGAGCCCTCGCAACCCCTGCGGGTACACCGTTCGTCCGATTTGATCCGAGTCCTGCTCGGCGTGCTCGCCCTCGGCGTGGTCTTCTTCCTGGCCAGTATCGCCCGGCAGACCACCTCCGGCCTGGAATCGGACATCGTGCGCGGCGCGCAGAACAGCACGCCGCACCTGCTGCTCAACCTGTCCGGCGGGGTCTTCGCCGTCGCGGTGCTCGTGGTGCCGGTGGCCTACGGCATCGAACGCCTGGTCAGCCGGGACGGGTTGCGCGTCGCCGACGGGGTGATCGCCGCCGCGGCCACCTACCTGGCCTCGCTCGGCCTGGACTGGTGGATCACCGGCCCGGGCCCCGAGGCGCTGCGCGACGCGCTCACCCGCCCGCTGCCGCTGCCGCGGACCGGCTGGACCGATCCGGTGCACGGCTATCTCGCGCCGATCGTCGCGTACGTCACCGCGGTCGGCCTGGTGCGCCGACCGCGCTGGCAACTCGTGGTGTGGACGCTGCTCCTGCTGAATGCGGCGACGGTGCTGGTCGGCGGCTACACCACCCCCGTCGCGCTGCTCACCAGCGTGCTGTTCGGGCGCACCATCGCCTACGCCACGCTGTACGCGGTCGGCCTGCCCAACACCCGCCCGCCGGCCGAGTCGGTGGTCGCCGCGCTGCGCCGGTTCGGCCTGGTGGCGGTGTCGTGCGTGCGCACCGACGACGGCCCCGAGGAGACCCGCCGCTACGCGGTCCGGCTGGCCGACGACCGCCTGCTCGACGTGACCGTGCTCGACCGCGACCAGCAGGCGTCCGGGGCGATCTACCGGTTCTACCGGCGACTGGTGCTGCGCGGGGTCACCCAGCGCCGCACCGTGCTGTCCACCCGGCGTGCGCTCGAACAGGAGTCGCTGATGGCGTACGCGTGCGCCGACGCCGGCGTGCGCGCGCCGCGCCTGGTGGCCACCACCGAGGTGGGCCCGGACGCCGCGCTGCTGGCCTACGCACACGTGCCCGGGCGCACCCTGGACACACTCGACGACGAGGAGATCACCGACGAACTCCTGGCCCGGGTGTGGCAGCTGCTCGGCCTGCTCCAGGCGCACCGGCTCACCCATCGCCGGCTGGTCGCGGAGAGCATCCTGGTGGACGGCTCCGGCGAGCCGTGGCTGGTGGACCTGCGGGCCGGCGAGATCGCGTCGAGCGACCTGGCTCTGCGCATCGACACCGCGCAACTGCTCACCACGGTGGCGCTGCGGGTGGGCGAGGAACGCGCGGTACACACCGCCGCCGAGGTACTGGGCGCGGACACCGTCGCCGCGTGCCTGCCGCTGCTGCAAAAGGTCGCGCTCAGCCGCAGCACCCGCTCGGTGCTGCGCAAGGACAAGAACCTGCTCTCCCGGATCCGCGAGCAGATCCTGGAACTGCGCCCCCAGGCCGAGGTCGAGCCGGTGCGTCTGGAGCGGGTCCGCGCGCGCACCCTGGTCTCCGTGGTGGCGAGCGCGTTCGCGGGCTACTTCCTGCTCTCCCAGCTCAGCCACGTCGACCTGGGCGAGATCTTCGCGAGCGCCAACTGGGGCTGGGCGGCGATCGGCCTGCTGGCCGCCTCGCTCAGCTACGTGTGCGCCGCGCTGATGCTGCTGGGCTACGTCCCGGAACGGTTGTCGCTGTATCGCACCACGATGGTGCAACTCGCCGGCTCGTTCGTGAAGCTCGTCGCCCCGCCGGCGGTCAGCGGCGTCGCGCTCAACACGCGATATCTGCAAAAGGCCGGGATTCCGCCCACCCTGGCCGCGGCCAGCGTCGGTGTCTCCCAACTCGGCGGACTGGTCTTCCACGTCGGCCTGTTGGCCTTCTTCGGATACATCGCCGGCACCGCCGAGACGCCGTCGTTCGCGCCGTCCGGCGCGGTGATCGCGGGCCTGCTGATCCTGGCCCTGGTGACCCTGCTGGTGATGGCCGTACCGCCGCTGCGGCGCTGGATCGTCAAACAGTTGCGCCAGTTGTTCTCCGGCATCGTGCCGAGGCTGCTCGACGTGCTGCAGACGCCGACCAAGCTGGCGGCCGGCCTGGGCGGCACGGTTTTGCTGACGCTGACCTTCATCCTGTGTCTGGACGCCAGCGTGCGGGCCTTCGGCGGCTCGGCCAACTTCGCCGCGATCGCGGTGGTCTTCCTGGCCGGCAACGCGATCGGCTCGGCCGCGCCCACGCCGGGCGGCATCGGCGCGGTGGAGGCGGCCCTGATCGCGGGCCTGACCAGCACCGCACGCCTGCCGTTCGAAACCGCGACGGCCGCGGTCCTGCTCTACCGCTTCCTGACCTTCTGGCTCCCGGTCCTCCCCGGCTGGCTCGCCTTCACCCACCTACAACGCAAACAGGCGATCTGACCGCAACCCAAAACGCCGAACGGGCCAAAACCAGCCCGTCCGGCGTTTGAGGACGAAACAGCAGCACATCCGAAACCGCAGCCGCGCCACCAGCCCGAGCCGACTCCAGCCCGTCCGGCGTTCGAGGACACCCGAAACAGCGGCACACCCGAAACCGCAGGCGCCCCACCAAGCCGAGCCATCTCCAGCCCGTCCGGCGTTCGAGGACAAACCCCCGGGCCGAAGGCCGAGGCACACAGCCACGGCCGTCCGGCCCCGAGGACCTAGTAGACCGGCTTCTCCGGCTCGATCTGGTTGACCCAACCGATCACCCCGCCACCGAGGTGCACGGAGTCCTTGAAGCCCGCGGCATGCAGCACCGCCAACACCTCGGCCGACCGCACGCCCGTCTTGCAGTTGAGCACGATCCGCTTGTCCTGCGGCATGTCCTCCAGGGCCCGGCCCATCAGGAACTCGTTCTTCGGAATCAGCCGCGACCCCGGGATCTGCACGATCTCGTACTCGCCCGGCTCCCGCACGTCGATCAGGTCGATGTTCTCGCCGGCGTCGAGCCATTCCTTGAGCTGACGAGGCGTGATCGTGGACCCGAGCGCGGCCTCCTGGGCCTCCTCGGAGACCACGCCGCAGAACGCCTCGTAGTCGATCAGCTCGGTGACGGTCGGGTTCTTGCCGCAGACCGCGCACTCGGGGTCCTTGCGGACCTTGACGGTGCGGTAGGTCATCTCCAGCGCGTCGTAGATCATCAGCCGGCCGACCAGCGGCTCGCCGATGCCCTGGAGCAGCTTGATCGCCTCGTTGACCTGGATCGACCCGATCGACGCGCACAACACGCCGAGCACGCCGCCCTCGGCGCAGGAGGGGACCATCCCGGGCGGCGGCGGCTCCGGGTACAGGCAGCGGTAGCACGGCCCGTGCTCGGACCAGAACACGCTCGCCTGACCGTCGAACCGGTAGATCGAACCCCACACGTACGGCTTGTTCAACAGCACGCAGGCGTCGTTGACCAGGTAGCGGGTGGCGAAGTTGTCCGTGCCGTCGACGATCAGGTCGTACTGCCCGAAGATCTCCATCACGTTGTCGGCCTCGAGCCGCTCCTCGTGCAGGACGACCTCGGTGTACGGGTTGATCTCCTTGACCGAGTCGCGCGCGGACTCGGCCTTCGAGCGGCCGATGTCGCTCTGCCCGTGGATGATCTGGCGCTGGAGGTTGGACTCGTCGACGGTGTCGAACTCGACGATGCCGAGCGTGCCGACGCCCGCCGCGGCGAGGTACATCAACGCCGGCGACCCCAGGCCACCGGCGCCCACACAGAGCACCTTGGCGTTCTTCAGCCGCTTCTGCCCGGCCATCCCGACGTCGGGGATGATCAGGTGGCGCGAGTAACGACGGACCTCGTCGACGGTCAGCTCGGCGGCCGGCTCGACCAGAGGTGGTAGCTGCGACACGGAAACTCCGATGGTCGGACTGTCTAATCTCGGCTCTTTTCCTACCGCAACAGTGTCACGCTCGTCCCGATTCCCGGGCACCGGGTCCGGTCCGTGAGATGCGCGCACGGCAGGGTCGCCGGGCACCCGCGAGGGCGCCCGGCGGACCGGGATGCGACCGCTACTTGGTGAGCTTGCCCGACGGGTACGGCCACGGGTTGGCCTCGCAGGTCTCACCCTTCATCGAGCCCTCGCTCGCGACCCGGGTCTTGGTCTGCTGCATCATCACCGGGGCCAGGCCGGCTCCGATGCCGCCCGCACCGCACGACTTCTCGTGGTTGTGGCCGAGCCGGTGGCCGACCTCGTGGTTGATCAGCATCTGCCGGTAGCCGACGATGTCGTCGCCGTAGGCGGTCGAACCCTGGGCCCAGCGCCAGGCGTTGATCATCACCCACCGGGTGCCGAACGCGTCGCAGGAGACGTTGTCCTCGCTGGTGTCGCCGACCAGGGGGCTGCACGTCTTGTGCACCGTCTCCGGACTCGCCAGCCGCACCACGAAGTCGGCCTTCGGCGAACTGTCGGTGCGCTCGAAGGTCAGCCCGCCGCTCGCCCAACTGCGCTTGTCGTTCAGCGTCTTCTGCACCGTGGTGGCGAACAGCTCGCCGTCGAGTTGCAGGCCCTGCTCGATCTCCACCGCGTAGGTGTACTTGCGGCCCGCGCCGGGGGCGGCCTCCTTGCCGGGCACGGTGTCGAACTTGCCGCTCAGCCCCAGCTTCGGATCCAGCGGGAAGCGCAGGGTGAGCTGGTCGGTGGTGGTCGGCGACTGGGGCGTGGGCAGCGGCAGCGCGGAGGCGCTGCCGGGGGCGACCGGGTCCCGCTCCGAACCCCGCGAGGCGGCCTGGTCGGTGGGCCGGTGGCCCGCGCCCGGCGCGGCCTGGTCGTCGCCGGCCGCCTGGCTCGACGTGCCCTCGTCGGGCATCTGCAGCACGACCGCGCCGGCGAGCACCGCGCCGGTCACCACCACGCCGCCCGCCGCGACCAGCGTGCGCCGTCCCTTGCGCGGCGCGGGCCGGTTCGCCTTGCGGGTCTGCGCGCGACCTCGCGGCGGGGCGCTCCCGGTGTCCGGCTCGAAGCCGTGCTCCGGCTCGGGTTCGACGTGCAGCGGCTTCGGGTCGGCGAAGTCGTCGCCCGGCTCGGTCGCGAACGAGAGTTGTTCCAGGTCGAGTTCGGGTCCCGAGTCGACCCACGGCTCGGCCTCCATCGCGTACTGCCCCACTCCGGGCAGATCGATCTGCCCGGACTCCGCGGGCAGGTCGTGGAGCGCGTCGGCCGATGAATCCTCGACCGGCGCCACGACCGGGTACGCGCCCGAGGTGTCGTAGCCGTAGCCGACGAAGCTCTGCGGCTCGAACGTGGTCGTGTCGTAGGTCGGCGCGGCGGGCGCCTCGACCGCGGCGTGCATCCCGCTCTGGTAGGCGTCCGCGGCGTACAGGTCGTTGGCGTAGCCCACACTCGCGTAGCCGCCGGTGGCGTAGCCGTCGCCGCCGAAGGACCCGGTGTCGAACGTGCCCGTGTCGAACGCGGGGGCGCCGAACGCGTCGGCGGCGAAGGTGTCGGTGCCGTACGCGCCGGCGGCGAAGTTCTGCGCGGGATACCCGCCGGTCTGCGGCCGCGCGTCGTAGGGCTCCAGCGGGTCGTCCCAGTGCGCGGGCGCCCCGGGCATCGTCCCGACCGCCGCCCAGGTGCCGGAGTCGACCGCCGGCGCGGGGTGCTCCCAGCCGTGCTGCACGGCGTCGTAGCCGTAGGACCCGGTGTGCTGCCCGTCGGTGGGATATCCGCCGTAGCCCTGGTCCACGGGGTACCCGTGGTAGCCGGTGTCCTGCTCGACGTACCCGGAGGCATACGACGTGTCGGTCGGGCCGGCGGCCCAACCGCCGGCGTATCCGCCCTCGTGGACCTGTCCGTAGTCGGCCTGCTGCGGCACCGCCGCGTAGCCGCCGGAGAGTCCGTCGTCCGGCAGCTCCTCGCCGCCGTACTGCACGCTCGTCTGCACGCCCGAATGACGTCCCATGTGTCTGCGTTCACCCCACCACGTTCGACGGCGAGAGGGCCCCGTCGAGTAGTTCGCGGAAACCCCGGGCCACCACGCGGGGGTGTTCGAGCATGGCCACGTGCCCGGAATCGGGCACCACGAGCAATCGGGCGTCGGGGAAGGTCTCGGTCGCCCGCTTGGCCATCCGCGGGTCGACCAGGCGGTCCCGGCGACCGTAGACGAGCAGTGTGGACGCCCGCACCTCGGCCGCCTGCCGCCACAGCGCCCGACTGCCGCGCTCCAGGTAGGCCCCGATCACCGACCGGGTCGAGTGCGAGAACGCGTCCATCATGTACGGGAGTTCGAGCCGGCGCCGATACTCGGCCGCGGCGTCGGCGAAGGCTTTCTCGCCGACCGCGCCCGGGTTGCCGTACATCATCGCGATCGACATCCGGGTGCGTTCCTCGGGTGTCATGTTCCGACTGATCCGCAACAGCGCGCGGCCCACGCCGGGTACTCCCAGCAGCGCCGTGGGCAGCACCGACGGGCGCACCCGCAGGTCCGGCAGCGCGGGCGAGATCAGGGTCAGCGTGCGGACCAGGTCCGGCCGCCGGGCGGCGAGCCGGGTGGCCACCGCCCCGCCCATCGAGTTGCCGAACAGGTGTACCGGCCCCTTGCGCAGCGACAGGATCGCGCCCTCCACCGCACGACAGTGCGCGGAGATCGAGTAGTCGCCGTTGCGCGGCGGCGCGGAGTATCCGAATCCGGGGAGGTCGATCAGCTCCACGGAAAGATCCGACCGCAGTTCGGCGGCCAGTTCCGTCCAGTTCAACGACGAACCGCCGAGCCCGTGGATCATCATCGCGGGCGGCAGGTCGGCGTCGCCGAGCGCGTCGCGGCGCACCACGACCTCGCTACCGCTCCCGACCTCGACCGTTCGCGCAGGCCAGGGCGTCGGGTCGGCGTCGCTTGCGGGGCTCAGGGTCGTCACGGTGGGCAATATTACGAGATGATCACTGGGACGGAAGGGCGGATGCCCCGACCATCTTCGCTCGGCGGGGTGGTCTCGGCGCGTTTGCCCGGTTTCATGACGTCACTCTAAACGCTTCCCACATCACGTTTCGACATCGATCCCGAAAGTGCGGCAGCGTTTTCGAGGCGGATCATGGACATGCGGGGTCGGCGAGGACTCACGCGGACATGCGGGAACACCGAATACCGGCGGACCGCACGGGCAGGGAGGCCGTATGTACGGAATCGACGATACCCCCGAGTACCAGGACGTCACGCTCGGTGACGTCAACGTATCCGACGAAACGGTCGACGACCCCGAGATCCCGGTGCCCGACGCGGTGGAGCAGCAGACTTCCGTGGCGGCGGACGACGGGGACGAGGAGTCCGTGTGGGAGTCGGTGCCCGACGGCGTGGACCCCGCCGACGCCACCGAACAGCGCCGCGGGGTCGGGCACGCCGAGGACGAGGACTATCGCTGAGCGCCCCGATCGCCCCACCTGCCGGGGCTCGCGCGGGCGCTCCGCGCGCCTCACGCGCCCCCTTGCGAGGGGTGTCGAAGGCGCGGGATCCTGTTTCGTTGCGCCACGAAACTTACGCCCTGGGTTACCCGAAAGTAGGATGACGTGGTGGAAAGACCCGCCGGATCACCGAACCATCCGGTGTCCGCGACACGTTGAGCGACACCTTGAGGAGCCCCGTGACAGCCATCCAGGATGCGGACCCCCGTCCTCGCGGCACCCGGCTGCCCCGGCTCGCGCGCAGAACGCAACTCCTCGGCGCCGCCCAGGAAGTCTTCGTCAAGCAGGGCTACCACGCCGCCGCGATGGACGACATCGCCGAATGCGCCGGCGTCAGCAAGCCCGTGTTGTACCAGCACTTCCCCGGCAAGCTGGAGCTGTATCTGGCGCTGCTCGACCAGCACTGCGAGGCGCTGTTCGCGGCGGTGCAGCGAGCGCTGGAGTCGACGCACGACAACAAGCTCCGCGTGGCCGCCACGGTCGACGCCTACTTCGCCTTCGTCGACGACGACGGCGGCGCGTTCCGGCTGGTCTTCGAGTCGGACCTGACCAACGAGAGCGCGGTGCGCGAGCGGGTGGAGCGGGTCAGCGAGATGTGCGCCGACGCGGTGAGCAAGATCATCGCCGAGGACACCGGCCTCGGCCAGGAGGAGTCGATGCTCCTGGCGATCGGGCTGACCGGCATGGCGCAGGTCACCGCGCGCTACTGGATCGCGCGCGGCGCGACCATCCCGCGCGACGCCGCGTCGCAGCTGGTGTCGTCGCTGTCCTGGCGCGGCATCTCCCGCTTCCCGCGCAAGGACGACCCGCCGCACTGAGCGGGCGGACCTGCGGATACGGGCGCCGGGCGATCTTGTTCCCGTCCGGCGTTCGCGTTGGGCGTACCCGTCATGGCGTTCGGTGACCCCGGCTCTCGACTAGCCTGCTGGGGAAGGTACGGCCCGCGAGTCTCGCGGCGCCGATCTCCAGAATTTCAAGGCCGGAGGGACAGCCGTGGAGATCAAGATCGGCGTACAGCACGCCGCGCGGGAGCTGGTGCTGGAGAGCACGGACAACCCGGAGGACGTCGAGCGGGCCATCGCCGACGCGCTGTCGGGCGAGTCCGCACTGCTGTCCCTGACGGACGAGAAGGGCCGCCGCGTGATCGTGCCGGCCAAGCACCTGGCCTACGTCGAGATCGGCGAATCCTCGGCCCGCAAGGTCGGCTTCGGCGCCAACGCCTGAGCGAGGGTGTCGCACGCGGCACCGCACCGGCCCGAGGGTGGGCGATCCGAGCGCGGATCGCCCACCCTCGGGCTTTGTCGTGGCCGGGCCCGAGTGTGGTCGGAGACCGAGTCAGGAGGCCAGCCCGAGCGCGGCCATGCGCTGCTGGTGCGCCTCGGTGATCCGGTTGAACATCCGGCCGATCTCGGCCAGGTCGAAGCCGGGGCCGGCCCCGCCGCCGATCAGCATCGTGGACAACACGTCCCGCTCGGCGGCGACCCGCTGGGCCTGGCTGAGCGCCTCGCCCATCAGCCGCCGCCCCCACAGCGCGAGCCGGCCCGCCACCTTGGGATCGCGCTCGATCGCCGCGCGCACCGCCTCCACCACGAACGCCGAGTGCCCGGTGTCCCGCTGCACCTCGACGATCAGGTCCCGACTGACCTCGTCCAGATGCGCGGCGACCTCGCGATAGAAGTCGGCCGCGATCCCGTCCCCCACGTATGCCTTGACCAGGCCCTCCAGCCAGTCGGCGGGGGCGGTGTGCACGTGGAACTCGTCCAGCGGCGCGATGAAGGGGTCCATCGCCCGGGCCGGGTCCGCGCCGAGCGCGGCGATGCGATCACGCAGCAGGGTGAAGTGCTGGAACTCGGCGACCGCCATCGCGGCCAGCGCCGCCTTGTCCTCGACGGTGGGGGCCATCTTGGCGTCCTCGGCCAGCCGCTCGAAGGCGGTGATCTCGCCGTACGCGAGCACGCCGAGCAGTTCGATCACGGCCGCCCGCATCTCCCCCGTCGGCTCCGTACCCTCGCTCATGCCCACCCCTTCGCTCGTGTTCCCCGGACCCGTGCGGCCCGGTGTGCACAAGTACGCAGCGTAGTGAGCGCACTGCGGTCACGCGGGTACCACGTCCGGGCGGAGTCGCCCATCTCCGGACAAGCAGTAATGAGCATCACCCCACCGGCCGCACGCCGCCGGGTACAGTGGTAGTGAACGCGGATGCCCGGTCGGAGGACGACTGGCTCCGACCGACCCGCTCGGGTGGCCGCCCGAAGGCGAGAGGTCCCGTGCCGCGCCCCGCTTTTTCGAGGGCGCCTCGGTCTCGACCCGCTTTCGGTACTGACGGCCCCCACCACACAGAAGAGGCTGGACCCCTGACAACTTTTCGCGAACTCGGAGTACTTTCGGAGACGGCCGAGGCGCTGGAAGCGCTCGGCATCGTCGAGGCTTTCCCCGTCCAGGAGATGACCCTTCCCGTCGCGCTCTCGGGCAGTGACGTGATCGGCCAGGCCAAGACCGGGACCGGTAAGACCCTCGGCTTCGGCATCCCGCTGCTGCAGCGCATCGTGGTGGCGGCCGACGTCGAGGCCGGCCGCGCGCCCGCCGGCACAGTCGCCGGCCGCACCCCGCAGGCCCTGGTCGTGGTGCCCACGCGCGAGCTGTGCGTGCAGGTGACCAACGACCTCCAGGCCGCGGGCAAGCTGCGCAACGTGCGGGTGCTCGCCGTCTACGGCGGCCGGGCGTACGAGCCGCAGATCGACACCCTCAAGAAGGGCGTCGACGTGGTCGTCGGCACCCCCGGTCGACTGCTCGACCTGGTCGGACAGGGGCACGTGAACCTGTCCGAGGTCAAGATGCTGGTCCTGGACGAGGCCGACGAGATGCTCGACCTGGGCTTTTTGCCCGACGTCGAGAAGATCGTCGAGCGGCTGCCCGCCCGCCGCCAGACGATGTTGTTCTCGGCCACCATGCCGGGCCAGATCATCACCCTGGCGCGCCGCTACATGAGCCGCCCCACGCACATCCGCGCCTCCGAGCCGGACGACCTGGGCGCCACCGTCAAGTCGGTCCAGCAGCGCGTCTACCGCGCGCACGGCCTGGACAAGCCCGAGCTGATGGCCCGGGTCCTGCAGGCCAACGGGCGCGGCCTGGTCATGGTGTTCTGCCGGACCAAGCGCACCGCGGCCGACCTGGCCCAGGGCCTGGCCGAGCGGGGCTTCGCCTCCGCCGCCGTGCACGGCGACCTCGGCCAGGGCGCGCGCGAGCAGGCGCTGCGGGCGTTCCGCAACGGCAAGGTGGACGTGCTCGTGGCCACCGACGTCGCGGCCCGCGGGATCGACGTCGAGGGTGTCACCCACGTGGTGAACTACCAGTGCCCCGATGACGAGAAGACCTACCTGCACCGCATCGGTCGCACCGGCCGCGCGGGCGCCTCCGGCACCGCGGTGACGCTGGTCGACTGGGAGGACATCCCGCGCTGGAGCCTGATCAACAAGGCGCTGGACCTGGGCTTCGCCGACCCGGTGGAGACCTACTCCACCTCTCCGCACCTGTTCACCGACCTGGACATCCCCACCACCGTGGGCAGCGTGCTGCCGCGCGCCGACCGCACCCGTGCGGGCCTCGGCGCGGAGGACGTCGAGGACCTGGGCGAGACCGGCAAGAACAGCCGGGGCGCGTCGGGCCGCAAGGGCGGTGCGGGCGGGCGCAGCCGGAGCGGTCCGGCCGCGTCCGGGCCCTCCACGGCGGGTCCGGCCGCGGCCGACGCCGAGTCGGGCGAGCCGAGCCGCCGTCGGGCGCCCGGGTCGCGCCGGCGGCGTCGGGTCAACGGCGCGGAGGCCGGCGAGGCCGTGGCGACCGCCGTGGCGCCGAGCGTGGCCGCCGGGGCGGCCGGCGCCCCGGTCGCCGCCTTCGTCGAGCCGACCGCGGTGGTCGTCCCGGCCCCCGCCGACGGTGGGGCGGACGCGGACGGTGACGGCGAGCGGGCGCCTCGGCGTCGCCGCCGGCGCACCCGGCGTCGTCCCGAGGGCGCCGAGGCGGGCGCGGTCGCGACCGACGAAGGCTGATTCGACGAGAGGTGGGCGGCCCCGGCCGCTCGTACGACGGCCTCCGGTGTGGAGTGTGGACGATCACGTCCGCGCTTCGCGGCGGGGGCCGTCGTCGTACCTGCGGGTAAGTAGGCTCGACGGCGTGAGTACGCCACGCTTTTTGACCTTGCCCGGGACCGTCCGCTCCCGTCGCCTGGCGACCGGGCGCGGACGATTCGCCGTCCTGGAGTCCACTCCGCCGGCCGCCGGGCCCAGGCCCGGCACCGCCGTGCTCGTGCCCGGGTTCACCGGCAGCAAGGAGGACTTCATCGCGCTCGGCGAGCCGCTGGCCGGGCGCGGCTTCCACACGGTGGCCGTGGACCAGCGCGGACAGTACGAGACCGAGGGCCCGGACGACCCGGCGGCGTACACCCGCGACGCGCTGGTGGAGGACGTGCTCGCGATCGCGGACGTGGTGGCCCCGGGCGAGCCGATTCACCTGGTGGGGCACTCCTACGGCGGCCTGGTGTGCCGGTCGGTGGCGCTGCGCGCGCCGGAGCGGCTGGCCTCGCTGACCCTGATGAGCACCGGCCCGGCGGCGATCTGCCCGCCCGAGATCGAGCGGCTGCTGCTGCTGGAGGACGTGCTGCCGGTGCTCACCCGCCAGGAGGTGTGGGAGGCGATGCAGGCGGTCGAACTGGAGGCCGGCCTGCTCCCGCCCGCCGATCCGGCGATCGCCGCGTTCCTGCGCACCCGCTGGCTGGGCACCGTCCCGACGGGCCTGCTGGCCATGGCCGAACAACTGCGCTCCGAGCCCGACCTGGTCGCCGATCTCGCCGCGGTCGTCGCCGCCGGCCTGCCCGCGCTGGTGGTCTCCGGCGTCGAGGACTACGCCTGGCCGATCCCGTGGCAGGCCGAGATGGCCGCGCGCCTGGGCGTCCCCCACGTGGTGATCCCGGACACCCACCACTCCCCGAACGTGGAGGCCCCGGACGCCACCGCGACGACCTTGGCGGACTTCTGGACGAACGCCGCGGTGTACCCGGATCGGGTCTGATTCGTCGCCCGGAAGGGTTGATCCCGATCCGGGAACGGTCGAGCCCGGACGCCGGCCTTCGGCATCCGGGCCCTGTGGAGTGTGCGATCAGGGGATCAGCAGCACCGGGCAGACGGAGCGGTGCGCGACCGTGTCGCTGACGCTGCCGAGGAAGAGACTGGCCACACCGCCGTGTCGGCGGGAGCCCAGGATCAGCAGGTCGGCGTCGAAGGCGCGGGCCTGGTCGAGGACCGCGTTCGGCACGTCGCCGCGCACGGTTTCCTCGGTCCATCCCTCGACGTTGGTGACGCCGGCCGCCTTGAGCGTGTCGACGGCGCCGGTGACCACCTTGACCGCGGCGTCGGCGGTCTCGTCCTCGACCACGCCGCCGACACCTCCGCCGTCCACCAGGTCCAGGGTCTGCACGTGCAGGACGCGGACGGCCGCGCCGAGCGCGCCGGCCAGTCGGGCGGTGTGCGCCAGGACGTCGTCGGCCTCGGGGGTGGAGTCGACGGCGACCAGAATGCGCTCGTACATGTCGTGCACTTCCTTCTATCGGTTCAGGCGGTGGCCGGAACGGGCCGGGGGGTGTTCAGCGGTGCCGCGTCGGCGGCGGTGTCGGTGTCGCGGTGATCGACCCCGGCGAGCAGTCGGCGGGCGCCGAACAGCACGGCGGCGGCGACCACGCAGGCCGCGCCGGCGACCAGGAACGGCACGTGCACGTTGAAGTGCTCCTCCAACTTGGGCGCCAGGAACGGCGCCGCCGCGGCGGCGAACCAGCGGACGAAGTTGTACCCCGCGCTCGCCACGGGTCGCGGCGAGTCCGATACCTCGAGCGCCAATTCGGTGAACACCGTGTTGTTTATACCGATGAAGGCGCCTGAAACGATGACACCGGTCACAACGACCGAGGTGGAGCCGTACGCGAGCACTCCCAGGTCCGCGGCGAACAGCAGCAGACTCGCGGCGGCCACGTTCGCCGAGCCGAACCGGGCCTGGAGTCGCGGGGCGACCAGGACCGAGCAGACGGCGAGCAGGACACCCCACGCGAAGAACACCGCGCCGCTGCGGTACGGGCTCATGTCGAGCACGAACGGGGTGAACGCGAGCACCGTGAAGAAGCCGTAGTTGTAGAAGAAGGCACCGGCCGCGGTGGTCGCCAGACCCCTGTGCCCGAGCGCCTTGAGCGGATCGAGCAGACCGATCCTGTGGGCGGGCCTGGGTTGTTCCTTCAGCAGCCCGACGATCAGCGCGAAGCCGATCGCCATCAGCGCGGCGGTGCCGTAGAACGGGTAGCGCCAACTGGCGTCGCCGAGCACCGCGCCGAGCAGCGGGCCGCAGGCCATGCCTAGCCCGAGCGCGGATTCGTAGAGCAGGATCGCCGCAGCCGAACCACCGCTCGCCGCACCGACGATGACGGCGAGGGACGTGGACACGAACAGCGCGTTGCCCAGCCCCCAGCCGGCCCGGAAGCCGACCAGTTCGCCGACCGAGTCCGAGGTGCCGGCGAGGCCGGCGAAGATCACCACGAGGGCGAGGCCGAGCAGCAGCGTGCGTCGCCCGCCGATCCGGCTGGAGACGAATCCGGTCACCAGCATGGCCACCGCGGTGATCAGGAAGTAGCTGGTGAACAGCAGCGAGACCTGGCTCGGCGAGGCGTCCAGCCCCTTGGCGATCGAGGGCAGGATCGGATCGACCAGCCCGATCCCCATGAACGCCACGACGGCGGCGAACGCGGTGGCCCACACGGACATGGGCTGTTTGAGGATTCCGGGCTTCCGGGCGGTGTGGTCGGCCTGGGCTTCGCCCCGGGTCGGCGCGCCTTCGGGATGGGACCGCATCCGAGACCTCCGAACAATGTTTGTTAGCTCAGCTAATAAATGTAGCTTACACCTATCTGGTCGACAAGAGGCACTCCGGAGAGCCGGCGAAGGCGAATCGGGTTCAGGACTCCGCGGATTCCGCGCCGGAGAGGCCGAATTCGTGGTTGAGGCGGTCCCAGAAACCGTTGCGCAGGGCGCGACGCAGGTCCTCGTGCGGGCGCAGCGAGTACTGGAGGACGCTCTCGGCGTCCACGAGCAGGCCGCGGTCGATGGCCTGGGGCAACATCGGACCGGGCATCAGGTCGGCCAGGTTCTCCCGGCCGCGCACCACCAGCCAGCGCTCGGCGATCTCCTGGCCGATCCGCCACGCCTGTTCGGCGGTCGGCGGGCCGCCGGGCCGCATGATCGGCACGCCGGCGTGCGACGGCGGCAACATCACCGGCGTCACGCACGTCTCGCAGAACTCGCGGTGCAGCATTCGGGTGACGTCGGCCTCCCACACCAGCGGGTCGGCCTGGTTGGTGCCGTACGCGGGCTCGACGCCCCACAGGTGCACCCGCACGCCGTAGGACTGGGCCGCCTCGACCGCCGAGACCAGGTCCTCGTCGCCGCTGATCACCACCGCGTCGTCGATCGCGTGGTTGCGGGCCAGCGATTCGAGGTCGCTGCGGATCAGCGAGTCGACGCCCTTTTGCTGGTTGTGCGCGTTGAGGTTGCCCAGTCGTACCTTCACATCGGGGAGTTCGGCGATCTGGCGCTGCTCCACGGTGTGCACCCGTTCGCGCGCGCCGTCGTACCAGTACACCCGCAGCAGGCGACCCTCCGGGAACACCCGGCGGGCCTCGTCGATCAGGCCGGTGATCAACTGCTCCGCGTCCACCCGGAAGGCCCGGCGTTCGGCCGAGCCGGCGACGAGCAGGCCCATCGCCGCGTACACGTAGCCGACATCGACGAACAGCGCGTGGGTCCCGAAGTGCAGGGGCGGCGAAACGGATCGCACCAGGACGGCCGGTCGGGTGAACGGTTCGGTCAACTCCGCCAGTGCTCCGGGGGCGCCCTCGAAGCCCGCGACCGGGTGGTCCTCCAGCGGACCGCCGTGCTCGGCGCCGAGGTCCTCGCCGGATTCGTGCACCACGGCGCCGAAGGCGGCCGTCGCGCCCGTCCGGACGTCGTCCTCTCCCGGATCGTGCAAAATCTCGTCCTCCCGCGGCGGCCGGGTGCCCGGCGCCTGGATGCGTGTCGATGTGTTCAGACCGCATTGTCCTATGCCGGCCGCCGTCGCGTCCTCGCTTGCCTCACGTGCGATGTCGCGTCATGCGTCACGTGTAAGCCATCGGATGTCAGGAAAGGAACATTTCAGTCATGGGAATGCTATCGAGGTGACCGCTGTTGTTCAGTGCGGTGCCGGTTGTGACCTCTGCCGGGTCTTACCCGATCCTCACGGATCCCGGCACCCATCCTTGTGAGCGGGGCTGTCGGCATGACCGTGTCGCCCCGCGCAACTTCGGACCGGAGGGAAGGGAGACGCACATGCGTTACCGAATCACCAACCTCAGCCGAGCCCAGGAATCGACCGGGTCCAACCCGGCCAACTGCGCCGTCGTCGACATCGACACCGTACAGGCGGCCCTGAAACGGGCCGAGGCCTACGGTGAGCGCCTGTACATCCGCCCCGTGAAGACGGCGGCGGACGCGGGCTGATTTTCGACTGAGGCTGAATCGAGGGCGCTCCCCCGTTCGGGGAGCGCCCTCGTCTCGTATCCGGATGCGATCGGATCGCGGTCCCGGCCGGCTCAGTGCCCCCGGGTCACCCACGCGTCGTAGTCCGTCGCCTCCGCGCCGATCGTCGTCTCGTCGCCGTGGCCGGTGAGCACGCGCGTGCCCTCGGGCAGGCCGAGCAGGCGACCCTTGATCGACTCCAGGATCACCGGGAACGACGAGAACGAGCGCCCCGTGGCGCCGGGACCGCCCTTGAACAGCGTGTCGCCGGAGAAGAGCACGCCCAGGTCCGGGGCGTACAGGCAGACCGCGCCCGGCGCGTGGCCCGGGGTGTGCAGCACCCGCAGGTCCAGGCCCGCGACGGGGATCACCTCGCCGTCGGCCAGGTCGACGTCCGGCGCGCGGTCGGGATACACCGCGTCCCACAACATCCGGTCGCTCGGGTGCAGATGGATCGGCGCGCCGGTGCGTTCGGCCAACTCGGCGGCGGCGTTGATGTGATCGTTGTGGCCGTGGGTGAGCACGATGCCGGTCACCGTGCGGTCGCCCACGCGCGCGACGATGGCCGCCGCGTCGTGTGCGGCATCGACCACCACCACCTCGCGGTCGTCGCCGACGATCCACACGTTGTTGTCCACGTCGAAGTCCTGGCCGTCGAGCGAGAACACGCCCGAGGTGACCACGTGGTCGATGCCGCCGGCCATCAGAGGATCACCACCGAGCGCAGCACGTCGCCGTGGTGCATCTTCTCGAACGCGGCCTCGACGTCGGCCAGGGTGATCCGCTCGCTGACGAACGCGTCCAGGTCGAAGCGACCCTGGCGGTACAGGTCGATCAGCATCGGGAAGTCGCGCGAGGGCAGGCAGTCGCCGTACCAGGACGACTTGAGCGCACCGCCGCGGCCGAACACGTCGAGCAGGGGCAGTTCGAGCGTCATGTCCGGGGTGGGCACGCCCACCAGGACCACGGTGCCGGCCAGGTCGCGGGCGTAGAACGCCTGCTTGTAGGTCTCCGGGCGGCCGACCGCGTCGATCACCACGTCGGCGCCGAAGCCGCCGGTGAGTTCGCGGATCGCCTCCACCGGGTCGCCCGACCTCGAGTTCACCGTGTGCGTGGCGCCGGCCCGGCGGGCCCACTCCAGCTTGCGGTCGTCGAGGTCGACGGCGATGATCCGCGCCGCGCCGGCGAGCCGGGCACCGGCGATGGCCGCGTCGCCGACGCCGCCGCAGCCGATCACCGCGACCGTGTCGCCGCGGCCGACGTTGCCGGTGTTCACCGCCGCGCCCAGGCCCGCCATCACACCGCAGCCGAGCAGGCCGGCCGCGGCCGGGTCCGCCTCGGGGTCGACCTTGGTGCACTGTCCGGCGGCGACCAGGGTCAGTTCGGCGAACGCGCCGATCCCGAGCGCGGGGCTCAGCTCGGTACCGTCCTCCAGGGTCATCTTTTGCGTGGCGTTGTGCGTGGCGAAGCAGTACTGCGGACGGCCGCGCCGACACGCGCGGCAATCGCCGCACACCGCACGCCAGTTCAGGATGACGAAGTCGCCGACAGCCACCTCCGTGACGCCCTCGCCGACCGACTCGACGATGCCGGCGGCCTCGTGGCCGAGCAGGTACGGGTAGTCGTCACCGATGCCGCCCTCGCGATAGTGCAGGTCCGTGTGGCAGACGCCGCACGCCTGCACCTTCACCCGCGCCTCGCCCGGACCCGGGTCCGGCACCACGATGGTCTCGATCGAGACCGGTGCGCCCTTGGCGCGTGCGACGACGCCGCGTACCGACTTGCTCATGTCCTCCGCCTCTCCCCAACCACCGGCTGCTGCGCTTCGCACCCTATGGCTTCGCCTCGATGAAACCCCGGACCCCGTCCGCGCACAGCTGTACCGCGATCGCCGACAGCAGCAGGCCCGAGAGCCGGGTCACCAAAACCACACCGCTCTCCTTGATGATCTTGATGATGCCGAGCGAGAAGCGCATGGTCAGCCACAACACGACGTGGATCGCCACGATCGCGGTCCACACACCGAGGTACTGACCGGCGCCGTGCGCCTTTTGCACGCTGACGATCGCGGCCACGATCGCGCCGGGGCCGGCCAGGAGGGGTGTGCCGAGGGGCACCAGGGCGACGTTGACGTCCTTGTTCTCGGTCGGCTCCTCGGCCTTGCCGGTGAGCAACGACAGTGCCACCAGCAGCAGGAGCAGACCCCCGGACACCTTGAGCGCCGGGATCGACACGTGCAGGTAGTCGAGGATCTTTTGGCCGAACAACCCGAAGAGGGAGATCACGCAGAACGCGACGGTGGCCGCCTGCCAGGCCATGCGCTTGCGCACGGCCTGCGGTCGGCCACCGGTGAAGCTCAGGTACAGCGGGATGATGCCCGGCGGGTCCATGATCACGAAGAGGGTGACGAAGGACGAGCCGAAGAGTGTGACGTCGAACCAGTTCATGGGGTGAGGGGTCTTGCTCCTGTCGCCAGTTCCGCGATCGCCCCGTACGACTCTGGATCTGTGGTGTTTTCTCCGAGATTGATCGTTTTGCGGGTGCCATGGTAGTCACTCGAACCGGTGGGGATCAGCCGCAGCTCGCCGGCGAGACCGCGCAGGTGTGCCCGCATCGTGTCGTCGTGGTCCATGTGGTCCACCTCGATCCCGGCCAGACCCGCCTCGGCCAGCTCGGCGATCGTCGCGTCGGAGACGGTGCGCCCGCGCGTGACCGCGCCCGGATGGGCGAACACCGCGACCCCGCCCGCGCCGGTGATCAGCCGCACCGCGTCGGCGGCGCCGATCTCGTACTTGCCCACGAACGCCCGTCCGCCGTCCTTGAGCCACTCGGGGGTGAACGCGGCGGACACGTCCGCGACCACGCCCGCCTCGACCAGGGCGGTGGCCACGTGCGGCCGGCCCACCGCACCGCCGCCCGCGATCTCCCGCACCCGCTCCCAGGTGATCGGCGCGCCCAGTTCCCGGCAGCGCGCCACCATCGCCTCGGCCCGACGGACCCGGTCGGTGCGGACCAGCTCGCGCGCTCGGGCGAACTCCGGTTCGGCGGGGTCGAAAAGGTAGCCCAGCATGTGCAGACTGATCCCGCCCTCGGCCACGCAGGAGATCTCCGCGCCGCGTACCAGGGTCAGCCCGTCGGGCAGCGCCTCGGCCGCGGCCGCCCAGCCCGCGGTGGTGTCGTGGTCGGTGAGCGCGACCACGTCCAAGCCGGCCGCCCGGGCCTTGCGGACCAGGTCGGCGGGCGCGTCGGTGCCGTCGGAAGCGGTGCTGTGGGTGTGCAGGTCGATACGCACGCGGACCTCGTCTGCGGGAGGGTCGATGGACGCTCCCGACCCTAGCCGGCCCGATCGACGGGCCCGAGCGGCCCCGGGTCCGCCGGTGGTCAGCAGTCCAGCAGTTGCGGGGACAGCGCCCCGCACGGCAGCAGCTGCAACTCGGCCCCGGCGTCGCGCAGATCGGTGAGGACGACGTCGTCGTAGACCAGATGCCCCGCCTTGCCCGGCCACAGGATCGCCCACAACCACAGGCCCATCGCCTCGCCCGCGTACACCGCGCGGTCGGCCGGCGCGTCGGTCACGCACCACAGCGGGGTCGGCCGACCGGCCGCCATCACCTTCGCGGGCGCGGACTTGACGAAGTCGCCGCCCGGATCGTGACCGGGCAATCCGGCGTAGCGGGCGCCGAGTCCGACCCCCAGCTCCTCGGCCACCAGCACCAGTTCGCCGCGTCCGCCCAGCGGCGCGGGCCCGGTACAGGCGACCGCGACCGCGCGGGAGCCGCCGCGATCGTCACCCGCGTGGGCGACCCCGGTGTACAGCCAGCCGACCGGCAGCGGCCAGGGCAACCAGACCGGCACGCGGGAGCGGCGCACCACCGCGTCCAACGCCTCGACACTGGGCGGCACGACGGGTTGCAGCGGAGGCACCGCGCCATGGATCTCGCATTCCCACGTCTCCGAGAACAGACCCGGAGCGCGGACCCGGCCGCCGCAGCGGGGGCAGCTCGGCTCGCCCTTCATAGGACAAGACGGTCCACTGCCCGAGGCTTCGCGTCAAGGACGATCACTCCTTCGGTGCGTCGGCGACGGGCCGACCGGCGTACGACCCGACCGCGGCGCGCCGGGCGCCCGCGTCCTCGCGCCGCCCGAGACCGCGCGGGCGGCTCGCAATGCCGCGCCGGCCGCGCCCCCGGCGCTCCGCCGCACGTCCGGCGGGTGGAACCGGGTGCGGTCGGGCGGATCCCGGTGGGCGCGGCCTCGCCTGGATCCGCCGCACTGGGACTAGGCTCGGGAGGCATGCGGCTCATTCCCTGCGTCGGTGCGATCGTCCTGGACTCGGAGGGACGGGTGCTGCTGGTGCGACGCGCGAAAATGCCGGGCGAGGGGCAGTGGTCGCTGCCCGGCGGGCGGGTCGAGGAGGGTGAGACCGACGCGGTCGCGCTGGCCCGGGAGATGATCGAGGAGACCGGGCTCGAGGTGACCGTGGGACCGCTGGTCGGCTCGGTGTTGCGACCGGCGCCCGACGGCGGCGTCTACGAGATTCGCGACTACGCCTGTACCCCACACGGCGGCACCCTGCGCGCGGGGGACGACGCCGACGCGGTGCGCTGGATCGCCGCCGGCGACCTGGGCCGACTCGACCTCGTCGACGGCCTCCTCGACGCGCTGCGCGAGTGGAACGTCCCGGGGGTGGCATGAGCGGCCCCGCGCGCTTGCTGGTGGTCGGCTCGATCAACGCCGACCTGGTGGTCCGGGTGCCGGCGCACCCCCGCCCGGGCGAGACGGTCCTCGGCGGCGACCTGGCGGTGCACCCGGGCGGCAAGGGCGCCAATCAGGCGGTGGCGGCGGCCCGGCTGGGCGCCGACGTGGCGCTGGCCGCGCGCGTGGGCGACGACGACCACGGCCGCGTGTTGCTCGCGACGCTGCGCCGGGAGGGCGTGCGTACCGAGGCGATGCGCACCTCGCCCGGCTCCTCGGGCGTGGCGCTGATCACGGTCGACGACGCGGGCGAGAACACGATCACCGTGGCTCCCGGAGCCAACGCCCGCTTCGGGCCGGAGGATGTGGCCGACCTGGTCCCGGCGATCGAGGCCGCCGCGGTGGTCTCGCTGCAATTGGAGATCCCCCTCGACACGGTCCGGACGGTGATCGAACGCTGCGCGGCGGCGCACACCCGGGTGGTGCTGAACCCGTCGCCGGCCGTGTCGAGGCACGTACTGGTCTCCGGGGCACTGCTCGGGGCGTGCGACCCGCTGGTCCTCAACGAGCACGAGGCGACCACGATCGCGGGCGAGGGCGACGCCCGCGAGGCGCTGAAGGTGTTGCGGGCACTCGGCCCGAGCCCACGCTCGATCGTGCTCACCTTGGGCCCTGCCGGCGCGCTGATCACCGAGGCCGGCGCGGAACCGCTGCACATCGCCGCGCCGGCGGTGACCGCCGTCGACACCACGGGCGCGGGCGACGCCTTCACCGGCGCACTGGCCTGGCGCCTGGCCGCCGGCGACGACCTGCCCACCGCCACCCGGTACGCGGTCCGCACAGGCGCGGCCGCGGTCCGCCGCGCGGGCGCCCAGTCCTCCTACCCCACACCCGACGAACTGCCGTAGGGCGTTCGTCCGTCCATCCGCGTGGAACGGGTGGGCCGCGCGTCGTGCTCCGACGCGCGGCCCACCCGTACTTGGTTCCGGAGCGGCAAAGCCCCCTCGGCCCCGCTTCAGCCCTCGATCAGCTCGGGCCGTCCGGGCTGCTCACCGCCGCGCTTGTCGCCGTAGCTCTCCTTGGGCACCATGACCTTGCGCTTGAACACACACACGAGCGTGCCGTCCTGCTTGTAGCCCTTGGTCTCCACGTAGACGACACCCCGGTCGTCCTTGGACTTCGACTCCCACTTGTCCAGCACGAGGGTCTGCCCGTAGAGGGTGTCCCCGTGGAACGTGGGCGCCACGTGTCGCAGGGACTCGATCTCCAGGTTGGCGATCGCCTTGCCCGAGACATCCGGCACCGACATACCGAGCAGCAGCGAGTAGATGTAATTGCCCACCACCACATTCCGCCCGAAATCGGTGGTCTTCTCGGCGTAGTTGGCATCCATGTGCAGCGGGTGGTGATTCATGGTGAGCAGACAGAACAGGTGATCGTCGTACTCGGTCACGGTCTTCCCGGGCCAGTGCTTGTAGATCGCACCGACCTCGAACTCCTCGTAGTAGCGGCCGAACTGCATCTCGGTCCCCTCTCGCCTGGCAACCCATCGAACAGGACACATCACGTCGAACGATCGTCGACCCCGAGTCGGGTACCCGCCCCTGAGAGGTCGGGTGGCGACGGGACGACGAGCACATCGACGAACGGCTTCGAGAATAGGGAGCCCACCACCCCACGCAGTAGGGGCCGCCCGGTGACGTGGGTCATGGACGAACGGGACGAATGCGCGTAGGAGGAATCCGCCGCCGCGACCTCGCCGACAGCGCGGGTCCGGCCTGCTCGCGCCACATCGGCCGCCCGGCCGCCGGCAACGCCGCCCGGTGATCCTCCGTGGGTGAAGGGGCCTGCGGCAGCGGAGTACAAACCCGACCCCAGGCCGAGCACCTGAAGCTCCACGTTCGGCCGGTTGCTCTGCCCAATCAGGTGGAGAAGCCGGCCCTTGCGAACCGAAGGCGATGCGACACCGTGAAGCAACGCCGCCTCGCCGATGACCGCCCACAGCTGTGAGCGGAACCTCGTGCGGACGTCCCGGAAAGCGAAGCCGTTCGACGCGTGCCCCGACGGAGAGGAGACGTGCGCACGATGACATACCGATTCGGGTGGACACGCAGCGCTCCGCGAACTCGCAAACCGCCGATCCTGCCCAGGACGAGTGGCTGAGCCGGTTGGTCCGGGAGTGGGTCGACGGTCCGATGCCCAACGCCGAATCACTCCCAGCGCCCTCGTCCATACGACCGCGCCGGTCGTGGCGGTTGCCGGCACGGCTTCGCGCGTTGCGGCCGGGCCGGTGGCTCGCGCCGTAAGCATCGGAAGCGCGAGACCGTGCCCATCGGAGGCGACCGTGCTCCGATCGACACCGCACGACGGAGCCGGTCGTGCGCCAGGCACCCCTTCGCCGGCGGCCCGACACATCGCCCGGCCGTCCCGGTCCCGCCCGGCGTGCGGTTCCAGCACGTCCGAGGGCGGGATCGGCGGCCGGACGGCCGACCCCCGCGCGCCCTCAACCCAGCGGGACCGCGCGGCGGTTGGGGTCGCGGAGGTCGGTGGCGTGGTGGAGCCATTTCTCCTGGAGGGCCTCCGCGCCCTGGGCGCGTTTCCAGGCGGCCTCGGCGGGGGTCATCGGGAGCAGGGGGAAGAAGCGGACCGGGTCGGCGGGGGGCGGCAGCGGCAGGTCGGCGACCAGGCCGCCGGGTTCGGCCACCAGGACCGCGTGGAACGCGCCGCCCTCCCACAGCGGGCCGCCCAGGTCGAGTGCCGCGCCGGGGGCGATCACCAGGCCCTCCACCTGCGGGGTCGCGCCGAGCACGGCCAGCGGGCGCAGCACCGAGTCGCGGCCGCCGCGCACCGAGAGCACCAGTTCCGCGCGCGGGCCCGCGACCGGATCGGCGAGCGCCGCCGCCGGATCGGCCATCGGCGCCCGGGACATGCCCACCGTCGCGTACCGGACCACACCCTCGGCGTCGGGACCGAAGCGCAGCACCTCGATGCGATCGGCCCCCACGAACGTGACGCCGGCCCGGCCGGTCGGCGCGCCGAAGGTCGCCGTCAAATGCGCCTCGACCTGCGAAGTGGGGTCGACCGGCTCGGGTCCCGGCGTGAAGTCGAACATGCCCGCATGCTAATTCGCCGTCAGGAGCCGCACGAGCCAAGGCCGTCGCGGCCGTGGGCGGGGGCGCTCTGGTGTACTCTGCATAGTCGGCCCGCAGGACGTACGACGTCCGCGCGCCATCGGATGACGGATGCGTCCTCGCCCGACCCGCCCGGTCGGCGCCCGAGGACTTCCCCCAGCGGGGACCGGCCGTGGGAGGTGATCGTGGTGCATACCAGCACACCGTGCAGTACCGGCGGCTCACCCGATCTTCCCCGATCCAGTCGCACGCCCCGCCCTTTCTGAGGGTTTCCGAGACCTTCCCCGGATTCCGACCGTCCGCTCGTGGCGGCCCGGTTCCCGTTCTCCGAATGTCCTCCGTGACGGGGCGTCAGGATCTTTTGCCGTTCTTTCGGTGATTCGTTCCGCTTGCACGTGTCGACGCTCCCCTCGGCCTGCCCGCCGCGGTGGTTCCGCGTCGGCGTGTGCCGGTCATCCCAGGAGCCCGTCATGTCGATGATCCGCGACCTCCGCGCCGCAGTCCGCCCGTACCGCCGCACCCCGCTGCCGTCGAGCACGCCCGTGGCGACCGGGAACTGTGTGGTGGACTGTGCCGTGTATCGCGACGGCCATCGCCTGGACGGCTACGCGAACCCCGACTCGGCGATCCACGAGGTGCGCCGGGGCGGCGGCTTCGTCTGGATCGGCCTGCACGAGCCCAGCGCGCTCGAACTGTCCGGTATCGCCGAACGGTTCGGCCTGCACCCGCTCGCCGTGGAGGACGCCGTACACGCGCATCAGCGGCCCAAGCTGGAGCGCTACGACGACACCCTGTTCGCCGTGTTCAAGACGGTCACCTACGTCGAGCACGAACAGCTCTCCGCGACCAGCGAGATCGTCGAGACCGGCGAGATCATGGTCTTCCTCGGCAACGACTTCGTGGTCACCGTGCGGCACGGCCGGCACGGCGCGCTCGGCGATCTGCGCTGTCGCCTGGAGGACGGCGGCGAACTGCTCGCCGCGGGTCCCTCGGCGGTGCTGCACGCGGTCGCCGACCGGGTGGTGGACACCTACCTCGACGTCGCCCAGCTCATCCAGGACGACATCGACCAGGTCGAGAACGACGTGTTCGGCGGCGGTGGCGCGGGCGACGCGGGGCGGATCTACCAGCTCAAGCGCGAACTGCTCGAACTCAAGCGCGCGGTCGCCCCGCTCGCCCGCCCGCTGCACGCGCTCGCCGAGCGGCCGATGCGCCAGGTGCACCCCGACATCCGCGAGTACTTCCGCGACGTCGAGGACCACCTGTCCCGGGTCGGCGAACAGGTGGCGTCGTTCGACGAGTTGCTGACCTCGATCCTCCAGGCCAACCTCGCGCAGGTGACCGTCGCGCAGAACGAGGACATGCGCAAGATCTCGGCCTGGGTGGCGATCTTCGCCGTGCCCACGATGCTCGCCGGGGTGTACGGGATGAACTTCGAGCACATGCCCGAGCTGAAGTGGCGGTACGGCTACCCGATGACGCTGTCGGTGATCGCGGTCGTGTGCACGCTCATGCACCGGGGCTTCCGCCGCAACGGCTGGTTGTAGCGGGCGCGGTCGGCGGCCCGGCCGCCGACCTAGAGCTCCAGTCGACCCACGAGGTTGCGTGCCCGCTCGGCCAGGTCGGGGCGGACCACCACGTCGTAGCGCGAGGCGACGATCTGGCTGGTGGAGACGAAGTCCCGCCGTCCGCCCAGCGCCTTGTACCCCAACCAGCCGAACAGGGCACCCGCGGCGATCCCCCAGACCAGCCCCATCAGCACCAGCCAGAGCCACCCGTGCGCGCGCACCGCGAAGATGCCCAGGAACAGCCCGATCATCAACCCGAACCACGCACCGCTCGCCGCACCGGACGCCGCCGCCTTGCCGGCGGTGAGCCGGCCCAGCACGTTCTCGACCATGCGCAGGTCGGCACCGACGATCGCGGTGTTCTCCACCGGGAACTCGTGGTCCGACAGATAGTCGACCGCCCGCTGGGCACCGGCGTAGTTCGTGTAGGACGCGATGACCTGGCCGGTGTTCGCCAGGTCGGGCCCGGGCGCACCCGCGCCGGGAGGAAGATTCTGACCGAACATGCTGCCGCCTCGCCTGAATGCCGCCGGAAACCGGCCCGTGGTCGTTCGACCGGGAGCCTGTACCCGGCGGAATCCGTAACAACACGTGACCAAGGGGCCGAATGCGCCGTGTCCCGGTCGACCCGAAGGACAACTCCGGCGCGACGTCGGCACGGTTACGATCAAGCCGCCGTCGGATCGGCGTCCGTTGCCCGCGGGGTAGCGCGTGGGCTCCTGCGAGACCGGAGATGTCATGGCAGCGGAGCGGCGCCACGAGCGCCCCTGGGAGGCGGTCTTCGAGCTGCGCAAGGGCTGGAATCCGAAGCCGATGGATCGGCGTCATCCCCCGGCCCGGCGTGTCGTTGCCGGGTGATGACGCCCCTGCCTTGCTGCGTGGCACGGCGCGCATGGGGCGGGGGACGCGGCCCGGATGTGCACACCAGCGCACGGAGTCCGCATCGATCTTCCCCGATTGGCCGAATTGCTCGGCGAGTTCGCCCCGCATGTCGCCCTCGTCGACCAGAGCGGTCGGCGGACGGTGGTGCATCGCCAGGGCTTCGACCAAGACCCGCTCGGGTAGGCGAACCGATCCGGGCCCGGGCGGCGGTGACCGGCCGGCGTCTAGCCCGCCAAGACCTCGCGCACCGCGTCCCCCACCGCGTCCGGGCGGTCCAGCATGACGAAGTGGGCGGAGTCGTCCAGCACCTCGCAGCGGCCCTGTGGGGACAGGTTCGCCAGGGTGCGCAGCGCCCGCACCCAGCGGGCTCGGGCGGCCAGGCTCTCGTAGCCGCCGGCGGCGGCCAGCACCCGCAGCGGGACGTCCGGCAGCGGCGCGACCCGACGCAGATCGGCGAGTTCGGCGGCCACGTCGAAGTACGTGGCGTTCTCGGTGAGCGCCGCCGCGAAGAACCGCCCCGAGCCGTACGACCCGCGCACCCAGCGCGCGTCCGCCACATCCCGGTGCCGGCGCGACTGGGTGAACAGGATCGAGCGCCGCGCCGCCGGCCCGATCGCCCGACTCACGCCGGTGGCCCGCATCGCCCCGCCCAGCGCCCTGGCGGCCCGGATCCGGGCCTGCCGGGCCGGTCGCGGCCGCGGCTTCTCCTCGTTGCTCGGGTCGACCAGGACCAGGCCCGCCGTGCGCTCGGGGTACATCCGGGCGAAGCCCTCGACGTGGAACGCGCCGAGCGAGTGGGCGAGCAGGACGTACGGGCCGGGCAGCGCGAGCGCGTCGGCCAACGCGGCGATGCGATCCGCCTCGTGGGCCAGCGTGGGCGGCCGCGGGTCGGGCTGCGAGTAGCCCAGGCCCGGGCGGTCGAAGCGCACCACCGTGCAGTCGGCGGTGAGCGGCGGCACCACGGGATCCCAGTCGAACCACGCGCCGCCGAGCCCGCTGGTGGCGATCACCACGGGACCGGCGCCCTCGCGGACCACGTGCAGCGCGGTCCCGCCGATCCGGACGAACTCCCCGGGCGGTACCGGTACCGGATGTCTCGCGACCATGGTGGGCTCCCCGTCTCTCGAGGTTGCGCGTGTCGCCATCATCGGTCGCGATCTCGGCCCCGACGCGCAGCGACGCGGCCGGCGACGGCAACCGGACGCATACCGGACCCGCTTGGACGCGTCACGGGACGACCCCCCGGCAGGGGGTGCACGGCCGGTTCCGCCGCACACCCCACCGGGCGCCGGATCACCCGCGCAGCTTGTAGTCCTCCAGCAGCCGCCGCCCGATGATCATCTTCTGGATCTCGGCCGTGCCCTCGCCGATCAGCAACATCGGCGCCTCGCGGTAGAGGCGTTCGATCTCGAACTCCTTCGAGAACCCGTAGCCGCCGTGGATGCGGAACGCGTCCTCGACGACCTCCTTGCAGTATTCGGAGGCCAAGTACTTGGCCATCCCCGCTTCGAGGTCGTTGCGCTCGCCCGCGTCCTTCTTGCGCGCCGCGTTGACCATCATCGCGTGCGCGGCCTCCACCTTGGTGGCCATCTCCGCGAGCTTGAACTGGATCGCCTGGTGCCCGGTCAGCGGCTTGCCGAAGGTCTCCCGCTGCTGCGCGTAGCGGATGCCCAGCTCGAACGCGCGCTGCGCCACCCCGCAGCCGCGCGCGGCCACGTTCACCCGGCCCACCTCGACGCCGTCCATCATCTGGTAGAAGCCCTTGCCGGGCACCCCGCCCAGGATGCGATCGGCCGGCACCCGGCAGTTGTCGAGCACCATCTCGGTGGTGTCGACGCCCTTGTAGCCCATCTTGTCGATCTTGCCGGGGATGGTCAGGCCCGGGCGCGTCTCGCCGAAGCCGGACTCCTTGTCGATCAGGAACGTGGTCATGTTCCGATAGACCGAGTCCTCGCCCAGCTCGGTCTTGGTCAGCACCGCGACGAGGTTGGCGCTGCCGCCGTTGGTGAGCCACATCTTCTGGCCGTTCAGCACGTGGAACTCGCCGTCCGGCACCGCCTTGGTGCGGATCGCCGACACGTCCGACCCGCAGTGCGGCTCCGACATCGAGAACGCGCCGCGGATCTCGCCCTCGGCCATCTTCGGCAGGTAGTACGCCTTCTGCTCGTCGGTGCCGTGCTGCTTGATCATGTACGCGACGATGAAGTGCGTGTTGATGATGCCGGACACGCTCATCCAGCCGCGCGCGATCTCCTCGACCACCAGCGCGTAGGTCAGCAGCGACTCGCCGAGGCCGCCGTACTCCTCCGGGATCATCAGGCCGAACAGGCCCATGGCCTTCATGCCCTCGACGATCTCCGCCGGGTACTCGTCCCGGTGCTCCAGCTCGGTCGCGACCGGGATGATCTCCTTGTCCACGAAGGTGCGGACGGTGGCGAGGATCTCCCGCTGGACTTCGGTGAGTCCGTCGGTCTGTGCGAGGCGGCCCATGGGCGGCGCTCCTTCCGTCTGCGCATGTCCGGGCCCCACACCCTCGGGGTCCCGGCCACGCTTCTGGCTTAGAGAGTTACCGGGGAGTATCCACGAGCACGGCGGGTCGCGACAGAGGGGGTCCGTAACGCGGGCACCCCGATTTCGAACGATCTGTCGGCTGCTCGACCCCGCTCAGACCGCCACACCCGCCCGCCACACCGCGCGCACCAGCGGTACGCCGGGCCGGTAGGCGAGGTGTACGTGTGAGGGCGCGTCCAGCTCGACCACGTCGGCGCGGGCCCCCGGCCGCAGCACGCCCACGTCCGAGCGGCGCAGCGCGCGCGCCCCGCCGGCGGTCGCCGCGTACAGCGCCTCGTCGGGCGTCATGCCCATGTCGCGCACCGCGAGCGCGATGCAGAACGGCATCGACGTGGTGAAGCTGGAGCCGGGATTGCAGTCGGTGGACAGCGCCACCCGGGCGCCGGCGGCGAGCAGCCGGCGGGCGTCGGGGTAGACCGCGCGGGTGGAGAACTCCGCGCCGGGCAGCAGCGTGGCCACCGTGTCGCCGGCCGCGAGCGCGTCCACGTCGGCATCGGTCAGGTGGGTGCAGTGGTCGGCCGAGGCCGCGCCGAGCTCGACGGCCAGTTGTACGCCGGGACCGTGCCCGAGCTGGTTTGCGTGGACGCGCGGGATCAGGCCCTTGGCCTTGCCGGCGGTCAGGATCGCCCGGGCCTGGTCGCCGTCGAACGCGCCGCGCTCGCAGAAGACGTCCACCCAGCGCGCGTGCGGCGCGCAGGCGTCCAGCATCGGGCCGGTGACCAGGTCGACGTAGCCGGCCGGATCCTCGGCGTATTCCGGCGCGACGATGTGCGCGCCGAGGTAGGTGGTCTCGGCGGTGAACGCCGACGCGATCCGCAGCGCGCGTTCCTCGTCGGCGACGGTGAGGCCGTAGCCGGACTTGATCTCGATCGTGGTGGTGCCCTGCCGCGCCGCCTCGCCGACCAGCCGGCCGGCGTTCGCGGCCAGCTGCTGCTCGCTCGCGGCCCGGGTCGCTGCCACCGTGGTGCGGATCCCGCCGGCCTGGTACGCCTGGCCGGACATCCGCGCGTCGAACTCGGCGGTACGGTCCCCGGCGAAGACCAGGTGCGAGTGCGAGTCGACGAATCCGGGCTGGACCGCGCGGCCCTCGGCGTCGTGCCGGTTGTCCGCGTCCGGGGCGCTCGCGGCGGCCCCCACCCACACGATGCGGTCGCCGTCGAGCACGAGGGCCGCGTCCCGGAGCAGGCCGAGGGGACCGGCGCCGAGTTCGGGGTCGTTGGTGACCAGCGAGCCGATGTTGGTGATCAGGGTGGTGGCCACGCGCGAGTGGTCCCTTCGGTCCGGGGTGGCGGCCGCTCCGACGGGGAGCGGCCATGGTTCAGCGGAACAGATCGTGAATGGCCGTGGTCAGCGCCTGCGGGACCGCGTCCACGAGTTGGTGCACGCCGTCGCGGACGACGACCCGGCCGTCGACCAGCACGTGCGTGACATCGCCCGCGGCGGCCGCGAACACGGCCGCCTCGCCGGCCAGCCGGGGCATGGTGCCGGCCAGCCGCACCGAGTCCAGACCGATCGTGGTGAGGTCGGCCAGGGCACCCGCCTCGATCCGACCCGCGTCCGGCCAACCGAGGGCCCGGTGGCCGACGGTCGTGGCGTAGGCGAGCAGCGCGGCCGAGGTGAAGTGGCCGCGTCGCCCGGTGCGCAGGCGTTCGTCGAGTTCGACCGCGCGGGCCTCCTCAAACAGGTCGATCACCGCCTGGCTGTCGCTGCCCAGGGACAGCGGCACCCCGGACCGGACCAGGTCGCCGGCCGGGCCGATGCCGTCGGCGAGGTCGCGCTCGGTGGTCGGGCAGAAGCAGACCCCCGCCCCGGACCGGGCCAGTGCGGCGATGTCGGCGTCGGTGAGGTGGGTGGCGTGTACCGCCGTCGCGTTCGGGCTCCAGAACCCGTGCGCGTCGAGCAGTCCGGTGGGGGTCAGCCCGTAGTGCGCGACGCACGCGGCGTTCTCGGCGGGCTGCTCGGACAGATGTACGTGGACCGGGACGCCCTCGGTGCGCGCCGCCCAGCCGGCGTAGTCGTCCGCCTTGGCGAACGCCCGCACCGAGTGGATGGCCGCCCCGATCCGGGTGTTGGCGTCGCCGCGCAGCGCGCTCCAGCGCTCGTACCAGCCGTCGGAGGTGCCGTCGCCGAAGCGGCGCTGCACGCCTTGGAGCGGCTGGTGGCCGTCGGCGGTGAGGCCGCCGTGCAGGTAGCAGGTGTCGAGCAGGGTGAGCCGGACCCCGGCCTGCCGAGCCGCCTCGATCAGCGCGTGGCCCATGGCGTTGGGGTCGTCGTACGGCGTGCCGTCGGGGCCGTGGTGCAGGTAGTGGAACTCGCCCACGGAGGTGATCCCGGCCAGCGCCATCTCGGCGTACACCGCCCGCGCGAGCGCGAGGTAGGTGTCCGGGTCGAGCCGGCCGGCCGCCTTGTACATCTGGTCGCGCCAGGTCCAGAAGGTGCCGGTGCCGGACTGGGTGCGCCCGCGCAGCGCCCGGTGGAAGGCGTGCGAGTGGGCGTTGGCCAGGCCCGGCAGGGTCAGTCCAGGCAACACCGAGGCGCCGGCCGGCACCGGGCGGTCGGGGGTGACCGAGGCGATGCGGCCGTCCAGGATCGAGAGCACCACGTCGCGCTCGATCCCGGTGCGGGTCCACACCAGTTCACACCAGTATTCGCTCACACCGCGTCCTCGCTCGTCAGGTCCGTCACCACGTCGGCCAGCGCCGCCACGCCCGCGAGGCAGTCCACCATCTCCGCGCTCTCCGCCGGCGAGTGCGACACGCCGGTGGGGTTGCGGACGAACACCATCGCGGTGGGCACGTGCGCGGACAGGATGCCCGCGTCGTGGCCGGCGCCGGTGGGCAGGATCGGCGCGCCGCCGAGCCGCTTGGCGATGCGGTCGCGCAGCGGGGCGGCGAACTCGACGATCGGCGTGTACGACTCGCGGGCGACCTGGACGCAGACCGCGTCGCGCTCGCCGCGCTCGGTGGCGGTGCGGATGATCTCGCCGACCACCTCGTCCAGGGTCTGTTCGTCGGCGGCGCGCGCGTCGAGCCAGCCGTGCACCTCGGACGCGATCGCGTTGGCCGCGCCGGGACGCGCGTCGACCTTGCCGAAGGTGGCCAGGGCACCGGCGAGATGGGCCTTCTTGCGGGCGGCGAGCACGGTGTTGGCGTAGGTGAGCATCGGGTCGCGGCGGTCCTCCAGGCGGGTGGTGCCCGCGTGGTTGGCCTCGCCCCGGAAGTCGAAGCGCCAGCGCCCGTGCGGCCAGATCGCCGAGGCGACGCCCACCGCGCGGTCCCGGTGCACCAGGTCGCGGCCCTGCTCCACGTGCAGTTCGACGAACGCGGCGATGCGGCCGAGCCGTTCGGGGTCGGGCCCGATCGCGGCGGGGTCGAATCCGGCGCGCTCCATCGCGTCGCCCAGGAACACCCCGTCGGCGTCCTTCAGCGCGCGCGCCTGATCCGGCGTCAACACCCCGGCGGTGAGCCGGGATCCGACGCAGGCCACGTTGAACCGGGCGCCCTCCTCGTCGCCGAAGTTGACGATGCCCAGCGGACGGGTCGGCTCCTCGCCGCGCTCGCGCAGCATGTCGAGCGCGGCGAAGGAGGAGACCACGCCCAAGGGTCCGTCGTAGGCGCCGCCGTCGGGCACCGAGTCGAGGTGGCTGCCGATCACGACCGCGTCGGGGCCGGTCGCGGTCCACGCCCACTGGTTGCCGTTGCGGTCCTCCTCGTACAGCAGTCCGCGGCTCTGTGCCTGCTCGCGAAACCACGCGCGGCACTCGGCGTCGGCCCCGGTCCACGCGAAGCGGCGATAACCGCCGGACGCGGCGCGACCCACCGGGAGCAGGTCGCGCCACATCGCCTCGAAGCCGGTACTCACGCGTCGCCTTCCCGCATCGGCACCCGCACACCACGCTCGTCCGCGACCTCGCCGGCCAGGTCGTAGCCCGCGTCGACGTGGCGGATCACACCCATGCCGGGGTCGTTGGTGAGCACGCGGCGGATCTTCTCGCCGGCCAGCGGCGTGCCGTCGGCGACGGTGACCTGGCCCGCGTGGATCGAGCGGCCGATGCCGACCCCGCCGCCGTGGTGGATGGACACCCACGAGGCGCCGGAGGCCACGTTGACCATCGCGTTGAGCAGCGGCCAGTCGGCGATCGCGTCGGAACCGTCGAGCATGCCCTCGGTCTCGCGGTACGGGCTGGCCACCGAGCCGCAGTCGAGGTGGTCGCGGCCGATCACGATCGGCGCGGCCAACTCGCCCGAGGCGACCATGTCGTTGAACCGCGCGCCCGCCTTGTCCCGCTCGCCGTAGCCGAGCCAGCAGATCCGCGCGGGCAGCCCCTGGAAGTGCACCTTCTCCTGGGCCAGCTTGATCCAGCGGGCCAGCGACTCGTTCTCCGGGAACAGGTCGAGCACGGCCTTGTCGGTCTTGGCGATGTCGCGCGCGTCGCCGGAGAGCGCGGCCCAGCGGAACGGGCCCTTGCCCTCGCAGAACAGCGGCCGGATGTACGCGGGGACAAAGCCGGGGAAGTCGAACGCCCGGGTGTAGCCCGCGAGTTGTGCCTCGCCGCGGATCGAGTTGCCGTAGTCGAAGACCTCGGCGCCCTTGTCCTGGAAGCCGACCATGGCCTCGACGTGCCTGGCCATCGACTCGCGCGCGCGGTCGGTGAACTCGGCGGGCTTGGTCCGCGCGTATTCGGCCATGTCCTCGAACGCGACGCCGACCGGCAGGTAGGCGAGCGGGTCGTGGGCCGAGGTCTGGTCGGTGACGATGTCGATCGGGGCGTCCATCGCGAGCAGCTGCGGGACCAGTTCGGCGGCGTTGCCGAGCAGGCCGATGGACAGCGGCCGGCGGGCGTCGCGCGCCTCGACGGCGAGGTCCAGGGCCGCCTTGAGGGTGTCGACCCGGGTGTCGCAGTAGCCGTGCTCGATCCGGCGGTCGATGCGCGAGGGGTCGCAGTCGATACAGATGACCACGCCGCCGTTCATGGTGACGGCCAGCGGCTGCGCGCCGCCCATGCCGCCGAGCCCGGCGGTGAGGGTGATGGTGCCCTCCAGGCTGCCGCCGAAGCGCTTGGCGGCGACGGCGGCGAAGGTCTCGTAGGTGCCCTGGAGGATGCCCTGAGTGCCGATGTAGATCCACGAACCGGCGGTCATCTGGCCGTACATGGTCAGCCCGGCCGACTCCAGCCGGCGGAACTCCTCCCAGTTGGCCCAGTCGGGCACCAGGTTGGAGTTGGCGATCAGCACGCGCGGCGCCCACTCGTGGGTCTGCATCACGCCGACCGGACGGCCCGACTGCACGAGCAGCGTCTCGTCCTGCCCCAGCGTGGTCAGCGTGCGGGTGATCGCCTCGAAGGAGCGCCAGTCGCGGGCGGCCTTGCCGGTGCCGCCGTAGACGACCAGCTTGTCCGGGTGCTCGGCGACCTCGGGGTCGAGGTTGTTGAGCAACATCCGCAGGGCGCCCTCCTGCTGCCAGCCCCGGGTGGTGAGCGTGCTGCCGCGCGGTGCGCGCACCTCGCGCGGTCCTGCGGTGTGGTCCGACATGGCGGCGCCCCTTCTGCTTCGACGTACGAATCTGTATGAAAACATTCAGTCGCTTCCGAAGTGAATCTATCTGTTCCGTGAGGTGGCGCCAAGGGAGCCGGCCGAGTGGACGGCGCGAGGACCGCGACAGCGCGGCATTTGACCCATCCGGTGCCATTTCCGCCGCCCGGCGATCGGCCGGGACCGGCACCGGGTAGCCGGACCGCATGGATCTGCAGGAGGTGCTGTGGGCGATCACCGCCCTGGGCGCGTTCGTGGCGTTCGCGGGCCTGGTGATGCTGCTGCGCGGGCGCGGGCGGGAGCCGGGCGTGGTGGCCCTGGTGGTGATGACGGGCGCGCTGCTGTGCACCGGGGGGTTCCTGCTGAGCATTCCGCGCTATCGGGACACCGCGCTGATCGCGGGCGGCTCGGCAGTGGTGGGCGTGTCGGCCATGCTGGCGGCGATCACGCTGATGCCGGCGCACCGGGGGTCGGACGACGGGCCGCGCGGGGTGACGTTGGAGAAGGACCCGGGCCGGCGCGGTTGAGGCCGGTGCTGTTTGCTCTCGGTCCCGCTCAGCCCTGCCTGCCGTACAGGCGGAGCGTGATCGGGGCGCACACGAGGGCGATGCCGGCGGTCATGGCGAGGGACCAGGCGACCGCGCCGGCGGCGGCGCCGGTGTCGTTCATCAGGTCCCGAGACGCGGTGGCGAGCAGGCTGAGCGGGTTGATGTCGACGAAGGCCCGGAGCCAGTCGGGCATGGTGTCGGGCCGGACGAAGATGTTGCCGGCGAACGAGAGCGGGATCAGTACGGCGTTGGCGATGCTCAGCACGACGGCCGGGTCGCGGACGACCAGGGCGACCGCGGCCCAGAGCAGGGACAGCGCGAGTCCGAACACGATCACCAGGGCCACCGCGGCGAGCACCCCCGCCACGCCGCCGGCGGGGCGGTAGCCCATGGCCAGGCCGAGGCCCACCACGATGGCGGAGGCGAACAGGTAGCGGGCGGCGTCGCTGAGCAGGCCGCCGAGGATGAACGCGCCGCGCCACACGGGCAGGCCGCGGAAGCGGTCGAAGGCCCCGCTGCGCACGTCCTGCGCGAGTCGGGCCCCGCCGTACATCGTGACGATCGCGATGCTCATGCCGAGTACGCCGGGCAGGAGGGTCGTGAGGTAGTCGCCGGTCGATCCGCCGAGCGCGCCGCCGAACAGATAGGTGAACAGCACGGTGAACAGGATCGGGATGGCGGCGGAGTCCACGAGTTGTTTGGGGTCGTGCCTGACCTTGAGCATGGCGCGCCGGCCGAAGGCGGCCGAGGCGGCGAGCGGCCCGGCGTGCTGACGGACCCGCCCGGCGGCGAGCAGGGCGTCGATCGGGTCGGCGTGCGTCGCGGCGTCCCGGGTCGTCATGCGTGCGACTCCTCGTGTTCGGCGCCGGCCGGAGCGGTCCGCCGGCCGGTCAGGGCAAGGAATGCCTCGTCGAGGCTGGGCCGACCGAGGGAGAACTCGGCGATCCCCACCCCGGCGTCGGCCAACCGCGTCATCGTGTGCCCGACCAGTCGGCCGACGTCCGCCGGGTCGGATCCGCCGGCGAGCGCCACGGACAGGGCGAGCGGGTCGTCGGCGAGCCGGACCGAGCCCGGGACGCCGGCCAGGATCCGCAGCGCCTGCGGGCGGTGCTCGCCGTCGAGCAGTCGCAGGTGCAGCGTGCCCGCGCCGACGCGGGACTTGAGCTGGACGCCGGTGCCCTCGGCCACGATCCGGCCGTCGTCGATGACCACGATGCGCTCGGCGAGCCGGTCGGCCTCCTCCAGATACTGGGTGGTGAGCAGCACGGTCGTGCCCGCCGCGGCGATCCGGCGGACCAGCTCCCACACCCCGTTGCGGCTGCGCGGGTCGAGGCCGGTGGTCGGCTCGTCGAGGAACAGCACGTCGGGGGTCGTGATCAGGCCGGCGCCGATGTCCAGCCGGCGGCGCATGCCTCCCGAGTAGCCGCTCACCGGGCGGCCGGCCGAGCGAGTGAGGTCGAACGCGGCGAGCAGGTCGTCGGCGCGCCGTGCGGCGGCGGCCCGGGTCAGGCCGTGCAGTCGGCCCAGGATCAGCAGGTTCTCGTAGCCGGTGAGGTCCTCGTCGAGGGAGGCGTATTGGCCGGTCACCGCCACCCGGGCGCGGATCGTGTCCGCCTCGGTCGATACGTCGTGGCCGAGCACGCGGGCGGTGCCGCCGTCCGGCCGGGTCAGCGTGGCCAGGATGCGGATCGTGGTGGTCTTGCCCGCCCCGTTGGGGCCGACGAACCCGAACACCTGCCCCCGCCCGATGGTGAGGTCGATGCCGTCCAGCGCCCGATTGCCGCCGAAGACCTTGACCAGACCGCGTGCCTCGATCGCCGGGTGATCGCCACCCGAGCTTTTCTTTGACATGACGTAAGAGTTGAGCGAACTCTGGCAGCTTGTCAAGGTTATGGCGGGAGCCATAGATTCCGGGCATGGTCGACCCGCCCGCCACCGCTCCGCCGCCGGCGCGCCGCCGCCGCGCCGACGCCCGACGCAGCATCGGCGCCATCCTCGACGCGGCCCGGGTGGTGCTCGGCGAACGGCCCGACGCGAGCATGGAGGACATCGCCGGCACGGCCGGCGTCACGCGCCAGACGGTCTACGCGCACTTCCCGTCCCGGGACGCGCTGGTGGCGGCCCTGGTCGAGTCGGCAGCCGCCGAATACGCCGGCCTGCTGGACGAGGCGGACCTCGACACGGCCCCACCGGTGGAAGCCCTGACCCGCTTCCTCGACGCCGGCTGGCACTTCCTGGACCGCTACCCCCTGCTGGTCAACGCCGGCGCCCCCCAAATCCCCCGCCCGATCGACGACCCCCACGACTTCGCCCCACCCCGCCTGGAACGCCTCCTCGAACGCGGCCAACGGTCGGGCGACTTCGCCCCGACCCCGTCCGCCGCCTGGCTCGCCCCCGCCATCTTCGCCCTCCAACACGCCGCGGTCGCCGAAACCACCACCGGCCACCTCACCAGAGCGGAAGCACAAACCCTGTGCCTACAAAGCACCCTCCGCCTGTGCGGCACAAAGCCTGATCGCCACTGAGGGAGTCGGCCGATCCCGGGATTCGTATGGACGGTGTTGCCCAAGCGTCGGGAGTGCCTCGGCCGCCGAGGAGTGCGGCCCGAACCGGAAACGGAAGGCGATAAGCCAGGACCGCGCGACGATCGAGTGCCGAGCCCGCAATCAGGGGCGACTCCTGTGCCATGGGCTTGACCTGCGGCGATGCTCATGGGCGGCAGATCAGCCCAGGTACGGCCGGTCTTCGCCCGCGAGATAGTGACGAAGGCGCAGACGCTGCGTGTAGTGCATCGGCAACTCCCGCAACTCGGCCGGTGTTCTGAAGCCCAGAGCGGTGGACTCGTCGGAGGGTGTCAGTTCGCCACCGATGATTCGCGCGACGAAGCACACGTTGAACTGTTGTCGTACTTCCCCGTCCGCGTAGGCGATCACATGACGTGGGTCGGTATACATGCCGACAAGGCCGACGATCTCGACGACGAGGCCGGTCTCTTCACGAGTCTCTCGAACGGCGCATTGAGGAAGCGACTCGCCGAGGTTCATCGTTCCGCCGGGCAGGGCCCAGTTACCCGAGTCCGCACGCCGCTGTACGAGCACCCGTCGTCGCTCGTCGGCCACGACAACGGACGCAGCGACGACGAGGGAGTTGGGCACGGGCGCGTTCGGATCGTCGTAGTAGTCGGTTCGTGCCACGACCTCACGCTACCGGTGAGCTTCGTTCCCAGACGGCGTCGAAAGACTGACGGTAGCTGTTCACCATGTCTCCACCCGGGCTCCGACGAAGGTGCCACACGGGTGCGCCGAACGCGTTGACCCCCCATACATGAGCGTTGACCAACAACTCGTCGTCGGCACGGTAGATGCTGTTGTAAAGGGTGGTTCCGTGCGTACGCACGTTGACGCCGTCGAGCCTTCCGAGAGGCTGATAGTGCATGAGGGCCAGACGGCAACGGCTCTCGATGCCGTGCCCGAAACGCTCCTCGCTCCCCTTGGCTACGACATTCTCCGAGTCGGGATCTCCCAGCGCGATGCGGATCAGGCACCCCTGCTCGGCCTTCGCCGCAAGGAGCCCGTCGAACCCTGGGATGGACTCGTGCAGGTGGTTACCTGCGTACACGAGGATGTCGATGTTGTTCTCGGCTTGCTCGAAGAACGATCGCCACATGGCGGGTGACACTTCCGCACGTTGCCCATAGACCGCTACCACCTCCGGAGAGACGGCGCGCGCCGCGCGCCCTCGATGCAGGCTCGGCCAGAGAAACACTGCGTCCTCCTCTAATACTTCAGCGGCGCAGACGGCAAGTCGTTGGCGTGGTACACGACCTCTCACCCACCGTTCCACCGTCTTGACGTCCACTCCCACTCGGTTGGCCAGGGCTCGCGCGTCGATCCCCCGCCCCGCCATCGTTGCCTGTAGCCGCTCGTTCTCCATAGGACTCCTCCAGGACGTTTCAAGGGACGTTCCTACCGCGTAAGACGTCCCTCTGTGATCCTTTTGCATAGTTTCGTCGTCCCGGACTCGTTGCCACGATCTACACATGAGCAAAGGGCACACAGGGCGGACCGGCCTACGCCACGTGGTCACGCGGGTTGGGCGTGACGAGCGGGAGCGGGACTCCGCATCCAACTCCCAATGGTCGGAGGCGGATGGGCGGCTGAGTCCGGGTGAACGTTGGCTCGGAGCGGTGCTCGCCGGTCCGGGGTGGGACCCCGTATGGGTCCGAGAACGTACGTGGGAGTCACACCCGGCTGCGGTGGCGCAGGCACGAGCGTTGACGTGGGCGGCCATGGCCGATTGGAACCTGCTCGAACTGACCGACGAAGCCACACTCTGCGCCTCCGAGTTGGCCACCAACGCGGTTCTGCACGCGATGATGCCGGATCAACTGACGTGGCTGGGACGTACGTTCACGGTCCGCCTGCTGTTCTGGCCGAAGCGGGCGATGGCAATCGAGGTCCGGGACTCGGACCCGCGACCACCCGTGATGCCCGACCGACGGGTGTTGCAGCCGTCGCTGTCGGTCCCGCACCGGATCGGCGACTCGCTGCGCGGCCTGCGGATGGTCGAAGCGACATCGGACTTCATGTCCTGGGGCCCACTGGGCATCGGCGGCAAGACGGTGTGGTGCCGCTTCGACCTGGAGCCCCGGGGCCTGGCAAGGCCGTTCCGAATGACCGGCAATCCCTGAGTCGGCCGGGCCATTTCCCACAATCGGTGCTCCCGCCTGCACTCCGGAAAGCTCCTTCCCATCCGGATCCTGCCGTGGGGAGATGACGGGACGTCCCGCCTCTTGGGCGCGTGCGGACGGTCGTGTCGACAGGGGGCCGGCCCCAGGTCGTGAACAGGCTGCGGTCGCCGGATTGGCGTTCGAAGTCCTTCAGCCTGGCCCGGGTGCGGGTCGATTCGATGTCGCACATGGCCTGCGGGAGGATCCGGCCCATCAGGATCGGGGCGCCGTACGAGTCGAAGACCAGTTGCGAGCCGATGCCGACCCGCAGGTCCTCGCCCAACTCCCTCGGGCAGCGCGGCAGCGCGAAGCACAGCCTGTGCGGCGCGGCAACGGATCGTGGCTGAGGGGTGGCCGGCGATTGGCCACCTGTGCGCTGCGCGCCGCTGCGTCCGTCTACCCGAGCGGGTCTTCGTCGAAGCCCCGTCGATGGACCACCGTCCGCCGTCCACTCTGGTCGACGAGGGCGACATGCGGAGCAAACTCATCCAGCAGTTGCGCCAGTTGAGGCAGATCGAGGCGGACTCCATGCACCAGGGTGCACATCTCGGCGGCATCCCCGGCCACCCACCGTCCAACGCGACGCAGCCACGTCGGGCCCGCGCCTCTCGGCACCGCATCGGGGCGGGGGATGACGCCTATCCACGTGTTGTGATTCATCTTCCAGACGACTATCGCGTCGACCCGGTTCCATGGCAGACGCACTCGATGATCACCGCGGATCGTCGTGGAACGGATCACAGGTCCCTCGGCGTCGGCGCGAAAGAACCAGTTGCCGCGTATCGCGCTGGCCGCCACCGGCAGCCCGGTAGCGGCCATCACCCACAGAACGACGGCCACACCCCAGCCGGGCACCAGAAACCCGGCACCGGCCAAGCCCACATCGAACACGCAGACCAGCACGGTGGCCCGATTCCAGCCCTTGCGCAGCTCGAAGGCCGCATCCCCGGGACTCGTCATCGACCGGTCGCGATTGCGCCTGATGCGCCACCACCCGGACGCGCCCACCGCCCCTCCGCGCCCATCACGTCTCCGCTCTCGCAGGGCCCCACGCGATACCCGCAGGCGACACACGCCGCTCCGACGGCACCGCGATCGTAACCTTGCCCCCACCGCGTCCGAACTGGTCCACCCGCATCAACCGCCGTGCCGCCCGAAGCAGTTCCACGTCAGTCGGCAGCCGCGCCCTCGGAGAACGCGGGCGCGGCTGTGCCGTGTTCGACTATTCGGCGAAAGACCCGGCGACCTGGTCGACCGGGTGCGTCGTTTGCTCGCCGGTCGTCATGTCGCGAACGATCACCTCACCGGCGTCTCGTTCGCGGTCGCCGTAGATCAGACAGAACCGCGCGCCTTCGGCCGCCGCCCATTTCAACTGCCGGGCGAGCTTGCTACTCGAACCCATGTAGACGCCCGTACGCAGCCCGGCGCGACGGACTGCGGCAGCCATCCGAAACGCTTCGTCGGCGTGGTCGTCTCCGAGCACGGTCACCGCGACGTCCAGCGCGGAAGCAGGCTTCTCGCCGGCCGATGTCAGCAAGGGAAGGATGCGTTCGATTCCCAACGACCCACCACAAGCGGGAGTTTCGGCACCGCCGGACATGCGCCCGATGAGGCCGTCGTACCGTCCGCCCGAGGCGATCGACCCGGGCATGCCCGGCGCCGTCACCTCGTAGATGACACCCGTGTAGTAGTCGAGACCCCGAACCAGGCTCGGCACAAAGGCGATGCGCTCGCGCGGGACCGTGGCGGACAGCAGATCCAGGAGCCGATCGATCTCGGCCAACCCTTCCTGTCCGATCGAACTGTTCGTCAACTCCTTGCGAATGCGTGTGATCGAGTCGGGCGCCGTGAGGTCGGCAACCAGGCTGCTCGCGGTTGCTTCGAACTGGCCTCGGCCTTCGACCAGTTCCCGTATGACCGCTTCCGGGCGGAGCTTGTCGAGTTTGTCCAGCGTGATCAGCACGCCTCCGCCGGCGTCGGCCGGCACCCCATACACCTCCAACAGCCCCATGAGGACCTTGCGGCTGTTGACCATGAAGCGGAACCCGGGAACGCCGAGTGCGTCCAGCGCTGCATACAGGGCGGACACGACCTCGGCGTCGGCCAGCGGGGACGCGCTACCCACAACGTCCAGGTCACATTGCACAAACTCCCGAAAGCGACCCTTGCCCGGGCGATCGGCGCGCCATACAGGCGCCAGTGCGTACCGCTTGTACGGCGTCGGAAGCCGGCTCCCGTACGCTGCCACCACCCGCGCGAGAGGGACCGTGTGGTCATAGCGCAGCGCCAGATCCGCCTCCCCGGTCGCTTCGTGCTCCCCACGCCGAAGGATCTTGAAGACAAGCTTGTCGCCCTCGTCGCCATACTTGCCCGTCAGGACTTCGAGCCGTTCGAACACGGGAGTCTGCAGCGGCTGGAAGCCAAACCGAGCAAAGACGTCTCGAACCGTGGCGAACGCCCGTTCGCGGGCTTCGAATTCGGCTGCGAGGAAATCCCTGGTTCCGGACGGGGGAGGGAAGCTCTCGGTTGCCATGGGATGAATGATTCCGCATGTCGAGCAGGCGCCCGTCGCTCTCGTGCGCGGGGCCGCCGCTCACGTTGTGAACAGGCCCCGCTCGCCGGCTTGGCGTTCGAAGTCCTCCAGTCTGGCCTGGGTTCGGGTGGGTTCGATGTCGCACATGGCCTGCAGGAGGATTTGGCCCATCAGGATCGGGGCGCCGTACGAGTCGAAGACCAACTGCGAGCCGACGCCCGCGATCAGGACCGCGTCGGACAGGGCCGCCGCCGGGGCGAACGGGCTGTCGGTGACCGTCACGATGCGCAGGCCGAGGTCGCGCGCGACCCGCAGGCCCTCGCCCAACTCCCTCGGATAGCGCGGCAGCGCGAAGCACAGCAGGCCCGTGGCGCCCGCCGCGCGGGCCTGGTCGAGCCGGTCCACGAGCAGCGAGCCGCCCTCGTCCAGGACCCGGACCTCGGGCAGCACCTTGGCGGCGAAGTAGCCGAAGCCGCGCGCCGGCGCCATCCCGGTGCGCAGCCCGAGCACCACCAACGGCCGCGAGGGCGCGAGCAGTTCGGCCGCGCGCGCGATCGGGCCCGGGTCGGCGAGCTGGTCCGCGAGCCGGGCCAGGTTGGCGATCTCGGCGTGCACGGCGCCGACGTACTCGTTGCGGTCCACCTCGGTGGCCGACTCGGGCGTGGTCGGCAGGCCCAACTCGCGCAGGTGCCGGCGCAGCGCCGGGTATCCGTCGAAGCCGAGCGCGACCGCGAACCGGGTCACCGACGGCTGGCTGACCCCGGCGAGTTGGGCCACCTCGACGCTGGAGAGGAACACCGCCTCGCCCGCGTGCCGGACCAGGCAGTGCGCGATCCGGCGCTGGGTGGGGGTGAGCCGGTGGCGCTCGAACAGGGCGAGCAGGCGGGCGGAAGGGCTCGCGTCGTCGTCGGCCACCGGCATGTCTCCTCGCTGTTCGCACGTCGCCCGAGTGCCGCCGCGGACCCGGGCCGACGCGGGCCGATCGCGGTCCGCGCCGATGCCGCGGCCGGGGACCTGCGTGGGTCCCGGCCGCGGTATCAGGTCATCCTGCCTGATCTGATGGGGAATCAGTTCAGTTCGCCGGCCACCGAGCGGGCGGCCTCGATCACACCGCCCGCGCGGACGAAGGCGTCGGCGGCCTCCAGATCCGGTGCCAGGAAGCGGTCCGGGCCCACTCCCTGGCCGCCGCTCGCCCGCAGTGCGGCCACCACCGCGGCGGTCGCGGGCGCGGGCGCACCGGCCCCGGCGGCCACCCGCATGTCCAGTGCCCGGGCGGCGGTGGTCAGCTCGATCGCCAGGACGCGGTTCAGGTTGTCGATCGCGCGGCGCAGCTTCCGGGCCGCGCTCCAGCCCATCGAGACGTGGTCCTCCTGCATCGCCGAGCTGGGGATGGAGTCGGCGGAGGCGGGCACCGCCAGGCGCTTGCACTCGGAGACCAGCGCGGCCTGGGTGTACTGCGCGATCATCAGGCCGGAGTCGACACCCGGGTCGTCGGCGAGGAACGCGGGCAGGCCGTGCGAGCGGGACGGGTCGAGCAGCCGGTCGGTGCGGCGCTCGGCGATCGAACCGAGGTCGGCGACCGCGACGGCGAGGAAGTCGAGCACGTAGCCGACGGGGGCGCCGTGGAAGTTCCCGTTGGACTCGATCCGGCCGTCCTCCAGGATCACCGGGTTGTCCACGGCGGCGGCCAGTTCGCGGTCGGCGACCAGCAGCGCGTGGGCCAGCGTGTCCCGGCCGGCGCCGGCCACCTGCGGGGCGCAGCGCACCGAGTACGCGTCCTGCACGCGCGGCGCCGCGTCCTGGTGGTGCCCGGTCAGCGCCGAGCCCTGGAGCACCCGCAGCATGTTGGCCGCGCTGGCCGCCTGGCCCGGGTGCGGGCGGATGGCGTGCAGCGCCGGGTCGAGCACGCGCGAGGTGCCGAGCAGCGCCTCCATCGTCATCGCGGCGGTGATGTCGGCGGTGGTGAACAGTCGGGCCAGGTCGGCGCCGGCCATCAACAACATGCCGAGCATGCCGTCGGTGCCGTTGATCAGCGCCAGACCCTCCTTCTCCTTGAGCTCGATCGGCTCGATCCCGGCAACGGCGAGCAGTTCGGCGGCGGGGCGCACCTCGCCGTCGGGGCCGGCCGCCTCGCCCTCGCCGGTGAGCACGAGGGCGCAGTGCGCGAGCGGCGCCAGGTCCCCGCTGCACCCGAGCGAGCCGAATTCGCGGACCACCGGCGTGATGCCGGCGTTCAGCAACGCGGCCATGGTGCGCGCGACGACCGGCCGCACGCCCGTGCGACCCGAGCACAGCGTCTTGAGCCGGAGCAGCATCAGCGCGCGGACCACCTCGTCCTCGACGCGCGGGCCCATCCCGGCGGCGTGCGAGCGGACCAGCGAGTGTTGCAGGCGCGTACGCAGTTCGGGGCTGATGTGCCGGACGGCGAGCGCGCCGAAGCCGGTGGACACCCCGTAGACGGGTTCGGTGCGCGCGGCGAGTCCTTCGACGACGGCCCGGGAGCCGGTCATCGCCTTGATCGCGCTTTCGGCGAGTTCGACGCGTGCGCCGGCGCGGGCGACCGCGAGGACGTCCCTCGGGGACATCCCGGCCTCGCCGATCAGGACGGTGGCGGGAGCTGCTTCGGGGGCGCTGTGCAGATCGTTATTCACTCGAACATTATGTGCATGGATCGCGACAACACCAGGGCGGCTACCGTGCCTGAAGGAAACACCGTCGGGAACGCACCAGCGAAAGGCAGTGCCGTGGGTCGGGTCACCTCTCGCCACAAGGTCGTACGGCTGGGCGGCGACGCGCCCCCCGTACCGCGCATCGACACGCTCGTCGCCGAGGAACCGCTCGACATCCGGCTCGGCGGGCGCACCGTCACGGTGACGATGCGCACCCCGGGCGACGACTTCGACCTGGTCGCCGGGTTCCTGGCGGCCGAGGGGGTGGTCGGCGCGGCCGAGGACCTGGCCGCGATGCGCTACTGCGCGGGCACCGACGACGAGGGCCGCAACACGTACAACGTGGTGGACGCGGCACTCGCGCCGCACGTGCCGGCCCCGGATCCGGGCCTGATGCGCGGGGTGTGGACGTCGAGCGCGTGCGGGATCTGCGGCAGCACCGGCATCGAGGGATTGCGCCGGATGTCGCGCTTCGACGTGCGCGCGGACGAGGTGCGGGTGGACGCGGAGGTGCTGTACGCGCTGCCCGATCGGCTGCGCGCGGCGCAGAAGGTGTTCGCCAGTACCGGCGGCCTGCACGCGGCGGGGCTGTTCACCGCCGCCGGCGAGATGGTGTGCGTACGCGAGGACGTGGGCCGGCACAACGCGGTGGACAAGGTGGTGGGGTGGGCGCTGCGCGAGGGGCGGCTGCCGCTGGCCGGACACGTGCTGATGGTCAGCGGGCGGGCCTCGTTCGAGCTGACCCAAAAGGCCGCGATGGCGGGGGTGCCGGTGATGGCCGCGGTGTCCGCGCCGTCGGGTCTGGCGGTGGACCTGGCCGCGGACGCCGGGGTGACCCTGGTCGGCTTCCTGCGCGGCCGCTCGGCGAACGTGTACAGCCTCCCGGATCGGATCACGGTGTCCGAACCCGCCGGCACCGCCTGAGCGCCCCGCCCGCCCCGTCGACCACGAGCGTCCGAGCACTCGGACCGCCCCGGTGTCAGTCCGGCAGCGACGCGCCCCCGGTCAGCGCCACCGCGACCAGCGCGCGCAGCACCGGGGCGAGCCCGGTCACGCTCAGGCTCAGGTCGTCGGCGTAGATCTCCACCAGCCAGCCGCCCGCCGCGTTGGTCCCGCCCGCCGCGACCATCGCCTTGTAGCCGCCGACCAGGAGCAGGTCCTCCTCGGCCGGGTCGGTGCCCGGATCGCCGAGTTCGGCGACGAACCCGCCGCCCTGGACCGCGTCGGCGGTGGCCGGATAGTGCGCCAGGTCGTATTCGGCGGTCACCGCGTCGTAGCGCGGCCCGGCCTCGCTCTGCACACCGGTCAGCCGGTGGATCGAGTAGCGCACCGTGCGCAACACCCGGCCGCCGGGCGGCAGGTACGACACCCACCACGCCACGCCGTCCAGCATCCGGGCGAAGGTGTCGGCGACGATCTCCAGGCGGCCAAGCGTGTCCGCCCGGTGCACGCTCTTCGGCTCGCGCTCGTCCAGGACCGCGAGCACCGCGGCCAGCAGCCGGCCCGGCTCGGCGTTGTGCAGCGCGCCGCGGAACCGGCGGCGGTCGCGGTGCGGGCCGGGGCCCTCGGCCCCGGCCTCGTCCTGCGCCTCGCGGGCCAGGGACAGGGTCAGGTCGGGCTGCTGACCGCGCCCGGCGACCACCGGGCGGGTCGAGCGCGAGCCCTTGGCCCGGTACTGCGCCGCGTCGGCGAGTCGGAAGAGCCGGTCCGCGCTGGTCACCGGGCCCACCGGGTCGCCGGTGGAGGCGACGCCGCAGGCCACGCCCTCGCCGTTGTGCATGCGCAGCGCCCGTCGGCACAGTTCCTCGGCGACCGCGACCACGTCGTCGGGCGGATAGCCCTCGACCAGTACGCAGAACTCGTCGCCGCCGAGCCGCGCGGCGGTGGCCCCCGGCAACATCGCGCCGCACGCCGAGAGTTGGTCGGCGAAGCGCTCCAGGAGGCGGTCGCCGACATCGTGCCCGCGTTCGTCGTTGAGCCGCTTGAGGCCGTTGACGTCGCAGACGATCAGGCTGACCACCACGCCGTCCCGGTAGTGCCGGGCCATCGCCTCGTCCAGCCGGGCGTCGATCGCGCGGCGGTTGGCCAGACCGGTCAGCGGGTCGGTGAAGGCCAGCTTCTCGATCCGCTCGAAGTGTTCCGCCTGGGCCAGGCCGGCGGAGATCTGCGCGGCCAGGACACCCGCGAACTCGGCGTCCACCGGCTCGAAGCGCGGCTGGTCGGCCCGCCGGGCCAGATACAGCTCGCCCCACACCCGGCCCTCGACCATGATCGGCGCGACCATGCAGTCGTGCCGCCCCCGGCGCAGCATCGCCGCGACCCGCTCGGGGTCGCGCGTGTGCTCCGGGTCGTCCACGCACCGCGACCACGTGGTGGGCCAGCCCTCCGACTCGATGATGTCGGGGAAGTCGGTGACGGGGTACGTCTCCGCCGCCGGCAGCGGCTCCTCGCCCTCGGCCAGCTCGCCGTCGTTGACCAGCACGCGCAACTGGCCGGTGTCCCGCTCCCAGACCGAGATGGAGGCGTGCGCGGCGCCCATCGCCAGGCGTGCCTGGGCCGCCGAGACGCGGACCACCTCGGAGAAGTGGTGGGTCGTGGCGAGCGTCTTGGCCAGGTGGATGATCGCGTGCAGTCGACGGGCGGCGTCGGGTCCCTCGACCAGCGCGGCGGGTTCCGGACACGTGTCGCCGGGCATGCCGGGCAGGTGGTCGGCAGGGCCGCCCGAACCGTCGGTTCCGGGAGTGCTCGAATCGGGTCGCGAAGCTACGGTTCTCACCCCCAATCCGCCGGTACCGAGACCAGAGGATATGTCATATATTGCCCGATTAACGGCAACGTGCACCCGCGTCATGCCGTCACCTCGACGGGTCGCTGTTCGCGTGTGTTCCTGATTGGGCCCCAGACAGCTCCCGTGCGTCCGCCGAGTGCCCGCGCGAGCCGCCGGGCTCGCGCCGGACCGAGCGAAGCGCTTGTATACCCCGGCTTCGCGTCCTGCGCACATTACTCCTGTGGCCCGGCTCCGCAACGCCCCGTGTCCGGCCCGTGTCCGGGCTGTGGCAAACCGCGGCCCGCGAGGGCGCGAGGTTGTGAAGAGACCGTGGAAGACTCCCGCGATCTCGGCCGAAAGGGTACGGTCGCGGGCACAGTCCGAAGGAGCCACGCGTGCCCACGCTTTCCGTCATCGCCGCGATCGACGTACCGGCCGCCCGGATCTGGGAGGCGGTAGGAGACTTCGAGGACCCGTCCACGTGGCATCCGTGGCCGGTCGAGGAGCACACCGGAGACGAGCGGCGGCTGCGTACACCCGATGGTACGACCGTCCGCGAACGACTGGTCGAGCACGACGCGGCAGGGCACTCCTACCGCTATCGCACGCTCGACGGCCTGCCGCTGTCCGGCCGGCTCGCGCTCGAATCTATCGCCGGCGGCACGATGTGCCTGGTCGTCTGGTCGGTACGGTTCGAGAGCACACCCGCCGAACAGCTTCCGCTGCTGCGCGAGCTCGAACACGCGGTGCTGCGCCCCGGACTGCGGTCGCTGCGCGAGGCGTTCGGCTGACCCGCCGAGCCGCCGGCGCGCACGCCGGGCGGGTCGAGCGGATCGGGAGTCACCGCGGTACGGGAGTCACTGCGGTATCGGCGTGCCCGGGCGGCACACCGTCCAGGGTTCGACCAGCCCCAGACCCCGCACCGGACGCCGCCACATCGGATGCAGCTCATAGCGGTTGTCACCTTCGAGGGCGGCGGCCAACTCCCGGTCGACCACCACCGCGTCCTTGGGACTGAGCGCGGTCAGCCGACTGGCCAGGTTCACCGTGGTCCCGAACACGTCGCCCATCCGGGACAACACGTGGCCGTACGCGATGCCCACCCGCAGCGCGGGCAGGATCTCCTCCTCGGCCATCGCCTCGACCAGCCGCAGCCCGAGTTCCACCGCCGAGTCCGGCGAGAAGGTCACGAACAGCACCTCGTCGCCCAGCGTCTTGACCAGGCGCCCGCCCTGCTCGGCGATCACGTCGACGGCGGTGTCCTCGAAGGTCTGGACGAGGCGACCCAACTCGGCCTCCTCCAGGTTGCGCGACAACCGGGTGAAGCCGACCAGGTCGGCGAAGCCGACGGCGAGCGACTGGCCCACCGTCTGCTGGTCGGTGAGCCCCTGCATGGCCCGCGAACTGGCCGCGGCCAGGTGCCGGCGCCAGGCGTAGATGACCAGCGGTTCGAGTTCGAGCATCACGTCGCCGGCAGTGGTGACCACCTGCTCGGAGCGGCTGCCCGTCAGCTCGTTGCCGATGTATTCCACCCACGCCTCGGTCTGCCATTCGGCGAACCGGGCCATGGTCTGGCCCACGGAGCGGACGAACTGCGCCGCGACGGTGGCCGGCAGCAGCCCCGACTCGGTCAGCTCGCGCAGGTGCTTGAGGGCCGCGACATCGGCGTCGGTGAACGCGCGGGCCGGGCCGAAGTCGGCGAAGCCCAGGCCGCGCCACAACCGGCGGGCCTCGTCGAGGGGCACTCCGACCAGGTCCGCGACCTGACCGGAGGTGTAGCGCCGGGGCGCGCCCAGGACGACCTGCTCGACGTCGGCGATCGTGTTGTTGACCGCCTCGATGTCGGACAGGTCGGGCAGGGCGGGTTGATCGACCGCGTCGGCCCCGGCGCCCGCGCCGGGCTCCACGCGGGTCCGTTCCTCGGGCATGTGGCTCCACCGGGTGTGCGAAGGATGGTCTCGTCGGAGCCACACTACGTGTCGGGGGTCACAAAGGTTCGGGGTCGGGCGGTCCCACGTGCTTCTTCCGCCCGGCGGCGGCCCGCTCGACGAGCACGAGCAGCTCACTTTGCAGGCGCACCACGTGCGGCAGAGCGGGCAGTTCCAGGCGTTCCCGGTCGTCGACGGGCACCAGGGCGATGGTGCCGGCGCCGAGCATCCGGTCCACGAACGACTCGTGCTCGATCAGCACGTCGGCCACGCGCGCGAACGGCACCACCCGGATCTCCCGGGTCAGCGCGCCGGTGCGCACGGTCAGTCGGTCGGCGGCGACCGAGTACATCGTGCCCAGCCAGGCCAGCCACGGCGCGACGCTCCAGCGCACCAGGACCGCCAGGCCGGCCAGGAGCACGGCGGCCTGGATCCAGGTCGAGTCGGGGGGCGTGAGCGCGGCGAGGAAGCCGGTGACGGCGACCGTGCCGAACAGGGCCAGGACGGGGCGGACGAGGTGCATCCAGTGCGGGCGCACGACGAAGAGAATGTCGTCGTCGACCTCGGCTGTGGTTGTGAACACCGGGCCTCCTGGGGGTCATCCCCGATTGTGCGGTTCTCCCGGGCGGGAGGGGCGGAGGCATGCCGTTCGCCGACGTAAATGCGTCGACAGCCCGCGCCGGCACTCGGCAGAGTGGCCGTCTGTGACGAGCAGCGAACCATGGAGCCGGGCGGCCGCCGAGCGCTACGACGCCGAGGAGACCGAGATGACCTCGGCCGCCGTTCTCGAACCGACCCTCGCCTTCCTCGCCGAACTGGCGGGGACCGGCCCGGCCCTGGAGTTCGCCATCGGAACCGGACGCGTGGGCGTCCCGCTGCGCGAACGCGGCGTCCCGGTGGTGGGCATCGAACTGTCCGAGCACATGGCGGCGGTCCTGCGGCGCAGGATCGACGAGGACACGCTCCCGGTGGTCATCGGGGACATGGCCGACACCGTCGTCCCCGGCGAGTTCACCCTGGTCTACCTCGTCTACAACACCATCACGAACCTGCTCACCCAGGACGAGCAGGTCGAGTGTTTCCGCAACGCCGCGCGACACCTGCGGCCCGGCGGCCGATTCGTCATCGAGTTGGGCGTACCGCCGCTGCGCTTCCTGCCACCCGGCCAGGTCGCGGTGCCGTTCGACGTCTCCGAGCGACACCTCGGCTTCGACACCTTCGACCTGGTCGAGCAGATCCTCGTCTCACACCACCTCACCCGCGACGGCGAGGACGGCCGCTACCGCCGAGACCACTCCCGGCACCGATACGCGTGGCCGGCCGAACTCGACCTGATGGCCCGCATCGCCGGCCTCACCCTGGAGCGCCGCGTCGCCGACTGGCACGGAGCCCCCTTCACCCAGGACTCCACCAAACACATCTCCGTCTGGCGCAAACCGACCTGACCCCACCCCGGGGCCATCGCGACACCGACCCCACAAACCCGAGCCCCCGGCACTCAGGACACTCGGCCACGAGGCCACTTCGGACTCACCCCCAGCAGTAAGTCCGCAGCCTGTGCCACATGACGCAACGGGTGGGCGGGTGGGAACAAAACCCCTCAGCCCGCAGGGCGAACGTGCACCACGTCCCCCGCGCCCACCGCCACCTGCCCCTCCGGCCCGGCGACCAGAAGCCGACCCTCGTCGTCGATCCCCGTCGCCGTCCCCTCCAGTGTCGGCTTGGCCGGCAACTCGACCCGGACCCGCCGCCCGATGGTGGCGCACGCGTCGGTGTACGCGGTCGCCAACCCGCACGCCTGCGCATCCCCGCCCGCCAGCCGCCAGCGGGTGTACCACTCCTCCACCTCGCGCAGCAGCGCCCGCAGGATCGGGTCCCGGTCGGTGCTCTCGGCGCCGGCCAGGAGCAGCGAGGTCGCGGTCGGTACCGGCAGCTCCTCCTCGTGCAGCGAAACGTTCAGCCCGATGCCCAGGACCACGCTCGACCCGGCCCGCTCGGCCAGGATCCCGGCCAGCTTGCGCTCGCCCACCAGCAGGTCGTTCGGCCACTTCAGCCGCACCTCGACCCCGGTGAACCGGGACACCGCCGACGCGGCGGCCACCCCGGCGAGCAGCGGCAGCCAGCCCCAGCGCGCGACCGGGACCTCGTTCGGCGCCAGCGTCATCGACACCGCCAGCCCCGAGCGCGGCGGCGCGGTCCACCGCCGGTCCAGCCGGCCCCGGCCCGCCACCTGCGATTCGGCGACCAGTACCAGCCCCTCGGCCTCGTCGGCCCGGTTGGCCAGGTCGGCGTTGGTCGAGCCGGTCTCGGGCAGCACGTCCAGCTCGCGCCACAGGCCGCCCGGTACCAACAGGGCCCGACGCAGGGCCGCCTCACGCAGTGGAGGGCGGTCGAGATCCTTGTAAGGAGAGTCCATTCGATCACCCTAGAAGGCACTGCGGGGCAGGGCGGTGATGGTCGCCGGCGTGGCGCGGCTACGCTACCGATCGCCGCCGTTCGACGTGACAGGAGTCAGCACGATGGACCCAGTACAGGGCGATCCCGACATCCACACCACCGCCGGAAAGCTGGCCGATCTCGAGCGCCGGATCGACGAGGCGGTGCACGCGGGAAGCGCCCGAGCAGTCGAGAAGCAGCACGCCAAGGGCAAGATGACCGCCCGCGAGCGGATCGAATACCTGCTCGACGAGGGCTCCTTCGTCGAGCTCGACGAGTTCGCGCGGCACCGCTCCACCAACTTCGGCCTGGAGGCCAACCGCCCCTACGGCGACGGCGTGGTGACCGGCTCCGGCACCGTCGACGGCCGCCAGGTGTGCGTGTTCTCCCAGGACGTCACCGTCTTCGGCGGCAGCCTCGGCGAGGTGTACGGCGAGAAGATCGTCAAGGTCCAGGACCTCGCGATCAAGACCGGCGTCCCGCTGGTGGGCATCAACGAGGGCGGCGGCGCGCGCATCCAGGAGGGTGTGGTCTCGCTCGGCCTGTACGGCGAGATCTTCCGGCGCAACGTGGTCGCCTCCGGGGTGATCCCGCAGATCTCGCTGATCATGGGCGCCGCCGCGGGCGGCCACGTGTACTCCCCCGCGCTCACCGACTTCGTGGTGATGGTCGACCAGACCTCGCAGATGTTCATCACCGGCCCCGACGTGATCAAGACGGTCACCGGCGAGGACGTCACGATGGAGGACCTGGGCGGCGCGCGCACGCACAACAGCAAGTCGGGCAACGCGCACTACATGGGCGCCGACGAGAAGGACGCGCTCGACTACGTCAAGGGCCTGCTGTCCTACCTGCCGAGCAACAACCTGGAGCCGGCCCCGTCCTTCGACGAGGAGGCCGACCTCGAGACCACGGACTACGACCGTGACCTCGACACGCTGATCCCGGACTCGGCGAACCAGCCGTACGACATCCACACGGTGATCGAGCACGTCCTGGACGACGCGGACTTCCTGGAGGTCCAGCCGCTGTTCGCGCCCAACATCGTGGTCGGCTTCGGCCGGGTCGAGGGCCGCTCCGTGGGCATCGTGGCCAACCAGCCGATGCAGTTCGCCGGCACGCTCGACATCGACGCGTCGGAGAAGGCCGCCCGGTTCGTGCGCACCTGCGACGCGTTCAACGTCCCGGTGCTCACCTTCGTCGACGTCCCGGGCTTCCTTCCGGGCACCGACCAGGAGTGGAACGGCATCATCCGCCGCGGCGCGAAGCTGATCTACGCCTACGCCGAGGCCACCGTGCCGCTGGTCACGATCATCACCCGCAAGGCGTACGGCGGCGCCTACGACGTGATGGGCTCCAAGCACCTGGGCGCCGACGTCAACCTCGCCTGGCCGACCGCGCAGATCGCGGTGATGGGCGCGCAGGGCGCGGCCAACATCCTGCACCGGCGCACGATCGCCGCCTCGGACGACCCCGAGGAGACCCGCGCGCGGCTGATCCAGGAGTACGAGGACACGCTGTGCAACCCGTACGTGGCCGCCGAGCGCGGCTACGTGGACGCGGTCATCCGGCCCTCGTCCACCCGGGCCCACGTGGTCAAGGCGCTGCGGGCGCTGCGCGGCAAGCGCGAGACGCTGCCGCCGAAGAAGCACGGCAACATCCCGCTCTAGCCCGGCCAGGACCCGGAGGTCCCCATGATCAAGGTGGTGCGGGGTGAACCCACCCCGGAGGAGTTGGCGGTGATCGTCACCGTCGTGGCGGCCAAGGCGAGCGGCGGCGGCGCACCCGCGCCGGCGCCGGCGGCCCCGTCGCAGTGGAACGACCCGGCGCGTCTGGTGCGCCGACCGCTGCGGCCGGGCCCGGGCGCCTGGCAGGCGAGCGCCTGGCCGTCCTGACCGGCCGAGCGCTCGGATCACGCACCGCCGAGGGCGCACCGGCGATCGACCGTCGGTAAATCGCACGACCCGACTTGAGTACTCGTACTCAGGATCGGACCGGGGCGGCGCCCCACGATGGACGAATGCCCAACCGTGACGAGTTCTCCGAGGAAACCCGGCGCGCCGTGGCCCAGCTGCGGCGCGCCATGTGGATCCTGCCCGTGGTGCTGATCCTCGGCCTGGCCCTGCTCGCACTGTGATCGGGCGGCGGCGGACACCGCCCGGTGTCCGCCGCCGCCCGATACCTGCGCCCCGATTCCTGCCGCCCGACACCTCGGCGCCCGGTACGTTGGCGCCATGACCGACCGCTCCCCTTCCCGCTCCCTCGTGCTCGCCTCGGCCTCCCCCGCGCGCCTGAAGCTGCTGCGCGACGCCGGGCTCGACCCCAAGGTCGTGGTCAGCGGCGTCGACGAGGACGCCCTCGCCGCCGGCTCCCCGCGCGAACTCGCGCTGCTGCTCGCCGAGGCCAAGGCCGACGCGGTCGCCGCCGGGCTGACCGGCGACGAACTGGTCGTCGGCTGCGACTCGGTGCTCGAACTCGACGGAAAGGCGCTCGGCAAGCCCGCCGACGCCGCCGAGGCGCTGGTGCGCTGGCGGTCCATGCGCGGGCGCACGGGTGTGCTGCTCACGGGGCACTGCGTGATCGACCGCCGCACCGGCCTGCGGGTCTCCGAGGTGGCGGCCACCACGGTGCGCTTCGGCACCCCCTCCGACGCGGAGGTGGCCGCCTACATCGCGACCGGCGAGCCGCTGCATGTCGCGGGCGCGTTCACCCTCGACGGCTACGCGTCGCCGTTCGTGGACGGCATCGACGGCGACCCGGGCAACGTGATCGGCCTCTCGCTGCCACTGCTGCGCCGCCTCCTGAACGACGTGGGCGTACGCATCGTCGACCTCTGGACCTGACCCCCGACAACCCCGGGACCCCACCCGCCTGCCGGACAGGCAGCCGACCACCCGGGGCGACCCGACACGCACACCACACCGACCACCCCACGTCCCCGACCGCCGGGGCGACCCGACACGCACACCACACCGGCCACGCAGGGACGACCGTCCGGGGCGACCCGACCGCGCCACCACGCCGGACACACCCGCCACACCGACCACCCCGCGCCCCCGGCCGCCAGGGGCGAACCGAGCGCGCACACCGCACCGGCCACCACGCAGGGACGACCGCCCGGGGCGAACCGACCGCGCACACCGCGCCGGCGAACCACCCGCCAAGCCCGCCACCCCTCGCGGACGACCACTCGTTGCGCCCCGAGGCGCGCCGCTCCGAGAATCACCCGCCTCGCCGCCACCGCAAGGAACAACCACCCGGGGCGACCCGAGTGCGGGCACCGCACGGGGACGACCACCCGGGGCGACCCGAGTGCGGGCACCGCACGGGGACGACCACCCGGGGCGACCCGACCGCAGGCACCGCACGGGGACGACCCATCGATGCGCGCACCGCACCGGGAACCAACCTGCCAAGCCGCCACCCCGCGCGGGCGTCCGCCGGAGCCGGCTTGCCCTGCGGCAGTCGCACGTGCCCGGCCGCCGGGGTCTGTCCGCCTCCGGGCGCGCGCTCGTGGGCGACCGCCACGAGCGGCCCGCCGGCCGCCGAGCCCCGCCTTCGTCAGGCTTCCGGCGCGTCGGTTCGGTTCAGATCGCGGCGGACCGGGCCCGGGCCCAGGTTCGGCAGACCCGGCGACTGCGGGTGGTGCAGGGTGTCGTCTCCGGGCCGCGGCGGGAGATTCGCGTCGACGCCCGACTGCGGTGCCGGCCCGGCCGGTTGGCCGTACCCGCCCTGCGGCTGCGGCACGTGCGGTGAGCCGTACCCGCCCTGCGGCACGTGCGGTTGGCCGTAGCCGCTCGGCTGTTGCGGCAGATACGGCTGCGGGGCCGATTCGGCATAGGCGTTCGGCGCCCACGGTCCGCCGCCGCCCACCGGGGCGCCCACCGGGCCGGGCCCGGGACCGGGACCGCGCGGCGGGGGCGCGGGGGTGCCGCGCATCCCGGCGAACATCGCCAGCGGCAGCGCGATCGCCGCGAGCACCAGCAGCGGCAGCGGTACCCCGCCGGGCTTCTTCGTCAGCCACTCCACCCAGCCGTAGTCCGCCGACGCGGCCTGCAGATCCGGCCACACCGGCCCGCACGCGGCGCCGAGTCCGAACGCCGCGATCGCCGCCTCCGGCCGCAGACCGCCGATCACCACGCCGATCGCCGCCGCACCCGCACAGCGCACCGCCAGCTGGTGTCCGGACCCGGCCGCCGGGCCGATGAACTCGGCCAGGACCAGGGCGAGCGCCGCGAGGCCGATCGCGTACGCCCCGAGCATGCGCGCCGCCACCGCCCCCACGACACCGGCGACTGCGAGGCCGAGCAGCCACGGCACGTATTCGCCCGGTCCGTCCAGGCCCAGGCCCGGATTGGCCTGTGTGCGGTCCCACGCGAACAGCGCGGCCGGGAAGGCGGCCAGCCCGACCGCCATCGCGAGCAGCGCGCCCGCCACCGAGCGCACGCCGTCGACCCGATAGGTCAGCACCGCCGCGACCAGGCAGCCGGCCAGCGCGACCACCGGCCACAGGCCGAACACCCTGGGCGCGTCGTCACCCATCACCACGGTCGCCGCGGCCACCCCGACCCCGGCCAGGCCGAGCAGGAACACCCCGCCCTGGGCCCCGGCCTCGGTCTCCTGCCAGCCCCGCCCGGGCGGCACCAGGATCCGGCCGGTGGGCAGCAGGATCAGCAACCAGCCGAACGCGGCGAGCGGCAACCAGGTCTGCAGGCCGGCCCCCGACTCCCACATCGGCTCCAGCACGTCGTGCCCACCGAGCACGAACAGCAGCGGCACCGCCGCCGCGAGCGTCGCCGCGAACGCGGCGTTCAGCGGCGCCTGATGGCGCGGGACCGCGAGGTGGATCCACAACACCACACCGACCAGCACCTGGACCGCGAAGCCGAACCGCAGCAGATAGACGAAGCCCAGCCAACGCGCCTGCGAACCGTCGTAGTGGGCCGCGATCGGGTCGAGCGCGGTGGTCAGCGCGGCACCGGCCAGGCCGATCGTCAACACGCCGCCGACCGCGCCCCGGCGGTGGGTGAACACACTGTCGGTGAGCCCGATCCCGCCGATCACCAGCGGTACGGCCCACGGCAGCAACACCGCGACCAGATCCCACACCGACCACGACCCGCCGCCGGCGTCCATCGGCGTCGGCTCCGCCCCGTAGGCGGCCGGATCCGCTGCGGGCGCGGCGGGCGTCGCCGGATCCAGCCCCGCCCGGAGCAGCACCAGCGCGCCGGTGGTGGCGAGCACCACGAGCAGCGCGCCCGGCACCCACTCCAGCGACAGTCGACCCACCGGTTCCGGGCGCCGCGCGCGGCCCTCCGCGAATCCGGCGCCGGCCTCATAGGCCTTGCGTACCACCCCGCCGGCCATGGCCGTCTCCCCCTGGTCGTGTGGGTGCAGCTTAGGGAAGAAGCGGCCCCGTCCGCTCCCGAAGCGGACACCCCGAACCCCACTTTTCGAATCCGCCGGAAATCCCTCGGACCACCCACGCCACGGCCCGCCCCACGCCCGTCGACCCGCCGCCATTACCTCCGAGGGAATCGACCGCCCTCCCCCCGCCCGGCACAGTCGTCGTGTCGGCAAACGACCCTGGAGGACTCGATGAGCACCCAGTCCCTGAACCCCACGTTCACGACCGGCGGGCCCGGCGGCCGTGTCCGCGGTGACACCGGCCTGCTGCGGCTCGCGCTGCGGCTCGACGCGATCGCCACCGGCGTCGTCGGACTCGCCGCCCTGGCCGGCTGCGCCCTCGTCGACGGCGCCCTCGGTCTGCCCACCGCGTTCCTGGCCGGCCTCGGCGCCTTCCTGGTCCTGTACGCGGTGGGCGTCTGGCGGATCGGCGGCTCCGACGCGCCGCACCGCACCGCCGTACGCGCGGTGATCGGCCTCAACCTGGTGTGGTTCGCGGACAGCGTGGGAATGGCAATCGCCGGCCTGCTCGATCCGACCACCCTCGGCACCACGCTGATCGTGCTCCAGGCCGTCGCCGTCCTGGGCTTCGCCGACGTGCAGATCCTCGGTCTGCGCAAGGCCCGCACATCCCTCCGGTGAGGGAGTCGCGCGGGGCCGGCGGACCGAACCGCACGCGTCGCGCCGAACTCGCGGCGCACCGCGTACGGTCGGGACCCATGAGTTCGGGATCCACGACCGTCGCCGGCGATCGGTCCGCCGGCCCCGCCGCCCGGCGCACCGGCGGCGAGCTGATCCGGCACTGGCGCCGGCACCGGCGCCTGAGCCAGTTGGAACTGTCCGTGGAGGTCGCGGTGTCCACCCGCCACCTGAGCTTCATCGAGACCGGTCGCGCGGTGCCCAGCCGGGACATGGTGCTGCGGCTGGCCGAGTATCTGGACGTGCCGCTGCGCGAGCGCAACCGCATGCTGCTGGCCGCGGGGCACGCGCCGGAGTACCACGAGAGCCGCCTGGACGCGCCGGAACTGGACCCGATGCCGGCCGTGCTGCGGCAGATCCTGGTCGGACACGGCCCGTACCCGGCGGTGATCGTGGACCGGGCGTGGAACATCGTCGACGCGACGCCGAGTATCGCGATGTTCGTCGAGGGTGTCGCCCCCGAACTGCTCACCGAGCCGCTGAACGCCTATCGGATCAGCCTGCACCCGCGAGGGCTCGCACCGCGGATCGTCAACCTGCCGCAGTGGCGCGCGCACCTGCTGCACCGACTGCGGCGCCAGGTCGCGATCACCGGCGATCCGCTGACCCGGGAGTTGTACGACGAGGTGAGCGGCTATCCCGGCGGCCTCGACGACGAGCCGCCGCCCGGCGCCGGCCCGGGCGCGCCGGCCATCGCGATGGGCATCCGGCACGGCGGGGAGGTGTTGTCCTTCGTCAGCACGGTGGCCACGTTCGGCACCGCGGTGGACATCACCGTCGCTGAGTTGTCGATCGAGTCGTTCTATCCGGCGGACAGGCACACCGGCCGGCTCCTGCGCGAGTGGTTCGGCGACTGACGCCGGCCGGGCGCGACCGGGTCCGCGCGGCGCGCCTCACGGGCGGAGCCGGCAGCCCCAGACGTCGGCGGGCGCGGTCTCCGGATCCGGTCGCCACTCGCCGAGCATCGACCAGTCCCAGGAGCGGAACGCGGCCGCGGCGGAGTTGTCCCGGGGCACCCGGGCCGCGGCGAAGCCGGCGTCGGTGCCGGCGAGCAACTTCTCCCGCATCCGCCCGGCCAGGCCCTGCCGGCGGTGCTGCGGGACGACCATCAGGTCGACGACCACGAACACCTTCCCGGCCGCGGCCGCTTCCGCGATCTCCACGGGCAGTTCGCCGTGCAGTCCGGTCCACCAGCCACTGGCCGCGCGCGGCGGGAACCCGTAGGCGCAACCGGCGGCGTCGCCGCCGCCGTTCGCCACGACCATCTCGAAGCCGGGTTGTTGGATGTGGTCGGCGAAACGCCGCAGGAATTCGGGGCGGCCCGACGGATCCCCGCCGTAGGACTTGACGTATGTATCCGCGACGCTTTCCCGTTGTTGATCGGCCTGCCAACGGGTCAGCCGGCGCAAGAACACCTCTGCCACCACAACCTCCCGTCCAGGCATCGGATGCCTCGGACCTCCACATCGTGGCAGTCCGCCCCGCTCGGGGGAAACACCGTGCGGCAAAACCCGCTCGTCCGGGTCGTTCGCACGGCTCCGACCCGCGGCCGGGCGGTCCGCCCGTTTTCCCCGGTTCCCCCGTTTCGCCCGCCCCGAGCCGGCCGGGCTCGTAGCCTGCGCACGAAGGACGGGGAGGAGAGGGCGGATGAGCCGAGACGTACGGGAACCGGGCAACGCGTGGGACATGTGTGCCGAGGGTCACGACGACCACGAATGGGTGTACCAGTACGGCCCGGACGGGCCGGCCGGCAATCCGTGGGCCAAGGCGTGCAAGCACTGCGGAAAAATGGCGGGGGCAAACGTACCCGAAAGCGGACTCCTCGGGCGGACCTCGGGTGGCGACTGTCTGGGCGGCTGACCCGCCCGACCCCTAAACTGAAACACGTTCCAGGTATACCCGGGCACGGGCGCCGGTCTCGTCCGGAGTACGTTGACCCCACCGGCAACGTGGCCGGCAGCTCCATCGCAGGCCATGAAGCCGGCGGGTTGCCGTACCCATGAGGACGTGGGGCGGCGGATCGTGCCCGCCCCCGAATCCCTAGACTCTCCGCAGTTGAGGAGGGAGCCAGATCGTGCGCAAGGTACTCATCGCCAACCGTGGGGAAATCGCGGTCCGCGTCGCCCGAGCATGCCGGGATGCCGGTATCGCCAGTGTGGCCGTCTATGCCGAGCCGGACCGGGATGCTCTGCACGTGCGGGTGGCCGACGAGGCCCACGCGCTCGGCGGGAACACTCCGGCCGAGAGCTACCTGGACGTGGCCAAGGTGCTGGGGGCCGCCCGGGACTCCGGCGCGGACGCCGTCCACCCCGGGTACGGATTCCTGTCGGAGAACGCGGAATTCGCCCAGGCCGTGCTGGACGCGGGCCTGACCTGGATCGGGCCGCCGCCGCAGGCGATCCGCGATCTCGGCGACAAGGTGGCCGCCCGGCACATCGCCCAGCGGGCAGGCGCGCCCCTGGTCGCCGGCACCCCGGACCCGGTCTCCGGTTCCGCCGAGGTCGTCGAGTTCGCGAAGGCCAACGGCCTGCCCATCGCCATCAAGGCCGCGTTCGGCGGTGGCGGGCGCGGACTGAAGGTGGCCCGCACCCTCGAAGAGGTCCCCGAGCTGTACGACTCGGCGGTGCGCGAGGCGGTGGCCGCGTTCGGCCGCGGCGAGTGCTTCGTCGAGCGCTACCTCGACCAGCCGCGGCACGTCGAGACCCAGTGCCTGGCCGACACCCACGGCAACGTCGTGGTCGTGTCCACCCGCGACTGCTCGCTCCAGCGCCGGCACCAGAAGCTGGTCGAGGAGGCGCCCGCGCCGTTCCTGACCGACGAGCAGAACGCCGAGCTGTACCGCGCGTCCAAGGCCATCCTCAAGGAGGCCGGCTACGTCGGCGCCGGGACCTGCGAGTTCCTGGTCGGCAAGGACGGCACGATCTCCTTCCTGGAGGTCAACACCCGGCTCCAAGTGGAGCACCCGGTCACCGAGGAGGTCACCGGCATCGACCTGGTCCGCGAGATGTTCCGGATCGCCGACGGCGAGGAGCTGGGCTACGACGACCCGCCGATGCGCGGGCACTCGTTCGAGTTCCGGATCAACGGCGAGGACCCGGGTCGCGGCTTCCTGCCCGCCCCCGGCGAGGTCACCACGTGGCTGCCGCCGTCCGGTCCGGGCGTGCGGCTGGACTCGGGCGTCGAGCAGGGTTCGGTGATCGGTCCCGCCTGGGACTCGCTCCTGGCCAAGCTGATCGTCACCGGTCGCGACCGCAAGCAGGCGCTCCAGCGGGCCAAGCGCGCGTTGGACGAGTTCGTCGTCGACGGCATGGCGACCGCGCTCACCTTCCACCGCGAGGTGGTGGTGGACCCGGCGTTCGCACCCGAGCTGGGCGGCTCGACCGAGCCGTTCACCGTACACACCCGGTGGATCGAGACCGGCTTCGAGAACACCATCGCCCCGTTCGGCGGCGGCGCGGACGCGGCCGAGGAGGCCGCCGAGCGCGAGACCGTCGTGGTCGAGGTCAACGGTCGACGGTTCGAGGTCACCCTCCCGGCGGGTCTGGGCGCGTCCGGCGCGGCTCCGGCCGCGGCGAAGAAGGCGCCCAAGCGCGGCGGCGCCAAGAAGGCCGGCGCCGCGGCGAGCGGCGACGCGCTGGCCAGCCCGATGCAGGGCACCATCGTCAAGGTCGCGGTGGAGGAGGGTCAGCAGGTCGCCGAGGGCGAGCTGATCGTGGTCCTGGAGGCCATGAAGATGGAACAGCCGCTCAACGCGCACCGCGCGGGCACGGTCAAGGGCCTGGTCGCGGAGGTCGGCGCGACGGTCACCTCCGGCGCGGTGCTCTGCGAGATCAAGGACTGAACCGGATCGAGAACCGAACCGGATCGAGAACCGAGCCGGATCAAGCACCGAACCCGGTCGGGTCCGAGCCGCGTCGAGTCCGGGCCCGGGTCGAGCGGGACCGAACACCGAGCACCATCGACAACCCGTCGGGATCACATCCGATCCCGCGCATCGCGATCGCCCCCGTGTCGAAACCCTCGGCGCGGGGGCGATCGCGTCCGTGGGGTGAGCGGGCCGTCGGCCCGCGTGCTGCGCGCCGTGCCGCCGGCGCGGGCTCGGCCCGCGGTGTGCTGCCCGGGGGGCGCCGGGCGAGGCGGCACGTGGTCTTCGATCGGTCGCTCACTGGTCGGGCATCACCCCCGGGACGCGCATGTCGCGCATCCGCTCCCCGTTGAACTCCGCGCGGGCGCCGGGAACGGCCCGTTGCGGAAGGGGGGCGATGTGCACCTGCGCGCCCAGCTCGGCCAGCGCCTCGCTCTCCGGACCGGGGGCGTCCTCGTCGGTGACGAGGTGCGTGATCCGCTCCGGGGCCACCGTCTGGAACATGGTGTCCACACCGATCTTGGTGTGATCGACCATGACGACGACCTCGTGCGCGGCCTGGATCAGGGCCCGGTCCACGCTCGCGGACAACATGTTGGGGGTGGACAGGCCACGCTCGGCGGTGAGCCCGTTGCCGGACACGAACGCGCGACGCACACGCAGACCCGCGAGGGCCTGCTCGGCACCGCTGCCGACCAGCGCGTAGGACGACCCGCGCAGCGTGCCGCCGGTCATCACGACCTCGACCCGATTGGCGTGGGCGAGTACCTGCGCGACCAGGAGGGAGTTGGTGACCACGGTCAGCCCGGGGATCCGGGCCAGCCTGCGGGCGAGCTCCTGCGTGGTGGTGCCGGCGCCCACGACGATCGCGTCCCCCTCGTCGACGAGGGAGACCGCGAGGTCGGCCATGGCCGCCTTCTCCGCCGCCGCGAGGTGGGTCTTCTGCGAATAGCTCGGCTCACGGGACAGCCCACCGGGCAGCACCGCCCCACCGTGCCGACGGTCGAGCAGCCCTTCGGCCTCCAGGGCCCGCACGTCCCGCCGAACCGTCACCTCGGACGTCTGGACCACCCGGGCGAGTTCCCGTAGGGACACCGCTCCGTTGGCCCGCACCATTTCAAGAATCAGTTGACGACGCTCTGCTGCGAACACGTGACGAAGGTAACGTGAACGACCGGCTCTTATCAGCCGGTTGCGACTCTTACCCGAACTTGTTCATCGAAGTGATAAGAGTGCTTCGGTTTCCGGGCGCAGCGAAGCCACAGCGTTCGGGAGGGCCAACCATAACGCTGTTCACCGGGCGTCGGATAGCGCTGATGTACAGAGATTTTGCTGCCCCATACAGATTTTGACGGCGCGTCAGCCGGACTCGACGCATGGCGAACACACCGCGAGGCGGCGATCACACCCGGTCCGATTCGAGTATGCGCGGCGATCACGACGCACATCGGATGTTCGAGAAAAGCCACCCGTAAGTGGAGTACCCGGGAGCGTGGAATCCGAATTCCGCGCGCCCCCCGTGCGCCGGAGGCCACGCCCCCGAGTTACCGATCTTGAACTCGGGGGCCACCCGAGGTGTACCGCGCCGATAGTGATCGGCCCGACCTCTCGGGGCGGTTCGACAGATTTTGCGGGTTCCGCGGATTCGGCGCAGACCGGGTCAGGAGCGCTCGCGCCGGTGCAATTGCCGGGCGGCCTCGGCGATCGACCCCGAAAGCGACGGGTAGACCGTGAATGCGCTGGCGATCTGGTCGACGGTCAGGTGCAGGTCCACCGCGAGCGCGACGGTGTGGATCAACTCGCTCGCGCGCGGCGCCACGATCACGCCGCCGACCACGATCCCGGTGCCGGGGCGGCAGAACAGCTTCACGAAACCGTCGTGGATGCCCTGCATCTTCGCGCGCGGGTTGCGCGACAGCGGCAGCTTCACTCCGCGCGCGTCCATCTCGCCCGCGTCGATCGCGGCCTGGGTGTATCCGACCGTGGCGATCTCGGGGTCGGTGAACACGTTCGAGGACACGGCCTTGAGGTTCAGCGGTGCCACCGCGTCGCCCAGCATGTGGTACATCGCGATCCGACCCTGCATCGCGGCCACCGAGGCGAGCGCGAACACACCGGTGCAGTCGCCCGCCGAGTAGACCCCGTTGGCCGTGGTCCGCGAGACCCGGTCGACGCGCACGTGTCCGGTGTCCTTGAGGAAGACGCCGGCCTCCTCCAGACCGATGCCCGCGGTGTTCGGGATCGCGCCGACCGCGACCAGGCAGTGGCTGCCCTCGACGATCTGCCCGTCGGTCAGGGTGACGATTACGCTGTCGCCGTCGCGCTTGACGCTCTCCGCGCGCGAGCGGGACATCACCCGCATACCGCGCCGGCGGAACACGCCCTCCAGCACCTCGGCCGCGTCCGGGTCCTCGCCCGGGAGCACCCGGTCGCGGCTGGAGACGAGGGTCACCTTGGAGCCCAGGGCCTGGTACGCGCCGGCGAACTCGGCGCCGGTGACGCCGGAGCCGACCACGATCAGCTCGCGCGGCAGCTCCGACAGGCCGTACATCTGCTTCCAGTTCAGGATCCGCTCGCCGTCCGGCTCGGCGCCCGGGATCTCGCGCGGGTGGGCGCCGGTGGCGATCAGGATCGCGTCCGCCTCCAGCGTGCGCTCGCCGCCGTCGGCCAGGTCGGCCACCACGCGGCGCGGCCCGTCGAGGCGGGCAGTGCCGCGCAGCACCCGTACGCCGGCGCGCGTGACGCCCTGCGCGATGTCGTTCGACTGCGCCTTGGCCAGCTGCAGCACACGCCGGTTGACCACGCCCAGGTCCACGCCCACGATCGGGCGGTCCAGCGTGCCGGGGGTGCCGTCGTCGACGTAGATGCCGAGCTCGTGATGCGAGTCGGCGAAGTTCGTCATGACCTCGGCCGTGGCGATCAGCGTCTTGGACGGGACACAGTCCGTCAGTACCGCCGCACCACCCACGCCTTCCCGCTCTACCACCGTCACCTCGGCTCCGAGCTGTGCCGCGACCAAAGCCGCTTCGTATCCGCCGGGTCCTCCGCCTACGATCACAATCCGAGTCACGGGTGTCATTCTCTCCCATGACCGCGCGTCGCGTAGGCTGCGGCCATGCCCCTCTACGCCGCGTACGCAAGCAACCTCGACGCGCGGCAGATGGCCCGGCGTGCCCCGCACTCACCTCTGCGCCACACCGGTTGGCTGCCCGGCTGGCGGCTGACCTTCGGCGGCGAGCAGTTGGGGTGGGACGGATCGCTGGCCACGGTCGTCGAGGACGAGTTGTCCCAGGTGTTCGTCGCGCTCTACGACCTGGCCGAGATGGACGAGCCCGACCTCGACCGCTGGGAGGGCATGCCGCTCGGCCTGTACCGCAAGGTCCGGGTCCGGGTGGAGTCGCTGTTCGGCGAACAACTCGCCTGGCTGTACGTACTCAACGACTACGAGGGCGGCCTGCCCTCGGCACGCTACCTCGGCATGGTCGCCGAGTCCGCGGAGTCGGCCGGCGCCCCCGACGACTACGTCAAGGAACTCCGCAACCGCCCCTGCTCCTAGACCCCGACGCGGCCCTGTGGCGTGTCCGCCCGAAGGAGCCCGAGCGTGTCGAGCGTGCGCATCGGTCCGAGCCCTCGGCAGCGGGTCGCCTCCGTGCTGCTCGGCGCCGGCGCACTGGCGGCCGTCGCCTGCGCCTTCGCCGTCCGGCCCGCGTGGGGCATCACGATCGTGGTCGCGCTCTACTACTGTGTCCGGCTGCTTCTGCGGGCACTGGGCCGGGTCACCGTGGACGCGTACGGCGTGGACGTGCGTCGCGTCGGCGTCGCGCGATACGCGTGGCGCGAGATCACGGCCATGCGCGAGGAGCGCTGCCGGGGTTCGCGCGAGGTGCGACTGCTCCTGATCGACGGGCGTGCCGTACGCCTGCCCGCCCCCCGGACCGGTCGCGTCCTGCGCGATCCGGACTTCGACGCGAAGGCGGCCTCGCTCAAGGCGGCCTGGACCGCCGCGCTGAGGCTCCCCGCGGCCGAGCCGCGGCCGGTCGCCGATCGGGACTGAGGCACCGCGCACGATCCGGGCCACCTCGCCCACCGCGTACCGTGTCCCGTGTCGCCTGAACGGACGTATCGTCTCGTATCCGTACGAGTCTTCCCCCGCTGTCATTGCGGTCGTATCACAGTCTTCTACGCGCATAGACCCCGGCCGCGCCGTTCACAGGTGCAGCATTTACGCTCGTCGATGTGAACGTATTGGATAGCCACGACCCGTACACGGCCGCCGCCGAGGCCGCCGAAAGCCTGCAGCGGATCACCGGTGCCGCGACGCACGACATCGCGCTCGTCATGGGCTCTGGCTGGGTGCCCGCCGCCGACATGCTGGGCGAGCCGGAACACGAGTTCCCGGTCACCGCGCTGCCCGGCTTCCCGCCGCCCGCCGTCGAGGGCCACGCCGGCACGGTCCGCTCGCTGGTCATCGGCGACCGGCGCGCGCTGGTGTTCCTCGGCCGCACCCACCTCTACGAGGGCCGGGGCGTCGCCTCGGTCGCCCACGGCGTGCGCACCGCGGTCGCCGCCGGCTGCAAGGCCGTCGTACTGACCAACGGCTGCGGCGGCCTGCGCCCGTCGTTCGTGCCCGGTCAGCCCGTACTGATCAGCGACCACATCAACCTCACCGCCGCGTCGCCCATCGTCGGCGCCAACTTCGTCGATCTGACGGACCTCTACTCGCCGCGGCTACGCGCGTTGTGTCGCGAGGTCGAGCCCGACCTCGAAGAGGGCGTGTACGTGCAGTTCCCCGGCCCGCACTACGAGACCCCGGCCGAGATCGGCATGGTCCGCGCGATCGGCGGGCACCTCGTCGGCATGTCCACCACGATCGAGGCGATCGCCGCGCGCGAGGCCGGCGCCGAGGTCCTGGGCATCTCCCTGGTCACCAACCTGGCCGCCGGCATGACCGGCGAACCGCTCAACCACGAAGAGGTCCTGGCCGCCGGACGCGCGTCCGCCGAGCGTATGGGCCGCCTGCTCACCCAGGTCCTGCCGCGCATCTGAGCGTGTGGGTCCGCCGGCCCGCGCGGACCCTTCCCGATCCCCTCCCGATCCCTTCCGCACCGAGGAGTCCGTGTTGAGCGACGTCATCGAGATCGCGCGCGCCTGGCTGGCCGAGGACCCGGACCCGGACACCCGGGCCGAGCTCGAAGCGTTGCTCGATTCGGACGACCGGGAGGCGCTCGCCGACCGCTTCGCCGGCCTGCTCCAGTTCGGCACCGCCGGGCTGCGCGGCGAATTGGGCGCCGGGCCCAACCGGATGAACCGCGCCGTGGTCATCCGCGCGGCGGCCGGTCTGGCCGAATACCTCAAGAGCGTGTACGTCACCGACACCGCCGCGCCCGCCGCGACCCGCAACGCGGTGGTGATCGGGTTCGACGCGCGGCACAAGTCCGACGTGTTCGCCCGGGACACCGCCGCCGTCATGGAGGCCGCCGGGCTGCACGCGCTGGTGCTGCCCCGGCCGCTGCCCACCCCGGTGCTCGCCTACGCGATCCGGCACCTGGGCTGCGTCGCCGGCGTGATGGTCACCGCCAGCCACAACCCGCCGCGCGACAACGGCTACAAGGTCTACCTCGGCGACGGGTCGCAGATCGTGCCGCCCGCCGACGCGGAGATCGCCGCGCGCATCGCCGCGGTGCGCTCACTGGCCGACGTACCGCTCGCCGAGGACGGGTGGGAGACGCTGAGCGAGGCGGTGATCGACTCCTACCTCGACCGCGCGGTGTCCGTGGTCGAGGCGGCCGGGCCGCGCGACGTGCGGATCGTGCACACCGCGATGCACGGCGTGGGCACCACCGTGATGCTCGGCGCGTTCGACCGCGCGGGCTTCGCCGACGTCCGTCCGGTGCCCGAACAGGCGGACCCGGACCCGGACTTCCCGACCGTGGCGTTCCCCAACCCGGAGGAGCCCGGGGCGATGGACCTGGCGTTTCGCACCGCGCTCGCCGAGGACGCCGACCTGGTGATCGCCAACGACCCGGACGCCGACCGGTGCGCGGTGGCGGTTCCGGACCCGGCCGCGGCGGGCGGCTGGCGGATGTTGCGCGGCGACGAGGTCGGCGCGCTGCTCGGCGCCGAGGTGGCCCGCCGGGGCACCGACGGCGTGTTGGCCACGACCATCGTGTCCTCGTCGCTGCTCGGCGCGATCGCCCGGGACAACGGCATCGCGTACACCGAGACGCTGACCGGCTTCAAGTGGCTGGCACGGGTGCCGAACCTGGCGTTCGCGTACGAGGAGGCGCTGGGCTACTGCGTCGACCCGGCCGGCGTGTGCGACAAGGACGGCGTCACCGCCGCGCTGATGCTGGCCGAACTCGCGGCGGGCGCCAAGCGGGACGGCCGCACGCTGCCCGCGCTGCTGGACGGGATCGCCACCCGCTACGGCCTGTACGCGACCGACCAGTATTCGGTGCGGGTGGACCGCCTCGACCTGATCGCCGACGCGATGCGCCGCCTGCGTACCGAGCCGCCGCACACGCTCGGCGGCCTCGCCGTGGCCGGCGTCGACGACCTGCTGAACCCGCCGGCCGCCGACCTGCCGGCGACCGACGGCCTGCGCTACACACTGGCCGGGGACGGCGCGGACCTGCTGGCGGGTCGGGTGGTGGTCCGCCCGTCCGGGACCGAACCCAAACTCAAGGCGTATCTCGAGGTCGTGGTCGACCCGAAGCGGATCGCCACGATCGGCGTGGCGGCCGCCCGCGCGGCGGCGGACGCGGCGTTGGCGGCCCTGAAGCGCGACCTGGCCACGACGCTGGGCATCTGAGCGCGGGCGTTTGCTCGATTCCCGGGCCGAACGGGCCGGTGGACACGTGTGGGGCGGGGTGGCCGGTCGGCCGTCCCGCCCCACGCATGTCCACCCCGACCCGGACCCGCCCGGGGTCGGGTAGTACTTGCGTACGGGTTTGGACTGGCCCTGGGGACGGATGTGCGCGAGGGGTCCGCCGGCGGATGGTGGATACGTCGGCAGAACCCGTTCCCGAGAGGTCGTCATGAGCACCCCGTTCCGCTTTTCCGCACCCGGCACGCACCGCCCGCGGCAGGTCTTGCGGTGGGCGATGGCCGGGCGGTCGATCCCCGCGCTGACGAGCTTCGTCGGCGGCGTCCTGCTACTGCCGGTGCTCGTCGCGGGCCTGGCGTACGCGTTCGGCTCGGACGCCGCGAGTGCCCTCATGCACACCCTCACGCCGGACACCGGTGTCGGCGGCGGCCCGGACCTCGGCGGCTCGTGGTCCGCTCCGATCGCGGGCGCCGCCCTGCTCGGAGTCGGTGCCCTGCTCGTGCTGTTCGGCACCGGCCGGCTGGTCCGGCGCCGCCGCGACCGCTGACCCCGGTCACGGGTGCCGTAGCGGCCCCGGAAGACGTTGCGCTCGATCGGGCGCCGCCCCGGGTGGCGGCGCTCCTCGGTCGGGTAGCCGACCGCGACGACCAGCGCGACCGCCAGGTCGTCGCGGTCACCGACGCCGATCGCCCGCTTGACCGAGTCCTCGTCCCAGCCGTTCATCGGCGAGGTGGCCAGGCCCAGTTCGGTCGCGGCGAGCAGCACGTAGGTGGCGGCGATCATCGCGTCCTTGATCGCGTACTCGCGCAACATCCCGCGCGCGGCCAGACCTTGCTGGAACCGCTCGGACTCGGCCGCGAACATCGCCACGAACTCGTCGTTCCACGCGCCGGCGCGGTGCGCCTGCTCGTAGACGTCGGCGCGGTCCTCGCGCCAGGCCTGCGACTCGGCGACGAACACCAGCAGAACCGGCGCCTCGTGCGCCTGCGGTTGGCCGCCGGTGGCCGCGATCAGACCCGCACGCGCCTCGGCGTCGTCGGACACCACCACGATCGAGCGGTCCTGGAGGTTCCAACTCGTCGGCGCCTCGACGGCCAGTTCGAGCAGGGTGTCGAGCAGGTCGGCCGGGACCGGTTCGGGCCGGTAGTGCCGGATGGTGCGGCGGGTGCGGATGGCCTCGGCGACCGAGGTCGCGGGGCTCGGCGCGGGAGTGTCCACGGTGTTGTCGTCGCCGCGGACCCGGTCGTCGATGGTGTGGGTGCTCATGGACACGATTTTGGGTGCGCCACTCTCCAACAGGAAGTAGGCACTAATTGGTGCGCTACTCTCCGACCATGGTGACCATCGTCGAATCGGTCGGCCTCCCCGCCGACGTCTACAGCGCCAAGTGCGCCACACGTCAGGTCCTGGACCACATCGCCGGCAAGTGGACGGTGCTGATCGTGGACGTCCTGCGCGACGGACCCATGCGCTACACGGAGTTGAGCCGCCGGATCGAGGGGGTGTCGCAGAAGATGCTCACCCAGACCCTGCGCGGCCTGGAAACGGACGGTTTCGTCCTGCGCACGGTGACCCCGACCATCCCGCCCCGGGTGGACTACGCGTTGACCGACCTCGGCCGCAGTCTGGGCGAGCCGATCCGCGCGCTGCGCGAGTGGACCGAGACGCACATCAACGAGATCGAACGGGCCAGGATCGAGGTCGCCGAACGCAAGGCGGCCCAGGGCTACTGAATCACCGGGTCACCGGGTCACCGGGTCACCGCGGGTCGGGTCAGGCCGCCGAGCGCGCGTGGGCGTGCGGCCGGCGCGCCCGTGCCGGGGCCGGGCTCGGGCTCCTCACCGGCCGGCCGCTCAGCCCTGCCGCCACCACGCCCGCGGCGGCCATCAGCACCAGCACGAGCAGTACCGCGCCGGTCCAGCCCTGCCCGTGGAAGGCGACCCCGCCGACCGGCCCGCCCACGCTCGCGCCGAGGTAGTAGGCCGCCAGATAGAGCGCGGACGCCTGCGCGCGGCCCTCGCGGGCCCGCAGTCCGACCGCCGAACTGGCCGCCGAGTGGCCCGCGAAGAATCCCGCCGTGAGCACGATGAGACCGACCACGACCAGGGCCAGGTTGTCCGGAAGGGTCAGCAACGCCCCCGTCGCGGTGATCGCCGCCGCCGTCCACAACGTGACCCGGTGCCCGAGCCGACCGACCAGCCGCCCCGACGCGGCCGAACTGAACGTGCCCGCCAGGTAGATCACGAAGATCGCGCCGACCACCGTCTGCGGCAGCGCGAACGGCTCGGCGAGGAGCCGGTATCCGAGGTAGTTGTAGACCGTGCCGAAGGCGGCCATGAAGATCATGCCGAGCAGGTACAACCGGCGCAGCACCGGATCCGCCAGGTGCGACCGCAGCACGCCGGTGAGCCGAGCCGCGGACATCGTCGACGGGGTGAAGTTGCGCGACGCCGGGAGCAGCACCCGGAAGGCGATCGCCGAGCCGAGCGCCAACAGGCCCACCACCACCAGCGCGATCCGCCAACCGCCCAGGTCCGAGGCCAGGCCGGTGACCAACCGGCCGCCCATGCCGCCGATGCTGTTGCCCGCCACGTACAACCCCATGGCCGAGCCGAGCGAGGGCCGGTCGACCTCCTCGGCGAGGTACGCCATCGCGGTCGCGGGCAGCCCCGCCAGCGCCACGCCCTGCACCGCGCGCAGCACGACCAGGGTGGCGAAGTCCGGGGCGAACGCGGCCAGGACGCCCAGCAGCGCGGCGGCGAACACCGAGACGGTCATCACCCGCGAGCGGCCCCACCGCTCGGAGACCATGCTCACCGGGATCACCGCGAGCGCGAGCGCGCCGGTGGTCACCGAGACCGACAGGCTCGCCGTGGCCGGGTCCAGGTCGAAGCGGGCCGACAACTCCGGCAGCAGCGTCTGCGTCGCGTACAACATCGCGAAGGTGGAGAAGCCTGCGGCGAACAGCGCCAGGTTGACCCTGCGGTACCCGCGCGAGCCGCGCGCGTGCCGGGTGGGCTCGGATGTCGGGGCGGGGGTTGGGGCGGGGTCCGAAGCGGTGTTCGAGGCAGGCATGTCCACGAAGCTAGACCGCGTCGTTTCATGCGTCCAATGCATGTTTCGGCGAGAATCCATGCCATGCCGTATGACAGCAGGTCGGCGGAGGTTTCCGAGGTCGTCGCGGCCATCGCGCCGCTCCTGACCCAGTTCGCGGCGGTCGCACGGGAGGAGCACATCACCCGGGCGGCGGCCGGGATGGGCATCCCGCAGCCCACCCTCAGCCGCACGATGGCCCGACTGGAGGCCGACGTGGGCGTGCCGCTGCTGGGCCGGACCGGGCGCGGCGTGGCGCTCACCCGGCAGGGCCACACCCTGCTCGGATATGTGGAGCAGGCACTGGCCCTGCTCGAACGCGGCCTCGACGAGGTGATCGAGGACGCGGGCGAGGCGCGCGGCAAGGTCGCCTTCGGGTTCCTGCACACGATGGGCCCCGAGGCGGTGCCCGAACTGCTGCGCGCGTTCCGGGTGGACCACCCCGGCATCCGCTTCCAACTGGTCCAGGCGTCGGCGTCGGTGATGCTGGAGCGGATGCGGGCGGGCGAACTCGACCTGTGCCTGACCGCGCCGCTGCCGGACGCGCCCGACCTGGCCGTGCGCGCGTTGGACGACCAGCGGCTCTACCTGGTGGTGCCGGCCGACCATCGGCTCGCCGGCCGGCGGCGGGTGCGGTTGGCCGAGGCGGCCGAGGACGTGTTCGTCTGCATGGAACCCGGCTACGGCCTGCGCCGGATCACCGACGCGCTGTTCGCCCAGGCGGGATTCGTCCCCAAGGTCGCGTTCGAGGGCGAGGAGACGGAGACCCTGCGCGGCCTGGTCGCGGCGGGGCTCGGGGTGGCCCTGCTGCCCGCGCCCGACACCCCGCGCCCGGGCACGGTGGATCTGACCGTCACCGCGCCGCGCGCCTTCCGCACCATCGGGCTGGCCTGGATGCCGAGCCGTCCGGAGACCGCGCCGGTACGGCTGTTCCGCGAATTCGTGCTCGGCCGCCGGGGTCGGCTGCTGCACCCGGATCCGGCCAACGACTGAGTCCCGCGCGGGAGTTCGGGTCCCGCGACACGCCCCTGCGCAGGCCGTTTCGGGGAGTGGATCGTGGTCGCGGGCGCCGATCGGGCATCGCTCGCGCGCACATGGCCGAATCTTCACGCGGCCGACACATGATCTACGCGCGTAGGCAGTAAAGTCCTTTCATGTCCAGCAGTCACCCGAACACGCCCGCTGTCTCGCCCACGGTCGAACAGATCCGGCGTGCCCCCAAAGTCCTGCTCCACGACCACCTAGACGGTGGGCTGCGTCCCGCCACGATCATCGAACTCGCGGCGGCCGTCGGCTACGACCGCCTGCCCACCACCGACCCCGACGCCCTCGGCACCTGGTTCCGCGAGGCGGCCGACTCCGGTTCGCTGGAGCGCTACCTGGAGACCTTCGACCACACCGTGGCGGTGATGCAGACCCGCGAGGGCCTGTTCCGGGTCGCCGCCGAATGCGCCGAGGACCTGGCCGCCGACGGCGTGGTCTACGCCGAGATCCGCTACGCCCCCGAGCAGCACCTGGAAGCGGGCCTGACCCTGGACCAGGTCGTCGAGGCGGTCGACGAGGGCTTTCGCGAGGGCGAGCGCCGCGCGGCGGCGGCCGGCAACCGGATCAAGGTCGGCGCGCTGCTCACCGCGATGCGGCACGCGGCCCGCTCGCTGGAGATCGCCGAACTCGCCAACCGGCACCGCGACCTGGGCGTGGTCGGCTTCGACATCGCCGGGGCCGAGGCGGGCTTCCCGCCCACGCGCCACCTGGACGCGTTCGAATACCTCAAGCGCGAGAACAACCACTTCACGATCCACGCCGGCGAGGCGTTCGGCCTGCCGTCGATCTGGCAGGCGCTCCAGTGGTGCGGCGCGGACCGGCTCGGCCACGGCGTGCGGATCATCGACGACATCACGGTCAAGGACGACGGCAGCGTCGAGTTGGGCCGACTCGCGGCGTACGTGCGCGACAAGCGCATCCCGCTGGAGATGTGCCCGACCTCGAACCTGCAGACCGGCGCCGCCTCGTCGTACGCGGAACACCCGATCGGCCTACTGCGCCGGTTGTATTTCCGGGTCACGGTCAACACCGACAACCGCCTCATGAGCGGCACGTCGATGACCCGGGAGTTCGAGCACCTGGTCGAGGCGTTCGGCTACGGCCTGGACGACCTGCAATGGTTCACGGTCAATGCGATGAAGAGCGCGTTCCTGCCCTTCGACGAACGCCTCGCCATGATCAACGGGGTGATCAAGCCGGGTTACGCCGCGCTCAGGTCGGAATGGCTGTTCGGCCGGAGCTGAACCGCCCGGGCGCGCCCGCCCACCCGCCTCGCGGGCGCGCCCCGGACCTCGCCGGCTCGGGACGAACGGCCCGGCCCGTCGCGAAGGGGGCGTTTTGCGCATTCCGCATCCGGTTCGCTACCTTGCGGTCTCACTTCGTTACGGGGTGTATCCCGCCCCGCCCGAATCGAGAAACCGAGGATGCACATGCGATCGGTAACGCGTAAGGCGGCCGTCACGGCCGGGCTCGGCGCGGCAATCGCCGCCGGCGCGGCGGGTTCCGCGAGCGCCACGGCCGTGACCGACCTGGTCGACGAGTTGGCTCCGGCCGCTTCCACCGCGCAGGCGGCCATGCCGGACGCCGCCGCGCCGTTCCCGCTGACCCAGGTCACCGACAGGCTTCCCGTCGGCCAGGCGCTCACCCCGGGCCATGTCCCCCTCGACGGCGTGGCGAGCGGCGTGGCGGGCGGCGTGGCGAACAGCATGGCCCGCGACATGGAGCAGAACATGGGCGACATGGCGGCGCAGAGCGGCCCGGGCAAGGGCGGTCTGGGCTCGCCGCTCAACGCCCTGCCCACCGACAAGCTGACCGGCGCGGGCGGCACCTCGCCGCTGTCGAGCCTGCCGCTGTAGGTCACCGCACCGGGTTCGCCTTCGCCGCCGAGCCGGGTCGTCGCCGGGGAACCCGTCGAATCCCGCCGTCGCACGAGCCGTGTCCATCGCGTATCGATCCTGCGCGAGGACACGGCATCGTCATATCCGGGCGGCGGCGACGGTCGGCCCCACCGCGCCGCCGCTACAGCGAGTCGTACATGTCCTTCGCCACATCACCCAGATAGGGCCCGGTCATCGTCCGCGACCCGGGGGTGGTCACCCCGAGCGAGACGTTGCTGACCAGCCGCAACCGCCCGTCCACCTCGGTGAACCAGCCGCCACCGGAGGACCCCCCGGTCATCGTGCAGCCCATCCACAACATGTCCGGCTGCGGCCAGCCGTCCTCGCGGAAGTCCGTGGTGGGCGACGAGCACGTGTAGAGCGCGGTGCCGTCATAGGGGGTGTCACCCGGATAGCCGAACGACTGCACGCGAAGATGCCGGGGAGCGTTCCAGTACACGTCCGCCCCGGGCCCCACCGCGTCCTCCAGGGTCCTGCCCCCGCGCGAGTCGACGATGAAGGCGCCGTAGTCGTACGGCGACGCGCTCGCGTCCTTGCCGTTCGGATCCGCGTTCTGCGCCCAGTGGTTGCTCACCGTGGTGCGCCGCGCCGGCCACCGCCCGTACGGTTCGCGCTCGGCCTGGGTGCGGCCCGCGCCGTTGTACCCGGGGACGAAGGTGACCCGGTCGTAGAAGTCCCCGTCGCGCCCGCCGTGCAGGCAGTGCGCCGCCGTCCACACCATGTTGCCGCTCGGGTGGTGCACCACGGTGCCGCTGCACTCGGCGACGCCCTCGGGCGTCCGGAAGAAGATCTTGCCGCGTATCGCCACCTCGGGCCGGGTGTACGGCGAGGACACCCGGCGCGCCTCGATGGTCGGCGGTTGCCGGTAGTCCGCGGCGGGGCTCTGCTCTTCCCGGTCGGGCAGCTGCGGTGCCGGCTGACCCGGCGTGATCTCCGCGCCGCGCGGCTTGGCCTCGTCCTGCCGGTCCTTGTCCCAGAAGCCCCGGGTGTCCTCGACGTCGCTGTCGCTGTACTGCCTGGAGTTCATCGCCTGCGTGCGCCCGGCCTCGACCGCCAGGGTGCCGCTCAGCACCAGGCCCACCAGCGTGACCAGCACGCCGGCGAACACCGACACGGTGACGATGAGGTTCTTGTTGTGTGTAGTACCCGGTTGCATGTCCCCGCCCCCCGACCGAGCGCCCGGCCCGGAGCCTCTCGGTCCCATCGGACCGCCCGATCGACCTGCCCGACCTTCCGTTGATCGGATGATAGGCGCCGGCACGACCGGGGCGGGCGGCGTCCCGGTGGGCTCAGTCCTCGGGAAGCAGGATCCACAGCGCGATGTAGAGCAGGAACTGCGGACCCGGCAGCAGGCAGGAGAGCAGGAATGCCACCCGCACGGTGGTGGGCGACCAGCCCCAACGGCGGGCGATGCCGGCACAGACGCCGGCGATCCGGCGGCCGTGGCGCGGGCGGGCGAGCCTGGGAGCGGTGATGGTGCTCATGACGGTCCTCCTCGATCCGGCGACGTCGGGAACGTCGCCGTCCTTCGAAGGTAGGCCGGTCCCGGCCCGGGCACATCCGCCGCAGGACCCGGCCGGTCATCCGCCCTGGGGAGTAAGGGTCTTCCCGGAGGGGCGGGCGCCCTGCGGCCAGTCCTTCTCGAACGCCGACGGCGGGCCGCTGGGCTTGGTGCCGATCGTCGGGGCCGCCGTGCTCTTGCGGCTGATGTCGAGATAGCTCTCGCACCGGTACTGCTCGGGCGCGGTGCGTCTGCCCGCGAGCAGCACCGTGTTGCCCCCGGACGCGCTCTGCAGCGTGCAGACCACCTGGCCGAGCGCGATGGTGGCCAGCGCGGCCAGCGGCGCGTCCAGCCGGAACAGGGTCGGCGGATCGCCCTCGCGCCGATCCGCCGCGACCAGGCCGCCGGCCGGCAGCGCGGTGGTGTACCCGTCCAGCGCCTCGGCGTCGTTGGGGCCCAGATGCAGTTCCTCCAGGAGCTGGTTGACCTGATCGGTGCGCGGCCGGTCCGGGACCGCCTCGCTCGGTCGCAGCTGGAGCCGGCCGGCCCTGGGCAGGGCCTGGAGCCGGTTGTCCTTCACCAGATACACGATGTGCCGCTCCGAGCCCGGCAGCTGGTTCTGTACGGACGGCGCGGTCCGGTTGGCCGGCTTCCCGGCGCCGACCGGCCCCTCGGTCGGTCGGATCCCGCAGGAGGTGAGCGCGGCGAGCACGCCGGTGGTCGCGAGGATCGCGATCGGAAGCCGCCGCCCGGATCTCAACGCACGCCTCCTCGCTCGTCCCTGCCACCGGACGAGACATCACCGAGATCCGCGTCGGCCCGTTCGGCCCGAGCGGTACGACCGCTGTGTTCGGCGTCCTCGGCTTCGAGGTCGGCATGCACCCCGTCGTCCTCGACACCCTCGTCCGGGTCGATTATCTCTTCGAGCTGCGGCGGCACCAGCGGCAGGCGCAGTGTGAACTTCGCCCCACCGCCGGGCATGTTCGACGCGAACGCGGTCCCGCCGTGGATGCGCGCGTTCTCCATCACGATGGACAGGCCCAGACCGCTGCCCTCGGAGCGGGCCCGCGAGCTGTCGGCCTTGTAGAAGCGGTCGAACACGTGCGGCAGTACGTCCTCGGGGATGCCCGGACCGGTGTCGGAGACGTCGATCACCAGGTCCTCCTCGATCGGCGAGTCGATCAGGCCGGGCACCGCGAGGCGCGGCTCGCGGTGGATCTCCACGGTCACCGGGGAGCCGCCGTGTCGCAGCGCGTTGCCGACCAGGTTGGAGACCATCACGTCCAGTCGGCGCGGGTCCACCCGGGCCAGGATGCCGCGCGGGGCCCGCAGGTCCACCGCGTCCATCCAGGCCCGCGCGTCCAGGCACGCGGTGACCAGGTCGGTGATGTCCACCTCGTCGGCCACCAGCGCGGCGGTGCCCGCGTCGAAGCGGGAGACCTCCATCAGGTCCTCGACCAGTGTGGCGAGGCGTTCGATCTCGGCGACCACCAGGCGCGCGGCCGGCGCGCCCTGCTCGCCGAGGCTGTCCGCCTCCTCCTCGAGCAGTTCGCTGACCGCGGTCATCGCCGCGAGCGGGGTGCGCAGCTCGTGGGAGACGTCGGCGACGAAGCGGCGCGAGGAGGACTCCAGGGCGCGCAGTTCGGCGACGCTGCGCTCCAGCTTCTCCGCGGCGTCGTTGAAGGTCCGGGACAGGTCGGCGAGTTCGTCCGAACCGCGCACGTCGAGCCGGGTGTCCAGGCGCCCCGCGCCCAACTCGCGCGCGGCGAAGCCGAGTCGGCGCACCGGGCGCAGGATGTGCCGGGCGGCGAACAGCGCGACCACCGCCGCCGCGCCGAGCGCGAGCAGGGTGCCCACGATCAGGTAGCGGGCCAGCGAGTTGAGGTCGGCCTGTTCGTCCTTGAGCGACTTGAACATGTAGCCGGTGGGGCCGTTGGGCACCACCCGGGTGCCGCCGACCAGATACGGCTGTCCGTCGATGTCGATCCGCTGGAAGTACATGTGGAAGCCGCCGTTGTCGTCGGCGGTCTGCACGGTGCGCTGAAGCTTGGCGGGTACCCGCTCCAGCGGGAAGCGGGAGGGGTTGGAGGCGACCGGGCGACCGTCGGCACCGACCAGGACCACCGAGTAGCCGAAGCTGCTCTCCCGCATCTGGTCCACGGCGGGCCCCAGGTCGGCCTGGTCCGGATTCTCCCGCAGTCCGGCCGAGACCCGGCCGAGGTTGTCCCGGAACTCGGTCAGTACCGAGTCCTGCGCGCGCTCCAGCACGGCGTTGCGGGTCAGCCAGTAGGCGATGCCGGAGGCGGCCACCGCCGCGATCAGCGCGACCAGCGCGAACGCGACGAGCACCCGAAATCGCAACGAACGCAGCTTCAGGGTCGGGGCGACCCGTCGGACGAACCTGCGGACGAGGGGCGGACGGGCCGTCACTGGGGCGGATCGAGGCGGTAACCGACGCCTCGGACAGTGCGGATGAGCGTCGGCGCGGACGGGGTCTGCTCCACCTTGGCGCGCAGCCGCTGCACGCACGCGTCGACCAGGCGCGAGTCACCGAGGTAGTCGTGCTCCCACACCAGGCGAAGCAGTTGCTGGCGGGACAGTGCCTGGCCCGGGCGCCGACTCAGCTCGACCAGCAGGCGCAGCTCGGTCGGGGTGAGCTGAAGCTCCTCGCCGGCCTTGGTCACCGTCATCGCGTTGCGATCGACGACCAGGTCGCCGAACACCGACGCGTCGGACACCTCGCGCTCGCCGCGGCGCAGCACCGCGCGGATCCGGGCGTCCAGCACCCGCGGCTGCACGGGCTTGACCACGTAGTCGTCGGCGCCGGACTCCAGGCCGACCACCACGTCGATGTCGTCGTTGCGCGCGGTCAACAGGATGATCGGCAGCGAGTCGGTGCGGCGGATCCGCCGGCACACCTCGAACCCGTCGATGCCCGGGAGCATCACGTCGAGCACGATCAGGTCGGGACGCTGCTCGCGCCACCGCTCCAGACCGGCCTCACCGGTGGCCGCGGTGACCACGCGATGGCCCTGGCGCCCCAGGGCGAGTTCGAGTCCGGTGCGTACGGACTCGTCATCCTCGATAAGCAGCAGGTAGGGCACGCAGGCCATTGTGTCTGACGTCACGGCTGGGAAGAACACGGGGAGCCCCCTTCCGGTTCGCCGCCCGAGGTCGCTGTTGCATACCTGTGACAGCTCGCCGACCTGACGATGAAGCCCGCCCAGCAGTCTGTACATCGTGAACGAGCGCCGAGCCGGGGGAGAAGTCATGCAGACCAGGACGCAGTCGCAGGTCATCCGCAAGGACAACCGTCGTACCGTCGTCGCCCTCGCCCCGCTGCCCGGGAACGCGCGTAGCGCCGTATGCACGGAGAGTGTCGACGACGAGTTCACGGCGTACGTCAGGGAGCGCCGGTCGGCGCTGTTCGCCACCGCGTACCACCTCACCGGTGACCGCAACGAGGCCGAGGACCTGTTGCAGAGCGCGCTGATGAGCACGTACCAGGCGTGGGGTCGGATCCAGGACAAGGCCGCGCTCGGCGGCTACCTGCGGCGGACGATGACCAACCTGCACATATCCGCCTGGCGGCGGCGCCGGATCAACGAGTACCCCTCGGAGGAGCTGCCCGAGCGTCCGGACGGTTCGGACTCGATGGGCGACACCGAGCTGCGCGCGGTGTTGTGGCGGGCGCTGGCCAAGCTGCCCGAGCCGCAGCGCACGATGCTGGTGCTGCGCTACTACGAGGGTCGGACCGACCCCGAGGTGGCCGAGGTGCTGGGGTGCAGCGTCGGCACGGTCAAGTCGAGCATCTGGCGCGCGCTGCGCCGACTGCGCGAAGACGACGCGCTGAGCTTCGGCGCGGACGAGGCCTTCGCCGAGCTGGTCGCCTGAGCGCACCGCTCTTCTCGCTTCTCCGCGCTTTTGGTGCCCGGCCGGGTGCGGTCGCTCGCTCGCGTGCGGCTTCCGGTCCCGCCGCTGTCCTTCCACTGTGCAGTTGTTCCGCGTTCGTGCGGTTGTCCGTGTCGTCGTCCACATGGCCGGCGGCCGGGTCGATCCCGTTCGCTCCCCCGGTCATGTCGGTCTCATCGGCAGGGACGGCGATGGGGCTGTGACGGTTCCGTCGAATTTCCGTCGGGTTCGATGCGGATCCGGGACATCGGCGCGCGGGGCGCCGAATTGCGTTCGGCGTAGTCGAGTGGCTACGTTGCGTGGTCAAGCCCCAGTCGACCGGGAAGGGCCACCCCCATGTCCTCCGTTCTCCGCACCGTGATCGCCGCGACCTCCCTCGGCGCCGCCGCCACGTTCGGCCTCGCCGGGAGCGCCACGGCGTCGGTCCTCGCGCCCGAGGCGCTGTCGCGGCCCGACGTGGCCGCGGCCGGCACCGGTGCCGGCGCCGCGACCGAGGCGGTACTCGGCGTCGTACAGCGCGCGCAACTCAATCCGATGAACGGCGGCGGCCTGAACCCGCTGTCCAACAGCGTCGGCACCGACGTCGGCGACATGCCGGTCGGCTCCGACATGGTCACCGGCGACCTGGCCCGGGGCATGACCGTGCAGCAGGCCCTCGACAAGCTCTGAGTCGTCCGCGTCGGCCGCCGGGCGCCGCCCCCGGGGGCACTCTCCCGCCGCAGCGCCGAGGCCCGTCTACCCTGAGCCGCGAACACGGCCACGGGGAGGCATTCGGATGCGGCGGGAAACGGATCGTCTGCGGGAGCCGGCGGCATGGGCGCTGGTCGGTTTTCTGGCACTGCGGTTGGCGGTCGACGCGCTGCGCGTCCTGTTCGGCGTCGGATCGGGCGTGGACGGCTTTCGGGCGCGCGCCTACGGCGGCCAGTCGACGCTGCTCGACGCCCTCGCTCCGGTGCTGCTCGCCGCCGCGGTGCTCCTGGTGACCCATGCCGGACGGCCCACGCCGCACGCTCGGGCGATCACCCGAACGGCGCTCGGGGTGCTCGCCGTACAGGGGATCGTGGGGCTCACCGCGGCCCTGGGCGCACTCGCCTACGACGGCGGCGGCTTCGCCCACATCCCGGCCGGGGCGCGGGTGGAACAGAGCGCGCTGAACGTGGGCGTGCTCGTGTTGTTCGCGCTGTGCGCCTACTTCCTGATCGTGGTGCTCGGCGCGCCGAGCCCGCCGACGGTCACCCGCGGCCGCTCGCTACCGCCGCAGGAGTGGCCCTCGTACGGACAGGACGCGACCGCCGCCGGGCAGCCGGTCGCGAGCCGGCCCGCGCCGACCGGGCAGTATCCGGCGACCGGGGCGCACACCGCCGCCACGACCGCCGTCGACGCCGGCTCGACCGGCGGGACGGCCGCGATGCCTCCGCGACCGACGGCCCCGCCGCCCGTACAGGCTCCCGGGCGGACCGACGCGTGAGCGCCGGAGTCGGGACGGAACCGGCGGAGGGCATCCCCGCGCCGCCTCGACTGTGGCGGTCGCGCCGCCGGTTGCGCGCCCTCGGGCGCGGTGTGGTCGGCCTGCTCTTCGCCGGCGCCGTGCTGGTGACCGGTGCCCGGCTGCTCGTCTTCGACGCGATGTGGCCGGTCGCGATCGTCACGGTGTTCGCCCCCTACGCGGCGGCGGCCTCGGTGGTCGTGTTGCTCGGGGCGGCCCTGGTGCGGATGCGGATCACCCTGCTCGTCGCGCTGGGCCTGGTGGTCGTCCACACCCTGTGGATGTTGCCGCGCCTGACCCCGGCCGGCGCACCCGCTCCGGGCGGCACCCGGATGCGGGTGATGACCGCCAACGCCTACTTCGGCACCGCCGACGCGGCGCGGATCACCGCGCTGGTGGTCCGCGAGCGGGTGGACGTACTCGCCGTGCAGGAGTTGACCCCCGAGTCGGCGGCGGCCCTGGACCGGGCCGGACTGACCCGGGAGCTGCCGTTCGGCGCCGGTCACGCGGAGCCCGGCGCGAGCGGGCTGGCGATCTACGCACGCCGTCCGCTGACCGACGCGCGGCCGTTGCCGGAGCGGACCACGATGCCGATGCCCGGCGCCACCGTGGAGATCGACGGGCACCGGATCCGGCTCCAGGGTGTGCACACCATCCCGCCGATGCGCGGGCAGGCCGGGAAGTGGGCGCACGACATGGACGCGCTGCGCCGCGAGGCGGAGCGCCGCACCCTGCCGACGGTGTTCCTGGGCGACTTCAACGCGACGCTCGACAACGCCTCGTTCCGCGCGCTGACCGACACCGGGCTGCGGGACGCGCACGAGGAGCGCGGGCGTGGGTTGACCCGCACCTGGCCGATGGCCCACTTCCACGGGCTGCCGCCGCTGTTCGGGATCGACCACGTGTTGGTGGCGGGCGGCATCGACGTGGTGTCGGTGTCCGAACACCGGGTGCCGCGCACCGACCACGCCGCGGTGATCGCCGAACTGGCCCTGCGCTGAACTGCGCCGGCGCGCGTCAAGATCCCGTCAGGAACGCCCCCACCTGCGTCGACGCCGCGTCAAGAGGGCGGGGCGGGCGGCTTCGGGGGCCTAGCGTCGGTGTCGAGGGGCACCGTGCCTCACGCACTTTCGAGGATTGATCACATGTCCGCTCTGCTCGCCGTCTTCGCCGTCGTCGTGATCGCCCGCGTCCTGGCCACGTGGACGTTGTCCGGGTTGTTCGCCCGGCGTCCGGCCGGTTCGGCCGACCCGGCGACGGGCGGCGGCACCCGCGCCGACAGTGTGCTCGCCGCCTGAGAGCCGATCGCGCCCGACACGAAACGAACGGCGGGGCCGTCACCCACGTGGGTGACGGCCCCGCCGCTGCACGCGCCTTCGGAACGCGGGCCGCCGGTCCGCGAACCGCGCGTCAGTGTCCGGTCGGGTGCCAGACCGTGCGGATCTCGGTGAACGCCAGCATGCGCGCGGTGCCCGGGTCCGCCGTCCAGTCCGGCTCCTTGGCCCCGGGGCGCAGCACCCGCTTGAGGTTGTCCGCCGCCGCGATCTCCAGGTCGCGCGCCGACGCGACGCCCGCGTCCGGCGCGACGCCGGTCAGGTCGATCGCGTTGACGTCCTGGTGGGACGCGAGCGTCGGGGCGATCTCCGCCGGGTGCCCGGTGAGGATGTTGACCACCCCGCCGGGCAGGTCGGAGACGGCCAGGACCTCGGCGAAGGACAGCGCGGGCAGCGCCGAGGCGCCGGCCGCGAGCACGACGGCGGTATTGCCCGTGGCGATCACCGGCGCGACCGCGCTGGTCAGGCCGAGCAGCGAGGAGCGCTGCGAGGCGATCACCGCGACCACGCCGGTGGGCTCGGGCGTCGACCAGTTGGCGAACGGCCCGGCGACCGGATTGGCGCCGCCGGCGACCTGGGCGAGCTTGTCGGTCCACCCGGCGTACCAGACCCAGCGGTCCACGGCCGCGTCCACCGCCGCGAGCGCCTTCGTACGGTTGATCCCCTCGGCGGCGGCGACCTCGGTCGCGAACTGCTCGCGCCGACCCTCCAGCATCTCGGCGATCCGGTACAGGATCTGGCCCCGGTTGTACGCGGTGGCGCCCGACCAGCCCGGGAACGCCTTGCGCGCGGCGACCACCGCGTCGCGGGCGTCCTTGCGGCTGCCGCGCGGGGCGTTGGCCAGGGTCCGGCCCTTGCTGTCGGTCACCGCGTACACCCGCCCGCTCTCGGACCGGGGGAACTTGCCCCCGACGTACAGCTTGTAGGTCTTCAACACCTCAAGGCGCTCAGACATCGAGGTAGGCCTCCAGCCCGTGGCGGCCACCCTCGCGGCCGAAGCCCGACTCCTTGTACCCGCCGAACGGCGAGGCCGGGTCGAACTTGTTGAACGTGTTGGTCCACACGACGCCCGCCCGCAGCCGCTGCGCGGTCCACAGGGCCTTGGCGCCCTTCTCCGTCCACACCCCGGCGGACAGGCCGTACGCGGTGTTGTTGGCCTTCTCCACGGCCTCGGCGGGAGTGCGGAAGGTCTGTACGGTCAGCACCGGGCCGAAGATCTCGTCCCGGGCGATCCGGTGCGCCTGGGTGACGCCGGTGAACACCGTCGGCGGGAACCAGAAGCCCTTGCCCGGCAGCTCGCCGGCCAGGGACCAGCGCTCGGCGCCCTCGGCCTCGCCCGCCGCGACCAACTCCTGGATGCGGGAGAGCTGCGCGGCCGAGTTGATCGCGCCGACGTCGGTGTTCTTGTCCAGCGGGTCGCCCACGCGCAGCGTCTTGATCCGCCGGGTCAGGCTCGCGAGCAGTTCGTCGGCCACCGACTCCTGCACGAGCAGTCGGGAGCCGGCGCAGCAGACCTGGCCGCCGTTGAAGAAGATGCCCTCGACGATGCCGTCCACGGCGGAGTCGATCGCCGCGTCGTCGTAGACGATGTTCGCGGCCTTGCCGCCCAGTTCGAGGGTGACCCGCTTGCGGGTGCCCGCGATGGTGCGGGCGATCTCCTTGCCCACGGCGGTCGAGCCGGTGAACGCGACCTTGTCCACGTCGGGGTGGGCGATCAGCGCGCGCCCGGTCTCCCCGGCGCCGGTGACGATGTTCACCACGCCGTTCGGCAGCCCGGCCTCGACGCAGATCTCGGCGAAGCGCAGCGCGGTCAGCGGGGTGGTCTCGGCCGGCTTGAGCACCACGGTGTTGCCGCCCGCGAGGGCCGGCGCCACCTTCCAGGCCAGCATCAGCAGCGGGAAGTTCCACGGGATGACCTGACCGGCCACGCCGATCGGCCTCGGGTCGGGCCCGAAGCCCGCGTGCGCGAGCTTGTCCGCCCAGCCCGCGTAGTGGAAGAAGTGCGCCGCGACCAGCGGGATGTCCACGTCGCGCGACTCGCGGATCGGCTTGCCGTTGTCGATCGACTCCAGCACGGCCAACTCGCGCGCGTGCTCCTGGATCAGTCGGGCGATCCGGAACAGGTACTTGGCGCGCTGCGCGCCGGGCAGCGCCGACCACGACTTGAACGCCTTGCGCGCGGCCTTGACCGCGCGGTCCACGTCCGCCTCGCCGCCGACCGCGATCTCGGCCAGCACCTCCTCGGTGGCCGGGTTCACCGTCTTCAGCCGGCCGCCGTCCGTCGCCTCGGCGAAGGCGCCGTCGATGAACAGCCCGTACGCCGGGGCGATGTCGACGATCGCGCGCGACTCGGGCGCGGGCGCGTACTCGAATGGGTTGCCCATGGCTGTCAGTCCACCGTCACGTAGTCGGGGCCGGAGTAGCGGCCCGTGGCCAGCTTCTGGCGCTGCATCAGGAGGTCGTTGAGCAGGCTGGAGGCGCCGAGCCGGAACCAGTCGGGGTCCAGCCAGTCGGAGCCGACCGTCTCGTTGACCAGGACGAGATACTTCATCGCGTCCTTGGTGGTGCGGATCCCGCCGGCGGGCTTGACGCCCACCTGGCGACCGGTCGCCTCGCGGAAGTCGCGGACCGCCTGGAGCATCACCAGCGTCACCGGCAGTGTCGCGTTGACCGCGACCTTGCCCGTGGACGTCTTGATGAAATCGGCGCCCGCGAGCATCGCCAGCCACGACGCGCGGCGAACGTTGTCGTACGTCGACAGTTCACCGGTCTCCAGAATCACCTTGAGGTGGGCGCTGCCACCGCCCGCGGCCTCGTCGCGCGCGCAGGCGGCCTTGACCGCGACGATCTCGTCGAAGACGTCGCGGTAGCGGCCCGCCAGGAACGCGCCGCGGTCGATGACCATGTCGATCTCGTCCGCGCCGGCGGCGACCGCGTAGGCCACGTCGGCGAGCTTGACGTCGAGCGAGGCGCGCCCGGACGGGAACGCGGTGGCGACCGCGGCGACGTGTACGCCGGAGTCGCCGAGCGCCGCCTTGGCCTCGGCGACCAGATCGCCGTAGACGCAGATCGCGGCGGGTCGGGGGGTGTCGGGGGCGCCCGGGTCCGGATGCAGCGCCTTGGCGCACAGGGACCGGACCTTGCCCGGGGTGTCGGCACCTTCCAATGTGGTCAGGTCGATCATCCGGATGGCGAGGTCGATCGCGGCGACCTTCGCATCCGTCTTGATCGAGCGGGTGGCGAGCATCGCTGCCCGCGCTTCGGTTCCGACCCTGTCGACGCCGGGAAGCCCGTGCAGGAAGCGTCGAAGGGCCGCTTCGGACGAGGTGACCTCGGCCGGGTCGGCGAGAATTGCAGACGGCATGCTCACAAGACGAGCATATCTACTCGCGTAGCGTCCGGGCCGGCGGTCCGGTCGAGGCAAAGTGCCGAGGCGTTCGATACCCGGGCATCGACACCCGCGCGCCGTGGTGCGGCACAATCACCGGTCATGAGCAGCGACGAGGACATCACCACGTACCGCTCCCGACCGGCGATGGCCGTCGGGGTGCTTCTGATCGCCGTCGGGCTGTGGATGGTGATCGACACGTTGATCCGCGGCGACGGGGACACCAAGTGGCTCGCGATCGCCGTCGTGGTCTTCTTCGCGATCCTGGTGGTCGCGCTCACGCTGCGCTCGGCGGTGCTGGTCGGGCCGGAGCAATTGGTGATCCGCAACCCGTTCCGCACCATCGTGGTGCCGTGGGGCGCGGTGGAGCGGGTGCGCGCCGAATACTCGATCGAGGTGCGCGCGGACGACAGGTCCTTCCACATCTGGGCGATCCCGGTCTCGCTGCGCGAACGCAAGCGCGCGCTGCGACAGCAGGGCCGCGCCGCCGCCGAGGATCCGTACGGCCGCGGCAGCGCGCACGACCTGCCCCAGCTCTCGCACGCCGACCAGGTGGTGGACGACCTGCGCGGGATGAGCGAGCAGTTCGCCAAGGCGTCCACCGGTCCGGTGCGGGTGCACTGGTCGCCGGAGATCCTGGGCGGCCTGGCCGTGTCCGGCGTCGCCTCGGTGCTGCTCGGGCTGCTCTAGGACCCGCCGCGATCCGCTCCGGCGCGGATCGGGCCGATCTCCGGCGCACACGCGAGCGGCCCTCGACCCGGGTGGGGTCGAGGGCCGCTCGCGTGTGCGTGGCCAAGCGTCAGGCCGTCGGGCCGATGCGGTCGATCAGGATCGGGGTCGGCTCGAACGTGGTGCCCGTCGGGGCGATCGTGATCGCGTCGGACAGGATCTCGGTCGCGTACTCGAAGCGCTCCGGGGTGTCGGTGTGCAGAGTCAGCAGGGGCTGACCGGCGACCACCGTGTCGCCCGGCTTGGCGTGCAGTTCGACGCCCGCGCCCGCCTGGACCTGCTCCTCCTTGCGGGCCCGACCCGCGCCCAGGCGCCAGGCCGAGACGCCGACCGCGTAGGCGTCGACCCGGGTCAGCACGCCGGACGAGGCGGCGGTGACCACCTGCGTCTCGCGCGCCACCGGCAGCTTGGCGTCCGGGTCGCCGCCCTGGGCCCCGATCATCCGCCGCCACACGTCCATCGCCGAGCCGTCGCGCAGCGCGTCGGCCGGATCGATCCGGGTCTGCCCGGCCGCCGCCAGCATCTCCCGGGCCAGCGCCACGGTCAGCTCGACGACATCCGCCGGACCGCCGCCGGCCAGCACCTCGACCGATTCGCGGACTTCGAGGGCGTTGCCCGCGGTCAGACCCAACGGGGTGGACATGTCGGTCAGCAGCGCGACCGTCTTGACCCCGTGGTCCACGCCCAGCCGGACCATGGTGCGGGCCAGTTCGCGCGCGTTGTCCAGGTCCTTCATGAACGCGCCCGAGCCGACCTTGACGTCGAGCACCAGCGCGCCGGTGCCCTCGGCGATCTTCTTGCTCATGATCGAGCTGGCGATCAGCGGGATCGCCTCGACCGTGCCGGTCACGTCGCGCAGCGCGTACAGCTTCTTGTCGGCCGGCGCCAGTCCGTCGCCCGCCGCGCAGATCACCGCGCCGACGTCCTCGAGGACTCGCAACATCGCGTCGTTGGACAGCGCCGCCTGCCACCCCGGGATGGCCTCCAGCTTGTCCAGCGTGCCGCCGGTGTGGCCGAGGCCGCGACCGGACAGCTGCGGCACGGCGACACCGCACGCGGCGACCAGCGGGGCCAGCGGCAGGGTGATCTTGTCGCCCACCCCACCGGTGGAGTGCTTGTCGGCCGTCGGCCGGGACAGCGTCGAGAAGTCCATCCGCTCGCCCGAGGCGATCATCGCGTCGGTCCAGCGGTTGATCTCCGTCGCGTTCATCCCGTTGAGCAGGATGGCCATCGCGAGCGCCGACATCTGCTCGTCCGCGACCTCGCCGCGGGTGTACGCATCGACCACCCAGTCGATCTGAGCCGCCGTCAGTTCACCGCGGTCCCGCTTCGTTCGGATGACCGAAATCGCGTCCATGCCGTCCATTTCCTCTCGGCCGCCGAGGCGGCCCGTTCGACTTCCGGACACACGGTGCTACGCGAGGTCCTCGGGCCCGAAGGCATCCGGCAGGATCTCCCGCAACGGCCGTATCCCGTGCTTGGTTTCCAGCAACATCCCCGGGCCGCCGTGCTCCCACAGCAACTGCCGGCAGCGCCCACAGGGCATCAGTACCGCACCCTCGCCGTCCACGCAGCAAAACGCCACGAGCCGGCCGCCCCCGCTCGCGTGCAGCGCGGACACCAGACCGCACTCCGCGCACAGCGTGAGGCCGTACGACGCGTTCTCCACGTTGCACCCGGACACGATCCGGCCGTCGTCCACGAGGGCCGAGGCGCCGACCGGATACTTCGAGTACGGCACGTACGCGCCCCGCATCGCCGCCCGCGCCGCGTCCCGCAGCGCGGGCCAATCGATCTCCGACACGCCCGTCATCCCTTCGTGTAGGGCTTGTTGGCCGCCGCCGGAGCGCGCACCTTGCCGACCAGACCGGCCACCGCGAAGATCGTCACCACGTACGGCATCATCTGCAGGAACTGGCTCGGGATCGACGTGTTCAGCGGCTGCAACGAGGTCGCGAGCGCGCTGGTGAAGCCGAATAGCAGCGCCGCGGCGACCGCCCCCAGCGGACGCCAGCGCCCGAAGATGACCGCCGCGAGCGCGATGTAACCCGCGCCGGAGGTCATGTCCTTCGAGAAGGTGCCCACCGTGCCGATGGTCAGGAACGCGCCGCCGACACCGGCGATCGCGCCCGCCATCATCACGTTGCGGTAGCGGGTCGCGTTGACCTTGATGCCGACCGTGTCCGCCGCCGTCGGGTGCTCGCCCACCGCGCGGGCGCGCAGCCCCCAGCGGGTGTGGAACAGGCCCAGGTGCACGATCACGATCAGCGCGTACATCAGGTACACGATCACGTTGACGTCGAACAGGACCGGGCCGATCACCGGGATGTCGGCGAAGCCCGGGATCCGGATGTTGTCGAACACGCCCGGGTCGTTGTACTGCTCGGGGTCCTTCTGCAGCAGCTGCGTGTAGAGGAAGCCGGTGATGCCGGTGACCAGCAGGTTGATCACCACACCGAGGACGACCTGCTCGACCAGGTAGCGCACCGCGAAGACCGCGAGCAGTCCGCCGATCAGCGCGCCCGCGACCGCGCCGGCGGCCAGCCCGGCCCACAACGACCCGGTCACCGACCCGGTCAGCGCGGCGGCGAACGCGCCGAACAGGAACTGGCCGTCGATGGCGATGTTGACCACGCCGGAGCGCTCGCCGATCACGCCGGCGAGCGCGCCGAGCACCAGCGGCACCGCGGCCAGCAGGGTGTTCTGCAGGGCGCCCGCGAAGGACATCTGCTTGCCCGCGACCGCCCACACCAGGAACGCGATCACGAACGCGATCAAGAACAGCGCGATGCTCAGCCGGACGGCCAGGCGCGAGCGGTCGAAGGCGATCCGCAACCCGCCCGCGACCATGCACACCACGGACATCGCGATCGCCACACCGCGCGCGGGCAGCGACAGGTCGCCCACGTGGGTGGTGTCGCGGTTGGGCACGGTCATCCCGAAGACCGCGTCCTCGCCGCCCGAGGTGCCGAAGCCGAACGCCCACAGCGCGTACAGCCCGACCAGGACGAAACCGATGCCCGTGATCAGGGCCTTCTTCCGGGCCGCGGCCCGCACCACGTCGGCGGCCTCGCCGGTGGGGTTCACCGGAGCCTCCACGTCGGGGGCGATCACGGTGTCCGCCACCTGCGTGCCTCCTTCAGGATTCCGCTCGGTCATGCCTGGACCCCCACGGTCTCCTTGGCGGCCAGCGGCCCGCCCTCGGCGCCCTTGCGGGCACCGCGCAGCCGGAAGATCGAGCGCACCAGCGGCGGCGCCGCGACGAACAGCACGATCACGGCCTGGATGACGATGACGATGTCGACGGACACGTTCGCGGACGCCTGCATGACCGAACCGCCCGCGCGCAGCGCGCCGAACAGCAGCGCGGCCAGCACCGTGCCCAGCGGCTTGGTCCGACCGAGCAGGGCCACGGTGATCGCGTCGAAGCCGATGCCGGCGTCGATGGCCGGGGTCAGCGTGTGTGCCGGGTTGGTCGAGCTCATCACCTGCGAGACACCGGCGAGACCGGCCATCGCACCGGCGATCACCATCGCCAGGATCTGTGCCCGGGCCACGCTCATCCCCGCCGTACGGGCCGCGTCCGGGTTGGAGCCCACCGCGCGCAGCTCGAAGCCGAGCGTGGAGCGGTTGAGCAGCCACCAGTAGATCCCGGCCGCGAGCAGCGCCAGGATGATGCCGAAGTGGATCCGCAGGTTGTCGCCGAACAGGTTCGGCAACACCGCGTTGTCGTGCGCGTCCTTGCCGATCGGCTGCGACTGCCCGCCGCGTCGGAAGGTGTCGGTGGTCAGCAGCCAGCCGAGCAGCAGCACCGCGACGTGGTTGAGCATGATCGTGACGATCACCTCGTGCGCGCCGAAGCGGGCCTTGAGGAAACCGGCGATGCCCGCGTACAGACCGCCGCCGATCACGCCGGCGAGGATCACGAACACCAGGTGGATCACCGGCGGCAGGTCGACGACGAACCCTATCCACGACGCGAACACCGCGCCGGCGATGATCTGCCCCTGCGCACCGATGTTGAACAGCCCGGTGCGGAACGCGATCGAGACCGCGAGACCGCCGAAGATCAGCGGGGTGGCCTGGGTGATCGTCTCGGAGATCGGCCGGAAGTTGTCCTCGATCGAGCCGTCGGCGAACAGGTCCGGGTTCATGATCGAACCCTTGAACATCGCGCTGTAGGCGTCGGAGACCAGGCTCCACGAGGCGGACAGCGCGTCGCCGGGGGCGGCGGTGAAGTACTTGTACTGGTCGAGCACGTCCTGGTCCGCGAGGATCATCAGGACGCCGCCGACCACCAGGGCGAGCAGGATGGCCAGGAACGTCACCACGGCCGAGTTGCCGGTGATGATCGCGTCGAGCATCGCTCGGCCCAGGGACGACTTGGGCGGCGCGGTCGCGCTCGCCCCGGTCGCCGCCGGCTTCGCCTCGCTCGGCTTGCCGGGCGTGCTCTTGTTGTCCTCGGTCACGCTGGGTCCTCCTCCCCCGGGGTTGCGTCGCTCTCGTTCGTGATCGTCTTGGCCTCGACCGGCGCGGCCGGGGCCGTGTCGCCACGGGTGGCTCCGGCGCCGTCGCCGTGCTCCGCGCCGGGCAGCACGCCGGCCATCAGCAGCCCCAGGTCGCCGCGCGAGGTGGTCGGCGAGACGATGTCCACGATCCGGCCCCGGTACATCACCGCGATCCGGTCGGCCAGCGCGACCACCTCGTCCAATTCGGTGGACACGATGATCACCGGGGTGCCCACGTCGCGCTCGGCCACGATCCGCTTGTGGATGAACTCCATCGCCCCCACGTCCACCCCTCGGGTGGGCTGCGAGGCGATGAACAGCCGCAGCGGGCGCGAGAGTTCGCGCGCGACCACGACCTTTTGCTGATTGCCGCCGGACAACGTGCCCGCCGGCGAGTCGATGGTCTGGGTGCGGATGTCGAACTCCTCGACCCGCTTGCGCGCGTTGTCGCGCACCGCGCTCGGCACGATCGACCCGCGCCTGCCGAACGGCGCCTGGGTGACCATGTCCAGGACCAGGTTCTCGGCCACCGTGAAGTCGCTCACGATGCCGTCGTGCTGGCGGTCCTCGGGGACGAAGCCGACCCCGGAGCCGAGGATCTGCCGCGGGCTCATGCCCGCCAGGTCCTTCCCGTCCAGGCTGATCGACCCGGCGGCGGGGGCGCGCAGCCCCAGGATCGCCTGGGTCAACTCGCTCTGGCCGTTGCCGTCCACGCCCGCGATGCCCAGGATCTCGCCCTCGCGCAGGTGCAGGTCGACCCGGTCCACCACGGCCTGCCCGTTGGCGTCGAGCACGGTCAGGTCGTTGATCTCCAGACGCACCGCGCCCGGCGCGGCCTCGGTCTTGTCGACCACCAGCTTGACCGGCCGGCCGACCATCAGCGACGCGAGTTCCTTCTCCGAGGAGGCCGGGTCGGCGGTGCCGACGACCTTGCCGCGACGGATCACGGTGATCCGGTCGGCGACGGCCTTGACCTCCTTGAGCTTGTGCGTGATGAACACGATGGAGTGGCCGGACTCGCGCAGAGCGCGCATCACCCGGAACAACTCCTCGGTCTCCTGGGGGTGAGCACCGCGGTGGGCTCGTCCAGGATCAGCACCTTGGCGTCGCGCACCAGGGCCTTGAGGATCTCCACCCGCTGTTGCAGACCGACGGGAAGGTCCTCGACCAGCATGTCCGGGTCGACCTTGAGGCCGTACTCGTCGACGAGGTCGAGCACCTTCTTGCGGGCCCGACGGCGGTCCAGCCAGCCCATCGGCTTGGTTTCCTCGTGGCCGAGCATGACGTTCTCGGCGACGGTGAAGACCGGGACCAGCATGAAGTGTTGGTGGACCATGCCGATGCCGGCGTCGATCGCGTCACCGGCGGTGCGGAACTTGCGGGGGGTCCCGTCGACGACGATCTCGCCCTCGGTGGGCTCGTAGAGCCCGTAGAGCACGTTCATCAGGGTCGACTTGCCGGCACCGTTCTCACCGAGAAGGCAGTGGATCTCCCCCGGCTCGACGGTCAGGTCGATGTGGTCGTTGGCGACCAGCGACCCGAACCGTTTCGTGATTCCGCGCAGTTCGAGCTTCAACGCGGAGACCTCCTCGGCTACGCCCCCCGCGAGGGGCCGCTACGGGTTCGACCCGGGTCCCCTCGGGGCCCGGGCGGTACGGACACGGGCGCCGCGGAATTGCTTCCGCGGCGCCCGATCGCTTGAGTCAGCTCTTCGGCTGGTTCTTCGAGGTGATCTTGATCTTGCCGCTGACGATGTCGCCCTTGACCGCGGTCAGCTCGGACTTCAGGTCGGCGGGGACCTTCGAGTCGAAGTCGTGGAACGGGGCGAGGCCGACGCCGTTGTTGGCGAGGGTGCCGATGGTGGCCTTGGTGGTGAACTGGTTGTTCGCCGCGGCCTTGACCGCGTTGAACACCTGGGCCTTGATGTCCTTGGTCACCGTGGACAGGAACACCGACTTGTACTGCGACGCGCTCTCGAAGCCGTCCTGGTCGACCCAGATGACGCTCGCCTTGCCGCCGCTCTTCTGCACCGCGGAGGCCGCGCCGAGGCCGGTCTGGCCGGCGACCGGCATGATCACGTCGGCGCCCTGGGCGATGAAGTCGTTGGCGATGCGCTCACCGTCGGCCGGCGAGTCGAACTTGCCCGCGAGCGAGCCGTCGCCCTTGACGTCGTCCCAGCCGATGACCTGGACGTTCTTGCCCTTGGTCTGGTTGTAGTACTTGACGCCCTGGACGTAGCCGTCCATGAACACCGTGACCGGCGGGATCGGCAGCGCGCCGAAGGTGGCGACCTTGCCGGACTTCGAGTAGCCCGCGGCGAGGTAGCCGCCGAGGAAGCCGGCCTCGGCCGTGTTGAACTCCAGGCCCTGGACGTTCGGCTCGATGCTGGACGAGTCGACGATCGCGAACTTCTGGTCCTTGTGCGTGGACGCGGCGGCCTTGGTCGCGTCGGCCATCAGGCCGCCGACCGCGACGATCAGCCCGCACTTGTCGTTCACGAGGCTGTTGAGGTTCGGCACGTAGTCGTTCTCGGTCTTCGAGGTGATGTACTTCACCTCGACGCCCAGCTCCTGCTTGGCCTGCTGGAGGCCCGCCCACGACGACGCGTTGAACGAACGGTCGTCGATGCCGCCGGTGTCCGTCACCATGCATGCCTTGAAGTCGATCTTCACCGCCTGCGTACCACCGGGGGTGGCGCTGGTGCCCGAGTCCGACTTCTTGTCGTCCTTGGGCTTGCTACCGCACGCGGCGGTGGCGGTGAGGGCGAGAGTGACGCCGACCGCAGCCGCGGTCACCTTGGATACCCGGCGCACGGGTGTCTCCTTCCGATGAGCGCCCCTTCGGGCGCTGCTCCCAGATGCAGACTCTGACGCGCTTGGATCCCTGGTAAACGCGCGTAGACCTGCTAGCCGTCGGAGAGCATACCTAGTAAAAGAATATGAGCGACAAAAACCGGAAATCGCCACCGCAACACGCCCCGTTAGCCCGGCCGATTCGACGAGGCCGAGACGGGTCGACGCGGAACCGGGCAGTCCGCGACATGACCAGGACGTGACAAGTCGTGACAGGACGGAAAAGACCCGGTGCCGCACGACGTCGAACGGCACCGGGTCGGAACATTACAGACTCGCGAACGCGACAGGAACGGGGACCGGAGTCGCGATCGTTAACAGTTCCGCATACGTCCGTTCCGGACCCGGCCGGCCCCTCGGGCGGCGCCGGGTCCGGTCGGGGTCAGCGGAAGGGGCGCAGCGCGAGCCCGGCGAACAGCTCGACACCGATCCCGATCGCCCGCTCGTCGACGTCGAACTGCCCCTGGTGCAGGTCGTATACGGGTTCTCCGACCGGTCGCACGCCGAGCCGGGTCAGCTCGCCGGGGACCCCTTCGAGGAACCACGAGAAGTCCTCGCCGCCGAGGCTCTGCTCGGTGCCCTCGACCGCGCTCGCGCCCAGCACGCCGGTGGCGACGGTGCGCATCGCGGCGACCGCGTCGGGATCGTTGACCACCGGCGGCACGCCGCGGTGGTGCTCCAACTCCCACTTCGCGCCGTAGGTCGAGGCGATCACGTCCACCAGCTCGTGCATCACGTCGGGGGCCTGCCGCCACGCCTCCAGGTCCAGGCAGCGCAGGGTGCCCTCCAATTCGCCGTGCTGCGGGATCACGTTCGGCGCGGAGCCGGACTCGATCCGCCCCCACACCAGGCTCGCGCCCGAGCGCGGGTCGATCCGGCGCGAGAACGCCGAGGGAAGCTCCGCGGCGAGCTTGGCGAGCGCGGTGACCAGGTCGGTGGTGCGGTGCGGGCGGGCGGTGTGACCACCGGCACCCGTGAGCGTGATCACCACCCGGTCGCAGGCCGAGGTGATCGCCCCGGAGCGCAACCCGACCCGGCCGACCTCCACCTTGGGGTCGCAGTGGATCGCGTGGATCTCCGAGACGCCGGCCAACCCGCCGGCCTTGATCACGTCGAGCGCGCCGCCCGGCAGCTTCTCCTCGGCCGGCTGGAAGATCAGCCGGACCGGGCGCGACAGCAGACCCTCGCGGGCGAACTCGGCCAGCACCAGAGCGGTGCCGAGCACGATCGAGGTGTGCACGTCGTGTCCGCAGGCGTGCGCGCGGCCGGGCACGGTCGAGCGGTACGGCACGTCCTTGACGTCGTCGACCGGTAGCGCGTCGATGTCGCCGCGGAACGCGATCAGACCCCCGTCGGCGCGGCCGCCGGGCGAGGCGCGATCGGGTCTGATGTCGCACACCAGGCCCGTCCCGGGCAGCAGTCGCGGGTGCAGACCCGCGCGTACCAGCCGTTCCCGGATGAGCCCGGTGGTACGGAACTCCTCCCGACCCAGCTCTGGGTGCATGTGCAGATCGCGCCGAAACGCGACCAGCTCGTCGGCGAAAGCCGCGGCCTTGCCGGCGGCCTGGGCGGAGAGGGAATCGCTCACCCACGCAAGGGTACGTTGCATCGGTCTTCCCGACGTGGTAGGGAGCGAATTACCCCCGTTCGGGTGAGAAAAAAGCCTCCCGCCGGCGCATGCGCTACGGCCGGTAGGGGTATGACTTACCGCTCGTTCCCACATTGGAAGGCTTCTGCCCACTCGCGCCGCTATAAACCAAGCGCCCCATTGATCAGGACTCTCCTTGCCTGCCATGGAACGCGTCCAGGATGCGAGACGCGGCAAGGGTCGCGGTGAGATTGCCGGCCCGGACGTCGCGTTCGAGGGCGGGCACGATAGCCCGTACCGAGGGGTGCTCGCGCAGCTCGGCGAGGAGCGCGTCGTGCACCGTCGCCCAGGTCCAGTCGACCTGCTGGCGGCGGCGCAATTCGGCCAACTCGCCGGTGGCCTCCAGGGTCTGCCGGTGCTTGAGGACGGTCTCCCAGACCTCGTCCAGGCCCTCCCCGGACAATCCCGAACAGGTCAGCACGGGCGTCGTCCACGACTCGCCGGGCCGGCGCATCAGCCGCAGCGCGCCCGCCAGTTCGCGGGCGGCCCGGCGCGCGGCGAGGGCGTACTCGCCGTCCGCCTTGTTCACCGCGACCACGTCGGCCAGTTCCAGGACGCCCTTCTTGATGCCCTGGAGCTGATCGCCGGTGCGGGCCAGGGTCAGGAACAGGAAGCAGTCGACCATGTTCGCCACGGTCGTCTCGGACTGGCCCACGCCGACCGTCTCGACCAGGACCACGTCGTAGCCGGCCGCCTCCATCAGCACGATCGACTCGCGGGTGGCTCGGGCCACCCCGCCGAGCGTGCCGGCGGTCGGCGAGGGCCGGACGAACGCGTGGTCGTCCACCGCGAGCCGGCCCATCCGGGTCTTGTCGCCCAGGATGCTGCCGCCGTGCCGGGAGGAGGACGGGTCGACGGCGAGCACCGCGACCCGATGGCCCGCGCCGGTCAGCCGGGTGCCCAGCGTCTCGATGAAGGTGGACTTGCCCACGCCCGGCACGCCGGTGATGCCCACCCGGTGGGCACCGCCGGCGTGCGGCAGCAACTTGACCAGCAACTCCTGCGCCAGGTCGCGGTGGTCGGCCCGGGTGGACTCGACCAGCGTGACCGCCCGGGCCAGGGTCGTGCGATTGCCCGCGAGCACGCCCTCGGCGTATGCGCCGACGTCGATCACCCGTGCCATCAGTCGACCGGCAGCTCGTGGTCCAACTGCTTGTACAGGCCCCGGAGCAGGTCCACCGCGGCGTCGGCGATCACCGTGCCGGGCGGGAAGACGGCGGTGGCGCCCATGTCGAGCAGCGGCCGCACGTCGGCGGGCGGGATCACCCCGCCGACCACGACCATGATCTCCTCGGCGTACAGCGCGGCCAGTTCCCGGCGCAGCGCCGGCACCAGGGTGAGGTGACCGGCCGCGAGCGAGGACACGCCGACCACGTGCACGTCCGCCTCGACCGCCTGTCGGGCCACCTCGCCCGGCGTCTGGAACAGCGCGCCCACGTCCACGTCGAAGCCGAGGTCGGCGAACGCGGTGGCGATCACCTTCTGCCCCCGGTCGTGCCCGTCCTGGCCCATCTTGGCCACCAGGATGCGCGGCCGGCGGCCCTCCAGTTCCTCGAACCGGGCGACCAGCCCGCGGGCCGTCTCCACGTTGGCCGACATGCCCACCTCTTCCCGGTAGACCCCGGTCAGCGTGCGGATCTGCGCCTGGTGCCGGCCGTACGCCGACTCCAGCGCGTCGGAGATCTCGCCGACGGTGGCCTTGGCCCGGGCCGCGTCCACCGCGAGCGCGAGCAGGTTGTGTTCGAGGTCACGCGGCCGGGTGCCCTCGACGTCCGCCTGCGCGGCGCCGGAGAGCGCGGCCAGCGCCCGGCGCACCGCGTCGTCGTCGCGTTCCTCGCGCAGTCGGCGCAGCTTCTCCAACTGGCCCTCGCGCACCGCGTTGTTGTCGATCTTGAGCACGTCGATCGCCTCGTCGCTGGCGACCAGGTACTTGTTGACGCCGATCACCGACTGCCGGCCCGAGTCGATCCGGGCCTGGGTGCGCGCCGCCGCCTCCTCGATGCGCAGCTTGGGCAGGCCCTCGGCGATCGCCGACGCCATGCCGCCCGCCCGCTCGGCCTCGGCGATGTGCTCCCGGGCGCGTACCGCGAGGTCGTGGGTGAGGCGTTCGAGGTAGGCCGAGCCGCCCCACGGGTCGATCACGTCGCACGTACCCGACTCCTGCTGGAGCAGCAGTTGGGTGTTGCGCGCGATCCGGGCGGAGAAGTCGGTCGGCAGCGCCAGCGCCTCGTCCAGCGCGTTGGTGTGCAGCGACTGGGTGTGGCCCTGGGTCGAGGCCATCGCCTCCAGGCAGGTGCGCACCACGTTGTTGAACACGTCCTGGGCGGTCAGCGACCAGCCCGAGGTCTGCGAGTGGGTGCGCAGCGAGAAGGACTTGGGGTTCTTCGCGCCGAACGACTTGACGATGTCGGCCCACAGCAGGCGCGCCGCGCGCAGCTTGGCGACCTCCATGAAGAAGTTCATCCCGATCGCCCAGAAGAACGACAGGCGCGGCGCGAACGCGTCGATGTCCAGGCCCGCCTCGACGCCCGCGCGCAGGTATTCGATGCCGTCCGCGAGCGTGTAGGCCAGTTCCAGGTCGGCCGTGGCCCCGGCCTCCTGGATGTGGTAGCCGGAGATGGAGATCGAGTTGAACTTCGGCATCTTCTGCGAGGTGTACGCGAAGATGTCGGAGATGATCGACATCGAGGGTTTGGGCGGGTAGATGTAGGTGTTGCGGACCATGAACTCCTTGAGGACGTCGTTTTGGATCGTCCCCGTGAGCTGTTCCGGTGCCACCCCCTGCTCCTCCGCCGCGACGATGTAGAGCGCGAGTACGGGCAGCACCGCGCCGTTCATCGTCATCGACACCGACATCCGGTCCAGCGGGATGCCGTCGAAGAGTTGGCGCATGTCGTAGATCGAGTCGATCGCCACCCCCGCCATGCCGACGTCGCCGGTCACGCGCGGGTGGTCCGAGTCGTAGCCCCGGTGGGTGGCCAGGTCGAACGCGATCGACAGGCCCTTCTGGCCCGCCGCGAGGTTGCGCCGGTAGAACGCGTTGGACTCCTCGGCGGTGGAGAAGCCCGCGTACTGGCGGATCGTCCACGGCTGGTTGACGTACATCGTCGGGTACGGCCCGCGCAGGAACGGCGTGATGCCCGGGTAGGTGCCCAGGAAGTCGAGCCCTTCCAGGTCCTCGTCGGTGTACAGCGCCTTGAGCGGGATGCCCTCGGGAGTGTCGTGGGTCAGCGCGTCGGCGTCCTTGCCGGTCTCCTCGCGCACCGCGTCGCGCCACGCGTCGAGGTCGCCGGACGCGGGCGCGTCGAGCTCGACCTGGGTGAAGTCGGGAATGCTCATTTCGCCCCCTCCGGGGTCGGCGAGAGGTTGTCGTACGTGGTGTGCAGCACGTCGAGCGCGTCGCATCCGCTGTACACGTACCCGTCCACGTCGGCGCCGTGCGCCTTTTGTCCCGCGAGCAGGATCCGACCCGCTCCGGCGGCACGCAGCGCGGCGGCGACCGGGGCCGCGAGTGTGGCGTAGAGCTTCTCCGAGGAGGTCAGCACGACGGTCGCCGGACGGCCCGCGTCGATCCAGCGCGCGACGGTCGCCTCGGCCGCGCTCTCGTCGCTCTCGGTGGTCCCCGCCTCCACGGTTGCGATGCCGCCGGCCGCGAACAGGTTGGCGGCGAAGCCGGCCCGCGCGGTGTACTGCGCGAGCGGTCCCAGGGTGGCGAGGAAGACGGTCGGCCGGGCGCCGGTGGCGGCGAGCCGCGCGTCGGAGCGGTCGCGCAGCGCCTCGTACGCCTCGGCGTAGCGCACCCGGGGCAGCCCGGCGGCGGAGACCGGGATCTCGGGCGCGGGTTCGCGCACGACGGGGGCCTCGGTCAGGTTCGGGAATTCGCTGACCCCGGTGATCGGGTCGGTCCGGGTGGCGATCGCCCGGTCCCGTGCGGCGCGCACCTCGGCGAGGCGGTCGGCGAGCCATCCCGAGTCGAGCGTCGCGACGATGTCGCCTCGCCGCTCGATCTCCTGGAAGAACGCCCATCCGGCCCGGGCGAGGTCGTCGGTGAGTTGTTCGACGAACCACGAGCCGCCCGCCGGGTCGATCACCTGGGCGAGGTGCGACTCCTCCAGGAGCAGTGCCTGGGTGTTGCGGGCGATCCGCCGGGAGAACGCGTCGGGCAGCCCGATCGCGGCGTCGAAGGAGCGCACGGTGACCGCGTCGGCGCCGCCGACGCCGGCCGCGAAGGAGGCGACCGTGGTGCGCAGCATGTTGACCCAGGGGTCGCGCCGGGTGGTCATCGCCCACGAGGTCAGCGCGTGCTGGCGCTGGGCGCCGGCCGCGGGGGACGCGCCGGATGCCTGGGCCACCCGGGCCCACAGCCGGCGTGCGGCGCGCAGTTTGGCGATGGTGGGGAACTGTTCGGCGGTGGCGGCGAAGCGGAACTCGATCAGCCCGAGGGCGGTGTCCACGTCGAGCCCGGCGGCGGTGAGCGCGCGCAGGTAGGCGACGCCGGCGGCGGTGGCCGCGCCGAGTTCCTGCCCGTCCGAGCCGCCCGCCTCGTGGTACGGCTGTCCGTCGGCGACGATCGCCTGGATCCCGGGGAACTCCGCGTGGGCGCGCGCCGCGAGCCGCGCGGCGGCGGGCAGGTCGGCGCCCGAACCGGTGCGCGCGTGCGAGGAGATCGGATCGGCGCCGAGGTTGCCGCGCAGGTCGGCGGGCGCCACGCCGCTCGCCCGGAACACCGCGAGTAGGGCGTCGGCGGCCGGAACGAAGTCGGCGCCGGTGGCCAGGGCCACCGGCGCCAGGTCGAGCAGCACGCCGTCGAGCGCGCGAGCCAGCGCGTCGGGGGCCAGCGCGTCGGCCCCGACGTGCAGGAAGACGGAGGTGACCCCGTTCTCCAGGTCCGCGAGCACGCTCTCGTTGGCCCGCGCCGGGTCGGTGTCCGCGTGCGCCTGGCGTACGTCCCAGCCGTCGGCCGCGTGACCGGCCGCGCGCGAGCCCCGGACGAACGGGCTCAGTCCGGGCAGGCCCGGCCGCGCCGCGGCCTCGGTGTAGAGCGGGGACAGCGTGATGCCGTCGTAGGTGGTGGTCGCGAGCAGGTCTTCGGGGCGCTCGGGCGTGTCGTTCTCGCCCAGCACCTTCGATTTGCGGAGCACGCCGGCCACGAGGCGCTGCCATTGGTCCCGCGTGGGTTGCGGGAACCGGCCAGCGAAGGTGGATCCGGTAGACGTGCCGCCATCGACAGTAGCCTCCGTCATGCGTCGCATCGTAGGGACCGGGGCGGCGGATGAATACGCACCACTGATGTGATGTCAGCCCTACCGGCGGGTCACCCCACCGACCTGCGGGTTCGCGCTTGCGGTGATCTTTCGTCCGGGCGTGGCCCGCTTTCCCCCATACGAGTGCTGACGGGGCGTCAGGAAATCGGAATCCCGCTACGCGCGCGTCACCCGGATGGTTCCACTCCGGCATGCGGAATGGATCACATCGCGCGCCCTGCAACAAGAGGGCCCCCGAACGGTGGCTACCATGGCCGGGGCCGGGCGACCGATACCCGGCCGGGCCGACCGACAACCAGAGGGTCCGACACCGAACGCGGACACCCTCCCAGCCGGCCGTGTCCCCTCATGTACCGCACCCGGAGGGTAGTTTCCGTGCCGGCTGGAACGCTCTACCGCGGCCGGGAAGGCATGTGGTCCTGGGTGGCTCATCGAGTCACCGGCGTCCTCATCTTCTTCTTCCTGTTCGCGCACGTCCTCGACACCGCACTCGTACGGGTATCCCCCGAGGCGTACGACGAGACGATCGACATCTACAAGAACCCGTTCGTCAACCTGCTCGAATACGGGCTCGTCGCGGCCATCCTGTTCCACGCGCTCAACGGTCTGCGGATCATCGCGGTGGACTTCTGGGAGAAGGGCCCGCGCTACCAGAAGCAGATGCTCTGGACGGTCGTCGGCGTCTGGGTCGTGTTGATGGCCGGCAGTGCCTACCCGATCCTGCAGCACTCGATCAAGACCATCTTCGGGAGCTGATGTGTCCGCCACCATCGAAAACGCACCCCGGATCCACGGCGGCGGGCCGTCGATCGAGTCGCCGCGCAGCAAGCGTTCGCCGCGCTCGACCAAGACCAACTTCGAGCTGTACGGCTGGCTGTTCATGCGGCTGTCCGGCGTGCTCCTGGTCGTCCTGGTCCTGGGCCACCTGCTCATCCAGCTCGTCCTGGACGGTGGCGTGTCCAAGATCGGCTTCGCGTTCGTCGCGGGCCGCTGGGCGTCGCCGTTCTGGCAGTCGTGGGACCTCATCATGCTGTGGCTCGCCGAGCTGCACGGTGTCAACGGTCTGCGCACGATCATCAACGACTACGCGGAGCGGGACCAGACCCGGTTCTGGCTCAAGGCGCTGCTGTACACGTCCGCGCTGATCGTGCTTTTCCTGGGGACGCTGGTGATCTTCACCTTCGACCCCAACATCGGCAACTGACCGCGGCCGACCCAGCACCCGAGGACTGAACGAGCATCATGCAGACCCACAAGTACGACACCGTCATCGTCGGCGCGGGCGGCGCCGGCATGCGCGCGGCCCTGGAGTCGAGCAAGCGCAGCCGTACCGCCGTACTGACCAAGCTGTACCCCACGCGTTCGCACACCGGCGCCGCGCAGGGCGGCATGTGTGCCGCCCTCGCCAACGTCGAGGAGGACAACTGGGAGTGGCACACGTTCGACACGGTCAAGGGTGGTGACTACCTCACCGACCAGGACGCCGCGGAGATCATGTGCAAGGAGGCGATCGACGCCGTCCTGGACCTGGAGAAGATGGGCCTCCCCTTCTCCCGGACCCCCGAGGGCCGGATCGACCAGCGCCGCTTCGGCGGGCACACCCGCGACCACGGCAAGGCGGCCGTGCGCCGCTCCTGCTACGCGGCGGACCGCACCGGCCACATGATCCTCCAGACGCTGTTCCAGAACTGCGTCAAGCAGAACGTCGAGTTCTACAACGAGTTCTACGTCCTGGACCTGCTCCTGGCCGAGGACGAGGCGGGCAACAAGACCACCTCGGGCGTGGTCGCCTACGAGCTGGCCACCGGCGAGATCCACGTCTTCCAGGCCAAGTCGGTGATCTTCGCGACCGGCGGCTTCGGCAAGGTCTTCAAGACCACCTCGAACGCGCACACCCTCACCGGCGACGGCATGGGCATCGCGTGGCGCCGGGGGCTGCCGCTGGAGGACATGGAGTTCTACCAGTTCCACCCGACCGGTCTCGCGGGCCTGGGCATCCTGCTCACCGAGGGCGCCCGCGGCGAGGGCGGCATCCTGCGCAACGCGGACGGCGAGCGCTTCATGGAGCGCTACGCGCCGACCATCAAGGACCTCGCGCCGCGTGACATCGTCGCGCGCTCGATGGTCCTGGAGGTGCTGGAGGGTCGCGGCGCCGGTCCGAACAAGGACTACGTCTACCTCGACCTGACCCACCTGCCGGCGGAGCAGATCGAGGAGAAGCTGCCGGACATCACCGAGTTCGCGCGCACCTACCTGGGCGTCGAGCCGACCACCGAGCTGGTCCCGGTGTACCCGACCGCGCACTACGCGATGGGCGGCATCCCGACCAACGTCGAGGCCGAGGTGCTGTCGGACAACACCACGGTGGTCCCGGGTCTGTACGCGGCCGGCGAGGTCGCCTGCGTGTCCGTGCACGGCTCGAACCGGCTCGGCACCAACTCGCTGCTCGACATCAACGTGTTCGGCCGGCGCGCGGGCATCGCCGCCGCCGAGTACGCGACCACGCACGACTTCGTCGAGCTGCCCGAGGCCCCCGAGGCCACGGTCGTCGAGCTGATCGAGCGGCTGCGCGACAGCGCGGGCACCGAGCGGGTCGGCCAGATCCGCGCCGAGATGCAGGAGACGATGGACGCCAACGCCGGCGTCTACCGCACCGAGGAGACGCTGAAGCAGGCGCTCGCCGACATCAAGGGCCTGCAGAAGCGCTACCTCGACGTCTCCATCCAGGACAAGGGCAAGCGGTACAACACCGACCTGCTCGAGGCGATCGAGCTGGGCTTCCTGCTCGACCTCGCCGAGGTCCTGGTCGTCGGCGCGCAAAACCGCAAGGAGTCGCGCGGCGGCCACGCCCGCGAGGACTTCCAGGCGCGCGACGACGAGAACTACATGAAGCACACGATGGCGTACCGCGAGGTCGACGCGAAGGGCGAGCACTCGATCCGCCTGGGCTACAAGCCGGTCGTGGTCACCCGCTACCAGCCGATGGAGCGTAAGTACTGATGACTGCCGTAGTGGAAGAGACCGCGCCCGGCACCGGGCACGGCAGCACGGCCGCCGAGCGCGACCACACGCCGATCGTGATCACGCTGCGGATCCGCCGGTTCAACCCGGAGACCGACGCGGAGCCGTACTGGCAGGACTTCAAGGTCGAGGCCGACCCGACCGAGCGCATCCTGACCGCCATGATGAAGATCAAGGCGGAGCAGGACGGCTCGCTCACCTTCCGCCGCTCCTGCGCGCACGGCATCTGCGGCTCGGACGCGATGCGGATCAACGGGCGCAACCGGCTGGCCTGCAAGACCCTGGTCAAGGACCTGGACATGGCCAAGCCGATCACGGTCGAGGCGATCAAGGGTCTGAAGCTGGAGAAGGACCTCGTCGTCGACATGGATCCGTTCATGCAGGCGTACAAGGACGTGATGCCGTTCCTGATCACGTCGGGCAACGAGCCGACGCGCGAGCGGTTGCAGTCGCCCGAGGACCGCGAGCGGTTCGACGACACCACCAAGTGCATCCTGTGCGCGGCGTGCACCACGTCGTGCCCGGTGTTCTGGAGCGACGGGCAGTACTTCGGCCCGGCCGCGATCGTCAACGCGCACCGGTTCATCTTCGACTCGCGGGACGAGGGCGCCGAGGAGCGTCTGGAGATCCTGAACGAGAAGGAGGGCGTGTGGCGCTGCCGCACGACCTTCAACTGCACCGAGGCGTGCCCGCGTGGCATCGAGGTCACCAAGGCGATCCAGGAGGTCAAGCGCGCGCTGATCTTCCGCCGCGTGTGATCGATCCGCACCGACGAGGGCCCGGAACCGTGCTTCGGTTCCGGGCCCTCGGGCGTTCGGAGTCGGCGACCGTCAGCCGGCTTCCGCCGCGCGGACCCGGTCGCCGTGGCGCAGGGTCGCGGCGCGCAGCGCGGTCTCGGCGTCGACGCCCTGACGGGCGGCCAGTTCGGTGACGGCCAGCAGCAGGTCGCCGATCGCCTCGGGGCCGGCGTAGTCGTCGGCGTCGACGGCCGGCGGGAGCGCGGGGGTGGGCACGGTCAGGCCGGCCCTGCCGGTGCGGGAGAGGAACTTCGCGGCCAGCGCCAGCGCCGGCTGGCTCATCGCGATGCCGTCGAGGGCCGACGCGCGATGCGACTTCTCCGCGGCCTTGAGCGCGTCCCAGTTGGCCTCGACCGCCTCCGGGGTGTCGGCCTCCACGTCGGCGAACACGTGCGGGTGGCGGCTGATCAGCTTGTCCACGATGCCGCCGGCCACGTCGTCGATGCCGAACGGGTCGGCCTCGTCCTCCTGGGCGACCCGGGCGTGGAAGAACACCTGCATCAGCACGTCGCCCAGTTCCTCGCGCAGGTGGTCCCGGTCCCCCGAGTCGATCGCGTCGACCAGTTCGTAGGTCTCCTCGACCAGGTAGCGGGCCAGCGACTCGTGGGTCTGCTTCGCGTCCCACGGGCAGCCGCCGGGCGAGCGCAGCCGGTCCATCACCGCGACCAGGTCGAGCAGGCGCGCGCCCGGCAGGTCCCAGGCGCCGGGCAGCAGTTCGATCTCCGGGACCGGCTCGCCGCCCTCGTCGCCGGCCGCGACCCGGGCGAGGGCCGGGCCCAGGCCGGGGTCGTCGTCGGTCGCCGCGAGCCAGACGACCAGGCCCGTGCGGGCCCGGTCGAGCAGGTGCCGGGCGAGCGCGAGCGGGCCCGCGTCGAGGTCGGCGATGTCGACCTCGACGCCCGCCTCGCGCAGATACGGCAGTTGGGGGTGGTCGGCGTCGGCGGTCAGCACACACCCGGTCGGCGTGCCGGCCGCCTCGCGCAGCGTGCGCCACGCGGGCCAGCTCAGCAGGCCGGGGGCGACCCGGTGGGTGCCGGCGAGCAGGACGAGGCGGGCGGGCGGCGCGGCGGTAGGCGAATCACTCACCCGGCCAGCCTACGGTCCGGCTCAGGTGCCGCTCGCCGCCCCGGGCGGGGCGTCGGCGGAACCGGCCGCCGGCTGCGTGCCCGGGGCCAGCCACGAGTAGGACGCGGCGGTGGTGGTCAGCTTCGCCGAGTCCCAGGTGCCGTACCTCGGGTTCACCTTGATCTTCATCGAGGTCGCCACGTCGCCCAGGTAGGCGTCCAGCTGCGCCTGGCCGTCGGCGGTGCCCAGGTCGATGTGGCGCACCCGGGCGATCTCCGCCTTCAGCGCCTCGGTCCGGACGAAGTCGTCCACCTCGGCGGGCAGCACGCCGATCCGCACCAGGCGGGCCTCCAGGTTCTGTGGGCCGCCGAGCCGGGCCTCCAGCGTGCGGCGGGCCTGGAGCACCTGGGTCGCGTTCAGACCGACGTGGTTGCGCTCGGCCGCCTCGGCGATCACCCGACGCGAGATCAGCTGGACCAACTCGGCCTGGTTGGCCTCCAGTTGGGCGCTGGTGCCGTTGAGCGGCAGGTTCTGCCGGGAGAACGCCTGCTCCAGCTTGTCGACCTTGGCGTTGAGGGTGGAGATCTCGATGCGCTCCCCGCCGACCATGGCGGCCGCGCCCGCCTTGGATTCCGAGCAGCCGGAGAGCGCGAAGCCGGTGACCAGCACCAGCCCCACCGCGGCCACCCGGGCCCGGGACGCGGCCCGCCGCCGGCGGTGCGCGGAATCGACAGGGACGGAACGCGACGTGCGACTCACACGAACTCCCGATGCTCGATGGCGCTGTACGGCGGTACGACTGTCGGCCACGGCGGATGTGCGACCCATGACCAACGATCAAAGATACGGGTGGGCACGCCCGAAGTCCGCACATTCGCCAAGATCATCCGCGGCGGCCGGCCACCGGCCGCGGCTGCCGGACCGGCGACGACGCGCCGGTCCGCCGGCCGGGGAGCCGGCTCGGGCCTACTTCTTCGCCGCCGCGATCGGCTCCAGCAGGATCGCGTCCACCAGATCCCGCGCCCAGGTCAACAGCGCCCCGTCACGCAGCGGTTGCCCGCCGATCCGGGCGGTCATCGGCTTGGGCACCAGGATCTGCTGGGTCGCCGCCTTGACCAGCGTCTTCGGGTAGAGCCGCTGGAGCCGCAACTGCTGCGACTCGCGCAGTTCGACCGGGCCGAACCGGACGAAGTTGCCCTGGAGCGTGACGTCGGCGATCCCGGCGGTGCGTACGTGCGCCCGGAACCGGGCCACCTCCAGCAGGTTCTCCACCGGCTGCGGCAACGGCCCGTAGCGGTCCACCAGTTCGGCCCGCACCGCGTCGATGTCCGCCTCGCAGGTGATCGCCGCGATGCGCCGGTAGGCCTCCAGGCGCAGCCGCTCGCCGGGCACGTAGTCGTGCGGGACGTGCGCGTCGATCGGCAGTTCGACCCGGATCTCCGGGACCTCCTCCGCGCCGTCGCCGCCCGCCGCGAGTTCCTTGTACTGGTTGACCGCCTCGCCCACCATGCGCACGTACAGGTCGAACCCGACGCCCGCGATGTGCCCGGACTGTTCGCCGCCGAGCAGGTTGCCCGCGCCGCGGATCTCCAGGTCCTTCATCGCCACGAACATGCCCGCGCCCATCTCGGTGTGCTGGGCGATGGTGGCCAGGCGCTCGTGCGCGGTCTCGGTCAGCGGCTTCTCCGGCGGGTACAGGAAGTACGCGTAGGCCCGCTCGCGGCCCCGGCCCACCCGGCCGCGCAACTGGTGCAGTTGGGACAGCCCGAAGTTGTCGGCCCGCTCCACGATCAGCGTGTTGGCGTTGGAGATGTCGATGCCGGACTCGACGATCGTGGTGCAGACCAGGACGTCGAACTCCTTCTCCCAGAAGTCCACCACCACCTTCTCCAGCGCGTTCTCGTGCATCTGGCCGTGGGCGATGGCCACCCGGGCCTCGGGCACCAGTTCGCGGATCCGGCCCGCCGCGCGGTCGATCGACTCGACCCGGTTGTGGATGTAGAAGACCTGCCCCTCGCGCAGCAGTTCGCGCCGGATCGCGGCGCCCATCTGCTTCTCCTCGTACGGCCCCACGAAGGTGAGCACCGGGTGCCGCTCCTCGGGCGGCGTGGTGATCGTGGACATCTCGCGGATGCCGGTGACCGCCATCTCCAGGGTGCGCGGAATCGGCGTCGCCGACATGGTCAGCACGTCGACGTTGGCGCGCAGCTTCTTCAACTGCTCCTTGTGCTCGACGCCGAAGCGCTGTTCCTCGTCGACGATGACCAGGCCCAGGTCCTTGAACCTCGTCTCGGCCGAGAACAGCCGGTGGGTGCCGATCACGATGTCGATCGAGCCCTCGCGCAGGCCCTCCAACACCGCCTTGGCCTCGGTCTCGGTCTGGAACCGGGACAGCGACTTCACCACCACCGGGAACTGCGCGTAGCGCTCGGAGAAGGTGGAGAAGTGTTGCTGGACGAGCAGCGTGGTGGGCACCAGGACGGCCACCTGCTTGCCGTCCTGGACCGCCTTGAACGCCGCGCGCACCGCGATCTCGGTCTTGCCGTAGCCGACGTCGCCGCAGATCAGCCGGTCCATCGGGATCGGCTTCTCCATGTCGCCCTTGACCTCCTCGATCGAGGAGAGCTGGTCGGGCGTCTCGACGTAGGGGAAGGCGTCCTCCAACTCGCGCTGCCACGGGGTGTCCGGGCCGAAGGCGTGTCCGGGCGCGGCCATCCGGGCCGAGTAGAGCTTGATCAGGTCGCCCGCGATCTCCTTGATCGCCTTCTTCGCCTTGGCCTTGGTCTTGGCCCAGTCGGCGCCGCCGAGGCGGTGCAGCGACGGGCTCTCGCCGCCGACGTACTTGGTGACCTGCTCCAACTGGTCGGTGGGCACGAACAGGCGGTCGCCCGGTTGGCCGCGCTTGGCGGGGGCGTACTCCAGGACCAGGTACTCGCGCTGCGCGCCCTGCACCGTGCGCTGGACCATCTCCACGTAGCGCCCCACGCCGTGCGACTCGTGCACCACGAAGTCGCCGGGCTTGAGCTGAAGCGGGTCGACCATGTTGCGCCGCCGGCTGGGCAGCCGGCGCATGTCCTTGGTCGAGGTGCGCTGCCCGGAGACGTCCTCCTCGGTCAGCACCAGGGTGCGCAGCGATTCGGAGCCGAAGCCGTGTCCGATGCAGCCGGTGGTCACGTGCACCACGCCCGTCTCCGGCACCTCGGCGAGGTCCGCGTCGAGCCGGGCCGGCACCCCCTCGCCGGACAGCGTCTCGACGAAGCGCGCGGCCGGTCCGTGGCCCTCGGTGACCAACACCACGCGCCAGTCGTCGGCGAGTCGGCCCTTGATCTCGGCCAGCACCCGCTGCGCGTCGCCGCGGTAGGCCTCGACCTCGACCGCGCCGATCTCGGTGCCGGAGTCGTCGGCGTCGGTCCCGAACGGGCTGAGCGACCACCACGGCACGCCGATCCCGGCGGCGTGCTCGCGCACGTCGGCCAGGCTCCACAGGGACGCGGCGCCCAGGTCGATCGGGCTCTCCCCGCCGCCCGCCGCCGCGGCCCAGGACGCGTCCAGGAACTCGCGACTGGTGGCCACCAGGTCGGCGGAGCGGGTGCGGACCCGCTCGGGGTCGCAGACCAGCACGTGACTGCCCGCGGGCAGCACGTCGAGCAGCAGCTCCATGTCGTCCACCAGCGCGGGGGCGAGCGACTCCATGCCCTCCACGGCGATGCCCTCGGCGATCTTGCCGAGCATCTCGACCAGCCCCGGATGCTCCACCAACAGCTCGCGGGCCCGCTCGCGCACCTCGTCGGTGAGCAGCAGCTCTCGGCACGGCGGAGCCCACAGGCCGTGTTCGGCCGTCTCCAGGGAGCGCTGGTCGGCGACCTTGAACCAGCGGATCTCCTCGACCTGGTCGCCCCAGAACTCGACCCGGAGCGGGTGCTCCTCGGTCGGCGGGAACACGTCGAGGATGCCGCCGCGTACGGCGAACTCGCCACGCTTCTCCACCAGGTCGACGCGCGCGTAGGCGGCCGCGGCCAGGCGCTCGACCACGGTGTCGAGATCGATCTCCTGCCCGGCCACCAGGGCCACGGGCTCCAGCTCGCCCAGGCCCTTGACCTGCGGCTGGAGCACACTGCGGATGGGCGCGACGACGACCTTGAGGGTGCCGGTGCCGGCGTCGGCGCGCTCGCCCGAGGTCGGGTGGGCGAGCCGGCGCAGCACCGCGAGCCGGCGGCCGACGGTGTCCGAGCGCGGGGACAGCCGCTCGTGCGGCAGCGTCTCCCACGAGGGGTATTCCACGACGGAGTCCTCGGGCAGCAGCGACCCCAGGGCCGCGACGAGGTCCTCGCACTCTCGGGTGGTGGCGGTGACCGCGAGTACGGGTCGATCCGCGCGGGCGGCGACGGCGGCCACCACGAAGGGGCGCAGCGCCGGTGGTCCGACGAGGTCGAGGGCGGTACCGCGGCCCTCGGACGCGGCCCGCACCGCCTCGGCGACGGCGGGGTCCTGGACGACGATGTCTAGCAGACCGGTCAGGCTCATGGGCCGGTTGGATCCTCCGCAACGCGAACGGCCCCGACCTTGGAAAAGGACCGGGGTTCCCCGACAACCCTACGCCCGAAGGGGTCGGTACCGCCCGCGATGGCAACGTGTGACTGTGACCAGTACCGCCCGTCCCTCCCCCTTGGCAATGTGACCGATAGGGGGTCCAATGGCCTGCGAACAGGAATCTGACGGGTCGTCGGATTTCCGGCGGGCGGCCGTCGGGAGTCCGGGCAGCGGCTGGACCAGGGGAGACGACGGACACGATGAGCAGCGCGCAGCAAAAGCTCTACATCGGCGGCGAATGGGTCGAGCCGGAGCGCGGTCACTACGAGGTGATCAACCCGGCCACCGAGGAGGTCGTGGGCCTGGCGCCCGAGGCGTCGCCGGCGCAGGCGACCGCGGCGACCGCGGCGGCGGCCGAGGCGTTCGGCACCTGGTCGCGGACCACCCCCGAGGAGCGCTCCCGGATCCTGGACCGGGCCGCGGACCTGTTCCTGAAGATGGGCGGCGAGGTGGTCCCGCTGGCCTCCACCGAGACCGGCGCCACGCTCTCGGTCGCGGGCATGATGCAGCTGGGCACCACGTACTCCCGGTTCAAGCGCTACGCCAAGGGCGCGCTCGAGCCGACCGAGTTCCCGCTCGCCCCGCAGCCGACCCCCGAGACCGCGCTGAGCCGGGCGGGCATCTTCGGCGCCGTGGAGGTGCGCCAGCCGGTCGGCGTGGTCACCTGCATCACCTCGTACAACAACCCGCTGGCGAACACCGCGGGCAAGGTCGCGCCGGCGCTGGCGATGGGCAACACGGTCGTGGTCAAGCCCGCGCCGCAGGACCCGCTGGCGGTGTACCGGATGGCCGAGGCGCTGGCCGAGGCCGGGCTGCCGGCGGGTGTGCTGAACGTGGTCACCGGCTCGGGGGTGGACGTGTCCGAGGCGACGGTGGCCTCGCCGCACGTGGACATGATCAGCTTCACCGGCTCGACCGCGATCGGCGCGCGGATCGCCGAGGTGGCCGGCCGTACCTTCAAGCGTCAGCTGATGGAGTTGGGCGGCAAGGGCGCGTGCATCGTGCTCGACGACGCCGATGTGGACGCGGCGGTGCACGGCATCGGCACGGTGTGGAGCTTCTACGCGGGCCAGATCTGCACCGCGCCGACCCGGGTGATCGCCCAGCGCGGCATCTACGACCGGCTCGTGGAGCGGCTCGCGGAGCACGCGAACGGGCTGAAGGTGGGCAGCCCGCTGGATCCCGCGACGCAGGTCACCCCGGTCATCTCCGCGGTGCAGCGCGGCCGGGTGGAGGCGCTGATCGCCAAGGGCCGCGAGGAGGGCGCCCGCCTGGTGGTCGGCGGCGAGCGGCCCGACTTCGCGAAGGGCTTCTACGTGGCGCCGACGCTGTTCGCGGACGCGAGCAACGAGATGACCATCGCGCGCGAGGAGTTCTTCGGCCCGGTGGTCACGGTGATCCCGTTCGACGGGGACGAGGAGGAGGCGATCCGGATCGCCAACGACTCGGACTACGGCCTGATCTCCTACGTCTTCGCCGGGGACACCACGCGCGCCTACGGCATCGCCCGCCGGCTGCGCTCCGGTGGTGTCGGGGTCAACACCGTCGGGCGCAACATGGAGGCCCCGTTCGGCGGCTTCAAGCAGTCGGGCGTCGGCCGCGACGGCGGTTCCTACGGCCTGGCCGCCTACAGCGAGATCCAGAGCATCGTCTGGCCCAGCGCCTGACCGGCGCGACACGGTCCGCGAGCGGCCCCGGGATCCCTCCCCGGGGCCGCTCGCCCGTTTGCGGCGGCCCCTTCGTGTTCGCGTCCGGGACATCGCGGGTTCGCGGGTTTCCCGCGTGGGGGTGGAGGTGTGGCCATAACCTGATGGGCGGTTCGCGGCGCTCGGTCGTGGGCCCGTCAGGGGGGATCTCTCGCGATGTCGCAACCGCAACGTCTGGTCCGGGCCTGGTCGGTGCGCGCGGGGGCCGCGCGTACCCAGGTGGAAGCCGGGGTGCGGGCGCGACGATGGTTGTGGTTCCGCGAGGCGTTCCCGGACATCGAGCGGTTGCGCGTGGTGGACCTGGGGGGCTGTGCCGAGTTCTGGTGGCACGCCCCGGTACGGCCCGCGCACGTGCGGGTGGTCACGACGGCCGAGCGGGCCGCCGAACCGGCCCCGTGGCTGGCGGTGGAGGCCGGCGATCCGCTGGCCTGGAACGGCGGTTGCGACCTGGTGGTATGCGACGGCCTGCTGGACCGGCTGGCCGCGCCGACCGACCGGGCCCGGCTCGCCGATGTCGTGCACGCCTCGGCCGAGCGCTACTGGCTGCGCACCGCCGCGCGCGAGCACCCGCTCGATCCGCAGACCTCGCTGCCCGCCGTGCACCTGCTGCCCGGTCGGGTCCGGACCCGGATCGACGGCTGCGCGCCGAGGGTGTTTCCGGCCCGGCGCGCGGAGTTGGCCGCGCGCTTTCCCGGATCGGTGGTCCGCGGTGAGCGGGTGGCCGGGCTCGTGTCGTCCTGGGTGGTGGCCAAGCCGCGTGCCGATCACGTGCCAGGCCGCCCCTGACGTTGCATTCCCAGCCGCTCGGGGGTGGGCGGCTGCGCGAGGAGGGGGATTCTCGGATGCGTGTTGTCATCGCCGGTCAGGGATACGTGGGACTGCCGCTGGCGGTTCGGGCCGCGCAGGTGGGCCACGAGGTGGTCGGCTACGACGTCGACCGGGGGCGGGTCAAGCGGCTGGCGGCGGGTGAGTCCTACGTCGAGGACATCCCCGCCGCCGAGGTGCGCGCGATCTCGGACGCGGGCCGCTACCGCGCCACGAGCGAGCCGAGGGATCTGGGCGGCTACGACATCGCGGTGATCACCGTGCCCACGCCGCTGCGCGAGGGCGTACCGGACCTGAGCTACATCGAGGAGTGCGCCCGCACGCTCGCGCGGTATCTGCGCCCGGGCGCGTGCGTGGTGCTCGAATCGACCACCTACCCGGGCACCACGGAGGAGTTGGTCGGGCCGATCCTGGAGGAGGGCTCGGGGCTGACCGCGGGCCGCGACTTCCACCTGGGCTACAGCCCGGAGCGGATCGACCCGGGCAATCCGACCTGGAACCTGGTCAACACCCCGAAGGTGGTCTCGGGGGTGGACGCCGCCTCGCTCGCGGTGGTGAAGGGCTTCTACGGCTCCCTGGTCGAGCGCGTGGTGCCGGTGTCCTCGCCCAAGGAGGCCGAGCTGGTCAAGCTGATCGAGAACACCTTCCGGCACGTGAACATCGCGCTCGTCAACGAGGTCGCCATGTTCGCCCACGACCTGGGCATCGACGTGTGGGAGGCGATCGACGCCTGCTCCACCAAGCCGTTCGGGTTCCTGCGCTTCACGCCGGGTCCCGGGGTCGGCGGGCACTGCCTGCCGATCGACCCGTCGTACCTGTCCTGGCGGGTGCAGCGCGCGCTGGGTCGGAGCTTTCGTTTCGTGGAGTTGGCCAACGACGTCAACAACCACATGCCCGACTACGTGATCCGCCGGCTCACCGCCGCGTTCAACACCCGGCGGCGCTCGGTCAACGGCTCGCGCGTGTTGTTGGTGGGGCTCGCGTACAAGAAGAACACCGGCGACGCCCGGGAGTCGCCGTCGACGCACGTGGCCCGCCTGCTGCTGAACCTGGGCGCCGAGGTCAGCGCCGCGGATGCGCACGTGGAGCGGTCCCAGGTGGTGGACGCGCGGTTGCGGCGCGTGGAGTTGACGCCGGAGACCGTCGCCGCGGCCGACGCGGTCGTCCTGCTCGTGGACCACGACGACGTGGACCTGGAGTTGCTGCGCACCGCCGAGTACGTGCTCGACTGTCGTCGGGTGCTCGGCGCGGGGCCCAACATCGAGGTGTTGTAGGCCGATCGCGGCCGGCGCGCGGTGGTCGGGGGCGTCGACCACCGTGCGCCGTTCCGCACCTCCCGGGTTCCTGCGGCCCGTTCCCGCCGGTCCCGGCCTACCTGTACTCGATGATCCTCGTCTTGTGCCCGGTGGCCTTGGTGTGCGCCTTCGCCGCCACCTGCGCCGCGTCCTTCGACCGGTACCGCTGGCGGGCGCCGTCCGACTTCGACGGACAACCGCCTTCTTGGCAGACCCATCCCCAGGTGCTCATGGACAACCTCCAGACATCACGGGCGCCACTCCCGTCCCGACCGAGGACACGAATGACTTGGACGGCCACACCGCAGCACCTGCGACCGCCGTGTGACCGACACTCGACACGCCATGACACGCTCGTGACGGAACCCGGACGTTCCGGAGAAAAACGTTTTCCTTTTGAATGCTTACCGCTTCGCTATCGACATACAAAGGATGCAATACCGCGATCAATGTTCTTTTCTGCCTATTACGACGAAAGAGTGGTACGGGATAGCTCGCCGGGGTGACGGCGCGCAAGGCGCGGCGGTCGGCTGCCGATAAGCGCGACACGTTATGTCAACCGGATCGCCTCGAACGCATGTCTTCGGCCCCGGCGGCGAATGTCACGGATTCGGGACACGCGGACCGGCAGGATCGACGGCGGCGAGCGGGCCGGGCGCGGCGGCCGGGCCGACCCGCAGCGGCACCGTCCCGCCCGAGACGCACTCCCCGGTGTCCAACCGCCACTTCCAGTGGTGTCGGGGGCACTCCAGCACCCCCGCCTCGATGTCCGCGTGCGACAGGTCCTCGCCGGCGTGCGGGCAAAAGCGCTGCATCCGCACCCCGCACCGCTCGATCGACTCGCCGTGTGCGGCCGACTCGCGCTCCCTGACCATCTGCATGGTCTGCGCCGGGTGTTCGCCGTAGCGCAGCAGGCTCATCAGGGTCAGGTCGAACACGTCCGGATCGCGGGCCAGGCCGAGCCGCATGGACAGCAGCGCCTCCTCCCAGCCGACCTCGCCGTCCACGATCGCGCGCAGCGCCCGCTGCGGCACCTCGATCGTGTAGGCGGGGTCGACCGGTTCGTCCTCGAACACGATGTCGCCCGCGATCCGGCCCAGCCGCACCGACCACGAGCCGCCGTCCGAGGTCAGTCGCACGTCCTTGCGCCACGCGCCGAGAAAACGCTTGTTCCAGCTCTGCAACCGGGCGAAATAGGCGTCCAGTTCGGCCGGCGTCACCGGCTCGAAGGGCGGTTCGGCGTACGCCCGCCACTCCCGCTCGCGGCGGTCCCGATAGGCGCTCAGGTAGGCGTCGGTGCGCCAGTGCGCCACCGGGCCGGTCGGCGCCGCGAGGTCGTCGCCGGGCGCCGCCTCGATCACCCGCACCCTCGGGCAGGCCGCCGCGAAGTCGGCCGCGAACGCGTCCCACAGCGGGAAGATGGTCTCGTCGCGGTCGTTGAACCGGGCCAGTTCCGGGTCCAGGAACACCGGCGGGCCGGCCGAGGGCAGATAGGACCGCGCGCCGGTCAGCCGGACCTTGCGCACCAGCGTGTCGAACAGGTCCGAACGCACCTCGGCGGTCTTCTCGCGCTGCGTCTCCCCGGGGTACGCGTAGGCGTTCGGATACCACATCGCGCCGGAGAACTGCGCGGACAACAGGTCGATGTCGTCCGGGAGTTCGCCGAGCGGGGTGTTGCAGTCGTTGAGGTCGAGGAAGCGGTATCCGTCGAGGTCGACGAGCAGCCCGCTGTCCTCCTTGTGGCTGGTGTCGAGGAACATCGTCAGGGTCAGCCCGGGCACGGGCGTGAACGACTCGCGGTGGCCGAGCACCACCTGCTCCCGGAACCCGAGCGCGGTCATCCGCCGGACCAGCGACTTGGACCGGTAGCGGGGCAGCACCGCGGTGACGCCCCGATCCAGCCGGTCGAGCAGCCGTTCGTCGAAGTGGTCCTCGTGCAGGTGCGAGAGGTAGAGGAGGTCGGGTCGGCCGGCGACCACCTCCGGCAGCAGTTCGCGGTTGTCCGGAAAGGGAAACCACGAGCCGAGGAAGGCGGGATGGAACCACGGGTCGATCAGCAGCGAGACGCCGGCGTGCGCGACCACGAACCCCGCGTGGCCGAGATAGCGGATCGCGCCGGGCGCCGGCGAGTCCGGCCCGGGAGCGACCGGCCGCGCCCGGCGGCGCTCGGACCCGGCCGTCACAGCCGGCTCAGCGCTCCCGCGAGCACCTCCGCGACGCGCTCCTGCTGCCCGGCGGTCAACTGCGGGTACAGCGGCAGCGACAGCAGTTCCTCGGCGGCCCGCTCGGTGACCGGGAAGTCGCCACGGGCGTGGCCCAGTTCGGCGAACGCCGGTTGCAGGTGCACCGGCACCGGATAGTGCACGCCCGCGCCGACGCCCGCCTCGTTCAGCAGCGCGAGCACCTTGTCCCGCTCGGGCACCCGGACCGCGTACAGGTGCCACACATGCTCGTTCCCGGGCGCGGTGCGGGGCAGCCGGACGCCCTCGACACCGGCCAGGAGCGCGTCGTAGCGCGCCGCCGCCGCCCGCCGCCGCACGTTCCAGTCGGCGAGCCGGCGCAACTTCGCGCGCAGCACCACGGCCTGGATGGTGTCCAGGCGCGAGTTGAACCCGAGCCGGGTGTGCACGTACTTGCGCGAGGAGCCGTGGTCGCGCAACTCGCGCAGTATTCGGGCGTGTTCCTCGTTGCCGGTACACACCGCGCCGCCGTCGCCGTACGCGCCCAGGTTCTTGCCGGGGTAGAAGCTGGTGGCCGCGATGGCGTCCGGACCCCACGCGCCGGGAGCCAGGCCGTCCTGGGTGGCGCCCTGGCACTGCGCGGCGTCCTCGACCAGGAACACCCCGCGCGCCTCGGCCAGCGCCCGCAGCGCGCCCATCGGGGCCAGTTGCCCGTTCAGGTGCACCGGCAGCAGGGCCCGGGGCCCCGACGAGTCGCCCAGCGCCTCGGCGGCCCGCTGCGGGTCGAGCAGGAGGTGGTCCTCGTCCACGTCGGCCAACACCGGCCGCGCGCCCGCCCGGACCACCGCCTCGGCGGTCGCCACGAACGTGTTGGCGGGCAGCACCACGCCCTCGCCCGCGCCCACCCCGAGCACCCGCAGCGCCAGTTCCACCGCGTCGGTGCCGTTGGCCACGCCCACGCAGTGCGCGGCACCGGTGAACGCGGCGAACTCGGTCTCGAACTCCGCCACATCGGGCCCGCCCACGAACGCGCAGGTGTCCAGGACCCGGGCGATGCCGGCCGCCACCTCGGTCGCCACCTCGGCGTGCGCGGCGGCCAGATCCACCAGCGGGATCCGGTTCGGCTCAGCACTCATGCGTGTCTCCCCCACCTCGTCGCTCCGATTCGGCGAGGTCCGGCGCCGCGCGCAGTCGGCGCGCCGGCACCCCCGCCCACACCTCGGCCGGCGGGACGTCCCGCGTCACGACCGAGCCCATCCCCACCAGCGATCGGGCGCCGATCACCCGGTGCTCGCGCACCAGCGCACCGGCCCCCAGGTACGCCTCCCGGCCCACCGCGACCCCGCCCGCCAGCCGCACTCCCGCGGCCAGCGTGGCGAACTCGCCCACGTCGTCGTCGTGGGTCAACACCACGTGCGGCATGGTGTGCGCGTGGGCGCCGACCCGGACCCCGGTGGTCAACACCGTCTGCGCCATCAGCACCGCGCCGGGACCGACCTCGCAGGTCCGCGGGACCACCGCGCTCACGTGCACCAGCGTCGCCCAGCGCTCGGCCGGCAGCCCCAGCCGGGCCACCACCCGCGACCGGCTCCACCAGTGCGCCGGACTGCCGGTGCACACCACCACGAGGGCGTCGGGCCACTCGTGCACCACATCCGCCCCGCCGAGCACCGGCACACCGTCCACCTCGGTGTCCTGCCGGGCCGGGTCGTCGTCCAAAAACCCCAGCAGCCGCCATCCCGAACTCCCGCGCGGGGCCCGGAAGTCCGGCAGCGCGGCGGCGACCTCCCGGGCGAACCCCCCGGCGCCGACGAGGAGCAGATCGCGAAAGGACACTAGACGGCCGCCCGCACGCCCGCCGCCGCCCGCACCGCGGCGACCACCCGCTCCTGCTGCGCCTCGGTCAGCTCGTGGAACAGCGGCAGGATCAACGAGTCGCGGGTCAGTCGCTCGGTGACGGGCAGCGGTACGTGCTCGACGTCGGCGTAGGCGGGCTCCAGGTGCGCGGCCATGATCCCGCGCCGGGCGGAGATGCCGGCCCGGGCCAGCTCGCCGAGCAGTTCGTCGCGCGACATCGGGAAGTCCTCGGGCAGCAGCACCCAGAACGCCTGGAAGTTGGTCAGCCCGTACCCGGGATCCGCGGCCGTCTCCAGGCCCGCGACATCGGCCAGCGCCTCCCGGTACCGGGCCGCCAACTCCCGCCGCCGCTCGACCATCGCGGCGAGCCGGCCGAGTTGCACCAGGCCGATCGCCGCCTGCACGTCGGTCATCCGGTAGTTGAAGCCCAGTTCGTCGTAGCTCTCCACCACCGGCGCCCCGCCCGCCCGGTCCGCCGCGTCCCGATCGGCCGCGCTCACGCTCATCCCGTGCTCGCGCAGCCGGCGCAACCGGGGCGCGTGGCCCGCGCGCGCCAGCGTGAGCATGCCGCCCTCGCCCGTGGTCAGCAGCTTGCGCGGGTGGAACGAGAAGGTCGCGGACATCGCCCCCGCGCCGACCGGCCGGCCCTTGTAGGTCGAACCCGCCGCGCAGGCCGCGTCCTCCACCACCACGATGCCCCGGCGGTCCACCAGGGCCCGCACCGCGTCCAGGTCGGCCGGGATGCCGCCCTGGTCGACCAGGATCACCGCCCGCGTGGCCGAGGTCAGCACCGGCTCGATGGTCTCCGGGGTCAGGTTGCCGGTGGCCCGCTCGACATCGGCGAACACCGGGCGCGCGCCCACGTAGCGCACCGCGTTGGCGGTGGCCACGAAGGACAACGACGGCACCACCACCTCGTCACCCGGCCCCACCCCGGCGTTGATCAGCGCCAGGTGCAGCGCGGTGGTGCACGAGGACACCGCGATCGCCTCCGGCACCCCCAGCCGGTCCGCGAAGGCCCGCTCGAAGGCCGCCACCCGAGGCCCCTGGGCCACCCACCCGGAGCGCACCGCGTCGGCCGCCGCGGCCGCCTCCTCGTCGCCCATCCAGGGCCGCATCACCGGAATTCGTTCCATGCCCATCGTGTCCTCCCCCAGCCCCGTCCGCGCCGAACCCTTGTCCCAGCTCCGCGTGTCCACGCCCGAGTCGCACCGAACTCCCCCGGTGCGCCCGTCGGTTCAGACCGCGTCCCGCCACCACGCCACCAGTCGGCGCAGCCCCTCGTCGATGTCCACCTCGGCGGTGAAGCCCAACTCCCGCGCGGCCTTGGTCGTATCGGCCAGCCGTCGGGTCACCCCGCCACTGGCCCGGGCCGGACCGTACTCGATGCCGAGGTGCTCGGCGCCCATCACCACCAGCAGCCGCTCGGCCAGCGCGCCCAGCGAAGTCTCGCTCCCGGACGCGATGTTGAACACCTCGCCGCTCGCATCCGCCCGCGCGGCCAGGAGATTGGCGCGCGCGATGTCGTCGGTGTACACGAAGTCCATGGTCTGGAGGCCGTCACCGAAGATCAACGGGGGTTCCCCCTTGCCGATCCGCTCCATCCAGCGGATCAACACCTCGGTGTACAGGCCGTGTACGTCCATCCGCGGGCCGTAGACGTTGAAGTAGCGCAGCGCCACGTAGTCCAGGCCGTACATCGCCCGGAAGCTGCGCAGCAGACCCTCGTTGAACAGCTTGGCCGCGCCGTAGAGCGTGTCGTTGTCGTACGGGTGGTGCAGTTCGGTGGTCGGGAAGTGCTCGGCCAGCCCGTACACCGACGCGGAGGAGGACGTGACCACCTTGCGCACGCCGGCCGCGACCGCCGCCTCCATCACGTCGTAGGTGCCGTCCACCAGCACTTCGAGGGCGAGCCGGGGCTCCTCGACACACTGGGTGATCCGGATCGCGGCGAGGTGGAACAGCACGTCGACACCCGGCGTCAGCCGGGCCAGCAGCGCGCGGTCGCGGATGTCGCCGTCCACCAACTCGACCCGCTCGTCGGCCAACGCCCGGGCCAGGTTGCCCCGGTGACCCCGGGTCAGGTTGTCGAGCACGACCACCTTCGCCGCGCCCTCGTCGAGCAGGCGGTCCACGATGGTGGATCCGATGGTCCCGGCCCCGCCGGTGACCAGGCAGTGCGATCCGGCGATCTCGACACTCGTCACGACTGTTCCCCCACGGCGACGGCGACGCCGCCCAGTTCCAGGCTGCGCGAGGCGGCCTCCAGCAGTTCCAGTACCCGCAGCCCCGCCCGACCGTCGGTGAGCGCGGGTCGCGCCGCGCCGATCGCCTCGGCGAACTCGGCCATCACCGCGCGCAGCGCCTCGCGTTCGGGCAGCGCCGGCAACACCACGTCGCCCATCCGGTAGGAGATCAGCTTCTCCCGGCGGGCGTCGTGGTCGAGCGCGGTGTCCTCGATCCGGTCGACCCCCTTGTCGTGCACCTGGAGCCGGGCCGCCGGGTTGGTGTCGTCCCACACCAGCGTGCGCCGCGAGCCGCCGATGATGGTGGTGCGGACCTTGGTCGGCGAGAGCCAGTTGACATGCACGTGCGCGATGGCGCCGTTGCTCAGCCGCAGCACCAGGTAGGCCAGACAGGCCCGTCCGGTGCCCAGCGGGTCCGCGCCGTGCGCGGACACCGACACCGGACGCACCCCCGGCGGCAGGATGAAGTCCAGGATGGACAGGTCGTGCGGCGCGAGGTCCCACAACACGTCCACGTCGGGCTGCACCAGACCGAGGTTGATCCGGACCGAGTCGAAGAAGCGGATGTCGCCCACCTCGCCGCCGTGAATCAGCTCTCGGATGTGCCGGACCACGGGCATGTAGCAGAACGTGTGGTCGCACATCAGGGTCAGCCCGCTGCGCTCGGCCAGTTCGACCAGCTTGACCGCCTCGGCGTACGCGGCCGTGATCGGCTTCTCGACCAGGACGTGTTTGCCCGCCTCCAGGGCCGCGGCGACCAGTTCGAAGTGCGTCGCGGCCGGCGTCGCGATGGCGACGGCCGCCACGGCCGGGTCCGCGAGCACGTCCCGATACGACGTACTCACCCGCACCGTGCTGTAGTCGCCCAGGACCGCTGTGGCCCGCGCCTCGTCGAGGTCACACAGCCACTCCACCCGCAGCGCCGGCGTGGCCTGCGCGTTGCGGATCAGATTGGGCCCCCAGTAGCCGGCCCCTATGACGGCCAGCCCGATGGGCCGACCGGATCCGGAACCAGACCCGGAATTCGACATGACGGAACGTCAACTCCCCTGCACCCCCCGGCCGCACGGGCCCAGCCGCCGCACGGCACCCCCACCCGAACGAAGCTAGCGCCCGATCCGGCCCGGCGCGGGTCAACCGGGAAATCCGCGGGGGTCGGACCGGCCTGCGAAGATCCTTGGCGGAGTCCCGGTTGCACGTGACGCCGAGGCGTTTGGCACGCTGTTGCACGCACAGTCACCGATCCGGGGCGCCGGCACGATCCCAGCATCGACACAAGCGGCCACCCGGCAAGCAGCACTGAACGAGAAGGGAACGCCACGTGGCCGCGGGTACCCCGACGACGACACTGGCGAAGGAACGCACGGCGGAAGTGGATCCGACGATCGAACCGGCCCCCGAGACCCCCGATCGGGGCACACCGCGGGGGACGCGCGAGAGCATCCTCCCGGCCGTGGCGGCCGCGCTGATCATCGGCAAGCGGATCAGCACCCGGGCGGGCGCCAAGGGCGACACCGTGCCGAACCCGCATCCGCTGGTGCGGGACTTCCTGCTGGCGCTGCCGCGCGAATCGCGCGAGCGCTGGCGGGGCCGCTGCCCCGAGGTCGAGCTGGTCTCCGAGCACCTCTTCGAGGCAGAGGCGGCGCGCAGCAAGCGGGCGGCCCGGCGGCCGTTCACCGTGCAGGAGGCACGCCGCTCGCTCAAGGGGGCCAAGCTGACGCTGCGCCGGATCCGCGAGGACGGCGACCCGCAGCACGACACCTACCAGCCGCCGTGCCGATCCTGCGCACCGATGCTCGACCACTTCGGCGTCACACCGACGGAAAGCGGCTGACGTGTCCCGGTTCTCCTCCGACGTGGTGCACGAACTCAAGCGGGCCGGCTGGACGGTGGGCCGGCGCCGGCTGACCCAGGCCGAGACGTGGGCCCGGCAGATCAGCGACCACGAGTCGCCCGACGGACACCGGCACAGCGTGTTCCCGGCGGCACTGGTGGCCTGGGCCGAGTTCGGCACCCTGCACTTCGCGATCGGCGGCGCGGGCAGGGACGTGCTGCGCCGACCGTTCACCATCGATCCCACCCGGGGGCTGCACCTGCCCCGCACGCTGACCGACGTGGGCCGCGCGCTCGGCACCCCGCTGGCGCCACTCGGCGACGAGGACGGCGGCAGCACCTACCTGGCCATCGACCCGGGCGGTCGGGTGTTCGGCGTGGACCACACCGGCGAGTGGTTCATCGGCTCGTCGATGGACGCCGCGATCAGCACGCTGGTCCTGGGCCACGCCCCGGTGCGCATCCGCGACGACGGGCGCTGGTGACCGCGGCCGGCGGTCGTCCGCATGCGAAAGGGCGGTGCCCCTCGGGGCACCGCCCTTCGTCGTCGTGGCTCGCTCAGGTGTTGAACCGGTTCTGCGCCCGCTCCAGCCCTTCGCGGACCAGCGCCTCGCACGCGTCGGCCGCCCGGTCCACCTCGAACCCCAGCTCCTTGCGCTCGGTCGCGGAGAAGTCCTTGAGCACGAACGCCGCGACGTCCATCCGGCCGGGGGGCCGCCCGATGCCGAACCGCACTCGCAGGTAGTCGGGCCCGAGCGACTTGGTGATCGACTTCAGGCCGTTGTGCCCGTTGTCGCCGCCGCCGCGCTTGAGCCGCAGCACGCCGTAGTCGACGTCCAGCTCGTCGTGCACCGCGACGATGTTCGCGACCGGGATCTTGTAGAAGTCGCGCAGCGCGGTCACCGGACCGCCGGACAGGTTCATGAACGACATCGGCTTGGCCAGCACCACCCGGTGCGGCCCGATCCGGGTCTCCACCACCTGGGCGCGCGACTTGTGCGCCTTGAATCTCGACCGATCCCGCTCGGCGAGCAGGTCGACCACCATGAACCCGACGTTGTGGCGATTCCCGGCGTATTCGGGCCCGGGATTGCCGAGGCCCACGACCAGCCAGGGACTGTCGTCCGTGGTGGCGTGGGCCTGCGACTCACTCATGATGCCGTTGTCCCCGCGTTCGTTGCGCGTGTGTCGACTCAGGCCTCTTCGGCCGCGGTCTCCTCGGCGGTCGGCTCGGGCGCCGACGGGGTGAGGATGTGCAGGATGACGGCCTCGGGGTCGCCCGCCAGCGCGGTGCCCTTCGGCAGCTTGATGTCCTTGGCGTGCACCGAGGCGCCCGGCTCCAGGCCGGTCACGTCGATCTCGATGGTGCCGGGGAGGGCGGTGGCGTCGGCCTCGACGGGCAGCGCCGGGACGACGGTCTCCAGCAGGCCGCCCGGGGCGATCTCGCCGACGGTGCTGACCGGAACCTCGACCGTGACCGTCTCGCCCTTCTGGACGATCAGGAGGTCGACGTGCTCGAGGTGCCGCTTGATCGGGTGCCGCTGGACGTCCTTGGGCAGGGCGAGCTGCGCCTTGCCGTCGATGTCCAGCGAGAACAGCACGTTGGGGGTCTTGAGCGCGAGCATGAGCTCGTGGCCCGGAAGCGCAAGGTGAAGCGGAGCGGAGCCGTGACCGTAGAGGACGGCCGGCACCTTACCCGCGCGACGGGCGCGACGGGCGGCACCCTTGCCGAACTCGGAACGCGGCTCGGCGACGATACGGACCTCGGACACGACGGGTACTCCTCGAACGACGCGGTGGCGGATGGCGGGGCGGGGTCCCCATGATGCGGATCGACTGCGGACGGTGATCGCCGGAGCCGGTTCGTAGGTGCCCGAGTGGCACCGGGTCCCCTGCAAAAGCCTTGGAGGAGTACACGACACACAACTACCGCGTCGATCACGGAGCAAGTAGCGCGCATCCCTCGCCGGGCAACCCCGTTAGCCTACCCGCTCATCTCGGTCGACCCGAAATCGGGTCGCGACAAGCACCACTCGAACGAGTGATGGCGCGCGCCCCGGTCGGGGCACGATACCGCGAAGAGCGAGCGGGCACACATACGCCGCCCGGCCGAACGGACGGGCGGCGTACGCGAGTTGGAACAGTCGAGACTCGGCATCCCGCTAAGGTGCCGAATGTCGGCGGGGCCTTCGGATCAGCTGTGACCCTCGAACAGGCTCGTGACCGAGCCGTCCTCGAACACCTCGCGGATCGCGCGGCCCACCATCGGGGCGATCGACAGGACGGTCAGCTTGTCGAACCGACGCTCCTCCTCGATCGGCAGCGAGTTGGTCACGATGACCTCGCTGATCCGCGAGTTCTTCAGCCGGTCCACGGCGGGGCCGGAGAGCACCGCGTGGGTGGCGGCCACGATCACGTCGGCCGCGCCGTTCTCGTACAGCGCGTCGGCGGCGGCGCAGATCGTGCCACCGGTGTCGATCATGTCGTCGACCAGCACACAGGTGCGGCCGGTGACGTCACCGACCACCTCGTGCACGGTGACCTCGTTGGCGATGTTCGGGTCGCGGCGCTTGTGGATGATCGCCAGCGGGGCGCCGAGGCGGTCCGTCCACTGGTCGGCCACCCGGACCCGGCCGGCGTCCGGGGAGACCACGGTCAGCCGCTCGCGGTCCACCCGCTTGCCCACGTGGTCGGCCAGCAGCGGCAGCGCGAACAGGTGGTCCACCGGGCCGTCGAAGAAGCCCTGGATCTGCGAGGTGTGCAGGTCCACGGCCATCAGTCGGTCGGCACCCGCGGTCTTGAACAGGTCCGCCATCAGCCGCGCCGAGATCGGCTCGCGACCGCGGTGCTTCTTGTCCTGACGGGCGTAGCCGTAGAACGGGACGATGACCGTGATGCGCTTGGCGGAGGCCCGCTTGAGCGCGTCGATCATGATCAGCTGTTCCATGATCCACGTGTTGATCGGAGCCGTGTGGCTCTGGATCACGAACGCGTCGGCACCTCGTACGGAGTCCTCGAACCGTACGTAGATCTCCCCGTTGGCGAACTCGAAGGCCTTGGTGGGAACGAGGTCCGCACCGAGCTCCGAGGCCACCTCCTTCGCAAGTTCGGGGTGGGCCCTGCCCGTGAAGAGCATGAGCTTGCGCTCAGGCGTCACCTTGATCCCGCTCACAGCACCGTCTCCTTGCCATTCGCCTCGGCAGAACCGTCGTTCGGCCCGGCCGTTGTGTGCACGTCACCCGCGTCGCCCTGGCTCGACGCGAGCGCGCGTTCGGCGGCCTGCGCCGAGGCCGTACCCGCGCGTTTGCGTGCGACCCACCCGTCGATGTTGCGTTGGCGCCCCCGCGCCACCGCCATCACACCGGGTGGGACATCTTCGGTGATCGCCGATCCGGCGGCCGTGTAGGCGCCGTCGCCGATCTCGATCGGGGCGACCAGCATGGTGTCGCTGCCCACGCGGACGTGGTCGCCGACCACTGTGTGGTGCTTGTTCACGCCGTCGTAGTTCACGAAGATCGTGGCCGCGCCGATGTTGGTGCCCACACCGATGGTCGCATCCCCGACATAGGTCAGGTGCGGCACCTTCGAACCCTCGCCGACCACGGCGTTCTTCATCTCCACGAAGCCGCCGGCCTTGGCCTTGGCGGCGAGGCGGGTACCGGGCCGCAGGTAGGTGTACGGGCCCACGGTCGCCTCGGGGCCGATCTCGGCCCCCTCGCTCGTGGTGTTGTACACGTGTGCCCGCGGCCCGACGACCGTGTCGAGCAGCGTGCAGTTGGGCCCCACCACGGCCTCGGCGGCGATGCTGGTGACGCCGTGCAGCTGGGTGTTGGGGTGCACGACGGCATCCGGCTCGAACGTCACGTCGACGTCGATCCAGGTGGTCGCGGGGTCGATCACGGTGACCCCGGCGCGCATCACGGCCTCGATCAGGCGGTCGTTGAACACCCGCCGTGCCTGGGCGAGCTGCACCCGGTCGTTGACGCCCAGGATCTCCCGGTGGTCCACGGCGGCCGCGGCGCCCACCCGGTGTCCGGCCTCGCGCAGCACGTGCAGCGTGTCGGTGAGGTATTCCTCGCCCTGGCTGTTGTGCGGGGTGATCTGGCCCAGCGCCTCGCGCAGCAGCTTGCCGTCGAACGCGTACACGCCGGAGTTGATCTCGGCGATCGCGCGCTGCGCGGCGGTGGCGTCCTTGTGCTCGACGATCGCGGTGACCGCGCCGCGCCCGTCGGGGGTGTTCTCCCGGACGATCCGGCCGTAGCCGGCGGGGTCGGGCACCACCGCGGAGAGCACGGTGACGGCGTTGCCCTCGCTCTCGTGGGTGGCGACCAGGGCGGCCAGGCTGTCCGAGGTCAGCAGCGGGGTGTCCCCGCAGGTGACCAGGACCACTCCGTCGGGTTCGCGGCTGCTCGCGGCGAGCCCGTCCAGGGCGACGCGCACGGCGTGGCCGGTGCCGTTCTGTTCCTCCTGGACGACCACCTTGGCGGTCGGGTCCAGTACGGAGAGGTAGGCGGCGACCTTGTCGCGGCCGTGGCCGACGACGACGATCAGGTCTTCGGGGTCCAGTCGTCGGGCGGCCTCGACCACGTGCCCGACCATGGCGCGACCGGCCAGGGCGTGCAGGACCTTCGGGGTGGTCTTGGAGCGCATGCGGGTGCCCTCACCCGCAGCGAGTACGACGACGGCAGCCGGGCGGATGGGGCTCACAGAGCAAGGCTCCTCGGCATCGCTGGCGGGTGATGCCCGACGACTCCGAAGGCCGACTTCGGAGATACGAAACGACGGCACGACGAAGTCGAGCCGAACAAACCGGGCCCTATGAGGATAGCGCCGTCGGCGGGAGCCTCCACGCGCCGATGCGGCCTGCACGACCGAAGGGCTCCGCTACCAGGATTTGAACCTGGACCAAGGGGACCAAAACCCCGTGTGCTGCCGAGTTACACCATAGCGGAATGAATCGGGCATTCCGCTTGAGCAGCGGGTTCATCCCGTTTTCACGGCACCCACTATGCCGGCCCCCCGGCGTCCCGTGCGCGAATAACCCCCCGGAAACCGGGCCCAAGATCGCCGAAGCGCCGTCGGCATGCCCGCGCGCGCACCCGGAAAACGTCTTCCCCGGGGTGCGCAGGGCAACAATGAGAAGGCGTACAGACCCCTCGCTTTCCGCTCATGACCTGCCATACTGACGGAACTTACGGCTCCGTAGGTTACGTCGCCGTAGCGTTGCCTGTCCCCGATCCGAGGGAATCCCTATGACCGTTTCCTCCTCCGGTTCCACCGGCGCCGGCGTGCTCGAAGCCGAACGGAAGTCCGCCGACTCCGCCACCCGCGGCACGCTCGGCGGCGAGCGCAAGCACGCCGCCGAACAGATCGCGCTGGCACTCTTCATCGGTGTCCCGTTCCTCGCGCTGGTGGCAGCCGTACCGGTCGCCTGGGGATGGGGGCTGTCCTGGCGCGACGTGGTGCTCGCGGTGGTGATGTACGCCATCACCGGCCACGGGATCACCATCGGGTTCCACCGCTACTTCACCCACGGGTCGTTCAAGGCCAAGCGCTGGGTCCGGATCGCGCTGGCGATCGCGGGCAACATGGCCGTACAGGGGCCGCTGGTGCGCTGGGTGGCCGACCACCGCAAGCACCACAAGTTCTCCGACAAGGAGGGCGACCCGCACTCGCCGTGGCGCTACGGCACCGGCGTCGGCGCGCTGTCCAAGGGCCTGTGGTGGGCGCACATGGGGTGGCTGTTCGACGTCGAGCAGACCTCGCAGGAAAAGTACGCGCCCGACCTGCTCAAGGACCGCGACATGATTCGCGTCTCCCGCCAGTTCCCGCTGTGGGTGGCCGTCTCGCTGGCCGCTCCGGCACTGGTCGGCGGGCTGTGGGCGTGGTCGTGGCAGGGCGCGGTGACCGCGTTCTTCTGGGCCGGCCTGGTCCGGGTCGCGCTGCTCCACCACGTGACGTGGTCGATCAACTCGATCTGCCACGCGGCGGGCGAGCGGCCGTTCAAGTCGCGCGACCGTTCCGGCAACGTGTGGTGGCTGGCCATCCCGTCGATGGGCGAGTCCTGGCACAACCTGCACCACGCGGACCAGACCAGCGCCCGGCACGGAGTGCTGCGCGGTCAGCTCGACAGCAGCGCTCGGACGATCCGCTGGATGGAGAAGCTGGGCTGGGTCTGGGACGTGCGTTGGCCGGACCGGGAACGGGTCGCCGCACGGCGCGCGGCATGATGGGCCAGTGACCGAGACCAGCAGGCGGAGTGCACCGCGCGGCGGCGGTCGTGTGCGCATGACCGGAAAAGAGCGCCGGGAGCAGTTGATCGACATCGGTCGAACGCTGTTCGCGGAGCGTGGCTACGACGCGACCAGTGTCGAGGAGATCGCGCACAAGGCCGGTGTGTCGAAGCCGGTGGTCTACGAACACTTCGGCGGCAAGGAAGGGCTGTACGCGGTCGTCGTGGACCGCGAGACGAGCGCGCTCCTCGACGGGGTGACCGGCGCACTGACCGGCGGCCACCCCCGCGAACTGCTGGAGCAGGCCGCCTTCGCGCTCCTCGACTACATCGACCAGAACACCGACGGCTTCCGCATCCTGGTCCGGGACTCCCCGGTGGCCCAGTCGACGGGCACCTTCGCCTCGCTGATCAGCGACATCGCCTCGCAGGTCGAGGACGTGCTCGGCCTGGAGTTCAAGTCGCGCGGCTACGATCCGAAGCTGGCCCCGATGTACGCGCAGATGCTGGTCGGCATGGTCGCCCTGACCGGCCAGTGGTGGCTGGACGTGCGCCGCCCCAAGAAGGCCGACGTCGCGGCCCATCTGGTCAACCTGGCCTGGAACGGCCTGTCCGGCATCGAACCGAAACCGAGACTGGTCGGCCGCCGCAGTTCCTGACCGGCCGCACTGTCTGCCGGTCATGGGCGCCACTGCGGCGGAGCACCACTCGGAATACTTCCACCGCGAATGGTATCGCTACAGATAGTATCCGTAGCGATACCATTCGCGGCCGTGCTTGTAGAGGTATGTTTCTTATAACTGTACTTCTACATCTGTGAGGCCCGGTGGACAAGCCCGTCGAGATGTTCGATCGCGACCACGAGTGGTCGGCGTTGAGCCGGTTCATCACCGACGCACAGCCGGGCGCCACGCTCGGGGTGGTCTCGGGGCGTCGTCGCCAGGGCAAGACGTTTCTCCTGGACGCCGCCTGTCGGGCCGCAGGAGGGTTCTACTTCGGTGCGACCGAAGCCACGGACGTCGAGTCGCTGCGGCGGATCAGCGCGGCCCTCACCGCCCATGTCCGACCTGCCACCCCGTACCACTTCGCCGACTGGTTCGAGGCCGTCGACGCGCTCCTGGCCCTCGGTGCGGAGCGCCCCGTGCCCGTGGTCATCGACGAGTTTCCCTATCTGGCCAGGGCCAACCCGGAGTTGCCCTCCGTCCTCCAGGAGGCGTTCCGACCCCTTCGCGAGCAACGCACCTCGTCCCGGGCTCGGATGTTGCTCTGTGGATCGGCCCTGTCCTTCATGGGCAAACTCCTTTCCGGCAACGCGCCGTTGCGTGGTCGCTCCGGTCTCGAGCTGATCATCCGCCCGCTCGATCACCGACTCGCCGCCCGCTTCTGGGACATCACCGATCCACGATTGGCCATGCGGGTCAACGCGATCGTCGGCGGGACCCCGGCCTATCGGCGCGAATTCGCGCGCGGCGATTCGCCCACCGGGCCCGAGGACTTCGACGACTGGGTCGTGCGCACGGTGCTCAATCCCGAAACTCCGCTCTTCCGCGAGGCCCGCTACCTGCTCGCCGAGGAGCCCGATCTTCGGGACACCGGCCTGTACCTGTCCGTCTTGGCCGCCGTCGCCGAAGGCAACGGCACCCGGGGCGGGGTGGCCGGTTACCTGGAGCGCAAGGCCACCGACATCGCGCACCCGATCAACGTCCTCGAGGACGCCGGACTGCTCCATCGCGACGCGGACATCTTCCGCGACAACCGATCCACCTACCGCATCGCCGAGCCGTTGATCGCCTTCTACCACGCGATCATGCGACCCGTTTGGGACCAGTTGGAACGCCCCGGGAGTGCCGGTCGGGTCTGGCAGGCCAGCCGTCGTCGTTTCACGAGCAACGTCCTGGGCCCGCACTACGAGCAGGTCTGTCGCGAATGGGCTCTGCACCACGCCGATCCCGACCTGATCGGTGGGCTGCCCGCACGGGTCGGGCACGGCGTCGTGCACGACGCCAAGGCTCGGGTCGGCCACGAGGTGGACGTCGCCGTCATCGGCATCGCCGATGGCGGCAGACCACCGTTGCTCGCGATCGGCGAGGCCAAGTGGAACGACACGATCGGCATCGCGCACATCGATCGCCTCCGCGCCATCCGAGACCTCATCCGGAACGCCGGCCGGTACGACACGAGCGAGACTCGACTGATCTGTTTCAGCGGCGCCGGATTCAACGACAAGGCCCGCGCGGCCGCCGCGGCCGATCCCGACATTCGACTTGTCGGCCTCGACACGATCTACGGCACGACCCCGCGCTGAGGCCGGGACCCCGAGCGGCTGCGGCGTCGGGAACCTCGTGATCGCTATCGGGGCGGCGCGGATGTGCTGCCGGTGTCGACCCAGGTGGGGAGGGGTTCGCGGGCCGTGATCCAGGATTTGGGGATGTCGGTTGTGCCCGTGCGGGAGGCGACGACGCCTGCGGTGATGGCGCAGGTGGTGTCGATGTCGCCGCCTCCGGTCGCCGTGTGCCAAAGGGCCTCGGTAAGGGAGTCCGGGTGGTGGGCGGCGGTCCACAGGGCGAAGGGGACCGTGTCGGGGGCGCTGATGCGCGAGCCGTTGCCGAGTACGGACACCGCGTGCCGGACCGAGGAGTGGGCCGGGAGGCGGGAGGCCGCGCGAAGGCCCGCCGCCACATCGCTCTCCGGGGTGTGGCCGGCCACCTCGGCCAGGAACTCCACCGGATCCGGGGCCGCTTCGCCCCGCCCCCCAGTCGCCAGCGCCGCCGCGACCGCTCCCGCCACCGCCTCCGGATGCGCGTGTGTGGTCTCGGCGGACCGCTCCGCCTCGGCCGCCACCACCACGAGCCCGTCGTCGGCGAACCACGCCCCCAACGGCGCGACCCGCATCGCCGCGCCGTTGCCCCACGAGCCCTGGCCCTCGAACTGGCGGCGCGTCACCTCCCGCCACGGCTCGCCCTCGTGGATCGCACGCAGCACGCCGTGCATCGACGGGCCGTAGCCGCGATACGGATCGGCCTCGTAAGACGCGGCGAAGTGCGCCGCGAGCGCGTCCTGGTCCACCACGTCGCGCAGGTGCAGGATCCGCAGCAGGGAGAGCGCCATCGCGGTGTCGTCGGTCCAGTACCAGAGGCGGGCCTGCGGGGCGATGCGGCGGGTCAGCCGCTCGGTGAGCTCGGCCCCCCGGTAGCCGAACCACTGCTCGCCGAAGGCGTCGCCGAGGGCCAATCCGTGCAGGGAGCGCGCCGCGTTCGCGACGCGTCGGGTGCGGTCCATGCGCCCCACCCTGCCGGCCGGCTCGGGCCGGCGGCCAAGGGATTACCCTGCCGGGACGGCGACTTCGGCGTGCCGGCACGCGGGTTCCGGCCCTTCTTGGTGCGGTACGGCCATAAGGTGGCCGCATCCTCTCGGAACGTGGCGGATATTGCCGACTCTTATCTCGACATCAAGAGGCTCGGCATCGAACGATTCGCTAGAATGACCTCATGAAAGACGAGGTCGACCGGCTTGTCGCGGCATGGAAGCGGGAACGCCCCGACCTCGACGTCGAACCCCTCGAAGTACTGAGCCGGGTGACCCGACTGGCGCGGCATCTCGACCGCGCCCGGCGTACCGCCTTCTCCGCGCGAGACCTCGAACCGTGGGAATTCGACGTGCTCTCCGCGCTGCGCCGCGACGGCGCGCCCTATCAGCTCTCGCCCGGCCAACTGCTCACCCAGACGCTGGTCACCTCCGGGACGATGACGAATCGTATCGACCGCCTCGCGGCCAAGGGCCTGGTGTTGCGCCTGCCCGATCCCGACGACCGACGCGGGGTGCTGGTCCGGCTGACCGACGACGGCCGGGATCGGGTCGACGCGGCGATGGCCGAGTTGCTGGAACACGAACGGGCCATCCTGGCCGGCCTGACGGTCGATCAGCAGGCGGCGCTGGCCGGGCTGTTGCGCTCCCTGGTCACGCCGTTCGACAACCACGCCTGAAACAAACCTCTTTGACCATTTCATGGTCGGGATTCACTCTAAGTGATCAAATGTGTCAAGGACCCGTTGTGTGTCGGGAACGACGCCGTGTAGACAAGTCCCTGTTGGGAGCGAGACCGCAAGGGTTCGCCTCGGGGAACAGGAGCAGGGCATGACCTCCACCATTCACCCGGTCCGCGGTACGCGGCGGCGTCGGCCCACTCCCGCCGACCTCGCGGCACTGACCGGGCACGACTAGCCGAGTCGGGGCGGGGGCCCGGGGGGTGAGGAGCATCGTCCGGATCCGCGAAGGCGTCTTGGGGAAGTAACGCCGGAGCGGACGAGTGACGGTGATCCGAGGGGTGGCACGCCGGGGAGGCGTGGGGGCGGCGAGCACCGGAATGTGGGCGGGGGAACGCACGCGGGGGGCTCGAAGGTGGGGGACGGGTGGGGAAAACCCGGGGGCGGGACCGGGGCGGGACGGGGCGGGACCGGGGTGGGACCAGGGGTGGGAAGACCGGGGCCGGGGGCGATTCGGGGAGAAGGGTGCTCGGGTACGGGTGGGGCGGCGGGGGAACGGATGACGATCCGTTCCCCCGCCGCCCCATGTCCGTCCCGATCGACCGGAGGCAAACCACCTCCCGGTGGAGCGCACTCCGGCTCAGCCGCCCTGCGGCCCACCCGCCTCGCGGCCGTCCGCCTCCGGGGTGAACGTCACCGGCAGCCGCTGCAGGCCGCGCATGATCAGCCCGCCGCGCCACCGCAGTTCGTCCGCCGGCAGCGCGAGCCGTACATCGGGTAGCCGGCGCAGCAGCGTACCGATCGCGATCTGGCCCTCGAGCCGGGCGAGCGGTGCGCCGATGCAGTAGTGGATGCCGTGCCCGAAGGCCAGGTGCTGGTTGTCCGCGCGGGCCGGATCGAGCAGGTCGGGCGCGGGGAACCGGCGCGGGTCGCGGTCGGCCGCCGCGAGCACCACGAGCACCGGCTCGCCCGCCGGGATCCGGGTCCCGCCGATCTCCACCTCGGTGGTGCTGAACCGCCACGTGGCCACCTCGACCGGCCCGTCGTAGCGCAGCAGTTCCTCGACCGTGGGCGCGAGCAGTTCGGGATCGGCCCGGAGCGCGAGCCGTTCCCGGTCGTGCGTGAGCAGCGTCAGCAGCCCGTTGCCGATCAGGTTGACCGTGGTCTCGAAGCCGGCGAACAGCAGGATGAAGGCCATCGCCGCGGCCTCGTCCTCGGTCAGGTGTTCGCCGTGGTCGCTCGCCCGGATCAGCCCCGAGATCAGGTCGTCGTCCGCGTCGGTGAGCGTCGCGCGTTTGCGGTGGATCAACTCGGCGAGGTAGGTACGCATGTGCCGCACCGCCCGGGCCACCCCGCCGCGCGGCCCCGAGCCGTGCCGGATCATCATCCCGGCCCAGGTGCGGAAGTCCGCCTGGTCCTCCTCCGGCACTCCGAGCAGGTCGCAGATCGCGTAGATCGGCAGCGGGAACGCGAAGTCGTGGATCAGGTCGGCCTCGCCGGTCCGGGCGAAGTCGTCGAGCAGCCGGTCGGTCAGGGCCTGTACGCGCGGGCGGAACTCCTCGGCACGGCGCGGCGTGAACGCCTTGGACACCAGGCGGCGCAGCCGGGTGTGGTCCGGCGGGTCGAGGTTGAGCAGATGTGCGCCCACTCCCGAGCGCTGCTCGCCGGGCACGCCGACCTTGCCCTGCTTCCAGGCCGCCTCCGACCGGCGCGGGTCCTTGCTCAACCGCTGGTCGGCGAGGGCCTGCCGGGCGTCGGCGTATCGGGTGACCAACCACGCCTCGACCCCGCTGGGCAGCGTGGTGCGATGGACCGGCGCGTACTCGCGCAGATGCGCGTACGCCGGATACGGATCGGTGATGAACTCCCGGGTGAACAACTCGGGCCCGGCCGGCACCGGATGCACGGGGCAGCCCGCGGGGTCGTCGGTCACGTCCGCGGCGTCCGCGTCGCGCGCAGCCCCTTGATCCCGAGCCAACCGATCGCGTTGCCGGCCGCGAACGAGACGATCGTCAGCGCCAGGTGGATCAGGAAGAACGAGGTCGCGCCGTCGTTCCAGGAGCGGTCGTCGGCCCAGATGTTCTTGAGGAAGTTCGGCCACAGGATCCAGCTCCAGACGCCGAACAACACCAGACAGGCGGATGTACCGCGGCCGATCCTCAACGTGAAGCACCCGTTTCCCGGTCAAAAGTTCAGCAAATTTGTCCCGGTTCAGTATGCGGCGGCGCGGTCACCGAACCACAGCCGGGGGCCGCCAGTACGCTCATCGCATGTCTTACTGGTTCCGGGCTTCTTGTAAGCCGGCCGTCGCGTGCGCGGGGGCGATCGCTTTCGTGTTGGGTTCCGCCTCTATCGCGCAGGCCGCGCCGGGGACGCCGGAGCCGCAGCCCCCCGCGTCGATGTCGGATGTGGGTGGCGCGCGCTTGGCCCAACCGGGTGTACAGAGCGATCTGCCGCCCGGGAGCCCCCCGCCGCCCGCCGTCGAGGGCTACTCGTGGGTGGTCGCCGACGCGGAGACCGGCAAGGTCCTGGCGGCGAAGAACCCGCACTGGAAGTTGCCGCCCGCCAGCACGCTGAAGATGTTGTTCGCGGACACCGTGCTGCCCAAGATCGACCGCAACACCACCCATCAGGTGGCGCCGACCGAGCTGAGCAATCTCGGCGAGGGCAGCAGCCTGGTCGGGATAAAGGAGAACGAGACCTACAAGGTCGAGGACCTGTGGCGCGGGGTGTTCCTGCGCTCGGGCAACGACGCGGTGCATGTGCTGTGCGCTATGAACGGTGGCGTGGACGCCACCGTGCGGCAGATGAACGAGCGGGCCAAGCAGCTTCAGGCGGGCGACACCAACGTGGTCTCGCCGGACGGCTACGACGCGCCGGGGCAGGTCTCCAGCGCGTACGACCTCGCGCTGTTCGCGCGCGAAGGGCTCAAGAACAAGGACTTCCGCTCGTACGCGAGTACGAAGGTCGCCGAATTCCCCGGTGTCGCGGGGGCCAAGTTCCAGATCCAGAACACCAATACGATGCTGGGCCAGTATCCGGGCATGCTCGGCGTCAAGAACGGCTACACCACCAACGCCGGGAACACCTTCGTCGGCGGCGCGCAGCGCGACGGGCACACGTTGCTGGTGAGCATCATGCACGTCGAGGGCAAGGGCAAGACGTACGAGGACACCGGGAAGCTGCTCGACTGGGGCTTCGCCGCGTTGGCCCACGCGAAGCCGGTCGGCGTGTTGGTGGAGCCGTTGCCGGTGCCGGGGGACAAGAACGACAAGGGCACGAAGGCGGCCGACGGGAAGTCGGGCGACACCAAGACCGCGAAGGCGTCGTCCGCCTCGGACGACGACGGGTTCGACTGGGTGTTGTGGGCCGGGCTCGGGGTGCCGGCGGCGCTTGTGGTGGGCGGCGGCGTGCTGTTCGCCCTTCGGCGGCGCGAGGGGGCTTCGGGCGTGCGGTTCGAGGACGACATCCTGCCGTAGGGGTGGGGCGGCCTCAAACGCCGGCCGGGCTGGGTTGGTCGGCTTCGCGAGAACGCTTGGCTTTTACCGATGGCCTCAAACGCCGGCCGGGCTGAAGTGAATGGCTTCGTGAAGACACTTGGCTTTCACCTTGGGCCTCGGACGCCGGCCGGGCTGCGGTGAATGGCTTCGCCGACGCGCTGCGTCGCAGGTGGCCTCGAACCTCGGCCCGGCTGGGTTGGTTGGCTTCGCCAGGACGCTTGGCTTTTACCGATGGCCTCAAACGCCGGCCGGGCTGAGGTGAATGGCTTTGCGAAGACGCTTGGCTTGCACCTTGGGCCTCGCACGCCGGCCGGGATGGATTGGTTGGCTTTGCCGGCACGCTGCGGTCGTGGGTGGACTCGAACAGCGGCCCGGCTGGGTTGTGGTGGTGGTTGGCTATGGGTGGTTTCGGGTGAAGCGTTCCAGGAGGATGCCCAGGGTGGCGGTGCCGGCTACCGCCAAGGCGTATGTGCGGATCGGGTGGGTGGGCTTGGTTCTGTAGGCGGACAGGTCCAATGGGGGTTCCGCGGCGGCTTTTTCGGCGGCGGCCTCGATGTTGTCCTCGGCCTCGTCGGCCTCCTGGGCGTTGGCCGTCCAGGCCGCGCAGAACAGGAGCAGGCGGATCACGAAGTAGATCCACAACAGCAGTGCCACCGGGACGCCGAACGCGCCGTACGCGCTCTTGCCCGCGACCCCCGCGATGTACGAGGACACCAACAGCTTCAGCAACTCGAAGCCGACCGCCCCGATCAACGCGCCCTTGATCGCCACCGAGCGGTGCATGGTCAGCCGAGGCATCCCCACGAGCAGGTACACGAACAGCACCACGCTCGCGCCGACCGCGACCGCGAACGCGGCGATCTGCAGCAGGACCCGGCCGACCGGCTGGTGTTCGAGCCCGATCGAGTCGGAGACGTGCCGGATCACCACCGTCGCGAACGTGGACGCGCCGACCGACAACGCCAACGCGAGCCCCAGGCCGATCAGGACACCGACGTCGGCGATCTTGCGCACGACGACGTTGCCCGGCTCCTCCTCCGCGTCCCAGATCGCCCGGATGGAGGAACGCGTCGCGTCCACCCACCCCGTCCCGGACACCAGGAGCAGCACGCCGCCGATCACCCCGACCGTGCCCGCGTTGCGCACCAGCGCGTCCAGGTCCAACTTGTCGGCGATACCGGGGATCTGCTCGGAGATCTTGTTCTGCATCCGGCGGACCTGGGAGCGGTCGAGCGCTGCGGCCACCACCGCCGCGGCGAGCGTGATCAACGGGAACAGCGACAGGAACCCGTAGTAGGTCACCGCGGCGGCGAGTCGATTGCCCTGTCGATCGCCGTAGCGCGAATAGGCCCGCCAGGTGGGGCCGATGACCGGGATCCTCGCCAGCCGCTCCTTGATCGCCACGGATGACTGCTGCCCGCCCGACGCCCTACCCACACGCGACTCCACTCTGTGACGTCCCGTACGGCCGGGACGGCATCACACGGGCAGCGGACCTGGCAACGATTGGCCGAACGCGAAGTCACGTTGCGGGCGCCACACCCCGTCCGTGCCGTGCTCGTACAGGCTGAAGCCCCAGATCGGGAAGACCGCGTCGTAGTCGACGAGTTCCGCGAACGCCAGGTCGAGCATGTGATCGGGCAGATGATGCGCGACGGTCACATGCGGGTGGTACGGGAAGTGCAACTCGCGCTCCAGCGGCCCGGATCGCACCGCGGCCTCGATCCGCTCGCACTCGGGGATACCGCGCGCGACCTGGACGAACACCACCGGCGAGGTCGGTCGGAACGTACCGGTGCTGCGCAGGTGTATGTCGAACGGGGCCTCGCCGGCGGCGACCGCGCGCAGGTGCTCCTCGACCTCGGCCATCGCCTCGTCGGCCACCTCGGTCGGCGGCAGAAGGGTCACGTGGGTCGGGATGGCGTTCGCGAGCGGATCCCCGAACCCGGCGCGGCGAGCCTGCAACTCGCTGCCGTAGGGCTCGGGAATCGCGATCGACACCCCGATGGTGCGCTTGGCCATGTGCTGCGCCTCAGCCTCCCGACCGGCCGGCGACCGGGGGCAGGAAGCCGACACGGTCGTAGGTCTCGGCGAGCGTCCGCGACGCCACCGCGCGGGCCTTGTCGGCGCCCCGGGCGAGTACGGCGTCCAACTCGGCCGGGTCGTCCAGGTAGCCGCGCACCCGCTCCTGGAACGGGGTGACGAACTCGACCAGCACCTCGGCCACCTCCTTCTTCAGGTCGCCGTAGCCCCGACCCGCGAAGCGCTCCTCCAGCGCGGCGATCGAGGTGCCGGAGAGCGCCGAGTGGATGGTGAGCAGATTGGACACCCCGGGCTTCTCCGTCTCGTCGAAGCGCACCTCGGTGCCGGTGTCGGTGACCGCGCTGCGGATCTTCTTCGCGCTCGCCTTGGGGTCGTCGAGCAGATTGACGATGCCCTTGGGCGTCGAGGCGGACTTGCTCATCTTGATCGTCGGGTCCTGGAGGTCGACGATCTTGGCCGTCTCCTTGACGATGAACGGCTTGGGGACGGTGAACGTATCGCCGAACGTCGCGTTGAACCGCTGCGCGATGTCGCGGGTGAGCTCCACGTGCTGGCGCTGGTCCTCGCCGACGGGGACCGCGTCGGCCTGGTAGAGCAGGATGTCGGCGACCTGGAGCACCGGATAGGTGAACAGGCCGACCGTGGTGCGGTCGGTGCCCTGCTTGGCGGACTTGTCCTTGAACTGGGTCATCCGCGCGGCCTCGCCGAAGCCGGTCATGCAGTTCATCACCCACGCGAGTTGCGCGTGCTCGGGCACGTGGCTCTGCACGAACAGGGTGCAGCGGTCCGCGTCCAGGCCGGCCGCGAGCAGCTCCGCGGCGGAGATCCGGGTGCGCTCGCGCAACTGCTTCGGATCCTGCGGAACGGTGATCGCGTGCAGGTCGACCACCATGTAGAAGGCATCGTGGCTGTCCTGGAACGGCACCCACTGCCGGATCGCGCCCAGGTAGTTACCCAGGTGGAACGAATCCGCGGTGGGCTGGATTCCGGACAGAACACGGGGACGCGTCGAGGCCATGCCGTCATTCTCTCAGGCGCGGGACGCGGTTCCGGTCAGGGGAGCCACGCGACGTCCGCGCGGGGCGCACAACAAAGCGGGTGAGCGCCCGGGGGAATACGCAACGATCGTGCGGTATGGGACAACGCAGGCGCCTTTACGCCCCCGGCGCCGGCAACCTAGGCTGTCCAGGGCCGACACAGAGGGTCGTCGACCGCCTATCCACGGTGACGATCGGGTGCGGCCCCGGCCTGCCGCCGACTGCACGGCATCACCATCGGCAGGGTCGGACGGGCGTGGGCCGCGGGGATCCCGGGCGCGCGCCTGCCGCCGCCGTCCGCGAAAAGGGGATATCGCGTGCGCCTCACCTCGCGCTGCGGTCGATCGGGCCGTTCCGACCTGCGGTCGGAGCGTATATCGCCCGGAGCAGAGCGGGCGCGGGTGCCCCGACAGCGGCGGCGTGGCTTCGTCGCCCCGCGGGCGGCCGAACTGCGGCACTACGTGATGTGTCCGCCGGTGTTCCTGGACGAGACGTCGCCCGCGACCGCGATGGGTCAGTGGGAACGGCTGCGCGCGGTGTTGATCGGGCTCGGGCACCGGGTGAGCCTGGTGCCGGGTCGCCCGGGGTTGCCCGGCATGGTCTTCGCCTCGCGGGCGGCGACCGTGGTGGGCGGGCGCGTGCTGGGCGCGCGTTCGCGTGCGGTGGAGCGTTCGGCCGAGACGCCGGCGTATCTGGAGTGGTTCGCCGGGCACGGCTTCCGCTCCGCATTGGAGCCGGTGTTCGCGCACGAGGGCGAGAACGACCTGATCCCGGTCGGTCCCCGGCTGCTGGCCGCGGTGGGGCCGCTGACCGAGGCGGCCGCGCATGCCGAGGCGCAGGCGTTCTTCGGGCTGCCGGTGGTGCCGCTGGAGTTGGCCGACCCGCGTTTTCCCCGACTCGGCTCGGCGCTGGCCGTGCTGGGCGAGCACACCGCGGCCTACTACCCCGGGGCGTTCACCCCGACCGCGCTGCGCCGGCTGACCCGGGTGTTCCCGGAACGGATCGAGGTGGACGAGGCGGACGCGGCGGCGCTCGGCCTCGACGCGGTCTCCGACGGACGCAGCGTGGTGATGGGCGACACGACACCCGCGCTCGCCGCCCGGTTGGCGGAGCGGGGATTCCGTACGATCGAGTTGGACATGTCCGCATTCGCGGCCCACGGCGCGAGTGTGCGCGGTTGCGTACTGGAACTGCGCGCCGCTCGTTGATCCAACGCCCCCGCGGGGTATCCCGTCCGTACCCACCCGGGTGACTTTCCTCCGTCTTGTCGTTGATTGCGGGATATTCCCCCTTCATACCGAACCTCCTCCCGGTATCGCCGGTATCGCCGTTCTCCACTCTCGTAGCGATTCCCACGGTTCTCCACCGTTGCGAAAGGACGTCATGAGCACGCAGCACTCCCCCGTCCCCTCCTCCCCCGAGCACAAGTCCGGGGTCGGCCGCCCGGGCGGTCCCGGCACCGAGAGCACCCGGCTGATCGCGTTGGCCGAGGACTACAGCGCGCACAACTACCACCCGCTGCCGATCGTGGTCGCCGAGGCGCACGGGGCCTGGATGACCGATGTCGAGGGCCGGCGCTACCTCGACATGCTGGCCGGGTACTCCGCGCTCAACTTCGGACACGGCAACGCGCGCCTGATCGACGCCGCCAAGCGGCAGTTGGACCGGGTCACGCTGACCAGCCGGGCGTTCCACAACGACCGCTTCGCGCCGTTCTGCGAGCAGCTCGCGGAGTTGGCGGGCATGGAGATGGTCCTGGTGATGAACACCGGGGCGGAGGCGGTGGAGACCGCGGTCAAAACCGCGCGCAAGTGGGGCTACGAGGTCAAGGGTGTGCCGGACGGGCGAGCCAGGATCATTGTGGCGGCGGGCAACTTCCACGGCCGCACCACGACGATCGTCAGCTTCTCCACCGACGAGGAGGCGCGCCGGCACTTCGGCCCGTACACCCCGGGCTTCGACGTGGTGCCCTACGGCGACGCGGCGGCGTTGCGCGCGGCGATCACCGACGACACGGTGGCGGTGCTGATCGAGCCGATCCAGGGCGAGGCCGGCGTGCTGGTGCCGCCGCCGGGCTATCTGGCCGAGGTGCGCCGGGTCACCGCCGAGCGCGACGTGTTGTTCATCGCGGACGAGATCCAGTCCGGGCTGGGCCGCACGGGCCGCACGTTCGCGTGCGAGCACGAGGGTGTGGTGCCCGACATGTACATCCTGGGCAAGGCGCTCGGCGGCGGCATCCTGCCGATCTCGGCCGTGGTGTCGTCCCGCGCGGTGCTCGGCGTATTCGCCCCCGGCGAGCACGGGTCGACCTTCGGCGGCAACCCGCTGGCCTGCGCGGTGGGCCTGGAGGTGCTGGACATCCTGCGCTCCGGCGAGTTCCAGCAGCGCTCCGCCGACCTCGGCGACCACCTGCACCGCGAACTCGCCGCGCTGGTCGGCCACTCCGTGACCACGGTCCGGGGCCGGGGCCTGTGGGCGGGCGTCGACATCGACCCGGCACACGGCACCGCGCGCGCGGTCTCCCAGGCCCTGCTCGACCGGGGTGTACTGGTCAAGGACACCCACGGCCAGACCATCCGCATCGCCCCACCGCTGGTCATCTCCAAGGACGACCTGGAGTGGTCGTTGGACCAACTGCGCGCGGTCCTGACGTAGTTCCCGGTCGGGGGAACGGCCGCCCCCACGGGGGCGGCCGTCGTCACGCGGGGCCCGGTCGGCGCGAGGGAGAAGTCAGCCCCGAAGCGCGTGAACGAACGCCGCCCAGGGGCCCGCAGCAATGTTCAGGTGCCCGAGACCGGGGTCCTTCGAGTCGCGGACCGGGACGAAGCCCGGGAGATCATCGCGGACTTCGACACAGTTGCCCTGATCCCCGTTGCTGTACGAACTCTTGCGCCACGCCGTGGCCCCTGTGCCTGGGGTTGCTCGCATGCTTCGAACTCCTTGATGGCTGCCCGGATCATCGCGGCCGACTCTTGTGGAGAGAGGGCGTAGGCCCGTAGCCGATCGTACGACGCCTGGTGCTCCGCGACCGATGCCGCATCCTCGATCAACTGCCCGGTATGGCTTCCTTCGAGGTAGGAGACAGGGGCACTGTCCGGTGGGGTCAGCAAGGTCAGCGACCCGTTCAGTTGCGCATGGGCGCCGGAATCAAACGGCAGGATCTGCAATGTGCCGTACTGCGTATCCATCTGGGGCAGGAGTGCCTCCAGTTGCGAGCGCATGACGGATGCACCGCCGACCGAACGGCGAATGACCGCCTCGTCGAGGACCGCGCCATATCGGGGAGGTTGCTGTCGGCCGAAGATTCGCTGACGATTCATCCGCGCCGTGACCCGCCGTTCGATCTCGGCGTCCGAAGCCCCCGGCTCGAAGGCCCGAAATTGGGCGCGAGCGTAGCCCGGAATCTGCAACAGTCCGGGTACCGTCTGGGCCGCGAACTCGAGAATCCGGATCGCTGACGCCGCTATCGCCATGAACGCGCGGTATCGGTCGGGGAATTGATCGTGCTCGACCATCTCATACAGCCTCACGAACAGGCCGTCGGTGTCGAATGCGAGGTCCAGCCTGGCCGGCATGTCCGGCGGGATGCGGCTCTCCCCGGTTTCATACCGGGACAGGGCGGCCTTGCTGTAGCCCAAGACGGCTGCGCATGTGGTCAGCGACATGCCCAGGCTGTTGCGTTTGACGCGGATCTCCCGCCCGTACATCTGGCGCGGGGAACCTTTGCTCTCTAGGTCTTTCTCCTGGAATCGCACAGGTGTTCCTCTATTCCGTTCCGCTATGGATCGGTAACGGTGTCGGGCCGCGAAGTCCGGCCTTCGGGTCGATCATAGGAACACACAGCGACCGACTACATACGGAAGTTGAACCGGCCGGCTGCCGTGTAGTCGAGACAGGGGGCGAGTCATCGCCTTGGACAGCTGCTCGCCCCCTGCGTGCCCCCATGGAGAGGACAGCACCACCATGCCAGAAACACATGAAGCCGGCGCCGTTTCGCCGGTCGACGCCACGGTGACGGACGCTATGCAAAATGCCCGGCTCGCCTGTCTCGTGCGGCAGGCCGCGCTCGTGCTGCGACGGCAGGAGGCGGCTCGGCCGCGTCGCGAGGTGGTGGCGCACAGTTCGGAAGACCTGCGGGTCGGTGAGGAGTTCTTTCAGCGGTACCGGCACGCGCGGTGCCGGGATGGCGGCTCCGGGCGGGATGGCACGCTCATGGACGTGATCGGCACGACCGTCTACCTGCGTGGGCGGGACGGGCTCGAATTCGTGTGCCGGGTCCACGACTTGGTGATCGTGGCCGCGCCGCCGCCGGGGCTCCATCGGCGTGTGCGCTACATCGGGGCGGGCGAGGCCGGGCCCCGGCCGGACGGCGTACTCACCGAACTGTGGGCCGTCGACCAGGGCAAGCTCGCGATCGTGCAACCGCCCGCTCGCCACGCCTGGTTCGCGCTGCTGTCCGAGTTGGAGAGCGTCGGCCTCACGCTCGGCCCCGTGGCCGACTGGGCGGAGCCGCCCTTCGTCTCGGACTCGGCCGGGCGGCGCCCTCCGCGGCGGTGACCGCGCGTCGGCCGGGTTGTTCGGTTGTCCACGGTCTGTGACCTGGGCTTTCGGACAATCCCCCGGCCCACCAGAGTCGGCCTCGGATGTCCGGCGAGCACCGTCCCGGGCATCTCCACGAGACGAGAGGTGGGAAAGACATGCGGATCCCTCGCATCTTCACGACCGCCCTGGTGGGCGCCGCGATCGCGGTCACCCTGGGCACAGGCCCCGCCGGCGCGACCGGACCGCGCGCCGTACCCGCGGGGGCCGAGGCGAACTCCGCCACGGCCCTGAAGGAATGTGGCGTGCGAGCGCACGACGGCCGGTTGTGGTGTGGCAACAGGGGTGAGGCGCCGGTCCGGCGGGAGCCGTACCACGAGAGCGATTTCATCGGCGAACTGTTCACCACCTTCAGCTGGTTCGACTGCTGGGCCACCGGCGGCCTGCACGGGGGCGGCAACACGACCTGGTACCACACCACCCCCGACTGGGGAGACCCCGGATACATCCCGGGCGACTGGGTGTTCACACCCTCGTGGTTCGACGCCGACCCTTCCCGGTACGGACTCAGGCACTGCTGACCGACCCGAACGGGAGGACCTACCCATGAACACACGTATCCGTCCACCGGTCCGTCGCACGGCGACGACCGCCACGATCGCCGGGTGCCTCGCGGGGGTGGCCATGCCGAGGGAAAGGATCGCTACTGCGTGACCGTGGCCGCCGGCACGGCCCGTGCGACTCCTCCGGCTACGCCTTCAACGGCTCCTTCGGCTCGGACGTGCCCTACGTGGGCGACACGCTCGACGATGCCGTGACGTACATCAAGATCCGGCACTGACCCGCCACGCGACACGGACCGGAGCCGGTACCTCGTTCCCCCGGGTACCGGCTCCCTCACGTGCGGCGGCGCGCCTCACCCCGAAGGGCACGGCGGATGAAATCCCACACCGGGGAAATACCGGTTCCACTCCTCGCGGGTCAGTCGCGGATGGGCGAGCGCGCACACCCGGGCCGCCACGCGCTCGACGTCGGTGAACCACAACCGCGCGGTGCGATCCTCGCTCGCCGTGACCAACACCCGACCGTCGGGGCCGAAGGCCAGTGCGTGGACCCGGTCGGTGTGACCGGCGAGAACGCCCTCGGCCCGGGGCCGGCGCGGATCGCCGACGCCCCACAGGCGCGCCGTGCCGTCCACTCCGGAGGTGGCCAGGGTGCGCCCGTCGGAGGCGAACGCGACGGCGGAGACGCCGCCCACGTGCCCGGTCAGCGTCGCGAGCGGACGCGGCGCCACGGGGTCGCCGACGTCCCACAGCCGGGCGGTCCCGTCGAAGCCGGCCGTGGCGAGCACCCGACCGTCGGGGGCGAACGCGACCGCGTCGATCCCGTCCGTGTGCCCGACGAGATCGCCCAGGCGGCGCGGATGGCGAGGGTCGGCCACATCCCACAGGTGGACCGCGTCGAGTTGGGAGACCGCCAGGATCGCGGCGCGCGGATGGAACGCGACAGCCAACGAACCCGCGCCCTCCGGCACCACCCCCACCTGGCGCACCCGGGCCGGATCGCTCACATCCCACAGCCGCACCCCCGGAGTGCCGCCTCCGGCGCTCGCCAGGAGGTCCCCGCCCGACCCGAACGCCAGGGTGCGCACGTCGTCCCGGGCAGGCACGCTCGACAGCCGGATCGGATGTCGCGGGTCCGCGACGTCCCACAGGCCGATCGTGGTGTCGATGCTCCCGGTGGCGGCGATCCGTCCGGAAGGGGCGAAGCCGACCGCCTTGATCTGGCCGGTGTGCCCGGACAACGTGGCCGCCGGCCGGGGGTGGTCGGGATCGCCGACGTCCCACAGCCGCGCGGTGAAGTCCTCGCTGCCGACCAGGGCGGTACGGCCGTCCGGACCGAAGGCGACGGCGGACAGGGCACCGTCGTGCCCGGCGAGGACCGGCCCCGACACGTCGGTCAGTCGCACGGTGTGGTCGGCGCCCGCCGAGGCCAGGATGCGCCCGTCGGGGCTGAAGGCGACCGCCCAGATGGTGTTGGTGTGGCCGGTCCCGGTCGCCAGCGGGCGGGGCCGGGTGGGCTCGGACACATCCCACAGGCGAGTGGTGAAGTCCCAGCCGGCGGTGGCCAGCCGCGTCCCGTCGGCGCTGAACGCGACCGTCTGGACCGGCCCGGTGTGCCCGCCGACCGAGGCGAGCGCGACCGGCTCGCCCGGTCGGCCGACGTCCCACAGCCGGGTCTGGTGGTCCTGCCCGGCCACCGCGAGGATCCGGCCGTCGGTGCTCAGCGCCACGGAGGTCACCCCCTCCGCGCGGTCCGGCAACCGGCCGAGCGGGCGCGGATCGCGGGGGTCGCCGACGTCCCACAGCCGGGTGTCGCCGTCCTCGCTCCCGGTGACCAGGACGCGCCCGTCCGGGCCGAAGGCGACGGTGCCCACCGTCGCGGTATGGCCGGCCGGCGCGGACAGCCGGGTCGGGGTGCGACGGTCCGAGATGTCCCACAGGCGCACCACACCCCCCGCGCCCGCCGTGACCAAAAGGCGCGCGTCGGGACCGGGCACGGCCCGGAACACCGCCTCGTCGTGCGCCGCGAAGTGGGTGATCAGCACCGGAGCGCGGGGATCGGACACGTCCCACAGACGCACCGTGCCGTCATAGTTCGCGCTGACCAGCAGCCGGCCCCCGGCATCGACGGTCAGCGATTCCACGTCCTCGGGCTGACCGGGCAACTCCGCGAGCACGGTCGCGCGGTGCGGGCTCCGCACGTCCCACAGCCGGATCGTGCGATCGTCACCCCCGGTGATCAGGGTGGCCCCGTCGGGCGTGAACACCACGCTGTTGACGTCGTGCTCGATGCGGGTCGCGAACGGGGTCGTGAACGCGCTCAGCAGGCTGCCGCGCGCCGCGTCGGTGGGCGACAACCGGTAGGCGGCCAGGCTCAGCTGCGCGGCCGTCGCGGGATCCATCGGGCGCAGGTCGGCGGCGTTCGCGGCCACCTTCCCCGACAGCGCCGCGTCGCGCTCGTCGTCCGCCCGGTGCTGGGCGCGCACCGCCGTGTAGCCGGCCCCCAGGGTCAGCGCGAGGAGCGTCACGAGCACCGCCGTCAGGGCGCCGAACAGCCGGGTCCGACGCCGATCGGCGGACACCCCTGCGGCCAAAAACGCCCGTTCCAGGTCGTTGAGTTCGGCGAATCCGCGCCGCGCCCGCTCGCGCACGTCCGCCAACCGATCGCCCCGGTACAGCAGTTCGCGGTCGCGGCCGAGCGCGTCCCAGGCGCCGGCGGCCTCGGTGAGCCGCCGATGGATGCGCAGGTCCTCGCGGTCGCGCAGCAACCAGCCGGCCAACCGCGGCCAGGCCCGGATCACCGCCTCGTGGGCCACCTCGACGGTGTCCCGGTCGAGCACGATCAGCCGCGCTCCGGTCAGCACCTCGAGCAGGGCGTCCAACTCGGCGGGCCCCGCGAGCCCGGCGAGTTCGGCTCGGTACACACGCCTGCGGGTGTCCTCGGCGCCCTCGCCCAGCGCGGTGAGCCGGACGAAGACGCCGCGCAGCAGCAGCCGTCGCTCCGGCGTGCTCGCGGCGTACACCCCCTCCGCGGTCTGCGCGACGGCGCCGTGCACACCGCCGAGGGCGTGGTAGTCGGCCGCGCGCAGATCGTGCCCCTCGCGGCGGTACCAGGTCTGCCGCAGCGCGTGCGCGAGCAGCGGCAGGCTGCCGGGCCGGTCGGCCGCGTCCGCGATCAGGTCGGCGACCAGGTCGGCGTCCACGTCCACGCCGACCCGCCGGGCGGGTGCGGTGACGATCTCGCGCAACTCCTCGCGCGTGGGCGGCCCGATCGGCAGTTGGGTGCCCTCGCGCAGCGCGACGACCAGGTCCGGGTGCGCCGAGCAGTGGGCGTAGAAGTCGGCGCGCACGACCAGGACGACGCGCACCCGATCCCCCGGCGCCCGCGCCAGGTCGGCCACCGCGCGCAGGAACGCGTCCCGTTCCGCGTGGTCCGCGCACAGCGTGAACGCCTCCTCGAACTGGTCGACCACCAGCACCAGTCGGGTGCTCGGCCGGCGCGACAGCCAGGCGTCGAGCACGCGGTCGAGCGCGCCCGGCTCCTCGGCCGGTCGCGCGGTCAGCGCGTCGGGATCGAGCGGTCGCCCGGCCGTCGCCTCGGGCTCGGGGTCCGGGTCGAGATCCGCGTCCGGCAACCCGGCCAGCGCGTGGGCGAGTTCGACCAGGGGATGAGCGCCGGGGGTGAACCGGCACGGCTGCCACGTCCGGTCCAGACCGGCCAGCACCCCGGCGCGGACGAGGGACGACTTGCCGCTGCCGGACGCCCCGAACACCGCGAGCAGCCGGGGCCCGCCCTCGGCCTCCAGGCAGGCGATCGCCCGCGCGATCGACTCGCCCCTGCCGAAGAAGATCTCCGCGTCCTGCTCGCGGTAGGCGGTCAGGCCCGGGTAGGGGCACGGGGGCTCGTCCTCCACCGGTGCGGCCGATGTCGACGCGGCGGCGTCCCGCCAGCGCTCCTCCCAGTCATCGACGTCGCCGCCACAGGCCCGGACATATGCCAGCGTCACCGCCAGCGTCGGCAACCGCTCACCCTTCGCCGCCTCCGCGAGCGTGCTCGCCGCGTAGTGCGCCCTGCGGGCCAGCGTGCGATAGGTCGGCGCGCCGGCCGCCTGCCGCAGCTCTCTCAGCTCCCAGGCCAGTCGCGCGACGGGACCGGCGTCCGGGTCGACGGGCCGCTGTGGTCGGCCGGCCCGCGGTACGGGTCGCTCGATGTCGGGATCGCTCATCGCCTCGGCGCTCTCGTACGCCTTGGACCACGCGTCGATCGAGCCCGCGCGATCACGCGGCGGCCGGTCCGTCCCGCTCCCGACGCCGTCGCCCCCTCAACGTATCGTCGCGACCGGTACCGGTCGGCGTTTCCGGCGCATGGGGCCGGATCGCTTCGACCGATCGGATTCGGCCCCGCCCCCGTGCGCGGGGCCGAGGTCGTCAGCGGGCCAGGTCCGGGCGGTATGAGCCCGCCACCCACGCGCGGGTGGCGACGCCGGCCCGGTTGAGGGTGTTGATCGCGGCGATCGACCAGATGATCTGGGCCATCTCCACGTCGTCGAAGTACTTCGCCGCCTCGTCCCAGACCGGCGCCGGCACGTGCCCCTCGGTGAGCAGCGTGACCGCTTCGGTCAGGGCCAGCACCGCACGCTCGCGGGCGGTGAAGAACGGCGTCTCGCGCCACACCGGGATCGCGTGCATGCGCTGCTCGGTCTCGCCGATCTCGCGGGCGTCCTTGGTGTGCATGTCCACGCAGTACGCGCAGCCGTTGATCTGCGACGCGCGGATCTTGATCAGCTCCGCGACGATCGGGTCCAGACCCTCGGCCGCCGCCTTGCTCAGCGCGACGGCGGCCTTGTACGCGGCGCCGTGCAGGGCCTTGACGGGCAGTCGGGCCGGCTCGCCGGCGACGGGGGTTTCCTCGGTCACTTCCTGAATGCTCATGATCATGACCCTACGTACGGACCGGACCGCGATTAAGGTCCAATCCCATGCGAAGTTCCTGGGCCATCGGCGATGTGGACCTGTACCTGGAACCCGGCCCCGTGCGCGGCCGGCGGAGCGGACTGGAGCGTGCGCTGCGCGCGGCGATCGTGGACGGCCGGCTCGCCCCCGGCACCCGGCTGCCCTCCTCGCGCGCCCTGGCCGTGGATCTGGCGATGGCCCGCAACACGATCGCCGAGGCGTACGCCCAACTCGTCGCCGAGGGCTACCTGATCGCCCGCCGGGGCGCCGGCACCCTGGTCGCCGAACGCCCGGCCGACCCGGTGCCGGTCCCGGTGTACGCGCGCCCCTCGGCGCCGCGCTTCGACCTGCGGCCCGGACGCCCGGACCTGTCCGCGTTCCCCCGGGCCCGCTGGGCCGCGGCCCAGCGGCGCGCGCTGGCCGCCGCCGGCCCCGACGCGTTCTGGCCGTCCGTCGACCCGCGCGGCCGGATCGAACTGCGCGAGCGCCTGGCCGACTACCTCGGCCGGGTCCGCGGGGTGCGCACCCGGCCGGATCGCATCGTGGTGTGCGCGGGCTACGCGCAGGGCCTGTTCCTGCTCGGCCACACACTGGCCGCCCGCGGTGCGCGCCGGATCGCCATGGAGGTCCCGGGGATGCCGTTCCTGCGCGACATCGTGGCCCGCACCGGCGTCGAGGTCGGCACCGTCGCCGTGGACCGGCACGGCGCCCGGATCGACACCGCCGGCGACGCGGACGCGATCGTGCTGACCCCGGCCAACCAGTCCCCGATGGGCGTGCCGCTGCACCCGGACCGGCGCGCGGCGGCGCTGCGCTGGGCCGCGGAGACCGGTGGCGTGGTGATCGAGGACGACTACGACGGCGAGTTCCGCTACGACCGGCACCCGGTCGGCGCGCTCCAGGGTCTGGGCGCCGAGCACGTGGTGTACGCGGGCACCGCGAGCAAGATGCTCTCGCCGGGCCTGCGGCTCGGCTGGCTGGTGGTGCCGCCGTACCTGCTCGACGACCTGCTCGCGGTCCGCGACCGGCCCGAGTTGGCGGTGGGCACGTTGGACCAGCTCACCCTGGCCGAGTTCATCGCCGCCGGCGACCTGGACCGGCACGTGCGCCGCGCCCGCCTGGCCTACCGCGACCGCCGCGACCGGCTCGTCGCGGAGCTGGCCCGGCGGGTACCGGCCGTCCGGGTGTGCGGCATCGCGGCGGGCCTGCAGGTGCGTCTCGAACTGCCCGAGGACGGCCCGGGCGAGGAGGAGACGCGTGCGCTGCTGGCCCGGCGGGGCGTGGGGGTACACCGCATGGGCTGGTATCACCTGCCTCCGTACGCCGAGCACCCGCCGGGGCTGGTCGTCGGCTACGCGGCGCCCACCGCGGCCGCCTTCGCCGGCACGCTGGAGGCCCTGGTCGCCGCGCTGGCCGAGCTGTTCGGGCCGAAGGCCGCGCCCTGACGTGCCCGTCTCCCCGAACACACCGGGGGGCGGGCCGTTAGGCCCGCCTCCGGTCGATTCCGCTCGAGGCCGGCGCCGAGCAGGCGCCGGCTCCGACTCAGATCAGGCCCAGCTCGCGCACCGCGTCGCGCTCCTCGGCCAGTTCCCGCACCGAGGCGTCGATCCGCGCCCGGGAGAACTCGTTGACGTCCAGGCCCTGGACGATCTCCCACTTGCCGTCCTTGCAGACGACCGGGAAGGACGAGATCAGGCCCTCGGGCACCCCGTAGGAGCCGTCCGAGACGACACCCATCGAGGTCCAGTCGCCGTCGGCGGTGCCGTTGACCCAGGTGTGCACGTGGTCGATCGCCGCGTTGGCCGCGGACGCCGCCGAGGACGCGCCGCGCGCCTCGATGATCGCCGCGCCGCGCTTGGCGACGGTGGGGATGAAGGTGTCGGCGAGCCAGGTGCGGTCGTCGACCACCTCGGCGGCGTTCTTGCCGGCGATCTGCGCGTGGAAGATGTCCGGGTACTGGGTGGCCGAGTGGTTGCCCCAGATGGTCAGCTTCGCGATGTCGGTGACCGCGACGCCGGCCTTCTTCGCGAGCTGGGTCAGCGCGCGGTTGTGGTCCAGGCGGGTCATCGCGGTGAAGCGCTCGGCCGGTACGTCGGGCGCGTGCTGCTGCGCGATCAGCGCGTTGGTGTTGGCCGGGTTGCCGACCACGAGCACCTTGATGTCGTCCGCCGCGCCGGCGTTGATCGCCTCGCCCTGCGGCTTGAAGATGCCGCCGTTGGCGGCCAGCAGGTCACCGCGCTCCATGCCCTTGGTACGCGGGCGGGCGCCGACCAGCAGCGCCACGTTGGCACCGGCGAAACCGTCGGTCGGGTTGTCGAAGATGTCGATCCCGGCGAGCAGCGGGAACGCGCAGTCGTCGAGCTCCATCGCGGTGCCCTCGGCGGCCTTGACCGCCTGGGGGATCTCCAGGAGGCGCAGGCGCACCGGGGTGTCGGGGCCGAGCAGGTGACCGGAGGCGATGCGGAACAGCAGCGCGTAGCCGATCTGACCGGCCGCGCCCGTGACGGTGACGTTGACGGGGGTACGGGACATTGCGCGCGGGTCTCCTCTGCTGCGGCGGGATCCGACGCCGATGGCAGTCCGCCGGTAGCTCGGCATCGAGATACTTTTCGCGGCCACACTACTCCCGCCTCCGGGACGGCTCGGCCACCCACCGGTGTGAGGTTCGCCCCGGCGGCGCGTCGCGGCGCACACCGCCCGCCGGGGTGCGCCGGGTTCGCCGGTTTCCGTTTCGGCGCAACCGGCCGGTAGGTTCGTGACGGATCGAAGTCGCACGGCCTCGGAGGGTGATCCCGATGTGCATGTCACCGGACCGCATCGTATCGATCCCGGCGGCGCCGGTGTCGGTGCCGGAACCCGCGCCCGTGCCGATCGCGCCCGCGGTCGAGGGCGCGTCGGTCGACCCGATCGACGCGGTGGTGCTCGGCTGGGTCGACAACGCGGGCATCACCCGGGTCAAGACCGTCCCGTACTCCCGCCTGGACGCGGTCGCCGTGCACGGCGTGGGCTTCTCCCCCGTGTTCGACGTGTTCCTCGCCGACGACTCGATCACCGCGGGCGACCTGGTCGGCGGTCCGGCGGGCGATCTGCGCCTGGTCCCCGACCTGACGGCGCTGCGTCCGCTGGCCGCGCAGCCGGGCTGGGCCTGGGCGCCCGGCGACCGCTACACCCAGGACGGCGTGCCGTACGCGGGCTGCCAGCGCACCTTCGCCCGGCGGATGGCCGCCCGCGCGGGGCTGCGCGGGTTGTCGTTGCGGATGGGCTTCGAGGTCGAGTGGGTCACCGGCACCGAGGACGCGGCCGGCCGCTTCGCCCCCGCCTTCCACAAGGCCGCGTACGGGATGACCCGGGTGGTGCGGGTGTCCGCCCAGCTGCGCGAGCTGATCCGCGCACTCGCCGCGCAGGAGGTACGCGTGTTGCAGGTGCATCCGGAATACGCGGCGGGCCAGTTGGAGGTGTCCGTCGCCCCGGAGGACCCGGTCGGCGCGGCGGACACCACGGTCCTGGTGCGCGAGACGATCCGGGCGGTGGCCGCCCGACACGGGCACGCGGTCAGCTTCGCCCCGTGCGTGGTGCCCGGCGAGGTGGGCAACGGTGCGCACCTGCACTTCTCGCCGTGGCGCGACGGGACGAACCTGTGCCACGGGGGCGAGGGGCCGCAGGGGCTGACCCGGGAGGGCGAGGCGTTCCTGGCCGGTGTGCTGCGCGAGTTGCCCGCGCTGCTGGCGATCGGCGCGCCCGGCGCGGCCAGTCATCTGCGTCTGGTCCCGGCCCAGTGGGCGGGGGTGTACCGCTGCTGGGGCCTGGAGAACCGCGAGGCCGCGATGCGGCTGGTCACCGGGATGACGGGCGAGCGGCAGCACACCGCGAACGCCGAACTCAAGTGTTTCGACGCGACCGCCAATCCGTATCTGGTGGTCGGCTCGGTGATCGCGGCCGGTCTGGCCGGGCTCGACGACGGACTGCGGCTGCCGGTGGAGGTGCCGGGCGACCCCTCGACCGCCGGGGACGTACCGCGCCTGCCCGGCTCCCCGGGCGCGGCGCTGGCCGCGCTGGAGGCGAGCGCGGTGCTGCGCGAGGCGCTGGGCGAGACCCTGTTCGACGCGATCACCGCCGTCCGCCGAGCCGAGATCACCCGCACGGCGGGGATGACCCCGAGCGAGATCGCCGCCGAGGCCCGCCGGTTGTATTAGCCGCGGGGCACGTCTCGGCCGCGCCGGGGTGTATCGGCCGCACCGGTTCCGCCGTGCCGATTCACCGACCGCGCCGGTTGTCCCGAGGCGGGACGCCCGGCGCGGTCGGTGCCGGCCGGCCCCAAGCCCTGTCCGCCGGACAGGGCCTAAGTGCCCGTGCGCTTGGGCACCCACGGGAAGTCGACCAGCGGCTCGGGGATGCTCAGCCCCAGGAGCAGGACCGCGCCGCCGAAGAACAGCAGCATGGCCACGTCGGTGAACCGGCTGCGAACCGCCAGCACCCCCACGTCGGACACGAACACCCGCAACAGCGCGGCGACCAGGAAGGTCCCGGCGATCATCATCGCGGCGGGACGGAACCCGCTCAGCGCCGCGGTCAGCAGCGCGGCGAACAGGCAGCCGAAGACCACCGTCGCGGGCCACTCGCGCAACCGTCCGGGGCCGGTCGGCGAGCCGCCGCCCTCGGGCGGGAAGGTGCCCGGATCCCGCCTCCTGCCGTCCCTGCGTCGCCCCCGGGTCGTTGCCACCACGTCCACCTCTCATCGACAGGGCGAGCGATGCCGCGACGGGCCCGAAGCGGTGCGGCCCCGGGCCCGTCGCGACCGGGTCACAGGTCGGTGACCTGCCGCTCGGCGGCCTCGACGACGTTGGTGAGCAGCATCGCGCGGGTCATCGGCCCCACCCCGCCGGGCATCGGGGCGACCCATGCGGCCTTCTCGTACGCCTCCGGGTGCACGTCGCCGACCAGGCCGTGCTCGGTGCGGGTGATGCCCACGTCGAGCAGCACCGCGCCGGGCTTGACCATGTCCGCGCTGATCAGTCCGGGCACCCCGGCGGCGGCGATCACGATGTCGGCCTGGAGCACGTGGAACGGCAGCTCCTTGGTGCCGGTGTGGCACAGGGTCACCGTGGCGTTCTCGGTCCGGCGGGTGAGCAGCAGGCCGATCGGGCGGCCGACGGTGACTCCGCGGCCGATCACGCACACCTCGGCGCCGTTGATCTCGATGTCGTGCCGGCGCAGCAGTTCCACGATGCCGCGCGGCGTGCACGGCAGCGGCGCCTCCTGGCCGAGCACCAGCCGGCCGAGGTTGGTCGGGTGCAGGCCGTCGGCGTCCTTGTCCGGGTCCATCAGCTCCAGGACCCGGTTGGCGTCCAGGTGCCGGGGCAGCGGCAGTTGCACGATGTAGCCGGTACAGGCGGGGTCCGCGTTGAGCTCGCGGACCACGTCCTCGACCTGGTCCTGCGTCGCGTCGGCGGGCAGGTTGCGCTGGATGCTCGCGATGCCGACCTGGGCGCAGTCGCGGTGCTTGCCGCGCACGTACGAGTGGCTGCCGGGGTCGTCGCCCACGAGCACGGTGCCCAGACCCGGCGTGATGCCGCGGGCTTCGAGGGCCTCGGCCCGTACGGCCAGTTCGGCTTTGATGGCGGCGGCGGTGGCCTTGCCGTCGAGGATCTGCGCCTTCAAGTTGTCTCTCCTGGTCCACGGTTCCGGGCCGGTCGTTGCGATTGTCCCGTATCCGGGCCGGCGGTGCGGCGGACCCCGTACAGCAGCCGCGCCGGCGGGGCCAGGATGCGCTGCCGAACGAACGCGGGCAGGTGTCGGGCCGCCATCGGTTCGTTCGCGCGGCCGATCACCCGACCGAGTCGCTTCAGGTGTTGCCGCAATACCGGATACCCCCACAGGTCCGGGAGTTCGGGCAGGGTCGGGGGGCGGCGCTCCTCGGCGGCCGAGGCCAGTTCCGCGACGTAGGCGTCGAGTCGGGCCAGGTCGTCCTCGGGGATCGGCTCGGGCGAATCCGTGCGGTAGGTCTCGGGCGCGGTCATCAGCCGGTAGCCCAGTCGCTGGGCGGTGACGATGGCGGGCCACAGGCGTTCCGCGTCCAGGTGCCGGCCGGTGATTTCGCCGAGCGCGGACTCGTACACGCTCCACAGGTCGATCAGTTCGCGGCGCGCCGCCCGGCGGGTGCTGCCCCAGGCCCGATCGTCGACGATCTGCCCGGTGACGGTGGCGCGCAGCAACATCGCCTCGGCGCGGATGGCCCGGCCCAGCTGCCGGGGCAGCCGGCTGGCCGAGGCGCGCGGCCACAACACCAGGCTCGCGACCAGGCCGACCGCCAGGCCGAGCACGGTGTCGATGATCCGGGTGGCCGCCAGGTCGCCCACGTGCGCGTCGGGGCTGCCGGCGGCGGCCAGGAACAGGCCGACGGGGGTCACGCAGGCCGCGCCCACGGCGAGGTTGCGGGCGATCACCGTCTGGGTGGCGCCGAACAGCAGCGCGACGACGATCACCACGAGCCACCGGTCGGGCCGCAGGTCGTGGAAGAACAGCGCGATCACCGCGACGCCGAGCAGGGTGCCGATCGCCCGTTGCAGCACCCGGCCGAAGTCGAGCACGACATTGCCGCCCTGGAGCGCGGCCCCGGCGGCGATGGCCACCCACACGGGGTGCACCACGGGCAGCAGCGCGGCGGCGAGCGCGGCCGAGCCGACTCCGAGGCCGGTGCGCAGCGCGGTCGGCGGCACCAGCGAGGACCGGTCGAACGCGGCGCGCATCCGTTCGCGGGCGGAGGGCCGCCGGCCGGGGATGATCTCGCCCTCCTTGACCGCGGGTTGCCCGGCCGCCGCGGCGGCGGCCCGCAGCGCGGTACGCAGTGTGCGTTCGGCGGCGGTCTCGGTGTCGGCGAGCACCGCGGGCAGCACCGGGACGAGGGTGGGCCGCCCGACGGCGCCGGCCAGCGCGCGCACGGTGTCCACGATCTCCGGGGGCAGCGGCCGGTCCCGCTCGACGGCGAGCAGTTGGGCGGCCTGGAACAGGTCGAGCGCGCGCCGGCACAACACCCGCAGGCGGCGGGCCTCGCCGGTGCGCCGGTTGCGCCTGGTGTCGGCGCGCAGCACGGTCACCCACGCGCTGTGCACGGTCTCGGAGGCGCGGTGCCGGGCGGCGTCGCTCGGCTGGTCGCCGATCGCGGCGAAGAAGTCGGCCAGCGCCTCGAAGCAGGCGGCGAGCGCCAGGTGCTCGGGGTGGCGCGGGCGCACCAGCCACCCGGACATCGACACCAGCCAGGCCCCGGCGGCGCCCGCGAGCACGAGGGCGCCGCGTTCGAGCACCCGGTCGGGCTGGTGCGGCAGGAACGCGCCCATCGCGCAGACCAGGGTGAACATGTACCCGCCGGGACGATCCACCTGGAGCGCGCCGCACAGGAAGGTGGCGACGCCGGCCACCAGGGTGATCACCGGGACGTACAACAACGCGGTGCCGGCCGCGAGCGAGCCCAGCATCAGCGACACGGCCAGGCCGACGCCGACCAGGGCGAGGGTGATGCCGCGACGCGCGTAGGGCTCCTTGGCCGCGTACAGGACGGCGTAGCCGCCGAGCGCGGCGAAGGTGGCGTCGCCGAGGCCGAGCGTGGCGGTGACGATCGCGAAGGGGATGCCGACGCCGAGCGCGGCGCGGATCCCGGCGGCCCAGGTGAAGCGTTTCCCGGTGAGCGTGACCAGCGGCCTGATCTGGTTCTGCGGGCCCAACTCCGGCGGATGCACCGCCGGGAAGGGAGGCAACGTCGGCGGCCCGTTCGGGTCCGCCGAGGGCCCGGGCGGCAACGCGAGGGGTGCACGTTCCGGATGGGGTCCCGGGGTCGCCTGATCCTGCATGCTCCCATGCAACGCACGTTTCACCGGGAATGCCAAGTTCCCACCCGCATGATCCCGCTCACCGAACCCACCCGGGACCTACCCGGCACCAACCGCTTCGGTATAAGGTGCCGCCTCCAATGGACTCTCGGGTCGTGGGGGCGACGCCGGGCTCGAACACGGCGCTCACGCGTCGACATGCCCGGGGGTCACCGGCGTCGCGCACGGTGTGCGCGCGTTCTCAGGGGAGAGTTCCGCATGTCCCAACCTCCGGGTCCGTACGGCCCGCCGCCCGGTTACGGCGTCGAGGGCCAAGGCGCGGGCTACGGCCAACAGCCCGGCTACGGCCAACCGGCCTACGGTCAGCCCGGCCATGGTCAGCCCGGTTACGCCCAGCAGGCCGGCTACGCCCAGCCGTACGGCTACGGCCCGCCGCAGAACCTCGGCGACTACTGCGCGGGCTGGGGGCGGCGCCTGGGTGGGGCGCTCCTGGACGGGCTCGTCATGTTGCCGGTGCTGATCCCGTACTACATCGGGTTCGCGATGTTCATGGACAAGACCGAGACCACCAGCAACCTCGACGGCAGCGAGACGACCACCTACGACGGCGGGTCCGGTCCGGTCGTGCTGATGATCGTCGGCGGTGTGCTCTCGTTCCTGTTCGGTCTCTGGCAGCTCTACCGCCAGGGCAAGACCGGTCAGACGATCGGCAAGAAGGCGGTCGGGATCAAGGTGTTGCGCGAGCGGGACGGCATGCCGACCGGCTTCGGGATGGCCTTCGTCCGCGCCATCGCGCACTTCCTCGACACGATCGCGTGTTTCCTCGGCTGGTTGTGGCCGCTGTGGGACGACAAGAAGCAGACCTTCGCCGACAAGGTCTGCTCGACGGTCGTGGTCAAGGTCTGAGCGTCCCCGCCGACGCGCGCGAGGCGCGGCCCCGTTCGGGGCCGCGCCTCGCGTGTGTCCGGGGCCGGATCAGTGGAAGAAGTGCCGGGTCCCGGTGAAGTACATGGTGATGCCGGCCGCGCGCGCGGCCTCGACCACCTGCTCGTCGCGGACCGAGCCGCCCGGCTGCACGACCGCCTTGACGCCGCCCTCGATCAGCACCTCCAGGCCGTCGGGGAACGGGAAGAACGCGTCGGACGCGCCCACCGAGCCGGCCGCCCGCTCGCCGGCGCGCTGCACCGCGAGCCGGGCCGAGTCGACCCGGTTGACCTGGCCCATGCCCACCCCGACGGTCGCGCCGCCGGTCGCGAGCAGGATCGCGTTGGACTTGACCGCGCGTACCGCCCGCCAGGCGAACACCAGGTCGCGCAGCGTGTCGGCGTCGGCCGGCTCGCCGGTGGCCAGCGTCCAGGCGGCGGCGTCGTCGCCGGGTGCCTGGTAGCGGTCGGCGTTCTGGAGCAGCAGCCCGCCGTCGATCTGGCGGAACTCGACCGGCGTGCCGGGTGCCTCGGGCGCGCGCAGCACCCGGATGTTCTTCTTCCGGGCCAGCACCTCGACCGCGCCGTCCTCGTAGGCCGGCGCCACGATGACCTCGGTGAAGATCTCCGCGACCTGCTCGGCCATCGCCACGCTCACCGGCCGGTTGACCGCGATCACGCCGCCGTAGGCGGACACCGGGTCGCTCGCGTGCGCCCGCAGGTGCGCCTCGGCGACGGTCTCGCCGATCGCGATGCCGCACGGGTTGGCGTGCTTGATGATCGCCACGCACGGCTGCTCGTGGTCGTAGGCGGCGCGGCGGGCCGCGTCGGTGTCCTGGTAGTTGTTGTAGGACATCTCCTTGCCGTGCAGCTGCTCGGCGCCGGCCAGGCCGCCGGTGCCGTCCACGTAGAGCGCGGCGGCCTGGTGCGGGTTCTCGCCGTAGCGGAGCACGTTCTCGCGGCGCCGCACCGAGCCGAGGAAGGCCGGGAAGCCCTCGTCGTCGGCCGGGGCGTAGCCGCTCGAGAACCAGGACGCGACCGCGACGTCGTACGCGGCGGTGTGGCCGAACGCCTCGCCCGCGAGCCGCTTGCGCTGCGCGAGGTCGAAGCCGCCGGCCTCGATCGCGGCGAGCACGTCGGCGTAGCGGTCCGGGCTGGTCACCACGGCCACGGACGGGTGGTTCTTGGCCGCGGCACGCACCATCGAGGGGCCGCCGATGTCGATCTGCTCGACACACTCGTCCGGCGTGGCGCCCGACTCGACGGTCGCGGTGAACGGGTACAGGTTGACCACGACCAGGTCGAACGGCCGGATCTCCAGCTCGTCGAGTTGCGCGCGGTGCGACTCCAGGCGCAGGTCGGCGAGGATGCCGGCGTGTACGCGCGGGTGCAGCGTCTTGACCCGGCCGTCCAGGCACTCGGGGAAGCCGGTCAGCTCCTCGACCTTGGTCACGGGCACGCCCGCGGCGGCGATCCGGCCGGCGGTGGAGCCGGTGGAGACCAGTTCGACCCCGGCGGCGTGCAGGCCGCGGGCCAGCTCCTCCAGACCGGTCTTGTCGTACACGCTGATCAGCGCGCGACGGATCGGGCGCAGCCCGTCCTGGTCGGCGGGGGTGGGGGTGGGGGCGGCGGAAGTCATGCGGGGATCCGGACCTTTCTTCCTTCGATGCGGTAGCCCTCGCGGGCCAGCCGGCCCACGACCTCGACGAGCAGGGTGCGCTCGACAGTCTTGATGCGCTCGTGCAACGCCTCGCCGCCGTCGGCGTGATCGCCGTCCTCGACCGCGACGACGCCCTGAGCGATGATCGGCCCGGTGTCCACGCCGGCGTCCACGAGGTGCACCGTGCAGCCGGTCACCTTGGCGCCGTACGCGAGCGCGTCCCGGACGCCGTGCGCGCCGGGGAACGAGGGCAGCAGTGCGGGGTGGGTGTTGACGGTGCGTCCCTCGAAGCGGGCCAGAAAGCGCGGGCCCAGGATCTTCATGAAGCCGGCCGAGACCACCAGGTCGGGCTCGTACGCGGCGACCGCGGCGGTGAGCGCCGCGTCCCAGTCGGCCCGGGTGGGGTGGTCGGCCACCCGCTCGACGAAGGTGGGTACACCGGCGCGTTCGGCGCGGATCGGCCCCGCGATGCCGTCGCGGTCGGCGCCCACGGCCACCACGCGCGCCCCGTACGCGGGATCCGCACACGCGTCGAGCAGGGCCTGCAGGTTGGTGCCGGAGCCGGAGACGAGGACGACGAGCCGGGCCGGCCCGGGGGTGCGCGGGGCGTGAACGGCCACTGCTTTCAAGCTCTTTCCGGAAAGGGAAGGGTGGGAAAAGTGGGAGGGGCACCCAAGGGATTCGGGCTCTCGCCGGGATCTCGCACGGGTCCGGCAGGGCGTTCCCCGACGGGAGGCGGGAACACGGAGCGGCGCCCGTACGTCGGCAACGATAGCGTCAGGGGGTAGGCAGTACCGAACCGGCGGGGTGGGATGCCATCGGCGGTGCCGGCGAGATCCGGTCGACGGGCCCACGGGCCGCGGTCGACGGGCCCGCGGGGGCCTTGGGGCCCCGCGGACGCCGCCGCCCGGCTACGGTGCACCCCGCACACGTACGATCCTGGGAAGGGAATCCCGCGATCCGGCACGACGAGGGCAGGCAGAGGATGAGTACCGGCAACGAGACCGACGAGCGGGATCCCTACGCCCCGCCGCCGGAGGGTACGCCCGACCGCCCGCCGGCCGCCCCGTGGAACGTGCCCGGCAACGGGCGAGGGGACGGCGACGGAGGCAACCGACAGGGCCGCGAGGACCGGCCGCAACGGGCGCCGCGCGAGCCGCGCGAGCAGCCCGACCCGAAGGACGTCCGGGTCCGCAACGCGCGCCTGGCGCTGTGGGCGGGGGTGTGGGCGGTGTTCTTCGCCCTGTTCTTCCCGTCCGACCTGGGCCTGGTGCTGGGCGTGGTGCTGGGTGTGGTCGCCCTGGCGCTCGGCATTCGCACCGTCCGCGGCACCACCCCGGCCACCGCCGGGCCGCGGATCGAGGAGGGTCCGGGCGGCACCGCCCGTCACCCGGGACACGCCCCCGGCGGCCCGGCCCACCGGCCGCGCGTGCGCCGGCCGGCCCGCGCCCGCTCGGGTGCCGCGCTCGCGGGTCTGGTCACCGGCGCGATCGCGGTGGTCTACGTGCTGGGCGTGTGGACCTTCGAGGCGGTCAACAAGGACTACTACGACTGCATGGACAGCGCGCTCACCAAGACGGGCGAGCAGCGCTGCCTGGACAAGCTGCCGGACCGGTACCACTGGGTCGTGGACGGCACGTTCTAGGGCTCCCGCCGGGCTCGGGGCTCGGCCCTGCGGGGCGCGGAATCCCTGGGCGCGGAGTTTTGCGGTGCGGAGTTTCGGGGCTCGGAGTTTCGGGGCTCGGAGTTTCGGGGCTCGGAGTTTCGGGGCTCGGAGTTTCGGGGCTCGGAGTTTCGGGGCTCCGCGGATCCGAGGGGCAGGTGCGCTCCTGCGTGGTTCGGGTCGGAAGGCAATGAGGCGAGGGTCGTCTCCGCCGCGGCGGGGGCGGCCTTCGGGCTTTTCGGGGTCTGCGGCCTCCGCGGGCGCTTGGGGCTCGTCGCGTCGTCGGGGCCGATCGGGGCCGTCGGGCCGGGTGGGCGCGCCGGGCTTCCCGGGGTCTCCCGGCCGCGCCACCAGCTGGCGGCCAGGGCGGCTGGGGCGGCGGCGAGGGCGATCTCGACGGTGAGCGCGGCGGCGGTGCGCCACACGTTCGGGCCCAGGTCGGCGAGGTTGGCCAGGCCGGCGGTGCCGGTGGCCAGCCGGGTCGAGGCGAGGGCGAGCAGGCCGACGCCCACACCGGCGCCGACCGCGTGCACGGTGACCGGGACCCAGGACCGGGGCGGCTCGGCGCGGGCCGCGAAGCAGCCCGCCACCACGCCGGCGAGCACCGGCAGCACCGCGGGGGCCCACGCGGCGGAGGGTACCGTCGCGGGGCCCGGCAGGGCGGCGAGCAGGGGCAGCGTGGGCAGCGTGCCGAACGTGCTGCCGGTGGGCGCGATGGTGGTGGCCGCGCCGAGCGCGAAGCCGGTGCCGGCCGCGTAGCACACCGCCCACACGATCGCGTTGGGCACGAGGGCCGCGCACACCACGGCCAGCGCCGCGAAGCCGACCGCGTCGTCCGTGGTCAGCTTCAGGGCCAGGCGGACCTGCCCCGCGTGGGCGAACAGGCAGACCAGGACCAGCAGCGCCCCGCCCGCCGCGAGCACCGCGGCCGAGGCCAGACCGGCGCGGACCGCCGGCACCCGGACCAGGATCGGCCCGAACGCGCCCAGCACACCGGCGGCCAGGACACCGAGCCCGGCGACCGCGACCGTGTCCGGGACCGGCCGCACGCTCGCGCTGCCGACGCCGGCGGCCACCGCGTACATCAGGCCCGTGTAGACCGGCACCTGCGCCGCGAGCACGAGCACGGTCCCGGCGATGCCGTCGGCGAGGCGTCGGCCCATCCGACACAGCAGCCAGATCAGCGGGACGGTCAGACCCAGCGGGGCGAGCCGCAGCGGCACCACGGTCACGATCGGCGCGACGGAGCCGGTGGCGGCGTGGCCGGTCTCCACGATCTCGAAGCCGACGTGATGCGCGGCGAGCCAGACCCCGCCGACCACGCGCAGCAGCGCCCAAGGGTGGTCGAAGCTGCCCGAGCCGATGCCGCAGGTGGCCACGATCAGCACCAGCAGGGCGATCGTGCCGAGCCCGGCCGCGGCCACGAGCAGCGCGGACACCACGCCTCGGGCGAGCGCCTGGGCGATCCGGGCGGTGTCGGGACGCCACGCGGCGAGGGCGGCCAGGGCCGCCGCGCCGGGTGGTGTGGACCGCGCGGGCGGCGCCGAACCGGTGGGGGCGGGCGGGCCCCCGGGACGATCGGGCGGTTGTGCTCGGGGGCGGCGGGGGTCTCGACCGGGGCGAGCGCGGGGAGGGCGTCCGGGGGACGGTCGGGCCTGGGCGGAACGACCGGCGGCGGGGCGGCGGGGCGCGGAGGTGGGGGCGGGGGTTCGTGCGCCGTGTCCGGTGCCTGGGGTGCCGCCGAGGGCGTGTGTGCCGTCTCCGGTGCCGCCGGGGGTCGCCGAGGCGTCTGCGCCGCGTCGTGGGTGTGTACCGCCTCGGCCGCCGGTGCCGGTTCCGCCGTCTCGTCGAGCGCGGTGGGGGTCGTGGTCGACGGCGCGGGCGGCTGGTCGAGGGGATGCTCGAAGGGCCCGGAGCGGGGCGCGAGCAGGCTCTCCACGCCGACCCACGGGCCGGCTCGGGCCACCGCCCAGGGCGTCGACGAGCCGTGCTCGGTTTCCGGCATTTCGGTCACGGTCCCCATGCTGCCCGCGCGACTCCGATCCCAGCCGCATATGCCTGTCGGGCGGGGCAAGACACCCCATTTGCTCGATCGCAAGCATTTAATATGCATTTTCAAGCGACCCTCGGGTACCTCAGCCCTTCATGGGCATCGACGACGAGCACACGGTCCCGCGCGCGAGCGCCCCGGGGTTCGACGCCCTGGTCGCGGCGACCGCCCCCGACATCGCGCGCTACACGTTCCTGTTGACCGCGAGCCCGGCCCGGGCCGCGCACGTGACCCGGCACACCTTCGCCCGGGTCTGGCGCGACCTGCCGGACGCGGCGGACACCCCGGCCGACGCCGCCTACGTACGCACCGTCGCCGGCGACCTCGCGCTGGACCGCCGGTTCCTGGTCCGCCGGGCGCTGTGGCGGCTCGTACCGCACCCCGACCGCACCGCCCGGGTGGTCCCGCACGCCGACGACGACACGCGGCGCGACCAGGACGTCGCGCTCCTGCGCGCGCTCCAGCGGGTGCCCGCGCACCGGCGCCGGGTCTTCGTCCTGCGGCACCTGTTCGGGATGTCCCCGGAGCAGGTGGCGGCGGAGACCGAGGCGACCACCGAGGCGACCCGGATCCGGCTGATACACGCCCACGAGGACCTCGCCGACCGGGTCCCGGCGATCACCGGCCCGTCCCCGAACTGCGCCGAGGCGCACGCGTTCCTGAGCACGCTCACCCGCGACCTGGCCGCCCGCCACGCGCCGCACGTCCCCGGAGCGCACGCCGTACGCGTGGGCAGCCGGGCGCGGACCGCGGCGCTGGTCACCGTGGTGGTCGCGGCGATCCTGGCGCTCGTCGTGGCCGCACTCCCCCGGCTGCTCAACCCGGGCACCTCCCGCGACTCGCGCGCGGGCGACCGGGCCCGGTCGCTCACCGCCTCGGAGGCGGCCCGCCGGGTGCCACCGGTGCCCGCCGCGGCGGCCGCGACGCCGGAGGAGACCCCGCCGCCGCCTGCCGCGGCCCCGCCCGCGCCCGCGGAGCGGGGGGCCGCGCCGGCCGAGGGGCCGGCCACGCCCGAGGCTCCCGCGCCCCCGTCCCCTGTGCCCGGGCAACCGGCCCTCGGCGTGACGCCGGCCCCCGCCGCCCCGCAGCGGCTCTCGCCGCTGCTGCGACCCGCCACGCCCACCGGCGCCCGGAGCACGAGCGGGACGGCGGCCGACCTGCGGGCGCGCACGGGGACCGCGGCGACCGGGCCGGGCGCGCTGCTGGCCCCGGAGCGGGCCTTCGTCCTCGACACGGGTTGCCTGAACAACGGGCTGCGCCGGGCGGCGTCGCCCTGACCGACCCGGGACGGCACGACGCCCCGCGCCCCACCGGAAAACGGCGGGATACGGGGCGTCGTCGGTGACCGGGTGGGTCAGCCGGCCATGATCTCGCGCATCAGGCGCGCCGTCTCGGACGGCGTCTTGCCGACCTTGACGCCGACGGCCTCGAGCGCGTCCTGCTTGGCCTGCGCGGTGCCCGAGGAGCCCGACACGATGGCGCCGGCGTGGCCCATGGTCTTGCCCTCGGGGGCGGTGAAGCCCGCGACGTAGCCGACGACCGGCTTGGTGATGTGCTCGGCGATGTAGGCCGCGGCACGCTCCTCGGCGTCGCCGCCGATCTCGCCGATCATCACGATCGCGTCGGTGTCCGGGTCGTCCTGGAACGCCTGGAGGCAGTCGATGTGCGTGGTGCCGATGATCGGGTCGCCACCGATGCCTACGGCGGTCGAGAAGCCGATGTCGGCCAGCTCGTACATCATCTGGTAGGTCAGCGTGCCCGACTTGGACACCAGACCGATCCGGCCCGGCTTGGTGATGCTCGCCGGGATGATGCCCGCGTTGGACTGGCCGGGGGTGATCAGGCCGGGACAGTTCGGGCCGATGATCCGGGTCTTGTTGCCCTTGGCGCCGGCGAGCGCCCAGAACTGCGCCGTGTCGTGCACCGGCACGCCCTCGGTGATGACCACCGCGAGGCCGATCTCGGCCTCGATGGCCTCGACCACGGCGTCCTTGGTGAACTTCGGCGGCACGAAGACCACGGTGACGTCGGCGCCGGTGGCCTCCATGGCCTCGGCCACGGTGCCGAATACCGGTACCTCGGTGCCGTCCACGTCGACGGTGGTGCCGGCCTTGCGCGGGTTCACGCCACCGACGATGTTCGTCCCGGAGGCGAGCATCCGGTGGGTGTGCTTCATCCCCTCGGAGCCGGTCATGCCCTGGACGATGACCTTGCTGTCCTTGGTCAGGAAGATAGCCATGCTGGGTCGGTCTCCCTTACTTCGCGGCAGCGAGCTCGGCGGCCCGCTCGGCCGCGCCATCCATGGTGTCCACCTGCTGGACCAGCGGGTGGTTCGCGTCGGTCAGGATCTGCCGACCCAGCTCCGCGTTGTTGCCGTCCAGTCGCACGACGAGCGGCTTGGTGACCGCCTCGCCCTTCTGCTTCAGCAGTTCGAGCGCCTGCACGATGCCGTTCGCGACCGCGTCGCACGCGGTGATGCCGCCGAAGACGTTGACGAAGACCGACTTGACGTCGGCGTCGCCCAGGATGATCTCCAGGCCGTTCGCCATCACCTCGGCGGACGCGCCGCCGCCGATGTCGAGGAAGTTGGCGGGCTTGACGCCGCCGTGGTTCTCCCCGGCGTACGCGACCACGTCGAGCGTGGACATGACCAGGCCCGCGCCGTTGCCGATGATGCCGACCGAACCGTCGAGCTTGACGTAGTTCAGACCCTTGGCCTTGGCCGCCGCCTCCAGCGGGTCGGCCGCGTCCTTGTCCTCGAGCGCCTCGTGGTCGGGGTGGCGGAAGTCGGCGTTCTCGTCGAGCGAGACCTTGCCGTCCAGCGCGATGATCTTGCCCTCTTCGGACTTGATCAGCGGGTTCACCTCGACGAGCGTGGCGTCCTCTTCGACGAAGACGGTCCACAGCGTCTTGAGGGTCGCGACGATCTGGTCGTGCAACTCGGCCGGGAACTTCGCCGCCTCGACGATCTCGCGGGCCTTGGCCTCGGTCACGCCCTCGATCGCGTCGACCGGGATCTTGGCGAGCGCGTCGGGGTTCTCCTCGGCGACGACCTCGATCTCGACGCCGCCCTCGACGGACGCCATCGCGAGGAAGGTGCGGTTGGTGCGGTCGAGCAGGAACGAGACGTAGTACTCGTCCACCGGCTTGGCCAGCCCGGCCAGCATGACCTTCTTGACGATGTGGCCCTTGATGTCGAGGCCGAGGATCTGCTCGGTCTTCTCGACGACCTCGTCGGTGCTGAAGGCCAGCTTCACGCCGCCGGCCTTGCCGCGGCCACCGACCTTCACCTGGGCCTTGACGACGGCCTTGCCACCCATGCGCTCGGCGGCGGCCCGTGCCTCCTCCGGCGTGAAGACGACTTCACCGGGCAGAACCGGCACACCGTGCTTAGCGAAGAGATCCCTCGCCTGGTACTCGAACAGGTCCACGCGGGTCCGTCCTTGTGATCGCGATCGGATATGCGGAACATGCGCAGCCGCGTCCGTCGTCGCGCAGGTCCGGCAGGCTCGCCCCCGGTTCCGGTGGACGGCGTCCGCACGCGTAGCTGATCCGCCTTGCAGGCTATCGGGCAGGAGTGCCGGGCCCGAATCAGGGTCCGGGTCACACCCCCGGGGCGCCTCCCGACCACGGCACCACCGTGTGTAGAGATCCGCCCGTTTACGCCTGTTCCACCGTGACACAGGGAACACACCAAAACGGACAGTGACCATCCGATGTGTCCGACACCACGCCGGCGCTCGCGGCGGATGGCCTCGTATGTCAGCGTTCCGAAGCCCTCGGGGGCGGCGCCTGTGGAGAAGCCCGGCCTACAGGTCCAGGAAATCCCGGAGCCGACCCTGGATATCGGCCAGTTCCGATTCCTCCACGAAGCCCATCCGCCGACCGAAACGCTCGTGCGACACCGCCCGCACGTCCTCGGTACGGGCGAAACTCACACTCGTCGATCCGGAGCCCGAACTCGACACCCGGACGTGGTGCGGCAGGCCTCGGTCACGACTGGTCAACGGGACCACGATGGCCATTCCGCGAATGTAGCGGTTGTACGGGTCCGCCGAGACGATCACGCAGGGGCGCCGTCGGCCCTGCTCATGCCCCGTCACCGGATCAAGATCAAGCATCCATACATCGCCTTGGCGGGGGCGAAGAGCAGGGCTCACCGAGTGCCCTCGTCATCCAGGCCATCGGCAAGCGTCGCTTCCCATTCGGCCTGCTCCGCACGATAGGACCGCCACTCGTCCGGATCCGCCTCCAGCCGGGTATAGGCCACGTCGATGGCTGCGAAACGCTCGGCCCTCTCCTCCCGCTCTATGGCCGCAGCAATCACCGCGCCCATCGACATCTCACGTTGCTCCGCCAGGCGTGCGATGCGGTCTCGCACCTTGGCGTCCACCTTCACTGTGGTTTGCATACCGATCAGGTTACCTCGAAGGCTACCGATCGGGATACCGTTACGGCTCGGGCGCGGGAAGCGGCAGGCCCTGGAGCGCGGCGGCCATCACCTCCGGGAACAGGTCGGGGGTGCAGGCGAAGGCGGGGCTGCCGATTGCCGCCAGGGCGGCGGCGTTGGTGTGGTCGTAGGCCGGGGCGCCCTCGTCGGAGAGGGCCAGCAGGGTGAGGAAGGTGGTGCCGGCGGCCTGCATGCCCGCCGCGCGGCGGACCATCCCGTCCCGCACACCGCCCTCGTACAGGTCGCTGATCAGCACGACGACGGTCTCCGTCGGCCGGGTGATCAGCGACTGGCAGTAGGTCAGCGCGCGGTTGATGTCGGTGCCGCCGCCGAGGCGGGTGCCGAAGAGCACGTCGACGGGGTCGCTCAGCCGGTCGGTCAGGTCGACCACGCTCGTGTCGAAGACCACCAGCGAGGTCCGCAGCGCGTGCATCGAGCCGAGCACGGCGCCGAACACCGACGCGTAGACCACCGAGGCGGCCATCGAACCCGACTGGTCGACGCACAGGATCACGTCCTTGTGCACCCCGTGCCGTCGGCGCCCGTAGCCGACCAGGCGCTCCGGCACGATCGTGCGGTGCTCGGGCTGGTAGTGGCCGAGGTTGGCCCGGATCGTGGCGTTCCAGTCGATGTCCCGCGGGCTCGGGCGGTGCACCCGGGTCGAGCGGTCGAGCGCTCCCCGGACCAGGCTCGTGGTGCGTTGCGCGACCCGGCGCTCCAGGTCGTCGACGACGCGGCGGACCACCGCGCGGGCGGCCTCCTTCGTCGCCTCGGGCATCAGCGCGGTGAGCGCGAGCAGGGTGCCGACCAGGTGCACGTCGGGTTCGACGGCGGCCAGCATCTCCGGCTCCAGGAGCAGCCGGGTCAGGTCGAGCCGCTCGATCGCGTCCTGCTGGAGGATGCTCACCACGCCCGCCGGGAAGTAGGCGCGGATGTCGCCGAGCCAGCGGGCCACCGACGGCGCGGAGGCGCCGAGGCCGGCGGCGCGCGGCCCGGTCGCCCGGCGGCTGCCGCGCGGGGCCTGGGTCTCGGGGCGGTACAGCGCGCCCAGCGCCTGGTCGATCCGGGCGTCGTCGCCGGTGAGCCCGCGGCCGGTGCCGTCGGGTTCGCCGCCCAGCACCAGGCGCCAGCGGCGCAGCCGTTCGTCGTCGGCCTCGCTCGTCACGGGGTCACCTCCCGGTCCGCCAGGCCCAGGATCCGGGCCAGCAGCGGCAGTACGGCGTCGGCGCGCCCGCCGTCGAAGTGCTCGGCGGTCGCGATCGGGACGGCGGCCCCCGCCGGGGTGCGGATGCGCTCGCCGAGCAGCCGCCGCTCGGGCGCGGCGAAGGTGGCGAAGGTGCGGCGCAGCAGCGGCAGGATCTCCACGAACAGGTCGTCGGGGGTGCCGGTGATCCAGGCGTCGACCAGGTCGAGGAGCCCTTCGTCGTGGATCAGCAGCATGCCGCCGCCGGCCAGGAATCCCTCGATCCAGGCCGCCGATTCGCGATGCGGGACGCCCCGGGTGAGGGCGCGGGCCAGGCGGGGCGCGGCCGCCTCCGGCGCGAGGCGGCCCAGGTCGAGCAGCAGGCGGGTGGCGCGGCCGGCGAGCAGGCCCGGCAGGTCCTCCCGGTCGGCGAGTCGCCGCAGGGTGGTGTACCACTCGTCCTGTCGGCGCTCCGGCAGCAGTTGTACGGCGGCGTGCACGTCGTCGAGGCGACGGCGCATCGCGGCGGCTCCGTCGGAGTCCAGTCCGGCGCAGGCCGCGGGCAGCCCGACGCAGATCCGGACCACCAGGCCGGCCACGACGGTGTCGAGCGCCGAGGTGTCGGTGCCGCGGACGTCGCCGTAGCGCAGCGCCCGCACCAGTCCCGGCAGCGCCTCGGCGAGCCGGCCGACGTCGGCGTCCAGGGCGGCGCGCCGGTCCAGCACCCGCATGATCACCGGCAGCGCGTCGGGCAGGTCGGCGCGCAGGCAGCGCTCGGCGACCTCGGTGACGTCGGCGAGCGATTCGGCCCGGATCGCCAGGTCGCTCGCGCGCGCCTCGGCCGCGGCGACCACGGTGGTCCCCCACACACCCGCCTCGGCCACCCGGATGGCCAACTCCGGCTGCCAGTCGAGCCGCCAGGTCTCGCGGAAGGTGCCCCGGCTCTCCCGGCCCGGGACCGGCACACCCCACGGGACGTCGAGCAGGGCGAGCCGGTTGAGCAGTCGGCTGCGGTCGGCGTGCGAGTCCTTGCGCAGGTCGAGTTCCAGTTCGCGGGCGGCGGGCTCGGGCCGCAGCCGCAGCCGGCGCTGCTCGCGGGTGAGGTCGCGCTGGAGCGGTACGGCGGGCACCGTCGGCGGCACCTCGCCGATCACGTCGCCGACCACGAGGGCGTCGTGCACCAGCGCGAGCGGCCCGGTGACGCCGTCGCACATGACCGCGCGGACCGCTTCGAGGGTCTCGTCCAGACCGGCCAGCGGTCGTCCGCGCAGCGCGGCGAGCGCGTCGGCGTGGCGGGTCGCCTCGATCACATGCGCGGAGGAGACCGGGTGGCCCGCCTCGCGCAGCAGCGTGGCGATCCGGACGAACCAGCGGGGCAGCGGGTCGGGCTCGGCGGCGGTGTCGAACAGGTGCCGGTACCAGCCGGGGGACGCGACCCCGGCCCCGTAGCCGGAGCTCTGCGCGAGGCGGTGGTGGGTCCACGGCACCCACGTGGTCTCCACCTTGACCGCGGCCCGGTGCGGCGCGAGCAGCGCGCGGTCGGCGGCGGCGGAGCGCGGGTCGGCGAGCGCGGGCACGTGCCAGGCGCCGCACACCACGGCGATCCGGGTGTGTCCGGCCCGGTGTGCGGAGCGGACGCACTGGCGCATGTACGCCTCGCGCAGTCGTTCGATGTCGGGTTCGGCGGTCGGGTCCGGGTCTGCGGGCCGCTCGTCCTCGCGCAGCGCGGCCATCGCGTCGGCGAGCGCCGCGAAGGGCCGCAGCGGGTCGTCGGCGGGCGCACGGTGTTCGATCACGTCCTCCCACCAGTGCTCGGCGTCGTCTCGACCGGCCAGTCGGGCCAGGGCGGCGATCGGGTCCACCGGGGGCAGGACGGGCTCGGCCGGTTCCTCGCTCTCGCGCTCGCGGCGGGCCCGGTCGAGGGTGAAGGACACCGCGACCGGCAGGTCGATGAACCGGACCGGGACACCGTGCCCGCTCGCGTGGGTGATGGCCACCCATTCGGGGCTGAAGTCGGCGTACGGCCAAAAGCCCGCCTGGGCGGGATCGTCGATCGCGTGCGCGAGCAGCGCGACGGGCGGACGCAGACCGGGCTCGGCGGCGAAGGACAGCAGCGGGTCGGCCTCGGGAGGACCCTCGATCAGCACGATGTCGGGCCGCAGCCGGTCCAGCGCGGCGCCGACCGCCCGGGCCGAGCCCGGGCCGTGGTGCCGCACGCCGAGCAGGGTCGGTCGCGCGGCCGAGGGCCGCGCCATCAGGCCGGGTCCGCGTCGCGACAGGCCCGGTAGAAGTCCTGCCAGTCGGCGCGCGGGCGCACCGCGGTCTCCAGGTATTCGCGCCAGACCAGGGTGTCGGCGGCCGGGTCCTTGACCACCGCGCCCAGGATCCCCGCCGCCACGTCGGCCGAGCGCAGCACACCGTCACCGAAGTGCGCGGCGAGCGCGAGGCCGCCGGTGACCACGGAGATCGCCTCGGCGGTGGACAGCGGCCCGGACGGGGTCTTCAGCCTGGTCCGGCCGTCTTCGGTGAGGCCGGCGCGCAGTTCGCGGAACACCGTCACCACACGCCGCAGTTCGGCCTCGGCGCCGGCCACCGGCGGCAGTTCGAGGCCGGAGCCGAGCTGGGCCACCCGGCGGCTGACGATCTCCACCTCCGCGTCGGCGGTCGCGGGCAGCGGGAGCACCACGGTGTTGAACCGGCGACGCAGCGCCGAGGAGAGTTCGTTGACCCCCCGGTCTCGGTCGTTGGCGGTGGCGATCAGGTTGAACCCGCGCACCGCCCGCACCTCGTCGTTCAACTCCGGCACGGGCAGGGTCTTCTCGGACAGGATGGTGATCAGCGAGTCCTGCACGTCGGCCGGGACGCGGGTCAACTCCTCGACCCGGGCGAGAAGTCCGCGGCTCATCGCGCGCATCACCGGGCCGGCCACCATGGCCGCGCGGCTGGGCCCGTGGGCGAGCAGTTGCGCGTAGTTCCAGCCGTAGCGGATGGCCTCCTCGGGGGTGCCGGCGGTGCCCTGGACCAGCAGCGTGGAGTTGCCGCACACGGCGGCGGCCAGATGCTCCGCCACCCACGTCTTGGCCGTGCCCGGCACGCCGAGCAGCAGCAGCGCCCGGTCGGTGGCCAGCGTGGTGACGGCGACCTCGACGATCCGGCGCGGCCCGATGTACTTGGGCGAGATCACCGTGCCGTCGGGCAACGTGCCGCCGAGCAGGTAGGTGGCCACCGCCCACGGCGAAAGCTTCCAGCGCGGCGGCCGGGGCCGCTCGTCGGCGGCGGCGAGCGCGGCCAACTCGTCGGCGAACGCGTCCTCGGCGTGCGCCCGGAGCACATCCCGCTCGACCTGCTCACCCGATTCGGCAGACACGCCCGTCACGGCTCCCCCATTGCTCGAACGAACCCGAACAGGGACAAGTCTGCCGGTCGGGTCCGACACTCCCGCTGCCGAACGGGGGCCACCCGGGAGGCACGCGCCTCGCGCGTCGGCGGCTGCCTTGGGGTCACTCACAAGGGTGACGGCACGTCGATCTCGGACGTTGCGGGGAAGTCTGTCTACTATCGTCCCAGGGTCCATTGACGACGATGGGAGGCCGCCGGTGATGACGCAGGCACTGCCGGAATGGTTTTACCCCGGTCCCGAGGACGGCTGGACCGCCGAGGATCTCGATCGGCTCCCGCCCGAGGCTCCGCGTCGGATAGAGCTGATCCACGGAGCCCTCATCGTGATGTCCCCGCAGTCGTTGTTTCACATGCGCGTGCTGAATCGGCTCAACGCCGCGCTCGAAGCCCAGGCTCCGACCACCCTGTTCGTCGCGCGGGAGATGACGATCCGCCTGGGCCGCCGGTCGCGTCCGGAGCCCGACATGACGGTGGTCGACGCCGCCGCCGCACGGAACCCGGAGCTGACCGCGTTCGAACCCGCCGACGTTCGCCTGGTGGTCGAGGTCGTATCGCCCGAGTCGGAGGAACGCGATCGCACCGTCAAGCCGACGCTCTATGCCAAGAGCGGTATCGCCCACTATTGGCGCATCGAGAAGGACATGGGCGTCGCGGTGGTCTACGTCTACGAGCTCGACCCCACCACGACGGCGTACGTCCCGACGGGCGTGCATCGCGGCGTGATGAAGCTCGACGTGCCGTTTCCGCTCGTGCTGGACGTGGGCGCGTTGACGCGCTGAGCCTCGAGAGTCAGCCGCCCAGCAGTTCCGCGCGCATCGTCGCGCGGTAGCGCAGGGTCGCGGCCAGGGCGCGGAAGGCCTTGGGCCATTCGCCGTCGCCTTCGGCGAGCGCGTCCACGCGGTCGACCAGGGCCGGGTCCAGGCCGCGGCCGGCGACGTCCCTCGCGCCGCTGAAGCTCCAGGGGTACGCGCCGGACTCGGCCGCCGTCGCGAAGGCGTCCAGGACCGCGTCGCCCAGGGAGAGCGGCCACGGGGTCGGGCAGTTGGTGAGCAGTTGCAGGGCCTCGGACAGGCCGTGCGCGGCGATGTGGCGGGCCACGTGGTCGGCGCACTCGGCCGGCGGCAGCACGGTGAGCAGGCGGGTGGGCGCGCCGCGACCGGCCAACGCGCGGGCCCAGTCGACGTCGCGTTGGAGCACCGCCGCGCGGGCCCACCCCTCCCGGACGTCCTCGGCGAACCGGCGCGGCAGCGCACGGGCCGCGATCTCCTCGGGGCTCGCCCCGAACACCTCCCGCCACACCGACAGCGGCGTGGCCGCGACGACCTCGCCCAGCCACCACGAGTGGTCCTCGCGCCCGGTCGGCGAGGACCGGTCGATGCCGTCGCGCACCATCGCCTCGTCGCACTCGCCCGGCGGCACCACCAGCACCCGCCCCGCTCCGTCGGGCCGCAGGCAGGCCCGGCCCCGCGCGCTCATCCGGGCCACGAACGCCGATTCGGGCAGCGCACCGAGGCGTCGCGCCGCGGCCACCCGGACCACCTTGGCCCGATCGTCCAGGGCCGCCTCCAGGAAGGCCTCGTCGCCCGCCGTCGCCCCGGCGGCCAGCGCCTCGACGAACACCGCGCGGTCCTCGGCCGGTTCGGCCCGCCAGGTCCGGGCCAGCAACTCCCTGGCCGCGTCCGGGTCCGCCGCCCGCAACACCGCGAACGCGGCCAGCCGCTCACCGAACCGGCCGTGCCGCCACAGGTCGATCGGGTCGTCGGGATCCCCGGCCGCGATCCGGGTCAGCCAGGCCCACTCCGGATTGAGCCCGGCCAGCCAACGCCCCCTCGGCCCGGCGAGTTCGGCCACGACCGCCCGCAGATCCGTGCGCGAGCGGGCCGCGGTCAACAGGCCCGGCAGTTCGGACTCGGGTGCCCGCAGACCGGCCGTCCGGGCCAGGGCCAGCCATTCCGGCAGGAAGTCCATCCCGTCGCCTTCGAGCAGGATCCGCAACCGCGCCCGGGCCGGCTCCGGCACGGACGGTCGCGGGTCCACCTCGGTGCACGGCTGCGGCGGCGCGCCCGCGGGGGCTCGGCGGCCCGCCCGCCGATGCACCATCACGATCGCCGCCAGATCGAGCAGCCGCACCGCCTCGTCGGTCCGGTCCACGCGCGCGGCCAACTCGCCCAACGCGCCCTCGGCGGGCCATTCCGCGGCCCTGCGCCGCCCGGTGCCCACCAGTGCCGCCGACACCAGGTCGTCCCACACCGGATCCGCGACCCGCATCCGAACTCCCCTTCCACACTCGGCGATCGGCCGTCGAGGACCGGCATCGGCGTCGAACCTCCGGCTCGACCGGGCCGGTTACAGCGGGACGGCCTGGCCCTCGTGCCAGGCGGTCACCGGCACGAATCCGCGCGCGCCGTATTCGCCGAACACGGTCAGCCCCGTACCGCCGGACATCGCGGACAACCGCCACAGCGCCTGCTCGCCGGTCCGGGCGCGGTCCACCGGCAGCCAGAACCCGTCCGCGCCGGCGATGCGCCACCCCATCGGCTCCGGCACCGCCAGCACGTCGGCGAGCACCACCGGCCAGGCCTCCAGCCACGGCTCGCGGCGCAACGCCTCGGCGTAGGCCAGGGTCGCCTCCTCGGGCCCCACCCCGGCCGGCTCGGCCCCGGCGGCCGGCTCACCGGTCCGCTCGCCCAGCGCCACCCGCAGCGGCACCGCGTCGTCGTGGAAGGCCGCGTCGGCCTCGATGGTGCGCCCCACGGGCAGGGCCAACTGCGGCGCCCGCCCCTGCGGCCCGAAGGCCAGCACCAGCGCGGGCCGGCCCGACCCGGTGCCGCGCAGCCAGATCCGCCGCTCGGTCAGCCCGCCGTCGACGCTGTCCCGGCTGCCGAGCACCAGCCACCGATCGTGCACCGCGGTGCCCTCGGCCCGCGCCGCCCGCAGCACGTCCTCCGCGTCCACGGTCCAGCCGATGCGCGCCCGCAGTCCGGCCACCAGGGACGGATCCAGGTCGTCGGCGTGTTCGTGGGCGCGCAGGAGCAGCCACAACTCGGCGTAGTCCTCCAGCAGTCGGCCCGGCCAGCCCTCCGCCCCGGACGCGGGTATCGCGCCCGCCGCGCGCAACCTGGCGGCCAGGCCGGGGGCCTTGGCGTCGACCATACGCTCCGCGATGCCGTCCCACATCGCGTATCCCTCACGCTCGGTGCCCGCCAGACCCTGGTGCACCCGATCGGCCAGCCACCGGCGCAACCGCTCGGTGCCCTCGGCGACTTCGGCCGCCCGCCGCTCGGCCCGCCGCCGGGCCGCGGCGGGATCGGCCGGACCGGCCCGCCCCCGCCGTCCGGCCGCCGGGGCGTCGACCCAGTCGGGAGCGCTCGCCCCGACCGGCACCGCGGCCGGATCGTTCGCCCACAGGAGCATCAGGCCGAGGGCGTGTACGCAGGGAAAGCCCGGTCGGGGGCACGAACATCGCCCCGTGGGACCGGCGGGATCGACCACCGTGCGGTAGGCCGTCGCGCCGCCGCCCGACCCCCAGATCGGGCCGTGCGCGGCCGTCGAGGCGCCGGTGGCCGACCACGACTCCGGTCTCGCGAGGGCGCTCCCGGCCGTGCGTGCTGCGGCGTCGGGGGCCAGTGCCAACACCCGTTCCGCGGTCCACCGTTGCTGCATGACGGCCACGGTACGGGCCCGCACCGACACGTGTGTGCGAGCCCGTCGAACCCGCGGATCGCAGCGGGCCCGATGTCCGGATCCGGGCGAAGTGCCCGGTCAGGCGGCGGTGGTCGCCACGTGTGCGCGCACCCAGTCGACGATGTCGGTGGTCGGCGCGCCCGGGGTGAACACCGCCGCGACACCGATCCGCCGCAGCTCGGGGACGTCCTCCTCCGGGATGATCCCGCCGCCGAACACCAGGATGTCCTCGGCCTCGCGCTCCTTGAGCAGTTCGATCACCTTGGCGAAGAGCGTCATGTGCGCGCCGGAGAGCACCGAGAGGCCGATCGCGTCGGCGTCCTCCTGGATGGCCGTCTCGACGATCTGGACCGGGGTCTGGTGCAGCCCGGTGTACACCACCTCGAAGCCCGCGTCGCGCAGTGCGCGCGCGACCACCTTGACCCCACGATCGTGTCCGTCGAGCCCGGGCTTGGCCACGACGATCCTGATCGGTCCGGGAACACCCATCACTGCCTCCATGTACGTAGCGAAGCCCTCGCCCGGAGCGTAACCCCCACCCGGTCGGCACACGGGCGGCGGTCGACGGCGTCCGCCCGGACGGGTGTCGCCGCGGCGGACCTCGTCACCCGCCCGGCCGCCTGACCTGCGGTTCCGATCGCGAGGATTGTCCTGTGAACGTCAAGGGAGCTACAGTCCGTTTCCGACCGGCCCCCGAAACGTAAGGCGACGTAGGTGACGGACGTTCGCTACCCGAGTGCGCAGCAGCAGGCTCGCCACGGGTCGGACACCGAGGGTGCGTATTCCCCCTACGGCTCGTCCGACCCGGTCCACGGCGGCTACGACCAGGGCTACGAGTACGGCGCGAACGCCTACTCGGGCGACCCGAGCGGCGGTTGGCCCGCGGTCGACGCGGCGGGCGGGTGGGGTGTACCGACACCCGCGTACGATGGATACGACACCGGCACCGGCTACCCCGCGGCGGCCGGCTACGCGTCCGGCGGGTACGCCGCCGTCGACCACTCCGGCACGCAGTACTCCGCCGTCGACCACACCGCCGTCGGCTACGACACGACGGGCCACGGCTCGGGCGGCTACGACACCTCGGGGTACCAACCCGCCTACGACGCCTCGGGATACGTCCAGGTGCCGGGCCACGACGGCTACGGCAACGGCTCGTCGGACGGCTACAGCGGGTCCTACGACGCCTCCGGCGGCCATGCCGCGACCGGCACCTACGGCTACCCCGCGGTCCAGGACACCGGCTACGGCACGCAGACGCAGACCTGGGCGGTCACCGACACCGCGGTGCAGGATCCGGCGCCGGCGCCGTACGTCGATCCCGCGTGGGACGGCGGCTCGAACACCGGTATGTGGTACGCCGCTTCGGACACCGCCGCGTGGGAGTCCGACACCTGGTACTCCCCCGTCCCGGTGCGCGACGACGCCGACAAGTGGTCGGGCGGAAACCGCTCGACGACGGACCTGTTCGACGACGGCACCACGCGTGCGCCGGCCGAGCCCGCGTTCGATGTCGGCGACCATGACCTCAGCGTGCCGGCCCGCACCGACACCGAGACCGACGCGGACGACGCGCGCGTCGAGCCGGCCGGGAAGCCGAAGGCCCGGGAGGCCCGGGAGGCCAAGGCCACCAAGGGAGTCAAGGAAGCCGGGGAGTCCGCCGACAAGGCCCGGGTGAAGCGCAAACGCGCGTTCCCGCTGACCGCCGGCGCCCCGCTCGCGGTGATGGGCGCGGCGGCGATGGCCGTCGCGGCGGTCGGGGGCCTGCACACCGCGGGCGCCGAGACCAAGGACGCGGACCCGGTGGCCGGCGGCGAGGATCTGCCGCTGATGTCGCCGATGGACAAACAACTGGTGGATCTCCAGGTCGGCGCCGAGGACTTCGCCGAGCGCGCCAGTCGCGCGCAGACCCGGGTCTCGCTCCAGGAGCGCCAGGAACAGGCCCAGCAGGACCAGGAAGCCGAGCGCAAGCGCCGGGAGTCCCTCCGGCCCAAGTTCGTGCTTCCGGTCGCCCAGAAGGGCCTCAGCGCCTATTTCGGCTCCTCCGGCTCGCGCTGGGCGCACACCCACACCGGCATCGACTTCCCGGTGGACCTGAGCACCCCGGTGTTCGCGGTGATGGACGGCGTGGTGCGCACGCAGGTCAACTCGGCCTACGGGAACATGGTGATCCTGACCGGCAAGGACGGCACCGAGACCTGGTACTGCCACCTGACCCGGGCCAAGATCCGCTCCGGTCCGGTCAAGGCGGGCGACGTGATCGCCTACAGCGGCGACACCGGCAACAGCACCGGCCCGCACCTGCACTTCGAGGTCCGGCCCGGCGGCGGCGCCCCGATCAACCCGCTGCCCTGGCTGCGGGCGAACGGCCTCGACCCGACCTGAGCCCGACGCGCGTCGGGGATCCGGGACCTATCGTGGACGGATGAGCTCATCCGAGGCGCAGTTCACCGCCGAGACCGGAAACCGTGGCGAATTCGTCCGGCAGGCCAACCGGTTCACCGGGCGGCCGGAGCCGGAGCGCGGGCGATATCAGCTGGTGGTGTCCCTGGCCTGTCCGTGGGCGCATCGGGCGATCATCGTCCGTCGGCTGCTCGGGCTCGACGACGCGCTGGGTCTGTCCGTGGTGGACCCGATCCGGGACGAGCGCGGATGGCGGTTCACCAACCACCCGGACGGGCGCGATCCGGCAACCGGGCTGGCGTTCCTCGCCGACGCCTATCGGGCCAGTGACCCCACCTACGCCGGTCGGGTGACCGTACCCGCGATCATCGACCTGACCACCGGGCACGTGGTCACCAACGACTATCCGCAGATCACCCTCGACCTCTCCACCCGCTGGACCGCGCTGCACCGGGCCGACGCGCCCGATCTGTACCCCGAGCACCTGCGCGCGGAGATCGACGCGATCAACGCGGACGTGTTCCGGGACGTGAACAACGGCGTGTACCGGTGCGGGTTCGCCACCTCGCAGGCCGCCTACGAGGAGGCGTTCGACGCCCTGTTCGCCCGGCTGGACCTGCTGGAGAAGCGGCTGAGCGGGCAGCGCTTCCTGGTCGGCGAGTCGATCACCGAGGCGGACATCCGGCTGTTCACCACGCTGGTCCGCTTCGACGCGGTCTACCACGGCCACTTCAAGACCAATCTGCGCAAGCTGACCGAGTATCCGGTCCTGTGGGCCTACGCCCGCGACCTGTTCCAGACCGAAGGCTTCGGGGACACGGTCGACTTCGACCACATCAAGCGGCACTACTACGTCACACACGACGCGATCAACCCGACCGGAATCGTCCCAAAGGGCCCCGACCCAAAACTCTGGCACACCCCCCACAACCGCGCCTGACCCCACAGACGGGCGCGGCACGCGGGACGCGGCGCGGGGCGAGGCGCGGGGCGAGGCGAGACGCGAGGCGGGGCGAGGGGCGGGGCGAGGGGCGGGGCGAGGGGCGGGGCGGGACGCGCGGGGCGGGGCGGGGCGGGGCGGGACGCGCGGCGCGGCGCGGAACGCGAGGCACGGCGCGGCGCGAGGCGAGGCGGGGCGAGGCGGGGCGCGAGGCGGGGCGAGGCGCGAGGCGGGACGCGCGGCGCGGGGCGGCGCGGAACGCGAGGCACGGCGCGGCGCGAGGCGAGGCGCGAGGCGGGGCGAGGCGGGACGCGCGGCGCGGGGCGGGACGCGCGGCAAGGCGCGGCGCGGGGCGGCTCGTGGTGGTGGACGGGACGCCAGGCAAGGCGCGAGGCGCGGCACGGGAAGCGGGGTGCGGCTTGTGGTGCGTGGTGCGGCGGGACGTGGCACGGGTGCAGGGCGGAGTGTGCGGGGTGCGGAACGGGCGCGGGATGCGGGTCCGGGGCGCGGGGACGCGAGGTAGCGCGGAGACGCAGGCGCGGAGGCGCGGAGGCGCGGGGGTGCCGGCACCGGACCGTGGTCCGGAGGGACCAAGGGCGCGGGCGCGAGGCGGCAAAGGGGTACGGGCGCGAACCCCGTGCCGTGCCGGCCGAGTGCGCACGAGGGGGCGGGTGGGCTGTTTGCCCACCCGCCCCCTCGTCGTATGCCTGCCGTGTCGACTACTTGGTCAGGTCGACGGCCGGCGGGGTGTCGTCCGGGCCGCCGTCGGAGGCGGCCGCCGGAGCGGCCGAGGATCCGGCCGGTGAGTCCGGCTCGGCCGGGGCCTCGACCACGGCCATGTTCTCGGTCTCGGTTTCCGCCGCGGCCTCGATGCCGGTTCCGGCCTCGATGTCGGACTCGAAGCCGGCTGCCGGTTTCGGCCCGAGGGTCCCGACCCCGAGGGTGCCGACGTGGTCCTCGTGCCCCTCCCGGCCGCCGAACGCCGTGCCGCCCGGCTCCGACGCCGCCGGCGTGAAGAACCCGGCCGGCGGCGTGGGTGCGGCCTCGGATCGGCCGGGCGGCAACATCGACCACAGCGCCCCGGCGAGGCCCGCCAGGCCCACCCCGATCGCCGCGGTGGCCAGCGACCACTCGGGGCTGATCAGCGCGTGACCGCCCGCTCGGAGCAGGTACGCGATCGCGATGCCGGTGAACACCACACCCGCGATCAGGGCCATCGGGTCGAAGCGCTGCCTGTTCGTCCTCATCGGGATTCGCCCTCCATCCGGGTCACGCCGCTCGTCGGTGTCCTGCGCGGGTCGACCCGCTCGATCGTCGCGCTCATCGCGGCTGCCGTCCGTGGTCGCCGTACAGCAGTTCCACCTGGCCCGCGCCGACCTTCAGGTCCAGCGTGATCGTGCCGCGCTCCGGCTGCGCGATCGGCTCCACCGTCTCGCTCCGGTCCGGCCGCCAGCCGTCGTCGCGACCGCTCATCGTGCGCACGTCGCCGACGTCGGAGCGGGCCTTGAACACCACCCTGACGTCCTTGGGCACCCACACCTGGATCTGCCCGGCGCCCACGGTGGCCTTGACCGTCGCCGCACGGGCCGGCCCGAGGTCCAGGGTGCGCAGGTCCAGGTCCAGGTCGCCGCCGCCGAGGTGGTACGACCCGGGCAGCGCCGCGACCGAGGTCGGCGTGTACGTGCGCTCCCCCCACGGCCCGGTCAGCGGCACGGTGATCGCGGTGAGCCCGGCGAGCAGCGCGGTGAGCGCGAGGGCGGGCAGGATCAGCAGCCGGGCCCGACCGAACCAGGTGCCCGCGAGCAGACCCAGGCCGACGACGCCCAGCACGATCGCCACCGCGACGGTGAACGTCACGTCGGCCGCGTCGGTGCGGTTGAGCACCCACAGCAGGCCGCCGACCATCATGGCCACCGACAGCGTGGCCGGCACCACGTACGAGCGCGGACGCTTCGCCGGCCGGCCCGGCTCGGCCGCGACCGGCTTCGCGGGCGGTTGCCCGTCCTCCGGCGCCGAGCCGGCACCGGGCACCTGCCACCACATCGGCGGTCTCGGGGCGGTGTCGCCGGCCGGGACGGTGTCGACCGGCGCGGGAGCGCCCGCCATCGCCGCGACCCCCGCCGTCCGCGCGGCGGCCTCGGACCTGCGTTTCGTGTCGGTCCAGACCATGAACAGGACCACGGCGGTGATCATCATCAGCGGGACCGACGGGCCGAAGCCCGAGTCCAGATACGTGAAGAACAAGGCGACCCCCATCACGGCGACCACGGTGGCGGCCGTCGCCCCGCGGTCGAACTTCCCGGAGAGCACCCGGCGCAGCACCGGCTGCTCCTCTCCACGGGCCGGGATCAACAGCCAGCCCAGGCTGTACACCAGTACGCCCACCCCGCCGAAGAGCGACAGCACCGCGAAGACGATGCGGAAGATCACCGGATCGAGGCCGAAATGCTCGCCGAGCCCGCCGCACACGCCGGAGACCATGCGGTCGTCGACGCTGCGCAACAGTTGGGGCCGAGTGGTCGTCGTCGTGGGCGCCGCCGACGACCCCGGAGGGCCGCCCGGGACGTCGCCGGCCCGGTTGCCGGCCGAGACACCGGGTTTCATGTCGTCGTTCATGGGTCCATCGTGGCCTGCGCGCGGCCCCGTTCCCATCGGGCTCCGCCCTGGTCCGCCCCTGGCCCGACCCCGAGAGGGAATCAGGGTCGGGCCCTGATGCGCCCGGACTTGCCGGCGTGTGACGATCGGTCGTGTGACCGCCGTATATCCGCCCCCCGCCGCGCCGAACCGGCCCGTGCACCCGACGCCGAAGCTCCGCCGCGCCGCGTCCCACCGGTTCGCCGGCGGCGTCGCGCGCGGCCTGGCCGAGCATCTCGGCGTCGAGGTGGTGGTGCTGCGCGTCGCCTTCGTCGCGCTCGCGTTCTTCGCGGGTCTGGGCGTGGTCCTGTACGCGGCCTTCTGGATCTTCGTACCGCAGAGCGTGGGCACCGCGGCCCCGCCGAGCCGCGAGCGCGGCCGGGAACGGCATCAGGCGCTCGCGCTGATCATCGTGCTGATCGCGGCGACCATGCTCACCGGACTCGGGACCGATACCGACACCGGCTCCGGCGACTGGTTGTGGCCGCTGCTCGTGGCCGGGCCCGGGGTGATCCTGCTGTGGCGTCAGGCCGACGAGTCGCAGCGGCAGCGCTGGTTCTCGCTGGACGGGCGCAGCCGGGTGGCGGGCTGGCTGCGCGCGCTGATCGGCGCCACGCTGGTGGTCGCGGGCCTGATCTTCTTCTCGCTCGGCCGGGGCGGCATCGGCGACGCGCTGGCCGCGATGCGCGGGGCGGGCCTGCTCCTGGTCGGCCTGCTGGTCATCTTCGGCCCGTACCTGCTGCGGCAGACCCGCGAGCTGGGCGCCGAGCGCCGGGCCCGCATCCGGGCCCAGGAGCGGGCCGAGGTGGCCGCGCACGTGCACGACTCGGTGCTGCACACGCTGACCCTGATCCAGCGCCAGGTGGAGGACCCGCGCGAGGTGGCCCGACTGGCCCGGGCGCAGGAGCGCGAGTTGCGGGCCTGGTTGTACCGCCCCGACGGCGAGGAGCCGGACCGCACCTTCGCCGCCGCGCTGCGCGGGGTCGCCGCCGAGGTGGAGGACGCGCACGGGGTGTCCATCGAGATCGTGTGCGTGGGCGACTGTCCGGTCGACGACCGGCTGTCCGCGCTGATCGCCGCCGCGCGCGAGGCGATGGTCAACGCGGCGAAGTACGCGGGCGGCGCGGCCATCTCGGTGTTCGGCGAGGCCGACGAGGACACGGTCACGGTGTTCGTCCGCGACCGAGGACCCGGTTTCGACCCGGACGCCGTACCCGCCGACCGGCTGGGTGTGCGAGAGTCCGTGCTCGGGCGCATGCGCCGCAACGGGGGCGCCGCGAACATCCGCAGCGAACCCGGCGAGGGCACCGAGGTCGAGCTGGAGATGCGCCGCGCCGACGCCGGCCGGTCCGCTGTGGGAAGGACGAACACGTGAACACCTCCGAGACGAGTAGCGCACCCGTCGAGGGCACGCCCCGCACCCGGGTGGTCCTCGTCGACGACCACCGGATGTTCCGCACCGGCGTGCGCGCCGAGATCGGCGAGGCGGTCGAGGTGGTCGGCGAGGCCGACGACGTGGCGAGCGCGGTGGCCGTGGTCACCGAGACCCGCCCCGAGGTGGTCCTGCTCGACGTGCACCTGCCCGGCGGCGGCGGGGTCGAGGTGTTGCGCCGGTGCGCGTCGCTGATCCCGGCGGTGCGCTTCCTGGCGCTGTCCGTGTCGGACGCCGCCGAGGACGTGATCGGGGTGATCCGGGGCGGCGCCCGGGGCTATGTGACCAAGTCGATCACCGGCGACGAACTGATCCGCGCGATCGGCCGGGTCGGCGAGGGCGACGCGGTGTTCTCGCCGCGCCTGGCGGGCTTCGTACTGGACGCGTTCGCGGCCACCGACGTGCCGCCGATCGACGAGGACCTGGACCGGCTCACCCAGCGCGAGCGCGAGGTGCTGCGGCTGATCGCGCGCGGCTACGCCTACAAGGAGATCGCCCGCCGACTGGTCATCTCGGTCAAGACGGTGGAGACCCATGTCTCCGCCGTGCTGCGCAAGTTGCAGTTGTCCAACCGGCACGAGCTGACCCGCTGGGCGACGGACCGGCGACTGGTCTGAGCCGAAAACGGCACCCGACGACACACGACGGCGCCCGTCCCCGGGACGAATCCGGGGACGGGCGCCGTCGTGTGTCGTCGGTGTCCGGGACTAGCCGGGTCGGATGGCCGCGAGGAACGGCATCGAGTCCAGCGGCGCCTTGGTCACGGTCTTGCCCGGGCGCGGGGCGTGCACGATCGTGCCGTTGCCGAGGTACATGCCCACGTGCCGGTTGTCCGAGTAGAAGAACACCAGGTCGCCCGGCTGGAGGGCGCTCTTGGCGATCTTGGGACCGTCGTTGATCTGGGTCCAGGTGGTGCGGCTGAGCGAGACGTTGGCCGCCTTCCAGGACGCCTGGGTCAACCCCGAGCAGTCGTAGGAGCCGGGGCCCTCGGCGCCGGACACGTACGGCTTGCCGATCTGCGCCAACGCGAAGTTGATCGCGGCCTGGGCCCGCCCGGAGGCCGGGACGTTGGTCGCCGGGGCGTTGTCCTTGTCCTTGTCCCGGGAGCTGCGGTCGTTGCCGCGCGTGGTGTCGTTCGCGTGCTCGTCCGAGTTGAGCACGTCCTCGCGCTGCTTCTCGGTGAGCGTGTTGAGCAGCCGCTGCGCCTCGGCGAGCTTGGCCTGGATGTCGGTCTTGTTCTTGTTCAGGTCGGTGCGCAGCTTCTCCAGTTCCGCGAGCTGCGAGGAGGCCTCGGTGCGGTCCTGCTGGAGAACTCGGGCCTGCGCCGCGATCTGCTTCAGCTTCGCGGCCTGCTGGCCGTCGAGCTGGGACATCATCTGCGACTTCTGCAGGTAACCCTCGGGGTCGCCGCTGAGCGCGAGCGAGAGCGACGGCGGGAGGCCGCCGCTGCGGTACTGGTTGGCCGCCAGGACACCGATCTGGTCGCGCAGGGCGTTCAGCGCGGCCTGTTCCTCGGTGATCCGGGCCTGGGTCTGGTTCGCGGTGCCCTGCTGCTTCTCGATCTGTTCCTCGACGCCGTTGGCGGCGTCGGTGGCCTTGACCACGTCGCTGTGCAGCTGGTTGACGCGGTCCTTGGTCTGCTGGAACGACTGCGCGGGGTCCGCGCTCGCGGTGCCGGCGAAGGTCATCACGCCGGTCATCGTCGCGGCGGCGGTGACCACGGTCGCGGCGGTACGCACGGCGGTGCGCGGCTTGGGCTTGCGGTGTTGCCCGGGTCGACGTTGGGACGCCACTGGTGGCGGGTCTCCTTCCTCGGCCGCCTACCGGGTTAGCTGACGGGTTCGGGCGGAAGAAGGCGCCCTACGGTGCCGAAGCACCGATTCACCCCAAGGGACTGCGAGGGTCCCCGGTTCCGGCTTCGCGTCGCGGCGACCATGGTTGCCCACCGTCACCGAAACCCGTCACCGAATTCGGCGGAGGCGATCGTGTCGACCGGGTGGCCGACCTCGAGCCGATCGCCTGCCGCAGAACACTAGTCACACGCGTGTCAGGACCATCACCATTGGCCTTCACATTGCCGAAACTTTACCAAAGTCACCGTTTCCATCTCCGCGTATCACGGGAAAAGCGCCCGGATTCCTTAAAGTCGATCTTGATCCCTTTTGGCGATCTTTAGTGGTATTCGACCGGTGTGCGAGACGTCGACCGCCGCCGGCTAGGCTGCCGGTCGGCGGCGGCGTTCCCGGCGTCGGCGCCCGGAACGCCGGCCTGGTGCGCGTCGGGGCGATGATCGACGAGGGGTTGTACGACGTGGACGTTCTGCGGCAGATCCTGCTGGTGCTGCACATCGTGGGCATCGCGGCCCTGCTCGGCGGCTTCCTCACCCAGATGTCCGCGCTGCGCACCGGCGACGTGCGGATCGTGCCCGCGATGACGCACGGTGCGCTGACCATGCTCGTCACCGGCCTGGCCCTGGTGGGCGTGGTGCGGTCCGGCCTGGACCGGGACGTGGACACCGCCAAGATCGGCACCAAGCTCGGCATCCTGCTGGTCGTCCTGCTGCTGGTCTGGGGCAACCGCCTCGCGGAGCGGGTGTCCTCGCGTGTCCTCGGCGCGATCGGCCTGCTGACCGTGGCGAACATCGCCATCGCCGTCATGTGGACCTGAGCCCCCCGCCTCGCTAACGGGTGTCCACCACCCGGAACACCTCGGCCATGCGTCCGGCGCCCAGGTCGAACCGCGCCGCGTTGCCCTCCAGCATCGACACGACGTGCTCGCGCAGCTCCGGCAGATGGCCCGTCTGGCTCTCGTGCGACAGCAGCGCCGCGATCTTGCGTTCGAACACCTCCGTCACGTCCACCGCGTGGTTCGGCGCCGCGGTCGGCGACAGCCAGGTCTCGGGCACCGTCCACTCCTTCAGCCCCTCCGCCTCCAGCAGTTCGGGGTGGGCGAACGGGTTGCGCGCGTCCGGATAGATCGCCCGCATCGCCGCCTCGCCGGCCTCCAGGTGATCCGGGTGGCTCGGCGCCAGCCGGGACCAGTCCCGCTCCGGACTCGGAATCACCATGCGCTGCGGGCGCACCTGCCGGATCACCCGGCTGATGTCGCGCCGCAGTTCCATGGAGGCCGCCACCCGCCCGTCCGGATACCCCAGCCAGTACAACTGCCGCACCCCCACGTGCGCCGCCGCCGCGCCCTGCTCCGCACGCCGGATCCCGCCGATCTCCGACCGCGGCACCGCCGGATCGAACCCGCCCGCGTCCCCGTCGGTGACCAGGCAGTAGCTCACCTCGATGCCCGCCTCGGTCCACGTGGCGACCGTTCCCGCCGCCCCGAAGTCGATGTCGTCCGGGTGCGCGGCCAGCACCAGGACCCGCTCCACGTCGCGATCGTCCAGCACGATGTACTCCCTTGATCCGACTTGATCCGACTCGATCCGACCCGCTCCGACCCCATCCGCCGGCCGGGCGGGCGGCGGATCCGCCGATCCCGCTCGACCGGATGTCCGACGGCGCGAAGATGGTTGTCGGCGCAATGATCCCTGGCCGCGACGACGGCCCGGGCACGACCCGCCCGACACCCACCTAGACTCGGGGAACGATGAGCAGCCTCTTCGACGACATCCCCCTGCCCGGTTTCGACGCCGCGGCCACCAAGTCCCCCGCCGGCTCCGCGGACGAGATCCCGCTGCCGCCCGAGCCGGACGAGAACCACGTGTACGGCCTGCCGGAGGACTATCCGGACGACCTGTACGAGGGGCAGTACGCACCGCCACCCGAGCCGCGCGACGCCTACTACCGCAACGGCGCCCCGCGCCCCGTGGTGGACCCGGCCCGGCTGCTCGACGGGATGAACCCGCAACAGCGCGCCGCGGTCGTGCACGAGGGGTCCCCGCTGCTCATCGTGGCGGGCGCGGGCTCCGGCAAGACCCGCGTACTGACCCACCGCATCGCCCACCTGCTCGCCTCCCGCCACGTGCACCCCGGCGAGATCCTGGCGATCACCTTCACCAACAAGGCCGCCGCCGAGATGCGCGAGCGGGTCGAGGCGCTGATCGGACCGCGCACCAAGGCGATGTGGGTGTCCACCTTCCACTCGGCCTGCGTACGCATCCTGCGGCAGCAGTACAAGAAGCTCGGCATGAGCTCCTCGTTCTCCATCTACGACTCGGCCGACCAGCAGCGGCTGATGGCGATGGTCTGCCGCGACCTCGACCTGGACCCGAAGAAGTTCCCGCCGCGCAAGTTCAACGCGCAGGTGTCCAACCTCAAGAACGAACTGATCGACCACGAGGACTTCGCGGCCAAGGCGATCAACGAGTCCGAGCGCATACTGGCGCAGGCCTACACGATGTACCAGGAGCGGCTGCGCCAGGCCAACGCGCTCGACTTCGACGACCTGATCATGACCACGGTGCACCTGCTCCAGGCGTTCCCGGACGTCGCGGAGCACTACCGGCGGCGGTTTCGGCACGTGCTGGTGGACGAGTACCAGGACACCAACCACGCGCAGTACACGCTGGTCCGCGAACTGGTCGGCGGCGCGGCCGGCAGCGGCCCGCGCCTGACGGTGGACGGCGAGTTGGTCGACCCCGCCGAGGCCGGGCTCGTCGGGCTCGAACCGGCCGAGTTGTGCGTGGTCGGCGACGCGGACCAGTCGATCTACGCGTTCCGCGGCGCGACCATCCGCAACATCCTCGACTTCGAGGCCGACTACCCGAACGCCACCACGATCCTGCTGGAGCAGAACTACCGCTCCACGCAGACCATCCTGAGCGCGGCCAACGCGGTGATCGAGCGCAACAGCAACCGGCGCGCGAAGAACCTGTGGACCGACGCCGGCGCCGGCACCCCCATCGTCGGCTACGTCGCGGACGACGAGCACGACGAGGCGCAGTTCGTCGCCGACGAGGTGGACCGCCTCACCGACGCGGGTCACACCAAGCCGGGACAGGTCGCGGTGTTCTACCGGACCAACGCCCAGTCCCGCGTCTTCGAGGAAGTCTTCATCCGGGTCGGCCTGCCGTACAAGGTCGTCGGCGGCGTGCGCTTCTACGAGCGCCGCGAGGTCCGCGACGTGCTCGCCTACCTGCGCCTGCTGGCCAACCCCGACGACACGGTCTCGCTGCGCCGGATCCTGAACGTGCCCAAGCGTGGCATCGGCGACCGGGCCGAGGCGTGCCTGGACGTGCTCGCGACCCGCGACCGCATCCCGTTCGCCCAGGCGCTGCGCCGGGCCGACGACGCGCCGGGCCTGGCCAAGCGCTCGGCCAACGCGGTCAAGGGCTTCGTCCGGCTCCTGGACGACCTCACCGCGGTGGTGGACGGCGGCGCGGGTCCCGCGACCGTCCTGGAGGCGATCCTGGAACAGAGCGGCTACCTCGCCGAGTTGCAGGCGTCCAGCGACCCGCAGGACGAGACCCGGATCGAAAACCTTCAGGAACTCGCGGCGGTGGCGCTGGAGTTCGAGCAGGCCCAGGCGCAGGAGGGCGGCTCGGGCACGCTCGCCGACTTCCTGGAGCGGGTCTCGCTGGTGGCCGACTCCGACCAGATCCCCACCGACGCCGAGGACGGCGGCGTGGTCACCCTGATGACCCTGCACACCGCCAAGGGCCTGGAGTTCCCCACGGTGTTCCTCACCGGCCTGGAGGACGGCGTCTTCCCGCACATGCGCTCGCTCGGCGACGCGAAGGAGTTGGAGGAGGAGCGCCGGCTGGCCTATGTGGGCATCACCCGCGCCCGCGAGCGGCTCTACGTCACGCTGGCCAAGATGCGCAGCGCGTGGGGCGCGCCGTCGTACAACCCGCCGTCCCGTTTCCTGACCGAACTCCCGGAGAAGCTGGTCGACTGGCGCGGCACCTCGCCGTCGGCGGCCAAGGCGATGTCGGCGACGAAGTCGACGGTCGGCTCGCGCGGCGGCTTCGGCAAGGGCGCGCAGATCAAGGAACGTCCGGCCATCGCACTGTCCCCGGGCGATCGGGTCACCCACGACAAGTTCGGCCTGGGCACGGTGGTCTCCACCGCCGAGACCGGTGACAAGGCGAAGGCCACCATCGATTTCGGCGCGGGCGGCGAGAAGACCCTGCTGCTGCGCTACGCGCCGGTGCAGAAGTTGTAGCGCCGGTCTCGTCGAGACGAGCGCGGGCCGGGTCGATGTCCCTCGACCCGGCCCGCGTACGTGTTACCGGTCCGCTCAGCCCGCGATCTGGATCTCGTACGGCGCCGACTCCACGCCGGAGGCGGACACCACGCACAGCTCCACCCGGCCCGGCTCCACGTCGACCGGGACCGGGACGACCACGCACGCGTCGGAGGGGTTGGCGAAGCCGGTCTCGGCCGGGATCAGCGGGGCGTGCACGTGGACCGCGCCGAACTTGACCACCACGCGCGCCAGCAGGTCCGCCTCGTGCGAGCCGCCCGCCGCCAGGTTGATCCCGCGCACCTCGATGTCGTCGCCCTGGCGGACCGCGGAGTCCAGGTCGCCGCGCGTGCGCACGCGCACCACGGACAGGATCACCGGGCGGTCGTTCTCCGCCAGCTTGCCGGCGAGGTAGGTGACCACCGAGACCACGGCGAGCGCGACCAGCGTGGCCGGGATGTCCGGGAGCCGATCGGGGTCGCGGGCCAGGCCGACCACGACGAAGCCGACCGCGACGAGGTTGACCAGGACGTACTGGGCGTCCACGAACGAGGCCCGGCCCGCGTCGTCGGTGACCAGGTCGCGCAGCGAGGCCTGGTCGGCGCGGAGCTTTTGGAGCACCCGACGGCCGACCTTGTCGCCGACGATCCGGCGTACCGCCACCGCGGCGAGCAGCGGCGCGGCCACCAGGGTGATCTGGTCGAGCGCGACGTCGCCCAGTCGATCGAGCAGCCGGTCGCGCTGTCCGTCCCCGGACGCGGCGGCCAGCCGCATGCCCAGGAAGGCGAAGCAGTACATCAGCGCCACCATCCACAGCGCGGCGACCGCCTTGGAGGTGGACAGGCGCCCGTCCAGGCCCCGTACGGGCGCGAACACGCCGCCCTGGGCCCGGGCGGCCCAGCCGACCACGCTGAGCGCTCCGGCGACCACCACGGCCGCCACGATCCCGGCGGTGCGCGCTCCGGTCCAGCCCGCGCCGATCGCGGTCAGCGCCTGCACCAGGACGAGCACGGCGACCAGGAACCACAGCACGATCAGCGCACGACCGCCGAGCACCTGTAGCCACGCCCGCCCCTGGGCCCGCCGCATGGCGGCCAAGTCCTGGGCCCTGCCCCGCAGTTCGTCGGAGATCCATTGGCGCGCGCCGCCGTCGGAGTGGGCGACCGCCGTGGGCACGCCCTCCTTGCGGGCGAGCGCCCGCCGCAGCGTCTCGAAATCGGCGACGGTCCTGCGGTATTCCTCCCGGACCACGCAATGACAGTCCGGTCCGTGCACACCGACACCGTGCGCCACTTCGCCACGCCCTCCCCACCACCACATACGAACGTGCTCGTTCAGCGGCACATTGTGCCGCATCCGAGAGGGCCGTACGGGCCCGGTCCGGCGATCGCGCGCAATCTCGATCCGAGACCCGCCGCAAGGCCAACCCCCGTGTCCCACAAGGCGTTGCGCCGGCTCGTCGACCCGGCCGCGGCCAGCTCCGGGAACGCCGCCGGCCCCCGTCCGAAATCGGACGGAGGCCGGCGAAAGCACCCACGATCGAGGGATCGAGCGGATCGACGCGGGAGGCTACTCCCACTCGATGGTGCCCGGGGGCTTGCTCGTCACGTCGAGGGTGACCCGGTTGATCTCCCGGACCTCGTTGGTGATCCGGTTGGAGATCCGGGCCAGCAGGTCGTAGGGCAGGCGCGACCAGTCGGCGGTCATGGCGTCCTCCGAGGACACCGGACGCAACACGATCGGGTGACCGTAGGTGCGGCCGTCGCCCTGGACGCCGACCGAGCGCACGTCGGCGAGCAGCACCACGGGGCACTGCCAGATCTCCCGGTCGAGCCCGGCCCGGGACAACTCCTCGCGGGCGATCGCGTCCGCCTCGCGCAGGATCTCCAGCCGGTCGGCGGTGACCTCGCCGATGATCCGAATCCCCAGGCCGGGGCCCGGGAACGGCTGCCGCCAGACGATCTCGGACGGCAGGCCCAACTGCTCGCCGACCGCGCGCACCTCGTCCTTGAACAACTTGCGCAGCGGCTCGATCAGCTTGAACTGGAGGTCTTCCGGCAGCCCGCCGACGTTGTGGTGCGACTTGATGTTCGCGGTGCCGGTGCCGCCGCCGGACTCGACCACATCCGGGTAGAGCGTGCCCTGGACCAGGAACTCGACCTCCTCGCCGTGCGCGCCCGCCTCGGCGACCACCTCGGCGGCGGCCTGCTCGAAGACCCGGATGAACTCGCGCCCGATGATCTTCCGCTTCTCCTCGGGGTCGGTCACCCCGGCGAGCGCGGTCAGGAAGCGCTCCTGGGCGTTCACCACCTTGAGCGAGACCCCGGTGGCCGCGACGTAGTCCCGCTCGACCTGCTCGGGCTCGCCCTTGCGCAGCAGGCCGTGGTCGACGAACACGCAGGTGAGCTTGTCGCCCACGGCGCGCTGGACCAGGGCCGCGGCGACCGCGGAGTCGACCCCGCCGGACAGGCCGCAGATCACGTGCTTGTCGCCGACCCGCTCGCGGATCAGCTCGACCTGCTCCTCGACGATGTTGACCATCGTCCAGTTCGCCTTGAGCTTCGCGCCCGCCTTGAGGAAGCGCTCCAGGATCGCCTGGCCGTGCTCGCTGTGCATCACCTCGGGGTGGTACTGCACGCCGTACAGCCGCGCCTCGTCGTTCTCGATCGCGGCGACCGGCGCACCCGCGCTGGTCGCGGTGACCGTGAAGCCGGCCGGCGCGGCGGAGACCGAGTCGCCGTGCGACATCCACACCGACAGGTCGGTGGGCAGCCCGTCGAACAGGGTGCTCCGCGGGCCGGTCACGGCCAGCGGGGTGGCGCCGAACTCGGCGAGACCGGTCTTCTCGACCACCCCGCCCAGGGTCTGCGCCATGGCCTGGAAGCCGTAGCAGATGCCGAGCACCGGAACGCCGGCCGTGAACAGCGCCGGGTCGATGCTGGGCGCCTCGTCCGCGTACACCGAGGAGGGGCCGCCGGACAGGATGATCGCGGCCGGGCGCTTGGCGAGCATCTCCGGCACGGGCATGCTGTGCGGCACGATCTCGCTGTATACGTGCGCCTCGCGCACCCGGCGGGCGATGAGCTGGGCGTACTGGGCGCCGAAGTCGACGACGAGGACGGTTTCGGTGCCGCCTCCGTCCGGGCTGGCAAAGGTCACGAGGGGCCTTCCGGCGAAGCGAAAAAGGGGTGTACGCCGATTCTACCGGCGTCGCGCGGGTGACCCCGGCTGGTGCCCGCTCCCGCCGGCGCGGCATACTGCCGCCATGTCCTCGTTCGGCGTGACGCGCAGCTTTAGCTATGGCACCGGGATCCCCGGCGCCACCGTCACCGCCTGAACGCGGCACAGCCACAGGCAGACGAAGACGCCCCGGGTCCGGTACCCGGGGCGTCTTCGCGTTCGTGTCGAGGCCCCGGATCCGACCCCTTCCGGAGAGCAGGCCGCATGGACGACACCACCATCACCCCGCCGCAGACGCCCGAGGCCGTGATCGACACGGGCCGCGCCCGCATCGACGACCTCGACCGGCGGATCATCGCGCTGATCACCGAGCGGGTGGACATCTCCGTCGAGATCCAGCGGGTCCGCGTCGCGGCGGGCGGCGCCCGCGTGCAGCTGTCCCGCGAGATGGAGGTCATCGCCCGCTACCGCGAGGGGCTGGGCAAGCCGGGCACCACGGTCGCGCTGACCCTTCTGGAGTTGTGCCGCGGCCGGGTCGGCCCCCGGGCGTAACCTCATCGCGCCGGCGGTCGTTGTGACTGATGGCCGGCCCGCTTCATGCGCGGGCCGGGCACCGCAAGGCCGCCGACGCGATGAGGCGCGCTCACCAGCGCGCCGTGGGACCTCGCGTTGGTGCCGTGACCGGGACGCAGGGGACAGCAACCGGTCACAACCCCGCCGGCGGCCGGTGTCGGGGACGCCCGACACCGGCCGCCGCGCCTTGGGTCGATCTGCGGATCGACCCCGGCGCGTCGGGCTTCGGCGTGCCCCATTCACCACGAATCCCACGCACCACCAAAGTCGCGCAACGCGGATCTTTCACACCAAAGCCGTCGGCAGCGCCAAGAGTAGCGGGATTCCCCACCCCCATCGGTGGTTCCGGCGCAGTGCGCGACCGCCCCGGGGGCGTCCGGTTAGCGCAAATGACGATCATTAACCGGTTGATAAATGTCATTTTGCCCCGACTTGGCAGTCCCTCACTCGGCCGCGCTCGGCGAACGGAATTCACCCTTCCTCCGTCTCGCGCCCCGCGAGCCGCACACACGCCTGCCGGCGACCGGCGCGCGCCGGGTGTCGCGGGCACGGCACCCGTGGGCACCGGCCGCACGAGCGGATCAGCGCACGCGCAGGGTCTTCATGATGCGCAGGGACAGCGTCAGCGAGCGGGCCCACTGCTCGTCGGTCATGCCGAAGGGAGCGGCGATCGGGAGGAGCCGCTGGGTGGCCACGGTCTGCGCCTCGGTGAACTTCATGATCCCCTCCGCGCCGTGTCGTCGGCCGAGTCCGGAGTCGCCCATGCCGCCCATCGGGGCGCCCGCGCTGCCGTACGCGGCCGCGTAGCCCTCGTTGACGTTGACGGTGCCGGCGCGCAGTCGGCGGGCGAGTGCTTCGCCGTGTCGGGTGTCGCGGGTCCAGACGCTCGCGTTGAGGCCGTACGCGCTCTCGTTGGCGCGGGTGAGGACCTCCTCCTCCTCGGTGTAGCGGTACACCGACACCACCGGGCCGAAGGTCTCCTCGGCGCACACCGCCATCTCGGGGGTGACGTCGGCGAGCACGGTGGGTTCGTAGAACAGCGGGCCGAGGTCGGGTCGGGCCCTGCCGCCGACCAGCACCGTCGCGCCCGCCTCGCGGGCCTCGTCCACATGGCGGGTGACCGCGTCGAGTTGCCGACGCGAGACCAGCGAGCCCATGTCGGTGTCCCACCCGTAACCGGGCGCGAGGCGCATCGCCTGGATCCGGCCCAGGAAGCGGTCCACGAACGCGTCGTGCACGTCCTGGTGCACGTACATCCGCTCGATCGAGACGCACAGTTGGCCGGCGGAGGAGAAGCAGGCGCGCACCGCGCCCTCGGCGGCCCGGTCCAGGTCCGCGTCCGCCAGCACGATCATGGCGTTCTTGCCGCCGAGTTCCAGCGACGCGCCGACCAGTCGCTCGGCGGCGCGTCGGGCGACCTCGCGGCCGGTGCGGGTGGAGCCGGTGAAGCCGACGTAGTCGGCGCCCTCGACCACGGCGGTGCCGATCACGGGTCCGTCGCCGAGCACGATCTGCCACAGGTCCTCGGGCAGGCCGCAGTCGATCAGCACGTCCTGGGCCCACAGCGCGGTCAGCGCGGTCTGCGTGTCGGGCTTCATCACCACCGCGTTGCCCGCGACGAACGCCGGGATCGCGTCGCCGATGGACAGCGCCAGCGGGTAGTTCCACGGCGACACCAGTCCGACCACGCCCTTGGGGTGGCGCACCTCGACCGCCTTCGTCAGCACCGGCAGCGCGCCGGCGCGGCGGCGCTCGCGCAGGTAGCCCGCCGCGCGCCGGCCGTAGTGCCGCGAGCACAACGCGACGTCCAGGACCTCCTCGAAGGCGTGCTTGCGCGCCTTGCCGGCCTCGGTCTGCACGATGTCCAGGATCTCCGCCTGGCGCTCCAACACCCGGTCGTGAAAGCGCAGGAACACCGCGGCCCGCTCACGCACCGAACGCTTCGCCCACGCGGTCTGCGCGAGCCGCGCCCGGGCGAACGCGGACGTGACGTCCTCCGGGGTGGACTCGGGGAGTTCGGCGATCGGCGACCCGTCGAACGGACTACGGGTCGTCACCTTCGTCGGTACGGCGCCGGTCACCACGCGCCGCGCCAGTCGCTCGGCGGGCAGGTGGGGCACGACGATGGAGGCTGCTGCGGGCGCTGCGATGTCCGTCATGGCACCAGCCTAGACAGCGCTACTTTCGGGTAACAAGAACCGTCCGGCGCGCGGACGGGCCCGACCCGCCCGCACGCCGTTCCCGGGCCCGATTCAGTCGGTGTCGAGGTCGGCCAACGCCGACTCGATGGCGCGGTGATACGTGGGATACGCGTACATCATGTCCCGCAGCGTGGCCACCGGGACCGCCGCGCGCACGGCCACCACGAGCGCGCCCAGGATCTCGCCGCCGGCCGGACCGGCGGTGGTCGCGCCGACCAGTACACCCCGGTCGGCGTCCTCGATCACCTTCACGAAGCCGCGCGCGCCGGTGATGTGTCCGCGCGAGGAGGCGGCCAGGTCCGCGTGGCCGATCCGCACGGAGAGCCCGGCGGCGCGGGCCTGACGCTCGGTCAGGCCGACCGCGCCGATCTCCGGGTCGACGAACGTCACGCGCGGCAGCGCGCTGTGGTCCGCGTCGGGCCCGGCGGCGCCCCGACCGGCCGCGTGCAGGACCGCCTTGGTCACGATGGCCGACTGGTACATCGCCACGTGGGTGAACGCGCCCTGCCCCGTCACGTCGCCGACCGCCCAGACCGCGGGCGCCGTGCCGCCGGGCTGCACCCGCAACTGCCCGTCCACCGGCAGCGCGTGCGCGTGCGGGTCGACGCCCAGCGCCTCCGCGCCGAGCGCGGGCAGGTCCACCCGGCGGCCGGTGGCCACGAGCAGCTTCTCCGCCTCGATCGAACGCCCGTCGGACAACTCGACGGTGAACGTCTTCCCGTCGTGCGCGACCCGCTCGGCCCGTACGCCCAGGTGGATCTCGACGCCGTCCTCGCCCAGAGCCCATGCGGCCAGGTCGGAGGATTCCGGCTCCTCGACGGCCAACACCCGCTCGCCGTTCTCCACGATCGTCACCCGCGTGCCGAACCGAGCGAACACCTGGGCGAGTTCGAGGCCGATCGCGCCGCCGCCGAGCACCGCGAGCGAAGCCGGCGCCTCGGTGGTCTCGATCGCCTCGCGGTTGGTCCACAGCGGAGTGCCCGCCAGGCCCTCGATCGGCGGGACGAAGGCCTTGGTGCCGGTGCCGACCACGATCGCGTGCCGGGCCCGGAAGCGCCGCGCCCCGTCGGGGCCGGTGGCCTCGACGGTGTCCACGCCGGTGATCCGGCCGGCGCCGCGCACGAAGGTCATGCCCTTGTCGACCAGCCGGTCCACGGCCGCCGTGTCGTCCCAGTCGGCGGTCAACTCGCGAAGCCGTGCGGCCAGCGGCGCCCAGTCGGGGTGCTTCTCGGTCCGGGCCCGGGCCGCCGCGTACACCATCGCCTTGGACGGGATGCAGCCCCAGTACGGACACTCGCCGCCGACGAGGCCGTCCTCGATGCCCACCACGTCCAGTCCGGCCGAGGCGAGGTTCCCGGCGACGGCCTCACCGCCGACGCCGAGGCCGAGGACGATCACGTCGACGTCGACGGTCGCGACGTCTTGGGGGTGCTGCGTGCTCACTGGTGTACCTCCGGGGGTGGCTGGGCTCCCTCGGACCGTACCCCGGGACGGGTGTCGGACTCGCGCGTCACCGGGCCTGGAAGGACTCCGTCATCTTCTTGAACCGGTCCAGCGAGACCGTGTCCCAGTTGGTCTCGTAGGACGCCACGTACAACGCGTAGTCCCTGTTGCCGTTGGTCACGATGCCCAGATTGCTCGCGTGACTGGGGATCCGTTTGGTCGTGTCCTCGCCGATCGGGTCGCCCCGCCAGGTGTACTCCCACAGTGCGGCCTTGCGCGCGCCGGCCGGAACCGGGGTGTAGTCGCGGAGTTGCAGGCGCTCGTACCCGTCCTTCTTCTCCGCGGTCGGCTCGATCCGCGTGAAGTTGCCCTTGGGGTCGTTGCCGATCTGCGTCAGGCCGATCAGGTAAACCGTCTGGCGGTCCGCCGTCAGGTACTTGATCTGGTCGCCACTCGCGCCGGAGACCGTGCGGGTCGCACCCTTGGGCAGGAACAGGGAGAACCCGGACGGGTCCTTGACCAGTTCGTAGCCGGCGGGCGGGACCGACCCGTTCGACGCGGAGGCGGACGGTGACGCGGTGGGCGGAGCGGCGCTCGCCGGCGGCTGGGTCTGCGGCTGCGTGGCCGGCCCGGAGGCGGGCGGATTCGACGTCGCCTTGTCGCCCTTGTCGTCGTCCCGGGTGACCAGGAATCCCACCGCGGCGCCGCCCGCGATCAGCGCGACCACCAGTACCACGACCGCGACGATCCGGCCGCGGCGGCGCGGCTCGGGGCTCGGCTGGTGCGGCGGCGCGGGAGTGTGCGGGATGTGCGGCGGTTGCGGGGGTACGCCGGTGCGGGTCGGCGACGCCTCGGCGGGCGAATACGCCGGTTGCGACCAGGAGTTCGGCGGCGTGTTGCCGCCCGGATGTCCGGTCGCGCCCGTGTCGTGGCTCGGCTGCGCGTGCCCGTGCGGATCGTACGGCCGAGCCGGGGTGGTCGGCCCGCCGGGGTCGGCGACCGGGGTCGGCGGCGGCGGGACCGCGCCGTACTGCCGCGACGGCGTCGAGTTCGCCACCTCGCGCAGGATCCGGGCGCCGTCCTCCACGCTCATCCGCAGGTCGACGTCCTTGACCAACCAGCCCGCGATCACCGGTTCGAGCCCGCCCGCGTGCCGGGGCGGGTCGGCCTCGTCGTTCAGGATCGCGTTCAGCGTGCTGATCATGGTGCCCCGGCGGAAGGGGTTGCGTCCCTCGACCGCCATGTACAGCACCACGGCGAGCGACCACAGGTCGGCGGCGAGCAGCGGGCGTTTGCCCTCGGCCCGCTCCGGCGACAGGAAGTCCGGCGACCCGACCAGCATGCCGGTGGTGGTGAGCGTCGCGGTACCGGTCGCGGTGGCGATCCCGAAGTCGGTCAGCACCACCCGCCCGTGCGGGGTGACCAGGATGTTCGCGGGTTTGACGTCGCGGTGCAGCACACCCTTCTGATCGGCGGCGATCAGCGCGTCGAGCACCTTCAGGCCCAGTTCGGCGGCGTCCGCCGGGGTCAGCGTGCCCTGCGTCTCCAGGATCTCGGCAAGCGACTGGGCCTCGACCAGCTCCATCACGATCCACGGGATGCCGCCGTCCTCGACGACGTCGTGGATGGTGACCACGTTCGGGTGCCCGATCCGGGCGGCCGTGCGGGCCTCGCGCATCGTGCGCTCGCGGGCGAGCTCCTTCTCCTCGTCGTCGAGGTGGTCGGGCAGCCGCAGCTCCTTGATCGCGACGTCGCGGTGCAGCATCTCGTCCACGGCACGCCATACCGTGCCCATGCCGCCTCGGCCGAGCATGGTGCCCAACCGGTAACGCCCGCCGACCACCCGACCGCGCGTGCCCCCGGTCTGTGCCACGTACCCTCCCCGCATCGGCCGGCTGTCCCGCCGGCCATCTTCGGTCTGCAACCCGCCACATTAGATGCGACGCCCCGGGGTTCGGCGAGCGGATCCGCCGACCGGACCGTTTCGGGCCCGCCTCTCGCACCGCGTCGGCGGCCCCGCAGGCAGGCCCCGTCGCGCCCGTGACATGGGGTTTTCCGGCCGCGGGCGACCCGCGGTCGATGCTCGATCGGGTGGCGGCGAATCCGATCAGGTCGGCGTGCCCGCGCGGGTGGGCGGCGGGTCGGTGACCGGCGGGCGGGTGGTCGTGGCGGTCGTCGGCGGCTTGCTCGTGGTCGGCGGCCTCGTGGTGGGCGGGCGCGTCGTGGGCGGGCGGGTGGTCAACGTCTCCGTGTTCGTCGGCCGCGAGGTGCGGGTCGACCCGGATCCCTGGCTGCCAGTGCCCGGGGTGCCGTTGTCGTTGTTCCCGGCGCCGGTCGAGGAGCCGGTGGTGTGCAGCAGGTCGTTGCGGGTCCCGCTCCCGGGCGGGTTCGCGGCGCCCGAGACGACGGGCCGGGTGTCGGCGACCTTCACGTCGCCCGAGTCGCGACCGCCGCCACCGCCACCGCCCTGCCCGCCCAGCGCGTTCGGCACGAAGATCGCCAGCGCGGCCACCGCGGCGGCGACCATGGTGCCGAAGACGACGGCCTTGCGGCGCTTCTTCTTCGTGGCGGCGTCGGCCGCGGCCGACGAGCCGCCGGAGGAGCCGCCGGCCGGGCCGATCAGCACCGGGTTGACCCGGTCGTCGGCGGTGGCCGAGCCGTGCACCGCGTCGGTGGGCGACCAGGCGTGCGCGCCGGTCGCGGGGTAACCCCCGCCGGGACCGCCCGGATCGGCGGAACTGGCCGCGCCGAACGGCGGCACGGAGGCGGCCGGCGGCTGCCGCCAGTCCGGCTCGGGCCCGGGCTGCGGCGTCGGTATCGGCGTCGACGGGGTCTGCGGGGTCGGCGGCGGGGCCGGCTGCCAGGACGAGCGGGTGGCACCGCGGACGCCGCCCGGGTCCTCGACGGTCGCGGTGCCCGGCGGGATCGGGCCGGCCGCGTTCCACGGGTCCTCGGGAAGCGGCTCGACGTCGACCAGCGCGGCGGTCAGGAGTCGTTCGGTGGTGTCCTCGTCGGCCCGTTCCAACGGGTCCTTGCGCAGCAGTGCCTCGATGGCCGGCCACAACGCGCCGGACTGCCGGGGCGGCGCGGGCTCGTCGGTGAGCACCGCGCTGAGCGTGTCCATCGCGCCCGACCGGCGAAACGGCGAGAAACCCTCCACCGCCTGGTACAGGGTCACCCCGAGCGACCACAGGTCGGAGGCCGGACCGGGCCGACGCCCGAGCACCCGCTCCGGCGCCAGGTATTCGGGCGAGCCGACCAGCATCCCGGTCGCGGTGAGGGTGACGGAGCCGGCCACGGTGGCGATGCCGAAGTCGGTCAGCACGATCCGGCCACCGGGCGCCATCAGGATGTTGCTGGGCTTCACGTCGCGGTGCAGGACGTCGGCCGCGCGGGCGGCGCGCAGCGCGGCGAGCACCGCCAGGCCGACCTCGGCCGCCTCGTGCGGGGCCATCCGGCCCTCGTCGAGCACGTCGGTGAGCGAGGGCGCGCGGACCAGTTCCATCACGATCCACGGGCGCCCGTCGTCCTCGGCGACGTCGAAGATGGTGACCACGTTCGGGTGGGTGATCCGGGCGGCCGCGCGGGCCTCGCGCAGTGCCCGCTCGCAGCGCCCCTGGGTCTCCATCTCGTCCAGGTCGTCCGGGATCCGGACCTCCTTGACCGCGACGTCGCGGCGCAGCAGCTCGTCGAAGGCGAGCCACACCGTGCCCATGCCGCCTCGACCAAGCGGTTCGCCCAGGCGATAGCGCCCGTCCACCAGGCGGCCGTGCGAGCCGCTGTCGTGTGCCACGTGGTCCTCCCCAAGACCGTGGACACCACCCGATCCGCCCCGTCGGCGCGTCTTTGGCGTCACGTGTAGGACGTCCGGCGGGTGCCGAAGGTTCCGTTCCGGGCCGGGCTCAGCCGCCCGGCGTGAAACTCTCCCGCGCCGCGTCGAACGCCGAACGCACCAGCGCCGCGCCGCCGTCGGGGCCGGAGACCCAGAAGTCCCAGGTCCGGCCGTCCTCGACGAAGCGCATGTTGATGGATCGGCGCACCGTGCCCCGGTCGTTCCAGGTGAACTCCCAGAGCCCGGCGACCTGTCCGTGCACGGTCGTGCAGAGCAGGCGGATCAGGTGGTAGTCCGTGCCGTTTCCGATGAAGCTGCCCGGTCCCAGGCCCTTGGATGCCTGTATGACCAATTCGCCGCAGGGATCACCGTGCGCGTCGGACGCGTCGGGACGCACGCCGAGGCGGTACATGTCGTCCGTCGAGCGGTAGAAGACCCGCTCACCGGCCGCGTCGCGCACGGTCCACTCGGCGGGCACGAGCACGCTGAACGCACCGCGCGCGATGACCCGCCGAAACCCGCCCGCCGGGTCGACCGGACCGGACCCGCCTGGAACGACGACGGCGCCACTCGCCTGTACGCCACCGACACCCTGCGGCCCGGAAGCGGTCGCCGAGGCCGCCCCCCGACGATCGGCCCGCTCCACCCACACCCCGACGGCCACCCCGACCACGGCAAGCAGCACCCCTACCACCACCGCACCCACCACGACGAACACCCGCCGCGACGACCGGCCGAACGCGGACCGCGCAACCGGGGCGGGCGACGCGACCGGGGCCACCGACGCGGCCGCGCCGAAGGGAAGTGCCGCCTGCGCCGACGCGGACGATCCGGGCGCCTCGGGCGACCCGGGCGGAAAGTCCGGCCCTCGCGGCGCGGGATGCGCGGGCGGGGCCGCCGACTCGGGCGGCGAGAGCGAGGCGGCCGGGACGGGCACCGCAACCGGGACCACGGACCCGGGCAACGCGGGCGGGCCGAGCACCTCGGGCAACCCGGGCGGACGGACCGACCCCGGCGGCGCGGGATGCGCGGGCGGGGCCGCCGACTCGGGCGGCGAGAGCGAGGCGGCCGGTGTCGGTGGAGTGTGCGCGCCCGGCAGGCCCGTCGGGTCCGCCGGCGGCGCCGCCTCCGCACCCGGCAGGGATGTCGCCGACAGGGCCGGGTCGGGGGCGGGGGGAGTGCGGCGCGCGCCCGTCCCGCGCCGCTCCCCCACTCCGCCCGCGCTCGCCGCCGCCAGCAACACGGCCGCGTCCGCCGCCGTCATCCGCGCGGCCGGATCCGGCGTGAGCAGCCCGAGCACCGCCTCGGCCAGCGGCCCGGCGTGGGTGGGCGGCGGGCACCTGCCCAGCGCCACCGCCTGCAACGTGGCCAGCGGATTGTCCCGGCGGAACGGCGAGAATCCCTCGACCATCTCGTACAACGTCACGCCCAGCGACCACAGGTCGGCCGGCGCCCCGGACGGCCGCCCGCTCGCCCGCTCCGGCGCCATGTACTCCGGGGTTCCCGCGGTCGCGCCGGTCTCGGTGACCGCGGGCGCGTCCGGGTGCGTCGCGATGCCGAAGTCGGTGAGCACCACGCCGTCGTCCTCGTCCACGATCACGTTGGCGGGCTTCACGTCCCGGTGCTCGATGCGGACCCGGTGCACGGCGGCCAGCCCCGCGAGCATGCGCGCGCCGATCCGCGCCACCCGCTCCGGCGCCATCGCGCCCTCGGCGATCAGCGCGGTGAGCGGCCGACCCGGCAGCAGTTGCATCACGATCCACGGCCGGCCGTCCTCGACCACGATGTCGAACACGGTGACCACGTTCGGGTGCCGGACCCGCCCGGCGGCCCGCACCTCGCGCTGCATCCGCGCCGAACGCCGGGCCACCTCCTCGGCGTCGAGCCAGTCGGGCAGCCGCAACTCCTTGATCGCCACGTCCCGCCCGATCTCCGGGTCGTGGGCCCGCCACACCACCCCCATGCCGCCGTGCCCCAGCACCTCCGTCAACCGGTACCGCCCCGCGAGTACGCGCCCACTCATCGCCGCCCCCGACCGGATCGTCTTCCGGGCCCGGTCAGCCGGCGATCGACAGGTGACGGCGGGCGTGCTCGTAATAGGCGCCGGCCGTGCCCCACAGGTCGTCGCGACCGCGCACGGTCAGCCAGTAGCGCAGGCCGGACGTGGTGCGCACGACCAGGTCCTTGCCGTGGTACGTGGTCAGGTCCTGGCCGCGCCAGACGTACTCCCACTCCGCGGCCTCGTGGCCCCGGTAGTCGATGGCCTGCAGGAGCAGCCGCTCGTAGTCCTCGCCGTCCAGCCGCTCCCGGCCGCCGACGCTGCCGTGCTCGCGGTGCGCGACCGACTCCTCGGGGGCCATCACGATGCCCCGGTCGACGGTGACGGTGACCGAGATCAGCCGGTCCGGGTCGGTCACCGTCAACCCGCTCTGGCTGTCCGTACAGGTCCAGCCCTCCGGCACGGGCAGCGCGAAGCCCAGATCGGTGCGGCGCCGCCGGCGCAGTCGCGGTATCACCTTGTTGTCCACGAGCGGACCGACCACCAGGCAGCCGCCGATCAGCGCGCCGACGACGATCGGGTTCGGATTGATCTTCGCCGCCTCCAGCGCGCCGCCGGCGATCACCCCGAGCAGCATCGCGACCGGCACCGACCGGGAGATCCGCCGGTGCGGCAACACCAGCCACACGCTCAGCGCGAGCGCGAGCAGCACGATCGTGTACATCCCGGTCCAGTTGCCGAACGCGGCCAGCCAGCGCGCGCCGGCTGCGGTGGCGATGCCGACCGAGGTCAGGATGGTCGTCCAGTGCCGGAACCACCAGCGCGGCCAGCGCCGGTAGCGGGCCCGGAACGCGCCGCCCTCGCGGGGCAGGCGCACGTTGGTGGAGGTCTCGTCCAGGCTCCCCCGGGCGCCGCCCCGGGTGCCCGTGCCCGCCCGGGCCGGCGGGCGCGGCGTGCCCGGCGCCCGCGACGTGCCGGGGCGCGGCGGGATGTGCGGATGTCCGGTCACCCGCACGCCGTGCCGCCGCACCGCGCCGGGCCGGGTCCGGTCCGGCACGAAACGCTCGGAGGTCGATCCGCCGGCCGCGGTCGGCGTCTGTTCGACGATCTCCAGGAGCAGTTCGCGCACCTGGGCCACCGAGCCGCGCCGGGCCGGGTCCTTGACCAGCAGCGCCTTCAGCACCGGGGTCAGCGGGCCGGCCAGGAAGATCTCCGGGAAGCGGCCCGCGGCCACCGCGCCGAGGGTGGCCGCGTGCGTGTTGCGGCGAAACGCCGGTCGGCCCTCGACCGCCTCGAACAGCGTCGCGCCCAGCGACCACAGGTCGGCCGGCGGCCCGGGCGGCTCGCCCGCGATCTGCTCCGGCGCCAGATATTCGGGCGAGCCGACCATCGCGCCGGCCTGGGTGAGCGTGGCGCTGTCCTCGACCGAGGCGACCCCGAAGTCGGTGAGCACCACCCGGCCGTTGCGGGCCAGGAGCACGTTGGCGGGCTTGACGTCGCGGTGCAGCACGCCGACCTCGTGCGCGGCCTCCAGCGCGGCGAGCAGGCGCAGGCCCAATTCGGCGACCTGCTCGGGCGGGATCGGCCCCTCCTTGTCCAACTCCTGGGCCAGGGAGAGCCCGCGGACCAGTTCCATCACGATCCAGGGCCGCTCGTCCTGCTCGGCGACGTCGAAGATGGTCACCACGTTCGGGTGGTCGATCCGGGCCGCCGCCCGCGCCTCGCGCATCATCCGCGCGCTCAGCGTGCCGCGCTCGTCGTCGTCCTCGTAGCGGGGCAGCCGCATCTCCTTGACCGCCACGTCGCGGTCCAACATGGTGTCCACCGCCCGCCACACGGTGCCCATCCCGCCCCGGCCCAGCTGATCACCCAGGCGGTATCGCCCCGCCAGCAGACGCTCGGGCGCTTCCGGGTCGGTCAAGTCTCTCGCTCCCATGCAGCCGCGGTCCCGCCGCGCGATCGGGTGGTTGCCTTCCCATACTCCTGTCCGGCGGCGCGCGGGGTCCACCGGTTCGCGGACGAACCTCGCCGACGACACCTGACCGGCGTATCGATGGAACGTGACAACGCCCGGGAAGGTGCCCACGACACTCCGGATCAACCGCCGGGAACGGGGCGCCGCCGCGGGCCTCAGCCGGGGACGATGTCCTCCGCCCCGAGCCGCACCGCGTCCGCCGTGTGGTCGTCCGTCTGCTCCTGCGAGGACCGCTCCGCCTCGATCCGCTTCAGGTAGTAGTCCACCTCCCGCCGCAACCGCTCCTCCTCCCACCCCAGCACCCGGGCCATCAAGGCGCCACAGGCCCGGGCCGCCCGCGCGCCCCGGTCGAACGTCTCGATCGACACCCGGGTCCGGCGGTCCAGCACGTCGCCCAGGTGCAACGCGCCCTCGTGGGTGCACGCGTACACCACCTCCGCGGCCAGATAGTCGTCCGCGCCGTCCAGCGGATACGCCAACTCCGGCTCCGCCGCGATCAGCGCCAGCGGCTCCTCGATCAGCGACCCGTACCGGTTCAACAGGTGCTCCACCCGGGCCACGTGCAGGCCGGTGCGCGCCGCCGTCGAGGCCCGCGCGTTCCACAGCGCCCGGTACCCCTCCGCACCCACCAGCGGCACCGTCGCGGTGCAACTCGGCGGCACCTTGCGGTCCAAGCCGTGCACGGCGGCGTCCACCGCGTCCGCGGCCATCACCCGATACGTCGTGTACTTGCCGCCGGCGACCACCACCAGGCCGGGCACCGGGTGCGCCACGGTGTGCTCGCGGGACAACTGCGACGTGGCGTCCGACTCGCCCGCGAGCAGCGGCCGCAGGCCCGCGTACACCCCCTCGACGTCCTCGCGGGTCAGCGGCACCGCGAGCACCTCGTTGACGTGGTCGAGCAGATACTCGATGTCCGTCCGACTCGCCGCGGGATGCACCTTGTCCAGGTCCCAGCGGGTGTCGGTGGTGCCGACGATCCAGTGCCGGCCCCACGGGATCACGAACAGCACGCTCTTCTCGGTGCGCAGGATCAGCCCCGTCGAGGAGTGGATCCGATCCCTGGGCACCACCAGGTGGATGCCCTTGGAGGCGCGCACGTGGAACTGCCCGCGCTCGCCGACCATGGCCTGCGTCTCGTCCGTCCACACCCCGGTCGCGTTGACCACCTGCCCGGCCCGGACGTCGTACGTCGCGCCGGTCTCCATGTCGCGCACGTGCACCCCGACCACGCGCTCGCCCTCGCGCAGGAAGCCGGTCACCTCCGCCCGCGAGGCCACGTGCGCGCCGTAGCCGGCGGCGGTGCGCACCAGGGTCATCGTGTACCGCGCGTCGTCCACCTGCGCGTCGTGGTACTGCACCGCGCCCACCAGCGCGTCCTTGCGCAACGCCGGGGCGAGGCGCAGCGCCTGACGCCGCGTCAGCTGTCGGTGCCGGGGCAGCCCCGGATCCCGACCGGCCGACATCGCCATCGTGTCGTAGAGCGTCACCCCGGCGGTGACGTACGGCCGTTCCCAGCCGCGATGGCGCAGCGGGTACAGGAACGGCACCGGCTTGACCAGGTGCGGCGCCAGCGTGCGCAGCAGCAGCCCGCGCTCGCGCAGCGCCTCGCGCACCAGCGCGAAGTCCAGCATCTCCAGGTAGCGCAGCCCGCCGTGGATCAGTTTGCTGGAGCGGCTGGAGGTGCCCGACGCCCAGTCGCGCGCCTCCACCAGCCCCACCGACAGGCCCCGGGTGACCGCGTCCAGGGCGGTGCCCGCGCCGACCACGCCGCCTCCCACCACGACGATGTCCAGTTCGCGCTCGGCCATCCGCCGCAGCGCCCGCGCGCGCTCCCCGGGCCCCATCGCCGTGCTCCGCATCCGCCACCTCCGAATTCGATCATCACGCAAGGGACCACACGGACGGCGACGACGCGCCCCTCCTGCGTGTACCCATTGCCCCGCCGCCCGGACCCCGCACGCGCCGCACGACCCGCGCGCACCCTGCGGGGAAGGTGCCGGTGAGCCGCCCGGAAGCCGCCCGCAAACGACGAACGGCCCCGAACACCGAGGGTGTTCGGGGCCGGACGGGAGATTCGGATCAGTGCGCGGGCGAGACCGTGACCTCGACCTGCTGGAACTTCTTCAGCTCCGAGTAGCCCGTGGTGGCCATCGCCCGGCGCAGCGCGCCGAACAGGTTCATCGAACCGTCGGACACGTGCGAGGGGCCGAGCAGGATTTCCTCCAGGGTGCCCACCGCGCCCAGGTTCATCCGCCGGCCGCGCGGCAGCTCGGGGTGGTGCGCCTCGGAACCCCAGTGGTGGCCGGCGCCGGGGGCGTCGCTCGCCCGGGCCAGCGCCGAGCCGATCATCACCGCGTCCGCGCCGCACGCCACCGCCTTGGCGATGTCGCCGCTGCGGCCCACGCTGCCGTCGGCGACCACGTGCACGTAGCGGCCGCCCGACTCGTCGAGGTAGTCCCGCCGCGCCTCGGCCACGTCGGCCACCGCCGTCGCCATCGGCACCGCGACGCCGAGCACGCCGCGGGTGGTGTGCGCCGCACCGCCGCCGAAGCCGACCAGGACGCCGGCCGCGCCGGCCCGCATCAGGTGCAGCGCGCCCTGGTAGGTCGCGCACCCGCCGACGATCACCGGCACGTCGAGGTCGTAGATGAACTGCTTGAGGTTCAGCGGTTCGGCCCGACCGGACACGTGCTCCGCCGAGACGGTGGTGCCGCGGATGACGAACACGTCGACCCCGGCGTCGATCACGGCCTTGTGGTACTGCGCGGTGCGCTGCGGCGACAGCGCCGCGGCGGTGACCACGCCCGAGTCGCGGATCTGCTTGATCCGCGCGCCGATCAGCTCCTCCTTGATCGGCTCGGCGTAGATCTCCTGCATCCGCCGGGTCGCCGCGTCCTCGTCGAGCGCGCCGATCTCCTCGATCAGCGGCGTCGGGTCCTCGTAGCGGGTCCACAACCCTTCGAGGTTGAGCACGCCGAGGCCGCCCATCCGGCCGACCTCGATCGCGGTCTGCGGCGACACGACGCTGTCCATCGGCGCGGTCAGGAACGGCAGCTCGAACCGGTACGCGTCGATCTGCCACGCGATCGAGACCTCTTCGGGGTCCCGGGTCCGCCGGCTGGGGACGATGGCGACGTCGTCGAAGTGATAGGCACGCCGGCCACGCTTGCCCCGGCCGATTTCGACCTCAGTCACGTTGCGCCTCTCCTGCTGGAATCGGTGGCTGGGAAAATCCCCGTATCCCAGGGTACGGGGCGAGTACGCAGGCGAGAGGCCCCGCCCGGCGTACGGACGGGGCCCCTCGGTGTAGTACGGATACCACGGCGCCCGCTAGCGCGAGTGGTAGTTCGGCGCTTCCTGCGTCATGTGGATGTCGTGCGGGTGCGACTCCTTGAGGCCGGCCGAGGTGATCCGCACGAAGCGGCCCTTGTCCTGGAGCTCGGCCACGGTCGCGGCGCCGGCGTAGCCCATCGAGGCGCGCAGGCCGCCGATCAGCTGGTGCGCGACGGCGGACAGCGGGCCCCGGTAGGGCACCTGGCCCTCGATGCCCTCGGGGACGAGCTTGTCCTCGGAGAGCACGTCGTCCTGGAAGTAGCGGTCCTTGGAGAAGGACTTGGCCTGGCCGCGCGACTGCATCGCGCCGAGCGAGCCCATGCCCCGGTAGGACTTGAACTGCTTGCCGTTGATGAAGATCAGGTCACCGGGGCTCTCCTCGCAACCCGCGAGCAGGCTGCCCAGCATCACCGTGTCGGCACCTGCCGCGATCGCCTTGGCGATGTCGCCGGAATACTGCAGGCCGCCGTCGCCGATCACCGGCACGCCCGCCGCCCGCGCCGCCTGCGCCGCCTCGTAGATCGCGGTGACCTGGGGCGCGCCGACGCCGGCGATCACCCGGGTGGTACAGATCGAGCCGGGACCGACGCCGACCTTGACGCCGTCCACGCCCGCGTCGATCAGCGCCTGGGCGCCGTCGCGGGTGGCCACGTTGCCGCCGATCACGTCGACCTTGGTGTTCGCCTTGACCTTGGCGATCATCTCCAGGACGTTGCGCGAGTGGCCGTGCGCGCTGTCCACCACGATGAAGTCGACGCCGGCCTCGACCAGCGCCTGGGCGCGGCGGTAGCTGTCGTCGCCGGTGCCGATCGCGGCGCCGACCACGAGCCGGCCGTCGGCGTCCTTGGTCGCGTGCGGATACTGCTCGCTCTTGACGAAGTCCTTGACCGTGATCAGGCCGTGCAGCTTGCCGGCGTCGTCGATCAGCGGCAGCTTCTCCACCTTGTGCCGGCGCAGCAGCTCCATCGCCTGATCGCCGGTGGTGCCGACCTTGCCGGTGACCAGCGGCATCGGGGTCATGATGTCGCGCACGCGGCGCGAGTGGTCGACCTCGAAGCGCAGGTCGCGGTTGGTGACGATGCCGAGCAGTCGGCCCTTGTCGTCGGTGACCGGGACGCCGCTGATCCGGAACCGCGCGCACAGCGCGTCGACTTCCTGCAGCGTGGCGTCGGCACCGATGGTGATCGGGTCGAGCACCATGCCGGCCTCGGACCGCTTGACCGTGTCCGCCTGCGCGGCCTGGTCCTCCACCGACAGGTTGCGGTGCAGCACCCCGACGCCGCCCTGACGGGCCATGGCGATCGCCATCCGCGCCTCGGTGACGGTGTCCATCGCCGACGACAGCAGCGGGATCCGGACGCGGATGTTGCGGGTGACCCGGGCGGAGGTGTCCACCTCGCTCGGCACGACGTCGGACGCGCCCGGCAGCAGCAGGACATCGTCGTACGTCAGCCCGAGCATCGCGAACTTCTCGGGTACGCCGTCGGCCGTGAGACTCATGACACCTTCCGAAGGTATTCCGATGGACCGCTCCGCCGGCCCCGCGGGGAACGGGGTCCCCGGGTAGCCGGGTAGGACGAGAACGCGCTCTCGGCAAGCGGATGGGTGGGTTGAGGGTTCATGCTACTGGCCCCGCGCGGTGCTTCGAGCCCGCTTGCCGACGGTGGGCACAACGGCACACCCGGCCCCGACCATTCCCGGCCGGCCTCAGCACCGGTCCGGCACCACCCGACGGCGGTTCGCGGCGGTGCCGTCCACCTCGGCGAGCAGCGCGTCGAACAAGCCGACGATCCGGTCCTGGACGGGGAGCGGGCGCCGCCGGCGCAACTGCTCCACGAGCTCGTCGTCCTGGCGCAGCAGACCCAGGTCGGCGGTGCCGGATCGGCCGCCGAACCGCACACCGCCGCCGCTCACGCGGTCTTCTCCTCGCCCGCCAACGCCCGCAGGCGGGTCAGCGCGCGATGCTGGGCGACCCGCACCGCACCGGGCGACATGCCCATCGCCCGCCCGGTCTCCTCGGCGGACAACCCGACCGCGACCCGCAGCACGAGCAGTTCGCGCAGGTTGTCGGGCAGTCTGCCGAGCAGGGCGCGCGCGTGCGCGGCGTCGCTGCGCCGCACCACCTGGTCCTCGGGCCCGGGGTGGTCGTCCACCGCCTCGGGCAGATCGCAGGTGGGCACCGCGCCGCGCATCGCGGCGCGCTGCACGTCGACCACCTTGTGTGCCGCGATACCGAACACGAACGCCTCGAACGGGCGCCCCTCGTCGCGATATCGCGGCAGCGCGGAGAGCACCGCCAGGCACACCTCCTGCGCGGCGTCGTCGGCCGCGTGCTCGGCGCCGGAGACCCGGCCGAGCCGGGCCCGGCAGTAGCGCAACACCAGCGGTCGGACGTAGGCGAGCAGTTCGTCGGTCGCCTGCACATCCCCCTGGACCGCGCGGACGACGACGGCACGCATGCCGTCGTCGGCGTGCGCGTGTGCTTCGTACGACTCGTCCGGCATTCGCTCGGGGGTCCCACCCATGCCATTCAGTATGCAGGGATCGGCGACCGAATTCCGGCCGTGCCGACCCGGGGGACTCATCCGGCCCCCCGGGCAACGGCATTCACCGCACGGACCCTCGCCCGTCGGGGGCCGTCGGCACCCGCCTCATCGCACAAGTCCCCACCGACCGTGCCCGCCCGGACGAACCCCCGGGCCCTCGCGCTCGGGGAGGTCCTCGCGGACGTTCGTCATCGCACGAGTCCCCACCGGAATCCCAGCGCGACCGCGTGTGCCCGGTCGGACGCGCCCAACTTCTTGAACAGGCGTCGGGCGTGGGTCTTGACCGTGTCCTCCGACAGGAACAACTCGCGCCCGATCTCGGCGTTGCTGCGCCCGTGGCTCATGCCCTCGAGCACCTGGATCTCCCGTGCCGTCAGGGTCGGCGCCACGCCCATGTCGGGCGAGCGCAACCGCCGGGGCGCCAGCCGCCACGTCGGGTCGGCGAGCGCCTGGGAGACGGTCGCGCGCAGTTCCGCGCGCGACGCGTCCTTGTGCAGATATCCCCGAGCCCCGGCGGCGACCGCGAGGGCCACCCCGTCCAGGTCCTCGGCCATCGTCAGCATGATCACCCGTGCGCCGGGGTCGCCGGCCAAAAGGCGGCGCACCGCCTCGACGCCGCCGAGCCCGGGCATCCGCACGTCCATGAGGACGAGGTCGGACCGCTCCGCGCCCCAGCGCCGCAGTACCTCCTCGCCACTCGTGGCCGTCGTCACCCTCTCGACGCCGGGGACCGTGGCCACCGCCCGCCGCAGGGTCTCCCGAACCAGCGGGGAATCGTCGCAGACCAGGACGGTCGTCATCGCCGGCCTCCGCAGTGGATCCGCGTCACGTTGAGCCTCCACGCCTGTACGTACCGTTTCCTTTGCGGCGGTCCCGAGGATCGGTGGCTCGGGATCCCGTCCCGACCGCCCTCATCGCCAACCGCTTCACCCACCCCAACGAGCATCACTCGAAAGGGTTACGGGGGGAGTTCCGCTCCGCCGCCACCACAACGAGGCGACCGTCCCGAAGGACACGCAAGGGTGAAGCCCGGCCGACCCACCCCACCCTGGAGTCGGCCCGCATCCCGGCTCCCCGCTGCCCCGAGCCCCGAATGCCCCTCCATGCCCATCATGCCCATTCGCACCACATCACCCCGATTCGCCCGATACTCCCGCCGCCGAGCCCAGCCTGGGTAATTTTTTCGAGATTCGATGCATAAGTCGGAATTAGGATTGGAACTGATCATTTCGTGACACAGTCGCACCTACTTCTGATCGCTTGATCACGACTGTTCTGCACGGTCCGCACCAGAGGTGGCATCCCTGCTCACCGATCACTCGTACGCGATAAGCAAGAGGGACGAGTCATGGCTGATTTCTCGCGACTCCCCGGCCCCAACGCCGACCTGTGGGACTGGCAGCTGTCGGCAGCCTGTCGCGGAGTCGACAGCGCACTGTTCTTCCATCCCGAAGGCGAGCGAGGCGCCGCCAGGGTCGCCCGGGAGGCTTCGGCCAAGGAAGTCTGCATGCGGTGCCCGGTCCGTCGCCAGTGCGCCACGCACGCGCTCAAGGTGCGCGAGCCGTATGGCGTATGGGGCGGGCTCACCGAGGACGAACGGGTGGAACTCGACAGCGACCGCCGGCACGGGGTCGCCGCGGAACGGGCGGCCGCGGCGAGCGGCGCGTCCGTGACGCACTGACCTTCGGGCAACGGCCCACGCGGGCACCCGCGCCTCGCCTCCCGCCCGACGGCGAAGCCCGACAACACCATCGCGAAACACGTTCGGCGGCCCGTCCCCAAGCCCGGGGGCGGGCCGCCGAACGTCGACGCGGGTCGGTCCCGCGCGTCCCGTGCCGACACGTGTCGGCACGGGACGCGCGGGAGGATTCGGCCCGTTATTGGGAGGCGGTCATGTCCATCTCCCACACCTTCGGCCAGTCCTTGCCCCGGAAGGAGGCGTCGGTGCCGCCGTCGCAGAAGACCACGGAGCCGACGAAGAAGCCCGACTCGCCGCCGAGCAGGAACGCCACCAGCGCGGCTATCTCCTCGGGTCGGCCGCCGCGACCGGCCGGGATGGTGTTCAGGAACATCTCCATGCCCTCGGCGGTCAGCGGGTCGGTGCGCCCCTCGGCCGTCATCGGGGTCTCGATCAGGCCCGGCGCGATCGCGTTGAGCCGAATACCGTCGGCGATGTACTCGGCGCACCGGGTGCGGGCGTACCAGGCGAGCGCCGCCTTGGTCGCGGGGTAGGCCTGGAGCGCCGCGAACTCGCCGAACGCCTCGGCGGCCGCGCTCGCCCCCGCCTCGTCCCCGGCCAGGCACGCGTCGGCCACCTCGACCGGCCAGTTGGGCTGCGCCGTCGTGGAGTTCGAGCTGATCAGCACGACCGAGGCACCGTCGCCCGCGGCGAGCAGCGGACGCAGCCCCTCCAGGAGCACGATCGCGCCGAAGTAGTTCACCGACACCAGCAGGGCGCCCGACCGACCGGTGGCCGCGGCCAGGCCCGCGAACGGCACGAAGCCGTCGAGCACGCCGCCGGACAGCTCGGTGACCCGCGTGATCGCCTCGGCCCGCCCCTCGGCCGTGCCCAGGTCCACGGTGACGTCGGCGTCGCGCAGGTCGACGCCGATCACCCGGTGCCCGTCCGCCTCGAGCCGGGCCTTGGTCGCGGCGCCCAGGCCGGAGGCCGCGCCGGTGATCGCGTAGGTACCCATGTGTCTCCTTCGTGCTGCTCGACGGGATCGGCCGCACCCGGCGGCTGACGGTCCGTCAGTTATCGGGCTCGGGCACTCTCGCAGATCGGGCCGGCGGCGAAAAGGCCGACGGGCCCGACCGCGGGGATGCGGTCGGGCCCGTCGGGGACGTGCGGGGTGGAACCGGTGCCCGGGAGTCCGGGCGCGCGGAACCGGTGCGCGTGGGACTAGTGCGCGTGGCCGTGGCCGCCGTGGCTGTGCCCGGCGGGCTCCTCCTCGGCCGGCTTCTCGACGACCAGGGTCTCGGTCGTGAGCAGCAGCGACGCGATGGACGCGGCGTTTTGCAGCGCGGAGCGGGTCACCTTGACCGGGTCGATGACGCCCGAGTCGACCAGGTTGCCGTACTCGCCGGTCGCGGCGTTGAAGCCGTGCCCGACACCGAGCTCCTGCACCTTGTTGACGATCACGTAGCCCTCGAGGCCCGCGTTCTCGGCGATCCAGCGCAGCGGCTCGACCACGGCGCGACGCACGACCGAGACGCCGGTCGCGATGTCGCCGGTCTGGCCCAGGTTGTCCACGAGCACCGAGGCCGCGTGCACCAGGGCGGTGCCGCCGCCGGCGACGATGCCCTCCTCGATGGCCGCGCGGGTCGCGGAGACCGCGTCCTCGAGACGGTGCTTCTTCTCCTTGAGCTCGACCTCGGTGGCCGCGCCCACGCGGATCACGCACACGCCGCCGGCCAGCTTCGCGAGCCGCTCCTGCAGCTTCTCGCGGTCCCAGTCGGAGTCCGTGGACTCGATCTCACGCTTGATCTGCTTCACCCGGTCGGCGATCGCGGCGCCGTCGCCGGCGCCGTCCACGAGGGTGGTGGCGTCCTTGGTGATGGTGATGCGACGGGCGCTGCCCAGCACCTCCAGGCCGACCTGGTCGAGCTTGAGGCCGACCTCGGGGGCGATGACCTGACCGCCGGTCAGGATCGCCATGTCCTCCAGCATCGCCTTGCGGCGGTCGCCGAAGCCCGGGGCCTTGACCGCGACCGCGTTGAAGGTGCCGCGGATCTTGTTCACGACCAGGGTGGACAGCGCCTCGCCGTCCACGTCCTCGGCCACGATCAGCAGCGGCTTCGACGCGCCGGCCTGGATGACCTTCTCCAGCAGCGGCAGCAGTTCGGCGATGGCCGAGATCTTGCCCTGGTGGATCAGGATGTACGGGTCGTCGAGGACGGCCTCCATACGCTCCTGGTCGGTGACCATGTACGGCGACAGGTAGCCCTTGTCGAACTGGAGGCCCTCGGCGAACTCCAGCTCCAGACCCATGGTCTGGGACTCCTCGACGGTGATCACACCGTCCTTGCCGACCTTGTCCATGGCCTCGGCGATCAGCTCGCCGATCTGCTTGTCCTGGGCGGACAGCGCGGCGACGGCGGCGATGTCCTCCTTGCCGTCGATGGCGCGGGCGGTGCCGAGCAGCTGCTCGGACACGGCGGCGACGGCGAGGTCGATGCCCTTCTTCAGGTCCATCGGGGCCGCGCCGGCGGCCACGTTGCGCAGACCCTCGCGCACCAGCGCCTGGGCGAGCACCGTCGCGGTGGTGGTGCCGTCACCCGCGATGTCGTTGGTCTTGGTCGCGACCTCCTTGGCGAGCTGCGCGCCAAGGTTCTCGTACGCGTCCTCGAGCTCCACCTCACGGGCGATGGTCACGCCGTCGTTGGTGATGGTCGGGGCACCGAACTTCTTGTCGATCACGACGTTGCGGCCCTTGGGGCCGAGCGTGACCTTGACGGTGTCGGCCAGCGCGTTGACGCCGCGCTCCAGCGACCGCCGGGCCTTCTCGTCGAACTGGAGGATCTTCGCCATGAGGGTCTTCGTCCTTAAAGGTTGCTTTTCGACGTCGTACAACCGACTCCGCCCCGGGTCCACCGGCCGCGAGGGCAGGGCGATCCGGGGCGGGGTCGTCGAACCGTCACCGGTTCCGGCGCGTCAGCGCGATGTCACTTCTCGATGATCGCGAGCACGTCGCGGGCCGAGAGAACGAGGTATTCCTCGCCGTTGTACTTCACCTCGGTGCCGCCGTACTTGCTGTACAGCACGGTGTCACCGACGGCGACGTCGAGCGGCAGACGCTGACCGTCCTCGAAACGACCCGGGCCCACGGCCAGGACGACGCCCTCCTGGGGCTTCTCCTTGGCGGTGTCCGGGATCACGAGACCCGACGCGGTGGTCTGCTCGGCCTCAAGCGTCTGAACCACGATGCGGTCCTCGAGCGGCTTGATGGCAACCTTGGTGTTGGCGGTCGTCACGATGCGACCTCCCCCTTCGGAGATCTCACGGAAAAATGTCTGTCGGCGAGCGGGACAGATCCGTCGTCGCGGGTGCCGGACCTGCTCGTATCGCACTGGCACACTCATGGGGAGAGTGCCAGCACAGACACTAGGTGGCGGTTAGCACTCCGTCAACCAGAGTGCCAGATTCAGCGCGTCGCGAGCGTTCTTCATACCGGTGGGCCGCGGATCGGTGGGGGTGGGGCGCTCGGCGAGAATGGCCGTGTGCACACCGACGCCATCGAAGCCCTCGCCGCGCTGCTGACCGACGAGGGCCGCTCCCTGCTCGATCTGCTGGCCGATCACGACGCCGCGCACGAGTTGTCGCTGGCCACCCGGTTGCGTCGGGAACATCCGCCGGAGTTGATCGCCGCCGCGCTCACCCAGTCCCGGTTGCGGCAGCGCGGCCGGGCCAAGTTCGGAGCGGACGCGGACCGGATGTTCTTCACGCCCAACGGCCTGGAGCAGTCCACCCGGACCTCGGTGGCCGACCACCGGGCCGCCCGGCTGGCCGCGGCCGGCGTCCGCCGGGCGATTGACCTGTGCTGCGGCATCGGCGGCGACGCCCTCGCGCTGGCCCGCGCCGGGATCGCGGTGCACGCGGTCGATCTCGATCCGCCGACCTGCGCGGTGGTCCGGGCCAACGCCGACGCGCTGGGCCTGGCCGACCTGCTCACGGTCGAGTGCGCGGACGCGACCGAGGTGAACCCGTCCGGCTACGACGCGGCGCTGATCGACCCGGCCCGGCGTACCGCCCGCGGCCGCACCTTCGACCCCGAGTCGTACGCGCCGCCCTTCTCGTTCCTGACCACCCTCGCCGCCCGTGTCCCCGCCGGCGCGGCCAAGGTGGCCCCCGGCATCCCGCACGAGATCGTGCCCGCCGGCATGGAGGCGGAGTGGGTCTCCGACCGCGGCGACGTCAAGGAGGCGGTGTTGTGGTGGGGCGGGCTCGCCCGGGCCGGCCTGCGGGCCACCCTGCTGCCCGGCGGCGCCGAACTGACCTCGGGGTCGGTCCGGCAGGCGCCGGTGGGCCCGATGCGCCGCTACCTCTACGAGCCGGACGGTGCGGTGATCCGGGCCCATCTGGTGTCCGAGGTCGCCGAGTCGGTGAACGGCAACCTGGTGGACGAGACGATCGCCTACCTGACCTCGGACCGGCTGGTGGCCACCGCGTTCGCGAGCGTGTACGAGATCACCGACGTGTTGCCGTTCAACCTCAAGCGGCTCAAGGCCCTGTTGCGCGAGCGCGGCGTCGGCACCCTGACGGTCAAGAAGCGCGGCTCGGCGGTCGAGCCGGAGGAGGTCCGCCGCCGAGTCCGCCCCACCGGCCCGAACGCGGCCACGGTGCTGCTGACCCGGGTGGCGGGCGCGCCCACGATGCTGATCGGTCGTCCGGTGTCCGGCACCGGATGACCCGGGCCCGGCCGAGGCGCTCCTCGGCTCAGCCGATGTAGTCCTCCAGGCGCGCGATCGTGAAGCCCTGGGCCTGGATCTTGCGCAGCATGTTGCCGAACATCTCGGTCATCGTGGTGCCCTTGAGCTCACTCGGGCCGCGGAAGTGGGCCAGGATGATGTCGCCCGGGTGCAGCTTCTTCTCCCCCACGTACTGCATGTCGTTGATCTGCATCGACTCCTGCCACTTGACGATCGCGCCGATCCCGCCGCAACCGCCGGCCACCGTCTGCGTGGTCGCGTTCCAGTTGCCGTAGGGCGGCCGGAACAGCGTCGGGCGTTTGCCGTACAGCTCGCCGAGCCGGTCCTGTTGGCCGCAGATCTGGTGCTTTTGCGCGTCGGCGCCCAGGGTCTTCAGATCGGGGTGGGAGAGCGTGTGGTTCTGCACGGTGGCGCCGAGGTCCTGGAGCTTGCGGAAGTATTCCGGGTCCTGGCGCACGTAGGTGTCGTTGAGGAACATCGCCACCGGGATGCGCAGGTCCCGCATCATGTCCAGGAACTTGGGGTCCTTCTCCGCGCCGTCGTCGATCGTGATGAACACGATCTTTTCCTGCGTGGGGATCTTCTCCACCATCGGCGGCTTGGGCCCGCCCCCCTTGATCGGCTTGTCCGCGGGCGGGGCGGGCGGCGCGGCGAACGGCTTCAGGTTCCACTTCGCGGCGAGGGCGGCGGGGTCGGCGCCGGGGGTGTCCGGCTTGGCCGCGGGCGCCGGTTTGGCGGCGGTGGTCGAGGTGCCGCCGGAGGGTGCCCGCGTGGCCTCGACCGACGACGTGCCGTCGGATCCGCCGCAGCCGGTCAGCGCGAGCAGCAGCACGCCGGCCAGGCCGACGCCGGCCGAGGCGAAGACGCCTCGCCGCTTTTGTACCGTTCCATGCACCACTGTCGCCGGCCCTTCCGTCGCCTGGACCGTTCGCCCGATCCACCCGCGCCCACGCTACGCGGGGCGGCGGCCTGTCACGGTCCGGACAAGCCCTGTTCAAGGGACTGTCGAAGAACTGTTGAGCGGCCGATGAGCTGGGCACACTCCCGGCAAGGCCAATGGCACGTGCGGCGGCGCGCAGCCATCAGCCAAGGCACTCGACCCGCGTCCGGCTTGCGAATGGCCTCCTCGTCGGACGCGGGTCGAGTGTTGCGCGGACGAGGCGGGACCGGGGGCGCGACCGGGGGCGGGGCCTTTCAGGGCCCGACGCTGAGCCGTTCGAAATTCCAGGTGTGCGGCGGCCGGGCGACCAGGGCGGTCGGCGGCTCGGGCAGCGCCACCGGCGGGCCGGTCCACAGCGCGATCACCACCACGCGGTCCCCGTCGGGTCCGTCCGGGGCGGCGAACACCTCGATCCGCTCCAGGCCGGGCGCGTCGACCACGGTGGGCAGCGCCGCCTCGTGCACCCACGCGGCCAGCGCCGAACCGTCGCCGGGCTCGGTCCTGGCCTCCCACATCGCCGCGATCGCCATGGTCAGGACACCGCCTGCGAGACGGTGACCGGCATCGACGAGTCGGCCGGGATGGACAGCGTGGAGGGGGCCCGGCCGCGGGCGACCATCTCGGCGCCCAGCGCGGCGACCATCGCGCCGTTGTCGGTGCACAGGCCCGGTCGCGGCACGCGCAGCACGATCCCGGCCGCGTCGCAGCGCTCCCGCGCCAGCGCCCGCAGGCGGGTGTTGGCGGACACGCCGCCGCCCATCATCAGGTGCTCGACGCCGTTCTCCTTGCAGGCCCGGATCGCCTTGCGGGTGAGCACGTCGACCACCGCCTCCTGGAAGGAGGCCGCCACGTCGGCCACCGGCACGCTCTCCCCGGCCCGCTGCCGGGCCTCGACCCAGCGCGCGACCGAGGTCTTGAGGCCGGAGAAGGAGAAGTCGAACGGCGCGTCGCGCGGACCGGTCAGCCCGCGCGGGAAGGCGATCGCGGCGCGGTCGCCTTCCCGCGCCCACCGATCGATCACCGGCCCGCCCGGGAAGCCGAGTCCGAGCACCCGCGCGACCTTGTCGAACGCCTCGCCCGCCGCGTCGTCGATGGTCGACCCCAGCGGGCGCACGTCGGAGGTGATGTCGGGCACGAGCAGCAGCGAGGAGTGCCCGCCGGAGACCAGCAGCGCCATGCACGGCTCGGGCAGTCTGCCGTGCTCCAGCTGGTCCACGCACACGTGCGAGGCCAGGTGGTTGACGCCGTACAGCGGCTTGTCGAGGGCGACCGCGTAGCCCTTGGCAGCGGCGACGCCGACCAGCAGCGCGCCCGCCAGGCCGGGTCCCGAGGTGACCGCGATCGCGTCGATGTCGCCCATCGTGACGCCCGCGTCGGCGAGCGCGCGCCGCACCGTCGGCACCATCGCCTCCAGGTGCGCGCGACTGGCGACCTCGGGCACCACACCGCCGAACCGGGCGTGTTCGTCGACGCTGGAGGCGACCGCGTCGGCGAGCAGCGTGGTGCCGCGCACGATGCCGATGCCAGTCTCGTCGCACGAGGTCTCGATGCCCAGGACGAGTGGTTCGTCAGCCACCGGTGGCCGTTCCTTCCCGACGTTCCTTCAGATCGCAGCGCATCACCAACGCGTCCACGTTGGCGGGCTGGTAGTAGCCCCGGCGCACGCCGATCCCCTTGAAGCCGAAGCGCTCGTACAGCGCCTGCGCGCGGGCGTTGTCCACCCGCACCTCGAGCAGTACGTCCCGGCAGCCGCGGGCCACGGCCAGGTCGAGCAGTTCGGTCAACAGCAGCGCGCCCAGGCCCGTGCCCCACCGATCGCGACGCACCCCGATGGTCTGCACGTCGCCCTCGTCGCCGATCACCGCGAGCCCGGCATATCCCGCCAGGCCGCCGGTCTCGTCCTCGGCGACCACGTAGTGCCGCATCTCGGGCTCCGACAACTCGGACCAGAACATGCCCGCCGACCACGCGTCCTCGGCGAACAACTCGTGTTCGAGTCGCATCACGGCCTCGATGTCCCACCATCGCATCCGCCGCAGGCGAGACCCGAATTCCATGCGGGAAGTCTAGGGCCTGCCCGGCGGATCCCGGCGGGGCTACGCCCCGGGCGGGGGCCCCGCGGGGGTGACGGCCTTGTAGCCGGCGGGGACCTGGGCGTCGGGGCGGCGCAGGTAGAGGGGCTCCGGCGGGAGCAGGGCGAGGCCGGCGGTCAGGCGTTCGACGGCGAACGCCGCGAGTGCGGCGGCGTCCGGGTGTTCGGGGCCGCGCACGTCCGCGAACGAGTCCGGGTACAGCGCGGCGCCCGCGCCGACGGCGGGCAGCGCGGTGACGGTCGCGGCCAGGTCGCCGGCGCGGTCCACCGACGGTCCCTCGACGCGCGTGTGGGCGTCGTCGTACCGCGCCCAGTAGACCTCCTTGCGGCGCGCGTCGGTCGCGGCCGTGAACGGCCCGGCGACGGTGGCGTCGCGGCCGGCGGCGTACGCGAGCGCGTCCAGGGTGCAGACGCCGTGCACGGGGATGCCGAGCGCGTCGCCCAGCGCGAGCGCGGTCACGATGCCCACCCGCAGGCCGGTGTACGGCCCGGGGCCGACGCCGACCGCGATGTCGGTGAGCTCGGCGCGGGTGCGTCCCGCCGCCCGGAGCACGTCGACGATCCCGGGCGCGAGCAACTCGCCCTGCCGGCGCGCGTCGATCCGGGTGGAACCGGCGAGCACGCGGGAATCGTCGTGGAGGGCGACCGTGACGGCCGGGGTGGCGGTGTCGAAGGCGAGCAGCAGCACGGCACCAGGCTACCGACCGCGCGGCGCGGGCCCGCCCGCCGCCGCCTCCCGGGACGCGTTCGCGAGGAAAAGCCGACCCGGCTCCGACGCGGGGACACCGGCTGCCGGCACCATGGAGGCCGACACACGGCGGAAGAGGGACCCAAGGCAATGGCGAAGCGGCTCAACCCGGGCGTGGCCGTCGCGGGCATCACCATCGCCGCGCTGGTCGGCGTCGGCTTCCTCGCGGTCCAGGCGGCGAACTCCGCACCGGAGAATCGGGGGATAGCGCGCACGAGCACCCCGACCCCCTCCGGCGCCTCCGGGGCGCCCGTGGCGCCGGTCTACGTCCCGCCCGCGGTGCCCGCCAACTCCGGCACCGGCAAGCGGGTCGTCTACTCGCTCAAGGACAGCCACGTCTGGCTGGTCGACGAGGCCGAGCGCATGTTGCGCGAGTATCCGGTGGCCGCCGCGCCGATCAAGCCGCAGCCGGGCACGTTCCAGGTGACGCTGAAGAAGGAGGAGGCGCAGACCGGCAGCGACGGCCTGCGGATCACCTACTCCGTGCGCTTCGGCGCGGTGCAGGGCGTGCCGCTCGGCTTCGCGGCCACGGACACCCCGCTGGAGCAGATCGACGGCGGCGCCAAGCCCGGCCCCTCCCCCACCGGCACCGCCCGTCCGCGCACCTCCGCACCGCCCGCCAAGCAGAGCGCGGGCATCCGCTCGAAGCCGGACGACGGCGTCGCGCTGTGGAACTTCGCCCCGGTCGGCACACCCGTCATCGTGGTGCCCTGAGCCCCGGTCGCGACGCGCCGGGCCCAGGCGGCGGTGCCCTGGGCCCCGCCGCGGTGCCCTGGGCCCCGCCGCGGTGCCCTGAACCGTTCGGGCCCGCCACGCCACGCCCACCATTGTCCGATTCGGCGGCCTTTCTTCGGCTTTGCCCACATATCATCGGGACGATGATCCCTCCGGTCACACCGGCCCCACCGGGCGCACGCGGGCGGCCGGTGGGGCCGTCAGGGCAATGGCACCGAGGAACAGGTGGGCGGCGTGGCGCACGACTCCTCCGGTCCGAGCGGTCCCGGTGACGTCCAGGGGCCGACTCCCCGGCGCAGGCTGTTCGACTATCCCCGGAGCAATCGCCGGGGTCCGCGCCGTTGGCTGCCCTCGTTCAAGCACCTGCTCACCCTGCTGCTCCTGGCGCTCTCCGGCCTGTTCGCCGCCGTGGGCCTGGTCTACGCGATCACCCCGGTTCCCGAGACGGTCAACGCGCAGGCCCGGCAGGAGAGCAACGTCTGGAACTGGAGCGACGGCACCGAGATCACCCGCACCGGCGCCACCAACCGGCAGGCGGTGCCGCTGGCCGCGATCCCGATCGACGTGCAACACGCGGTGCTCGCCGCCGAGGACCGCTCGTTCTACTCGAACTCCGGGGTCTCGATCACCGGCACCGTCCGCGCCCTGCTGAGCAATCTCGCCGGCGGCGGAGGCGGCCTCCAGGGCGGCTCGACGATCACCCAGCAGTACGTCAAGAACGTCTATCTCACCCAGGAACAGACCCTCGGCCGCAAGTTCAAGGAAGCGATCATCGCGGTCAAGCTCGACCGCACCGTGCCCAAGGACGACATCCTCACCGGCTACCTCAACAGCGTGTACTTCGGGCGCGGCGCCTACGGCGTCGAGGCCGCCGCCCAGGCGTACTACGGCGTGGACGTCGGGCAGCTCACCGTCGAACAGGGCGCCTACCTCGCGGTGTTGCTCAACGCGCCGAGCGCCAACGACGTGCGCAACGCGGGCGAGTCGGGGCGGCGGCGCATCCTCGCCCGGTGGAACTACGTGCTCGACGGCATGGTCAAGGAGAAGTGGCTGACCCCCGAGCGGCGCGCCGGCATCGTCTTCCCGGAGCCGGTCGATCCTCGCCCGGCGGCCAACCTGGCCGGGGTCAACGGCTACCTGGTCGAGATGGCCAAGCGCTACCTGCTCGACCACAAGGTGGTCGACGAGGTCCGGCTCGACGCGGGCGGCTACGCGATCACCACCACGTTCGACAGGCACAAGACCGAGACGCTGTACAAGACCGTCCAGGACCAACTCGCCCAGTCGCTCGACCCCGCCGACCGCTCCGTCGACGTCGGGGTGCGGGTGGCCGCCGCGTCCGTGGAGCCCGCCACCGGGCGCATCGTCGCGGTCTACGGCGGCCCGAACTACGTCAAACAGTTCGTCAACGACGCCACCCGCCGCGATGTACAGGTCGGCTCCACGTTCAAGCCGTTCGTGCTCGCCGCCGGACTGCGCGACGGCGCGCAGGGCCCGGACGGCAGACGGGTCCGGATCACCCCGGCCACGGTCTACAACGGCAACGACAACGTGGTGATCCGCTATCCGAACGGCAAGCCGGTGATCGAGAACGGGGTCCCGTGGCAACCCGGCAACGAGGACGGGGCGAGCTACGGGCAGATCACCCTGGCCCGGGCCATGGACCGGTCGGTGAACACCGCCTACACCCAACTCGGCATGGACGTGGGCGCCGATCGGGTGGTGCGGGCCGCGGTGGACGCGGGACTGCCCGCGACCACGCCGGGATTGCGCCCCGTACCGTCCGTCTCGCTGGGCACCTCCACACCCAGTGCCCTGGACATGGCCTCGGCCTACGCCACCTTCGCCGCCGAGGGCAAGCAGCACGACGCGTACCCGGTGGACCGGCTCAGCCGCGGCGGCGACACGATCGACCTGCCGGACCACGACGCCAAGGACGCCTACGACAGCCGGCAGGCGGACGCGGTCACCCGGGTGTTGCGCGGCGTCGTGGACGACGGCACCGGATTTCGCGCGCAGGCGCTGAACCGCCCGGCGGCGGGCAAGACCGGCACCACCGACGACAACCGTTCGGCCTGGTTCGTCGGGTACACCCCGGACCTGGCCACCTCGATGGGCATGTTCCGCGAGGACGCCGGCACGCACGCGTTCCTGTCCCTGTCCGGGGTCGCCGGGTTGGCCCGGGTGGACGGCGGCAACCTGCCGACCCGGATGTGGACGACCTACATGCGCGCCGCGCTCGCCGGCGCCGGCGTCGCCGACTTCCCGGAGGACACCGAGGGCGGCCTCGGCGGTCCCGACACCGCTCTGGTGCCGCCGAGCACCGGTACGCCGCCGCCCGGCACGGCGCCTTCGACGACGGCGCCCGCGAGCAGCGCGCCGCCGACCACCACCGCGCCGACCACCGCGGCGCCGACCGGCACCTCCTCGCCGGGTGCGACCACCGGCGGCGGAGCGACCACGCGCCCGCCGAGCCGGTCCCCGAACCCGCCCGAGACGCCCGCCTCCCAGTCCCCGGGAGCGGGCACCTGACGGGGGCCTGTCCGGCGGATCGCGCCGGCGCCGGGCGTCAGCCCGCCAACCCGTCCAGGTCGGCGCCGGCCCAGCGGGCCCCGATCCCGGTCACCCGGATCGTGCGCACCTCGTCGCCGGCGAAGTCGCCCGCGCTCGCCGCGAGCGGGTCGGCCTCGGCGTGGTCACGGTCGATGGCCACCTCCAGGCGGTCCTCGGTCAGGTCCTCGACCATGCCCTCGCCCCACTCCACGACGGTCACCGACTCGTCGAGCGAGGCGTCGAGGTCGAGGCCGTCGATCTCCGCGGTGACGTCGGCGGAGCCGCCGAGTCGATAGGCGTCGACGTGCACCAGGGCCGGGCCGCCGACCTCGGACGGATGTACGCGGGCGATCACGAACGTCGGCGAGGTCACCGCGCCGCGCACGCCCAGGCCCGTCCCGATGCCCTGGGTCAGGGTCGTCTTGCCCGCGCCCAGGCCGCCGGACAACACCAGCAGGTCGCCCGCCCGCAACACCTTCGCCAACCGGGCGCCCAGCGCGCGCGTGTCCGCGCCGCCGGCGACCGTCACGGTCACACTTCGCACCACTTCAGCACTCCCACCACGCCGGTCCGTCGGCCCGAACCGCCTCGGACCCCACCGTCGTCCCGAATCCGCCCGCGGCTCGGGACCCCTGCACGGGATCACTCTCCGTCAGGATCCCGACCCGCGTCGAATCCGACCGGTGCGGACGATTCGCCGCGCCCGCGCCCACCGGATTTCCCGACGCGCCCACCGGGCGCGCTCGTGGCACGCGCGAGCAGCCCGCGCAGCGCCGCGTTCACCACCTCCGGATGCTCCAGCGGGGTCAGGTGTCCGGAGTCCGGCACGATCAGCAACTCGGCACCGGGCAGCGCCTCCTTGATCGCCTCGCTGTGCGAGGCGGGCGCGATCAGGTCGCCCTCCCCGGCCACCACCAGCGTCTCCACCGATTCCAGCGCCGGCAGCGCGGCCAGCTTGTCGTGCGTCTCGAACGCGGGGAAGAACTCGGCGATCACGTCGATCGGCGTGCCCGAGATCATCCGGTCGGTGAACCGCACCAGGGTGGGGTCCACCTCCGAGTCGAAGGCGTATCGCTCGGTGAACAGGTACACCAGGTCGCGGGCCGCGCGCCGGCCCGCCTCCACCAGCGCGGCGCGCCGGCCGAGGGTACGCAGCAGCCCCGGCGCGATCCGGTGCACCAACCGGGCCCCGGCCGCCGGGATGCCCAGCGTCACCGTCGCCCAGCGGCCCGCCGACGTGTTCATCAGCGCGACGCCGATCACCCGCTCCCCGAACAGCTCGGGGTGCTGGTCGGCGAGCGCCATGATGGTCATCCCGCCCATCGAGTGGCCGAGCAGCACCAGGGGCCCCTCGGGCGCGAGCTCGCCGAGCACGGTGTACAGGTCGGCGCCGAGGTGGTCGATCGTCGAGGTCTCCGGCGCGCCGCGACCGGAGCGGCCGTGGCTGCGCTGGTCGTAGAACACCAGCCGGTATTCGTCGCGCAACGCGGCCCGCTGGTAGTGCCAGCAGTCCATGTCGAGGCAGTAGCCGTGGCACAACACCACCGTCACCGGGGCGTCGCGGTCGCCGTCCACCTCGGCGTACAACTCGACGCCGTCATCGGCGGTGATCAGGTGCGGCTCGCCGCGCAGCGTGCCGAACTCGGCGAGCGCGTCCAATTGGGCCTCGGTACGGCGGCGGAAGGCGCGGCCGACCGTCATGCGCTCTATCGCCACGCCCGCGGCGGCGCCCGCCGCGAGCACACCGACCGCGGCGCCGAGGATGCCGGCCCGGCGGCCGAGCGCGCGACCGGCGCCCGAGGCGGCGGGCACGGGGGTGGCGGGCAGGGGGGTGGTCACGACGCGCCCGTCCCGGTGTGGACCCTGGGCACCCGGGCGCCGATGCGGGTGACGATCTCGTAGGAGATGGTGCCGATCGCCACCGCCCAGTCCTCGGCGGTGGGCTCACCCCGGTCGCCGGGGCCGAACAGGATCGCCTCGTCGCCCGCGCTCGCCTCGTCGTCGCCGAGGTCGACCACGAACTGGTCCATCGCCACCCGGCCCGCGATCGTGCGCCGCCGCCCCGCCACCTGGACCGGGCCGACGTTGCTCGCGTGGCGGGGGATGCCGTCGGCGTAACCGGTGGGGATCAGCGCGAGGTTGGTGTCCCTCGGCGCGATCCAGGCGTGCCCGTAGGAGACGCCGTGGCCGGCCGGCACCCGCTTGACCCCGGCCAGGTTCGCCGCCAGCGTCATCGCCGGGCGCAGGCCGAAGTCGGCCGGGCCGCCGACCTCGGGCACGGGCGAGAGGCCGTAGCCGGCCAGGCCGACCCGGACCAGGTCGAAGTGCGTGTCGGGCAGGAGCAGTGTGGCCGGCGAGTTGGCCATGTGCCGCACCTCGGGGGTGACCCCGCGGCCCTCGGCGTGGGCGAGCATCGCCACGAACTCGTCCAGTTGGGCCGGCACGGACGGATGTCCGGGCTCGTCGGCGCAGGCGAAGTGCGACCACAGGCCGACCACCTCGACCGAGCCGTCGGCCTCGGCCTTGAGCGCGGCGTCGACCAGGGCCGGCCAGTCGGCGGGCGTGCAGCCGTTGCGCCCCAGGCCGGTGTCCGCCTTCAGGTGCACGCGCGCCGGTCGCTCGGCCGCCCGGGCGGCCGCCACCACCTCGCGCAGCGCCCACGCTCCGCTCACCGAGATGTCCACGTCGGCGCGCACCGCGTCCTCGAAGGCGTCCCCCGGGGCCCACAGCCAGGTGAGCACCCGGCCGGTGTCGCCCGCCGCGCGCAGCGCCAGCGCCTCCTCGACCACGGCGGTGCCCAGCCAGGTCGCGCCGCCCGCGCGGGCCGCGCGGGCGCAGGGGACCATGCCGTGTCCGTAGGCGTTCGACTTGACCACGCTCATCACCGCCGCCGACCCCACCCGGGCCCGGATGGCCGCGATGTTGTCCCGAATCGCATCCAGATCGATCCGCGCTTCGGCACGCATGGGGCAGGTGGTCCTTCCGACGACGATCATCGAACACGAGTCCGGGGCGCGGTCCCGGCCGGCCGCCGGGCCCGGAAGATCCCCGAGCTCAAGACTCCCAGTGTGGCAGGCCCGAACCCGGGCGGCGTCCTCCTCACGTGCCGGTGACGTCCGCCCACACCCCGGGCAGCGCCCGGACCAGGTCCGGCGCGGTCACCGGGCCGGGCAGCGTCCGGGCGGCCAGTCCGTGCAGCCAGGCGGCCACCGAGCCGGCGTCCAGCGCGTCCAGACCGGCCGCGAGCAGCGCGCCGGCCAGGCCGGAGAGCACGTCGCCGCTGCCCGCGGTGGCCAGGCGCGGGGTGCCGGTGGGATTGACCCGGGCCCGGCCGTCGGGCGCGGCGATCACCGTGGTGGAGCCCTTGAGCAGGACCACGCAGCGGTACAGCGCGGCGAGCCGGCGCGCGTGCTCCAACCGCGCCGCCTCGATCCGCTCGCGGGTGACCTCGACGCCCGCGGCGGCGAACAGGCGCACCGCCTCGCCCGCGTGCGGGGTCAACAGCGCCGGGGCGGGCCGGGTGCCGGGGGCGGAGCGGGCGAGCAGGGTCAGGCCGTCCGCGTCCACCAGCACGGGCACCTCCGCGCCCAGCACGCTCGCGAAGCGCGCCTCGGCGTCCGGGTCGGTGTCCAGGCCGGGACCGACCACCCACGCCTGCACCCGGCCGGCCTCCGCCGGGGGCGCCTGGGTCGCCAGCGCCTCCGGGTGGGCCGCGAGCACCGGGCCGAGCACGGCGGCCGGCCCCGTGCAGCGGACCGCGCCGACCCCGCCGCGCACCGCCGCGCCGACCACCAGGACCGCCGCGCCCGGGTAGCGGGGCGAGCCCGCGGCCACGCCGAGCACACCGCGCGAATACTTGTCGCTCTCCCCCGAGGGGGTGGGCAGCAGCCGGGCCACGTCGTCGAGTTGCAGCACGGTCGGATTCGGCTCCGGCAGGTGCGGGCCGAGGCCGATGTCGACCAGGTGCACCACCCCCGCGTGGGCCGCGCCGGGGTCGATCAGCAGGCCCGGTTTGTGGGTGCCGAAGGTGACCGTCACATCGGCCCGTACCGCCGCGCCCGCGACCTCGCCGGTGTCCGCGTCCACCCCGCTGGGCACGTCGACCGCGACCACCATCGCCCCCGACACCCGGGCGAGCAGCGCGGCGGCCGTCGGTCGCAGTGCGCCCCGGCCGCCGATCCCGACGATGCCGTCCAGGACCAGGTCGGCCCGGCCGAGCAGGCCGGCGAGGCCCGGGCGGTCCGGGTCGACCGCGTCCAGCGCCCGTACGCCGGCCGCCCGGGCCCAGGCGAGGCCGGCCGCGTGGGCCCGGTCCGGGGCGAGCAGCAGGGCGTCCACGCGCGCGCCGCGCCGGGCCAGCATGCCGCCCGCGTACAGCGCGTCGCCGCCGTTGTCGCCGCTGCCCACCAGGAGCACCACGCGGGCGCCGTAGACCCGGTCGAGCAGGCGCACGCAGGTGCCGGCCAGCCCGGCCGCGGCGCGGCGCATCAGGGTGCCCTCGGGCAGCGTCGCGAGCAGCGCGGCCTCCGCGGCGCGTACCTGCTCGACCGTGTGTGCGGCGCGCATGGGCGACCCCCTAGCCCTCGGCGATGACGACAGCGGAAGCGATGCCCGCGTCGTGGCTGAGCGACACATGCCAGTGCATCACACCCAACTCGGCGGCGCGCGCGGCTACCGTGCCGGTGACGGCCAGCAGTGGGCGGCCGGAGTCCTCGGTGGTCACCTCGGCGTCCAGCCAGTGCAGTCCGCCGGGCGCGCCGAGCGCCTTGGCCAGTGCCTCCTTGGCGGCGAAGCGCGCGGCCAGCGAGGCGACCCCGCGGGGCTGTCCGGGACGCACGTTCCGCTCCGCCTCGGTGAACAGCCGATCGGCCAGTCCGGGCGTGCGCTCCAGCGACTGCCCGAAGCGTGCGATGTCCGCCACGTCGATACCCACACCGATGATCACGGCCCGAGCCTATTGCCGGGCACGGCGCCGAAGGACACACACCGACCCGGGCTCGGCGCACCGCGCGCCGACAACGCGGCCGGGCCGCATCCCCGGCGGGGACGCGGCCCGATCGGCTCGCGAAACGGTCCTGCGCGGTGCTCGTGGCGGCGTACCCCCGCCCGCTCAGGAGGCTTCGACAACCTCCGATGTGCGAGTCCGCCCGGCGATGGTGACCGGCGCCTCGACCCGCCGCACCGCGGGGGCGCGCCGGGGGGCCCGCTGACCCAGCACCATCGCGCCCAGGGCGATCACCAGGCCGAGCACCTGGAGCGGGGTCAGCGTCTGGCCCAGCACGATCAGGCCGGCGAGCGTGGCGATCACCGGGTTGACCAGGCCGAGGAAGGAGGCCACCCCGGCGCCGAGCCGCTCGATGCCGCGGAACCACAGGACGTAGGCGAGCGCGGTGCCGATCAGCACGAGGTAGCCGAAGCCGAGCAGGTTGCGGCCGGTGGGCACCGGCGGCATGCCCTCGACGGCGAACATCAGCGGGACGATGACCATGCCGCCGACGGTGAGCTGCCAACCGGTGGTGGCCAGGAGCGAGACGCCCTCGGGACGACCCCAGCGGGCCGACATCACCACGCCGGCCGCCATCAAGGTGGTGGCGACGAGCATCAGGCCGACCCCGATCGGGTCGATCTTCGCCTGCGAGCTGAGCACCAGCAGGCCGACCCCGATCACCCCGCCGACACCGGCGAGCAGGACCCGGGGCTGCGTGCGCACCTTCAGGATCAGAAACGACAGGCCCGCGACGATCAGCGGCGACACCGCGCCGATCGTGGCGGCGACACCGCCGGGCAGGCGGTAGGCGCCGGCGAAGATCAGCGGGAAGAACAGTCCGACGTTGAGCATCCCCAGGACGAACGAGCGCCACCACCACACGCCGGTGGGCAGTCGGCGCGCCAGGGCGACCAGGATCAGCCCCGCGGGCAGCGCCCGCACGCCCGCCGCGAGCAGCGGCCGGTCCGCCGGGAGCATCTGCGTGGTCACGAGGTAGGTGGTCCCCCACGTGGCCGGGGCCACGGCCGTCGCCAGGAGCATTCCCAGGCGACCGAGTCCCTTGCTACCGCCCTGCACCGCCATGACCTTCACCTCAACGCTAGTTTTACGAGCACTGACTATCTCAACGTTGAGATAAGTAAATACCCAGGGTCTGCGAGCGTCAAGTAGATGAGCGTTGAGATAAATTGGAGCCATGACAGGACGCGACGCAATTGATGACGTATGGGACCAATGGCACCGTGAACGCCCCGAGATCGACCCCGACCTGCTGGACGTGATGGCCGCAGTCGGCCGCATGAACCGACTGCGCCGCCACATCGACCAGACGTTGCGGACCTACTTCGCCCGATACGGGCTCGACTTCTCCGAGTTCGACGTGCTGGCCACGCTGCGCCGCTCCGGCGGCGCCGAGGGGGTCAGCGCGGGCACGCTGCTGCGCTCGGCGATGGTGACGTCGGGCGCGATCACCAACCGGGTGGACAAGCTCACCGCCAAGGGCCTGGTCGAGCGCTCGGTCTGCGCGGAGGACCGCCGCTCGGTCCGGGTCAAGCTGACCCCGGAGGGCATCCGGCTCGTGGACGACATCCTGCTCGGCCACATCGAGAACGAGGCACGCTTCCTGGCCGTACTCGACGCAGACGAGCGCGACCTGCTCAACAACTTGCTACGCAAACTGCTGATCGCGCAGGGGGATACGCACTTGGGTTGATCGGCGGGAGGGGGCGGGGCGGGGGTGGGAGGGGTGGGTGGGTCGGGATCGCGGCGAGGGCGGAGGGGCGGGCCGGGGTCGCGACGGGAGCGGGAGGGTGGGCGCGGTCGCGACGGGGGCGGGTGGGTGGGCGCGGTCGCGGCGGGGGCGGGTGGGTGGGCGCGGGGGCGGAGGGGCGGGCCGGGGTCGCGGCGAGAGCGGGTGGGTGGGCGCGGTCGCGGCGAGAGCAGGAGGGTGGGCGCGGTCGCGGCGAGAGCAGGACGGCAGGCACAGTCGCGACGAGAGCGAAAGGGTGGGCGCGGTCGCGACGGGAGGGCAGGGGTGGGCCGGGGTCGTGGTGGCGGCGGCGGCTTTTTATTGGGCGCTTCGCGCCGGCTCGCGAGGCACCGCTTTTCTGCTCCCCCGCTTCGCTCCTCCGCAGAAAAGCGGCACCCCGCTCGCGGCTGTGCGCCCCTCCGCTTCGCTCCGGGTCGCCCAGCCTAAAAAAACAAGGCGGCTCCGCCGCTCTCCGCGCTTCGCGCGTCGATCACCACCTCGGCCCCACTCGTGGGCGCTGACGCGCCGACGGGGTGCACCAACGACTCGGGTCACCGGGCAAGGCCCACATCGCGGCGGTGGCCAGGCGGGGCGGGACCCGCGTCGTGTCGCGAGCCTGGCCTCCCCGCCCCTCACCCCCGTGGCGCGTCAGCGCCCACGAGAAGGGCCGCCCACGCGATCGACGCGCGCAGCGCGGAGAGCGGCGGAGCCGCCGCTTGTTTTTTTAGGCTGGGCGACCCGGAGCGAAGCGGAGGGGCGCACAGCCGCGAGCGGGGTGCCGCTTTTCTGCGGAGGAGCGAAGCGGGGGAGCAGAAAAGCGGTGCCTCGCGAGCCGGCGCGAAGCGCCCAATAAAAAGCCGCCGCCGCCACCACGACCCCGGCCCACCCTTTCACTCCCGTCGCGACTCCGGCCCGGAGCCCTACCACCGCCGCGACCCCGGCCCGGAGCCTTAACCGTCACGACTCCGGCCCGGAGCCCCCGCGCCCCCTACTCCACCGTCACCGACTTCGCCAAGTTCCGCGGCTGGTCCACCTCGTGCCCCTTGGCCGTGGCCAGTTCACACGCGAACACCTGGAGCGGCACCGTGGACACCAGCGGCTGCAGCAGTACCGGCGTGGCCGGGATGCGCACCAGGTGGTCGGCGTACGGCACGACCGCCTCGTCGCCCTCCTCGGCGATCACGATGGTGCGCGCGCCCCGGGCCCGGATCTCCTGGATGTTGGACACGATCTTGTCGTGCAGCACCGAGCGCCCGCGCGGCGACGGGACCACCACGACCACCGGCAGGCCCTCCTCGATCAGCGCGATCGGGCCGTGCTTGAGCTCGCCCGCGGCGAAGCCCTCGGCGTGCATGTACGCCAGTTCCTTGAGCTTCAGCGCGCCTTCGAGGGCCACGGGGTAACCCACGTGCCGGCCCAGGAACAACACCGAGCCCGCGTCCTTGAGCGATCGCGCCAACTCGCGCACCGGCTCCATGGTGTCCAGGACCTTGTCCACCATCTCGGGCATCGCCGCGAGCTGCTCGATCACCTCGGTGATCTCGTCGCCCCACTTGGTGCCGCGCACCTGGCCCAGGTACAGCGCGACCAGATAGCACGCGACCAGCTGGGTCAGGAACGCCTTCGTCGAGGCCACCGCGACCTCGGGGCCGGCGTGCGTGTACAGCACGGCGTCCGCCTCGCGCGGCATCGTCGAGCCGTTGGTGTTGCAGATGACCAGTACCTTGGCGCCCTGCTCGCGGGCATGCCGCTGGGCCATCAGGGTGTCCATCGTCTCGCCGGACTGCGAGATCGTCACCACCAGCGTCTGCCGGTCCAGGATCGGGTCGCGGTAGCGGAACTCGCTGGCCAGCTCGACCTCGCAGGGCACCCGGGTCCAGTGCTCGATCGCGTACTTGGCGATCAGGCCCGCGTGGAACGAGGTGCCACAGGCGATGATCACCACCTTGTCGATCTCGCGCAGCACCTCGTCGGCGATCCGCACCTCGTCGAGCACCAGGCGCCCGTCGGTGCCGATCCGGCCCAGCAGGGTGTCGCCGACCGCCTTGGGCTGCTCGGCGATCTCCTTGAGCATGAAGTAGTCGTAGCCGTCCTTCTCCGCGGCCGACACATCCCAGTCGACGTGGTACTCGCGAAAGGCCGCCGGCGCGCCGTGGAAGTCGGTCACCGTGACGCTGTCCCGGCGCAGCTCCACGACCTGGTCCTGACCCAGCTCGATCGCCTCGCGCGTGTGCTCGATGAACGCGGCCACATCCGACGCCAGGAAGTTCTCGCCGACGCCGCGACCGACCACCAGCGGGGAGTTGCGGCGCGCGCCGACCACCACGTCGGGGGCGTCGGCATGCGTCGCGACCAGGGTGAACGCGCCCTCCAGGCGGCGGCAGACCCGGCGCATCGCCTCGGCCAGGTCCTGCCCCGCGCCCGGGAACTCCTCGGCCAGCAGGTGCGCGACGACCTCGGTGTCCGTCTCGGAGGCCAGCTTGTGCCCGCGCTCGGTCAGCTCGGCCCGCAACGCCGCGAAGTTCTCGATGATCCCGTTGTGCACGACCGCGACCCGGCCCGCGTTGTCCAGGTGCGGATGCGCGTTCACGTCGTTGGGCGCGCCGTGTGTGGCCCACCGCGTATGACCGATGCCGCACGTCCCCACCGGAAGCGGCGACTGCGTCAGCGCGTCCACGAGGTTGGCCAGTTTCCCGGCCCGCTTCTCGCTCACCAGCGCCCCGTCCACGAGCACGGCCACCCCGGCCGAGTCGTAGCCGCGGTACTCCAGCCGCCTGAGCCCGCCGATGACCACATCCAGCGCCGATTGAGCGCCCACATATCCCACAATCCCGCACATGGGGGCCAGCCTACGGGGTCCGCATCCGGCCGGCGGAAAGGCGTTCGACGGCCCGGCGACGGGCGGCCCGCGCCCACTGGCGACAATGAGCGGGTGCATTCCTTCGCGGCTCAGGGGCCGGCTCGCGACCTGTCCCCCTTCGTCGAACTCGACCGCGCCGCCTGGACCCGACTTCGGGCCGGGACGCCGCTGCCGCTCACCGCGGACGAACTCGAGCGCCTGCGCGGCCTGGGCGACGTGGTGGACCTGGACGAGGTCTCCGACGTCTACCTGCCGCTGTCGCGCCTGCTCAACCTCTACGTCGGCGCCACCCGGGGTCTGGGTCGCGCGCTCACCACGTTCCTGGGCAACGGCGAGAACCCGGGGATACCGTTCGTGATCGGCGTCGCCGGCAGCGTCGCCGTCGGCAAGAGCACCACCGCGCGCATCCTGCGCGAACTGCTCGCCCGCTGGCCCGACCATCCGCACGTGGAACTGCTGACCACCGACGGCTTCCTGTACCCCAACGAGGAGTTGGAACGCCGCGGCATCATGCACCGCAAGGGTTTCCCCGAGTCCTACGACCGGCGGGCCCTGGTGCGCTTCGTGGCCGACGTCAAGGCGGGCAAGCCCGAGGTCACCGCGCCGGTCTACTCGCACCTGACCTACGACATCGTGCCGAACGAGCGGCTGACCATCCACCGGCCCGACATCCTGATCGTCGAGGGCCTCAACGTGCTGCAACCGGCGTCGCCGACCGCCGACGGGCGCCCCCGGCTCGCGCTGTCCGACTTCTTCGACTTCAGCGTGTACGTGGACGCGCGCACCCAGGACATCCGCCGCTGGTACCTGGAGCGCTTCCTCAAGCTGCGCCAGACCGCGTTCCGCGACCCGGCCTCGTACTTCCGCAAGTACGCGGTGATGACGCCCGACGACGCGCTGCGCTACGCGGAGAACACGTGGGCGACGATCAACGAGGTCAATCTCGTGCAGAACATCCGCCCCACCCGCGGGCGCGCCACGCTGGTGCTGCAAAAGGACGCGGAACACGCGGTGAGCCGACTGCGGCTGCGGAAGTTGTGAACCCGGGTACCTTCACGGGATGTTTCATCTTCGGCTGATCGTCCCCGTCGAGCGCAGCGCCGCCGTGCGCGACCTGCTGCTCACCGAGCCCGGAGCCACCCACCTGGTGATCTGGCCGGGCGCCGCGGTACAGCCCGCGGGCGACGTGATCTCCTGCGACCTCGCCCGTGAGGCCACCAGTTCGGTGATCGCCGAACTGCGCGCGCTGAACCTGCACCGGGACGGCTCGATCGCGCTCGAGGACCTGGACGTGATGTTGTCCCGCTCCGCCGACGAGGCGGAGCGGGACGCGCCGGGCGAGAGCGCCGACTCCGTGGTCTGGGAGGAGATCGAGGAGGCCACCTCCGAGGAGTCCACCCTCTCGGTGACGTTCCTGGCCTTCTTGACGGTGGCCACCATGATCGCGGCGTGCGGCGTGCTGCTCGACAACGCCATCCTGATCGTCGGCGCGATGGTGGTCGGTCCCGAGTTCGGCCCGCTGGCCGGACTGTGCGTGGCCGCGGTACAGCGCCGGCCCCGGCTCGCCGCCCGCTCCGGGCTCGCCCTGCTGATCGGCTTCCCGGTCGCGATGCTGGCCACCATGGCCTTCACCGCGCTCCTGGGCGTGCTCGGCCTGTTCGAGCGAGACATGCTGGAACGCCCGCGCCCGCTCACCGAGTTCATCTATCAACCGGACTGGCTGTCGTTCTGGGTCGCGATGTTGGCCGGTGTCGCGGGCATGCTCTCGTTGACCAGCGCCAAGTCCGGCGCGCTGATCGGTGTGCTGATCTCGGTCACCACCGTGCCCGCCGCCGCGAACGCGGCGGTGGCGATCTGGTACACCGACTACGCGCAGGCGGGCGGCTCGCTGGGCCAACTCGGCCTGAACCTGGTCGCCATCGTCATCGCCGGCACCCTGACGCTGCTCGTCCAGCGCGGCCTGTGGAACCTGCGGGCGGCACGCACCAAGCGGCGGCCCCCGGCCGTCGCGCCGGGAGCCGCCGAGTCGTCGTGAACCCGCGCGGGTTCGACCGCGCTACTCCAGCGCGAGCAACGTGCGTACCACTTCGGCCAGATGCGCGGCCTCGTCGTGCGCCTGGTCGTGGGTCTCGGCCTCGACCATCACCCGGACCAGCGGCTCGGTGCCCGACGGACGCAGCAGCACCCGGCCGGTGGCGCCCAGCCGCTCCTCCACCAGCGCGACGGCGCGGGCGAGTTCGGGGGTGGTGTGCACCCGGGTGCGGTCCACGCCGGCGACGTTGACCAGCCGCTGCGGCAGGCGGGTCATCACCGACGCCAACTCGTGCAGCGGCTTGCCGGTCTCCGCGACGCGCGCGAGCAGGCGCAGCGCGGTCAGCGTGCCGTCGCCGGTGGTCGCGTGCTCCAACAGCACCACGTGGCCCGACTGTTCGCCGCCCAGCGAGAGCCCCGAGGCCTGCATGGCCTCCAGTACGTAGCGGTCGCCGACCGCGGTCTCCACCATCTTGATGCCCGCGGCCTGCATGGCCAGCCTGAGCCCGAGGTTGGACATCACGGTGGCCACCAACGTGTTGTCCACGAGATGCCCGCCGTCGCGCATGGCCAGCGCGAGCACCGCCAGGATCGCGTCGCCGTCGACCAGCTCGCCGCGCGCGTCCACCGCCAGACACCGGTCGGCGTCGCCGTCGTGCGCGATGCCGGCGTCGGCGCCGTGCTCGACCACGGCCGCCGCGAGCGCGTCCATGTGCGTGGAGCCGCAGTTGTCGTTGATGTTCAGGCCGTCGGGCTCCGCGTGGATCGCGATCACCTCGGCCCCGGCCCGGCGCAGCGCGTCCGGCGCGACCGCCGAGGAGGCGCCGTTGGCGCAGTCCACGACCACCTTGAGCCCGTCCAGGCGGTGCGGCAGGGACGACAGCAGGTGCTCGACGTAGCGCTCGTGACCCTCGGGGTGGTCCTGTACCCGGCCGACCGCGGAGCCGGTCGGCCGCTCCCACTCGGTGCCGAGCAGCGCCTCGATCCGGTCCTCCACCTCGTCGGGCAGCTTGTGGCCGCCGCGCGCGAAGAACTTGATCCCGTTGTCCGGCATCGCGTTGTGGCTCGCCGAGAGCATCACGCCCAGGTCCGCGCCGAGCAGCCCGGTCAGGTAGGCGATCGCCGGCGTCGGCAACACGCCGGCGCGGTAGACGTCCACGCCCGCGCCCGCAAGCCCGGCGACCACGGCGGCCTCCAGGAACTCCCCGGACGCCCGCGGGTCACGACCCACCACGGCGAACGGCCTGCGGCCGTGCCCTGATTGCGGAATCCCGTCCCGGCCGCGTGATCCGAGCACCCGCGCGGCGGCGACCGCCAGATCGAGCGCCAGTTCCGCGGTCAGCCGGCCATTCGCCAGGCCACGCACGCCGTCCGTACCGAAGAGTCGTCCCACAGTTGGATCTCCCGCATACATTCCGGATGTCTCGGACACTACCTCTCGGCGTCACTCCTCCAGGAGTGCGCCGGAAAAAAGCATCAGGCCCCGGGGGCACGAACCGTGCCCCCGGGGCCTGATGACGCTGCGAACAGCCGCAGAGGGTGCTGCGGGCTGTTTAGCGCTTGCTGTACTGAGGCGCCTTGCGCGCCTTCTTCAGACCGTACTTCTTGCGCTCCGTGGCACGCGGGTCACGGGTCAGGAAGCCGGCCTTCTTGAGCGCCGGGCGGTTCGCCTCGACGTCGGCCTCGTTCAGCGAACGGGCCACACCCAGACGCAGCGCGCCGGCCTGGCCGGAGACGCCGCCACCGTGGATGCGGGCGTGCACGTCGTAGCGGTCGTCCAGCTCGAGCACCTTGAAGGGCTCGTTGACCAGCTGCTGGTGCACCTTGTTCGGGAAGTATTCCTCGAGCGAACGCCCGTTGATCTTCCACTTGCCGGTGCCGGGCACGATGCGAACGCGCGCGACGGCCTCCTTGCGGCGGCCGGTGGCCGCGCCCGCCTGCGGCTCGCTGAAGCGCGACGCGAGCGACTCGGAGGTGTAGCTCTCGAGCGGAAGACCCTCGGTCTCCTCGATCGGGGTTTCTGCAATGGTCTCGGCCACTGTTCTCCTCAAACTATTCGTTCGTCAGGCGGTGGCCGTGACTACTGCGCGACCTGGGTGATCTCGAACGGAACCGGCTGCTGCGCCGAGTGCGGGTGCTCGGAACCGCGGTACACCTTGAGCTTCGACAACATCTGCCGACCCAGGGTGTTCTTCGGGAGCATGCCCTTGATGGCCTTTTCCACGGCCTTCTCGGGGTTCTTCTCCAGCAGCTCGTCGTAGCGGACGGCGCGGAGGCCACCCGGGTAGCCGGAGTGGCGGTACGCCATCTTCTGGCTGCGCTTGTTGCCCGACAGGTGAACCTTGTCGGCGTTCACAATGATGACGAAATCGCCGGTGTCGACGTGCGGCGCGTACACCGGCTTGTGCTTACCCCGGAGCAGGGCAGCAGCCTGGGTGGACAGACGGCCGAGCACGACATCGGTCGCGTCGATGACGTGCCACTGACGCTGGACGTCGCCGGGCTTGGGGCTGTACGTGCGCACGGTCGATAGCCTTCGCTTCTTCGTGAGTGTGTGCTGACGGATGCCGACTGGCTGTCCGGGAGATGATTCCGAACCATGCGGACTCCGGTGGCCGGCGGCCCGGCGTACCGACTCCACTCAAGCAAGCCAATACGCACAACGAACCGGCACAATACCGGGTCAAGGGGGTGCCGGTCAAAACGAGCAATGGGGCGATGATTTGCTCATGCCCCTCTCCAGCGTAAGCCATCGCCGGGAGTGCTCCGACCGTGCCACGCCGACACTTCCCGCTTCGGTGACGGATACGATGCGCCGAACGGCCGGAGCGTCGGCACATGGGGAGCCGGGGCGGGTCATTTCCTTGCAGGGGGCGGATGTGTCGGGGGTCGGAACACCCGGAGACGACGGGCAACGCCCATGGAGCGTACGCCCGGGCGGGCCCGGTACGCCGGGGCAGCCGCAACACGCCTGGGACCCGTTCCCCTCGCACGCGCACGGATCCCAGGGGCAACCGCCGCCACAGCAGCCCCAACAGCCCTTCGCGCAACCCCCCTCGCAAGCCCAACAGCCCGCAGGACAACAGCAGTTCGGCGGCGCGGGCGGGTCGAGCGGCCCGGACTGGAGCCGGTTGGCGGAGGAGCGGGACTCGGCCGCCCGGCGACGCAGGCTGATGTTCGCCGTGGGCGGCACCGTGCTCGGGCTCGCCCTGGTCGGCGGCGTGGTCGCCGCCGCGATGACGCTGTCCGGCGGTGACGACGACAAGAAGGCCGGCCCCGGCACCTCCGGCGGTCCGTCCGCCGCGACGTTCGCCCCGGAGAAGCCGACGTTCCGCCCGGCGCCGACCGTGCCGGCGCCGCCGCCCGCCCGCGCGGTGCTCGCCGACCCGGCCCTGGACACCGCGCCCTTCACCGTCGAATCGTTGTTCCCCAACCAGAAGTTCACCGTCAACGGACGGCAGTACTCGGTGGCCGCGGGCAAGCTGGACAACACGTGCTCCGACGGCACCGACGCCAAGCTCGGCGCCGCGGCCCGCGACCGGCAGTGCACGCAGCTGATCCGGCTCGCGGTGATCGGCCCCAACGGGGTGGTCTCCACCGCGGGGGTCGCCTCGTTCCCGTCCGAGGACAAGGCAGCCGCGGTCAAGAACGGCAAGGACGGCGGCGAACTGCTGCCGCTGGCCGGTCCCGGGGTCAAGGTGTTGGACGCCAAGAAGCAAAAGCACGGCAAGCTGCGCAACTCGGTGGGCCGCTACGGCCTGTTCACCCTCGACTGGTACGCCGACGGCAAGGACCCGGTCGGCGACGACAAGACCATGGCGCAGGCCCAGGACGACGTGGACAAGTTCCTGTGGAACTCGTTGACCGCGCGCGGCGAGGCGATCTCCAAGCAGATCGACGACGAGAACCGGCGCAAGGCGCTGGAGCAGATCCAGGGCTGAGCGACATCGGGGCGGCGCGGGGCCGCCCCGCGCTCAGCTGCCGTCGCGGCGCCGCCGGGTGGCGCTCACCCGGTCCGCGAGCAGTTCGTCGGCCGGATACGCGACCTCCTCCAGGGTGAGCCCGTGCGCGGGCGCGACATGCACGCCCGAGTCGCGCACCGCGCGCCCCAGGACCTCCAGCGGCCAGGCCGGCGGCTTGCGCCCGGTGCCCACCGCGAACATCGCGCCGACCAGCGAGCGCACCATGTTGTGGCAGAACGCGTCGGCCCGCACGGTCGCCACGATCACCGGTCGGTACGCCGGACCCACGTCCGCCCCCGTCGGCGTCTCGCGGGCCCAGGAGAAGTCCTGGAGACAGCGCACCGTCGTGGCCCCCTCGCGCCGGCGGCAGAACGACGCGAAGTCGTGCTCGCCGATCAGCCGGCCGGCCGCCTCGTTCATCCGGTCCTCGTCCAACGGCCGGTCGTGCCACACCACGTCGCCCCGGCGCAGCGGGTCCACCCCGCCCGGCGCGTCGCACACCCGGTACGCGTAGCGCCGCCAGATCGCGCCGAACCGCGCGTCGAACCCGGCCGGCGCCACGGTGATGTCGCGCACCCGCAGATCCCGCGGCAACCGCCCGGTGACCCGACGCAGCGCCACCTCGCCCAGGTCGGCCCACACCTCGTCGGGCACGTCCAGGTGCGCCACCTGGCCCCGTGCGTGCACCCCCGCGTCGGTCCGCCCGGCCACGGTCAGCTGCGCGGGCTCCGCCAGCCGCAGCACCGTGGTCAGCGCGCTCTCCAACGTCCCCTGCACGGTGCGCAGTTCGCGCTGCCGGGCCCACCCGGCGAACTCGGTGCCGTCGTACGACAGATCGATGCGCAAGCGCACCACGTCATCCACCTCCGGACATGGCGCGAGCCCGCCCTCCGTACACAGACGGAGAACGGGCTCGCACAGGAATACGGAACGCCTGGAGCGTCCGACCCGGCTCAGGCCTTGTCGGCGTCCTTGCTCTCCTCGGCCTCGGCGGCCTCGGCGGGCGCGTCCTCGGTCTCGACGGCCTTGGCCGTCTCGACCTTGGCGGTCTCCTGCTCCTTGACCGAGCGCTTGGTGGCGGCCTCGGCCTCGCCGACCGCGGTCTGCGCCACGGTCAGCGCCTCGACCAGCTCGATGACCGCCATGGGCGCGTTGTCGCCCTTGCGGGTGCCGATCTTGGTGATGCGGGTGTAGCCGCCGGGGCGGTTCGCGTAGCGCGGACCGATCTCCTCGAACAGCGTGTGCACGACGCCCTTGTCACGAACGACGGTGAGCACCTGGCGACGGTTGTGCAGGTCGCCCTTCTTCGCCTTGGTGATCAGTCGCTCGGCGACGGGACGCAGCCGGCGCGCCTTGGCCTCGGTCGTGGTGATGCGACCGTGCTCGAACAGCGCCGTCGCGAGACCGGCCAGGATCAGCCGCTCGTGGGACGGGCCGCCGCCGAGGCGCGGACCCTTGGTGGGCCTGGGCATGTTCTCTCCTTGATATTCCTGCGCCGGCCGGATCAGGTACCGGCGTCAGTCCACCCGGGCCGGTCGACCCGGGTGGCGGCAACGCCTTGCGGCGAAGCTCAGTACTGCTCGGTCTCCGCGAAGCCGTGGTCGTCCTCGTCGCCGAAGCTGTCCGCGGCGGCGGTCGGGTCGAACCCGGGCGGGCTGTCCTTGAGGGCCAGACCCATCCCGTTGAGCTTCGCCTTGACCTCGTCGATGGACTTCGCGCCGAAGTTGCGGATGTCCAGCAGGTCGGCCTCGCTGCGCGCGACCAGCTCACCCACGGTGTGGATGCCCTCGCGCTTGAGGCAGTTGTAGGAGCGGACCGTGAGCTCGAGCTCCTCGATCGGCAGCGCCAGGTCGGCCGCGAGCGCGGCGTCGGTCGGCGACGGGCCCATGTCGATGCCCTCGGCGTCGATGTTCAGCTCGCGCGCGAGACCGAACAGCTCGACCAGGGTCTTGCCCGCGGAGGCCATGGCGTCGCGCGGACGCATGGACTGCTTGGTCTCGACGTCGACGATCAGCTTGTCGAAGTCGGTGCGCTGCTCGACACGGGTCGCCTCGACCTTGTAGGTGACCTTGAGCACCGGCGAGTAGATCGAGTCGACCGGCACGCGGCCGATCTCCTGGCCCGCCTGCTTGTTCTGCACCGCGGAGACGTAGCCGCGACCGCGCTCGACGGTCAGCTCCATCTCCAGCTTGCCCTTGGCGTTCAGCGTGGCCAGGACCAGGTCGGGGTTGTGCACCTCGACACCGGCCGGCGGCGCGATGTCGCCGGCGGTGACCACACCCGGGCCCTGCTTGCGCAGGTACATCACGACCGGCTCGTCGTGCTCCGAGGAGACGACCAGCTGCTTGATGTTCAGGATGAGGTCGGTGACGTCCTCCTTGACGCCCGGCACGGTGGTGAACTCGTGCAGGACACCGTCGATCCGGATGCTGGTGACGGCAGCGCCCGGGATCGAGGACAGGAGGGTACGACGGAGCGAGTTGCCGAGCGTGTAGCCGAAGCCGGGCTCGAGGGGCTCGATGACGAACCGCGAGCGGTATTCGTCGACGACGTCCTCGGTGAGGGTCGGCCGCTGGGCGATAAGCATGGGGTGCCTCCATGTCATTGGCGTCCGCTATATGACGCCAGTGAGAACAAGGATACGGGCGGACCGGCACACGGGGCTTGTGTGGAAACCCCGTGGCGGTCCGCCCGTTCCGTGGAGCGCTACTACTTGGAGTAGAGCTCGACGATCAACTGCTCCTGCACCTGCGTGTCGATGACCTGACGCGCCGGGAGGGAGTGCACGAGGATGCGCATCTTGCCCGGGATGACCTCGAGCCAGGCCGGGACGGTGCGCTCGCCGGCCTCGGCACGGGCGACCACGAACGGGGTCAGCTCGACCGAGTCCTTGCGGACCTCGATGATGTCGTTGTCGGAGACCCGGAACGACGGGATGTCCGTCTTGACGCCGTTGACCACGATGTGACCGTGGCGCACGAGCTGACGGGCGTGGTCACGCGACTTGGCGAAGCCCGCGCGGTAGACCACGTTGTCCAGGCGCGACTCGAGGATGCGAAGCAGGTTCTCGCCGGTCTTGCCCTGGCGACGGTTCGCTTCCTCGTAGTAGCCCTTGAACTGCTTCTCGAGAACGCCGTAGATGCGCGCGCACTTCTGCTTCTCGCGCATCTGCAGCAGGTACTCGCTGTCCTTGGTACGGCCACGACCGTGCTCGCCCGGCGGGTAGGGGCGAATCTCGATCGGGCACTTCGGGCCCTCGCACTTGCTGCCCTTGAGGAACAGCTTCATCTTCTCGCGACGGCAGCGCTTGCAGTCCGCGCCGGTGTAACGCGCCATTGTTCTTTAACTCCTAGTCAGCTGCGGGTCAGACGCGGCGGCGCTTGGGGGGCGGCAGCCGTTGTGCGGCACGGGGGTGACGTCCTGAATGGAGCCCACCTCCAGGCCGGTGGCCTGCAGCGAACGAATGGCGGTCTCCCGACCGGAGCCCGGGCCCTTGACGAAAACGTCGACCTTGCGCATGCCGTGCTCCTGCGCACGACGCGCGGCGGACTCGGCGGCCATCTGCGCGGCGAAGGGGGTCGACTTGCGCGAGCCCTTGAAGCCGACGTGGCCCGCGGAGGCCCACGAGATCACGTTGCCGCTGGGGTCCGTGATCGAAACGATGGTGTTGTTGAACGTGCTCTTGATGTGGGCGTGCCCGTGAGCGACGTTCTTCTTTTCCTTGCGGCGCACCTTCTTGGCGCCCGCGCGGCTCTTGGGAGGCATCTGCTGAAAACTCCTGAGGTCGTCGGTCCGCTACGAATTGAGGACCGCGTGATCCGTCGTACGCGGACTACTTCTTGCCCGGCTTCTTCTTGCCGGCGATCGCGCGGCGCGGGCCCTTGCGGGTACGCGCGTTGGTGTGGGTGCGCTGACCGCGGACGGGAAGACCGCGACGGTGACGCAGACCTTCGTAGCAACCGATCTCGACCTTGCGGCGGATGTCGGCGGCGACTTCGCGGCGGAGGTCACCCTCGACGCGGTAGTTGCCCTCGATCCAGTCGCGAAGCTTGATCAGGTCGTCCTCGGCGAGATCGCGGACGCGGGTGTCGGGGTTGACACCGGTGTTCTTCAGCGTGTCCAGCGCACGAGTGCGCCCGACGCCGAAGATGTAGGTCAGAGCGACCTCGACCCGCTTGTCACGGGGGAGGTCGACGCCGACGAGGCGTGCCATATGTGTGGCTCCTGGTTTCAGTCGGAGGTCTGGCCCAGCACCGGTCCGGCGCATCCACGGGGGATGTGCTCGGTCCTCGGCCTCCGGCCGAGGGTGGCGTCCCGCACGGGGCGGGGGTCGGGTGCTGCGGCTCTTACGGGGTGCGTCGCGCGTCGATCGCTCGTTGTGCGAAGGGGGGTGGTGCCGCTCAGCCCTGGCGCTGCTTGTGGCGCAGGTTCTCGCAGATCACCATGACCCGGCCGTGACGGCGGATCACCTTGCACTTGTCGCAGATCTTCTTGACGCTCGGCTTGACCTTCATGATTTCTCCGGTACGTGTGACGAAGGCGTGCGGGCACGCCGCCGTCGCCGAGTCGGTTGTCGGTTTGCTGCCAGGCCCCACACACCACGCACGGCGTGGGCGGGACCGGGGCTCGCCTACTTGTAGCGGTAGACGATCCGGCCGCGGGTCAGGTCGTAAGGGCTCAGCTCCACGACAACCCGGTCGTCCGGCAGAATGCGGATGTAGTGCATCCGCATCTTCCCACTGATGTGCGCGAGGACCTTGTGCCCGTTCTGAAGCTCCACGCGAAACATGGCGTTGGGGAGCGACTCGATGACGGTGCCCTCGATTTCGATGGCCCCTTGCTTCTTGGGCATGTCCTCCGCGCTTCGTGTCTCGGGATCAACTACCGTTACCCGGCGCACATGACGATGCTCAAATTCTTGACGCCCGACGGGCGTGCCAAACCTGGCTACATGCGAGCCGACGAGTCAGTCTAAGCCACTGGACGGGTGAAAGCGAAACCGGCCCCGGAACCGCGGATTCCGCGCCCGGACGCGACCTCGAACCACCGCGCCCGCGCGCGCCGGCGCGAGGATCAGCGCACGAAGTAGACCAGCGCCCACACCAGTACGCCGAGGCTCATCACGACCAACCAGACCTTGTTCAACATCGCGTTGGACACCCGCGACCGGTGCTCCTCGGCCGGACCGTAGGCACCGGCGCGAAACGGCGCCTCGACGGGGCGGTCGTATCCCGGCGGCGGCGTCGCGCCCGCCGCCTCGGACCGATCGTCGCGACCCGGCAGGTTCGCCGCGAGCGCGTCCAGCTCCCCCACCGTGACCGCCCGGCGCACCCCGTCCAGGCCGGCCCGGTAGTCGGACAGCGCCAGGCGACCCGACGCCAGGTGCTCACGCAGCTCGGCGGTCACACGCTCGCGGTCCGCCGGCGTCGCGGGGGCGTTCGGATTCCGGTCCATGCCCCGAGCGTAGTCCCGCTCGGCCCGCCGGCGCCCGGGTCACGGCGCGGCGCGGCCGTGTCGCCACATGATCATCTGGATCGACCCCAGCACCGCGGCCGCCGGACCGTAGACCCACACCGGCCAGAAGTACACGACGCCCGTGCCCGCGACCGCGACCAGCAGCCAGATCACCACGTTCAGCGCGGTGACCGCGTTCAACACCGTCCAGGCCGCGCGCAGGCCCCGCGCCGCGGTGGCCCAGCCGTCGCCCGGGCGCCGCACCGGGGCGGCCGACCACCGCACCTCGGCCGGCACCGGCGGCAGCGGCGGCGAAAGCGGCATCGCGGGAAGCACCGACGTCGCCGGCTCCACACCCGACGCCGACGGCCGGGCGAGCGCCGCCCGGGTGCGCGCCTCCTCGTAGGCCATCCGCGCACGGATCACCTCGACGTCCGCCTCCAGATGCTCCGGAGGCGGCAGATCGGAGATCAACCGGGCCAGATCCCCCAGGGTCACCGCCGCGATGGCCGCGCCCATGCGCTCGTTGAACTCTGCCAGCGTCAGCCGTCCGACCAGATGGTGCTCGCGAAGGAGCGTCACCGCCGCCTCACGGTCCACGTCGGATGCCCGCATCGTCGGATGCCTCACCATGCCTTCGACACTAGGCAGGCACCGCGGTCTCGTACATGGGGCCAGCCCCACCATCGGCGGGGGTCTGTCCTCAGTCAGGGCGCGGTGAGCACCACGGGCCCGTTCGCGGTGATCGCGATCGAGTGCTCCCAGTGCGCCGCGTGGCCGCCGGCGGTGGTCTTGACCGTCCACTCGTCGGGCAGCGTGTAGGTGTCCGGCTTGCCGAGGGTGACCATCGGCTCGATCGCCAGGCACACCCCGACCTCCAGGCGCGGACCGCGGCCGCCCGGGCCGTAGTTGAGCACGTGCGGGTCCTGGTGCATCTCGGTGCCGATGCCGTGGCCGCCGTAGTCCTCGACGATCCCGTACTTCGCGCCGCCCGGCAGCCGGTGCGAGCGGATCGACTTCTCCACCGCGTGGCTGATGTCGGTCAGCCGACCGCCCGCCACCGCCGCCTCGATGCCCGCCCACATCGACTGCTCGCACACCCGGCTCAGTTCCAGCACCTCGGGCACCACCGTGCCGATCGGCACCGTGATCGCCGAGTCGCCGTGCCAGCCGTCCAGGATCGCGCCGCAGTCGATCGAGATGATGTCCCCGTCCCGCAGCGGAGTCTCGTCGGGGATCCCGTGCACCACCACGTCGTTGACCGACGCGCAGATCGACGCCGGGAAGCCGTGGTAGCCCTTGAACGAGGGAATCGCCCCGGCGCCGCGGATCGACCGCTCGGCGATCGTGTCCAGATCGGCGGTGGTCACCCCGGGCACCGCCGCCTCGCGCAGCAGGGCCAGTGTGTTCGCCACCACCGCGCCGGCACGACGCATCTTCTCGATCTGCTCGGGCGTCTTGCGTTCGATCCGCATGTGCCGCTTCCTGAACACCGGCATGGCCGTCCTCACCTGTCATCCACTGAAAGCACGATGGGCGATCCGGGGTTTCCCCGGATCGCCCATGTGTGATGTCTGTCGCGGCCGGCGCCGATCAGGCGCCGAACTCCCGAAGTGCGGTCATCGCGCGCTCGGTGACCTCCTTGACCGGACCCGTGGCCTGGATCGGCAGCAGGAGGTTGCGCTCCGAGTAGTAGCCGACCAGGGGTTCGGTCTGCTCCTTGTAGACGTCCAGACGGTGCCGGACGGTCTCCTCCCGGTCGTCGTCGCGCTGGTACAGCTCGCTGCCGCACTCGTCGCAGATCCCGGCCACCTTCGGCGCGTCGGTCAGGATGTGGCAGACGTGCCCGTTGGCCCGGCACTGCCGACGGCCCGAGATGCGCTGGATGATCTCCGAGTCGTCGACCTTGAGTTCGAGCACCACGTCCAACTCGGTGTCGTTCTCGGCCAGGATCTCGTCGAGCACCTTGGCCTGCGCCGTGTTGCGCGGGAACCCGTCGAGGAGGAAACCTCCGGCCACGTCCGGCTGCGCCAGGCGCTCCCGGACCATGCCTATGGTCACTTCGTCGGGTACGAGGTTGCCCGCGTCCATGTAGGTCTTCGCCTCGCGGCCGAGCGGAGTGCCCTGGCTCACGTTGGCGCGGAAGATGTCACCTGTCGAGACTGCGGGAATCGACAGGTTGGCGGCGATGTACTGGGCCTGGGTTCCCTTACCCGCGCCGGGAGGCCCCACGAGAACGATACGCATTTAGCGGAGGAAGCCTTCGTAGTTGCGCTGCTGGAGCTGACTCTCGATCTGCTTCACGGTTTCCAGACCCACTCCCACGATGATCAGGATGCTCGTGCCGCCGAACGGGAAGTTCTGGTTGGCGTTGAAGAGCACGAGCGCGATGCTGGGTACCAGCGCGATCATGCCCAGGTACAACGATCCGGGCCACGTGATCCTGGTGAGGATGTAGTTCAGGTATTCCGCGGTCGGTCTGCCGGCGCGGATCCCCGGAATGAAGCCACCATACTTCTTCATGTTGTCGGCTACTTCTTCGGGGTTGAACGTGATGGCCACGTAGAAGAACGCGAAGAAGACGATCAGCAGGAAGTACGTGATCATGTACAGCGGGTGGTCGCCCTTGACGAAGTGTCGTTCGATCCACACCGCCCAGTCCGACTTGCCACCGCTGAACTGCGCGATCAGAGCCGGAATGTAGAGCAGCGACGAGGCGAAGATGACGGGGATGATGCCCGCCTGGTTCACCTTGAGCGGGATGTAGGTCGAGGTCCCGCCGTAGGCGCGACGCCCGATCATGCGCTTGGCGTACTGCACCGGGATCCGGCGCTGCGCCTGTTCCACGAAGACCACCAGGCCGACCATCACGAGGCCGATGGCGATGACGGTGAAGAACGGGATCCAACCGTCGCCGATGGTGCCCTGCTCCTTGATCGTCCACAGCGCGGCCGGGAAGCCGGCGGCGACCGAGACGAACATCAGGATCGACATGCCGTTGCCGATGCCGCGGTCGGTGATCAGCTCACCGAGCCACATGATCGTCGAGGTGCCGGCCGTCATCACGACGACCATCACGATCACCCGGAAGAGCGAGTCGTCCGGAACGATGCCCTGCGGATCGCAGGTGGCGCTGCGGGCGCTGGAGAACAGCGCGCCGCTGCGGGCGGTGGCGATCAGCGCGGTCGCCTGGAGCACGGACAGCGCGATGGTGAGGTAGCGGGTGTACTGCGTGATCTTCGCCGTGCCGGCCTGGCCCTCCTTCTTGAGGGCCTCCAGCCGCGGGATCACGACGGTGAGCAGCTGGAGGATGATGCTCGCCGTGATGTACGGCATGATCCCCAGCGCGAAGATCGTGAGTTGCAGCAGCGCGCCACCGCTGAACATATTCACGAGCCCGAACAGGCTGTTCTTGTTGGAGTCCTCTACGCAAGAGCGCACCATCTCGAACGAGACGCCGGGTACCGGGATGTGCGACCCGATCCGGAAGAGGACGATGATCGCCAACGTGAACAGCAGCTTCTTGCGCAGGTCGGGCGTGCGGAACGCCCTGGCGAACGCGGTGAGCACACTGCCTCCTGCGCCCCGCCCGTCTCAGGGGCGAGTCGATCGAGTCGTCGGTCCGGGAAGAGGACCACTGGTCAGGTCCCTCACAGGACCTCACGGACAATAACAGCGCCGACGGCCCGGAAGTATCGCCCGGGCCCGACGTTCCTGCGTCATGACACAACACAAGTGAAATACGGAGCAAGTCATGTGAGGGGGTGGCGCAATGAACCCACCCCCACGGCACAGCAAACCACAGGGGCGCCACCACCTTACCGGCGTGACGCCCCTGCGCTATAGCCTCCAACGACGTCAAGGCCCGTTCGGTACCGATCCGAACGGGCCATGACGGTCATTCCTTGTCCGCGAGGGGTCAGACCGACAGTTCGTCGGCCGAACCGCCCGCGGCGGCGATCTTGGTCTTGGCGGAGCCGGAGAAGGCGTGGGCCTTCACCTGGACGGCCACCGAGATCTCGCCGGTGCCCAGGACCTTGACGGGCAGGTTCTTGCGAACCGCGCCCTTCTCGATCAGACCCTCGACGGTGACCTCGCCACCGTTGGGGTACAGGGACTCGATCTTGTCCAGGTTCACGACCTGGAACTCGACCCGGAACGGGTTCTTGAAGCCCTTGAGCTTGGGCAGCCGCATGTGCAGCGGCATCTGCCCACCCTCGAAGCGGGCCGGCACCTGGTAACGAGCCTTGGTGCCCTTGGTACCACGACCGGCGGTCTTGCCCTTGGAGCCCTCACCACGACCCACGCGGGTCTTGGCGGTCTTGGCGCCCGGGGCGGGCCGCAGGTGGTGCACCTTCAGCGGGTTGTCAGCACCCATGTCAGTCGACCTCCTCGACGGTGACGAGGTGCGACACCGTCGCGATCATGCCGCGGATCTCCGGGCGGTCCTCCTTGACGACCACGTCGTGGACGCGCTTGAGACCGAGCGAACGGAGAGTGTCCCGCTGGTTCTGCCTGCCACCGATCTTGGATCGGGTCTGCGTGACCTTGAGACGTGCCATTACGCACCAACCCCCGCGCGGGCCCGCAGGAGCGCGGCCGGGGCCACGTCCTCCAGGGGCAGGCCACGACGAGCCGCGATCTCCTCGGGGCGAACGAGCCCCTGGAGCGCCGCGACGGTCGCGTGCACGATGTTGATCGGGTTCGACGAACCGAGCGACTTGCTCAGCACGTCGTGGATGCCGGCGCACTCGAGCACGGCGCGCACGGGGCCACCGGCGATGACACCGGTACCCGGCGAGGCCGGCTTCAGGAGCACGACGCCGGCAGCCTTCTCACCCTGGATCGGGTGCGGAATGGTGCCCTGGATACGGGGGACCTTGAAGAAGTGCTTCTTGGCCTCTTCAACACCCTTGGCGATCGCGGCCGGCACCTCCTTGGCCTTGCCGTAACCGACACCTACGGTGCCGTCGCCATCGCCCACCACGACCAGCGCGGTGAAGCTGAAGCGACGTCCACCCTTCACGACCTTGGCGACGCGATTGATCGCGACGACGCGCTCGACGTAAGCGGTCTTCTCGGCGGCTGCGCCACCATCACGTCGATCCCGCCGGTCCCGCCGCTCGCCGCCGCCGGCGCCGCCACCGCGGCGCTGGGGTCCAGCCATCAGAATGTCCTCATCTGTCGTTCGAAGCTTGTCCGGAGCAGCGGGCTCAGAAGGTGAGCCCGTTTCCGCGTGCGGCATCCGCGAGAGCGGCGATGCGACCGTGGTACCTGTTGCCACCGCGGTCGAACACGACGGCCTCGACACCCGCGGCCTTCGCGCGCTCGGCGACCAATTCGCCGACCTTGCGAGCCTGGGCGGTCTTGTCACCCTCGGCACCGCGGATGGACGGGTCCATCGTGGACGCCGAAGCGAGAGTGTGGCCGGCGATGTCGTCGATAACCTGCGCCACCATGTGACGGGTGGAGCGGCTCACGACGAGACGGGGCCGCAGCGGGGTGCCGGAAACCTTCTTCCGCACCCGGATGTGCCGGCGCTTGCGTGCGACAGACTTCTTCGCAACGCCCTTGCCGGTCTTCACGCCGACAGCCATGCCTACTTACCAGCCTTTCCGACCTTGCGGCGGATGACCTCGCCCGCGTACTTGACGCCCTTGGCCTTGTACGGGTCGGGCTTCCGCAGCTTGCGGATGTTCGCGGCGATTTCACCGACCTTCTGCTTGTCGATGCCCTCGACCGAAAAACGGGTGGGGGCCTCGACCGCGAAGGTGATGCCTTCCGGGGCCTCGACGACCACGGGGTGGCTGAATCCGAGCGCGAACTCCAGCGAGGAGCCCTTCTGCTGGACACGGTAGCCGACACCGCTGATCTCGAGCTTCTTGATGTATCCCTGGGTCACACCAGTGATCATGTTCGCCACCAGCGTCCGGGACAGCCCGTGCAGGGCCTTCGAGCGGCGCTCGTCGTCGGGACGGGTCACCGCGAGGGTGCCGTCGTCCGACTTGGCGATCTCGATCGGGGCGGCGATGGTGTGCGACAGGGAACCCTTGGGGCCCTTCACGACGACCTCGCGGCCATTGATGGTGACGTCCACACCGGTGGGAACCGGGATGGGGAGACGTCCGATGCGCGACATTGCTCTCCTTCCCTTCCCTTACCAGACGAAGGCGAGGACTTCCCCGCCCACGCCCTTCTTGGCCGCCTGCTTGTCGGTGAGGAGACCGGTCGACGTCGAGATGATCGCGACGCCGAGGCCACCGAGTACCTTCGGCAGGTTCGTGGACTTTGCGTACACCCGCAGACCGGGCTTCGACACGCGGCGGACGCCGGCGATCGAGCGCTCGCGGTTCGGGCCGTACTTGAGGACGACGGTGAGCTTCTTGCCCACCTCCGCGTCCTCGACGCGCCAGCCCTGGATGTAACCCTCCTGCTGGAGGATCTCCGCGATGTGCGACTTGATCTTGCTGAACGGCATCACGACATCGTCGTGGTATGCCGAGTTGGCGTTCCGCAGACGGGTCAGCATGTCTGCGATGGGGTCGGTCATGGTCATGACGGCCTCAAGGCCTTTCTCGCCGTGGTTTCCCGGCGTGCGATCCCTCGCCCGCCGCCGACCCGAGGGGCGGCGGCGGACGGCGACTGCGGTGCGGGACCTACGACGTCGTTACTGTTCTCGCTCCGCCCAGCGGGCGAGCGATGTGTTGCGGTAGCGGTAGCTCTCGGCCGCCGAGGCGGCCGCGGACTACCAGCTGCTCTTGGTGACGCCCGGCAGCTCGCCGGCGTGCGCCATGGTGCGCAGGCACACACGGCACAGACCGAACTTGCGGTACACCGAGTGAGGACGGCCACAGCGCTGGCAGCGCGTGTAGCCGCGAACCTCGAACTTCGGCTTGCGGGCGGCCTTTGCGATCAGGGCCTTCTTCGCCACGTCTCAGTCTCCTTGTTGCGTTCCTCAGCCGCCGAGGCGACTGCTCACGCTTCCTTGAACGGGAAGCCGAGGAGACGCAGCAGAGCGCGGCCCTCGTCGTCGTTCTTGGCGGTGGTCACCACAGTGATGTCCATGCCACGAACGCGGTCGATCTTGTCCTGGTCGATCTCGTGGAACATCGACTGCTCCGTGAGACCGAAGGTGTAGTTGCCGCGGCCGTCGAACTGCTTGGGCGAAAGCCCGCGGAAGTCACGGATACGCGGCAGGGCGATCGACAGCAGACGGTCCAGGAACTCCCACATGCGGTCGCCGCGCAGTGTAACGTGCGCGCCGATCGGCTGACCCTCGCGCAGCTTGAACTGCGCGATGGACTTGCGGGCCTTGGTGACCTGGGGCTTCTGGCCGGTGATGGCCATCAGGTCCTTGATCGCGCCGTCGATCAGCTTGGAGTCGCGGGCGGCGTCGCCCACACCCATGTTGACCACGATCTTGGTGACGCCGGGAACCTGCATGATGTTCTCGAACGAGAACTCCTCACGCAGCTTGCCCAGGATCTCCTCGCGGTAACGCTGCTTCAGACGCGGCAGTTCACGCGCCTCGGTGGTGACCGTCATCAGATGTCCTCACCGGTCCGCTTGGCGTACCGGATCTTGTTGCCCTCGTCGTCGAACCGGAAGCCGGTCCGGGTCGGGACCTTCTTACCGTCCTTCTCCACGACCAGCATCACGTTGCTGATGTGGACGGACGCTTCCTGGGTGATGATGCCGCCGGTCTTGGCACCCTTGGCGGACTGACCCACCTTGGTGTGCTTCTTGATCCGGTTGACACCCTCGACCAGGACGCGCTCCTGGGTCGGGTAGGCCGCGATGACCTTGCCCTGCTTGCCCTTGTCCTTGCCGGTGATGACCTGTACCAGGTCACCCTTCTTGATCTTCATCGCCTTCGCCATTGGTTAGAGCACCTCCGGCGCGAGCGAGATGATCTTCATGAACTTCTTCTCGCGAAGCTCACGGCCGACCGGGCCGAAAATACGGGTGCCACGGGGTTCGCCATCGTTCTTCAGGACGACGGCGGCGTTCTCGTCGAAGCGGATGTAGGAGCCGTCGACACGCCGGCGCTCCTTGACCGTCCGCACGACGACCGCCTTGATGACGTCGCCCTTCTTCACGTTGCCACCGGGGATCGCGTCCTTGACGGTGGCAACGATGACGTCCCCGATGCCCGCGTAGCGCCGGCCGGAGCCACCGAGCACACGGATGCAGAGAATCTCCTTCGCACCCGTGTTGTCGGCGACTCGCAGTCGCGACTCCTGCTGGATCACGTCTAACTCCTGATCGTCACGTCGCGGTCACGACCCACGGATGGTGGGGCGACCGGCGCTCGCTACTTGGCCTTTTCGAGGATCTCGACGATGCGCCAGCGCTTGCTGGCGGACAGCGGCCGAGTCTCCATGAGGACGACACGGTCACCGACGCCACAGGCGTTCTGCTCGTCGTGAGCCTTCAGCTTGTTCGTGCGGCGGATGACCTTGCCGTACATCGGGTGCTTCACGCGGTCCTCGACGGCGACGACGACGGTCTTGTCCATCTTGTCGCTGACGACGAGGCCCTCACGGGTCTTGCGGAATCCCCGGGCTGCTTCAGTCATCTCAGTCTTCTCGCTCACGCCGCGCCTCCGGTCTCCTGCACGTCGATGCCCAGCTCGCGCTCGCGCATCAGCGTGTAGATCCGGGCGATGTCCTTACGGACAGCCTTGAGCCGCCCGTGGTTTTCGAGCTGCCCGGTCGCCGCCTGGAAACGGAGGTTGAACAGCTCCTCCTTGGCTTCGCGGAGCTTGGCGACGATCTCCTCGTCACCGAGTTCGCGGAGCTCGGACGCCTTGGTAACGGCCGCCATCACGCCTCACCAGCCTCGCGCCGGACGATCCGGCACTTCATCGGCAGCTTGTGCACGGCGCGGGTGAGCGCCTCACGAGCCACCTTCTCGTTCGGGTACGACAGTTCGAACATCACCCGACCGGGCTTGACGTTCGCGACCCACCACTCGGGCGAGCCCTTACCGGAACCCATGCGGGTCTCGGCAGGCTTCTTGGTCAGCGGACGGTCGGGGTAGATGTTGATCCACACCTTGCCACCACGGCGGATGTGCCGGGTGATGGCGATACGAGCGGACTCGATCTGACGGTTGGTGACGTACGCCTGGCCGAGGGCCTGGATGCCGTACTCGCCGAACGCCAGTTCCGTACCGCCCTTGGCGCGGCCACCACGCTTGGGGTGGTGCTGCTTGCGGTGCTTGACCCTGCGGGGGATCAGCATCGGGGTCAGGCCTCCGATCCGGATTCGGGCGCCGAGTTCACAGCCTCGGCCGCCGGCGCGGAACCGGTGTCCGAGGAACCGGTGGCCTGCGCGTCGTTCTGCTGCGGACGTCCGCCGCGGCCACCACGGCCACCGCGCTCGCCACCACGACCGCCGCCGCCACCCTCGCCGCGGCGGGGACGCTCGGGAGCGCCACCACGGGCGGGACGGTTGCTGGCACGCGCCGCGGCGTTCTCGGCACGGACCTCGGCGATGTTCTTCACGTCGCCCTTGTAGATCCACACCTTCACACCGATGCGACCGAACGTCGTACGGGCCTCGAAGAAGCCGTAGTCGACGTTGGCGCGCAGCGTGTGCAGCGGCACCCGACCCTCGCGGTAGAACTCCGAACGGGACATCTCGGCCCCACCCAGACGACCACCGCACTGGATCTTGATGCCCTTGGCCCCGGCCTTCATGGAGCTCTGCATCGCCTTGCGCATCGCGCGGCGGAAGGACACGCGGCTCGAAAGCTGCTCGGCCACACCCTGCGCGACCAGCTGGGCGTCCACCTCGGGGTTCTTGACCTCGAGGATGTTCAGCTGGACCTGCTTGCCGGTGAGCTTCTCCAGCTCACCGCGGATGCGGTCGGCCTCCGCACCACGACGGCCGATGACGATGCCCGGCCGGGCGGTGTGGATGTCGACGCGGACGCGCTCACGGGTGCGCTCGATCTCGACCTTCGAGATCCCGGCGCGCTCCATGCCCTTCGTCATCATCTGACGAATCTTGACGTCCTCGCCGACGTAGTCCTTGTACAGCTTGTCGGCGTACCACCGGGACTTGAAGTCCGTGGTGATGCCGAGACGGAACCCGTGCGGGTTAACCTTCTGGCCCACTAGCGGGTCCTCTCCTTCTCGGCGACAACCACGGTGATGTGGCTGGTGCGCTTGCGGATGCGGTACGCCCGGCCCTGTGCCCGCGGACGGAAACGCTTGAGGGTCGGACCCTCGTCCACGTAGGCGGAGGACACGTACAGGTTGTTCGTGTCCAGGTTGTGGTTGTGACCGGCGTTGGCAATGGCGCTGTCCAGCACCTTGCCGACCGGCTCACTCGCGGCCTGCGGGGCGAATCGCAGGACCGCCTGGGCCTCCGCGGCGTTCATGCCACGGATGAGGTCCACCACACGGCGGGCCTTCATGGGCGTGACGCGGATGTACCGCGCCTGAGCCCTGGCTTCCATCGACGTCCCCTTGCTCATCTCGATATCCATGCGATTCGCCGCGTCAGCGACGACGCGACTTCCGGTCGTCCTTCTCGTGACCGCGGAAGGTCCGAGTCGGCGCGAACTCGCCGAGCTTGTGGCCGACCATCGACTCGGTCACGAACACCGGGACGTGCTTGCGGCCGTCGTGCACCGCGATCGTGTGGCCCAACATCGCCGGGACGATCATCGAGCGGCGGGACCAGGTCTTGATGACGTTCTTGGTTCCCTTGTCGTTCTGTACGTCCACCTTCTTGATGAGGTGGCCGTCGACGAAGGGTCCCTTCTTCAGACTGCGCGGCATCGAGACTGCTCCTAGCGCTTCTTGTTCGTCTTGCGGCGGCGGATGATGAGCTTGTCGCTGGCCTTCTTCGGCCGACGAGTACGACCCTCGGGCTTGCCCCAGGGGCTCACCGGGTGGCGACCACCGGAGGTCTTGCCCTCACCACCACCGTGCGGGTGGTCGATGGGGTTCATCGCCACACCGCGGACGGTCGGGCGCTTGCCCTTCCAGCGCATGCGACCGGCCTTGCCCCAGTTGATGTTCGACTGCTCGGCATTGCCGATCTCGCCGACCGTCGCCCGGCAGCGCACGTCCACCAGGCGAATCTCGCCCGAGGGCATGCGGAGGGTCGCGTGGGCGCCCTCCTTCGCCAGCAGCTGCACGCTGACACCCGCGGAACGGGCGATCTTCGCGCCGCCACCGGGCCGGAGCTCGATGGCGTGGATGACCGTACCGACCGGGATGTTCCGGAGCGGCATGTTGTTGCCCGGCTTGATGTCGGCGCCCGGACCGTTCTCGATCCGGTCGCCCTGCTTCAGCTTGTTCGGGCACAGGATGTAGCGCTTCTCGCCGTCCGCGTAGTGCAGGAGAGCGATGCGCGCGGTGCGGTTCGGGTCGTACTCGATGTGCGCGACCTTGGCCGGAACGCCGTCCTTGTCGTTGCGCCGGAAGTCGATCAGTCGGTACGCGCGCTTGTGTCCGCCACCCTGGTGGCGAGCGGTCACGCGGCCGTGGTTGTTACGACCACCCTTGCTGTGCAGAGGGCGGACCAGCGACTTCTCCGGCTCGGACCGCGTGATCTCGACGAAGTCGGCGACGCTGGCGCCACGACGGCCCGGCGTCGTCGGCTTGTACTTGCGGATGCCCATGGCTTCTCTTAGTCCTCGTCCGTATCAGCGGCCGTCAGCCGACGGGTCCACCGAAGATGTCGATCCGCTCGCCCTCTGCAAGGGTGACGATCGCGCGCTTCGTGTCCTTGCGCTTGCCGAAACCGGTCTTGGTGCGCTTGCGCTTGCCGACGCGGTTGATCGTGTTGACGCTTTCGACCTTGACCCCGAAGACCGCGATGACGGCCTGCTTGATCTGGGTCTTGTTGGCGTCGGGGTGCACGATGAACGTGTACTTGTTCTCGTCGATGAGCCCGTAGCTCTTCTCCGAGATCACCGGCTTCAGCAGCACGTCGCGCGGGTCGGTGTAGGTCTTGCTGGTGACCTTCGTCGTGCTCTCGACGGTGTCGGTGCTCACGCGATGCTCCCTTCGAGCTCGTCGGAGCCCGCGACCGCCGAGGCAGCCTTCGCCGGTCCGGCGATGAAGCGCTCCAGAGCGGCCTTCGTGAAGACCACGTCGTCGGAGACGAGCACGTCGTAGGTGTTCAGCTGCCCGACCTCGAGCACGTGCACCTGCGGGAGGTTGCGAGCGCTCAGCCAGGCGGCGGTGTCGGACTTCTCGACGACCAGGAGCAGGTTCTTGCGCTCGCTGATCTTGCCGAGGAGGGTCTTCGCGGCCTTGACCGAAGGCGTCTCGCCCTCGACCAGCGCGGAGACGCAGTGGATGCGCTCGTGCCGAGCCCGGTCCGAGAGGGCGCCGCGCAGGGCGGAGGCCTTCATCTTCTTCGGGGTCCGCTGCTCGTAGTCGCGCGGCACGGGACCGTGCACGACGCCACCACCGGCGAACTGCGGCGCGCGGGTCGAGCCCTGACGGGCGCGACCGGTGCCCTTCTGGCGGTACGGCTTGCGCCCACCGCCGCGGACCTCGCCACGAGTCTTGGTCTTGTGCGTGCCCTGACGGGCGGCGGCGAGCTGCGCCACGACGACCTGGTGGATCGTCGGGATGCTCACCTGGACGTCGAAGATCCCCGCGGGGAGCTCGATCGTCCCGGACTTGTCGCCGGCGGGCGAAAGAACGTCAATGCTGGTCATGAGATTCACACACCCTTCGCCGCAGTGCGCACCAGAACCAGGCCGCCGTTCGGACCGGGGACCGCACCCTTGATCAGGAGCAGGCCCTTCTCCGCGTCCACGGCGTGAACGGTCAGGTTCTGGGTGGAGACGCGCTCGTTGCCCATGCGGCCCGCCATGCGCACACCCTTGAACACACGACCCGGGGTGGCGCAGCCACCGATCGAGCCGGGCGAGCGGTGCTTGCGCTGCGTACCGTGCGAGCTGCCGAGACCCTTGAAGCCATGTCGCTTCATGACACCGGCCGTGCCCTTACCCTTCGAGGTGCCCATGACGTCGACCTTTTGGCCGGCCTCGAACACATCGGCGGTGATCTCCTGCGCCAGCGTGTACTCGCCGGCGTCGGAGGTGCGGAGCTCGACCAGGTGGCGACGCGGGGTCACACCGGCCTTGGCGAAGTGGCCGGCGAGCGGCTTGTTCACCTTGCGCGGGTCGATCGCGCCGAACGCGATCTGGACGGCGGAGTAGCCGTCGACCTCGCTGTTGCGGACCTGGGTCACGACGCACGGCCCGGCCTCGACCACAGTCACTGGAACGACGCGGTTGTTCTCGTCCCAGACCTGGGTCATGCCGAGCTTCTTGCCCAGGATGCCCTTCATCTGCTTCGTCATCGTCGGTGCGTCCTCAGAGCTTGATCTCGATGTCGACGCCGGCCGGCAGGTCGAGACGCATGAGCGAGTCGACCGTCTTCGGCGTGGGGTCGAGGATGTCGATGAGCCGCTTGTGAGTGCGCATCTCGAAGTGCTCGCGCGAGTCCTTGTACTTGTGCGGCGAGCGGATGACGCAGTACACGTTCTTCTCGGTCGGCAGCGGCACCGGTCCCGCAACCTGCGCACCAGTACGCGTCACCGTCTCGACGATCTTCTTCGCCGAGCTGTCGATGACCTCGTGGTCGTAGGCCTTGAGCCTGATGCGGATCTTCTGTCCCGCCATGGCTGCTTCGAATTCCTTCTCTCGTACCGCTGCGGATCACCCCCGCTGACACGGGGAGAAGACTTGGGCTGAAAACCCCTCGGGGTTTCCCTTCCCCGCCGACCCCCGCGGTCGGGCGTGTCGCCTTGTTGCTCACAAGCGCCCCTTGGAAACCCTTACGGGCGGCCTGGGGGCCTGGGCAACGTACGCTCGGCGTCACCTTCGCTGCGGCAAGCGAAAGGACGGCACGAGGTCACTAAGCGACGACGCCGGCTGCATGGGTGGCAGGACAGAAGTCCACCGATTGTTCGGAGCCAACGGGGGCCGCGCTACGTACCGTCTTCGCGACAGGCACGGCGCAGCCCGTTGTCCATCCGAGCAACTTGGCTAGTATGCCCCACCGATGGCGGGCTTGGCCAATCGAGCGGCTCCCCCGGGATGGAGAGAGCCCCCGAGCAATGGATATCCGGTCCCACCTAGGGGGTGGAATCGATCCGGACAAAGCCCCGCCCGCCGACCCAGGTGGACCGGCGGGCGGGATTTCATCACTTCTTGATCTTGACGACCTGGCCGGCGCCCACGGTGCGGCCACCCTCGCGGATGGCGAAACGCAGGCCCTCTTCCATGGCGATCGGCTGGATCAGCGCGACGTCCATGCCGGTGTTGTCACCCGGCATGACCATCTCGGTGCCCTCGGGGAGGGTCACCACGCCGGTCACGTCCGTCGTACGGAAGTAGAACTGCGGCCGGTAGTTGTTGAAGAAGGGGGTGTGACGGCCACCCTCGTCCTTCGACAGGATGTAGACCTGGGCCTCGAAGTCGGTGTGCGGCGTGACCGAACCCGGCTTGATGATGACCTGGCCGCGCTCGACGTCCTCGCGCTTGATGCCGCGGAGGAGCAGACCGACGTTCTCGCCCGCCTGGCCCTCGTCGAGCAGCTTGCGGAACATCTCGATGCCGGTGACCGTGGTGGTGGTCTTGGTCTCCTTGATGCCGACGATGTCGACAGTCTCGTTGACCTTGACGATGCCACGCTCGATGCGGCCGGTGACGACCGTGCCACGACCGGTGATCGTGAAGACGTCCTCGACGGGCATGAGGAACGGCTTGTCGGTGTCACGCGGCGGGGTCGGGATCGCCTCGTCGACGGCGGCCATCAGCTCGAGGAGCTTGCCACCCCACTCCTTGTCGCCCTCGAGCGCCTTGAGCGCCGAGACCCGCACGACCGGAAGGTCGTCGCCCGGGAACTCGTACTCGGAGAGGAGCTCGCGCACCTCGAGCTCGACGAGCTCCAGGATCTCCTCGTCGTCCACCATGTCGGCCTTGTTCAGCGCGACCACGATGTACGGAACGCCGACCTGGCGGGCCAGGAGCACGTGCTCCTTGGTCTGCGGCATCGGGCCGTCGGTGGCGGCGACCACGAGGATCGCGCCGTCCATCTGCGCGGCACCGGTGATCATGTTCTTGATGTAGTCGGCGTGCCCGGGGCAGTCGACGTGCGCGTAGTGACGGTTCTCCGTCTGGTACTCGACGTGCGCGATCGAGATCGTGATACCGCGCTGCCGCTCCTCCGGCGCCTTGTCGATCTGGTCGAACGGCGTGAAGGGGTTCAGGTCCGGGTACGCGTCGTGCAGCACCTTGGTAATCGCCGCGGTCAGCGTCGTCTTACCGTGGTCGATGTGACCAATGGTGCCGATGTTGACGTGCGGCTTAGTCCGCTCGAACTTAGCCTTCGCCACTGGGGTCCTCCTGTGGACTGGTTCTTTACGCCGTACGACGTCGGGTATCGGGGGTGAGCCGGGGCGGAGGCCCCGGAGTCCGTCTACGGACCCCGGGTCCCCCAGGTATCGCTGGTGCCGCGCCTGCGGGAAATTACTCGCCGCGCGACTTGGCGATGATCTCCTCGGCGACGTTCCTCGGAACCTCGGCGTAGGAGTCGAACTGCATGGAGTAGCTCGCGCGACCCGAGGTCTTGCTGCGGAGGTCGCCGACATAGCCGAACATCTCCGACAGCGGGACCAGAGCCTTGACGACACGCGCACCGAAGCGCTCGTCCATGGCCTGGATCTGGCCGCGACGCGAGTTGAGGTCGCCGATCACATCGCCCATGTAGTCCTCGGGCGTGGTGACCTCGACGGCCATCATCGGCTCGAGAAGAGCCGGCGACGCCTGCCGAGCCGCTTCCTTGAACGCCTGCGAACCGGCGATCTTGAAGGCGAGTTCGGACGAGTCGACCTCGTGGTAGCCACCGTCGATCAGCGTCAGACGCACGCCGACCATCGGGTAGCCCGCGAGCACGCCGTACTGCATGGCCTCCTGCGCGCCCGCGTCGACCGAGGGGATGTACTCCCTCGGGATGCGGCCACCGGTGACCTTGTTGACGAACTCGTACGCGTCGCCCTCGAGCGGCTCGAGCGCGATCTGCACCTTGGCGAACTGACCGGTACCACCGGTCTGCTTCTTGTGCGTGTAGTCCACGCGCTCGACGACCTTGCGGATCGTCTCGCGGTAGGCCACCTGCGGCTTGCCGACGTTGGCCTCCACGCGGAACTCGCGCTTCATCCGGTCGACGAGCACCTCGAGGTGCAGCTCGCCCATGCCACCGATGATGGTCTGGCCGGTCTCCTCCTCGGTGTGCACCTGGAAGGAGGGGTCCTCTGCGGCGAGGGACTGGATGGCGACACCCAGCTTCTCCTGGTCGCCCTTGGACTTCGGCTCGATCGCGACCTCGATGACCGGGGCCGGGAACGTCATCGACTCCAGGATCACCGCGTTCGACGGGTCGCAGAGCGTCTCGCCGGTGGTGGTGTCCTTCAGACCCATCACCGCGATGATGTCGCCCGCGCCGACCGACGGGATCTCCTCACGCTTGTTCGCGTGCATCCGGTAGATCTTGCCGATGCGCTCCTTCTTGCCCTTCACCGAGTTCAGCACGGAGCTGCCGGCTTCCAGGACACCCGAGTAGACCCGGACGAAGGTGAGCTTGCCGAGGTGCGGGTCACGCATGATCTTGAACGCGAGGCCCGCGAAGGGCTCGTCGTCGCTCGGCTGGCGAACGATGACTTCCTCTTCGTTGTTGACCGCGTGACCCTGGATGCCCTCGATGTCGAGCGGCGACGGCAGGTAGCGCACGACCGCGTCGAGCAGGGGCTGGACGCCCTTGTTCTTGAACGCGGTACCGCAGAACACGGGGGTGAACGTGGGCTTGCCCTTGTTCTCACCCTTGGTCGAGGCGATGGTCGCGCGACGGATCGCGGCGATCAGCTGCTCCGTGTCGGGCTCCTGGCCCTCCAGGTACAGCTCCATCATCTGGTCGTCGTATTCGGCGATCGTCTCGAGCAGCTTGCCGCGGTATTCGGCGGCCGCCTCGACGTGCGTGGCCGGGATGTCGACGACGTCGTACATCTCGCCCTTGGCCGCTTCGGCGGACCAGACCAGCGCCTTCATGGCGACCAGGTCGACAACGCCCTGGAAGTCCATCTCGGTGCCGATCGGCAGCTGCATGACCAGCGGAACCGCGCCCAGGCGCGCGTCGATCATGTCGACGCAGCGGTGGAACTCGGCGCCGGTGCGGTCGAGCTTGTTCACGAAGCAGATGCGCGGCACGCCGTACCGGTCGGCCTGACGCCAAACGGTCTCGGACTGCGGCTCCACGCCGGCGACACCGTCGAAGACGGTGACGGCGCCGTCGAGCACGCGCAGCGAACGCTCCACCTCGACGGTGAAGTCGACGTGGCCCGGGGTGTCGATGATGTTGATCGTGTGATCGACGTCGTCGAGCGTCCAGTGACAGGTCGTCGCGGCAGACGTGATGGTGATGCCGCGCTCCTGCTCCTGTTCCATCCAGTCCATGGTGGCAGCGCCCTCATGAACCTCACCGATCTTGTAGTTGACCCCGGTGTAGAACAGGATCCGCTCGGTGGTGGTGGTCTTGCCCGCGTCGATGTGGGCCATGATGCCGATGTTTCGGACCTTGGCCAGATCAAGAGCAGTGGTAGCCATCGTGGCTTGTCTTCTCTCGGCTTCTCGTCGTTGCGGGTGGAACTACCAGCGGTAGTGCGCGAAGGCCTTGTTGGACTCGGCCATCTTGTGGGTGTCCTCGCGGCGCTTGACCGCGGCACCCAGACCGTTGCTCGCGTCCAGCAGCTCGTTCATCAAACGCTCGGTCATCGTCTTCTCGCGACGGGCGCGGGAGTAGCCGACGAGCCAGCGGAGAGCGAGGGTCGTGGAGCGGCCCGGACGGACCTCGACCGGCACCTGGTAGGTCGCGCCACCGACACGGCGGCTGCGGACCTCGAGGGTCGGCTTCACGTTCTCGAGCGCGCGCTTGAGCGTGATGACCGGGTCGGTACCGGTCTTCTCGCGGCAGCCTTCGAGCGCGCCATAGACGATCTTCTCGGCGACGGAGCGCTTGCCGCTCATCAGGACCTTGTTCACCAGCGAGGTGACCAGCGGCGAGTTGTAAACCGGGTCGATGATGACCGGTCGCTTGGGGGCAGGGCCCTTACGCGGCATTAGCTCTTCTCCTTCTTCGCGCCGTAGCGGCTGCGCGCCTGCTTGCGGTTCTTGACACCCTGGGTGTCGAGCGAACCACGGATGATCTTGTAGCGGACACCGGGGAGGTCCTTCACACGACCACCGCGAACGAGCACGATGGAGTGCTCCTGGAGGTTGTGACCCTCGCCGGGAATGTAGGCCGTCACCTCGATGCCACTCGTGAGGCGCACACGCGCGACCTTGCGAAGCGCAGAGTTCGGCTTCTTCGGCGTCGTCGTGTAAACACGGGTGCACACGCCGCGACGCTGCGGGCTCCCCTTGAGCGCCGGAGTCTTGGCCTTGTCGACCTTGTCCTGGCGGCCCTTTCGGACCAGCTGCTGGATCGTGGGCACCGCGTCTCCGTCTTCTTCGTGCCGAGCGGTCTTTTTGAAGCGACTGCAATGTCTGAATCGGCCTGCATCCCGGTCGACGCCGGAACCACCGGCAAGCCCGACCCCCGCGGTCGGGCGTGTCGCCCGGTCTTGGGAGTGTGCTTGCTCAGGAGGCTGCGGGTCGGTCTCCCGCGCCCTCTCACGCACGCATCCCGAGAGGTTTGCGGTGAGCGCAGGCACAAGAGCCCGGGGACACCCCAGGCACAAGGAGAGAGACTACCTACCACAGCAGCAGAGGTCAAAGCGAAAAGAAAGACCCCCACCACGACACCGAATCCGACGCTCTCACGCTGGTGGAGCACCGATTCGCTCGGGCCGATATGTCACTCTCCGGGCCCCACCGTACCCGGCATCGCGGCAAGAGGCGAACGAGCGCACGGGGCCGCTCCCCCGGGCGGGCCGGGCTTCGGGTCAGCGCACGCCGCTTCCTCCGACGAGCAGGCCGAGGTAATCGGAATACCCGTGGTCGTGCCCGGAATCGACGATGAGCGCCACGATCACCACCGCGAGCACCGCCATGCCGACCCAGCCGAGCACCACGCCGGCGATCGCCATGCCGCGGCCCTCCTGGCCGGTGCGGGCGGTCTGGGCCAGGGCTATGTGCCCGAAGATCACCGCGAGCAGGCTGCCGAGCCAGTAGATCCAGACGATGCCCAGGATCATCGACGCGATGGCCAGGCCGTTGGTGCCCGGCTGGGGCAGGTGACCGCCGTAGCCGGGCTGGTAGTAGCCGTAGGCGTGGGGCGGTTGGCCGTAGGGGGCGTGCGGGTCGTAGGGCTGCCCGTACGGCGCCTGGCCGTAGCCGTACGACGCGGCAGGGTCGCCGTACGGCGCCTGCCCGCCGGGGGCGCCGTAGGGGCCCTGCGAGTCGTCGGCGGGTCGTTCGCCGAAGGAGCCGTACGGGCCGGGCCCGCCGGGGGTGCTCATGGGTCCCTCCCGGGGTACGACGGAGCGTTGAGAGCATCGTCGCACCCCCGGGACCCTCGTGGAGAGACCTTCGGGCACGCGGGCTCGGACATGCGGCAGGGCCGCCACCCCGAAGGATGGCGGCCCTGTCCGGTACCGGGGCGGATCAGCCCTGGTAGCCGCCGAAGTCGTACTCCTCCAGCGGGACGGCCTGGCCGGAGCCGGAACCGAACGCGGAGTAGTCGGCCTCGTCGTACCCGGACATCGAGTACATGGCGGCCTTGGCCTCCTCGGTCGGCTCGACCCGGATGTTGCGGTAGCGGGGCATGCCCGTACCGGCCGGGATGAGCTTGCCCAGGATCACGTTCTCCTTCAGGCCGAGCAGCGGGTCCGACTTGGCGTGGATCGCCGCGTCGGTGAGCACCCGGGTGGTCTCCTGGAAGGAGGCCGCCGACAGCCACGACTCGGTGGCCAGCGACGCCTTGGTGATGCCCATGAGCTGCGGACGGCCCGAGGCCGGGTGCCCGCTCTCCGACATGACCCGACGGTTCTCGGTCTCGAAGCGCCCGCGCTCGACCAGCTCGCCCGGAAGCAGCTCGGCGTCGCCCGACTCGATGATCGTCACGCGGCGGAGCATCTGCCGAATGATGATCTCGATGTGCTTGTCGTGGATCGACACACCCTGCGAGCGGTAGACCTGCTGGACCTCCGCCACGAGGTGGATCTGCACCGCGCGCTGACCGAGGATGCGCAGCACGTCGTGCGGATTGACCGCGCCGACGAGCATCTTCTGGCCGACGTCGACGTGGTCGCCCTCCTCGACCAGCAGGCGCGAGCGCTTGCTGACCGCGTACGCCAGTTCCTCGGAACCGTCGTCCGGCACCACGACGACCTTGCGGGTCTTCTCGGTGTCCTCGATGCGGACCCGACCGGCCGCCTCGCTGATCGGAGCGACACCCTTGGGGGTGCGCGCCTCGAAGAGCTCGACGACACGGGGCAGACCCTGGGTGATGTCGTCACCCGCCACACCACCGGTGTGGAAGGTACGCATCGTCAGCTGGGTGCCGGGCTCACCGATCGACTGGGCGGCGATGATGCCGACCGCCTCGCCGATGTCCACCAGCTTGCCGGTGGCCAGCGAACGGCCATAGCACATCGCGCAGGTGCCGACCTTGGACTCGCAGGTCAGCACCGACCGCGTCTTCACCGACTCGACGCCTTCGGCGACGAGGTGGTTGATGATCACGTCGCCGAGGTCGGCGTTGGCCGGGGCCAGCACCTTGCCGTCGACGACGACGTCCTCGGCCAGGTTGCGGGCGTAGACGCTGGTCTCGACGTCGTCGTCCTTGCGGAGCACGCCGTCGGCACCACGCGTGGCGATCGACAACACCAGACCGCGGTCGGTGCCGCAGTCCTCCTCGCGCACGATGACGTCCTGCGAGACGTCCACCAGACGACGGGTCAGGTAACCCGAGTCGGCGGTACGCAGCGCGGTGTCGGCCAGACCCTTACGGGCACCGTGCGTCGAGATGAAGTACTCGAGCACGGACAGGCCCTCGCGGAAGGACGCCTTGATGGGACGGGGAATCGTCTCGTTCTTGGCGTTCGACACCAGACCGCGCATACCCGCGATCTGCCGCATCTGCATCATGTTTCCGCGAGCACCCGAGTCGACCATCATGAAGATGGGGTTCGTCTTGGGGAAGTTCAGGTTCATCGCCTCGGCGACCTCGTTGGTCGCCTTGGTCCAGATCTGAATCTGCTCCTGCTGACGCTCGTCCTTGGTGATCAGGCCGCGCTCGTACTGCTTCTGGACCTTCTCGGCCTGGGCCTCGAAGCGCTCCAGGATCTCCTTCTTCGCCGGCGGGACGACGACGTCGGAGATCGAGACGGTGACACCGGAACGGGTGGCCCAGTGGAAGCCGGCCTCCTTCAGGTTGTCGAGCGTCGCCGCCACGACCACCTTCGGGTACCGCTCCGCCAAGTCGTTGACGATGACCGACAGCGTCTTCTTGCCGATCTCCTCGTCGACGAACGGGTAGTCCGCCGGCAGGAGCTCGTTGAACAGCGCGCGACCGAGCGAGGTGCGCACGCGCAGCGGCGAACCGGGCTCCCAGCCCTCGGGCGCGACCCAGCCGCGCGACGGGACGGTGCCCGCCGGCAGCCGCAGCTCGATCTTCGCCTGCAGGTCGAGCTCACGGGCGTCGAACGCCATGATCGCCTCGGCCGTGGACGCGAAGACGCGCCCGTCGCCCTTGGTGTTCTCCCGCTCGGAGGTCAGGAAGAACAGCCCGAGCACCATGTCCTGGGTCGGCATGGTGACGGGGCGACCGTCGGCCGGCTTCAGGATGTTGTTGCTGGACAACATCAGGATGCGGGCCTCGGCCTGCGCCTCCGCGGACAGCGGCAGGTGCACGGCCATCTGGTCACCGTCGAAGTCCGCGTTGAACGCGGTGCACACGAGCGGGTGGATCTGGATGGCCTTGCCCTCGACGAGCTGCGGCTCGAACGCCTGGATGCCCAGGCGGTGCAGCGTCGGTGCGCGGTTGAGCAGTACCGGGTGCTCGGCGATGACCTCTTCGAGCACGTCCCACACCACGGGGCGGGCACGCTCGACCATGCGCTTGGCCGACTTGATGTTCTGCGCGTGGTTGAGGTCCACCAGGCGCTTCATCACGAACGGCTTGAACAGCTCGAGCGCCATGGCCTTCGGCAGACCGCACTGGTGCAGCTTGAGCTGCGGGCCGACGACGATGACCGAACGCGCGGAGTAGTCCACGCGCTTGCCGAGCAGGTTCTGCCGGAAACGACCCTGCTTGCCCTTGAGCATGTCGGACAGCGACTTGAGCGGGCGGTTGCCCGGACCCGTCACCGGACGACCGCGGCGGCCGTTGTCGAACAGCGCGTCGACGGCCTCCTGGAGCATGCGCTTCTCGTTGTTCACGATGATCTCGGGGCACCGAGGTCGAGCAGGCGCTTCAGGCGGTTGTTGCGGTTGATCACGCGGCGGTACAGGTCGTTCAGGTCGGAGGTCGCGAAGCGGCCACCGTCCAGCTGCACCATCGGACGCAGGTCCGGCGGGATCACCGGGACGCAGTCCAGGACCATGCCGTTGGGGCTGTTCCGGGTCTGCTGGAACGCGGAGACGACCTTGAGGCGCTTGAGCGCGCGGGTCTTCTTCTGGCCCTTGCCGGTGCGGATGATCTCGCGCAGCTTCTCGGCCTCGGCGTCGAGGTCGAACGACTCCAGCCGACGCTGGAGCGCCTGCGCGCCCATGCCGCCCATGAAGTAGGTGCCGAAGCGGTCCCGCATCTCGCGGAACAGGATCTCGTCGCCTTCGAGGTCCTGGACCTTGAGGTTCTTGAACCGGGTCCACACGTCGTCGAGCCGGTCCAGCTCGCGCTGGTTGCGGTCGCGCAGCTGCTTCATCTCGCGCTCGGCGCCTTCGCGCACCTTGCGGCGCACGTCGGACTTGGCGCCCTCGGCCTCCAGCTCGGCGAGGTCGGCTTCGAGCTTCTTCTGCCGCTCCTCGACGCTGGCGTCACGGCGCTGCTCGATCTGCTGACGCTCGACCGAGATCTTGGCGTCGAGGGACGGCAGGTCGCGCTGGCGGCGCTCGTCGTCGACGTACGTGATCATGTACGCCGCGAAGTAGATGACCTTTTCCAGGTCCTTCGGGGCCAGGTCGAGCAGGTAGCCGAGGCGGCTGGGCACACCCTTGAAGTACCAGATGTGCGTGACCGGCGCGGCGAGCTCGATGTGGCCCATGCGCTCACGACGCACCTTGGCGCGAGTGACCTCGACGCCGCAGCGCTCGCAGATGATGCCCTTGAAGCGGACACGCTTGTACTTGCCGCAGTAGCACTCCCAGTCCCGGGTCGGACCGAAGATCTTCTCGCAGAAGAGCCCGTCCTTTTCCGGCTTCAGGGTGCGGTAGTTGATGGTCTCGGGCTTCTTGACCTCGCCGTGCGACCACTGGCGGATGTCGTCTGCGGTAGCGAGGCCGATACGCAGCTCGTCGAAGAAGTTGACGTCGAGCACTGTTTCGTCAATCCCTCTTTCGGGGTTTGGTCCCGGCGGTCACGGCGGGGGCTGTGCCGTGTCCACCAGTGTGTGTCTTCATCAGGACTGGGGTCGAAATCCCGGGTCCGGCCTCGCGGCCGGACCCGGGAGGGAGCCTCAGACCTCTTCGACGCTGCTCGGCTCGCGCCGCGACAGGTCGATTCCAAGCTCCTCCGCAGCGCGGAAGACGTCCTCGTCGGTGTCGCGCATCTCGATCGACATACCGTCGCTGGAGAGGACCTCCACGTTGAGGCAGAGCGACTGCATCTCCTTGATGAGCACCTTGAAGGACTCGGGGATGCCCGGCTCCGGGATGTTCTCGCCCTTGACGATCGCCTCGTACACCTTCACGCGGCCGAGGACGTCGTCGGACTTGATGGTCAGCAGTTCCTGGAGGGCGTAGGCGGCACCGTATGCCTCGAGCGCCCACACCTCCATCTCACCGAAGCGCTGGCCACCGAACTGGGCCTTACCACCCAGCGGCTGCTGGGTGATCATCGAGTAGGGACCGGTCGACCGGGCGTGCAGCTTGTCGTCGACCAGGTGGTGCAGCTTGAGGATGTACATGTAGCCGACCGAGACCGGGTGCGGGAACGGCTCGCCGGAGCGGCCGTCGTACATCTTCGCCTTGCCGGTGCCGTCGATCAGCCGGACACCGTCACGGGTCTTGTTGGTCGAGTCGAGGAGACCGGTGATCTCCTCCTCGCGCGCGCCGTCGAAGACCGGGGTGGCGACGTTGGTGCCGGGGGCACCCTGGTCGGCCGCGATCGCCCGGAGGCGACCCTTCCAGTCCTCGTCGTCGCCCTCGACGCTCCAGCCGGTCTTGGCGATCCAGCCGAGGTGCGTCTCCAGGACCTGACCCGGGTTCATCCGGGACGGGACGCCGAGCGGGTTGAGGATGATGTCGACCGGGGTGCCGTCCTCCAGGAACGGCATGTCCTCGACCGGCAGGATCTTCGAGATGACGCCCTTGTTGCCGTGCCGACCGGCGAGCTTGTCACCGTCGGTGATCTTGCGCTTCTGCGCGACGTAGACGCGGACCAGCTGGTTCACGCCCGGCGGCAGCTCGTCGCCGGCCTCGCGGTCGAACACGCGCACGCCGATGACCTTGCCGGACTCGCCGTGCGGGACCTTGAGCGAGGTGTCGCGCACCTCGCGCGCCTTCTCGCCGAAGATCGCGCGGAGCAGGCGCTCCTCCGGGGTCAGCTCGGTCTCGCCCTTGGGCGTGACCTTGCCGACCAGGATGTCGCCGGGGACGACGTCGGCGCCGATCCGGATGATGCCGCGCTCGTCCAGGTCGGCGAGGACCTCTTCGGAGACGTTCGGGATGTCCCGGGTGATCTCCTCCGGGCCGAGCTTGGTGTCACGGGCGTCGACCTCGTGCTCCTCGATGTGGATCGAGGAGAGGACGTCGTCCTGCACCAGACGCTGCGACAGGATGATCGCGTCTTCGTAGTTGTGGCCCTCCCACGGCATGAACGCCACGAGGAGGTTCTTGCCGAGGGCCATCTCGCCCTCTTCGGTGCACGGACCGTCGGCCAGCACCTGGCCGGCCTCGACCCGCGCGCCCTCGTCGACGACGACCTTCTGGTTGAAGGACGTGCCCTGGTTGGAGCGCATGAACTTCTGCACGCGGTACGTGGTGTACGTCGCGTCGTCGTTCATCACGGTGATGTAGTCGGCCGAGACGTCCTGCACCACGCCGGGCTTCTCGGCGGTGATCACGTCGGCGGCGTCGACCGCGGCTCGGTACTCCATGCCGGTGCCCACCAGCGGCGACTCCGCCTTCAGCAGCGGCACCGCCTGGCGCATCATGTTCGAGCCCATCAGCGCGCGGTTCGCGTCGTCGTGCTCGAGGAACGGGATCATCGCGGTCGCGACCGACACCATCTGGCGCGGCGAGACGTCCATGTAGTCGACTTCGTCGCCGGGGATGTAGTCGATCTCGCCGCCGCGGCGGCGCACGAGCACACGGGCCTCGGCGAACGAGTCGTCCTCGTTCAGCGGGGCGTTGGCCTGCGCGATGACGAAGCGGTCCTCTTCGTCGGCCGTCAGGTAGTCGACGCCGTCGGTGACCCGGCCCTCGACGACCTTGCGGTACGGCGTCTCGACGAAGCCGAACGCGTTGACCCGGCCGTAGGAGGCGAGCGAGCCGATCAGGCCGATGTTCGGGCCTTCGGGGGTCTCGATCGGGCACATGCGGCCGTAGTGCGACGGGTGCACGTCGCGGACCTCGAAGCCGGCCCGCTCACGCGAGAGGCCACCGGGGCCGAGCGCGGACAGACGACGCTTGTGGGTCAGGCCCGACAGCGGGTTCGTCTGGTCCATGAACTGCGACAGCTGGCTGGTGCCGAAGAACTCCTTGATGGAGGCGACGACCGGCCGGATGTTGATCAGCGTCTGCGGCGTGATCGCCTCGACGTCCTGGGTGGTCATGCGCTCGCGGACGACGCGCTCCATCCGGGCCAGGCCGGTACGGACCTGGTTTTGGATGAGCTCGCCGACGTTGCGCAGGCGGCGGTTGCCGAAGTGGTCGATGTCGTCGACCTCGACCACGATCTCCTGGCCCGACGCGCCTTCCATGGCCTCTTCGCCGGCGTGCAGCTTGACCAGGTACTTGATGGTCGCGATGACGTCTTCGACGGTCATGACGCCGGCGTCCAGCGCCTGCTCGACCCCGAGCTTCTTGTTCACCTTGTAGCGGCCGACCTTGGCGAGGTCGTAGCGCTTCGGGTTGAAGTAGAGGTTCTCGAGCAGGGTCTGCGCGGCCTCGCGGGTCGGCGGCTCCCCCGGACGCAGCTTGCGGTAGATGTCGAGCAGCGCGTCGTCCTGGCCCTGGGTGTGGTCCTTCTCCAGGGTCTGGCGCATCGACTCGTACTGGCCGAACTCCTCCAGGATCTGGGAGTCGGTCCAGCCGAGCGCCTTGAGCAGCACGGTGACGCTCTGCTTGCGCTTGCGGTCGATGCGGACACCGACGGTGTCGCGCTTGTCGATCTCCAGCTCCAGCCAGGCACCGCGCGAGGGAATCACCTTCGCGCTGAAGATGTCCTTGTCGGACGTCTTGTCGACCTGGCTGTCGAAGTAGACACCCGGCGAGCGGACCAGCTGGGACACCACGACACGCTCGGTGCCGTTGATGATGAAGGTGCCCTTGTTGGTCATGAGCGGGAAGTCGCCCATGAAGACCGTCTGGCTCTTGATCTCGCCGGTCTCGTTGTTGGTGAACTCGGCCGTGACGAACAGCGGCGCCGAGTAGGTGAAGTCGCGCTCCTTGCACTCCTCGATGGAGTTCTTCGGAGGTTCGAACCGGTGGTCCCGGAACGTCAGGGACATCGAACCGGAGAAGTCCTCGATCGGCGAGATCTCTTCGAAGATCTCTTCGAGTCCGGACTTGGTGGGCACATCCTGTCCGCCCGCGAGGGCGGCCTCGACCCGTGCCTTCCACGCACTGTTGCCGAGCAGCCAGTCGAAGCTCTCGGTCTGCAACGCGAGAAGGTTCGGAACCTCCAGGGGTTCCCTGATCTTGGCGAAGGAGATGCGGAGCGGGGCAGTGGCGGCGCCGGGGTTGGTAGCGGAGGCGGTGCGCGAGGCGGCCAAGAGGGGTCCTTCCGAGGGCTCGGACTCACTATGCGCATACTGGACGGCCCGGGTTCATACACCGGGGTAAGTCAATAGGCAGCGCAAAGGGTCAGTGTAGCCACAAGGCACACCGCTGTCCAGCCCCTATGAAGGGCCGGTCCACCACCCGGATTCGTGAACCATCCGGCAACCGTGCTTCAGGGGTGCGTCCGAAGAATTGCGCGCCCCGATCCGTTCGTCAAGGGGTTGCTTTCCCCCTGACAGCCGACGGAACCCTTCCGAGCGCCGAGAAAACCGGACCTCCGTCCCGAACTCGCGGCCTGCGGCGAGAGTCTCGTCACAGCGGCCGACCGAGTTGGCGAGAAGCCTCGGGAAGCCGCAAAAACACGGTAGACCGCCGGTCCGACAACGCCCGGACGGCGCGCTTCGAACCGGCCGCGCGCGCCCTGGCGCACGCCCTCGGCGAGGACACGACGACGCTGGTGCGCGGGGGTTCGGCGACTGCTCAGGGTGTTGGGAGTATCACCCTTTCGGGCGAGGCCGATCGGGGCGGATCGGGCGCCGCGCGACGCCTTGCGGTGACCCGTCGAAGCCGGCGGACCGGGTGCGGGCGGCCCCGGAATCGGCCCCGGAAAGCCCGAAGGCGACCGCCCTGACGGACGATCGCCTTCGGTGATGCCGCCCGCGTGGGCGGCGTCTGATTACTTGACCTCGACCGAGGCGCCGGCGCCTTCGAGGGCGGCCTTCGCCTTCTCGGCGGCCTCCTTCGAGACCTTCTCCAGGAGCGCCTTGGGGGCGGAGTCCACGAGGTCCTTGGCCTCCTTCAGGCCGAGGCTCGTGAGCGCGCGCACCTCCTTGATGACCTGGATCTTCTTGTCGCCGGCACCCGTGAGGATGACGTCGAACTCGTCCTGCTCCTCGACGGCCTCGGCAGCGGCGCCGCCGCCGGCGGGGCCGGCGATGACGGCGGCCGGGGCGGCGGCCTTGACGTCGAAGGTCTCCTCGAACAGCTTCACGAAGTCCGCGAGCTGGATGAGGGGCATGGCCTTGAACTCTTCGATGAGCTCTTCGTGGGTGAGCGCCATGGTCGGCGATCCTTCCTGATCATTCGGCTGGTGCCGGGTGGTGTGGATGGGCGGGGGCGCTGCCCCCGGCGACCGTGGGTCGCGACTGCCGAACTACTCGGCGGTCTCGGCCTCGGCGGCGGGAGCCGGCTCGCCGGCACCGCCCTGCTCGACCTTCGCCCGGAGCGCGTCCGCGGTGCGGGCGAACTGGGTGAGCGGGGCCTGGAAGGTCGCCGCGGCCTTGGCCAGGGAACCCTGCATGGCACCCGCCAGCTTGGCGAGCAGCACCTCGCGGGACTCAAGGTCCGCGAGCTTCTTGATCTCGTCGGCGCTGAGCGCCTTGCCCTCAAGGACGCCGCCCTTGATGACGAGAAGGGGGTTCGCCTTGGCGAAGTCACGCAGGCTCTTCGCGGCCTCCACGGGGTCACCCGTGACGAACGCGATCGCGGACGGGCCCTCGAGGAGCTCGTCCAGCTGATCGATGCCCGCCTCGTTGGCGGCGATCTTGGTCAGCGTGTTCTTCACCACGGCGTACTGCGCGTTCTCACCGAGCGAACGACGCAGCTCCTTGAGCTGCGCGACGGTGAGCCCGCGGTACTCGGTCAGCACTGCGGCGTTCGAGTCACGGAACTGGTCCGTGAGCTCGGCGACCGCGGCCGCCTTGTCGGGCCTCGCCATAGGGCTGGCCTCCTTCCGCGATGCGATTGCCGGTCGACCGTGGCGGTCGACCTATGCCGGATGAATTCGCCGGTCCGCGGGGCGGAAGGGGTCCATACACACGAAAAACGCCCCGGCGCAGGCGCACGGGGCGTACATCCTCGATTCACACGGCATCCGTATGTATCGGGGGTAACGTCTCACGTTCACACCTGCGCAGGCCGTCCGCGATGCGGAACCTTCGTTTGTCGACCCGCCTTGCGGCACGACGACAACGACCGACGGTCTTTGGCTTGGGGTAAAGGTACGCGACGGCACTCGTTCGGAGCAAATCGGTTCCGTCGGGCGGCCGGCGCGGGCTTCGCCGGCGCCCGGGCGTGGGCGGGGCCGGACGTGCCGAGGCCCGGCACACCGTGCGGGGTGCCGGGCCTCGTTCGCGTGCGGGGCGGATCAGACCGCCTCTTCCTCCACCAGGAGGTTGCGGGTGCGGTTGGGGTCGACCTGGATGCCGGGGCCCATCGTGGTCGAGACGCCGACCTTCTTGATGTAGCGGCCCTTGGCGGCCGACGGCTTCGCGCGGAGCACCTCTTCGAGGGCGGCGGCGTAGTTCTCGACGAGCTGGGCGTCGTCGAACGTCGTCTTGCCGATGATGAAGTGCAGGTTCGAGTGCTTGTCGACGCGGAACTCGATCTTGCCGCCCTTGATCTCGTTCACGGCCTTCGCCACGTCGGGCGTGACCGTGCCGGTCTTCGGGTTGGGCATCAGACCACGCGGGCCGAGCACGCGGCCCAGGCGGCCGACCTTGCCCATGAGGTCCGGGGTGGCGACGACGGCGTCGAAGTCGAGCCGACCCTTGGCGACCTCGTCGATGAGCTCGTCGGAGCCGACGATGTCGGCGCCGGCGGCCTTGGCAGCCTCGGCACGGTCACCGGTCGCGAAGACCAGGACCCGGGCGGTCTTGCCGGTGCCGTGCGGGAGGATGACCGTGCTGCGGACCATCTGGTCGGCCTTGCGCGGGTCGACGCCCAGGCGCATGGCCACCTCGACGGTGCCGGCGAACTTGGTGGGCGAGGTCTCCTTGGCCAGACGAACGGCCTCGAGCGGCGAGTAGAGGCGCTCGTGGTCGATCTTGGTGTCGGCCTCGCGGTAGGACTTGCTGCGCTTCACTGAAAGCTCCTGGAATTCTGAAAGGAGTTGTGGTGGGAGCGGGTCGCGCGGACCCTTCCACTCCGCGAGCCGGTGGGCGTACGCACACCTTCTCGCGCTGTTTCGGTACTGCCGGAGTGCTGCGGGGGCTGGATCAGCCCTCGACCGTGATGCCCATCGAACGCGCGGTGCCGGAGATGATCTTCTCGGCGGCGTCGAGGTCGTTGGCGTTCAGGTCGGCCATCTTGGTCTGCGCGATGCCGCGGACCTGCTCGCGAGAGATCTTCGCGACCTTGGTCTTGTGCGGCTCGCCCGAGCCCTTCTCAACACCGGCGGCCTTGAGGATCAGGCGCGCGGCCGGCGGCGTCTTCGTCACGAAGGTGAAGGAGCGGTCTTCGTAGACCGAGATCTCCACCGGGACGATGTCGCCACGCTGCGACTCGGTCGCCGCGTTGTAGGCCTTGCAGAACTCCATGATGTTGACGCCGTGCTGACCCAGCGCGGGGCCGACCGGCGGGGCCGGCGTGGCTGCGCCGGCCTTGATCTGCAGCTTGATGATCGCTGACAGCTTCTTCTTCTTGGGAGGCATTTTTCCGGGTCCTTCGACGAGATGTACGTCCCGATCACCACGCGGAGCGCGGACGTGTTCGGGCCCGCCACGCGGTGCGGCGCCCACTCAACGATAACCACCGTTGTGAGGGCGCCTTGTCCACCACCCGGATGCGGCCCCGGCGAACCGGGGCCCCACCAGGGGGAAGTATCAGTTCTTCTGGATCTGGTTGAACGAGAGCTCGACCGGCGTCTCGCGCCCGAAGATCTCCACCAGGCCCTTGACCTTCTGCGAGTCGGCGTTGATCTCGTTGATCGTCGCCTGCAGCGTCGCGAAGGGGCCGTCGATGACGGTGACCGAGTCGCCGACCTCGAAGTCGAGCACCTTGACCTCGGTGGTGCTCTTGGCGCCGCTGCCGCCGCCGGTCGCCTTCTCCTCCTCGGGGGCGAGGATCTTGACGACCTCGTCGAGGGTGAGCGGGAAGGGCTCGTGCGCGTTGCCGACGAAGCCGGTGACACCGGGGGTGTTCCGCACGGCGCCCCACGACTCGTTGGTCAGGTCCATCCGGACCAGCACGTAGCCGGGGAACTTGTTGCGCTTGACGGTCTTGCGCTGACCGTTCTTGATCTCGACGACCTCTTCCTGCGGCACCTCGACCTGGAAGATGTAGTCCTCCATGTTGAGCGAGGTGGTGCGGGACTCGAGGTTGGCCTTCACCCGGTTCTCGTAGCCGGCGTACGAGTGGATGACGTACCACTCGCCCGGGGCGCGACGGAGGACTTCCTTGAAGTCCTCGACGGGGTCGCCCTCGGGGGCGTCCTCGGCTGCCTCGGGCTCGTCGGCGAAGTCGTCGTCGTCTTCGTCGTCGGCGAACTCGGCTTCCGCGCCCTCGGCGTCGTCCTCGCCGGCCTCGGCGTCTTCCACGTCGTCATCGGTGGAGACGGCCGGGGCCTCGGCCGCGTCCTCGAGGGCGATGTCCTCGAGAGCCGCGGCCTCCGCCTGCTCCGACAGGGTCCCCGTCTCATCGGCGGAGTTGTCGGCGGACAGGTTCGGGTCAGACACGTTGGGTGCTTCTTCCTGGCTGGGGGTCGAACGGTCGTTGCAGGCGCGCTGCGAGGGAACGGGGCTCAGCCGAAGACGGCGAGCGCGGCCTTCGCGAAGGCGAGGTCGAGTCCGTAGACGATTCCGATGATCATCAGACAGAACACGATGACCACGGTGGTGTACGTGCTCAGCTCGTTGCGGGTCGGCCAGACGACCTTGCGCAGCTCGGCAATGATCTGCCGGTAGAAGAGAGCCGCCCGCGCGAACAGGTTTTTCTTCTTCTGCTCCGGCTTGCCCGAGGAGCCCTTCGGGCGATTCGCCCGGCGACCGCCGGGGGGCACGTCGTCGGAGCCGTGGCCATCAGAGCTGCTGTGCTCAGGCGTAGCCGTGGAGCCGTGGGCCTCCGTCAACTCGTCCTCACCTGATCCGGTCCGACCGTGGATCACCGACGGGGTTGTCGGCGCCGACAGTTTGCGCTGACTGCGTGCACGTCACGGTCGATCCGAGGATCGACCGCTGTCGCACATCGCAGGGCACGAGGGACTTGAACCCCCAACCCCCGGTTTTGGAGACCGGTGCTCTGCCAATTGAGCTAGTGCCCTTCGTTTGGTCATCAACCTAGCGGAGTCACCGGCCCGAGAACACAGGATTTCGGGCGCGGCAGCACACAGGTTGGGACCGCCAAGCGTCGAGTGTACGGGGTCGGGTGCGTCAGGTCGAACCCGTGCCGCGACGGTACTCGGTTCGGGTGCCCCCGCGGCGCGGAAACGGCGTGCTCTCGGTGGGGGCGGATGCGACGATGGCCGGCATGACGGCTTCCACCCCAGGCTCTTCGTCCGTGCCCGCGTCCGGGTCCGGGTCCGCCGCCGGGCGACGGGTCTCGGCCCGCGTCGGCGCCATCGCCGAGTCCGCGACGCTCGCGGTCGACGCCAAGGCGAAGGCGCTCAAGGCCGCCGGGCGTCCCGTGGTCGGCTTCGGCGCCGGCGAGCCGGACTTCCCGACGCCGGACTACATAGTGGACGCGGCGGTCGCGGCCTGCCGCGAACCACGCTTCCACCGCTACACCCCGGCCGGCGGGCTGCCGGAGTTGAAGGCGGCGATCGTGGCCAAGACGCTGCGCGACTCGGGGTTGGTCGTGGATCCGGCGCAGGTCCTGGTCACCAACGGCGGCAAGCAGGCCATCTACGAGGCCTTCGCGGCTCTGCTCGACCCGGGCGACGAGGTGTTGGTGCCGGCGCCGTACTGGACCACCTACCCCGAGTCGATCAAGCTCGCGGGCGGCGTCCCGGTGGACGTGGTCGCCGACGAGAGCACCGGCTACCTGGTGTCGGTCGAGCAGTTGGAGGCGGCCCGTACCGAGCGCACCAAGGTGCTGGTGTTCGTCTCGCCGTCGAACCCGACCGGCGCGGTGTACTCGCGGGCGCAGACCGAGGCGATCGGGCGTTGGGCGGTCGAGCACGGCTTGTGGGTGCTGACCGACGAGATCTACGAACACCTGGTCTACGACGACGCCGAGTTCGTCTCGATGCCGGTGGTGGTGCCGGAACTGGCGGACCGCTGCGTGATCGTCAACGGGGTGGCCAAGACCTACGCGATGACCGGGTGGCGGGTCGGGTGGATCATCGGCCCCCGGGACGTGGTGGCGGCCGCGGCGAACCTGCAGTCGCACGCCACCTCCAACGTCTGCAACGTCGCCCAGGCTGCCGCCCTGGCCGCGCTGAACGGCGATCTGTCGGCGGTGGACACGATGAGGGCGGCGTTCGACCGGCGCCGGCGCACCATCGTGCGGATGCTGAACGAGATCCCGGGCGTCGAGTGCCCCGAGCCCAAGGGCGCCTTCTACGCCTATCCGTCGGTGAAGGGGGTGCTCGGCCGGGAGATCCGGGGCGCGCGTCCCGCGACCTCGGCGGAGTTGGCGGGGCTGATCCTGGACGAGGTCGAGGTGGCGGTGGTGCCGGGCGAGGCCTTCGGCACTCCGGGCTACCTGCGCCTGTCGTACGCGCTCGGCGACGAGGACCTGGTCGAGGGCGTGCGCCGGATCGCGGAACTGCTGGCCGAGGCGAAGTAGCCGCCCGTCGTCGTTCAGGTCGTCGCCGTCGTTCAGGTCGTCGTTCATGTCGTCGCCGCCGAAGTTTCCGCTCTCCTTCAGGGGGATCATCGGCGGTACCCCTCACGCGTGCGGGGCCGGTGGTCCATGATCTGTGGATGGATCGTCCCGCACGCGATGTCCGCACCCTCCCGAAGGCTCATCTCCACCTGCACTTCACGGGATCCATGCGGTCGGAAACCCTGTTGGAACTGGCGGACCTGCACGGTGTGCGGCTGCCCGACTCGCTGACCTCGGGCCGGCCGCCACGATTGCGGGCCACCGACGAGCGCGGCTGGTTCCGCTTCCAGCGGCTGTACGACATCGCGCGCTCGTGTGTGCGCTCCGAGGACGACATGCATCGGCTGGTCCGCGAGGCGGCCGAGGACGATCGGGCCGAGGGGTCCGGGTGGCTGGAGATCCAGGTCGATCCGACCTCGTACGCGCCGCGGCTGGGTGGGCTGACCCCGGCGGTGGAGATCGTGCTGGACGCGGTGGAGGCGGCACGGGCGGCGACCGGGATCGGGATCGCCGTGGTGATCGCGGCGAATCGCACCAAGCACCAGTTGGAGGCGCGGACGCTCGCGCGGCTCGCGGCGCAGTACACCGATCGCGGCGTGGTCGGGTTCGGGCTGTCCAACGACGAGCGGCGCGGGCGGGCGCCGGCGTTCGAGAAGGCCTTCGAGATCGCCCGGCACGCGGGGCTGTTCGCCGATCCGCACGGTGGCGAGTTGGACGGGCCGCGCAGTATCCGGGACTGCGTGGACGTGTTGGGGGCGCGGCGGCTCGGGCACGGGATCCGGGTCGTGGAGGATCCCGAGTTGATGGCGGTGTTGGCCCGGCGGCGGATCGTGTGCGAGGTGTGTCCGGCCTCCAATGTCGCGCTCGGCGTCTACGACAAGGCGGCGGACGTACCGTTGCGGACGTTGTTCGAGGCGGGGGTGCCGATCGCGCTGGGCGCGGACGATCCGCTGCTCTTCGGGTCGCGGTTGGCCGCGCAGTATGAGCTGGCTCGGGACGAACACGATTTCACCGACGCGGAGTTGGCGGAGCTGGCGCGGCAGTCGATCCTGGGCTCGGTGGCGCCGGCGGAGGTGCAGCGGGAGTTGCTGGACGGGGTGGAGCGGTGGCTGGCGGGGGTGGGGGCGGAGTTCGTGCCCACCCGCCCACCCGTTGCGTGAGGTGAAGGGCTGCGGAATCGGGGTGCGGGTTGGGGGCCGACTGGGGCCCGGATGCAGTGGGGCCGGGCCCTGGGTCAGAGCTTGGCGTTGATGAGGACTGGTTCGTTGGTCAGGGTGATGCCGAAGGTTTCGGCTACGCCGTCGCGGACCTCTCGGGCCAGGGTGAGGAGGTCTTCCGTGGTGGCCTTGCCGCGGTTGGTCAGGGCCAGGGTGTGTTTGGTGGAGATGCGGGCTCTGCCTTCTCCGTAGCCCTTGGTGAAGCCTGCCCGTTCGATCAGCCAGGCCGCGGAGGTCTTCACGTGGTCGTCGCCGGACGGGTAGCGGGGCGGGGTGACGTCGGGGCCCAGGTGCCGGGCGACGCGCGCGGTGAGGTCGGCGAAGGCGTCGTGGGTCAGGATCGGGTTGGTGAAGAAGGAGCCCGCGCTCCAGGTGTCGTGGTCGGCCGCGTTCAGGACCATGCCCTTGCCGCGGCGCAGTTCGAGCACGGCGGCGCGGGCTGCGGCCGGTGAGACCCGCTCCCCCGGCTCGACGCCGAGCACGCGGGCCAGTTCGGCGTAGCGGACCGGGGCCGAGCGGCCGTCGTCGTCGTGCAGCCGGAAGTGCACCCGCAGCACCACGAAGCGGTCGTTGCCCTTGAACACGCTGTGCCGGTACGTGAAGCGGCAGTCGGCGGCGGTGAGCGTGCGCGGGCGGCGCTCGGTGCGGTCGTAGACCTCGACGGAGGTGATCGTCTCGGCGACCTCCTGGCCGTAGGCCCCGACGTTCTGCACCGGGGTGGCGCCCGCGCTGCCGGGGATGCCCGCGAGGCATTCGATGCCGGACAGGCCCGCGTCGACCGCGGCGGTGACCACGTCGTCCCACGGCACGCCGGCGTCCACGCTCAGCGTGGTGCCGTCGACGCGCAGGTCCGTGGTGGCGATTCGCAGCACGTCGCCGGCGAAGCCGTCGTCGCCGACGACCAGGTTGCTGCCGCCGCCGAGCACCAGCAGCGGGGTGCCCTGCTCGTCGGCGGCGCGGACGACCGCCAGGACCGCGTCCGTGGTCGTGGCCGTGTGGAGCCGACGGGCCGGGCCGCCGAGGCGGAGGGTGGTCAGGGCGGCGAGGGGCGCGTCGATTTCAGGCTGCACCGTTGGATTCTCGCATTCCCCGCCCGGCGCCGGGCTCGGGCGGCCCCGGCCCGGGGCTCAGGCCAGTTGCACCACGGCCCTGGGTACGCCCAGGACCTTGGCGCCGGCGGCGGTGACCACGAGGTCCACGCGGGCCCGGCGGTCGTCCAGCAGCACCGCGACCTTGCCGGTGACCTCGATGGTCGCGCCCTCGACGGTGTCCGGGACCACGACCGGCTTGGTGAAGCGCACGCCGAATTCGACCAGCGCGCCCGGGTCGCCGAGCCAGTCGGTGACCACGCGGGCGGCCTCGGCCATGGTGAACATCCCGTGTGCGATCACGTCGGGCAGGCCGACGTCGGTCGCGAACCTGCCGTTCCAGTGGATCGGGTTGAAGTCGCCCGACGCGCCCGCGTAGCGGACCAGGGTCTCCCGGGTGACCGGGAAGCTGCGCGTGGGCAGTTCGGTGCCGACCACGACGTCGTCGAAGGAGATCTTGGCGGTCATGGTCAGCCCTCCGATTCGTCGGCGGCGCGGGCCACCAGGCTCGACAGCGCGGTGACGACGTGCTCGCCCTCCACGGTCCTGACTTCGGCGCGGGTGGTGAGGACGTCGTTGCCCGCGAGGACCTTGATGTCGTCCACGGTGGTCACCACGGTCAGCCGGTCGCCGGCGCGGACCGGCCGGGTGTACGTGAACTTCTGGTCGCGGTGGACCACACGCGAGTAGTCCAGGCCCAATTCGGGGTCGTACACGACCTGGTCCGCGGCGCGCATCGTGACCACGATCGCGAAGGTCGGCGGCGCGATCACGTCGGGGTGACCGAGGGCCTTGGCCGCCTCGGGGTCGTTGTACGCGGGATCGGGGTCACCGATCGCGGCGGCGAACTCGCGGATCTTCTCCCGACCCACCTCGTACGGCTCGGTGGGCGGGTAGGTCCGCCCGATGAACTTCGCGTCCAGCGGCATGAAGCGGTTCTCCCTGGTGGAGGCGGCGGTGGCCGGCGAGCCGGCGGGGCAACGCTGCGGAGAATACGACAACGAGGCCACCCCCCTCGTGGGGAGTGGCCTCGTCGGTGTCGGGGTGCGAAACGCCTAGCGGGTTTCGCGGTGCGCGGTGTGCGCGTTGCAGCGGGGGCAGTGCTTCTTCATCTCAAGACGGTCCGGGTCGTTGCGCCGGTTCTTCTTGGTGATGTAGTTCCGCTCCTTGCACTCCACGCAGGCCAGCGTGATCTTCGGGCGGACGTCGGTGGCAGCCACTGGAGTGCCTTCCTTGCGGTCAGGGGTGAATACAGCAAAAGCAGCCGATACGGAGTCTCCCCCGAATCGGCTCGCTTGGTAGCGGCGACCGGACTTGAACCGGTGACACAGCGATTATGAGCCGCTTGCTCTACCGACTGAGCTACGCCGCCTCGACAAGGCCCCCGCCTGTCACCAGGCGGGGATCCCATCGTCTGAGCCCCAATACGGAATCGAACCGTAGACCTTCTCCTTACCATGGAGACGCTCTACCGACTGAGCTATTGGGGCGAGCAGGAAAACCATACACGCTGCCCGACACCGATCGGAAATCGATTGGCGCAACGCCCCCTGCCTCAGCCCTCGGTGGACCAAACAGCCCTGGTCAGGGCCCCTTCGACGGTTTGCGCGTACACGGCCGCGGCCAGCCACGCAGCGGACAAAAGGTCGTTGTCGCCCGCGCGAAGACGCCCGAAAACATCCCGTTCGCGGCCCGCCGCGACGTGCGTCAGACGCTCCACGAGCAGTGCCCCCGTGGCCAGCCCCACCCGGCGCAGTCGGGCGGTGTCGCCGGCGGTGGAGCCGGCCAAGGCCAGGACGGGACGGCCGCCGCTGATCGCGCGTTCGACGTGACGGTGCATCAGGTAGAGCGGGGCGGGCGGGGGTTCCCCGACCGCGCCGGGTACGGACGGGGTCGGGGCGGCGGCGGGCAGGTCGGCGCGGTGCAGGCGCTCCAAACCCAGGTCGATGCGGCCCAGGCGGTCCTCGGCGAGCCGCAGGGTCGGCCCCTCGCCGGGCGCGACGCCGACCGCGAGCGCCCGGATCGCCCGGTCGGCGCCGGGTTCGAGGCGGCCGACCACGCGCAGGCGCAGTCCGGGGCGGTCGGCGAGCAGGCGCAGGTTGTCCCGGTAGGCGAAAACGGGGTCGGCGTGCGCGACGAGCAGGTGTACGGACTGCCCGGCGCAGTCGGCGAGCAGTCGGTCCCGGGCGCCGGGGGTGGTGCCGAGCACGGTGACGTCGAGGAAGAGCAGGTCGGCGCCGGCGGGGCGGTCGTCGGGGGGCAGGTCGCGGTGGCCGACGATCCGGTCGATCTGGGCGGACAGCGGCGTCTCCCACAGGGCGCGCAGCGGTTCGTCGGTCCAGGCCGCGCCGCTCGCGCGCGCGGCGCGGACGGCCTGGCCGGCGCCGAGCCGACCGTTGGCGGAGACGGTGGCGCCGGAGACGACCAGGCCGGCGCGGGTGAGCGCGACGGGGTCGATCGAGGTGTCGCCGAGCCGGATCGCGCGGGTCGCGGCGCCGATCGCCCGGTCGGCGCCGCCGGGGGCGACGTCGCCGATGGTGCGCAGGGTGCCGGCGGGGTCGACCGTGGTGGTGACCGCGCCGGCGAACCCCCGGGCGGTCAGGACGGGTTCGGTGAACAGGCCGTACAGCCGCAGCGACCCGGCCGGGGCGTAGGCGCGGCGGGAGGTGCCGCGCAGGAGGTCGAGGGACTGCGGGTAGGTCGCCGCGGGGGTGCGCAACGCGTGGGCCACGTCGAGCAGTTCGCGCATGGCGGCGACGAGGTCGGCGAGCCGGTACGCGGGGTCGCGGTCGCGGGCGGCGCGCAGGCCGGTGGCCACCGTGACGGCGGCGGCCGCGGCGCGGTGCAGGCCGGCGAGGCGGGCGGTGTGCGCGGCGCGGAGCAGGCCGGCCTGGAGTACGGCGCCGGCGCCGTCGACACCGGCGTCGACGATCGCGGCGCCGGCGGTCCAGAGGGCGTCGGCGGCGGTGCGTTCGGCAGGGGTGGGCTCGGTGGGGGTGGGGGATTCGGCGGGGGCTTCCGCCGATTGCGTGGGCTCGGTGGTGGCGGGCGCGTCGGATGTGTCGGGTGTGTCGGCTTCGGCGGGGGCTTGGGGCTCGGCCACCGGGGCTGCGGCGGCGACCGCGGCGCGGTGTACGCAGGCGGGGGCCAGCAGGCAACTGCAGCGCAGGTCGGCGGTGGTGGTGACGGCCCCGGTCGGGATGTACAGGGTCAGTTCGGCGTCCTCGCCGACGGTGATCCGCACCGTGTCGCCGTCGTGTTCGATCGGGCAGGCGGTGAGTTTGCCGATCGCGGCGTCGAGGCGTTTGCGCAGGCGCGGGGTGAGCGCTTCGACGATGTCGGCGGTGACGTCGGGGGCGACCGGCGGGAGGCCCTGCGTACTCATCGGACCTTCTCTCCGACCCAGCGGGCCAGTTCGGTGGGGCTCAGCGCGGCGACCGGCATGCCGGCGGCGACCAGTCGGCCGGCGACGGCGGTCGAGTAGCGCGGTCGGCCGGCGTCGTCCAGGCTCGCGCAGCCGAGGATGTGGCAGCCCGAGGAGGCGAGCGCGCGGACCTCGGCGAGCAGGCCGCCGATCGGGTAGCCCTCCTCGAAGTCGCTGACCACGGCGACCAGGGTGCGTGAGGGCACGGTGACGAGGTCGCGGGCGGCGCGCAGGCCGGCGGCGATGTGGGTGCCGCCGCCGACCTTGACCTCCAGGAGCAGGCCGAGGGGGTCGTGGACGTGTCCGGTGAGGTCGATGACCTCGGTGGAAAAGGTCAGGAAGTGGGTGCTCAGGGACGGGACGCCGGCCATGATCGAGGCGGTGAGCGCGGACCAGATGGTCGACGCCTCCATCGAGCCGGACACGTCGACCACCAGGATCAGCCGCCAGTCGTTGCTGCGGCTCGCCCGGGTACGGAAGATCGGCTTCTCCGGCACCACGAGCACCGAGCCGTCGGCGGCGCGGCGGGCGGTGGTGAGGTTGGCCCGCAGGGTGCGCGGCAGGTCGAGCGCGCCGCCGGGGCGGCGGGTGGGCCGGGGGGTGGTGATGCCGGTGAGCGCGGGGCGCAGCCGGGTGGCGAGTTCGCGGGCGAGTTCGGCGACGATGCGGGCGATCAGCGGGCGGAGGAGGGCGAGTTTGCTCTCCGGGAGGCCGCCGGCGTGGGTCAGGACGGTTTTGAGCAGGTCGACGGAGGGGCGGGCGGCGGCGGGGTCGAGGTGGGTGAGCACATCGGTGCGGCCCGCTGACGCGGCGGCGGCCAGGACCTCCTCGCGGACGGCCGGGCCGAAGAGGGCGATCAGGTCCTCGGACCATTCGCGGACGCCGGGGTAGGGGGCTTCGCGGCCGGCGCCCGGGGCGTCGCCGAGGTCGCTGCGGGAGCCTTCGCCGTGGCCGGTGCCGTATAGCTCGTCGAGCGCGCGGGCCATGCCGGATGCCTTTGGGGGGAGGCGGTCGGATTGGCGGCCGAGGATGAGTTTCCAGCGTTGGGCGGGGGGGAGGTCGTGGGTTTGCGGGCTTCGCGCGGTTTGTGCCCACCCGCCCACCCGTTCAGTGAGACCCGCAGGCTGCGGATTTACCGCATCGGCCGGGCCGGATTGGCCTCGCGGCCATCCGTCGGGAGGGGGAAGGGCGGCGACGGGCGCGGGGTTCGTGGGCTGCGGATTCACTGCGTGGGGCGGGATGGGTTGGTCTTGCGGAGCGCCGGTGGTGGGGGCTGGGGCCGGGTTCGTGGGCTGGGGATTTTCGGGGTCGGCGAGGACCGGTTGGGCTTGCGCTCCGTTGGAAGCGGCGGAGGGGGCGTTTGTGGGCTGCGGCTTTGTCGGGGCCGGGGTGGGGTTGTGGGGCGTGGGGGGTGGGAGGAGGGCGCGTTGGGTCAGGGCCGATTTGGCGGTCAGGTCGGTGCTGGTCCATAGGGCCAGGGTGATGGGGTCCGCGTCGGTGTCCACTCGGTCGCCCAAGTGGTCGGCCAGGGTGGCGAGGACTCGGTCGCGGGCGGCGGGGGTCAGGGTGTCGAAGCCGCCTCGCAGGGCCGGGAGGCGGTCCAGGAAGGGGCGGTCGGGGAGGGTGTCGACGCGGTCCAGGAGCGGGGTGAGGATCGGGCCGCCCGCTTGGAGGAGCGGACCGGCCGCGGTGAGCAGGCCGGTGAGGCGGCGGGTCAGTTCGGCGCGGGTCGCCGGGGTGGTCGCGGTGTCGATCCAGGAGCCGATGCGGTCGCCGAGGGTGGTCGGGTCCTCGTGCCCGAGCAGGACTCGGACGGCGCCCGCGGCGGCGGACATCAGCGGCGAGCCGTCGGCGGCCAGGCGGGCCAGCCCGGCGGTCAGCCGGACTCCGCCGAATACGTCGGCGCGCCCGGCGAGGTCGGCCAACGCGCGGGCATCGGCCGGGTCGTCGGATCCGGTCAGGCCGTCGAGATGGCGGACGGCGGCGGTGAGGAGGATGCGGGTGATCTCCTCGCCCGACGCCGATCGCGATCCCGGTCCCGAGGCCGTGGGGGTCTTCGGGTCGCCGGGCACCGCGTCCTCGTCGGCCGTGCCGAAGGGCGCGGGTGTGCTCGCCTTCGCCGAGGCGGTGTCCGGGGCGGGGAGGCCGAGGTGGCCTCTGTGGATGCGGTCCGTGAGGGTCAGGGCCGCGAGGAGGTCGGGGAGGCCGGCGATCGTGGGGAGGGATTCGGCGGTTTCGGTGAGGCGGGTCTCGGTGAGGGCCGACAGGCCGCAGGCGGCGGCGCGTTCGAGGCCGGTGAGGATTTGCTCGGCGGTGGGGCCGCCTTCGGCGAGTTCCTTGTGGTGTTGGGCGCGGAGGGTGCCCTCGGCGGCCTGTTCCGGGGTGACGCCCCGGGCGCCGGCCGCGTCGAGCAGGGCCGCGACCGACGGCGTCCAGCGCACCCGCCAGCGGGTGGTGACCGCGTCCGCGCCGCCGGTGCCGACCACCGCGGTCGGCTCGGCGTAGGGGATGCGGCAGGTCGTCAGCTGTTGCAGGAGCAGTTCCCGGCGCCGGTCGCGGTCGCTGCGCAGCGGGTCCAGGCGCAGGTCGCGCTCCGCCGGGTCGGCCGGTCCGGGCAGGCCCAGTTCGGCGATCCGGCGCTCCGCCTCGGGGCCCAGGCCGCTGCGCGGCGCGGCCGGTGCCGGGCGCCCGGCCCGCGTACCGACCAGCACCCGCTCCAGGGCGCGGGCGACCGAGCGGCCCCGGCCCAGCGGCTCGCCGTGGGTGAGCACGGTCTGCGCCGCTTCGAGCAGTTCGCCGCGTCCCGCCGCCGGCAGGCCGCGCAGGTTCGCGAGGTCGCCGGCGATCCGGACGATCTCGCGCGCGTCGACCGGACCGCTGGGGTGTCCCTGTCCGCGCAGATCGGTGCAGATCCGTACCGCCGCGCCGATCAGCGCCTCGCGCAGCGCGCCGGGGTCGCCGGCCGACTCCAGGACGGACTGCTGCCACTCGGGGTCGCGGATGCCGGCGGGGTAGCCGGAACGGGCGTCCAGGAGCGGGTAGGTGTACGGGATCAACGACATCGTCACGTCGGCGATGTCGCCTGCGGGCACTTCCGCGTCGCCGTCGAGCAGGGCCGGTGCGTGGAACGCGCCGAGCACCACGGTGACCCGCGTCGCCCCGGCCTCCTCGGCGGCGCGCAGCGTGGACCGCATCCACGCCTCGCGGCGCAGGTCGACCGGGTCGACGGTGCCCGCGTCGCGGCGCAGCGCCCAGCCGACGGTCAGTGCGGCGCGGCGGATCGCCTCGGCGGACGAGCCGGGCGCGGTGGCCTCGACCAGCCGGTCCCACAGGTCGTCCCCGGCCCGGCCGGTGAGCCGGTCGCGCAGCGCCGCGTGCAGCCCGCCCGCCCCCGCGTCCGTATCCGTGTCCGTGTCCCCCGCGACCGGGCCGGCCGCCCGGTCCCACCCCGGGTGGCCCAGCGGGAGGTCGCACGGGATCGCCGGCACGCCGTTGCGCGCGGCCCAGCGCAGCGCGGCCAGTTCCGGCGAGAAGTCGGCGAAGGGGTAGAAGCCGAGCCCGTGCGGTCCGGTCCCGGCCAGCGCGATCGGCGCCCGGGTGTCCTCGTGCGCGAGCCACTCCAACCAGGGCGCGGCCTCGTGCGGCAGTTCGACGAGGAGCGCGTCGGGCCGGGCCTCGTCGAGCAGCGCGGGCACCGCGGCGGCGAGCGAGGGTGCGTGGTGGCGCACGCCGATCAGGTGCGGCCGCCGGGACGCGGCCAGGCGCGCGGCGGCCGGACGGGCCTCGTCGATGGGCCCGTCCGTACGTATGGTCGACACCTCGTCAGCCCTCCAGGACTCCGCGCAGGTCCCACAGGGTGCGCCAGGTGGCCGAGCCGTGTTCGGCCCGTCGGCGCACCGCCGCGTCCCAGTAGGAGAGCAGTCGGGCGGCGTCGGCCGGGTCGTCCTTCTTCGCGACGCCGAGCAGGTGTCCCGGCAGCAGGCTCAGCACGTCCCGGTCGCCCGGGAAGTAGGCCGCGGCCAGCGCGAGCGAGGAGGCGACCGAGACCGCCTCGGCGGTGCTCAGCACGGTGGAGGGGCGTTCGATCTCCCAGCCTTCGGCGGAGCGGCCGGTGCGCAGGTCGCGGAACGCGGTGACCAGCACCTCCAGGACCGTGTCGTCGACGGCGTACGCCGTCCCGGTCCGCTCCACCGCGGCCCTGGCCTGGCGGCGCACCAGCGCGGTCTCCGCGTCGTGGTCGCCGATCGGGCCGACCGTCTCGAAGTTGAACCGGCGCTTGAGCGCGGCGGACATCTCCGAGACGCCCCGGTCGCGCAGGTTGGCGGTGGCGATCAGGGTGAAGCCGGGCGCGGCGTGTACCTGCGCGTCGGGGCCGCCCGCGAGTTCGGGAACCGCGATCCGCCGCTCCGAGAGCAGCGACACCAGCGCGTCCTGCACCTCGGGCAGGCAGCGGGTGACCTCCTCGATCCGGGCCACCGCGCCCGTGGTCATCGCGGTGAGCACCGGCGAGGGCACCAGGGCGCCCCGGCTGGGGCCCTGGGCGAGCAGCAGCGCGTAGTTCCAGCCGTACTTGAGCTGGTCCTCGGTGGTGCCCGCGGTGCCCTGCACGGTGAGCCCGCTGGTGCCGCAGACGGCGGCGGCGAGCAGTTCGGACAACATCGACTTGGCGGTGCCGGGCTCGCCCACCAGGAGCAGGCCGCGTTCGCCGGCGAGGGTGACCACGCAGCGCTCGACGAGGGCGCGTTCGCCGACGAACTTGGCGCCGATGGTCAGGGCACGGGGCAGGCCCTCGACCGGTTCGGGCAGCTTGAGTTCGTCGCCGCTGCCCATCACGAAGGTGACCACGGCGCGCGGGGTCAGCCGCCACGCCGGCGGGCGCGGGCCCCGGTCGTAGGCGGCCAGGAACGCCAGTTCCCGGGCGTACAGATCCTCCGGCGGGTGTATCTGGCGCGCGCTGGCGGCGGGTTCGGTTGCGGTTGCCATCAGCGGCGGCCCTTCCGGGGAGTGCGGGTGACGAGTTCCTCGAAGCCTGGCGCATCGCCGTCCTGCACGCGCCGCCAGGCCCGGTGGAACAGTTCGGGCACGGGCAGGTCGGGCACGATCACACCGTGTCCGGGCTTCGGGTAGAGCCCCTCCTTCCAGACCTCCAGGGGCAGTGCGGGGCTCTTCAGCGCGTTCCAGCCGCCGGGCAGGAAGAGGGAGCGGCCGGCCCGGGCCCGCTTGGCCTCGACGACCAGGTCGGTGCCGGCGAGTTCGGTCCGGGCCTTCTTCAGCCGGGCGGGCTTCCAGCCGGTCCAGCGGGCGACCTGACGATCCGTCGGGTCCGGCAGGGCGAGCAACTGCAGGTACAGGACGGCGGCGTCCTCGCCGATGCCGTGCGTCTTGGCCACCTCGGCGACCAACTCCGGAACCGAGTGGCTCGGGTCCTGCGGGACGCCGGGCGGGCCGTCGGCGCGCAGGAGTGCCTCGAAGGCGGGGTCGAGGATGCGGCGGAAGGCGGCGAAGGCGACGGACTTCGCCTCGCCGCGCAGCGCGATCAGCCGGTCGAACCACGGGTCGTCGGCACCGGTGAAGCCGGCGGTGCGCACCAGGGTGAACTCGTTGTCGGTGTACCAGGGGCGCAGCCAGAAGCGGTCCTCGATCCGGAGCACGCCGTCGGGGTCGGTGCCGCCGGTGGCGGGCAGTCCGGCCGCCTCGCGCAACAGGGTGGAGGTGGCGCCGCGCTCGGCGTACTCGACGTCCAGGTCGGCCACCAGACCCGGGTCGGCCACCCGCTTGCGCAGCAGGTCGAGCACGCGCGGCAGGTGCGGGCGCAGCGGATCGCCGTAGGGCAGCCGGTAGGCCAGCCAGGCGAGCGCGGTGACCGCCAGAGCGAGGGTGTGGCCGGCGGGCACGGCGGCGGGGTCGGAGGCGACGAGGTGGCCGTCCTTGTCGACGCTGTGGGTGGAGGTGCCGGTGATCCACCGGTGGGATTCGGGGGTGAGGACGTACTCGAACGCGGCGGCGGGGATGCCCCGCACGTCCGCCGCGACCTCCTCGGGCAGCCGCAACACCCGGCCGAACGCGGCCTCCCAGGCGCGGCAGGCGGACGGGATGTCCCAGCCGCTCGTCCACAGGGCGGCGACGTCCTCGGGCCGCTCGGGCACCAGCGCGCCCTGGACGCCGGCGCGCGCCACGCGGTCGAGCCGGTCCAACTGCTCGCGGGCGCTGGTCGCCTCGGCCGCTCTGAGGTCGAGCACCGCCCGGCGGTCCTTGTCCATGTCGCCCGCGACCAGCCCGGCGAGCAGCACGCTCGCCTCGGCGCGGCCCAGTCCGGTGCCCTCGGTCAGGGCCGGCACCGCTTCCGGTCGCCACGGGACCGGGCCGTGGGCACGGATGCCCTCGACGACGGCGGCGACCCGCTCGGCGGACATCGGCTCGCGGTAGCGGTGTTCCTCGTGCGTGGTGAAGCCGTCGACCGCCTCGAATCGGCCCGACGGGTCGTGGTCGAGCGCGAGCCAGTGCTGCGTGTCGTTGCCGTAGGTGTACTGGCTGTCCAGGATGAACACGGTGCGGTCGGCGCGGCGCAGCACCCGCCCCTTGCGCTTGCGGTCCTTCTTCTTGCCGGTGGGCTCGCACAACACGACCCGGCGCAGTGTCCCGGCGGGGGTGCCCAGCGGGCCGGCGGCGAGCGCCTCCAGGAGCACCAGCAGCGAGGCGCGCTGCGTGTCGGAGGTGAGCGGCGACAGGGCGCGGGCGACCATCACGGCGCGGGAGTCGAGCAGGTCGTGCCAGGCGGCGATGTGGGGCTCCCGCAGCCCCTCGGGTTCGGTGGTCCACTCGGCCGGGCCGTCGGTGCGCGCGAGCATCGCGGCCACCGCGGCGATGTGTTCGAGCGTGGTCCAGGTGCCCTGGCCCTGGTTGCCGTAGTAGCGGCAGCCGACGCCCGCGATGCCGGCCACCGCCGGGCACAGTTCGTTGTCCCGGCCGTGCTCGGGGCCGGTGGGCACCGCGCGGGGCTGCTTCTCCTTGCGGTTCACCTTGCCGAAGTCGCGCAGCCGCTCGGCGAGTCGGGCGGTCTCCCCGACCAGCGAGGCGACGCCGCGGACCAGGCCGGCGTGGCTGATCGCGGGCAGCAGGCGGCGCACCGGTGCGGTCCGGATCGGGTCCGGCTTGGCGGGCTTGTTCGGCGACCCCTTGGCGGCCTCGTACTCGGCCCGGGCGCGATCGCGGTCCGCGCGCACCTCCTCGACCAGTGCGCCGGCCTGCTCGGGGGTGATCGCGCGCAGCGCCAGCGAACCGGCCTCGTCGCGCGGTCGCAGCGCGTGCCAGAACGCGGGCTGCGGTACCACCCGGGTGCCGGCGGCCAGTCCGGTGCCGGCGCCGCAGTGGCCGAGCAGCACGCCCTCGTTCCACAGCGTCACAGCCCCGTTGTGGGGGGCGACCGCCGTCGGGGCCGTGCCGCCGGGCAGGCGCAGCGCGCCGATCGGAATCTCCGTCGGCCGCTGGTCCCAGTGCCGCCGGCCGCGCACGGGCGCGGTCACGGTGCGGCCGTCGACCGAGCCGGTGGTGAGGGTGTCGCCGTCGATCCGGACCCAGCGGCCCACGAGCTTGCCGTCGGTGCCGAACGGGGTCTGCTCCAGGCCGGGCAGCAGCGGCAACAGCTCGCACCCGTCGGGCACCAGCGAGCCGCCGTCGGCGACCGCCGCGGCGAACGGGGCGGGCAGCGAGGCGCGGCCGTGGGTGCCGGTGGCCGGGTCGAACTCGGTCCACTTGCGGTCCGAGCGCTCGTAGTCGAGCGACCAATGGGTGGTGCCGTCGGTGAGCACGCCCCGGCGCGCGGGCAGCTTGGTGTCGCCGGCGTACAGCGGCCGGCCGCCGGTGGTCACCCCGCCGTCGGGCAGCGCGAGGGAGAGCATGGTGCCGTCGGAGCCGTTGTTCGGCGGTCCGCCGAGCAGGAACGTCTCGGTCGGGCGCGCGGACCAGTAGCCCTCCCATTCGTAGTCGGAGTTGTACCAGGCGACCAGGAGTTGTCCGTCGACGTAGCGGTACTGGGTGCGCTGCCAGCCGGTGCGGTCCTTGGGCACGCGCGGTTCGTGGTCGAGCAGGATGCCCTCGGGGCCGACCACGAGCGCGCGCTTGTCGGTGGAGAGCACGAGCGCGGGCCAGGACTCGTCGATCCGCACGTCGCCCTTGCGGCCGAGCAGTTCGACGGCCTCGTCGAGCGCGGGCCAGCCGAGTTCGTCGTAGACGCCGGCGCGCAGCGTGGTGGCGAGCAGCGCGATCGCGTCGAACGCGCGGACCCGGGCGACCAGGTCGGGGGTCACGTCCTCGACCACGCCGCGGAATCCGTCGAGCACCTTGAGCTCGCGCTCGGCGTCGGGCAAGCCGGCGGCCGAGGTGAGCCGTTCGCCCAGCTCGGTGAGCCGGCGGGCGAGCACGGGGCGCAGCACGGGGTGGGCGGCGGTGCCCGGCTGGTGCTTGGCGGCCAGGCCGCCGACGGCGCTCAGGAGCAGGGGCAGAAAGCGCTCGTCGGCGGCGACCGCGGTCAGCTCGCGCCGGCCCTCGGCCTCGTCGTCCCACCATTCGCCCAGGACGAAGGTGTGCTTGGGCTCCGGGTCGGTCACGGGTATGCGCTCGGTCAGGGCCAGGTCCAGCAGGTCCAGGTCGACGCCGGTGCGCCACCCGCTGCCGCCGAACAGGGTGATCGGCACCGCCTCGGCGCGCAGCCTGTCGGCCATCCGGGCGACCAGCGCGGCGGTGCGCGCGCTGCGTCCGGAGTAGCCCCAGCCGCGCTGACGGTGCGCGGCCCAGCGGGTGACCCACTGGGCCCGGGCGCCCGGTTCGAGGTCGCCGTCGACGAGCAGGTCCAGGACGCCGGCGTCGTCGAGCAGGTCGAGCCAGAAGTCGTCGACCTCGCCGTTGGACGCCGAACCGCCGGGCGTGGGCAGGATGTCGAGGAGGCGGACCCGCGACTGGGGTTCGGCGCCGGCCAGTGCCGCGATCGGGGCGCGGTTGACCTTCCAGAAGGACAGCGGCGCGCGGGCGATGGCGGGGGTGGCGAGCAGTTCGCGCAGCAGCGCGCGCTCCTCGTCGGTGTGGTCGCCGCCGGCCGCGCGGATCAGCGCGCGGGCGTCCTCGGCCAGGCCGGCGTACGGCGGCATGCCCGCGGTGCAGCGCTCGACCGCCAGTTGGCGGAACTGTACCCACGCCTCGGCGGGACCGAGGCGGGCGGCGAGCGACTTGGCGTGCTCCTTGAGCGCCTTGGCGGTCAGCGCGCCGGCGAAGGCGAACTCCAGGAAGACCGCGCGCAGCCGCTCCTCCTCGATCGCCAGGTTGTGCACCCGCTCGGCCTCGCGGGCCTTGCCGAAGAACGCGGACGCGTAGGTCTTGTTGTCGTGCTTGAGGAAGATCCGCGCGGCCTGCTCGTGGAAGGTGGGCAGGAAGTGCGGTACGGCTCGGCCGAGGCGGACCGCGAGCTGGTCGAAGCCGTCCTTGGCCGCGCCGGGCTTGGTCTTGGCCTGCCGGTCCAGGCGTTCGATGTCGCGGACCAGGGCCAGCGCGTGGTGTCCGTTCGCCGGGTCGTTGACCAGTGCCCAGGCGGGGAAGCCGAGCGCCTCGCGGCGGACCTGGCCGACCTCGGGGGCGTCCGCCTCGCGGGTCAGCCCCAAGAAGCCGAGCGCCAGGTCCTCGGCCTCGCCCAGGGTGCCCGGGACCAGCCGGACGATCGGGCGGTCGCCGAACGCGGGGTGCAGGTAGGTGCGCACGGTGAGCGTGTCGATGTCGTCGCCGGCGAGGGTGCCGACGGGCAGGACGGCGCCCGCGTCCAGCAGGACGCGCGACGGGTCGGGGGTGGTGCCCGTGCCGGTGGTGTTCATGCCGCGTCCTCCGTGGTTTCGATCGTGCGGCCCGCGTACAGCGCGGCGCCCATCCGCATGCCCTCCGACCAGGCCACCGGCGGCACCCGGTCGAGGGTCAGCGCGGTGCCGTCCTCGGTCCAGGCGACCGAGCCGGTCTCGGTCGATTCGTAGCCGTCGTAGTCGCCCAGCCACATCCGCGCCTCGATCTCGCGGCCGCCGTCGAGCACGGTGCACACGGCCTGGCCGCCGCGCACCTGGTAGCCCAGCTGGGTGGCCCGGCCGATCAGGAAGCGCAGCTGGTCGTAGCGGCCGCCGGCGAACTCCTCCACGCCGGTGCGGGCGGCGTCCACGTCGGCGGGGCGGTGCCACACCTCGCGGTAGAGCTGCTGGACGCGCTGCTCGACGCCGAGTTCGACGGCGAATTCGCGCAGGTCGTCGAGGTCGTCGAGGAGCACGGGGTGGGGGATGCGGATGGTTCGCGCGTCGAGGTGGACGGTGTCGCCGTCGGGGTCGACGATGCCGACGCCGCGCTCGGGGTCCGCGCCGCGCAGGAATCCGGCCGGCGCGCCGTCCTCACCGGTGGTGACCACCAGGTCGCGCAGCACCCGCTGCCAGGCGGGATCCGGCCACACGCGGGCCAGCACCGCGACCGGGACCGGGAGCGAGCCGATCATCCAGCGCTCCACCGCGTCCAGGCAGGCCCGATCGTGGCGTTCCAGCCACTCGACGAGCTGCCGCAGGCCCACCACGGCCGGGTCGTCGGCGAGTTTCCCGGGCACCGACTTCAGTTGCCGCCCCTTGGCGTTGCGGCACACCACCTTGCCGTCTTCCAGGGCGACCTCATAGTCGCCCGCCCGGATCCATCCCACGATCGTTCCCCTCCACGCATGTCTGCGAATGTCGGTGACAACCCGTCAACTGCCCGGCGGCACAAGGCGCTCGGCGCCCGTGATCAGGTTGGCGGGAACGTTAGCCGTCGATTCCGACAGCGCCGTCACCCGTCAGGATGAAACACCGCGCGAATCGACATTCGATGGCCGAAAAGTACGCCCCGCAGGGAAATTCGCGGGGGCGGGTCGACTAACTTGCGGGGAATGACCGTGCCCGCCGTGCCTCGTGGACTGCGCAGTTTGATTCCCGGCCCCGGCCCGGAGGCGATTGTGGACGACGCGGGGCGACCCGCGGCCGGCTCCGCCGTGGCCGCCGGACCCCCGGACGGGGCGCCGCCGATCGCGGCCAGGACCCGCTCGATGCTGGACGGGCTCGCGGCGGTGCCGGTGCCGCGCGCGGTCGCCGAGGCGTCGGCGGACGTGTTGTGCGCGCTGGCCGCGAGCGCCCCGGCGGAACTGGCACAGGTGGCCCGCGAACTGGCCGGGCGGTTGCGGGCCGCCGCTCGAACGGCCTAATCGGGCGGGCCGGCACCGCTCGTTCGGAGGTGTCGCCGTATCCCCCGGCGCGTCGGCGCGTTGATCAGGACCCACCCGCCGAGGTGGGTCCTGTACGAACCGAAAGGACCGACACAAGATGTCGCGTATCGCCAAGTCCGCCGTCCTGACCGCCGCTGTGGGCGCCGCTCTCGCGGGCGCTGCCGGCCCCGCGATGGCCACTGCCGACGCCGACGGCGCGGCGGTCGGCTCGCCCGGCGTGGTGTCCGGGAACAACATCCAGGTTCCGATCCACATCCCGGTCAACCTGTGCGGCAACACCATCAACGTCATCGCGGCGCTCAACCCGACCTGGGGCAACGTCTGCGTCAACGCCGGCTGAGCAAACGCCTGCGGCCCCGCTCGACGCGTGCTTGCACGCATCGGGCGGGGCCGTGCCGTGTGTGCCCGCGATCGGGGGACCGTGGGCCGCGACGCCCGACGAGGAACCCGGACGGCGGGTGAACTCGCGCGGGGGCGTTGTTCCGTTCGACGTGGTTCGGGAGGTAGGAATGCGCGCATGACATCCTTCGCCCTGCACCACGTACAGCTCGCGATCCCCGCCGGCAGCGAGGACGCGTGTCGTGCCTTCTATCTCGGCGTACTCGGCATGACCGAGGTGGCCAAACCGCCGGTGCCGGCGGCACGCGGCGGACTGTGGGTGCGCGCCGGCACGCTGGAGATACACCTCGGCGTCGAGGCCGACTTCCGGCCCGCGCGCAAGGCCCATCCCGGGATCCTGGTCGACGACCTGGACGACGTGATGGCCCGGCTCGCGGCGCACGGCACCGAGGTCACGCCCGACGGCGAGTTCCCCGGCCACCGCCGGTGCTACGCGCACGACGCGGTGGGCAACCGGCTCGAATTCCTCCAGCCGCTGTGACCGCCCGCGCCGCCTCGGCTCACGGGCGGCGGGCCACCACGTCGATCTCGACCAGGATGTTCATCAGGTCCGAGCCGACGGTTGTGCGCACCGGGTACGGCGCGGTGAAGTACTCGCGGTAGACCTCGTCGTAGGCGGCGAAGTCGCGCTGGAGGTGTTCCAGGTGCGTGGTCACCTTCACCACGTGGCCGAAGTCGAGCCCGGCCTCGGCGAGCACGGCTCCGAGGTTGTCGAGCACCCGGCGGGTCTGGGTCGCCACGTCGTCGCCGACGGTCGCGCCGGTGGCCGGGTCGATCGGGCCCATGCCCGCGGTGTAGACGAAGTCGCCGGTGTCGATGCCCTGCGAGTAGGTGCCGCCGGGCTTCGGCGCGGCGTCGGTGCGGATTTCCTTGTGGGCCATGGTGGTTCGCCTTCCCGATCGCGTGTGCGGATGCGGGGGAATGCTACGTGCGGCCGGAAATCAGCGGATGACCGCGTCGTCCTGGGCGAGCAGGCGCAACTCGTCCCGGCGGGGCAGGCCCTCCCAGTCGCCGGGCACGGTCACCGCGAACGCCCCGGCCGCGGCGGCGGTGGCCAGCCGGGTCGCGACCGAACCGCCCCGGACCAGTTCGGCCAGGTAACCGGCGGCGAACGCGTCGCCCGCGCCGACCGGGTCGACCGCGTGCACCCGGTGCGGCGGCACCTCGTGCGGGCGGCCGTCGACGATCGCGACCGCGCCGCGCGCGCCGCGCTTGAGCAGTACCTGGGCGGGACCGAGCGCGGCCAACTCGCGGGCCAGGTCCACGAAGGGGGTGTGGTCCGGCACCTTGAGCACCAGGCGGGCCTCGTCCTCGGTGGCGAACAGGATGTCGGCGTGGCCGGCCAGGGCGCGCAGTTCGCCGGCGGCGTCCTCGGCCGACCACAGCGCCCGCCGGTAGTTCAGGTCGAGCGAGACCGGGACGCCCGCCGCGTTCGCCTCGGCGACGGCCGCGCGCACCGCGGCGCGCGCGGTCGGGGAAAGCGCGGGGGTGATGCCGGTGATGTGCAGGATCCGGGCGGAGCGCACCAGGGCGGGGTTCACGTCGTCGGGGCACAGCCGGGAACCGGCGCTGCCCGCGCGGTAGTAGCGCACGTCGGTGGCCGCGCTGGTGCGTCGGGCCTTGACCATGAGCCCGGTGGGGGCCTCCGGGTCGACCACCGCGGCGCGCGTGTCCAGCCCCTCGCCGCCGAGCACGGTCAGCACCAGCCGGCCGAACTCGTCGTCGCCGACCCGGCCGATCCACGCGGCCCGCCCGCCGAGCCGGGTGATCCCGATCGCCAGGTTGCTCTCGGCCCCGCCGGTGGCGACGTCGAGCGTACGGGCGTGCCGCAGCGGGCCGATGTGCGGCGCGCGAAGCAGCACCATGGTCTCGCCGAGCGTGACCACGTCCGGGGTTTCCCGGGGTTCGGCGGTCATGATGTCCTCTCGCGGGGGTCGCGTCGTCGACGGCATCGGATGCGGGATCGGTTCGGGTGGGGTGTACCGGCGCTCCGGACCCGGGTCGGGGCCGGGCGCGGCTCCCCCCGGTCAGAAGTGCGTGTTCAGCACGTCCACGATGCGGTGGTCGTCGTCCACCACCGGCACCACGCGCCACTTGTCGAAGGCCGTACAGGGATGCGAGATGCCCAGGCAGACCAGCTCGCCCGGCGCCACCTCGGTGTCGCCGAGGTCGAGGTAGGCGTGCTGGTCGTCCAGCTTGGTCACCCGCGCGGCGCCCGGCTCGCGCAGCGTCCCGTCCAGCGCGCGGACGCGCAGCGGGACGGGCAGGTCCTGGTCGAAGGGCACGTCGCGGCGACCCGCGCCGAGCACGGCCAGGCCCGGCTCGGGCGCGGAGAGCACCTGCGCCCAGACCTCCAGGGCGCTCGCGAGCGAGCCCTCCTCGGGGTGCCGGGCGAACGGGGTCCGGACCGCGTAGAAGCCGTCGTCGTGCGAGACGTAGGCGCCGCTGCGCAGGATGATCGTCCGGTCCGGGAGCGGCTTGCCACCCGGTGCGAGCGTGTCCACGACCGCGTCGAACCAGGCGCTGCCGCCCGCCGAGACGATCGGCGAACCGGGCACCAGGTCGGCGATCCCGTCGGCCAGGGAGGCGAGTTCGCCCATCCACGCGGACACCGCCGCGGCGTCGGGCAGGCCGCCCTCGTAGCCCGCCACGCCGGCCACGGTCAGCCCCGGCACCGCCGCCGCGACCCGGGCCAGCTCGACCGCCTCGGCGACACCGCGACACCCGGTGCGCGCGCCGGGGCGGCCCAGTTCGACCAGCACCGACAACTTCCCCCCGGGCACCGCCGCGAGCGCCGCCGCCGCGACCTCGACGCCCGCCCGGGAGTCGACGTAGAACAGCAGGTCCGGCCGGGTGGCGGCCCAGCGCAGCACCTTCTCGTCCAGGACCTCGTTGGCGATCAGGATCCTCGGTACGCGAAACCGGTGTGCGGCCAGCGCCTGGTTCGCGGTGGCCACGCTGATCCCCCAGGCGCCCGCGCCCAGTTGCTCGGCGAACAGCTCGGGCGACATGGTGGTCTTGCCGTGCGGGGCGAACAACACGCCGTGCCGCTCGGTGTACGCGGCCATCGTGGCCACGTTCGCGAGCAGCGCCGATTTGCGCGCGACCATCACCGGCCAGGTGAACGGCCCGTCGAAGAGGCTGTGTCCGGCGGCGCCGAATTCGTCGTCGCCGAGTTCCTCGTAGGGCAGCCAGGTGCCCTTGGTGTACGAGTCGAGGGTCATCGGGTCGCTCCCAGGGTGCGCGATACACGGAGTGCCGCCGCCGCGACCGCGGGTCCCAGTTCGCGGACCCGGGCGGCGGTGACGCGCGACGTGAGACCGGAGACCGACAGGGCTCCGACCACGACGTCGTTGTGATCGAAGATAGGCGCGGCCACGCAGCGCACCTCGGGCTCGTTCTCGCGATCGTCCACCGAGTAGCCGCGGTTGCGGATCCGGGCCAGCTCGGTGCGCAGCAGTCCGGGGTCGGTCAGGGTGCGGGTGGTGACCGTGGGCAGGCCCGCGTCGACCACCTGGGCGAACACGTCCTCGGGCAGCCAGGCGAGCATGGCCTTGCCGACCGCCGTGCAGTACATCGGCGCGCGGCTGCCGATCCGCGAGGCCATCCGTACGGCGGTCTCGTTCTCGACCTTGTCGATGTAGACGATGTGCGGCGCGTCCGGGACGCACAGGTGCACGGTGCCGCCGGCCTCGCGCATGAGGCGGTGGGCCTCCTCGGCGGCGGCGGTGCGCAGGTCGATGCCGGCCAGGTACGCCTGGCCGAGGGCGAGCGCGCCGGGGCCGAGCCGGAAGTGGCCGTGCCGGCGGTCGCGGGAGAGCAGGCCGGTGTCCAGGAGCGGCTGGGCCAGGCGCAGCACGGTGCTCTTGGACAGGCCGAGCGTGTCGGCCAGCTCGGTCAGGCTCAGGCCCTCGGCGGCGGCGTGGTCGCGGACCTGTTCCAGGACGGCGAGGGCGCGGCGCAGCGACGCGGACTGGTTGCGCGGCGGGGCCGGGGGGCGGCTGGCGCGGGCGTCGTCCGGCTCGTCGGGGCGGGCCGACGAGCCCGCGTGGGCGGCTGCGGCGGCGTGGGCCGGTCCGGCGGCGTGGGCCGGTCCGACCGCGTGGGTCGATTCGACCAGGCGGATCGGCTGGTCGACGCGGGTCGACGCGCTGCCGTCGACCGGTTCGGGGCCGTGCTCGGGAGTGCTCACTCGCATGTCCTTCAGGACGGCCTGACCGGGCGCCCGGGCGGGTTGCCCGTCAGGGCTCCGAACGAGCGTACGGGGACACCGGCCACCGGCACATCGCCGACGCCGGGCACCTGTCCGCCGTGCGGCGGTACGTCGTACATGCGAGCCCTCCCTGCCCTTCCACGCGTTCCTCGCCGCGCGCCGCGCGGCCTCGCTTCCCGCGTCTTCCCGCCTCGTCCGCCCACCTGGGGTGACCCCGTGTGTCCGCGTGCCCGCGGGCCGGAACGCACGGTGTCCGGTGGATGACCGACGGGTCGACCGAGCACGGACGTTACGTGTCCGTAAGCGTCCGTTACCACTTTCGCAGCACACAGTTTTGCAGTGCACAACGTTCGGCGGGACGCCTTGTCGGAACGACGCACCGCTTTCTAACGTCCCGCTCACGCCGCACCGGATTGTTTCCCCCTTGCGGCCCCGTTCGTGTCGATTGACGCGACGTCCAGATGTACAGGCCGACCCTCGGGTCGCGGCACTCCCGCGATCGTCTCGGCCTGCCTCGCCGCAGGAGGAATTGTCGTGAAGATCCGGAGTTTGGCCGCCGTCGCAGTGGCCGGCATCGCGCTGGCGGCGTGCGCGCCGGGCACGGCGTCCAAGACGAAGTCGGCCGACGACCAGACCGGCACGCTCAAGGTGTGGCTGTACGACGAGGCCAACCGGGCGCCCAAGGAGAAGGTCGTGGGCGCGGCCGTCGCCGACTTCAAGGCGGCGCACCCCAAGGTGAACATCGAGGTGGGCTACATCCCCACCGACGCGGGCCCGCGCGCGGAGAAGATGAAGGGCGCGTTCAACGACCCGAACAGCGCGCCGGACGTGGTCGAGTTCGGCAACACCGACCTGTTCGGCTACGTCCAGGCCGGCGGCCTCGCGGACATCTCCGGCGACCTGGCCAACTGGTCGGAGGCCGGCGACCTGCCCAAGGACCTCAAGGACACCACGCTGGTCGACGGCAAGGTCTACGGCCTGCCGTGGTGGCTGGGCCTGCGCTCGCTGTACTACCGCACGGACGTGTTCACCGAGCTGGGCCTGAAGCCCCCGACCTCGTACGCCGAGCTGGTCGACGCGGCGAAGAAGGTGCGCCAGGCCAAGCCGGACATGCTCGGCATCGCGGTGGGCGGCAAGTACACCTTCGGCGGCCTGCCCTTCCTGTGGGCCAACGGCGGCGAGATCGCCACCCAGCAGGGCGGCAAGTACGCGGCCGCGATCGACTCGCCGCAGTCGCAGGCGGGCGTCAAGGCCTACACCGACCTGTTCGCCAAGGACATCTGTCCGCCCCAGCAGTGCGCCGACCTGACCGGCGGCAAGACGGTGGAGGCGTTCGCGGCCGGCACCGCCGGCATGGCGATCCTGCCCAACTCCTCGCGCAGCGCCGTGGAGGCGGGCACGGCCAAGGGCAAGTACGCGGTCGTCCCGCTGCCGGGCACCGCGCCGGGCTCGATCGCGCCGGCCTTCTCCGGCGGCAACGACCTCGGCGTGATGAAGTCCTCGCAGCACCGCTCGCTCGCGGTCGACTTCATGAAGATCCTGGGCGGCAAGAAGTACCAGCTCCAGATGTTCGACGCGATGGGCAACCTGCCCACGCTCGCCTCGGCGCGCGGCGACGTGGTGGCCAAGGACCCGTGGCTCAAGCCGTTCATCGACACCCTGAACGCGGGCACCAAGTTCGTGCCCAAGGACGCCGCGTGGGCCAAGATCGACTCGCAGTCCGTGGTGCCGACCATGTTCCAGAAGGTGATCACCGGCAAGTCGGACGTCTCGGGCGCCACCGGCGAGGCCAAGACCGTCATCGACAACGCGTTCGCCGGGAAGTAAGCCGGTGACCGCGACCACCACGCCCGCGCGGGCGGACCGGCCGGCCCCGGCCTCGGTCCGCCCGCGCGGCGGCGCGAGCAAGACGAAGACCGGACGGCGCCGCTCCTGGACGCCGTTCTGGCTGCTGCTGCCGTCGGCGGTCATCCTGATCCCGCTGTTCGGCTACCCGCTCTATCAGCTCGGCCTGCTCTCCTTCCTGAAGTTCGGTCAGCCGCAGGCGTCGGCGGGCGAGGTCGCGGAGTTCGTCGGCTTCGACAACTACTCGACCCTGCTGGGCGACGACCAGTTCTGGGACGTGCTGTTCCAGACCGTGGTGTTCGCCGCGGCGTGTGTGGTGGCGACCCTGGCGGTGGGCGCGGCGCTGGCGGTGCTGCTCACCCGGGTCGGCAAGTGGTCCCGGCTGTTGCTGCTGTTCGCCGCGCTCGGTGCCTGGGCGGCACCGGCGATGACCGGCTCGACGGTGTGGATGTTCCTGTTCGACACCAACCTGGGCCTGGTCAACGAGGTCCTGGGGATGCAGGGGCACAACTGGTTCTACGACAAGTGGTCCGCGTTCGCGCTGGTCGGCGTCGTGGTGGTGTGGCACTCGTTCCCGTTCGTGATGATCTCGCTGTACGCGGGCATCGAGTCGATCCCGGTCTCGGTGCTGGAGGCGGCCCGCCTGGACGGAGCGTCCACCTGGACCGTCTTCCGACACGTGATGCTGCCGATGTTGCGGCCGATCCTGACCATCGTGGTGATCCAGTCGATCATCTGGGACTTCAAGGTCTTCACCCAGATCTACGTGATGACCGGCGGTGGCGGCATCGCCGGCCAGAACCTGGTGCTGAACGTGTACGCGTACCAGAAGGCCTTCGCGTCCTCGGACTACAGCCTGGGCGCGGCGATCGGCGTGCTGATGACGCTGATCCTGCTCGCGGTCACCATCTTCTACATCCGCGCGCTGCGTCGCTCCGGGGAGGAGCTGTGAACCGTACCCCTGCCGCCGCCGTCCGGCCCGCCGGCCCGCGTCGCTCGAAGGGCAATCGCACGGTGTCCCGGCGGATCGCCAACACCACGGCGATCGTGATCGCGCTGCTCACCGTCTTCCCGCTGTACTGGATGGTGCTCTCCGCGTTCAAGCCGGACGGCGAGATCAACTCGGTCGACCCGCGCCCGTGGACGTGGCATCCGACGTTGTCCAACTTCCGGGACGCCTTCGGGGTCAGCGGCTTCGGCGGCTACTTCCTCAACAGCCTGATCGTGGCGACCGTGGTGGTCGTGCTGTCCGGGCTCGTGGCGTTCCTGGCGGCGGTGGCGCTGACCCGGTTCAACTTCAAGTTCCGCACCACGATCCTGGTGATGTTCCTGGTCGCCCAGATGGTGCCGGTCGAGGCGCTGACCATCCCGCTGTTCTTCCTGGTCCGCGACATCGGCTCGGTGGCGCCGCAGTTCGGGCTGAGCACGCTCGGCTCGCTGATGCTGGTGAACCTGGCCTTCTCGCTGCCGTTCGCGATCTGGATGTTGCGGGGCTTCGTCAAGGCGATCCCGGAGTCGCTGGAGGAGGCGGCGCGGATCGACGGGGCGAACCGGTTCACCATCCTGTGGCGGATCCTGTTCCCGCTGGTGGCGCCCGGGCTCGCGGCGACGTCGGTGTTCTCGTTCATCACCGCGTGGAACGACTTCGTGTTCGCGAAGACGTTCATCCTGGACACCGATCACCAGACGTTGCCGGCGGCGCTGATGGTGTTCTTCAAGCCGGACGAGAACGACTGGGGCGGGATCATGGCGGCTTCGACGCTGATGACCATTCCGGTGCTGATCTTCTTCGTGCTGGTGCAGCGGCATCTGGTGTCGGGGTTGGGCGGCGCGGTGAAGGACTGAGGGTTCGGGGTGTGCCCGCGTTCGGCTCGTCGTTGGTATCCGTGGTGACCTCCTCGTTGGTGAAGGGCTGATTCCGTGTCTTCCTCGTTCGTGGCGCCCGTGGCATCCGTACCGTCCGTCCCGTCCGTGGTTCCCCGGCCGGCGCGCATGACGCCCGGTGTGGGCGGGTTCGTACTGACGCCCGCGACCGGGCTGAATGCTCCGCCGGAACTGGCCGGTGAGGCGGCGTGGTTGCGCGGCGCGCTCGGTCCGGCGACCGGGTGCCTGCTGCCGCCGGGGCCGGGAATCGAGTTGCGGCTGGACCCGGAGGCGTTGCCGGCGGAGGGATACCGGCTGGAGGTCACCGCCGCCGGGGTGGACCTGTGCGGCGGTGCGCCGGCGGGGGTGTTCGCGGGCCTGCAGACGCTGCGGCAGTTGTTGCCGGCGGACGCTTTCCGGCGCGGACGGGTGCGGGACGGCGTGTGGTCGATGCCGGCGTGCCTGATCGAGGACGCGCCGGCGTTCGGGTGGCGCGGGGTGATGCTGGACGTGGCCCGGCACTTCGTGCCCAAGCAGGACGTGCTGCGCTTCGTCGATCTGCTGGCCGCGCATCGGCTGAACGTGCTGCACCTGCATCTGACCGACGACCAGGGCTGGCGGATCGAGGTGCCGGGGTGGCCCCGGTTGACCTCGGTGGGCGCGTGGCGTACCGCGAGCATGCGCGGGGCCCGGCAGCACGAGCGCTTCGACGAGAAGCCGCACGGCGGCTTCTACACGGGCGACGATCTGCGCGAGATCGTCGCGTACGCGGCGGATCGGCACATCACCGTGGTGCCCGAGATCGACCTGCCGGCGCATGTCCAGGCGGCGGTGGCGGCGTATCCGTCGCTGGGCGCGGTGCCGGTGGACGGGGTGCGCACCCGGTGGGGCGGGCTGTCCGACGGGGTGCTGGCGCCGACCGAGGAGGCGCTGGGCTTTTGTCGCGACGTGTTGGCCGAGGTGTGCGCGATCTTCCCCTCGCGGTACGTGTGCGTCGGCGGCGACGAGGTGCCGACTGGGCCGTGGGAGCGGATGGGGCACCCCGACCCCGGCTCGTTGGGCGGCTGGTTCGTGGCCGAGTTGGCGAAGATGTTGGCCGCGCACGGGCGGGTGGTGTTCGGCTGGGACGAGGTGCTGGCGGGCGGCGACGCGGTGCCGTCGGACGCGTTGATCGGGGGGTGGCGCGCCGAGCACGGGACGATCGTGGCGGCGCGGGCCGGGTTCGACGTGGTGGCGTGCCCCGACATGTCGGTGTACTTCGACTACCGCCAGGGCGAGGCGGCGGACGAGCCGATTCCGGTGGGGCCGTTGTTGACGTTGGCGGACGTGTACGCGTTCCGGCCGGTGCCGTCGGTGCTCACCGCCGAGGAGGGCGCGCGAATTCTGGGCGGACAGGCGCAGATCTGGACCGAGCACATGGATTCGGTGCGGCGGATCGACTACATGGCCTTCCCGAGGATGTGCGCGTTCGCCGAGGCGGTGTGGTCGGGGCCGGGCGACTTCGCGGAGTTCACCGAGCGGTTGACGTCGGCGCACCTGGCGCGGCTGGACGCGTTGGGCGTGGAGTACCGCCCGCTCGACGGGCCGCACCCGTGGCAGACCCGACCGGACGCGCCGGGGTTCCCGAAGACGCGGGCGGAGCGGGAGGCGGAGTTGCTGGAGCTGACGGAGAACATCAGGGGTGGGACGGTGGGGTGAGGGTTCGTGGTGGGCCGGGTGGGCCGGACCGGGTGAACGGGCGCTGACATCTGACGCTACGTCAGTTATGGTCGCCCGGATCGGGTCCGGGCGGCCTTCGGGCTCCTCGCCCCTTCGCCACGAGAGGTTGGTCGGTGCCGTCATGCCATCCGGATACCACACGATCCCGAACCTGATCGGGCTGTACGCCGAGCGCATCGACGCGGGCGATTTCGCGGGCGTGGGCGAGTTGTTCGCGCACGCCGTGATCACCTCCGAGGGCGGGGACCTGGAGGTGCGGGGCGCGGCCGGGGCGCGGGAGATGTACGAGGCGTGGACGCGCCGGTTTCCCGACAACGGCACACCCCACACGCGGCACGTGACCACGAACCTGGTCCTGGACGTCGACGACGACGCGGGGACGGGCACCTGCCGCAGCTACGTCACGGTGTTCCAGGCGCTGCCCGACCTCCCCCTCCAGCCCATCTTCACCGGCCGCTACCACGACACCTTCGCCCGCCTCGACGGAACGTGGCACTTCACCCGCCGCCACATGATCACGGACTACGTGGGCGACCTGAGCCGACACCTGAACCGTCCGTTGTAGACGCGTGGTCGCGACAAGCGGTGCTGCCGGACCGACCGGCGGCGTCGCGAAATGGCGTCGGCGGAGCGAAGTGGGCAGTGCCGGCGCGGGCGGGGCTTCCGCGAGCGCCGCGTCGGCGTCGTCGCGACGGTCCCGCGCGCGGTCAGGCGAAGGTGACGCCCTCCGGGGGGACGTCGACGCGGCTGTCGTCGTCCAGGATCGGGACGCCGAGGCGCTCGTGGGCGATGCGCTGGGCGGCGAGGGCCTGCGGCAGCCGGGTGTCGTAGCCGCCGCCGAGCAGGGCGGCGGCGCGGCGCGGGGTGACCAGGACCCGGCTCCACGACCAGCCGGTGGCGGGGTCGGGGGCGAGCGGGCCGAGGGCGGCGATCAGGGCGGCGCTGCGGGAGCGCACGTCGCCGCCGTCCGGGTCGGACAGGTAGCCCACGTGGGTGATCTTGCCCAGCACCGCGTTGGCCTCCTCGGCCACCTCCCGGGCCAGGGTCGCGAGCGCGTCCTCGTCCTCCGGCTCTGCGCCGCCACCGGGCAGCGCGTAGCCGCCGTCGGGGTCGCCCACCAGCAGCACCCGACCGTCCGGATCGAACAGCCACCCCGCCGCCCGGCCCACGCGCGTACCGGCCGGGATCGGCTCGTCCTCGTGCCAGACCCGCTCCTTCGGCGGCCGATACTCGCGCCCGTCGACCACGTACAGGCAGGCCCCCGACGCCTCCGCCTCCAACGCGACCGAGACCCGCCGCCGGGTGCGTCCCGGAAAACGCGGCAGCGCCTCGTCGGGCGTGAGCACGTACACCGCGTCCAACTCGGCGTCGGCCGGGGCCAGTACCGCGACCTGCTCGTCGGTGAGGGTCGGCCCGGCGAAGACGAAGTCGAGCACGACCCGCCCGAACGTCGCGGCGGACGTGGTGCACACGGCGAGCAACCGCCCGACGGCGAGGTCGAGGCCCAACTCCTCCCGCACCTCGCGCCCGGCCGTCTCGTGCGGGGACTCCCCGGCCTCGGCCATCCCGCCAGGTAGGTCCAAGCCGGGCTTGTACCCGGGGTCGACCACCACGAGCCGACCGCGCCGATCGCGCAGCACCATCGAGGCGCCCACGACCACGCCGGGCAGGCCGGCGCAGTAGTCGATCAACTCCCGGGATACCGGCTCGTCGATGCCATCCACGCTCATCCGCTCCCCCGTCACATCCGTCGTCGTCCCGGGCGCCCGGCTCGCCCCCATCCTCGCGGACACGTCGCCCACACCGCGCGGCCGGGTGCATGGCCCGCGATCCACGTCGCACCACCCGCCCCGGCCCCGGCCGGCGAACCACGACGGGACGCCGCGCAGTCGCCCGACGAGCACCCCGGCCCGGCTCCCAGTCGCCGGAAGCGCACGAACGCCCCCATCCGCACGCGACAGCGCCTCGGCGACGGTGTCCTCGCCGGAGGCGGGCGGACCGTACAAAACCACGGAGGGTGAGCCCACCACGACTCACCTCATCCGACTCGGACCCGAGCATCACGCCACACGGAACGAACGACGAAGGCCCCCGACCAGCGTTTCCGCTGTTCGGGGGCCTTCGTCGTGGTGTGGCGGGTGTTGGGTTCGAACCAACGTAGGCGTACACCGGCAGATTTACAGCGAGACCGACGAGTCGGGCCCACAAACGCTGTGGCCTGCACGCAAGAGCGTTACTTGGGAAATGAGGAGAGATCGTTCCACAAGGATTCCACGGATCGGGATCTGACGGTGTCGGCTTCACCTCGTAGCCTCTCCCCATGACGATCGGTGATGCTGCCCATGGTCCGGACCCCGAGGCGAAGTCCACCAGCAAGTCGTTCCCTTGGATCCGCGAAGAGTTGATTCTTGCCTGTGAACTGTACTTCGATCATGGGTGCAAGCGGGTCGATCACAACGACCCCGGGGTGGCGGCGCTTTCGACTCTCCTCCGGTCTGCGAACTACCACACCGTGGACCTGTCCGACCACAGCTTCCGGAGCCACTTCAGCGTGTCCCGCAAGACTTCGGACCTGCACACCGCACATCCCGACTACCCCGCCGAGAAGAAGAGAAGCAACGGGGGTGAGCCCACGGCTCGCGTCGTCCGTGAGTTTCTCGCCGACGAAGCAGGCATGCGTGCGGAGGCAAAGCGGATCCGTTCGTCGCTGACAACCACCTTGCACGCCGCTCCTCTTCCAGCCAACCGCACGCTTCTGCAGATACAGAACATGCGCGTTCACCGCGCTGCGGGCATGCCCGCGAGCCTTCACAAGCCGATCGCCCTTCTGTGGGCACTCGGCCGCCTCGCACGCGGCGAGGTCCCCCAAGTGCGGTGGAAACAGTTCCGAGACGAAGTTGGGCCCCTGCTCGAGGTGTTCGGGCACGAGAGCTCCAAAGTCACGCTGGAGAACCCGGTCTGGTACCTGCGCACCGACAAGATCTGGGAGGTCAACGGCCTCACAACTCCGGACGATCGGGCGCCCAGCGTCTCCAGGCTCGACGCTGTCAATCCGATGGTCGGATTCACGACCGAAGCCGCGGCAGACTTGAGGAGGCCCGACATCCGAGCCGCCGCGGTCGGGTATCTGCTGCGCAGGTACTTCTCCCATGCCGACCAAGACGCGCTGCTCGCGCGAACACGCATCGCCCCCGATGACGCAACGAACGTGGCAGACACCGAGGTTCGTATCCCTGGGCCCAGATCGACGGAGGGGGGCGTACCGCCCGGTCGAACAAGCTCGACGACGACCCGGTTCAAGCGCGACCCGGCATTCGTCCGCTACCTCAAGGGTCTCTACGACGACAAGTGTCAGATCTGCAACTCACCCATGCGCAGCATCAATGGCGGGAGCAGGAGCGAAGGAGCGCACGTGCGCGCTCTGAAAGAGGGGGGTCCCGACTCGATGGACAACCTCCTCGTATTGTGCGCCACCCACCACGTCGAGTTCGATGGTCTCGCCATCCACATCACTGATAGGGGTGACGTCATCACTACCGACACGGGGGAAGTCGAAGGTCACCTGACGTTCATGCCAGGTCACAGCGTGAACCTTGACCACCTTCGCTACCACCGAGCCCTCTGCGGCCGAGACGAACACCCCGATGTCCAGCGACGCCCCGGACAAGGGCAGTAGTAGCTCCGGAGCAACAGGGTCGAACCCGCGCCAGCGCGCGGGCCGGACCCATGACCAGGATCCAACGCTCTGAGGCAGAGGTCTCGAACGGCGCCAATTGCGAGAGAGGTGGATCGCTGTGTCTGTAAAGTCGTAGCGTACATCTGAGATGTACGCTACGGACTGAGCTGTAGGTCCGGGGAGCACGAAGGTACCGCCCGGATTTGAAGCCAAAGACGAGACCCCGTGTGCAGCGCGCAGGGCCCTGGCGTCGCTGAACGCCAGGGCCATTGCCGTTGTAGAGGTCCCACATCACACGTAACGACGTGTAGACGCTGGTGCCCCACTTGCGAAGCGCCGCAGCGAGTATTTGCTCGAACGATGGGAGAACAGGTGAGCGGCGCAAGTCCGCGTGGCACGTACCTCACCATCGCCGACGCGCTTCGGCGCGAGCTTGCGGCGTCCTCCACCGATGAGGTGCTGTTGTCGGAGTCCGAGATTCAGGCGCGGTTCGGTGTGGCTAGGTCCACCGTACGGCGTGCCCTCGCCGTCTTGGCGGAGGACGGGTTGATCGAGTCTCGTAAGGGCATCGGATGGCAGTCTTCGTCACCGACGTCTACCGGCTCGAAGCCGCTACACGAGCGCATCGCCGAGGACATCTACGACGCCGTTCGACGGGGAGAACTGGATATCGGAGACCCGATTCGGAGTGAGGCGGAACTCGCCGCCCGGTTCGAAGCCTCCCGCGGCAAGGTGCGCCAGGCCCTGGCCTACCTGGAGGGCGCGGGGATCGTGGTAGCAGTCCCGGGCAAAGCTCGGCAGCTTTCAGCCGTCCCCGAGGGCGTGCGCCCACCGGATAGCGGCAATGGGGCGGCTCCTCGTAGCCTCGAATCATGGAGCTGACGGACTGGGCGTACGAGCTTGCCGAGAACCTGCTCGCGGAGTCCTTGCCTCGGCGCTGGGAACACTCGAAGGGCGTCGCCGGATGCGCCAGAAATCTGGAACCCATCCTCGGTGGCGACGCCGAGGTGTTGTACGCAGCTGCGGTCCTGCATGACATCGGTTACGCCCCTGACCTAGTCGAGACAGGGTTTCACCCGCTGGACGGTGCGCGCTTCCTTCGGGATCGTGCTCACGGCGATGCTCGCGTCACCAACCTCGTTGCCCATCACTCCTGCGCTCTGTTGGAGGCGGAGGAGCGTGGTCTGCGTGCCGAGTTGGCTGGTGAGTTCCCGACCGAGCGCGACGACTTGATCGACGCCCTCATCTACTGCGACATGACCACGACTCCCGACGGCACCCCGACGGATCCTCACCAGCGAGTGGCCGAGATCGTGGGTCGATACGGGCCCGATAGCCTCATCGGTCGGTTCATTCGCCGGGCGGAGCCAGAAATCTACGCAGCCGCGGCACGAATCGATCGGCGTCTCGCGGAATACCGGTTGCCGCGCTAGCCGATGTAGGGCTTTGCGTCGCGCGCGAGCCCATGGGTGATACGAAGGCGAATCGACTTGTGAATGTCGAGTGCGTCCAGCTCTCGCGGGTCCACCCAGCGAACCTCCCTGGATTCGCTGCTCGTTCGCAGTACTCCACCGACGGGACGGGCGCGAAAGCACAGTGAGAATTGCTGTCTTACCTCGCCATCGTCGTATGCCATGACGTGCCCAGGATCCGTGTACGTCCCCACGAAGTCGGTGACTTCCACTTCGATGCCGGTTTCTTCACGGACCTCACGAATGACCGTCTCGGCAATCGACTCGCCAATGTCGTGACCGCCACCAGGGATTGCCCAAAGGTCGTTGTCAGTACGGTGGATCATCAACAGTCGCCCTCGCTCGTCCATGACGACCGCCGTTACGGACGGCACAACCGCGTTGGCCAATGGGGCATCGGGGTCGTGGAAGTAATCGATGCGGGACATCAGGCATCTCCGAGGTCGGTAGGGCTGGACAGCGGGCGCGCGTCGGACCACACCCGGTCGAAGCTTTCGACGTAAGTCGCGAACATCGTGCCTTGCGGCAACCGGCGGATGTGCAACACCGGGGCCAGATAAGCGCCGACGCCATGCACATGAGTATTGACCAGCAATTCGTCATCGGCGCGATAGATCGAGTTGTACAGAATCGTGTTGTGCACGCGGAACTCGACGCCGGGCAACCCGAACAACCTCGTGTAGTTAACGAGCGCGTTACGAATCTTGCTGGCCATAGCACCGCCAATGCCTTCGTCCGCTCCGCGCCGTGCCACCTGCTCACCATCGGGATCACCCAGCAGAAAGCGCACAACGGCACCGCTTCGCGCTTTCTCTTGCACGATGCGCAGGAACAGCGGATCTTCCGACAGCCAGAATCCGGCGTAGACCAACACATCCAGCTGCTCGGTAGCCCGTTCGTAGAGATCGGTCCAGATCCTGCCGGGGACGACGGAGCGGTGGGGGTACAAGGACACCAATTCGGCTTGGCCCACGGCTGTCGTGGCCTCGGCCCCTTGCTCATCGGTCCACAAGTAGGAGACGTCGCACCCGAGGACCGACGCCAAGGCGTACTTGTTGCGCCGGTGAGGAGCGCGTCCAGCTACCCACTTTTCGATCGTCTTCGGGTCGACTCCAACCCTCGTGGCGATCGTGGCGAGGTCAAGGTCATTGCTGAGAATCGCCGCCCGCAGGCGCTCGTTCGACACGTCCAACCCCCTTGGCGTTTCGGAACGTTGTCGACAATAGACGTAGACGTCCCGACGTGGCCATAGCACGGGGTGATCACGTCCCGGGCTCATGCGGCAACGTTGGGTCATCGGCGAAGACGTCGAAGAAACCTCCCGGACGGACTTGACGCACGCTTGCTGGCACGTCAACCTGAAGGACATGTTCTACATGTATCGCATGTCGAACTAGCTCTTCCGGGATGGCTGGGGCGCTCTCTATTGGGCTGCCTGCGGACGTCTCTTCGAGAACTCAATAGCGTGATCCACCGCAGTGAGCCGACCGTGAGTTGCCCGGTCGTGGGCGAGTGGAGACCAGTCGGTCGAGAAGGGGCGCGCGTCACAACCGGGCCCAACCCCTGCGGGGGTAACGCCGCCGACTCTAAAGAACGACGCGATCAACCTTTTTGCCGCCAGGACCTCCGGGACGGATCTCCCCGGGCGAGCGGCCTCGCGTCCATTTGAGACCTGATGAACCACCAGTGACCTCGGTCCCCGACAGCCGCGCCGGTTCGGGTGGGTGTCGGGGTCCGTGGGTGCTCGTGGCACGTCGAGTGTCCGGCCCGCCCGCCGACGGCGGGGCCTGTGTGCCGGAGCGACCACCTGTCCTTGGCCGGGTGGTGGCCGCTCCGTGGGACGCAACTCCTACTTACGAGGAGCACGACCGTGAGAACCATTGTGGACGGCCGCGTCGCGGCCACGGTTGCCGAGTTCGCGGAACTGGCGCTCGGCGTCGACTTTGCCCTGTTCGACGGGGAGCCCGGTGAGACGGCGGAGGAGGAGGCGGCGCGGCTGGACGCGGCGCGGGACATCCTCTCGGACCTGTGGGCGAGGGACCGGGAGTTGGCCCGGCACGCGGAGCGGATGTTGGCCGCGTTGCGAGTGGTGGACGCGGGGACGTGGGTGTGCGCGGAGATGCTGGCGCTCTCGTCCGCCCCGGTCGGCCCGGTGGGGCCGGTCGACGTTGAGGGGTACGAAGGGGCGTGGGCGGCGTGACGCCCCGAGAGTTGGTCGTGTGGCCGATCGCGCACATGCCGCGGTGGTCGCCGAGTGCGCACACGCTCGGTCTGGCCCGCCGGGCGCTGGCCGCGGTCGGGTTCCGCGTGTTGACGGCGGGGCCGGTCCTGATCGCGTTCGTCGGGGGCGTCGCCTCCGCGTTCGTGGCGGGCTCGCTCGTCCCCGGGTTGTGGCGGCTGCCGGTAGGGGTCGTGACCGTCGTTGCCGTCACGGCCGGCCTGGACCTGCTCCTGATCGCCTCCTGGGCAGGTCGGTGCAGTGTGCGGGATCGGTGCGTGTTGTGGGCGCACGGCGTTGACGAGTGGGCGCGGGGTGCCCGGTCCGGGCGGCCGATCGGGGAGTTCGCGACGCGGGCGGCGTTGGTGGAGGACTTCGTGGATCGTCACGGTCCTTCGGACGGGTGGCCGGCGGAGACGTGGGCGGAGTTCACGCACCGCCTGGAGCACGCGGTCTCAGCAGGTGTGCGATGACCGATGTGCGGATCGAGGCCGGGCGCCGTGTCGACGGCGGTGTGACGCACCGGGCGCACCTGTACTTCCAGGATGGGCGTTGGTGCTTGTTCGTGCCGGTGCCGGGGCCGGTGTCCGACTGGCCTCGGCACCGCTTCGCCCGAAGGTCGGCGGTGCCGCCCGCAGCGGCGCGTTCACGGGTGTTGAACGGGCTCGGGTTCGTGTTCACGGACGGCGCCGAGTGGGCCTGGATCGAGGACGCGGAGGTGCCCGGTGACGACATGTCGCCGGTGCGGCTGAGCGCGGTGGTCGTGGTCCGCCGGGCGGACGGAGGCGGGTCGTGAACGCCGCTCAACTGCGTTCGGCGGAGAAGGCGTTGAACGTGGGTTCGTGGCTGATCGTGGCCGGCGCGATGCTCTACTCGGTCCTGACCGTCACCCCGCTGGCCGCCGCGCACACTCCGGCGCGGTGGGCGTGGACGGCGCCGATCCTGCCGTTGGTGGTCGATGCCGCGGTGGTGATCGTGGTGCGCCTGGATGCCGCGCTGGCCCGCGTGGGCGGGCACGGTGGCGGGTGGCCGGTCGTGCTGCGGTGGATGACGGGCGTGATGACCCTGCTCCTGAACGTCGCCGACAGCGCGTTGCGCCGGGATCCGGTCGGGGTCGCCGTGCACGCCGTGGCCCCTTTGCTCTTGATCGTCACCGCCGAGACGGGCCTCGCGTATCGGCGGGCGATCACCGCGGCTCAGGTTGCGCTGAACGAGCGTGAACGGGCCGAGCGCGAGCGGCGCGAGACGGCCGCGGCCGAGCGCCGAGCGGCGGCCGAACGGGAACGGCGCGAGGAGCGCGAGCACCGGGCATCGGTGGCGCGTGAACAGCGTGAACACGAAGCCCGGTTGGCGCGTGAGCAGGTGGAGGCGGCCGAGCGTGCGCTCCGGGAGGAGCGCGAGGCGGAGCGGGCTCGGGAGCGGGTCGAGGCGGCCGAGCGTGAACGCCGTGAACGCGAGCGTGAACAGCGCGAACGGCAGGCCGCCGAACGTGCGGAGCGCGAGCGTGCCGAACAGGAACGGGTCGCCCGCGAGCGCGCCGAGCGTGAACGCGATGAACGCGCGGCATTGCTCGCGATCGACCCGGCCGAGGGGAAGCTCTCGGAGGAGCGGGCGCGTGCGGTGGTGCGGGCCGCGTTCGAGGAAGGCCACCCGGTGCGCGCTGCGGCCGAGTTGTGCGGTTGGTCGGTGGGGTGGGTGTCCGCCCGCTACTTGGAGTTGCGTGAGGACCGGGCCGCATGAGCCGGCCCCCGATCGTCGGTGCCGACCTGTGGTCGGCGGTGGCGACCCGCGAAGGCGGCACCTGTGGTTGCACCGGCCGGTGCGGACGGCGCCACGCCGACAGCGGCGGGCGGTGCGATCGGCACGACGGCCTGATCGTCGCCCCGCGTGACCTGTCCGTCTCGCTCGCCGTCGCGGTCGGGCTGGGCGCGGCGGACCTGACGACCTGGTGCGAACGCTGCCACCGGCCCGCCCTGTCGGCCGCGACGAAGAGCGCCGCGGCTGCGCGAGCCGAGCACATCGAGGCGGAAGCACTGTTCTGACCTGGTTTCCCTCGCACCCGGACCGCAGTTCGCGGCCGGGCGCGAGGGCGGGTCAGCCCTGCTCGAATCCATTCACACCGCATACGAGGGAGGGCCGATGGCCCAGCAGCGGCGCAGGAGTACGGCCCAGGATGTCCTGGGTGATCCGGAGTTCGTGACGAACAAGTCGATTCGCGACTACTGCAACGGCGGGCGCCTGTTCTGCCGGGACGGGTCGCTCGAACTGGCCATGGCGGCTGAGGAGTTGTACGCGGTCCTGTCGCAGATCGCGCCGGTGGATGCCCTGCTTGCCGGGCGGGCCGGGCGGAAGCGGGCGAAGGACACGTCCAAGCACCTGATCATCGCGGCCGAGGCGTTGAAGTACGCGGCCGGGTCGATGGCCAAGGCGTACGCGAGCTTCCAGAAGAACTACGCGGCCGAGTTGCAGGCCGCCGGGGTCAAGTCCAAGCCGGTCAAGCCCGCGTTCAAGTTCGAGGCGTGAGGAGACGCATCGTGGCAAGGAAATCGAGAGGTTCACGGGCGACGGCGGTGGCCACCGCCCCGCTCGATCAGGCCGCCAAGCACCTGACCAGCCGCGCGGCGCCGTTGCTGCCGCCGTGGATGGTCGCGGCGGGGCTGACGATTCCGGCGGCGCTGGCGCACGACACGATCGGCACCAACCCCGCCGCGACCGCGCTGATCGGCGCGGCCGGTGCGGGGATCACGGTCGCGGCGTGGTCGGAGGCGTCGAAGCGCTCCCCGCGACTGCGGGCGATGGCGACGGTGTCCACCGGCGCGGCCAGTGCCTACCTGACGGCCGCGACCGTGGCCGGGCCGACGTCGCCGAACGTGGCCCTGCTCCAGGCACTCGGCGGGGGCACCCTCGCGCTGTGGTGGAATCTTCGCCACGCCCTGCGCAACAGCGGCGCCGAGAGCGTGAGCGACGGCCTGTTCGAAATGGTCGGGCTCGCCCGGACGCAGGTCGTCAAGGGTGAGGTGGTCGGCGGGGAGGTCCGCGCGGACCTCCAGCTCCCTGCGGGGGAGTTGACGCCGAAGGACGTGCAGGATCGCATCCCGGTATTGGCGGGCGCGCTGCGCACGAGCCCGGCGGCGATCCGGGTCACGCCGGACCGCGACGACCACTCGAAGGTGTCGCTGTCGGTGACCCCGGTCGATCAGCTCCGCAAGGCGATCCCGTACCCGGGGCCGCAGTTGCCGGGGCAGTCGATCGCGCGGCCGATCCGGTTCGGCGTCTACCAGGACGGCCGCCCCATGCAGGTGTGGCTGCCCGGAAGCGACGACCGCGACGAACCGCGCCCGCTGTCGCACATGGCCGAGACAGGCATGACCGGCGCGGGCAAGTCCGAGTCCATGGTCATCGTGCTGACGGAGGTCATGACCCGTTCCGATGTCGTGGTGTGGGTGGGCGACCCGTCCAAGGGCCGTCAGACACTCGGCGACATCCGGCACGGCCTGGACTGGTGCGAAACCACCACGACCGGAGTCGGCGCGATGCTCGACGTGCTGGTACCCGTCGTCAAGACCCGCGCCGACCTGCTCGGCCGCCTCGGGTACAAGCAATGGGTCCCCGAGTGCTGGACCAAGCACAAGATTCCACTCCTGCTCGCGCACTTCGAAGAGTCCAGCGACTCGGCGGTCGCCGACCACCCCAACCTCGTCACGGCCGCGAAGCAGGCGCGGTCGGCGGGTGTGGTCCTGTCGGTGTCGTTGCAGCGCGCGTCGTACGCGGGCATCTCCACCGAGGTCCGCTCGCAGTTCGGTACCGCGTTCATCTTCGGTGCGAAGAACGACGAGGACGCGTCGTTCATGATGGACGACCGCGCCAAGGACGCCGGGGCCTCCCCGGAGGTGTGGGCCAACACCCAACCCGGATGCCTGTATCTCCAGGCGCCGGGCGTGCCGGTGGAGCGGTGGGCGGTGCCCGGCCGGGTCTTCCGACTGCCCGAACCGGAAGACCTGCGGCGCCTGGTGACGATGTACGCGCCGGTGCGTCCCCAGGGTGTGGACAAGGCGACGGCCGCCGTCGCCGGACCCCGCTACGCGGCCTACAAGGCATCGGCCGCCAAGCGCACGGCGGGCGAGGAGCCGCGCGAGCCGGGCCCGCTGCGGGCCGCGCTCGCCGAACAGCCGCAGGCGCAGGCGCAGGCGAACCGCCCGGAGGCAGACGACGTGGACGGCGAAGCGCACGATGCCGTCGAGGAGTTCGGCGTCCGGCCCGGGGAGGACGAGCGGCCGTACGTGGTCGATCACGAGAGCGACCTCGACGCGGCGGCAAACCCCGACGCGGAGCTTGAGGAACCCTCCCGGGTGATGCAGGTGTCCGAGCCGGAGTTCGCAAGCAGTCGCTCCACCGAGGACGCGCTCGCCGAGATGGCGACGATCCTGGACGAGTTGCGGGCACGGGGTGAGGCGGTGTGCGCGCCCAAGGACTTCCCACAGGCCCGCGTCGGACGTCACCGGAGCTGGGTCTCCCGACGCCTGGCGGAACTCGCCGACAGCGGCCGGGAGGTCGCCGAGAACCCCGGCGGACAGCTCGGGTCCTGGCTCATCATCCCCCGCGACGACGCGTTCGAGAACTACGCCGCGTAGCCGTGCGGCGGGGTGTGCGCACGCGTGCAGAGGCGTGCGCACACCTGTTGCCCTCGCGCGCACGCGCGCGCGTTGACCTGCACTCTCGCCCGTGCGCACACCCGCACGCGTGCGCACACCCACACCCACACGCCACTACACACCGTAACCAACAGAGAGGGGTTGGCCGACGTGACCGTCTACGTGGACGAGATCACCGACCACACCCGCGCGGCCAGGCTCAAGGGGCTGCGCTACACCCGCTGGTCGCATCTGACCGCCGACACGCGAGACGAGTTGCACGCGTTCGCGGCGCGGTTGGGTCTCAAGCGGAGCTGGTTCCAGAACGCGACCAATTACCGCTGGCACTACGACGTCGTGCCCTCGAAGCGGGCGCTGGCGATCCGTCTCGGCGCCGTAGAGATCGACCGCTACCGCCTCGCGGAACTCATGGCCGAGCGTCGCTTCTCCGAAGCGCTTCGCTGAATCCGCCCCAGGGCGACCGTCTTTCCGCCAAGTCCGGCGGTCGCCCCGGGCCCAACCCGAAGCCTGCAAGGACCCGGAAGGGACCACCAGCATGACAAACAATCACGGGCGGATCATCCGCATCGTGTCCTTCGGCTACGGCCACGGCCCGGCGCCCGACGCCGAGATCACGCTCGACCTGCGGCGCCGCTTCCGTAACCCGCACCACGACCCGGCGATGAAGCAGCTCACCGGCCTGGACGCCGACGTGTATGCGCACGTCCTGGCCACTCCCGGCGTGCGGGACCTTGCCGCCGCGACCGCGCTCGCCGCGCACGACCTGGCCCACGCCGTCCCGGGCCCGATCACCGTGGCGTGTGGGTGCGTGGGCGGCAGGCACCGCAGCGTCGGCATCGCCCGCCACATCGCCGCCATCCTCGCCGACGGGTGCGCGCGGATCGAGGTCGAACACCGCGACGTGCACCGGTCGGTGCTGCCCTCGACCGCCCACGCACCGACGCTCACCGGCCTTCCGCGCATCGTGGGTCCGGGACCGTTCGTCGGCTCCGACTGCATGGCCCGACGCCACTACGACGCGTGCCGCGCGGAGCGTCGGCGCGGCTGCGACTGCCCCTGCCACCACGAGGACGAGGGGGACGCGTCGTGAGCGATCTCCGCCCGCGTCTGCTGGACCTGTGCTGCGGCGCCGGTGGCGCCGCGCACGGGTACCGGCTCGCCGGATGGCACGTCACCGGCGTGGACCTGGTCGCGCAGCCGAACTACTGCGGCGACGTGTTCGTACAGGCCGACGCCCTGGAGTACCTGTCCGAGCACGGTCGTTCCTTCGACGCGATCCACGCGTCGTGGCCGTGCGAGAAGTTCGCCAACGTCACCGGCGCCACCGGCGACCGCGCCACCCACCCCGACCTGGTCACCCCCGGACGCCCCCTGCTCGTCGCGTCCGGTCGGCCGTGGGTGATCGAGAATGTCCCCGAGGCACCGATCCGGGCGCACTACCTGTTGTGCGGCTCCATGTTCGGCCTCCACGTGCGCAGGCACAGGGCGTTCGAGACCTCTTGGTCCGGAGGACCCCGGCTCACCCCGCCCTGCTGGCACCACCGCGACCTGGTCCCCTTCGACCACAGCCGCGAACGCGCATACGCCGACGCCATGGGCTGCACCTGGATGACCAACAAGGAAGCCCGCAAGGCCATCCCACCCGCCTACACCCACCACATCGGCACCGACCTCATCGACGCGCTCACCACCCGCGCCCGAGAGGAGACGGCCGCATGAACCCGTCCCTCACGTCCGACGGCGAAGACGTCAACGACGAGATCAACCGTCTGATCGCGGAAGCCCGCGAACACATGTTCACGGCTGCCGCCCTGCGGTTCGTTCGGCCCGACGACACGGACAAGGCTCTGGCCATCATCCACAGCGAGTTCGGCCCGTTCCCACCCGGCACGGCCTTGACAGAGCGGATCGAACGGGCCGCGCGCAAGTGGGGTGTCTCGTGACCGGCCACCTGCACACCGCTCTCATGCTGGCCGCCTCCGGCGTGCCGGTTCTGCCCCTGCGGGCGGGCAAGGTCCCCTTCGGGAACTGCCCCGCCTGCACGGGCGCGGCCTGCGGCGGCCGACCGAACATGAAGGCGGCCGGACCCTGCGAGTGCCCGCGCGTGTGCCACGCGTGGGCCGCAGCGACCACCGACCCGAACGTGATCGCCTCCCCGCCCTGGGTGCGGGCCTGGGCGCGGGCGGTCGCCGTCGCCTACCACCCCGGCGGCGCCGGATACACCGTGGTCGACCTGGACGACCGCGAGGCGATCGAGTGGGCCCGCGCAACCCTTCCGCCCACCCGCGTGGTGGCGACCACGCGCGGCGAGCACTGGATCTACCGGGGCGCCACCCGATCTGCGAACCACGTCCGCCCCGGCGTCGACATCAAGTCCCGCATGGCCTACGCCCGTTGGCTCGGACCCGGCACCGGGCGCACGGTTCCGCTGCCCTCGGCCGTCCACGCGCTGCTCGACCGGGAAAGACAAGAGACCACCCGCCCCGGGGGAGGGGTGGACTCTTCCTCCCGACCGCAGAACACATGGACGCGCGCGGTCGCCACCGGATGCCGCCACACCCAGGGCTACGTCCAAACCGGCATCAAACGCGGACTCGCCATCGTCCGCAGCCACACCGAGACCGGCGCCGGATCCAGCGCGTACAGCGTCGCCCGATTCCTGGCCAAGCAGCACATCGGATGCCCCGGCCCGTGCGGGCTCGACGCATTGGCCGAGGACATCATCACGGCCGCCGTCGCGGTCGGTGTGCCCGAGCCCTACGCGCGCCGCGCCGTCCGCAACGGACTGCACGCAAGCGCCTGAACCATCCCACCCGCACACCAGCCACCCGAGGAGGGCCGCTCCGCCATGGCCGAGTTCCACATCGAGTTCAAGGACGCCGCGGGCAACAAACGCGGCAGCCGGTTCTTCAGCGAACCGACCGACACCCACGCCCTGACCACCGGACGCAAGCTGCTCACGTCCGCCCACCGCAGCGACAAGCGCATCGTGCTCGGCACCGTCTCCCGCCGCGTGCTGTTCCTCAGCCGCGCCAAGGAGATCGCCGACCTGAAGGTCTGACAACGCGCCGGGGCGGCCGACGGGCCCATCGAGCCCCTCGACCGCCCCGGCCTGGAGGGAATGGCCGCAGCCCGATGAAAGGAGCCATGCGGTGAGTGAGAAGAAGGCTCAGGCCACGATCCTGTTGGAGCTGATTCGGGAGCGTTACCGCCCGCTCATGGGACAGGACGGCACGGCGTATGCGGTCCAGGTCGACGGGCCGTCCGTGGCGCTGCCGTTGACCGGTGTCGGCGGACTGCGGGTGCAGATGGCTCGGGTGTACACCGATGCCTGCGGCGGACAGGTGCCCGGGGCGGGCGCACTGTCGGATGCCATCGCCGTGTTCACGGGCGAGGCGTACGCGTGCGATCCCGAGCCCGTCAACCTGCGGGTCGCCTCGCATGGTGAGGCTGTCGTGCTCGACCTCGGCACCGCGGACGGGCGGTGTGTCGTCGCCACGGCGGACGGCTGGAGCATCGAGCAGCGCTCGCCGGTGTTGTTCCGGCGGACGAAGCTCATCGCGCCGTTGCCGACCCCGATCCCCGGGGGCACCATCGACGCATTCCGGGCGCTGTTCAACGTCGCCGACGACGACTGGCCCCTGATCGTCGGTTGGATGGTCGGCGCGCTCCTGCCCGATCTGCCGTATCCCGTTCTGGGTTTGTTCGGGCTTCGGGGGTCCGCCAAGTCGGTCGCGACGCGGATGATCGTGAACGCGATCAGCCCCTCACCGGCACCGACACGATCCACGCCACGCGACGTGAAGGCGTGGATCATCGGCGCCTATGCCGGGTGGACCAGCGGCATCGACAACGTGTCCGTCATCTCCGACGAATTTTCCGACTGGCTTTGCCGGGCCTCGACGGGCGAGGGCATGATCGACCGGGCGCTCTACACCGACAACGACGTGTCCGTGATCAGCTTCCGGCGGCCGATCATCATCAACGGGATCGAACCCGTCGGCGGTCAGGGTGACTTGGCCAACCGCCTGTTGCCGATCGACCTGTTGCCGATCACCGAGTACAAGGACGAGCGGGACGTGTGGGCCGCATATGCCGAAGCGTTGCCCGGCGCGCTCGGTGCCCTGCTCGACCTGCTGACGGCGGTGCTTGCCGGGCGGGACCACGTCACCACCGGCGGCGTCGCCCGCATGGCCGACTTCGCCCGGGTTCTGGCCGCGCTCGACCGCGCCACGGGCTGGAAGAGCCTGCCACGCTACCTCGCACTCGCCAGCGCCACCGAAGCCGAGTCGCTGTCCCAATTCGGCGAGGCACTGCGGGACTTCGCCGAGACGACGCCCGGCGGACGGTGGACGGGCACACCCACCCAACTGTGGGAGCACCTGACCCCGAAGGATGCGCACGGCGAACCCCGTCCGCCGAAGGACTGGCCGAACGTGCGACGCATGCGTGAACAGATCAAGCGCAACGTCCCGGCGCTCCGGGCCTTCGGCATCACGGTGGACCTCGACCAGCGGTCCGCCGACCGCAATCGCGAACGTCTGATCGTCCTGATCGACACCACGCGGACGACGACATCGGAAAGTCCCCGCATTTCATCGTCCGCATCGTCCGCAACGTCCGCAACCACGTCTAACCAGCGAAAACACGCGGACGATACGACAGCCCACATCGTCCGCAGGCCGTCCGCATCGTCCGCACGGGCGTGATCTGCGGACGATGCGGACGATCCCGCGGACGATACGACGCCCCGTATCGTCCGCAGGCGCACCCCCTCTGACCAGCACTTTCATGTTCGCACGGACGATGCGGACGATGCGGACGATGAAGTGCAGGCACTTTCCGAAACGCGCTTTCCCGGGACGGGGCCGCGACCCCTTCACCCGCAACGGCGCCGGGACCAAGACCCGCGCCGGAGTCACTAGCCACAGGAGTGCACCGGTGAGTCGAGCGAAGACGCTGAAGTTGCCCGATGTCCTGGATGAGTTGGACATCTCACGTGCTGCGTTCTACCGGATGCGGGCCAAGGGGCTCGCGCCGAAGTCCAAGAAGCTCCCGAACGGTCAGCTCAGGTTCCGCCGTGCGGACGTGGACGCCTGGTGGGCGTCCCTGAACGACTGACCAACCAGCCACGCCATCACTGCGGCCCGGTCCGGGTTACCGGACCGGGCCCTCCCATGAGGAAGTCAGCTTGCTCAAGCCATCCTTCAAGGTCCGCATCTGGGAACTCCGCGTCCACGAACGCGCCAAGGGGACGACGTACGAAGTCCGCTGGAAGGTCGGTGGCAATCCGTGCTCGAAGACCTTCAAGACCAAGGGGCTTGCGGACAACCGGCGTGCCGAACTCTTGAAGTTCATCCAGGACGGCACGGCCTTTGACGAGATCAGCGGGCTGCCGATGCCGGAGGCCCGCGCGCTGGACGACGTCACCTGGTACACCCACGCACGCGACTACATCGAGATGAAGTGGGACGCCTCACCGGCCAAGACGCGGACGACGTTGGCGGATGCGCTCGCGACCGCGACGCCCGTTCTGGTGGCCCACGGTCGGCGCAAGCCGACGCCGGAAGCGCTTCGGCTCGCGCTCTACGGGTGGGCGTTCAACGTCAATCGCTGGGACGAGGAGGCGCCGCCAGAGGTGGTGGAAACGCTCCGGTGGGTCAAGAAGCACGCGCTTCCGATGAGCGCACTGGATGACGCCATCGTCATGCGGAAGGTGCTGGCCGCGTTCGGGAAGCGGCTCGACGGCGACGCGGCGGCCCCTTCAACGGTGCAGCGCAAGCGGGCCATCTTCCACAACGCCCTGGGCTTCGCTGTGGAGACCCGCCGATTGACCGCCAACCCGCTCGGAACGGTCCAGTGGACTGCCCCGAAGGTCTCCGAGCAGGTAGAGCCGGAGAACGTGGTCAACCCGCGCCAAGCCGACGTGCTGCTTGATGCCGTATACGCCGAGAGTGCCCGCGGTCGGCACCTGGCCGCGTTCTTCGGCTGCATGTACCACGCCGGGATGCGTCCGGCCGAGGTCGTGTGGCTGATGCGTAAGGACTGTGTGCTGCCCAAGCGCGGGTGGGGCGTGCTGAAGCTGCGTGAGTCGCGTCCTCGGGTGGGGTCGGCCTGGACCGACGACCGGAAGTCGCACGACAAGCGCTCGCTGAAGGGGCGGGCGAGGAAGGCGACACGCCCGGTGCCGATCCCGCCGGAGTTGGTGGCGATGCTCCGGTGGCACGTGTACGTCCACGGCACGGCCCCGGACGGACGGCTGTTCCGCACCGCCCGCGGTGGCATGGTCCAGGAGAGCGGGTACGGCGAGGTCTGGCGACGTGCCCGCGTGGCCGCGCTCAGCGCCGAACAGGTGGAATCCGCCCTCGCCAAGCGGCCCTACGACCTACGGCACGCCTGCGTGTCTCTGTGGCTGAATTCCGGTGTCGACCCGACGGAGGTGGCCCGCCGTGCCGGGCACAGCGTGAACGTGTTGCTGCGCGTGTACGCCAAGTGCCTGCCGGGCGTCGCCGAGCAGGCCAACCGCAAGATCTCGGAGGCCATGAGGCAGTGGCGGGCCGACGGCTCGTGAGGCGGTCGGGGCGCCTGCGCGGGCCTGCGTCCGCCCGGCGACCGTTCCACGCATGTTCCTCACCCGCTGATCCACACCCGAGATTTGGTGGGACAAGGTGAGACAAGCCACGCTTTTCGAGCATCCGCCTGTTTTCTCGAACGAAGAAGGCCCCTGACCAGCGTTTCCGCTGGTCAGGGGCCTTCTCGGTGGTGTGGCGGGTGTTGGGTTCGAACCAACGTAGGCGTACACCGGCAGATTTACAGTCTGCTCCCTTTGGCCACTCGGGCAACCCGCCTTGTGCGTCTCTCGGCGCGACGGGACAACAATAGCGGACCACCCCGGGTGCTTCGCCACTCGGTATCGGTTCGGGTGGGGGCGGGTGCGGTCGGGGTCGGGGTTGTGGGGGACGCTCTAGGCTGGAGGGGTTGCCTTCCCTCCCTGTCAGATCCCACAGAAAGCGATTCCGAGCCTTGGCTGACTCCTCTTTCGACATCGTGTCCAAGGTCGACCGTCAGGAGGTCGACAACGCGCTGAACCAGACCTCGAAGGAGATCGCGCAGCGGTTCGACTTCAAGAACGTCGGCGCGCACATCGGCTGGACCGGCGAGCAGATCGAGATGCGCGCCAACTCCGAGGAGCGCGTGAACGCGATCCTCGACGTGTTCCAGGGCAAGCTGATCAAGCGCAGCATCTCGCTCAAGTCGCTCGACGCCGGTGAGCCGAAGGCGTCCGGCAAGGAGTACAAGATCTTCGCGTCGATCCAGGAGGGCATCTCCCAGGAGAACGCGAAGAAGGTCTCCAAGATCATCCGCGACGAGGGCCCCAAGGGCGTCAAGGCGCAGATCCAGGGCGACGAGCTGCGTGTGTCGTCGAAGAATCGGGACGACCTCCAGGAGGTCATCGCGCTGCTCAAGGGCAAGGACCTGGAGTTCGCGCTCCAGTTCGTGAACTACCGCTAGTCGCCGTCGTCGCCGCGCGGCGGCGTGGTGGTGATGTGGGCTCGGTGCTCCGGGTGGTCCGGCGTCGGTCGGGACGAGGGCACGACGAGGATCCGGGGAGGGTCGCCGACAGGTGGCCCTCCCCGGCGGTCCTCGCCGTGCCCTTCGTGCGTGTCCGGGGCAAGGGCGGGGGGCGCGGGCGCCGCTACCGAGGTGCCGCCGCGCTGGGGGCTGTCGTGGTGCGGGTGGTCAGGACCTCGGACAGGTGGATGGGGACTCGGTCTTCCTCGAGGCGGCCCGTGAAACCCGCGTGGAGGACTCTGAGGGCCTCCTCGTAGGCGAAGGGGGCCAGGTCCGCGCCCGTGGCCAGGTGTTCGTGGGCGATCGCGAACATCGTCAGCGCGTGGCGGCGGAACCTCGCGACCCGGCCCGTCGGCGGCACCGGCCAGCGGGCGATCACCGTGCGATACGTGTCCTCGTACTGGCTCAGCCACGCGACCCGCGCCGCCATGCCGCCCGCCAGGCTCGCGTCGGCCGGTTCCCGGTGGTAGACCACCCCCGGCTCGGACAACCGGGTGAACGACCACCCCCGGTCGTGCACCAGCCGCAGCCACAACGACCAGTCGACCAGGATCGGCAACTCCGGGTCGAAGCGAAACCACGACGCGGGCGCGGTGTGCGCGGGGTTGCGGGCCACCACGGCCGTGGTCGGGACGAAGTTGGCCACCGAGAGCATGTCCGGGTCGTACGGGAAGTCGTACCGGTACGGGCTGCCCGCCGGGATCTCGCCCGGCACCGCCCGCGCCCCGCTCAGCACGCAGTCCGCGTACACGGCGTCCGTCCCGGAGTGCTCCAGCGCGGCCAGGGCCCGCTCGAGGTGGCCCGGCAGGTACAGGTCGTCGTCGTCGAGGAAGGCGACGAAGCGGCCGGTGGCGATCTCCAGGCCCGCGTTGCGTGCCGCGGCCGGCCCCCGCGAGCGCGGGAACGACAGCAGCCGCACGGTCATCCCGCGCACCCCGAGCGGCAGCACCCCCGCGACGTCCGCGCCGCCGTCGTTGATCACCACGACCTCGATGCCCCGGATGCCCTGGAGGGCCACGCTGCGCAGGGCGTCGGCCAGTTGGGCCGTGCGATCCCGGGTGGGAACGATGACACTGACCGTAGCCGCCACGGCAACCTCCGCGCTTCCCGAGGTGGGATAACAGGGCTTACCGGTGGATATCGCCACACCGGTGTCCCGATCCATATCGACACACCGGATGCGCGACTACAGCAATCGGGTGCCCGTCTCCCTCGTACGAGACCTCCCGATTGGCCTGTCCGGGCTCAGACGCCGACGTGCCTCGGGTCGTCCGTCGAGACGATCTCGCGGCCCAGCGGGGTGAGCGAGACCGGGATCAGCTTGAAGTTGGCCAGACCCAGCGGGATGCCGATGATCGTGATGCACAGGAGCACGCCGGTGACCAGGTGCCCGAGCGCCAGCCACCAGCCGAACAGCACGATCCACAGGATGTTGCCGAGCAGCGACCCGGCACCGGCGTCCCGGCGCCACTCCACCCGCCGACCGAACGGCCACAACGCGTACGCCGCGATCCGCAAGGCCGCGATGCCGAGCGGGATGGTCACCACGAGGAAGAAGAGGAGGAAGCAGACGAGGCCGGCGATCGCGTAGCCGATCGCGAGCCAGAAGCCGGCAAAGACGAGCCAGATGACGTTCAGGACAGTTTTCACGGGGTTGTTTCTACCCCGGCCCCGCCCACCATGCCGTCCCCCGCAGGGCTGACGGGGAACAACGCACGCGGCCCGATCCCTCGACCCCGCCCCCTCACCGCCCCGCCATCTGCTCCAGACGCGCGATCCGGTCCGCCATCGGCGGGTGGGTCGAGAACAGCTTGCTCATCCCGCCCGCGCCCCGCCGGAACGGGTTGGCGATCATCAGCGAGCTGGTGGTCTGCAACTTCGGCTCCGGCGGCAGCGGCAGCGCCTGGGTGCCCGCGTCCAGCTTGCGCAGCGCGCTCGCCAGCGCCAGCGGGTCGCCGGTGAGCCGGGCCCCGGAGGCGTCCGCCTGGTATTCACGCGATCGACTGACGGCCAACTGGATGACACTGGCCGCCAGCGGCCCCAGGATCATGATCGCCAGCATGCCGAACAGGCCGGGACCGTCGTCGTCGTTGCTGCGGCCGAACGGGATCAGCCAGGCGAAGTTGACCAGGAACATGATCACACTGGCCAACGCGCCGGCCACGGACGAGATCAGGATGTCCCGGTTGTACACGTGCGACAGCTCGTGCCCGATCACCCCTCGCAGCTCCCGCGCGTCCAGGATGCGCAGGATGCCGGTCGTACAACACACCGCCGCGTTGCGCGGGTTGCGGCCGGTGGCGAACGCGTTCGGCGCCTCGGTGGGCGAGATGTACAGGCGCGGCATCGGCTGGCGCGCGTCGTTGGAGAGTTCGCGCACGATCCGGTACAGCTCGGGGTTCTCCGCCTCGCTGACCGGACGCGCCCGCATCGAGCGCAGCGCGATCTTGTCGCTGTTGAAGTAGGCGTAGCCGTTCGTCGCGAGCGCCACGAACAGGGCGATGATCAACCCGGTGCGGCCGAAGAAGCTGCCGACGACCAGGATGAGCGCCGACATCCCACCGAGCAGTACGGCGGTCTTCAGTCCGTTGTGCTGGCCGTGCACGGCAGAGTCCTCTCGAAGCGTCAGCGTCCAGGGGTGACAATGCGGGCCCGTGCGGGGTATCCGCCGGCTTGTCGCCCTCTGCCCGTTGTCTCTTCTTTCGCAACGGGACAACGCCACGCAGAGTTCCCTCCCGGGGCCGGCGTAACCCCCCGCCCCGGGACGGAACCGCAGGTCAGCCGAGCAACCCCGGCACCGTGAGCACATGCAGGACCAGCTGCGGCGCCACCGAGAGCAGCACCCCGAGCACCCCCGTGAGCACGAGCGCGGCGACCAGCGGAAGCGGCATCGGGGCCGTCCCGGTACGCACCCCGCCCGGCCCCTCGGAACGCGCGAGCGACGGCATCCCCGGCGCCTCGACCGCGAACAGCTGTGCCGTCCACGCCAGGTAGTAGTACAGGCCGATCACCACGTTGACCGCCATCACCACCGCCAACCACCCGGTGCCGGCCCCGATCACCGCCTGGAACACCGTCACCTTCGCGAACAGCCCGGCCAGACCCGGCGGGATACCGGCCAGGCACAGCAGGAAGAACGCCATCGCGAGCGCCGCGACCGGATGCGCGCGGAACAGGCCGCGATGGTCGGCGACCAGCCCGCCCCGCTCGCGCGCGACCAGCGTCACCACGGCGAACGCGCCCAGGTTCATCACCGCGTACACCGCCAGGTACGCCACCGCCGCGGGCAGCGTGTCGGCCAGGTCCTCGCCGTGCCCGGCGGCCGTGCCGAACGGCACCAGCACATAGCCCGACTGGGCGATCGAGGACCAGGCGAGCAGCCGTACCGCGTCGGTCTGCCGCAGCGCGGCCAGGTTGCCCGCGGTCATCGTCACCGCCGCGAGCACCGCGAGCGCGGGCCCCCACAGGTGCGCGTACGGGCGGAACGCGATGCCGGCGACCAGCAGCAACCCGGCGAAGCCCGCGGTCTTGGAGACCACCGACAGGTACGCGGCGACCGGGATCGGCGCGCCGCGATAGGTGTCCGGCGCCCAGGCGTGGAACGGCACCGCCGCGACCTTGAACGCGAACCCGATCATGGTCAGCACCGCGCCGGTCGCGGCCACGTGGGTGAGCTTCGGGTCGAGCCGGTCCAGCTCGCCCGCGATCCGGGCCAGATGCACGCTGCCGGTGCTGCCGTACACCAGGCTCACCCCGAACAGCAGCACCGCGGTGGCGCCGGCCGACAGCAGGAAGAACTTCAGCGCCGCCTCGCCGCCCCGACCGTCCCGGCGCAGCCCGACCAGCGCGAACGCCGGCAGCGACAACGTCTCCAGCGCGACCACCAGGGTGAGCAGGTCGCGGGCACCGGCCAGCGCCACCGCGCCGGTCACCGAGGACAGCAGCAGAAAGTGGTACTCACCGCCCGGCACCTCCGACGAGTCGCCCGCCCCCTCGGCGCCGCCCGCCCGCACCATCGGCATCGACAACAGCACCACCACGAACGCCGAGCCGAGCAGCACCAGCTGCACCACCAGCGTCAGATCGGTGACCACGTACGAACAGCCCGACGGCGAGCAGAACGTCCCGCGCGCGTCGTCCCCGTCCGCCCGCAGCGGCAGCAGCGGCACCAGGCCCGCGCCGAGTCCGGCCAGCGTCAGCCAGGGCAACACCGCCTTGCGCGCACCCTCCAGGAACAGGTCCGCGAGCAGCACCACGAGCGCGGCGACCGCGACCGCCAGTACCGGCGAGATCGCGAGCCAGTCGATCGACTGGACGTCGAACGGCATGTCAGCTGCCTCCCATGAGGGCGCGCACGGCCGGGTCGGTGATCGCGAGCAGGGTGGCCGGCCACAGCCCGGCGACCAGGGTCAGCGCGACGAGCGGGGTCCACACCACGAGCTCCGGACCGGTCACGTCCACCCCGGCGGCCGGTTCGCCGCCCGCCGGTCCCATGCACAGCCGGCGGACCAGGCCGAGCAGATAGGCCGCGGTCAGCACGGTGCCCAGGCCGGCGATCGCCAGGAAGGTCCGGTAGCCGCCGACGGACAACCCGGCGCCCGGCTCGTACGCGCCGTACATCGCCAACAACTCGCCCCAGAAGCCGGCCAGCCCCGGCAGCCCGAGCCCGGCCACCGCGCCGAACGCGACCAGCGCGCCCAGCCGGGGCGTACGCCCGTACATCCCGCCGCCCAGCCGGCCGAGCAGCGCCGTGCCGTGCCGGTCCTTGACCGCGCCGGCCAGGAAGAACAGCAGGCCGGTGACCAGCCCGTGACCGATGTTGACGAACAGGGCACCGTTGACGCCCTGCGGGGTGAGCGTGGCGATACCGAGCAGCGCGAAGCCCATGTGGCCCACCGACGAGTAGGCGATGACGCGCTTGAGATCCCCGTCCGGGTCGCGCAGCAGCGCCAGGCACACCAGCGACCCGTACACGATGCCGACCACGCCGAACGCGGCCAGATACGGCGCGAACGTCTCGGCGCCCTCGGGCAATACCGGCACCGCGATCCGGATCAGGCCGTATGTGCCCATCTTGAGCAGGACCCCCGCCAGCAGCACCGAGCCCGCCGTCGGCGCGGCGGTGTGCGCGTCGGGCAGCCAGGTGTGCAGCGGCCACATCGGCACCTTGACCGCCAGGCCCAGGCCGATCGCCAGGAACGCGAGCACCTGCACGCCGTGCGACATGCCCGCGCCGTGCCGGTCGGCGAGTTCGACCATGTCGAAGGTGCCGGTCTTCGCCTGGATCAGCAGGAAGCCGAGCAGCATCACGGCCGAGCCGAGCAGCGTGTACAGGATGAACTTGTACGACGCGGGGCCGCGCTCGCCCGGACTCCCCCACCGGTTGATCAGGAAGTACATCGGCACCAGCACGACCTCGAAGAAGAGGAAGAACAGGATCAGGTCGAGGGCCGCGAAGGTACCGAGCGTGCCGGTCTCCAGGAGCAGGAACAGCGCGACGAAGGCCCGCGAGGAGCCGCCCGGCGGAATGTTCCACAGGCTGTGGACGGCGACCAGCAGGGTCAGCAGCGCGGTGAGCACCAGGAGCGGCAGCGAGATGCCGTCGATGCCGAGGTGGAACCGCAACCCGAGCGAGGGCGCCCAGGACACGTCCGTCTCGAACCGCATCCCCCGCCCGCGCCGAAACGCGCAGGCCAGTACGACGGCGCCGACCAGGGCGGCGGCGGTCGCACCGACGCCGATCAGCCGGGCCGCCCGATCACCGACCCCGGGCAGCAGGAGCAGGGCGGCGCCGAGCAGCGGCGCGGCCACGACGAGGATCAGCACGACGCTCACCGCGGGGTCTCCTGGGCGTGAAGGGGCGTCGGGGGAAACGACCGGGGGCGGGTCACGAGCCCACCGCCACCGCGAGGGCGAGCACGACCACGCCGGCGAACAGGCCGGTCAGATACAGCCGGGTGTTGCCGTTCTGGCCGCGGCGGATCCCGCCGCCGAGCAGCCAGGCGCTCTGCGCCGCGCCCTTGACGTAGGTGTCGATCACGGCCCCGTCGGTGAACCGGGCCGCCCTGGCGGCCAGTCGGACCGGGGTGACCACCAGCGCCGCGTACAGCCCGTCCACATCGAACCCGCGCAGCGCCGGGCCGCGCACCGGACCGAGCACCCGGGCCGGGTCGGCGGCCGGATCGCGCCGCCACGCCGCGGCGACCGTCCCCGCGCCCAGGACCAGCGCGACCAGCGCCAACCCCGTGGTCAGCGGATGCGGCGTCAGTTCTCCGTAGCCGAGTTCGCCGCCCAACGAGGGCAGCCCGGGGAAGGCCAGGAAGCCGAACAGCACGGTGGGCACGGCGAGGACCACCAGCGGCCACACCATCGCGCCGGGTGCCTCGCCGCGGCCCCGCCCGGGTTCGCCGTAGTCCGCCGCGTCCGCGTGCGCCGGCACCTCCGCACCGGGCGCCGCCTCGCGCGTCGGCCCGAAGAACACCCGCAACCAGACCCGGGCCGCGTAGGCCGCCGTCAACGCGGCCGTCAGCAGCCCCGCCACCAGGATTAGCCAACCGGCGAAAGCGGGCACCGAGCCGTGTCCGGCGGCGGTGTGCTCGGCCGCGCCGAGCACCGCCTCCTTGCTGAAGAAGCCGGAGAACGGCGGCACCCCGGCGAGTGCCGCCAGACCCGCCGTCATGGTCCAGAACGCGATCGGCGCGCGCCGGCGCAGGCCGCCCATGCCGGCGAGCGCGCCGGTCCCGGCCACGTGGATCAGCACACCCGCGCCGAGGAAGAGCAGCGCCTTGAACGCGCCGTGCGAGAGCAGGTGGAACACCGCCGCGTCGCGCCCGCCGACCGCAAGGCCGCCGGTCATGTAGGCGAGTTGGCCGACCGTGGACCACGCGAGCACCCGCTTCAGGTCCTCCTGGGCGAGCGCGGCGAGCGCCGAGCCGATCATCGTCACCGCGGCCATGACGGCGAGCACGATCAGCGTCGGGTGCGCGGCCAGGAACGCCGGGTAGAGCCGGGCCACCAGGTAGGCGCCTGCGGCGACCATGGTGGCGGCGTGGATCAGCGCGGACACCGGGGTGGGGCCGGCCATCGCGTCGGGCAGCCAGGTCTGCAGCGGCACCTGGGCCGACTTGCCCGCGACGCCGCCCAGCAGGAGCAGGGTGCCCGCGGTGACCCAGCCGGCGCCGCCCTCGGGCACCGCCGCGAGCACGTCGCGGATCCGGAACGAGTCGGCGCCCGCGGCCAGGACCAGGATGCCGATCAGGAACGGCACATCGCCCAGCTTGGTGACCACGAAGGCCTTGATCGAGGCCGAGCGGGCCGCCTCCGTCTCCCAGTGGTGGCCGATCAGGAAGTAGGAGCAGACGCCCATCACCTCCCAGCCGACCAGCAGCACGATCAGGTCGCCGGTGTAGACCACGAGCAACATCGCCGCGGTGAACAGCGAGACCAGCGCGGCGTAGGAGGAGTAGCGCGGGTCCTCGCGCAGATAGGCCGCCGAGTAGACCTGGACGAGCAGCGCGACCACCGTGACGAGCACCGCGGACAGCGCGGCGAGGCCGTCCACGCGCAGCCCGAGGGTGATGTCGAGGGCGCCGGTGGGGGTCAGCCGCACCGCCGACTCGCGCACGTCGTCCCCGATGCCGGCGGCCGGCACGATCGTGAGCGCGGTCGCGGCCAGGGCCGCGGGTACGGCGATCAGGACCGGGCGCACCCGGCGCCCGAGCAGCAGCCCGAGCAGGGCCGCGAGCGCGGGCAGTGCGGCGGCCGTCGCGGCGGCGACCGTCATACCGATCCCTCCTTGTGCTCGGCCAGCTCGCGCAGGTCCGGGATGTCGGCGGTGGCCCGGTTGCGGAACACCATCAGCACGATCGCCAGGCCGAGGCCGATCTCGGCGGCGGCGATGGTGATCACGAACAGGGTCAGCGCCTGTCCGGCGTGCAGCGTGTCGCGCAGGTACATGTCGAACGCGACCAGGTTGACGTTGACCGCGTTGAGCATCAGCTCGATCGACATCAGCACGAGGATCGCGTTGCGGCGCGCGAGCACCCCGTACAGCCCGATGCCGAACAGCAGGACGGCGAGGACGAGCGGATAGACCAGATGCATCGGGTCAGTCCTTCCGGTCCGAGCGCGCGCGGGCCCGGGAGCGGGAGAGCACGACGGCGCCGATCAACGCGGCCAGGAGCAGCACGGACAACACCTCGAACGGCAGCACCCACACCTTGAACAGGCTCTCCCCGGTGACCTTCGTGGTGCCCACGGTGTCGTCGCCCAGGTGGAGGTAGGCGGTACGGAACGCGTCCACGATCACGGTGACCAGGGTCGCGGTGGCGCCGAGCGCGACCGCGGCGGCCGGGATTCGGGCGGTGCGGTCCGCCGGTTCCGAGTAGCCGATCGGCGCCTTGGTGAGCATCAGCCCGAACAGCAGCAGCACCACGACCGCGCCGACGTAGATCAGCACCTGGACCCAGGCAATGAACTCGGCGGTGAGCAGCAGGTACTCGGCGGCCAGACCGCCGAGGGTGACCACCAGCCACAGCGCGGCGTGCACGACCTGGCGGGTCGCCACCACGAGCAGCGCGGAGCCGAGCACCACCAGGCCGATCAGCACGAAGGCGATCTCCGCGCCGGTGGGCGAGAGGAATCCATGCTCGGTGGCGGCGAGGTTCACGGTGTCTCCTCCGCGTCCGACGCGGCGGCCCGGGCCGCCGCCGCGGCCTTCTCCGCCTTCTCCACGGCCTTGCGGGCCTGGGTCAGTTCCTTGGGCTCCTCGGCGCGCTCGTCGAGGGCCGGCGGCGGCGGGACCGTCCACATCCACTCGCGCAGCCGGTCCTTCTCGTGCGTGAGTTCGTGGATGTCGCCCGTCGCGTACTCGAACTCGGGCGACCAGAACAGCGCGTCGAACGGGCACACCTCGACGCAGATCCCGCAGTACATGCACAGCGCGAAGTCGATCGCGAAGCGGTCGAGCACGTTGCGGGTGCGGTCGCGCGCGCCGGGTTCGCGGGCGGGCACGACCTCCTTGTGCGAGTCGATGTAGATGCACCAGTCGGGGCATTCGCGCGCGCACAACATGCAGACCGTGCAGTTCTCCTCGAACAGCGCGATCACCCCGCGCGAGCGGGGCGGCAGTTCGGGGAGCACCTCCGGATAGGACTGGGTCGTGCTGCGTCGGGTGAGCGTCTTGAGGGTCACCGCGAGGCCCTTGGCCAGGCCCTTCATCAGGTCGCCACCTTTACCACGCCGGTCAGGACGAGTTGGCCGAGCGCGAGCGGGACGAGCGTCGTCCAGGCCAGCTTCTGCAGCTGGTCCTCGCGCAGTCGCGGGTAGCTGACCCGCAGCCAGATCACCACGAACGCGAGCACGCCGATCTTGAGCAGGGTCCACAACCAGCCGACCGAGTCCGACCACGGGCCGTGCCAGCCGCCGAGGAAGAGCACGGTGGTCAGCGCGCAGACGACCAGGATCCCGGCGTACTCGGAGAGCAGGAACAGCGCGAAGCGCAGGCCGGTGTACTCGGTGTAGGCGCCGAAGATGATCTCCGAGTCGGCGACCGGCATGTCGAACGGCGGGCGCTGGATCTCGGCGAGGCCGGCGGTGAAGAACACCACGCCGCCGATCGCCTGCCACGGCAGCCACCACCACTCGAAGCCCTCGACGATCCCGGGCAGCGACACGGTGCCGGCGGCCATCGCGACCGAGGCCGCGGCGAGCAGCATGGGCAGCTCGTACGCCATCAGCTGGGCCGCCGAACGGATGCCGCCGAGCAGCGAGTACTTGTTGGCCGAGGCCCAGCCGCCCATCAGCGAGCCGAGCACGCCGACGCCCATCACGGCGAGCACGAACACGATGCCGGCGTCGATGGTGCGGCCGACGAACCCGTTCGGGCCGATCGGGATGGCGATCAGCACCACGAAGTAGGGGATCAGCGCGACGGCCGGCGCGAGCTTGAAGACCCGGCGGTCGGCGCCGGCCGGGACGATGTCCTCCTTCTGGGCGAACTTGACGCCGTCGGCGACCAGTTGTGCCCAGCCGTGGAAGGCGCCGGCGTAGATCGGGCCGACCCGGGCCTGCATGTGCGCCATCACCTTGTGCTCGGTCTGACCGATCACCAGGGGCAGCACGAGAAAGGCCCCGAGCACGAGAACGAGCCGGAGGCACACATCAAGGACACTCACGGGGCGTCCCCTTCGGCAGGCTTGATCGGCTCGGCCGGCTCGGCGGGCTTGGTGGGCCCAGCGGGTCCAGCGGGCTTCGCGGGCCCGGTCTCGGTGGGCTCGGGAAGCGGAGCAGGCTTGGTGGGTTCGGCCGGCCCGGCGGGCGTCGCGGGCCCGGCCCCGGTGGGCTCGGGAGGCGGAGCGGGCTCGCCGGGTTCGGCCGGCGCGGCGGGCTTCGTGGGCCCGGGCTCGGCGGGGCCGGGAGGCGGGGCGGGTTCGGCCGGCGCGGTGGGGGCCGGCGACGACTGGCTTGTCGAGCCCTGGGACGCGCTGCGGGTGCGCCGCGCCGGGGGTGCGGCCTCCGCCGCCTGGCTCGCCGAACCGGACGAGGCGCTGCGGGTCCGACGCGGCGGCGCGGCCGCGCCCTCCGTCGTCCCCGAGCCGGCCTGGCTCGCCGATCCCGCCGCCGCGCTGCGGGCGCGACGCGGCCGCTCATCGGCGGCGGCCGCGGCCTCGGCCGCCGCCTCCTCCTTGTGCGGGCCCCACGTCGCCGGGTCCGGCACCCCCGGCGGCAGCGTGCGGCGCCGACCCGGCGAGCGGCCCGGACCGCCGCCGTGGTCGGACTCGCCCGGCTCCTTGGCCCCCGGCCAGGGCTTGGCCACCCGCGCGGCCAGGACGAATTCCTTGCGCAGCGGATGCCCCTCGAACCCGTCCGGCAACAACAGCGGATCCAGGCCCGGGTGCCCGGTGAAGTCGATCCCGAACATCTCGTGCGTCTCGCGCTCGTGCCAGCGGGCCCCCGCGTACACCCCGGTCGCGCTCGCCAGCACCGCGCCCTCGCGCGGCACCCGCGTACGCAGCAGCAGCCGGGGCCCGCGCGGGATCGCGCACACGTGGGCGACCACGCCGAACCCGTCCGCGAGTTCGTCCACCCCGGTGAGCCAGTCGAAGAACGCGCAGCCGAGCCGATCCCGCGCCGCGGTCAGCGCGTCGACCCAGTGCTCGGGCGCGACGTCGAGCGTGACGAGCCCGTAGGCGTCCGACACGGCGAGCACCAACTCCTCGCCCACCCCGGCGCGAATCTCCTCCGGGGTCACCCGGCACCTCCGGCGGGCGGCACGGGCGGCGCCGGCGGCGCGACCGGCGGCCGGCTCAGCGCGGCGGCGGGCAGCGTACGCCCGTACCGCGCGGCCGGGTTCTCCACCGCGATCCGCTCCTGAAGCTTGAGGATGCCCTGCAACAGCGCCTCCGGCCGAGGCGGGCAGCCCGGTACGTACACGTCGACCGGCACGATCTGGTCCACGCCCTTGGTAACGCAGTACGAATCCCAGTACGGCCCACCGCAGTTCGCACACGACCCGAACGAGATGACGTACTTGGGCTCGGGCATCTGCTCGTACAGCCGCTTGATCGCGGGCGCCATCTTGTCGCTGACCGTGCCCGACACGACCATCAGGTCGGCCTGGCGCGGCCCGGGCGCGAACGGGATCACGCCGAGGCGGATGAAGTCGTGCCTGGCCATCGACGACGCGATGAACTCGATCGCACAGCAGGCCAGGCCGAAGTTGAACACCCAGAGGGAGTAGCGCCGCCCCCAGTTGAGCACCAACCGCACCGGGTCGGGCGCCAGCCGGGAGAGCACCCCGAGCCGGGGTGTCGGCAGATCGACCGGCGGCCGATCCGCGGGAGCCGGTGTCACGTCCATGCGAGCACGCCCTTCCGCCACGCGTACAGCAGTCCGGTGGCCAGGAAGCCGACGAACACGAACATCTCCACCAGGGTGGTGGCGCCGAAGCCTGGCGCGTCGAAGACCGTCGCCCAGGGGAACAGGTAGATCGCGTCGACCGCGAAGATGACGTACAGATAGGCGTAGAGGTAGTAGCGGATGTGCACCTGCGCCCAGCCCACCCCCACGGGGTCGACACCGCACTCGTACGTGGTCAGCTTCTCGTGCGTGGGTACGCTCGGTCGCAGCAGTCGCCCGCCGACGAACGCCACCGCGACGAATGCGGACGCGACCAGCAGCACCAGACCCACGAGCGCGTACGTTCCGTAGTAGCCCTCCACCCGGCGCCTGCCTCCCGATCGACATTGCCTCGACGTTGCGTGGACGTTGCGTATCTTTGTGGCACGGGAGTCTAGGGGGGTTGCGCCGGACCTGTCCCCGGTGTCCGGTCCGGTCGGCCCCGCCGGACCGGTGACATCCGCCCCGGCCCCAGGTGGTAGGGACAACCCCACCCCCAAGACACCGACCCGCGCCATGGGACCCGTCCGGGCCCCCAGGCAGAGTTGACCCAACGGATCGGCTTCTCTCCCAGCGAGGCAACTCCATGTCCATGCCCTCACCCGTGACTGCCTACGACGGGTCCACAGGTGATGCCCCGGCTCGAACCCGGCCGGGCATCCTGCGCGCGCCGTTCACCGTGCGCACGTGGACCGACACCATCCACCTGGTGCTGAATCTGCCCGTCGGCATCGTCGGCTTCACCTACGCGGTGGTGTTCATCGCGCTCGGCATCGGGCTGACCCCGCTGTTCCTGCTCGGGTTGCCGCTGATCGCGCTGACCCTGCTCGGCAGTCGCGCGTTCGGGCGGATGGAGCGGGCCCGGGCGAGCGCGCTGCTCGACGAGCACGTCCGCGCACCGGCGCCCCGAGAGCACCGGCCGGGGTGGACGGGCTGGATCCGGGCGGGGCTGACCGACCGCACGGGGTGGCGGGCCAGTCTCTACCTGTTCCTGCAACTGCCCTGGGGCGTCTTCACGTTCGTGGTCACCACGGTGTTGTGGGCGACCTCGCTGAGCGCGATCACCTATCCGCTCACCCAGCCGCTGTACCGCCGGGCCGACATGCCCGGCGCGTTGCTCTCCGGCGACGGGCCGAACGAGCCGGGCGTGGACCACTACCTGGCCGGGCCGGGTCTGGTGTCGTTGACCGTGGCGGCCGGGGTGGTGCTGTTCTTCGCCACCCCGTGGCTGGTGCGCGGGATGGCCAACGTGGACCGGGTGATGGTGCGCGGACTGCTCGGCCCGGCCTTCCTGTCCGAGCAGGTGCGCGACCTGACCGTCTCGCGCGGCGCGGCGGTCGACACCGCCGCCTCGGATCTGCGGCGGATCGAGCGCGACCTGCACGACGGCGCCCAGGCGCGGCTCGTGGCGCTGGCGATGGATCTGGGCATGGCGAAGGAGAACCTGAACGCGAGCCAGGACACCGAGACCGCGCGGATGGTGTCCTCCGCGCACGACGAGGTCAAGCTCGCCCTCCAGGAACTGCGCGACCTCGCCCGGGGCATCCACCCGGCGGTGCTCACCGACCGGGGTCTGGACGCGGCGCTGTCCTCGATCGCGGCCCGCTGCACCGTCCCGGTCCGGGTCGAGGTGGATCTGCCGGAGCGCCCGCCCGCGCCGATCGAGTCGGTCGCCTACTTCTGCGCGTCGGAGTTGCTGACCAACGTCTCCAAGCACGCCCGAGCCACACACGCGTGGGTGACGGTGGGCCACGAGAACGGCCGGATGTACCTGATCGTCGCCGACGACGGCGCGGGTGGCGCCGCCACCGGCAAGGGTTCGGGCCTGGCCGGCCTCACCGAGCGGGTGCGCGGCGTGGACGGCACGCTGAGTGTGGACAGCCCCGAGGGCGGGCCGACCCGGGTCACCGTGTGGTTGCCGCTGTGAGGTTCCGTCGGGGGTGACCCCCGCCCTGCCGGCCCCCTCCGATCGAGCCGGCCGAGGTACACCGCATCCGTTCGAATCCGGAAGACTGTAGGCCGCACCCGCCGTTCGGGTGCGGCCTACCGGATTTGGGGGATGTGAACGCAGTGCGCGTCGTCATCGCTGAGGATTCCGTACTACTTCGGGATGGTTTGTCCCGATTGTTGACCGCTCGCGGCCACGAGATCGTGGGGGCGGTCGGCGACGCCGAGCAACTGGTCGCGGTCGCGACAGAACTGCGTCCCGATGTCTGCGTAGTGGATGTGCGCATGCCGCCCACGCACACCGACGAGGGCATTCGCGCGGCGGTGACGATGCGCGCGACGCTGCCCGAGGTCGGGGTGCTTGTCCTGTCACAGTACGTCGAGGAGCAGTACGCGACGGAACTGCTCGCGGGCAACACCAGCGGCGTCGGCTATCTGCTCAAGGACCGGGTCGCCGACGTCGGCGAGTTCGTCGCCGCGGTCGAGCGGGTGGCGGGCGGCGGGACCGCCCTCGACCCCGAGGTGGTCTCGCAGCTGCTCGGCCGCTCGCGCAAACGGGATGTGGTGGAAAAGCTCACACCGCGCGAGCGCGAAGTGCTCGGTCTGATGGCCGAGGGGCGCACCAACGCAGCCGTGGCGCAGGCCTTGGTGGTGTCCGACGGAGCGGTGGAGAAGCACGTCAGCAACATCTTCGGCAAGCTCGGCCTGGCGCCCAGTGACACCGATCACAGACGCGTGCTCGCGGTACTCGCCTATCTCGGATCCTGACATCGTAGGGATCGAATTACTGGACCCATGCAATCATCCGGTCGATCGGAGGCGCCGTCCCAGCCGGGGGCGGTCCTTTGTTTTGCTCGGATACCGCAGCGCCCGGCCCGGATTCGGCTGTACTTTGCTCGGGTTCGGCCGGATTTGTACCGCTTGCGGGCCATGTCCGGAGCGTGACGCCGCTCACGTCGCGCGCCGGGGCGGATCCCCGCCTGTTCCCGGGGGGCACCACGGTGTCCCTCCGTGCCGCCGTACGATGAAAACTGCGACATCCGCGCGGTGCGCGGACCAACCGCCGCAGCGCCGAGGAGGTCCTTCCCCGTGACCAAGCAGGTCAAGCAGCTCGACCGGGTCGTGATCCGGTTCGCCGGCGATTCCGGTGACGGAATGCAGCTGACGGGCGACCGTTTCACGTCCGAGACGGCGACGTTCGGAAACGATCTGTCGACCCTTCCCAACTTCCCCGCCGAGATCCGGGCGCCCGCGGGCACCCTGCCGGGCGTGTCGAGCTTCCAACTCCACTTCGCCGACCACGACATCCTGACCCCGGGCGACGCGCCGACCGTCCTGGTCGCGATGAACCCGGCCGCGCTCAAGGCCAACATCCGCGACCTGCCGCGCGGGGCCGAGATCATCGTCAACACCGACGAGTTCTCCAAGCGCGCGATGGCCAAGGTCGGCTACCCGACCAGTCCGCTGGAGGACGGCTCGCTCGACGCCTACAACGTGCACGCGATCCCGCTGACCACGCTGACGGTCGGCGCGCTGGCCGAGTTCGAGATCTCCAAGAAGGACGCCGAGCGGGCGAAGAACATGTTCGCGCTCGGGCTGCTGTCCTGGCTGTACCACCGCCCGACCGAGGCGACCGTCGACTTCCTGCGGCGCAAGTTCGCCAAGCTGCCGGTGATCGCCGAGGCGAACGTGGCGGCCTTCAAGGCGGGTTGGAACTTCGGCGAGACCACGGACGACTTCGCGGTCTCCTACGAGGTGGCACCGGCGAAGCTGCCCTCGGGCACGTACCGCAACATCACCGGCAACCTCGCGCTGTCCTACGGCCTGGTGGCCGCCGGACAGCTGGCCGAGCTGCCGGTCTACCTGGGTTCGTACCCGATCACCCCGGCCTCGGACATCCTGCACGAGCTGGCCAAGCACAAGAACTTCGGCGTGCGCACCTTCCAGGCCGAGGACGAGATCGCGGGCATCGGCGCCGCGCTCGGCGCGTCGTTCGGCGGCGCGCTCGGGGTGACCACCACCTCCGGTCCCGGTGTCGCGCTCAAGTCCGAGACGATCGGCCTCGCGGTCTCGCTGGAGCTGCCGCTGCTGATCGTCGACGTGCAGCGCGGCGGGCCCTCCACCGGGCTGCCCACCAAGACCGAGCAGTCCGACCTGCTCCAGGCCATGTTCGGCCGCAACGGCGAGGCGCCGGTGCCGATCGTGGCCCCGCAGACCCCGTCCGACTGCTTCGCCGCCGCCGTCGAGGCGGCCCGGATCGCGCTGAAGTACCGCACCCCGGTCTTCCTGCTCTCCGACGGCTACCTCGCCAACGGCTCCGAGCCGTGGCGCCTGCCCGAGACGTCCGAACTGCCGGACCTGCGGGTCGCGTTCGCCACCGAGCCGAACCAGGAGAACGCGGACGGAACCAAGGAGTTCTGGCCGTACAAGCGCGACCCCGAGACGCTGGCCCGCCCGTGGGCGGTGCCCGGCACCCCGGGTCTGGAACACCGCATCGGCGGCATCGAGAAGGCCGACGGCATCGGGTCGATCTCCTACGACCCGGCCAACCACGACCTGATGGTGCGCACCCGCCAGGCCAAGGTGGACGGCATCGCGAAGGACATCGACCCGCTGTGGGTCGACGACGCGACCGGCGACGCCAAGGTCCTGGTGATCGGCTGGGGCTCCACCTACGGCCCGATCGCCGCGGCGGTCCGCCGGGTGCGGGCCGCGGGCGGCAAGGTCGCGCAGGCCCACCTGCGCCACCTCAACCCGTTCCCGGCCAACACGGCCGAGGTGCTGCGGTCGTACGACAAGGTGATCGTCCCGGAGATGAACCTGGGTCAGCTCGCCCTGCTCCTGCGCGGCAGGTTCCTCGTGGACGCCATGTCGTACAACCAGGTGCGCGGGCTGCCGTTCAAGTCCGAGGAGCTGGCCCACGTGATCCGGGAAGTGATCGAGAGTGTCTGAGTCCGCGAACGGCGCCGGCGGTTTCCCCTCGCTGACGCTGATCCCGAAGGCCGATGCCAAGCAGTCCATGAAGGACTTCAAGTCGGACCAGGAGGTGCGCTGGTGCCCGGGCTGCGGCGACTACGCCATCCTGGCCGCCGTGCAGGGCTTCCTGCCCGAACTCGGGCTCCGCAAGGAGAACGTGGTGTGGATCTCGGGCATCGGCTGCTCCAGCCGCTTCCCGTACTACCTCAACACGTACGGCATGCACTCGATCCACGGGCGCGCGCCGGCCATCGCGACGGGCCTGGCCACCTCGCGCGAGGACCTGTCGGTGTGGGTGGTCACCGGTGACGGCGACGCGCTGTCCATCGGCGGCAACCACCTGATCCACGCGCTGCGCCGCAACGTCAACCTGAAGATCCTGCTGTTCAACAACCGGATCTACGGTCTGACCAAGGGTCAGTACTCGCCCACCTCGGAGACCGGCAAGATCACCAAGTCCACCCCGATGGGCTCGCTCGACCACCCGTTCAACCCGCTGTCGGTGGCCATCGGCGCCGAGGCGTCGTTCGTGGCCCGGTCGATCGACTCCGACCGCAAGCACCTGACCTCGGTGCTGCGCGCGGCGGCGGCCCACGAGGGCACCGCCCTCGTGGAGATCTACCAGAACTGCAACATCTTCAACGACGGCGCGTTCGAGCAGCTCAAGGACCCCGCGCAGCGCGACGACGTAACCATCCGGCTCGAACACGGGCAGCCGATCCGGTTCGGCGCGGAGGGCCAGTACGGCGTCATCCGCGGCGCGCACGGCGCGCTGGACGTGGCCGAGGTGGCCAAGGTCGGCGAGGACGCGGTGCTCGTGCACGACGCGCACGCCGACAACCCGGAGCTGGCCTTCGCGCTGACCCGGCTCGGCGATCTGACGAGCAACACGCACACCCCCATCGGGGTGTTCCGCGACATCGCGCGTCCGGTCTACGACCGGCTGATGTCGGCCCAGATGGCGGAGGCCGCGACGAAGCAGGGCCAGGGCGACCTGGCCTCGCTGATCCGCGGCAACGACACCTGGACGATCGACTAGCGAACGAGGCGACACCGAGCGGGCCCGGCACGAGCGTGCCGGGCCCGCTCGGGTTTCGGACGAGCCGCCTTTGTCCAACCCGACCGCGCTCGGCGTGCCGGCCTCGGACTGCATCTCCTCGTCCGCGTACGGCACCGAGCAGATGCTCCGCGCCCTGGTGCCCCACGTCGGCGTCGCCGCGTTCACCCTGCTGCTCCCGGTCACCTACGCCATCCTCGCGGTGCTGCTCCTGCTCACCCTGTCCTACGGGGACGTGGTGAGCCTGTACACCAAGGCCGGCGGCTCCTACATCGTGGCCCGGGACAACTTCGGGCCGCGCGTCGCGCAGGTCGCCTCGGTCGCGCTGCTGATCGACTACGTGGTCACCGTCGCGGTGCAGACCGCGGCCGGCACCGACGCGATCGTCTCGCTGCTGCACCTGATGTGGGGCGCCGACGCCAACATCAGCCGGTGGAAGCCGGAGGTGTGCGTGGCGGTGGTCGGCGTGCCGACTTCGTCGCCGAGGACGCCTTCCTGCCGAAGATGTTGCGCAAGCGCGGACACCGGCCGGCCTTCGCCAACGGCATCATCCTGCTCGCGGTGCCGGCCGTGGCCCTGCTCCTGGCGACCCGGGCGAGCGTGGACTCGCTGATCGCGCTGTACGCGATCGGCGTGTTCACCGGGTTCATGATGGCGGGCTCCGGGCCGACCAGACACCACTGGACCCAGCGCACCGGCCACTGGCGGGCGGGATGTGTGGTGAACGCGCTCGCGGCCGTGGTGTCCGGGGCGGTCGTCCTGATCTTCGCGTGGCCCGTGCGGTCGTCGAACCGGCCGCGCGTGAGGTGGCGGGCGGTGCGTCGGGAATCATGCTGCTGCTGCCCCGTCGCACGTATCCGCCGCTGATCGGTCGGCTGTTGCACGGGCGGACCACCGACTCGATCGCGTCCGCGCTGACCCGGGTGCCGCACGCGGTCGCCACCGTCGTGCCGTTCGACGTCGGCGCGGCGATGGCCCACCGGCCGGAGCCGGACCGCGAAGCGGTCGCGAAGTGTGTTCCCCGGCTGCTGCCGATCGTGGACGCGGAGCCGGAGCCGGCCGGCGGACCGGTCGCGACGGTCTCGGTGGTCGCGCTGAAGTGGCGACAACACGCGGACGTGGTCGGCCGGATCCGGGCGGTGTCGCCGTCGCCGGAGACCGCGCGACCGGCCCTGGAGGTGCAGTTGTACGACCACACGGGCGGCCTCCGGTTGCTCTTCCACGGCCGGCGCCGACTCGCGGGCGGAGGAGTAGCGGTCCCGGCCGCTTCGGGCTCTGCGGCCGGCTCAGCCGACCCGGCGCAGCAGGCCCAGCCGGCTCGCGGTGCGCACGATGTCGGTCGGCAGGTCGTCGCCGGCGAGCAGTTCCGGCAGCGGGCGATCGCTGCCCAGGAAGAGCCGGACGTCGGCGTCGCAGCACACGTCGATCAGGTTCACGAAACGTTGCCGGGCCTCGGCGCTCGCGGTCTTCAGCGGCGGCAGGTCGCGGATCACCCACGTGGGGTACGTCTCGGCCAGCACGAGGTAGTCGAGCGGCGAGGTGCGCCCCTCGCACAGCGCCTCGAACCCGGCCCACAACTCGTCCGGCCGGGCCGCCTCGACCAGCAGCGCGCGGTTGTTCACGGTCAGCGTCGCCGCCTCGGCCGGCGTGGGCGGCACCAGGCCCTGTCCGCGCAGTTGCCCGGGATCGCCCGGCCACAACACCGCGCCCCGCGCGAACGCGCCGGCGCCGGACTCGTCCCGGGGCAGTGCCCGATAGTCCTGCGGGCCGGCGACGGTGACCACGCTCATCCGGGTCTCGATCTCCCGGATCGTCGGCGCGAACAGGTGGTGGTAGAGCGGGTTGGGCAGCAGTCCGGACGGCGGGTAGTTGGAGGTGCAGACCAGGACCACCCCCCGGGTGTGCAGTTCCCGCAGCAGCCGGGTGACCAGCATCGCGTCACCCGGGTCGTGCACGTGGAACTCGTCGAAGCAGACCAGGTCGACGTCGCCCACGAGTTCGGACACCGCCGCGTCCACGGCGCTGTGCTCGTGGCCGTGGTCGTCCCGGTGCCGCCGGACCGCCTCGTGCAACTGCCGGAAGAAGGCGTGGAAGTGCACCCGGGTCCGTCGGTCGGCGGGTCCGGCGACGGCGGCGAAGAACGTGTCGAGCAGCCAGGTCTTGCCCCGGCCGACCGGCCCCCACAGGTACAGCCCCGGCGGCGTCCGGCGATGGAACAGCCCGTGCGCCCGGCCCCGGCCCAGCGCGAGGCCGAGTTCGGCCAGGCGGTCGGCGGCCTGCCGCTGGGCCGGATCGAGGATGTACCCGCGTGCCCGGGCAGCCTCGTCGAAACGGCTGCGGATCGTCTCGACCGTCGTTCGCATGATCGAGATCCTAGGGCCGGGCACCGAGCGGGATTCGCGACCCCGCTTCCATGTCGCCTCAGTCCACCGGCGAGTCGTCGGAGCGGACCGGAACGGCGTGGTACTCGACTTCGACATAGAACTGCCCGTTGGGCTTCTTCAGCCGCCGCACGGTGCGGTGTCCGGCGGCGCCCAGCTCACGCAGCGCCTTCTGCACCCGGTACGGCCCCTCGGGCATCACGTCGGCCACGTCCTTGCCGGTGAACTTGATCCCCTCCGGCACGGCCAACATGCAGGCAAGCACCCGACGGGCAAGCGGGCTGAGTTCGCTGTCGGCGTCGTCGGACACGGCATCCCACCCCCACGGCTCAGTCGACGATCGAAGCGGTGTCCAGGACGAAGCCGAAGGGATCCGGCACCGGCAGGAGTTTGCCGAAGCCGACCTCCACGCGCCCCGTGTAGTTGCCCTTCTCCGGCTCGGTGAAGAGCGTCAGCTTGGATTCGGAACGGTCGATCAGGAGATAAAGGGGGATCGCGGCTTCGGCATGGACCTGCCGCTTGGTGAACCGGTCCCGGCCGGGGACGGTGGAGGTCACCTCGACCACCAGGAGCACCCCGTCGGACGGCATCCAGGACTCCGCGCCACGCATGGCGCCGGACGCCGTCACGGTGATATCCGGAACGACACGATCCCCGGCCGGCGTCTGCACACCCTTGTTCATGGCGGCATCGAAACGATCGCCCACGTCGAAGCGCGCCAACTGCCTGGCCAGACGCCAGATGAGGGTCTCGTGATCGCCATCCGGCGGTGGTGACACCCGAGTCTCCCGGTCGATGAACTCCACGCGGTAGTCGTGCAGTCGCTCGGACAGGGCGAAGAACAACTGCAACGGATCCGGCATCGCGTCGTCGTCGGTTTCCACACCATGTGTGTGCACAGCTTCGACGGACATCACACCCGTTCCTCCTCTCCCCGAGGCAACTCCTTCAGCCTAGTTTCGGGGTCGGGTGCACAGTAGACCTTCCCGGGCCATTCACCCGTTCGGGCAGATGTGCTCTCGTCTAGGGTCGCGGTATGCGTGTACAGCTGCGTCAGATCGTCGTGGATGCCCGGGAGCCGCGGGTGTTGGTGCGGTTCTGGGCCGGGTTGCTCGGTGGGGAACCGGTCGATCGGGAGCGGGGCTGGTCGCATGTCGAGCCGCCCGGCGCGGCGCGGATGGCGTTCCAGCCGGTGCCGGAGGACAAGGCCGGGAAGAACCGGCTGCATCTGGACCTGGCCGTGGCCGACGTGGACGCGGCCGTGATGCTCGCGGTCTCGCTCGGGGCGACGCCGGTGGGCGAGACGGTCACCGACGAGCAGGGGTCGTTCCGGGTCATGCGCGATCCCGAGGGCAACGAGTTCTGCTTCGTCGACTGAGGTGGGGCCGACGTGAAAAGGCGACGGATCGGCTCGGACCGGGAGGCGGCGGGACACAGTCGCCGCTCCGGGTGAGCCGATCCGTCGCCGGTCGGGGTCGGATCCGCTCAGGCGGCGGTCACCACGGCCTCGCGGGCCAGTACCCGCTCCCGTCGGGCCGCCCCTGCGCGCGAAGATCACCAGGCGCATGAAGGCGAACCGGCCGATGCCCGCCAGACCGGAGGCGGACAGGTACACCGACTGCTCGACCAGTACGCCGGCGTGCGGCCGGATCGTGTGCAGCACCAGCATCGCGGCGGTGGTGAACAGGTAGCAGACCAGCACGGTCAGCGCCGCCTTGACGTGGTCGCTCCTTCCGGGCTTGTCCTGCCCGAAGGTGAAGCGGCTGTGCAGCTCGGTGGCGATCAGGGTGGAGCCCACGGTCACCAGCGCGTTGGCGGCGGCGAACGGCACGTGGCCGGAGAGCAGGACCAGCGTCGCGCTGCTCGCGAGGCCGACCCCGCCGCCGAAGACGACGAAGCGGACGAAGGAGGCGATCACTCCGGGGGTCCGGGTGGGGGCGGCGGTGCTGCTCGTGGTGTCCATGTCGAAGAGCATCCGGCGCATCGCCGGCAGCCCTCGCACAATCCGCTGACCGCCCCTGTCGGCGGCTGTCAGCCGGTGCCGGCGGCCGGCTTCGGGGCTCGGAGGCGGGTCTACCACGGGGGTTTTTCGGCCGGCGCCGAAGCGTGGCGCGGCTAGCGTGCCGGGTCGTGGTCGTTCGCCGGCGGGCCCGGTCCGGTTCCCGGGCCGAGGGTCGCCGGCCGCAAGCGGAGGTGGCGTGGGATGGGTGGCGGGAGTCGGGTTCACGTGGCGCCGACGGCCGCGCGGGCCGTGGCCGAGCGGTTTCGGGAGGTCAACGGTGACCATGCGATGACGCCGGCCGACGACGCGTACGTGAACCGGCAGTTCGTCGAGCTGACCGCGTTGTGCGCGGCGACCGGGCGGGATCCGGAACGGGTGCGCGCACTCGTCCTGGACCGGTGCCTGCCGCTGCCCTCCTACCTGCGCTCGGACGGGGCCGAGATGGTGCCGGCCGACCTGTTCGCGCTCGCCGACGCGGCCGGCGGCCCGGACCGGCTCCGGGCCTGGTTCGTCGGGCACTGGGCCGATCCGGTCGAGGGCGAGGAGGAGTGGGCCGGCTACCTCAGCGGGCAGTACGTCTGCCTGCGCTCCGTCTCCCCCACCACGATCCGGCGCAAGAGCGAACTGACGGCCGCGATCGACGCCGCCCTGGCCGCTCCCGCGCCGGACGATCCGGCCTGGCGTGCCGCACTCCACCGGTCGATCGACGACCTGGACGCCCTGGAGCCGGACTTCACCGCCTACGACCGCCTCCGCTTCGGCGGTCCGGTCTCCCGCGACACGTACATCACCGCACTTCGGGCCCGCCACCCGCGCATCCCCTGATCGGGGCCGCGCCGAGCCGGCCTCACGGTCCCGGCCGCACCGCCCGCAGCGCGTCGACCAGTCCGTGTCCGTGGAACGAGTCGACCTCCCCCGACGCGGTACACGACCCCGCGCACGGCAGCCGAACCGCGGTGGCGGCCAGCCGGGCCGCGATCGTGTCCGGGCCCCACTCCGGGTGCTCGGACACGACCAGCGCGGCCACCCCGCTCACCGCGGGCGCCGCCATCGAGGTGCCCTCCTTGCGGGCCCACCCGCCGTCGCGCGCTGTGGACAACACGCCCTCGCCGCCGGCCGAGCCGTTCCCGCCGGGCCCGGCCAGATCCACCACGCCCAGGCCGGTGTTCGAATAGCCGGCCCGCCGACCGTCCGCGCCGACCGCCGCGACCGTGACCACGCCCGGGAGTTCGGCGGGCGCCATCCGACACGCGTCGGTCACCGGGCGCGGCGGGACCGGCCGGCCCGCCGCGTCGTTCGGGCTGTACGGGTCCACCGTCTTGTGCGCGAGGTCGTAGCCGTCGTTGCCCGCCGCGGCGATCGACAACACGCCGCGCTCGGCCGCGTACGCCGCCGCCCGACGGATGCCCTCGTACGCCACCGCCTGGTCCTCGTCGTCCGGACACATCAGCCACCACGGGTCGTTGTAGTAGCTGTGGTTGGCGATCCGCAGCCCCCGCACGGCATGCTCGGCCAGCCACACGAACCCGCATACGCTCGCCTCGGCGTGGAACATCGTGTCCGCGTCGCCGACCCGCACCGCCGCGATCCGCACCCTCGGCGCCACCCCGACCACACCGGTGCCGTTGCGCGCCGCCGCGATCGTGCCCGCCACATGCGTCCCGTGGTCCGAGCGCGGCGCCCGCCACGCCGCGCCCTCGCGGATCGGCCGACCCGTCGAACAGTCCACCGACAACTCCGGATCGAAGTTCGGGGCCAGGTCGGGATGCCGGTCGTCCACCCCGGAGTCGACCACCGCGACCGCCACATCGGGGCTGCCCTCGGTGATCGCCTGCGCCTCGTACGCGTGCACCATGGCCAGGTTCCACTGCGCGGCCTCCGCCGGATCCTCCGTCGCGCCGCCGGCGCGTGCGGCCGGGCCGCCGTGCTCCGCGATCGGCACCGTCCGGGTGGCCCCCACCCGCGCCACGCCCGGCCGCCCCCGCACCGCCGCCGCGAAACCCGGCCCGCCGTGGGCCACGACCACCCCGATCCGCCCGTACGCCCCGACCACCGTGCCGCCCGCCCGCCGCACCGCCGACTCCACGAGCACCGTCCCGGCCGGCCCCGGCTCGCGGGTCAGCACCAGGAAGGAGTAGGTCGCCGCGGGCGCCTCGACCGACCTCCTCGGCGCCGCCGACACCACCCGCGTGGGCACCGTCCCGAGCAACACGACGCCGGCCGCCGACACCATCGCGATCGCCACACGCATCCTCATATCGGCCCACATGCACATGTACCACCCGAACCAACCCGGCATTCACCCGGACGAGTTGCCCACCCACCGGCATCGAACCGGCGCAGAACAGTCGGCATCGAGCCACCGGCACCGAACGCCGAAAGGCGCCGGGCGAGCCGGTCCCCCGGCCCACCCGGCGCCCGCCGGCGCGGCGCCCCGTCTCACGTGGTGATGTCGCGCTCGTTCAATCGGGCCCACGCCGCCGCGCCGAAGACCGCCGCGTACGCCGCCTGCATCCCGAGGTTGCGCAGGATTTCACCGGTCGGGATCGGAGTGCGCAGCAGATCCCCGAAGCTCATCCACGCGTCGGTGAACAACCACGGGTGCAGACCCGACAACTGCGGGATCCCGGTCAGGATCGCGGTCACGATCACCACGCCGACCGTGGTCGCCATCGCCGCCACCGGCACCGTGGTCAGCGTGGACACGAACAGCCCGATCGCGGCCAGGCCGACCAGCGAGGCGGCCACGCACAGCGCGATCAACACCGCTCGCCACGACGCCTCGACCATCGAGATCGAATCCCCGGTCAGCAGCGGCACGTCGCCCATCGGGAACAACGCGGCACCGACCGCCAGCGCGGACAGCGCGATGGTGAGCGTCGCGGCCAGACAGAACGTCAGCACGCCGGCGAACTTCACCAGCAGCAGCCGGGTCCGCCCGGCCGGCGCGACCAGCAGGTAGCGCAGCGTCCCGCCGTGCGCCTCCCCCGCGATCGAGTCGCCCGCGACCACGCCGACGGTCATCGGCAGGAAGAACGGCAACGCGGCGGCCAGCGACGCGAAAACCAGGAACAGCCCGTTGCCGGTGACCTGGTTCACGAAGTCCATCGTCCCGCCGTCGCCGCCGCCGCGCGAGGAATCCCCGTCGTGGAAGTAGCGCAGCGCGACCCCGAGCAGCACCGGCACCAGGGCCAAAAAGCCCAGCATCGCGGCCGTCCGCGGCCGCAGGAACACCAACCGCAGTTCGCTGCGCATCAGTCCGCGCAGGCGCGGCAGCCGTTCGGCGCCGAACGACTCGCTGTTCGCCGTCGAGTGCCCGAACGCGGGCGACAGAACACCCGTCTTGGGCAGTGCGTCAGTCGGTGACATCGAAGCCTTCCCCGGTCAGGGCGACGAACGCGTCCTCCAGGGACGGCCGCGCGAGGGTGAACGAGCGGACCCGGATGTCGGCGCGCACCAGTGCCGCGCAGACCTCGTCCGGCTCCAGCGGGGGCGGATCGGCCTCCACTCCGTCGTCGGTGGTGACCACGTCGGTCGCGCCGAGCCGCCGCAACACCACGACCGCCGCCTCCGCGTCGGGAGTCGTGACGAGCAGCCGGGCCCGGGTGCCGGCGCGCAACGATTCGACGGTGCCCTGGGTGATCAGCCGCCCGTGGCTCATCACCGCGACGTCCGTGCACACCTGCTCGATCTCGTCCAGCAGGTGCGAGGACAGGAACACCGTGGTGCCGTCCGCGGCCAACCCGCGGATAAGTGTGCGGATCTCGCGCATCCCCTGCGGGTCCAGGCCGTTGGTCGGCTCGTCCAGGACCAGCAGGTCGCGCGGGCGCAACAGCGCGGAGGCGATGCCGAGCCGCTGCTTCATGCCGAGCGAGTACGCCCGCGCCTTGCGGCCGGCCACCGCGGTCAGGCCGACCTTCGCCAACGCCGCGTCCACCCGGGCGCCGCGGGTCCGGGGGTCGGACGTGGGGTCGGCGGCGTCCAGCCGCTCCAGGTTCTGCCGACCGGTCAGGAAGCCGTAGTGGGCCGGGCCCTCGATCAGCGCGCCGACCCGGGGCAGGACCTGCCCGACGGCCCCCGGCATGGGGCCGTCGAGCAGGGTGACCGTGCCGCCGGTGGGCCGGATCAGCCCGAGCAGCATCCGGATGGTGGTGGTCTTGCCGGATCCGTTGGGCCCGAGGAACCCGAAGACGGAGCCGGCGGGGACGGTCAGGTCGAGGCCGTCCACGGCGAGCCGGTCCCGGCCGTAGCGCTTGGACAGCCCCTCGGTACGGATCGCCGCGGTCCCGACCGCCGTGGACGCGGTCATCGCTGCGCCGCGATCCGCTGGAGCGTGTCCGCGTCGACCGCGCCGGCGAAGACCCGGCCCGAGTCGGTGGTCAACACGTTCAGCAGCCGGGTGTTGATCAGCGTCCCCCCCGGCACCGGCTTCCCCAGCTTGCCGAGCAGCCCGGTGACGTCCTTGCCGGCCTTGCCGGCCTTGCCCTCGGCTCCGGCGGGCAGTTCGACCACGGTGGTCCAGCCCTCGCCGAACAGACCCGGGGCGGGCCGCTCACCGTTCGGCGTCACCGGTGCGGTGGGCTTCCCGGGCGCCGCCTCGTGCGCCGGAGCCTCGGTGACCCGGGCGCCGGCCGGCGGCTTGAAGTCGAACGTGCCGGCGGCCGGCTTGTCGTAGGAGACCTCCTCGAAACCGATGTCGACGGCCGGCTTGCCGCCCTTGACGGTGTCCACGGTGACCCGCAGCGGCACCCCGGTCTTCGCGTCCACGAACACCGTCGCGGCGGCGATCAGGCTGCCCTGGGCCCTGGGCGCGAAGCGCAGCTTGTACACGTCGTGCCCGGCGACCCGGGCGGTGCCGTCGACCCGGACGTCGGTGCTCGGGCCGACCAGGTCGAGCAGTTGGCGGGCCGCGTCCTGCGGGGTGGTCGGCACCAGCGACGCCACGTCGGGGCGCGTCGCGTCGACCGTGGCGTGCGTCACGGCGTGCGCGCGGCTGTCGTAGGTCCACACGTCGCGGCCGTTGTGCACGACGTTGTACTCGGACAGATCGGCCATGATGCCGATCCGCTGCCGGTCCGGGCCGTCCAGGGCCACCTGGAGCCTGTTGGTCCCCGAGAGCAGCGCCTGCGGGCCGCCGCCGCCCTTGCCCGGGACGGTCGGCAGGCCCAGGTCGGTGTCGATGCGGACGGTGCCGGTCAGCGCGTCGGCCCGAGCCGCGGCGACCTTGGCGACGAGTTGTTCGGCGGTGACGTCGGGCAGTGACGGTCGCCCGTCGTCGGCGAACGCGGCCGGTCCGATGGTGACCGCGCCGACGGTGGCGGCCGCGATCGCGGCCGGCACGGCGAAGCGCCACGGCACGGATCGGCGGGTGGTGCTGGTCATGACAGGTGCCCCCTGATGCGAGTGTCCAGTGCGACACATCAAGAGGACCATCGGAGTCACCCGCCCGGCGTCGCCCGTACGTCACCGGAAAACGTCACCCTCGGGGCGCCCCGCGCCCGAAAGCCTGGGACTTCAAGCTGACCCACAACACCTCGCACTACTCCCGGGGGAGCAGTCGGGGTGTAATCCGCAGCCGTACACCAAAACGCAACGGGTGGGCGGGCGGGCAAACCGAACAACCGATACGCACCCGCGGCACGCCCCTAAGCGCTGCGCTCCACCACGAGTTCGCACAAAGAAGACAAAGCCCGCTTGGCGCTGCAATCCGGCAGGGGAGCCAAAACCTCCCGAGCCTCCTCGGCATAACGCCGGGTATCCTCACGGGCCTTGGCAAGCGCCGGATGCCCGCGCAGAAGCGACAGCGCCTCCGCGTGCTCGTCGTCGTCCGTGATCGGCCCGTCGAGCAGTTCGAGCAGGTGCCGATCCGCCGCCGGGGACGCGCCCGCCACCCCCGCACGCAGGTGCAACACCGGCAGCGTCGGCACCCCTTCGCGCAGGTCGGTGCCCGGGGTCTTGCCCGACTCGGTCGCCTCGCTGGCGATGTCGAGTACGTCGTCGGCCAGTTGGAAGGCCACGCCGAACCGCTCGCCGTAGCGGGTCAGGATGTCCACCACGTGCTCGTCGGCGCCCGCGAACATCGCGCCGAACTGCCCCGAGGCGGCGATCAGCGAGCCGGTCTTGTCCGCCATCACCGACAGGTAGTGCTCGACCGGGTCGTCGCCCATCGCCGGGCCGACCGTCTCGCGGATCTGGCCGGTCACCAGTCGGGCGAACGCGCGGGCCTGGATCCGCACCGCCTCGTTGCCCAGGTCGGCGACGATCTCCGAGGCCCGGGCGAACAGGAAGTCGCCGGTCAGGATCGCCACCGAGTTGTCCCACCGGGAGTTCGCGCTGGGCGCCCCGCGCCGCAGCGGCGCCTCGTCCATCACGTCGTCGTGGTACAGCGTGGCCAGGTGCGTCAGTTCGCACACCACCGCCGCCGGCACCACGCCCGGGGCCTGCCAGTCGCCGAATTGGGCGGCGAGCAGCACCAGCAGGGGCCGGAACCGCTTGCCGCCCGCCTCGACGAGGTGTCGCGAGGTCTGCGTCAGGTAGGGGAACTCGCTCTTGGTGGCCGCCAGGAGCTCCTGCTCCACGGCGGCCATCCCCGCCCTGATGTCGGCGTCGAGAGTTTCGTCCGTGACGCTCAGCCCGAAGGGCCCCACGATCGCCATGACGGTTCTCTCCTGTCGATCACGCAGAGTCTCTGCGTCGTGCTCAATGGACGAACAAGGCTGCCTTGTCCGCGAGGTCCAGTACCGGCTGCGGGAGGATGCCAAGGACCACGGTAACGGCTACCCCGAGCGCGATGGCAGCGGTGGTCATCACGCTCGGTACGACGACCGTCGGACCGTCGGCCTTGGGCTCCGAGAAGAACATCAGCACGATGACCCGCACGTAGAAGAACGCGGCGATCGCGCTGCACAGCACACCGACCACCACGAGGCTGCCCGCACCGCCGCGCGCCGCCGCCTGGAAGACCGCGAACTTTCCGGCGAAACCGCTGGTCAGCGGGATGCCGGCAAAGGCGAGCAGGAACAGTGCGAACACTCCTGCGACCAGCGGGGAACGCCTGCCCAGGCCCGCCCAGTGGGACAGGTGCGTCGCCTCGCCGCGCGCGTCCCGTACCAGGGTGACCACCGCGAACGCACCCAGAGTGACGAATCCGTAGGCCACAAGGTAGAACATCGTGGACGACACGCCCGCGTCGTTCATCGCGATCATTCCGGTCAGGATGAAACCCGCGTGGGCGATCGACGAGTAGGCCAGCAGTCGCTTCACGTCGGTCTGGGTGATCGCGATGACCGCGCCCGCGACCATGGTCGCGATCGCGACGCCGATCATCACCGGCCGCCAGTCCCAGCGCATGCCGGGCAGCGCGACGTAGAAGAAGCGCATCATCGCGCCGAACGCCGCCACCTTGGTGGCCGCCGCCATGAACCCGGTGATCGGGGTCGGCGCGCCCTGGTACACATCCGGCGTCCAGGAGTGGAACGGCACCGCGCCGACCTTGAACAGCAGGCCGACCGCCACCATCGCGAGCCCGATCAGCAACAGCGCGTCGTTGTCCATCGCGCCGGCCGAGGCCACCCCGATCTTGTCCAGCGAGACGCTGCCCGAGTAGCCGTAGAGCATGGCCACGCCGAACAGGAAGAACGCCGAGGAGAACGCGCCGAGCAGGAAGTACTTGAGCGCGGCCTCCTGGGAGAGCAGCCGGTTGCGCCGGGCCAGCCCGCACAGCAGGTAGAGCGGCAGGGACAGGATCTCCAGCGCGACGAACATCATCAGCAGGTCGTTCGCCGCCGGAAAGAGCAGCATGCCCACCAGCGAGAACATGGCCAGCGGGTAGACCTCGGTCTGCGTCCACCCGGCCGCCGCGGCGTCCTTCTCCTGCTGCGAGCCGGGCGCGGCCGCGGCCTGCGGGGCGAACGCGTCGCCGCCGGCCGGTTCCAGCTTGCGCTCGCCGATCAGCAGCACCGAGGCGATGCCGATCAGCAGCAGCGTGCCCTGGAGGAACAGCGAGGGGCCGTCGACGGCGATCGCGCCCATCGCGGTGATGCTGCCCCGGTGGTCGTCCGGCAGGTCCCGGGCCAGCCACACGATCGCGCCGAACGCGGCGATCATGCCGACCAGGGCCACGGTGAGCTGGGCGCGGTAGCGGGCCGGTCGGGGCAGGAACGCCTCGATCAGCACGCCGACCACGGCCACGCCCGCGATGATCAGGACCGGCGAGAGCTTGCCGTACTCGATGGTGGGCGCGTCCACCTTCGTCACGGCGAGCGTTGCCGTTGCGGCGGTGCTCATGCTCACTTGGAGCCTCCAGTGGTGTGCGCCTCGGTGCCCGCGGCCTGTTCGATGGGCTTGGTGGGCGCCGGGTCCTTCTGCTCCACCCGGCTGAGCGTGTGGTCCACGGCCGGATTCACCGCGTCGAGCACCGGCTTCGGGTAGACGCCGAGCACGAGCAGGAACGCGATCAGCGGTACCACGACCGCCAGTTCGCGCGGCACCAGGTCGCGAAGCTTCTCGTTCCCGGGCCGGATCGGACCGGTCATCGTGCGTTGGTACAGGACGAGCACGTACAGGGCGGCGAGCACGATGCCCGTGGTGGCGAAGATCGCGGCCACCTTGTACTTCGTGAACGCGCCCACCAGCACCAGGAACTCGCTGACGAACGGGGCGAGTCCCGGCATCGACAGGGTCGCGAGTCCGGCCACCAGGAACGTGCCCGCGAGGATGGGGGCGACCTTTTGCACGCCGCCGAAGTCGGCGATCGTCTTGCTGCCGCGGCGCGAGATCAGGAAGCCCGCGATCAGCAGCAGGGCCGCGGTGGAGAAGCCGTGGTTGACCATGTACAGCGTCGCGCCCGACTGACCCTGACTGGTCATCACGAAGATGCCCAGGATGATGAAGCCGAAGTGCGAGATGGACGTGTACGCGATCAGTCGCTTGATGTCGGTCTGGCCGACCGCGAGCAGCGCGCCGTAGATGATCCCGATCACCGCGAGGGTGATCACCGCCGGGGCGAAGTACTTCGACGCGTCCGGGAAGATCTCCAGGCAGAACCGGAGCATCGCGAACGTGCCGACCTTGTCCACCATCGCGGTCACCAGGACCGCGACACCGGGGGTGGCCTCGGTCATGGTGTCCGGCAGCCAGGTGTGGAACGGCCACAGCGGGGCCTTGATCGCGAACGCGAACATGAAGCCCAGGAACAGCGCCTTCTCCGCGGTCGGGTCGATGTCGAGCTGACCGGTGGCGACCGCCTGCGAGATCTTCACGAAGTCGAAGGTGCCGTGCCCGTCGACGCCGATGCCCTGGTTGGCGGTGGCCACGTACAGGCCCACCACCGCGGCCAGCATGACCAGGCCGCCGAGCAGGTTGTACAGCAGGAACTTGACCGCCGCGTAGGAGCGTTGCGCGCCGCCGAAGCCGCCGATCAGGAAGTACATCGGGATCAGCATGGCTTCGAAGAAGACGTAGAACATGAACACGTCGGTGGCCGCGAAGGACACCACGACCATCGCCTCGACCAGCAGCATCAGCGCGAAGAACGCGTGCGTGCCGCGCGGCGCGGGCCGGCCCGTGCCCGCCGTGCCGTCGGCGCCCACCGGCGCCTCGTCCGCGTCGTGCCACGAGGCCAGGATCAGCAGCGGCATCAGCACCGCGGTGAGCAGGATCAGCACCAGGCCGATCCCGTCCACGCCCAGCGACCAGCGCACCCCGAACGAGGAGATCCAGCTGTAGCTCTCGGTGATCTGGAAACGTCCGCCGTCGTTGTCGAACCTGGTCGCCACCACCACGGCGACGGCCAGCGTGAGCAGGCTGAACAGCAGCGCCACGTTCTTGGCGAGCCTGCGTTTGCCGGCCGGTACGGCGGCGACGCACAGGCCGCCGACGAACGGCAGCGCCGCGAGCGTCGTCAGCCAGGGAAAGTGGCCGTTCATCGAAGTCCCTCCGCCTGGACGCCTACCGTGTGGGCGATCCGAATTCGGGTCGGCATCGTCGTCATCACGCCATCCGAGCCATCAGCGTGCAGGCCACGACCAGCAGCGTGCCGCCGAACATGGACAGCGCGTACGTGCGGACGAATCCGGTCTGTACCCGGCGCACCCGCGCCGAGGTGCCGCCGACGAAGGCCGCGAGGCCGCCGACGAATCCGTCCACGCCCTTGTTGTCGAACCACACGAGCAGGCGGGTCAGATACTGCCCGGGCCGCATGACCAGGCCCTCGTTGATCGCGTCCTGGTACAGGTCGCGGCGGGCCGCCGCGGTGACCGGGCTCGCCGCCGGCGCCACCGAGGGCACCTCGCGGCGGGCGTACTGGAGGTAGGCGACCGCCGTGCCCAGCGCGACCATCGCGATCGCCATGCCGGTCACCGCCCACTCGCTCATCGGCAGGTCGCCGTGCGAGAAGCCGGTGACGGGGGTCAGCCACTTCACGAACGAGTCGTTCAGCGCGAACAGGCCGCCGGCGAACACCGATCCGAAGGCGAGCAGGATCATCGGACCGGTCATCGAGACCGGCGACTCGTGCGGGTGCGGCTCGTGCCAGTCGGCCGGGGCGCCCGCGGGCGCCTCCTTCCAGCGTTCCTTGCCGAAGAACGTCATCAGCATCACGCGCGTCATGTAGTACGCGGTGAGTCCGGCCGCCAGCAGGGTGACCGCGCCCAGGATCCAGCCGGAGGTGCCGCCCTTGGCGAACGCCGCCTCGATGATCTTGTCCTTGGAGAAGAACCCGGACAGCAGCGGGAATCCGATGATCGCCAGATAGCCGAGGCCGAAGGTGACGAAGGTGATCGGCATGTACTTGCGCAGGCCGCCGTAGCGGCGCATGTCCACCTCGTCGTTCATGCCGTGCATGACCGAGCCCGCGCCGAGGAACAGCCCGGCCTTGAAGAAGCCGTGCGTGACCAGGTGCATGATCGCGAACGCGTAGCCGATCGGACCCAGGCCGGCGGCCAGGATCATGTAGCCGATCTGGCTCATCGTGGAGGCGGCCAGCGCCTTCTTGATGTCGTCCTTCGCGCAACCCACGATCGCCCCGAACAGCACGGTGATCGCGCCCACGATGGTGACCGCGAGTTGGGCGTCGGGCGAGGCGTTGAAGATCTCCGCCGAGCGGGTGATCAGGTACACGCCGGCGGTGACCATGGTCGCCGCGTGGATCAGCGCGGAGACCGGGGTCGGACCCTCCATCGCGTCGCCGAGCCAGGCCTGGAGCGGGAATTGCGCCGACTTGCCGCAGGCGGCAAGGAGCAGCATCAGGCCGATCGCGGTCATCGTGCCGTCGCTCGCACTCGCGCTGCCGCCGAGCACGTCCGCGAAGGAGAAGGTGCCGAACGTGGTGAACATCAGGAAGATCGCCACGGCCAGACCGAAGTCGCCGACGCGGTTCATGATGAACGCCTTCTTGGCGGCGGTCGCGGCGCTCGGCTTGTGCTGCCAGAACCCGATCAGCAGGTAGGAGGCGAGCCCGACGCCCTCCCAACCGACGTACAGCAGGAGGTAGTTGTTCGCCAGCACCAGCAGCAGCATCGCCGCGACGAACAGGTTCAGGTAGGCGAAGAAGCGCCGACGGTTCTCGTCGTGCGCCATGTAGCCGATCGAGTAGATGTGGATCAGCGAGCCCACACCGGTGATCAGCAGCACGAACACCATGGACAACTGGTCCAGGTGCAGGCCGATGTCGGCCTGGAACTCGTTGACCGGCGCCCAGGTCCACAGGTGCTGGTCCACCGAGCGACCGGTGCCGGACTTGTCGAGCATGGTCACGAACATCAGCACACCGACCACGAACGACCCGAGGGCGAGCGCGGTGGCGAGGATGTGTCCGAAGGGGTTGGTCCGCTTGCCGCCGACCAGCAGCAACACCGCGCCGAGCAACGGCAGTCCGACGACCAGCCACAGCGCCGAGAAGGCACCGGAGGCGGCCGTGGAGTGCAGCCCGCCGCCGCCCTCGTTGGCGAGCAGGGCGCCGGAGGCCAGGGAGGAGGTTTCGATCACCGGTTCCGACCTACCACTTCATGAGGCTGGCGTCGTCGACCGAGGCCGAACGGCGGCTGCGGAAGATGGCGATGATGATGGACAGTCCGACCACGACCTCGCACGCGGCGACGACCATCGTGAAGAACGCGATGATCTGGCCGTCGAGGTTGTCGTGCATGCGGCCGAACGTCACGAACGCGAGATTGCAGGCGTTCAGCATCAGTTCGACGCACATGAACACGACGATCGCGTTGCGCCGGAGCAGCACCCCGGCCGCGCCGATGGTGAACAACAGCGCGGACAGGTACAGGTAGTTCACCGGGTTCACGAGCGCCCCTCCTTCGAACCGGCGCCGGCGCCGACCTCGTCGCCCGAGCCCGGGTCGGGGTCCTCGTGCTCGTGGCGGGCGGTGGGCACCGGCGCGGACGCGGGCGCGTCCGACTCGTCCGGCCACGCCTCGTCGTCATCGTCGGCACCCGCGCTCTCCAACGCGGCCACGCTGTGCACGGCCTCGGCGCTGACGTCGCGGATCTGACCGCGCGCCCGCAGCGTGCCGTTGACCGACAACTCCGAGATGCTGCCGTCGGGGAGCAGCGCGGGTACGTCCACCGCGTTGTGCCGGGCGTACACCCCGGGCGTGGGCAGCGGGGCGACCTGCTTGTTGTCCCGCACCCGCTCCTCGGACAACTCGCGCTGGGTCTTGCGCGGCACCAGGCGCTCGCGGTGCGCGAGCACCATCGCGCCGACCGCCGCGGTGATCAGCAGCGCGCTGGTCATCTCGAAGGCCCAGATGTACTTGGTGAAGATCTGGTGCGCCAGGCCCTGCACGTTGCCCTGGGAGACCGCGCGCAGCGCCTCCTCGTCGGTCTCCGCCGGATACACCGGGCGGCTGCCGGCCGACTTGGTCGCCAGCGCGGTGAAGTGGGTGATCGAGGCGTTGGCGATGGCCGACGTAAGCAGGATGCCGAAGCCCAGGCCGAGCCCGGCGGCGGCGATCCGCTGACCCTTGAGGGTCTCCTTGAGCGAGTCCACCGAGGAGACGCCGACCAGCATCAGCACGAACAGGAACAACATCATGATCGCGCCGGTGTACACCACGATCTGCACGATGCCCAGGAACACCGCGCCCTGGGCCAGGTAGAAGATCGCCAGGCACATCATCGTGGTGACCAGCGCGAGCGCGCTGTGCACCGCCTTCTTCATGAAGACGGTCGCCAGGGCGCCGATCAGCGCGACGGCCGCGAGCACCCAGAACTGCAGCGCCTCGCCGGTGGAGGTCTTGGTGACCTCGGCCGCGAAGTCCATTCCGGGGCTCATCGGCCCGCCTCCGTCCCCTGCGCGCCCGCCTCGGCCGGCTCACCGGACCGTCCCTGGGTCACCGTGCCGGGTGCGGCGCCGGTGACCTTGCCCAGGTAGTAGTCGGTGTCGGTGGTGCCCGGGTACATCTCGTGCGGCGCGGGAACCATGCCCTCGTACAGCGGCGCGAGCAGCTGTTCCTTGGTGAAGATCAGGCTCGCCCGGCTGGTGTCGGCGAGCTCGAACTCGTTGGTCATGGTGAGCGCCCGGGTCGGGCACGCCTCGATGCACAGACCGCAGAAGATGCAGCGCAGGTAGTTGATCTGGTAGTTGCGGCCGTACCGCTCACCGGGCGAGAAACGTTCCTCGTCGGTGTTGTCGGCACCCTCCACGAAGATCGCGTCGGCGGGACACGCCCACGCGCACAGTTCGCAGCCGATGCACTTCTCCAGGCCGTCGGCGTACCGGTTGAGCTGGTGCCGGCCGTGGAATCGCGGTGCGGTGACCTTCTTCTCGTACGGGTAGTACTCGGTGTTCGCCTTCTTGAACATCGTCGCGAAGGTGACACCGAACCCCGCGACCGGTCCGAGGAACTTGGGCACGGGTCTATGCCTCTCCTTCAGTGCGGTCGGCCGGGAGCTCCGCCGCCGGCGCGCCGACCGGCTCCGGTCTGCGCACGTTGCGGCGCGGCACCGGCGGGAGTTGCTGGCCCGGCATGGGCGGTACGGGGAACCCGCCCGCCATCGGGTCGAACGTTTCGGGACCGGCCGCCTTGGCGGCGGCCTCCTCGTCCGCGTCCTTGTTCGGGGTGACCGCGTCCCACAGGATCGACAGCAGGAGCAGGGCGACCACGCCGCCCGCCACCCACAACACGATCCGGGACTGCTCGTAGCCCTCGTTCTTGAGCGCGCGCACGGTGGCGACCAGCATCAGCCACACCAGCGAGAGCGGGATCAGCACCTTCCAGCCGATCTTCATGAACTGGTCGTAGCGGAACCGGGGAAGCGTGCCGCGCAGCCAGATGAAGACGAAGATGAACGCCTGGACCTTGAGGAAGTACCACAGGAACGGCCACCAGCCGGAGTTGGCGCCGTCCCACACCGCGGTGATCGGCCAGGGGGCCAGGTAGCCGCCGAGGAACAGGGTGGTCGCCAGCGAGCTGACCACGACCATGTTCACGTACTCGGCGAGGAAGAACAGCGCGAACTTCAGCGACGAGTATTCGGTGTGGAAGCCGCCGACCAACTCGCCCTCGGCCTCGGGCAGGTCGAACGGCGCCCGGTTGGTCTCGCCGATCATCGCGACCACGTAGATGATGAACGAGACCGGCAGCAGGACCGCGTACCAGGTGTCCTGCTGCGCGGCGACGATCTCCGAGGTGGACATCGAGCCGGAGTAGAGGAACACCGCCGCGAAGGACAGTCCCATCGCGATCTCGTACGAGATCATCTGGGCCGAGCTGCGCAGCCCGCCGAGCAGCGGGTAGGTCGAGCCGGAGGACCAGCCCGCGAGCACGATGCCGTAGATGCCCACGGACGCGACCGCGAGGATGTAGAGGACCGCGACCGGCAGGTCGGTCAGCTGCAGGTGCGTGCGGTGCCCGAAGATGGAGACCTCGGGGCCGAAGGGGATCACCGCGAACGCCATGAACGCCGGGACCATCGCCACGATCGGCGCGATGATGTAGACGGCCTTGTCGGCGCCCTTGACGGTGATGTCCTCCTTGAGCGCGAGCTTCACGCCGTCCGCGAGGGACTGGAGCAGGCCCTGCGGGCCGGTGTACTTGGGCCCGATGCGCATCTGCATCCAGGCCACGACCTTGCGTTCCCACCAGATCGCGAACAGCGTCATGACGACGCAGAACGCGAAGATGAGCACCGCCTTGAGCAGGATCAGCCACCAGACGTCGGTACCGAACCCGACCGCGGCGAGCTGCATGCCGCTGTCCGTCACCGCTCCTCCTCATGAACGTGTGCGGTCCGACCGTTGAGGCCGGTGTTGTCGGGCGGGCCCTCCGCGTGCGCGAAGTCGAGCACCGCCGGGCGGATGCGGACCACCTCGCCGGGGGCGACCCGCAGTGCGCGACGCACCGGCGAGCCGGGCGAGTTCGCGGGCAGGAACACCACGCGCTCGGTCATGTCGGTGATGCGCAGCGGCAACGTGACCTCCCCGTGCAACGAGGTCACGGTGACGCCGCCGCCGTCCTCGGCGCCGATCTCGGCGGCCGTGGACGCGCAGAGCCGGACCACCGGCGCACGCCGGGTGCCCGCCAGATGGGGTTCGCCGTCCTGGCCGCGCCCCTCGTCCAGGAGCAGGCGCCAGGAGGCGAGTACGGCCTCGCCCGCGCCGGGGCGCGGGAGTTCGCGGGCGCGGCCCTCGGGGGCCGGTCCGCGGTCGCCGGTCCACCGGCCGAGTCGGCGCAGCTCGCGCCGGGCGGCGGTGAGCGAGGGCAGCTCGATCGGGGTGCCCTCGCGCTGTTCGGCCATCGCCTCGGCGATCGCGTCCAGCACCCGCAGGTCGGACATGACCGCGGCCAGGTCGCCGGTGAGCTGGTCCTTCTTCAACACCGTGGCGAACGGGCGCTCCCGGCCCTCCCAGTCGACGAAGGTGCCGGGCTTCTCGGCGGCGGCGGCGACGGGGAAGACCACGTCGGCGCGTTCGGTGACCGCGCTGTGCCGCAGTTCGAGGCTGACCACGAAGCGGGCCGCGTCCAGGGCGACCAGCGCGGCGGCCGGGTCGGGCAGGTCGTCCACCTCGACGCCGCCGACCACGAGCGCGGCCAGGCGCTGTTCGCGGACGGCGGTCAGGATCGCGGTGGTGTCCAGGCCGTAGCCGGCGGGCAGCGCGGCGACCCCCCAGGCGGCGGCCACCTCGGCGCGGGCCTCGGGGTGGTCGACCGGCCGGCCGCCCGGCAGCAGGTTGTACAGCGCGCCCGCGTCCGCCGCGCCGCGCTCGCCCGCGCGCCGGGGCACCCAGGCGAGTCGGGCGCCGGTGCGTGCGGCCAGCGCGCTCGCCGCGGCGAGGGCGCCCGGCACGCCGGCGAGGCGTTCGCCGAGCAGCACCACCGCGCCCGGCTTGCGCAACACCTCGGCCGCGCCGCGAGCGAGTTCGCCGGTGACCTCCGGGTCGGCGAGGGCGGAGAGCCATTCGGTCTCGGTGCCGGGTGCGGCCCGCAGCAGGGTGCCGCCCATCCGGGTCAGCCCGGAGGAGGCGAACGGCGCGACGCCGTACACCTTCAGGCCCTTGCGGGAGGCCTTGCGCAGCCGCAGGAAGACGATCGGCGACTCGTCCTCGGGCTCGAAGCCGACCAGGAGCACGCCGGGGGCCTTCTCCAGGTCGGCGTAGGTGACCCCGAGCCCGGTGCCGGCCACCCGCTGGGCCAGGAACTCGGCCTCCTCCGCGGAGTGTTCGCGGGCACGGAAGTCGATGTCGTTGCTGTCCAGCGCGACCCGGGCGAACTTGCCGTAGGCGTACGCGTCTTCGAGCGTGGCCCGGCCGCCGACCAGGACCCCGGCGCTGCCGCGTGCGGCGGCGAGCCCGCGCGCGGCCACGCCCAGTGCCTCGGACCAGGACGCGGGAACCAGTTCGCCGCTCTCCTCGTCTCGGATCAGTGGGGAGGTGAGCCGGTCCTGACGGGTGGCGTAGCGGAACGCGAAGCGGCCCTTGTCGCAGTTCCATTCCTCGTTGACCTCGGGCTCGTCGCCCGCGAGCCGGCGCAGCACCTTGCCCCGGCGGTGGTCGGCGCGCAGCGAGCACCCGGACGCGCAGTGCTCGCACGTGGTCGGGGAGGACACCAGGTCGAACGGCCGGGCGCGGAAGCGGTACGCGGCCGAGGTGAGGGCGCCGACCGGGCAGATCTGGATGGTGTTGCCGGAGAAGTAGGACTCGAAGGGCTGCTTCTCGTAGATGCCGACCTGCTGGAGCGCGCCGCGTTCGATCAGCGCGATGAACGGGTCGCCCGCGACCTGCTCGGAGAAGCGGGTGCAGCGGGCACAGAGCACGCAGCGCTCGCGGTCGAGCAGTACCTCGGAGGAGATCCGCAGCGGCTTGGGGAAGGTGCGCTTGACCTCGGTGAAGCGGGAGGTCGCCCGGCCGGCGCCCATCGCCTGGTTCTGGAGCGGGCATTCGCCGCCCTTGTCGCAGACGGGGCAGTCCAGGGGGTGGTTGATCAGCAGCAGCTCCATCACCCCGTCCTGCGACTTCTTCGCGACCGGTGAGGTGAGCTGGGTGCGCACGACCATGCCGTCGGTGACGGTGGTGGTGCAGGAGGCGAGCGGTTTGCGCTGTCCCTCGACGTCGACCAGGCACTGCCGGCAGGCGCCGACCGGGTCGAGCAGCGGGTGGTCGCAGAACCTGGGGATCTGGATGCCGATCAGCTCGGCGGCCCGGATCACCAGGGTGCCCTTGGGCACCGAGACGTCGATCCCGTCCACCGAGATGGTGACGAGGTCCTCCGGCTTGGGGGCCGGCGGACCACCCGCGGGGGTGTTGGTCGTGACTGTCATGTCAGCTGTGCGCTCCTGCCCCGGTGGAAGCGGGGGCCGTCGTCGCCCACGCGGTGGATGCCGCGGTGTCGAACGGACAGCCGCCGTGCTCGAAGTGCGCCAGGTATTCGTCGCGGAAGTACTTGAGCGAGGACTGGATCGGGCTCGCCGCGCCGTCGCCGAGGGCGCAGAAGGACTTGCCGAGGATGTTGTCGGCGACGTCGAGCAACGTCTCCAGGTCCTCCTCGGTGCCCTCGCCGTGCTCCAGGCGGGTGAGCAACTGGGTGAGCCAGTAGGTGCCTTCGCGGCACGGGGTGCACTTGCCGCAGGACTCGTGCTCGTAGAACTCGGTCCAGCGCAGCACCGCGCGCACCACGCACACGGTCTCGTCGAAGATCTGCAGCGCCTTGGTGCCGAGCATGGATCCGGCCGCGCCGACGCCCTCGTAGTCGAGCGGCACGTCCAGGTGCTCGTCGGTGAACATCGGCGTGGAGGAGCCGCCGGGCGTCCAGAACTTGATCCGGTGCCCGGCGCGCACCCCGCCCGCCAGGTCGAGGAGTTGGCGCAGCGTCACGCCGAGCGGGGCCTCGTACTGGCCGGGCCGGGTGACGTGTCCGGACAGCGAGTACAGGGTGAACCCGGGCGACTTCTCCGAGCCCATCGAGCGGAACCACTCGACGCCCTTGTTCAGGATCGGCGGCACCGAGGCGATCGACTCGACGTTGTTCACGCAGGTGGGCGACGCGTACAGACCGGCCACGGCGGGGAACGGCGGGCGCAGTCGGGGTTGGCCCCGGCGGCCCTCCAGGGAGTCGAGCAGCGCGGTCTCCTCGCCGCAGATGTACGCGCCGGCGCCCGCGTGCACGGTGAGTTCGAGGTCGAAGCCCGAGCCGAGCACGTTCTTGCCGAGGTAGCCGGCCGCGTACGCCTCGCGGACCGCGTTGTGCAGTCGGCGGAGCACCGGGACGACCTCGCCGCGGACGTAGATGAAGGCGTGCCCCGAGCGGATCGCGTAGGACGCGATGATCACGCCCTCGATCAGCACGTGCGGGTTGGCGTACATGAGCGGGATGTCCTTGCAGGTTCCCGGCTCGGATTCGTCCGCGTTGACCACGAGGTAGTGCGGCTTGCCGTCGTTTTGCGGGATGAAGCCCCACTTCATGCCGGTGGGGAAGCCCGCGCCGCCGCGACCGCGCAGACCGGAGTCCTTGACGGTCTGGATCACCTCGTCGGGGTGCATGGCCAGCGCCTTGCGCAGGCCGTCGTAGCCGCCGCCGCGGCGGTAGGTGTCCAGCGTCCACGGCTGGTGCTCGTCCCAGTTGGCGGAGAGCACGGGGGTGAGGAGGGAGGGCTCGGTCACGGCGCCTGGTCCCCGTCCTGGTCGGGCGCGTTCCCGGCGGGAGGCGCGGGGTGGGCCGGGTCGGACTCGGCGGTGCGCGCCGGCGCGTCGTGCGAACTCGGGGCGGGTGGTGTCTCGTTCGCGCCGCCCGGGGTCGCGCTTCGGGAACCGGGCACGGTCGCGGTCGTGGACCGGGGGGCGTCGTCGGTGTGCGTGCCGTTGGCGATCCGCAGGCCGACCAGGCTGGCCGCGCCGCCGGCGCCGCCCTCGTCCACCGCGCCGGGGCGCTCGTCGGGGAAGCCGGCCAGGATGCGCGAGGTGTCGCGGAAGGTGCACAGGCGGGCGCCGCGGGTGGGTACCGCGTCCTTGCCGGCGCGCAGGTCGTCGACGAGTTCCCTGGCCGACTGCGGGGTCGCGTCGTCGAAGAACTCCCAGTTGACCATCACCACGGGCGCGTAGTCGCAGGCCGCGTTGCACTCGATGTGCTCCAGGGTGACCACGCCGTCGGCGGTGGTCTCCTTGTTGCCGATCCCGAGGTGGTCCTTCAGGCTCGCGAAGATCTCGTCGCCGCCCATCACCGCGCACAGCGTGTTGGTACACACGCCGACGTGGAAGTCGCCGCCCTGGCGCCGCCGGTACATCGTGTAGAAGGTGGCGACGGCGGAGACCTCGGCGGTGGTCAGGCCGAGGATGTCGGCGCAGAACTCGATGCCGGTGCCGGTGACGTAGCCCTCTTCGGCCTGCACCAGGTGCAGCAGCGGCAACAGCGCCGAACGGGACTGCGGGTAGCGGCCGATCACCTCCTTCGCGTCCACCTCCAGGCGCGCGCGCACCTCGGGCGGGTACGGCGGAGCCGGCTTCGCCGGGGGCATCGGCATGCCCAGGTCCGTACTCATCGGTCGACACCTCCCATGACGGGGTCGATCCCCGCCACTGCCACGATCACGTCCGCCACCTGGCCGCCCTCGCACATCGCGGCCATGGCCTGCAGGTTGTTGAAGGAGGGGTCGCGGAAGTGCACGCGGTAGGGGCGGGTGCCGCCGTCGCTGACCGCGTGGACGCCCAGTTCGCCCCGGGGTGATTCGATCGCGCTGTAGACCTGTCCCGGCGGCACCCGGAAGCCCTCGGTCACCAGCTTGAAGTGGTGGATGAGGGATTCCATCGAGGTGCCCATGATGTTCTTGATGTGCGCCGGCGAGTTGCCCAACCCGTCGGTGCCCAGAGCCAGTTGCGCGGGCCAGGCGATCTTCTTGTCGGTCACCATGACCGGTCCGGGGGCCAGCCGGTCCAGGCACTGCTCGACGATCCGCAACGACTGCTTCATCTCCTCGATGCGGATCAGGTACCGCCCCCAGGAGTCGCAGGTGTCGGCGGTGGCCACGTCGAACTCGTAGGTCTCGTAGCCGCAGTACGGCTGCGTCTTGCGCAGGTCGTGCGGCAGGCCGGTGGAGCGCAGCACCGGGCCGGTCAGCCCGAGGGCCATGCAGCCGGCGAGGTCGAGGTAGCCGATGCCCTGGGTGCGGCCCTTGAAGATGGCGTTGTCGTTGAGCAGCAGTTCGTACTCGTGGATCCGGCCGGGGAGGATGTCGACCAGCTCGCGGATCTTGTCCACGGCGCCGGGCGGCAGGTCCTGGGCCAGGCCGCCGGGGCGGATGTAGGCGTGGTTCATCCGGAGCCCGGTGATCATCTCGAAGACGTCGAGGATCAGTTCGCGGTCGCGGAACCCGAAGGTCATCACGGTGAGCGCGCCGATCTCCATGCCGCCGGTGGCCAGGCAGACCATGTGCGAGGAGATCCGGTTGAGTTCCATCAGCAGGACCCGGATCACCTGCGCGCGCTCGGGCACCTGGTCGGTGATGCCGAGCAGCTTCTCCACCGCGAGGCAGTAGGCCGTCTCGTTGTGCAGCGGCATCAGGTAGTCCATGCGCGTCACGAAGGTGACGCCCTGGGTCCAGGTGCGGAACTCCAGGTTCTTCTCGATCCCGGTGTGCAGGTAGCCGATCCCGCAGCGGGCCTCGGTGACGCTTTCCCCGTCGATCTCCAGGATCAGCCGCAACACGCCGTGTGTGGACGGGTGTTGCGGGCCCATGTTGACGACGATGCGCTCTTCGGCGTCCGCCGCGGCCTGGACCACTTCGTCCCAGTCGGAGCCGGTGACCGTGTAGACCCGGCCCTCGGTGGTCTCCCGCGCGTGCGCGGCGGATGGGGGTGTCGTTGTCTGATCGGACATCAGTTGTACGACCTCCGCTGGTCGGGCGGCGGGATCTGGGCGCCCTTGTACTCGACGGGCACGCCGCCGAGCGGGTAGTCCTTCCGCTGCGGGTGGCCGGGCCAGTCGTCCGGCATGAGGATGCGCGTGAGCGCGGGGTGGCCGTCGAAGATCAGGCCGAAGAAGTCGTAGGTCTCGCGCTCGTGCCAGTCGAGCGCGGGATACACGCTCACCAGGGACGGGACGTGCGGGTCCGCGTCGGGGGCGGTGACCTCCAGCCGCAGTGCCCGATTGTGGGTGATCGAGCGCAGGTGGTAGACCGCGTGCAGCTCGCGGCCGGCCTCCTGGGGGTAGTGGGTGCCGGACACGCCGGTACACAGCTCGAAGCGCAGCGCCGGGTCGTTGCGCAGGATCAGCGCGACCCGGGGCAGCGACTCGCGGCGCACGTGGAAGGTGATCTCGCCGCGGTCGACCACGACCTTCTCGATCGCCTGGTCGAACTCGATGCCGGCCTCCGCGAGGGCGCCGGAGAGTTCGTCGGCGACGAGGTCGAACTCGCCCTCGCCGTCCGCGGTTCCGCGCGGGCCGCCGTAGGGGCGGGCGGCGGCGCCGGGGAAGGCGACGGTACGGACGAGCTTGCCGTAGCCGGAGGTGTCGCCGGAGTCGCGCGCGCCGAACATGCCGCGACGCACGGCGATGGGCTCGGCGTCGGCGTCGGCCGGGACGGGGAGCTGGGCCTTCTCCTCGGGGGTGCTGCCGGGGACGGTCATCGGGCGCCCCCGTCGGTGGTGTGGCCGGTGTGCGCGTGGCCGGTGTGCGCGTGGTGCGCGGGCGCGTGGCCGACCGGGATGCCGGGATCGAGTTCGTGGGCGCCGCGTCGGGCGCTCGCGGGAAGCATCTCGATGGTGGGCAGCGCCTTCATGGCGGCCTGTTCGGCGGCGCGGGCGGCCTTCTCGCGGTTGACGCCCAGCGGCATCGCCTGGATCTCCTCGCGGAGCTTGATGATCGCGTCCATCAGCATCTCGGGCCGGGGCGGACAGCCGGGGAGGTAGATGTCCACCGGCACCACGTGGTCGACGCCCTGGACGATCGCGTAGTTGTTGAACATGCCGCCCGACGAGGCGCAAACGCCCATCGACAACACCCACTTGGGGTTGGGCATCTGGTCGTAGATCTGCCGCAGGACCGGCGCCATCTTCTGGCTGACCCGACCGGCGACGATCATCAGGTCGGCCTGGCGCGGCGAGGCCCGGAAGACCTCCATGCCGAAGCGGGCCAGGTCGTAGCGGCCGGCGCCGGTCGCCATCATCTCGATCGCGCAGCACGCGAGTCCGAACGTGGCCGGCCAGAACGATCCTTTGCGGAAGTAGCCGGCCAGCCCTTCCACGGTGCTCAACAGGAAGCCGCTGGGCAGCTTCTCCTCGATACCCACGCGGATGCCCTCTCTCCGTCAGTCGTTGGGGGAAGCCTGGGCTTGGCTGATCGGGCCCTCGGTGTGTGTCCGTGCCATGTCGTCGGTCAGTCCCACTCCAGGCCGCCGCGCCGCCAGAGGTAGGCGTAGGCGACGAAGACCGCGGCCACGAACATGACCATTTCGACGAGACCGAACATCCCGAGGGAGTCGAAGTAGACGGCCCACGGGTAGAGGAAGACGATCTCGATGTCGAAGACGATGAAGAGCATCGCCGTCAGGTAGTACTTGACCGGGAATCGCCCGCCGCCGACCGGCTGCGGGGTCGGCTCGATGCCACATTCGTAGGCCTCGAGCTTGGCCCGGTTGTAGCGCTTGGGCCCGGTGAGCGCCCCCATCACGAGGGAGACCACTCCGAAGGCCAGGGCAATGCCCCCGAGCACGAGGATCGGCGCGTACAGGTTCACCGCGCTCCCATCTCCCTTCTCAGTCCCCCGAAGCCACGCATGTGACCGGGTTCACAAGCTGCCGGAACGGCGCCCATCCTAGGCCCCTTCCGATGTGATCTGCGACACGGGTAGAGAATGATCATGGTGTGATCTTCACCACCTGATGATCGATCAGAAACGGTTGCGTGCAGCCAAAAATCACACAGGGTGAGAAATAGGGGAGCCTAAACGGTTCGCCACTCACGGACGATGTTGATCATGGGAATCGCCTATACCACCCGTTCACAAGCTCATCAAATTTGGCCGATGATGATCGGTTGTGATAGCCGATCCGTCCGGTTGGCCGCCCGTGGTCACCGAGTGCAACCACGAAAGGGGCCCGGGAGACGACTCCGGACGGCCTCGTGACGGCCTCGTGAACCGACGGACACAGTCCCGCTGCGGTCGGGACGGGGGTCTTGACGGGGGCGAGCGGCGGGGGTCCGGGTGGGTGGGGACGGGTTGGGTGGATTGGGTCAGGTCGGGAGGGATTCGTCGGGGAACTTCCCGAGTGGGCCGGGATGATTCCGGCCGGCGCTGCGCTTCGGTCGCGTGGGTGGTGCGGGGTTGGTCCGGCTCGAAGGGGTGGCCGCTGGCGGCGCTCGGGGCTCCGAGACGTGGGGGCCCGACGAGACGGGTGCTTTGGTCGGCGAAAACCGGCTGGCAACGGGGGCAGGGAGGGCAGTCGGGTCGGGTCCTTCGGGGAGCCTTCCCGAGTGGGCCGGGCGCTTTCGGCGCGCGTCGCGCTTGTGGTTGCGGGTGGGTGGTGCGGGGTTGGTCCGGCGCCAGAGGTCGGCCGCCGCCAGCGCTCGGGGCTCCGAGGCGTGGGGGTCTCGACGAGACGGGTGCCTTGGTCGGCGAAAACCGGCTGGCAACGGGGGCAGGGAGGGCAGTCGGGTCGGGTCCTCCGGGGAACCTTCCCGGTTGGGGTGGCTGGTTCACGGCACACGTCGCGCTTGTGGTTGCGGGTAACAAGTGCGGGGTTGGTCCGGCTCGAAGGGGTGGCCGCCGCCAGCGTTCGGGGCTCCGAGACTCGGGGCTCGCGACGAGACGGGCGTCTTGCTCACTGAAAACCGGCTGGCAGCGGGGGCAGGGAGGGCAGTCGGGTCGGGTCCTTCGGGGAGCCTTCCCGAGTGGGCCGGGCGCTTTCGGCGGGCGTGGCGCTTGTGGTTGCGGGTGGGTGGTGCGGGGTTGGTCCGGCTCGAAGGGGTGGCCGCCGCCAGCGTTCGGGGCTCCGAGACGTGGGTCTCGACGAGACGGGCATCTTGCTCACCGAAAACCGGCTGGCAGCGGGGGCAGGGAGGGCAGTCGGGTCGGGTCCTCCGGGGAGCCTTCCCGAGTGGGCCGGGCGCTTTCGGCGGGCGTGGCGCTTGTGGTTGCGGATGGCCGGTGCGGGGTTGGTCCGGCTCGAAGGGGTGGCCGCCGCCAGCGTTCGGGGCTCCGAGACGGGGGGTCTCGACGAGACGGGTGCCTTGGTCGGCGAAAACCGGCTGGCAACGGGGGCAGGGAGGCGGCCCGGTCGAGTTCTCCGGAGAGCCTTCCCGGGTGGGCCGGGGCGGTTCGGGGGCGTTGGGAGGGGAGTTGAGGTTCGAAACCGGATCGCGATGGGTGGTTGTGCGCTTCGAGCTTCGTTGACCTGCGGCTCTGTAACGTCGAGGTGGAAAGTCGGGCGTCGAGTGCCGGTTTCATGTGCTCGGGCTCCCTCAGCGCCGGAGGGGAGACCGGAATTGCCCGATCGGCGTCGGCTTGGAGCGCTGCGACCCCACGGGGGCCGCCAAGGAGACCAAAAGTGCCCAATAGGCGCCTAAACCGGATCCCGAGGAACCCGAATCAGCCGCCGCTCGCTCTGACCTGCGGTTTCTCCCACGCGAAGGCTCCGGCACCCCACGGGATCCGGGTTCGTGAACCTTCGTCACCCACATGCCAACGCCCGCCGGGAACGCCCGACCCACCCGGGAACGCTCCCCGGAGGACCCGACCCGGCCGCCCTCCCTGCCCCCCGCTGCCAGCCGGTTTTCGGTGAGCAAGACGCCCGTCTCGTCGCGAGCCCCGAGTCTCGGAGCCCCGAGCGCTGGCGGCGGCCGACCTCTGGCGCCGGACCAACCCCGCACTTGTTACCCGCAACCACAAGCGCGACGTGTGCCGTGCACCAGCCACCCCAACCGGGAAGGCTCCCCGGAGAACCCGACCCGGCCGCCCTCCCTGCCCCCCGCTGCCAGCCGGTTTTCGGTGAGCAAGACGCCCGTCTCGTCGCGAGCCCCAAGTCTCGGAGCCCCGAGCGCCGGCGGCGGCCGACCTCTGGCGCCGGACCAACCCCGCACCAGCCACCCGCAACCACACGCGCCACGCCCGCCGAAAGCGCCCGGCCCACTCGGGAAGGCTCCCCGGAGAGCTCGACCCGGCCGCCCTCCCTGCCCCCCGCTGCCAGCCGGTTTTCAGTGAGCAAGACGCCCGTCTCGTCGCGAGCCCCAAGTCTCGGAGCCCCGAGCGCCGGCGGCGGCCGGCCCCTGTCACCGGACCAACCCCGCACCACCCACCCGCAACCACAAGCGCCACGCCCGCCGAAGACACCCGACCCACCCGGGAAGCAACGCCGGCGAGCCCGGCCTCGACCCCGACCGGGTCGTCCCCCGATTCCGTCGTTGACGTGCCTGGCGGAGGGGCAACTGCCGTGTCGGCCAGCGAAGGTGGAGCTCATCCATTTCGGCCGGGCCGGTCCCGCCCTCAGCCCCTCGGGGCCCACAGGCCGCCTGCTTTGCCTTGTGCCAGGTGGTCGGCGTAGAGGTCGACCTTCCAGGTGATGACGGAGCGGCATTCCTCCAGTGCGCGGATCTGGGCGTCCACGCGTCGGCGGTGGGTGTCGAGCAGGGCCAGGCGTTCCGCTTCGTTGCCCGGCCCCTGGCGGACCAGTTCGGCGAAGCGTTCCAGCTCGGCGAGTGGCATGCCGGATTCGCGGAGTTTGACGCAGATCAGGAGCCAGTCGACGTCGAAGGAGGTGTAGCGCCGCCTGCCACCCGGCGTGCGCAGGACGGGGCCGACCATCAGGCCCTCGCGTTCGTAGAAGCGCAGGGCATGCACGCTCAGGCCGGTGCGTTCGGCCACCTCGCCGATGCCGAACGACTGCGTGGCCGGTTGGGTGCTCGGCCGCGTGGTCGGCTCTGTGGTCATGCCCCGGCTCGCTCTCCAACTTGATCTAGACCTCGCTCTAGATCGTAGCGTCGGCGACATGACGATCACCGCTCAGCAACCCCTCGGCTCACCCTTCTCCGCCGCCACCCGCGCCTCGGACATCGTGGCCGACCGCGACCTGTCCGGCAGAACCGCCGTGGTGACCGGGGGCTACTCCGGCCTCGGCCTGGAGACCGCCCGGACGCTGGCGGCGGCACGGGCCAGGGTCATCGTTCCGGCCCGTCGTCCCGATGTGGCCCGGGCCGCGCTCCAGGGGGTACCTGGCTGCGAAGTCGTCGCCATGGACCTGACCGACCTGGGCAGTGTGCGGTCGACTGCCGCGCACATCCGCGAATCCGTCGACCGGCTCGACCTGCTGATGGCCACCGCCGGGGTCATGGCCATCCCGGAGCGACGCGTCGGGCCCGGCTGGGAAGGCCAGTTCGCGGCCAACCACCTCGGGCACTTCGCCCTCGCGTGCGAGTTGTATCCGCTCCTAGTCGCCGCCGGCGGCGCTCGTGTCGTCGTCAACAGCTCTGCCGGACACACCCTGACCGGCATCCGTCGGCACGACCCGCACTTCCGGACCGGCTACGACAAGTGGTTGGCCTACGGTCAGTCCAAGACCGCCAACGCCCTCTTCGCCGTGCACCTCGACGTGCTCGGACGCGACGACGGCGTCCGCGCGTTCGCGCTGCATCCGGGCAAGATCATCACCGGTCTGCAGCGCGAGATGGCGCTACAGGAGCAGATCGATCGCGGCTGGGTGGACGAGCACGGCAATGTGATCGGGGCCGGCTTCAAGACCGCTTCCCAGGGCGCCGCCACCGGGGTGTGGGCCGCGACGTCCCCGCTCCTCGACGGACGGGGCGGGCTCTACCTCGAAAACTGCGACATCGCCCGCGTCTCCACACCCGACGAGCCCATGGACGACGGCGGCGTGCGCGCGTACGCCATCGACCCCGACGAGGCCGCGCGTCTCTGGGACCTCTCCGTCGCCGCGACCGGAGCCCCGCCCATCACCCGATGACATCGCCCACGCCGCCGCCGAGCGAGGGCCGCCCGGGTGGCGGGCGGTGCTCGCTCGACGGCGCCGCCCGGGGTCAGCGGGCGATCGGGGCGTCCACCAGGTCGGTCCACCACAGGACTCGGCCCCCGTGGTGGCCGATCATCGCCTCGGCGAGGGTGCGGCGGGCGGTGTGTGGGGTGCGGCGCCATTCCGGGAAGCGCCACATCCAGCGGCGGACCTCGTCGAGATCGTGGTTCGCGCGCAAGAGGTTGGCGCCGACGAAGGCGATCTCCGCCCACCGGGGGCCGAGCGCCACCCGGCCCCAGTCGACGACGGAAAGCCTGCCGTCCGGGCGGATGAGCATGTGGCCCGAGATCAGGTCGGTGTGCAGCAGGCGGTTCCCGCACAGCGCACTCGCCCGGCCGGGAGGCAGGTGTTCACGCAGGCGGCCGACGAGGGTGGGCAATCCGGCGCTGCGTCCCGGCTGGATGCGGCCGATGCGGTCGATGGCGCCGACCACTTGGACGAAGTCGGCCGAGCCGAGCCGGAACCGGAGCGGCCGGCCCTCGATGTGCTCGAACACGAGTACGCGCCACCCGTCGACGGTGCCGTGTCGAAGCAGCCGCGGCGAAAGCACCCCGGTGACGGCGCTCGCCGCGATCTCGCTGGTCTGGGCGCGGGCGGCAATCGGCGCACCGGCTTCCTCGGCGACCTTCACGAACACCCGACCGGTGGGCGTGGTGACGGTCGCGACGAACGAACTCCCGTGCGGCCCGGCACTCCGCACCACCGACCGCACGGGCCCGGCGAGCGATTCGACGAACACCCCCACACGCGGAGGCAGTTGCGCCCAGCGATAAACCCCGCTCATCCCACCTCCCGCACGAATCCGCACCCCGACACGATCCGCGGCCCGGACTCCCGCACCGCCGGCCCGGACAACGGCACCGCCTCCACCACCCGCCCGGCCCGATCGATGCGCCACAACCCCCGCACCACGCCCGCCAGTTGCTTATCAAGGTCCAAGGGCACCAAGTGCCCAGTCGGACACAGATACGGCGACCGCCCAACCTCGATCGGCTGCACCACCGCAACCCGCTCCGACGCAACCGGAAGCGCCACGACAGTGCCCTCCGGCAACTCCGCATGCCCATCCACATGCCGAACGCGCGATCCGACCCGAAGCGCCAACCGCCCCGCGCCTTCCGGATATTCTTGAATCTCCATCACTGCCTCACAGTGGATCGATGGAGACAGCGGCCCGGGTACTTGCCTGGAATCGAGCCACCGGGCCGCTGTCGCTGGAAGGCAGGTGGGCGGGCGCTGCTTCGAATCGGTCACCCGCCCACCTGCGGTCATTCGATGCGTTCGGGAACCCACGGCGGCGAGTCGGGAGTGTGCCGAACCTCGTAGCGATCAACGGTCCATTTCGGCGTCCCGTCGGCCGGTTGCACGGTGACGAGACCGGACCCGACATTGATCACCGTGCCGGTCGGACACACCCGCCGCTCACTCTCCCGCACGTGCTCCATGACGTCCCCGACACACACCGTCGGCAGATGACTCATTCCAACTCCTCTACGGAAAACGGAAGTTGACGTAACAGGCGAGATGTAAACCGCCTCGGCAGCCGCATCGGGCGAGAGCACACACACATCCCCGGCCCTGGCTGCGAATGGCGTGCCCGCGAGCGTGCGAGCGAACACAGTTTGCGGATTGGCCGACTCACAGATCCCACACAGCCCGCTGAGGCCGTCCCGAATTCATGCCCCTGCCGGGGGAGTTGAAGGTGTCGTATGGACGGGGTCCGACCGGATCCGATGCATGGCGATACCTCTTGCCTGCGGGTGGCGGTGCGCACGGATTCCGGGTGCGACTGGTGAAGGTCACGCAGAGGTGAGCACCTGTGACAGCATCCACACTGACAGGATCACAAAGCTGCATGCAAGTCTCATCGCAAATTTGCACTCAAAGGACGTTCCTTCGGTCGGCGACCGCCGGAACGGCCGGCACTATGTACGACGACTGGGAGGGAGGAGCATGGCCACGATTCCGGGCTATGCCGGCCGACGGCTGGGCGCCGCGCTCAAGGCGATGCGCAAACAGAATGACTTGACGCTTGGTCAAGTTGCCACCCAACTCGGATGGGATGGCAGTAAGGTCAGCCGGATCGAAAACGCCAAATCGGGCCTGCGTCGCCTTGATCTCCTCAAGTTGGGTGCGCTGTATGGCATCCCGAGCAGCGATCTCGAAGCCATGGAGGCATGGCTCGAAGATTCAACGGGTGTGCAATGGTGGGCCTGCTACAAGGACATCCTGACGACGGTCTACGAAGAACGCATTTCACTGGAAAGCCAGTCGACGCGCATTGTCACCGCTGCGAGTAGTGCCATCCCTGGGCTGCTTCAGGCACCTGGCTACGCACGGGCAACGTTCGAAATCAGCCCGTTCGTGACAGACCCCGATGACGCGTCCGCGCTCGTAGAGATCCGGTCACGCAGGCAACGCATTTTCACCGATGAGGCCCCGGTCACCTACACCGCGCTTCTGGCCGAAGCGCTTCTACATGCGCAGATTGCCTCTTTGGATGTCCACCGCGAACAGTTGGCCCACCTGCTGGAGCTGAGTAGCCTGAGGTCCGTAGAGGTTCGGATTGCCCCGTTCGCGTCCCCGTTCCTGGTGGTTGGAGAGGTTTCGATCCTGGAGTTCAACGGGCCCCAAGATCCGAGTGTGGTGTTCGTCGAATATCAAGGCGGAGCCCTCTTCAAGGAGACACCAAGGGACGTGCTCCGTTTCCGGCGCCTGCTGGACCGCACAACAGACGCATGCCTGTCGGGCTCCGCAAGTCGTGACCTGATCAAAGCCAGATTGGAAGAGCTGAAGTGACCGAGATAAACCGGGCCCCTTGGCGGACTGCAAGCTACAGCGTGGACAACAACAACTGCGTGGAAGTGGCTCCCCTGCCCTCGTCCACCGGCATACGCGACACCAAGGACCGAGGTCGAGGCCACCTGGAGATCAGTGCCGCCTCGTGGGGCGAACTGCTGAAGGAGATCAAGGGCTGACGGCGTCGTTTGGTGGGGCCCTGGGCCGGCCGAGTTGAGGTGTCGGCTGCGCCAAGTGTGAGTTGCGGGTTGTGCCGCGCGTGTGAGTGCGGCGTCGGGTGGGGCTACTTACGCCGCGGCTGAGTACCTGCGCTCATGCCCGTGCGCAGTGTCCCTCCCTAGCGTCGATCCCATGCACGAAACGACGTCAGACGCGAACACCCCCCGCAAGCACGGCCGCAGCCCCGTCACCCTCTACGTGATCGCGGTCGTCTGCCTGATGCTCGTCATGGCCCTGGTCGACGTCGCCGCGCTCCTGACCAATGCCGTCGCCGGCGAGAACTGCGCCCAGTCCTGCCCCGCCGACCCGACCGCGCGCGACGACCACCTCGTCCTGTGGGCCAAGCTCAGCGGTGTCGCGGCGCTGGTCAGCATGTTCCTGACCGCGAGCCTGCCCTCCCGCTTCCGGTGGCCCGTCGGCCTCCTCTTCCTCGGCGGTGCCTTCGTACTCCAGGCCGTCGCGCTCACGTCCTGACGACAGCGCCGCCCGCCGCCCGGGGCTCACGCGCACAACCGGGCCAACGCCGCCCTGCTCTCGTCGTCCGCCGCCCGAAAGACCAGCAGCCGCTGACTCGGGTCCTGCAACGGCACCAGCACCTCGAAGTGCATCGCGAGCATGCCGGCCTCCGGGTGGCGCAGTACCTTGTGGCCGCGGCCGTTGATCGCGATGTCCCGCTCGGCCCACAAGCGCGCGAACTCCGCCTCCCCCGCGTGCAATTCCGCGATGAGGTCGGTCAACGCGCGGTCCTCCGGATGCGCGGCCCATGCCGCGCGCAGGTGGGCCACCCCCTCGCGCACCACCCGGTCCCGATCGACGTACAGCTCCCGGATCACCGGATGCATCAGGCACAACCACATCGCGTTGCGCCGCGCAGGCGGAAGGGCGTCGAAATCGATCAGCAGCCTGGTCGACTCCCGATTCCAGGCCAGGACGTCGTAGCGGTGGTTCATCAGCATGGCCGGCAGCGGCGACAGATCGGCAACCAGCCCGGCCAGCAACGGCGCAGCCCCCGTCGCGGGCTCGTCGGCGGTGTGGGGGCGCCGGCCGGCCAGGTCGAAGAGGTAGGCCCGTTCGGCCGGGGCCAGCCGCAGTGCCCCGGCCAGTGCCTCCACCACGTCGGCCGAGGGCCGCATCCCGCGACCCTGTTCCAGCCGTACGACGTAGTCCACGCTGACCCCGGCCAGTTCGGCGACCTCCTCGCGGCGCAGCCCCGGGGTCCGCCGGGGCTGCCGGCGTGGCGGCAGGCCGAGGTCGTGCGGGTCCAGCCGTTCCCGCCTGGCGCGCAGGAACGCGGCCAACTCATGTGTCGTGTCCACGGTGTGGGTGGTGGTCGTCATGTCCGTGCCAACAGTCGGGGTGGGATCGGCGTTCCCAGGATGTTCCCTCCCTTACCCCCTGTTCGCGGCGGTCACAGGCTGGTACCCGGCAACGGATCACGCGCAAAGGACAGGGAGTACACGATGGCACTCACCCTCGACACCTACCGGCTGATGGGCCGCTCCGGGCTGCGGGTCTCACCCCTGGCGCTGGGCGCGGCGACCTTCGGTACCGAGTGGGGCTGGGGAGCCGAGCGGGACGAGGCGCGCCGGCTGTTCGACACCTATGTCGAGCGCGGCGGCAACTTCATCGACACCGCCGACACCTACACCGACGGCAGTTCCCACCGCCTGCTGGGCGAGTTCATGCGCGACAGGCGGGAGAGCCTGGTTCTGGCGACGAAGTACTCGACGCTGCGCCGCCCCGGCGACCCGAATGCCGGCGGCGCACACCGGAAGAACCTGTTCGCGTCGGTGGAAACGAGTCTGCGACAGCTGAACACCGACTACATCGATCTGCTCTACCTGCACGTGTGGGATGTCCGTACACCGGTCGACGAGATCCTGCGCGGTCTGGACGATCTGGTCCGGCAGGGCAAGGTCCTCTACGTGGGCATCTCCAGCGCCCCGGCCTGGCAGGTGTCGCGCATGCAGGCGATCGCCGACCTGCGCGGCTGGTCGCCGCTGGTGGCGCTGCAGATCGAATTCAACCTGATCGAGCGCACGGGCGAACGTGACCTGATCCCCATGGCACGCGAGATGGGGCTGGGGGTGGTCCCGTTTTCGCCGCTGGCCGGCGGCGTGCTCTCCGGCAAGTACAGCCGCGACGACCTGACCGCGGCGCAGGCCGCGACGCAGGCCGCGCCCGGCGACGGCACCCGACGGAGCCTCGCCCTGGGCACGCTCACCGAACGCGGCCTCGCCATCGCCGACGTCGTGAAGGAGGTCGCCGAGGAGCTGGACCGCGCACCCGTCCAGGTCGCCCTGGCCTGGGCCCTGCACCACCCGCACGTGACCGCCCCGATCATCGGCGCCCGTACGGCCGCCCAACTGGAGAACAACCTGGGCGCCCTGGAGGTCGACCTCACCGCCGCCCACCTGGCCCGCCTCGACGAGGTGAGCACGATCGCACTCGGCTACCCGCACGACCTGCTCGCCGGCGCTCACATCCGCACCGTGACCACCGGCGACGTGCGGATCGAAGCCCGCCGCTGACACCCGGCGACCCCGAGGGCGGCACCGGCCCGGACGCCGTCCTCGGGGTGCGCCTGGCCGGCGACCCCCCGTCACCCCATCGCCAACGCGAACCACACCCGCTTGCCGTCGGGAAGCGGCGTCACACCGCACTCGTTGGCCAGGCTCGTCATCAACGGGATGCCCCGCCCCGACTCCGCGTCCCAGGACGGGCGGCGTCGGCGCGGGGCCGCCGGGATGGCCGCCCCGCCGTCCTCGACGCCGACCACCAACTGCCCGCAGGGCACGTCGTGCAGCAGTTCGACCCGGACCACGGTGCCATCCGGCGTGTGTCGGACCGCGTTGGACACCAGCTCGCTCGCCAGCAGCTTCGTGGTCTGCGCCGTGTCGGCGGAGGCGCCCGCCCCGATCGCGCACTCGTGGACGAAGTTGCGCACGTGTCGCACCACTTCGGCCGTACCGACGCAGCGGAGTTCGGCGACGGGGGCCAACATGTGGTGTCCGGCCCGATCGGCCGGCGCGTGAATCCGGGTGGCTGGCATGTCTTCTCCCCAATTCGATGTGGGTCGCCGCTGGGACACCCCGTACTCACCGGGAAGAAAGAAGAAGCGGCCCACATCGAGCATCACCGTGTCGCATAAATGCAACCAAGTACTTCGGCATAAATAACTCTTTCGGGTGACGCCGACCAAACCCGGTCGCGATCCATTCAGACCCGGAGCACAATCCCGGACGAAGCCACCCCGGGAGGACCCAGATGCGCAGCCACGCAAGACGCCGATTGGGTACGGAACTTCGGCTGCTCCGCACGGCGTCGGGTCTGTCCGGCGAGGAGGTGGCCGATTCCTGCGGCTGGGACCAATCCAAGATCAGCCGCATCGAGACCGCGAAGGTCGCGGTGTCGCGACACGATCTGCATCGCCTCTGCGGCATATACGGGGTCTGCGCGGCCGACGTCGAACGCCTCGAAGCGCTCCTGATCGAGACGCGCGGGCCGCGCTGGTGGGTCGCCTACTCGGACGTACTCGACGCCGCCTATCAGGAACTGATCGCGCTGGAGTCGCAGGCCACGGAGATCCGCGCCGCCAACGCCGGGATGATCCTCGGCCTGCTCCAGACCCGCGACTACGCGGCGGCCGTGATCGGCTCGGGGCCGATGATCCCCGACCCCGAACGCGCCGACGCGCTCGTGGAGATCCGGATGCGGCGACAGCGCGTGCTCACCGGGCCGAACCCGGCCAGGTTCCGCTCCGTCCTCGCCGACGGCGCCCTGCAATGCGAGATCGGCGGTCGCGGCGTGCTCACCCGCCAACTCGCCCATCTCCTCGAACTCGGTGAATTGCCCAACATCGACATCCACGTGATACCGACGAGTTCCACCGCGAACGCCTACAACGGCGGCCTGACCATGTTCGATTTCTCCGGCCCGCACGCGCCCAGCGTGCTGTTCGTCGAATACCACGGCGGCATGCTGGTCAAGGAGGACGATCGCGACCTGCGCCGCTATCGCCGCCACCTCGACTACCTGTTCGCCAACGCCCTCTCCACCGACGACTCCAGAACCCTCATCTCGGCAAGGATGCGATCCCTGTGAACAACTTCCCGAACGCCTGGCGCAAGTCCACCCACTCGGGACACCAGGGCGACTGCGTGGAAGTGGCCCCGCGCATCGCCCATCTAGCGATCCGGGACAGCAAGCGCCCGGCGCAGGCCCAGTTGCGGCTGCCCCACCACGCCTGGCCCGACTTCCTGGCCTCGCTGCGACACGGGTGATCCACCCCGCCGCCGACCGCGACGATCGGCCGCGCCGTCTCGCGCCGAAAATCGGGATGAGCCGGCCGACCGGGCCCGGCTAGGGTGGTGGCATGTCCGCCGCCGCATTCACGAGGACTCGCCGCCACTAGCGGCGGGCCGAGGCTTCCTCTCTTCCGGTTCCGCCGCACTTCGGGTCCCTGCCGGTGTGGCCGTTTCGGGCTGCCCGGCTCCGAACTGCCTTGCGGAGCCTTCTCGTGCCCTACCCCACTCATGGCGGACGCCATGAGCTCGGTCAGAACTTCCTCGTCGATCCCGCGGTGATCGACCTCTTCACGGACCTGGTCGGGCGTACGTCCGGGCCGGTCGTGGAGATCGGGCCCGGTGACGGTGCCCTCACCCTGCCGCTGAGCCGCACCGGTCGGCCGCTCACCGCGGTCGAGCTCGATCCCCGACACGCTCGGCGGCTGGCCCGTCGGGTGCCCGGGCACGTCCGGGTCGTGGCGGCCGATGTGATGCGGTTCCGGTTCCCCGATCGGCCCTTCACCGTGGTGGGCAACCTGCCCTTCCATCTGACGACTTCGGTGTTGCGGCGGCTGCTGGACACCGGACACTGGCAATCCGCGGTGCTGCTGGTGCAGTGGGAGGTGGCCCGGCGCCGGGCGGGTGTGGGTGGGGCCTCGATGCTGACGGCGGCCTGGTGGCCGTGGTTCGACTTCGAGGTGCACGCGCGCGTCCCGGCTCGGGCGTTTCGGCCGATGCCGTCGGTGGACGGCGGGTTGTTGTCCATGACGCGCCGGAGCACGCCGCTGGTCGTCGGGGCGCGGGAGCCGTACCAGGAGTTCGTCCGCCACGTGTTCACCGGGCCGGGACGCGGGCTGCGCGAAATCCTGGAGCGCACCGGCCGGTTGCCCGGAGCCTCGGTGCGCGACTGGCTCGTCGCCGGCCGGATCTCCCCCCTCGCGCTGCCCAAGGATGTGACGGCGGGTCAGTGGGCCTCGCTGTGGCGTGCGGTCGAGGGAGGAGGACGCGCGGACGGCGGCGAGGCGCGCGCCGGCCGACCGGGGGCCGGGCGGTGGCGGTCCCGGCGGTGACGTGGGCGGCGGCCCGTGCTCAGGCCCGCGCGATCGGCTCCTGGAGTTCGGTCACCCACTGCTTCGGGTCCGGTGGGCACTCCAGGTTGACCTCGCGCGGGTAGCCGAGGGAGCGGTAGCCGTTGGCGTCGATCCAGTGGGCCAGGGCCTGCACGCCGCTCATCACGTCGTCCATCGAGCCCCGATGCACGAAGGTGGCGGCGTGCTCGATCGGCGGCAGGTCCACGATCGCGAAGTCGTGTTCCGGGCGCGGGTCGGCCGCGGCCGGAATGCCGGCGTTGATGACGATCGTGTCGTCGCGGTCGGGCGAGACCTCGTAGGAGGCGATGCCCGGCCCGGTCGGCGCCACCCCGGCGGCGGCCATCCGGCGGCACAGTTCGTCGTACAGCGGCCCGATGATCGGCCCGATGTCGCGCGGCCCGTCGGCGTCGACCGTGGTGGTCGCGGTCAGGACGGCCACCCGGACCCCGGGGACGCGCTTGAGCACGATGTCGTCGTCGGCCATCCGGCCCTCCGCCTCGATGGTGCGCAGCCTCGCCTCGACCTGGGCCAACCGCCGGCCGTCCGCCGCCACCGCCGCGGCGAGCTCGGCCCGGCGCAGCCGCAACATGCCGCGCAACTCGCCGGCGCTCACCTGCTCGTCCAGGATGCTCCGGACCTGCTGGAGGGTGAAGCCGAGGTCCTTCAGCGCGATCACCCGGTTGAGCCGGGCGAGTTGCTCGGCTCGATAGAAGCGGTAGCCGCTGACCGGGTCGACCCGGTCGGGGCGCAGCAGGCCGATGGCGTCGTAGTGCCGCAACATGCGGATGGACACGTTGCCGTGCCGGGCGAAGTCTCCGATGGTGAACATGACGCCTCCCAGTGCACGGCCTCACACGGTGTCAGGGTCAAGCCGCCGGGCCCGCGCCCTCACTCCACCGGCCCCGCCAGATCCCACCCCGGCGCCCGGACGTGGACGTGCACGCTGCCCGGCGCCACCTCCTCGCCGCAGCCGCGGCACATCAGGGCGGGGTCGAACGGGTGGTCCCCGTGTCGGAAGTCCACCGGCGGCTCGTCGGTCAGCCACCGGTCGCCCCAGGCCGCGAGGGTCTGCAGCACCGGCGCCAGGTCGCGGCCCCGGGCGGTCAGGTGGTACTCGAAGCGCGGCGGTCGTTCCTGGTAGCGCCGCCGCTCCAGGACCCCGGCCGCCTCCAGGGCGCGCAGCCGGGTGGTCAGGATGTCCCGGGGTGCGCCCGTGTTGCGCGCGATCACGTCGAAGCGGTGGTTGCCGAAGCCCATTTCGCGAATGGCCGGCAGCGCCCACTTCTCGCCGACCACACCCAGCGCCGACGCGACCGAGCAGGGCCGACCGACCGGCGCCCGGGCGGCGCGAGACCGTGCGGGAGCACCTGCCGCCGCCCTATCGGGCGCCCGACCGGAGTCGGCACCGGAGCCGATGGACAGGGCGTCCGAGGAATCGGAGGAGCCGGAAGACCTTGAGGAGCCGGAAGACCCGGAGGAGCCGGAAGAATCAGCGTTGACGACCACGCCCACAAGGTTGCCATCCCCAACTCACCCGCGCTACGTTGACCGACGAAGTGAGTTGGATTTTCCAATCCACTAGATCGGAAGGCGGCCGCCGTGAACAACGAGGCGTTACCCGCCGACGACGGAGTCGGCCCGCGTCGGTGATCACCGGCGGCGCCGGCCCGGCCGTCGCCCCCGCCGGGCGGTCCCTTTCCCCTTCCCGACGCTCCTCCCGAAAGCAGCCGTTCATGCAGATCCCCGGCTCCGTAGCCCTCGTCACCGGCGCCAATCGTGGCCTCGGTCGCGCCTTCGCGCGTGCCCTGGTCGCCCGCGGCGCACGCACCGTGTACGCCGGCGCCCGCGACCCGGGCACCGTCACCGATCCCGGGGTCGTCCCGATCGAACTCGACATCACCGACCCCGAGCAGGTCGCCGCCGTCGCCCGCCGGCTCGACGACGTCACCCTGCTGGTCAACAACGCGGGCGTGTCCGGCTCGGCGTCGTTCCTGGGTGCCGGGACATCGGACCCGGCCCGCGCCGAGATGGAGACCAACTACTTCGGCACGTTGTCCATGAGCCGCGCCTTCGCCCCCGTGTTGGCCCGCAACGGCGGCGGCGCACTGGTGAACGTGCTCTCCGTGCTGTCCTTCATGACCCTGCCGCAGGTCGGCTCGTACAGTGCCTCCAAGGCCGCCGCCTGGTCGCTCACCAACGCGCTCCGCCTGGACCTCGCGGCCCAGGGCACCCTCGTGGTCGGGGTGCACGCGGGCTTCATCGACACCGAGATGGCCGCCGCCGTCCCGCTGCCCAAGATCGCCCCGGAGGACGTGGCCGGGCAGACCCTGGACGCGGTCGAGGCCGGCGCGTACGAGGTCCTGGTGGACCACTACAGCCGCGACGCCAAGGCCGCCCTGTCCGCTGCCCCGGAGGTCCTGTACCCGGCCCTGCGCGCCTGACCGAGGCCCCTCCCGCACCGGGGCCTCCCGCCGGTCAGTCGTGGCCGTGGTCGCCGGACTGGGCGAGGGAGCGGGTCACGCCGGCCTGCAACTCGGCACGGGCGGCCTCGTCGGTCGCGCCCGACCGGTCGAAGGCCGCCAACGCGCCGCGCCACAGCTCGGCGGCCTCCCGGTAGGCGAAGTGGATCTCCGCGTCCGAGGCGGCGAGGCGGGCGTAGTGGGCGGCCTTCGCCGCCGTCGCGCGCGAGGCCGAGGCCAGGTAGTGGTGCGCCAGCGCGGAGACGTCCCGGGGCCGCACCGCCTCGATCGCCTCGGCCGTGCGCGCGTGCATCCGGGCCCGGCGCAGTTGGGACAGGTCCTCGTACAGGGTGTCCCGCACCAGCGCGTGGGTGAACCGCAGTTGGCCCGCGTCGGGCTCCACGAGCAGACCGGTCAGCAGCGCCGACTCGACCGCGTCGAGCACCGTGTCCTCGTCCGTGCCGCTCTGCGCGAGCAGGACGTCGACGTCGATGTCCCGGCCGAGCACACACGCCTGCTTGAGCACCTCCTGCGCGGCCTTGGGCAACCCGGCGACATGGCGGCGGATCACGTCGCGCACCCCGACCGGCACCTCGGACACCGCCGCGTGCGCGCCCTCGGCGGCCAGCACCCGGGCCGTCTCCAGGACGTAGAACGGGTTGCCCGCGGTGCGGTCCACGATCGCCCGTACGGTGTCCTCGTCGATCGCCGCCGAGACCGCGCCGCGGACCAGGTCGCCCACCGCCTCCGGGGCCAGGCCGGTGAGTTCGACCCGTTCCGGACCGCACCGCGCCAGCCGGGCCAGCGCGTCGGCGAGCAGGTCGCCCACCTCGTTGTGCCGATAGGTGACCACGAGCAGCACCCGACCGGTCGCGTCCCGGTCGGTGGCCAGATGGCACAGCAGCGCCAGCGTCTCCTCGTCGGCGCGGTGCACGTCGTCCAGGACCAGCAACCACGGCGTCTCGGCGGTGGCCCGGGCAAGGTAGCCCACCACCGCCTGATGCAACATCAGCTTGGCGGCGGCCTGATCGCCCACCGGGCTGTACGAGTCGGCGAGCAACGGCGCCAACACGCGCGCGGTGTCCTCGTCCGGCGGGCTCACCGCGGCCAGCGTGCGCAACATCTGGGTCCACGGCCACCCGGCGGGCGCACCGCCCGATTCGGGGCAGCGCCCCCAGGCCGCCCGCCAGCCCTCGGCGGCCAGCAACTCCCGTACATGCTCGGTCAACGCGGTCTTGCCCTCGCCCGGATCACCGCTGACCAGCGCCACCGCGAGCCGCCCGTCGGCCCGCTTCGCCGCGTTCAGCAGGTCGGCCGTCTCGACGGCCCTACCGATCAACGTGCTCGTGCGCGCCACCGGCACGTCCTCCTCCAGCTCGTCGGAAACCCGTACCGGCTCCGCGACTTCCCGACGCGCGGCGGGCGCCCCGGGCGCGGCGGCCGGCGTCGGCACCGCCTCCGGCGCGTCCAACTCGGCGGAGTGGGCCAGGATGTCGGCCTCCAGGCGCTGCAACCGCGACCCGGGCTCGACCCCCAACTCCTCGCGCAGCGCCGCCCGTACGCGGCGCAACACCGCGAGCGCGTCGCCCTGGCGGGCACACCGGTACAGCGCCAGCGCCAACAACCGCCAACTCTCCTCCCGCAGCGGGTGCGCCGCCGCGTGTGCCTCCAGGCCGGGCACGATGCCGGACGCCTGCCCGATGGCGAGACCGGCCTCGGCCCGACGCTCCACCGCGACCAGGCGCAACTCCTCCAGCCGGGCCGCCTCGGGCCGGGCCCACGGCTCGTCGGCGAACTGCGCGTACGCGGGCCCGCGCCACAGGTCGAGCGCCGCGGTCAACTCGCGTAGCGCGTCCTGCGCCGCCCCCGCCGCGAGGAGACCCCCGGCCCGGTGCACCAGGGCCTCGAAGCGCCACGCGTCGACCTCGTCCGTACCCACCCGGAACGCGTACCCCGGCGGCGCGGTGACCAGCACCGTCGAGGGGGTGCGCGGCGCGCGGTCGGGTTCGAGCGCGCGGCGCAGGTGCGATACGAAGGTCTGCACGGACCCGAGCGCGCGGTGCGGCGACTCGCCGTGCCACAGGTCCTCGATCAGCCGGTCGACCGGTACGACGTGCCCGCGCGCCAGGACGAGCCGAGCGAGAACGGCCCGATGACGTGGGCCGCGCAGGTCGGCCCGCCGGTCACCGTCCCACGCTTCGAGCGCTCCCAGAACACGAAACGTCAGCATGGATAAGAGACCTTACTGATGCGTCACGAGCGGCCGAGCGGCGGCCGGGGCCGAAGTCGTCCGGCTGTTGTCCCATGCCCGGATCAACACCGACTCGACGCCCGGTGAACACGCTTGCCGGGTTCATGTCGGCGGCATGCCGGGCACATGTCGCGCCGGTGCCGACGCCCCTTCGCCCGCTCGCCGTTCGTCGGACACCGGGCGATCCCGGCGTCCGACGAACGCGCTTGGGCCCGACCGCCTCGGCGCCTCAACTCCCGGCCGCGCCGGGCGGGTTGCCCGGGGACTGCGGCTCGCCGTCGGGGCGCGTGGAGGGTGCGCCCGGGGACGCGGCCGGGGGTTGCTGCTGCTGCGTGGTGCCGGGAGCCGCACCCGGCGCGGTGCCCGGTGGTGTACTCGGCACCGCGGCGGGCGGGTTGCCCGGCACCCCCGCCGACGGCGGGGTACTCGCCGGCGGCGCCTGTCCCGGCCGGACCGGAATCGCGATCGTGAACGGGGCCGTGCCCTCCACGATCCGGCACCCCGGCGCGCCCCGGTTCGGCTCGACCCGGGGCTGTGGGAAGGGCAGACTCTCCCGATTCGGCACCGCCGGCCGGCCGTCGGGCGTGCATCCGTAGTTCGAGGACCCACTGTACAAACCGAGTTGCCTGCCGTTCTGATCGAACAACAGAACGTCCTTGAGCGGCCGTCCCTGCGCGTCGAACGGGTAGATGTTCTGCAGCGGGTTGCCGTCCAGCGTGCCCATCAGCCTGCTGCTGTCCAGCGGGTGCCCGTCCGAACTGCTGTAGTACGAGGGGTAGTGCGTCCCCATGGGCTCCATCCGTACGGTCTCGCCCGGCTCGAACTGTCCCCCGCTCACCATGCCGATCCCGAGCCCGACCACCATCGCGTTGAGCGGCACCGCCAGCCAGACCAGTCGACGGTCGTGTCCCGAGCGCGAGCCCAGCCACAACGAACCGGCCAGGGCCAGGATGCCGATCGCCACCGGCCACCACACCCCGCCCGTGATCACCCAGGTGAGCAGGGAGACGACCAATGCTCGTGCCACCCACCAGGCGGACTGCAGACCGGTCAGGAACCGCACCGACTCGGCGAAGCGCCCGACGCGCAAGGACTCCCCGAGGGCCCTCGCACGGCGGGTGACCGACAGTGCGGCGACCTCCGGCAGGCCGCGCTCGCGCCCGCGCAGCCACAGCGCGTTCACCGCCTCCACAGCCAGTGCGAGCACGCACGGAAAGATCCACCAGCGCTCCTGCGTGTCCTGCTGCGAGCCCAGCGCCACGCCGGTCACGAACGCCGCGCCCAGCGCCAACAGCAGCCCCAGCATCAGGAGTTCGGCCCGGCCGACGCGGCGCAGCCGACCGCTGCCGCCGGTCGGCGTCAGCGGCGGATAGCCGGCCGCCGCGCGCAGTTCGGCGGCGTACTCGTGCGGGGTGCCGAGCCGGGCCCGGAGCGCGTCGGAGGTCACCGCGCCGTCGAGTTCGGCGACCACCTCGCTCAGATTGACCTCGACGTCGTCCAGGATCTCCTCCGCCTCGACGGCGGGCAGATCGGCCAGAACGCGGGCCACCTCGACGCGGTAGTCAGCGGCGACGGGGTGCAGTGCGGTGTCCTTCATCGGGTCTCCCCCACCAGTTCCGACATCGTCCGGGCGAACGAGTTCCACGTGTCGGTGGACTCCCGGAACCGCTGCCGGCCGGGCTCGTTCAGGGCGTAGTACTTGCGGTTCGGGCCTTCGTCGCTCGCCACCACGTAGGACGTGAGGAGTCCGGCGTTGTACAGCCGCCGCAACGTGCCGTAGACCGACGCGTCGCCGACGTCGTCGAGGCCGGCCTTGCGCAGTCGGCGCAGCACGTCGTAGCCGTAGCCGTCCTCCTCACGCAGCACGGCGAGCACCGCGAGGTCCAGCACTCCCTTGAGCAACTGACTCGGATCCATGACGCCTCCAGCTCTTGTGCGTTGCACGGTACCACGCAATGCACAGTAGTGGCCGGGATCGATCGCGCCCGCCGCACAGCAGATCGGCCCGACTTCGCGTTTGTAGGGACAGAGGCTTCCGAGCGGGATCCGATCGAGGAGACGTGCACGATGCGGTTCGAGGAGTTCGCGGCGGCGCGGCTGCCGGCCCTGCTGCGCTATGCCGCGTTGTTGTGCGGGGACCGGGAGTTGGCCCGGGACCTCGTGCAAGAGGCGCTGACCAAGGCATTCGTGCGGTGGAAACGCATCGGCGGCCTGGATCGGCCCGACGCCTACGTCCGCACCATCGTCACCAACGAGTTCCTGTCCCTGCGCCGACGACGTGCGGTGCGCACGGTGGCGCTGACCCAGGACGCGCTCGACCACTTCGAGGCGGGTGGCGTGCCCGACCACGCCGGCGACGTGGACGCCGGCGAGGACCTGTGGCGCCGGCTGGGCCGACTGCCCCGTCGGCAGCGCGCCGTCCTGGTCCTGCGCTACTACGAGGGCCTCACCGACGACGAGATCGCCGAGACCCTGGACTGCCGGGCCGGCACCGTCCGGGGCTACGCGTCCCGAGCCCTGGCCACGCTGCGCGTGGAGATGGCCGTCTCAACGACCCGCATCCCGTCGATTCCGCAGGGAGAACCGGCATGACCGACATCCGAGACCTCAAGGCGGCGCTGGCCCGGCACGAACACCTGGCCCCACCGCCCGACGGCCTGATCGAGGGGGCGTACCTCGGCGCCCGACGCGTGCGTCGACGACGGCTGGCCGCGAGCGGACTGGCCGTGGTCACGGTGATCGCGCTCGGCGCGGTCGGCCCCGGGGTCCTCGACCGCCTCGACGACGACGGGCCGGGCCGGGTGGCCGGACCCGCGGCGACCAAGCCGCCGGCCGCCCCCGTGGCCAAGCCGCCGGCCGTGACCATCGACGTCGACCGGACCGACGGCTTCTTCCCCCTGGAGCAGGGCTTCTCCGGAACCACCGCGCTGGCCACCATCCGCACGAAAAACGTCACCCGCACCGGTGGTGGCGGCGACGTCGGCGTCTACGCACCGGCGGACGTCGACACGGCGGCGATCGAGGCGGGCGAGGCGGTCACCGTGCAGGGGCACCCGGCCCGCTATGTCGAGAACTACCTGATCGATCCGGCCGCCTACCATCAGGGCCCGGAGAACTTCACCGCCCCCAAACCGACCGGCCCCGACGAGAGCGGAAAGATCGGGCTCCTCCCACCGACGGACACGCGTGCGCCGGTGGTCGCGTGGCGCGATGCCTCCGGATCCTGGGTGATCGTCTCCGGCACGAGGAAACGCACCGAGCTGATGCGGCTGGCCGACGCGGTCCGACTCCGGCCCACCGGCGTCACCACTCCCTACCGCCTCAACTACGTGCCGGACACGCTCCGGCTCGACTACGGCGGCTCCTCGACCTACACGCCGAGCGAGTCCAACTCGGTGCTCGTCTTCGGCGCCGCCGCGAATCCCGTGTTGAAGCGGAGCGACCTGCTGGGCCTGACCGAGGTGGGCGCGCTGCGCGTCCAACTCATGGCATCGGACAGCGGCCGGCTGGACATCGTCTCCGAGACCGGCCCGCCGACGGTGCTCGCGGGATACGACACCTGGTACTTCACCAAGCCGGACGCGGGCCTGAGTCCGCCGAAGGGAGGCGCGATCCTCGTCGCCAAGGTGAACGAATGCGAGACGCTGATCACCGTCCAGGACAACAACCTCGTGCCCTATCCGGTATTGCGGAGGATGTTCGAGACGGCGAGCTTCACCACCTGCGCCGCGCCGGACACGTGGGTCGCCCCGCTGCCCTGACCACACACCCCGCAGGTACACCGAACTCCCGTACCCGTCACGGGAGTTCGGCCCATTTCCGGACTCAGCCCGCCGCCGCCACCCACGCGTCCACTTCGGCGATGTACGCGTCCTTGACGTCCTCCGGCAACCACGCGATGGCGAACGCGTTGTATTCGAACCGGGCCACCTCCGCCTCGGTCAGGCCGAGGTCCGCCTGGGTGCGCTCCAGGTTCTCCTGTACGTACGCGTCCATGTAGGCCGGGTCGTCGGAGTTGATCGTGACCAGGATGCCCTCGTCCAGCATCCGCCGGATCTCCGCGCCCTTGATCCCGTCCACCACGAAGGAGTTCGACACCGGGCACACCGTCAGTCCGAGGCCGCGCTCCTTGATCGCGGCGACCAGCTTCGGGTCCTCCAGCGCGTTCGACCCGTGATCGATGCGGTCCACGCCGATGTCCTCGATGGCCTGCCGGATGTGCTCGACGCTGTTCTCCTGGTCGACGTCGCAGTGCATGGTCAATCGGTAGCCCTCGGCCCTCGCCCGCGCGTAGACGGCGGCGAACTTGGCCGGCGGGTTGCCCCGCTCGTCCGAATCCAGCCCGATCCCCACGATCCACTCGCGGTACGCCAGCGACTGCACGAGCGTGGCCATCGCGTACTCGGCCTGGAAGTCGCGCAGGAAGCACATGATCAACTGGGCCCGAATGCCCAGTTCGCGCCGCGCGTCGCCGATCGCCCGGGTGAGCCCGCGCACCACCACGTCGAACGGCACACCCCGGCCGGTGTGCGCCTGGGGGTCGAAGAACATCTCCACGTAACGCACGTTCTGCGAGGCGGCCTTGCGCAGGTAGGCCATCGCCAGGTCGTAGAAGTCCGGCTCGTGCAGCAGGACCCGCATGCCGTCGTAGTAGACGGTCAGGAAGGAGGCGAGGCTGTCGAACCGGTACGTCGCGCGCATCTCCTCGACCGAGGCGTAGGGCAGCTCGATCCCGTTGCGCTCGGCGAGCGCGAACTTCAGCTCGGGCTCCAACGTCCCCTCGATGTGCAGGTGCAACTCGCACTTCGGCAGCCCGCCGATGAAGTCCCGCATGTCCCGCATGAACCGACCCTCCGACTCGAACACCCACTCGCCCGACAACGCCAACCGTATGCCCCCGGCCGCGCCGGACCCCGCACCCGGCCGACCGCGTCGCCGGAACCCGACCGCCGGGGTCAGCGGCGGTAGCAGCCGTAGACGCGTGGGGCTCGGGCGCCGGGAGGGATCGGGAACGGGGCGGATTTGGCGGGTGGTGCTCCGTCGGTCGGGTACCAGACGGCGTCGTCCGGCTCCACGGCGGCGATGTCGGCGGTCCACGCGGGACGGGCCGGGTCGAAGGGCTGGACGCGCGCCCGGGCGGTGGTCGCGTCGATGTGCTCGATCACGCCGGGAGGGTGGGTGGGTCGCAGACGGGCGTCCCGGTGCTTGACCTTTTGGCCGATCTCGGCGGGTTCGGGCATGGCGGGTGTGCCTTTCCTGGGCGGGGTGGATGGGTGTCGCTTCGTGGCCGACCGGCACGGGGAGTGGTCCGTGCCGGTCGGCTTCGCCCCGTCACCTCGGGAGGCGGCGGGACGGCGGGGCCGCACCGCCGGCCAGGCCAGTGGGGGCGGTGCGGCCGATCAGGGGGTGGGCGGGCGCACGTCGTCGGGCGGCATGTGCCACGTGATCGGCCCGTCGCGGAACAGGTGTTGCGGCCTGGTCCGGCGAGGCTCGTCCACGAGGGGTTGGGCCGCCACGATCCGGCCGGGCCGAGCCACCTCCGGCTTCGCCGGTTCGGGCGCGGTGGGCATGGGCGAGCCGGCCTCGTCGTCCACCACTTCGAGGTGCGCGAGCGGGATGGTGTAGGTCGCCTGGGAGTTGGCGGTGAGCGCCACGACGTAGCCCCCGGCCACGCGGTAAAGCGTCCCCACATACCGACTCCGGGCATCCCGCACCCGCACCTCACCACCCGCCAAGCGCAGCCGCAACTCGGCTTCCGTAAGCGGTTGTTGTCTCGTCCGGGAGTTGGGCATGCCTCTCGCCTCTCGTTGCCGTGGGTGCAGATTCGGCCACTGACTGACAGCATTGGCCGGCGAGGCTAGGCTCCGAAGCAAAGAAGCGTGTCTGGTTGTTGGCAATGGCAGATGTCACCTGGCGGGCAACATGAGCACAGCAGTCGATCTTGATCCCACCGACTCGGTACTGAAGTTCTTCGCGGCCGAATTGCGACGGCTTCGAGGCGCGATGAAACAAGCGGACCTGGCACGGAAAACGCATGTTGCCCGATCGACGCTCAACAAGTACGAAGCCGCAACGAGGGTGCCGAGCATGGATTTCGCTCACGCGGCCGACGAGGTGTTGCAAACCGGCGGCGCACTGACCCGCTTGTGGCCGCTCGTGATCAAGTACGCATACCCGGCTTGGTTCCGGCCGTTCGTTGAACTGGAGGCCGCAGCGCGGATCATCCGCTCATACGAAAACCAAGTCATCCCTGGGTTGCTTCAGACGGAGCCTTACGCTCGTGCACTGTTGGCAGGGGGACGGCACGACAATCTGGATGATCTCGTAACGCTGCGGCTCGAACGGCAACGGCTTCTCGAACGTGAGGATCGTCCCCGGCTCACCGCGCTCGTCGACGAACAGGCCCTGCGGAAGAACATCGGCGGGGGCAAGGTCATGCGCGCGCAACTCGAACACCTAGTCAAGTCCGCCGCCGCGACGCGAACGATTGTTTTGATCGTGCCGAGCAGCGTCTCGAACCGCCCGCCCTACCAACCGTTCACCCGCCTTGCGTTCGAACCAGGGACGCAGGATGTTTTGTATGTCGACGGGTTTCATCAGGGGCAACTACTCGCCGACGCGGCTGCCCTTGAGGCTGCTGAATCGGCTTATGATCTGCTGATGGCCGCCGCCCTGTCGCCCGATGCGTCACGGGATCTGATCGCGTCTGTTTCGAAGGAACTCATCCAATGACTTCTGCCTCCCTGGCCGCCGCGATATGGCGCAAGAGCACCTACAGCTCCGAGAACGGCGGGAACTGTGTCGAAGTGGTGGACGGCTTCCCGGGCGTCGTCCCCGTCCGCGACTCCAAGGACCCCGGCGTCGGTCACCTGATCATCGGCGCGGCCTCGTGGACCGCGCTCACCGCCTCGTTGCGCGCCTGAGTGCAACGGTGAGCCCCGCCGGCCCGATCTCGGGCCGGCGGGGCCTCGCGCGGTTACGCCGCCGGGGCGATCCTGGCCATGCCGTTGATGATGCGGTCCATCGCGTCGCCGCCCCTGGGGTCGGTCAGGTTGGCCAGCATCTTCAGGACGAACTTCATCAGCATCGGGTGCGGCAAACCGTGCTTGGTGGCGAAGTTCATCACCCTCGGGTCGCCGATCAGCTTCACGAAGACCCGGCCGAGCGTGTAGTAGCCGCCGTACGTCTGCTTGAGGATGCGCGGGTAGTCGTGCAGCGCGCGCTCGCGGCCCTCCGGGGTGAGGCGGGCCACCGCCTGGGTGATCACCTGGGCCGCGATCTCGCCGGACTCCATCGCGTACGCGATGCCCTCGCCGTTGAACGGGTTGACCATCCCGCCCGCGTCGCCGACCAGCAACAGGCCCTTGGTGTAGTGCGGTTGGCGGTTGAAGCCCATCGGCAGCGCCGCGCCGCGGATCGGGCCCTGCTGGTTCTCGTCGGTGTAGCCCCAGTCCTCGGGCATGCCGGAGACCCAGCCCTTGAGCAGGTCGCGGTAGTCGATGTCCTTGAACGCCGCCGAGGTGTTGAGCAGGCCCAGGCCCACGTTCGAGGTGCCGTCGCCCATGCCGAACACCCAGCCGTAGCCGGGCAGCAGCTTCTCCTGGCCGTCGCGGCGGTCCCACAGCTCCAGCCACGACTCGAGGTAGTCGTCGTCGCTGCGCGGGGAGGTGAAGTAGGTGCGGACCGCGACGCCCATCGGGCGGTCCTCGCGGCGGTGCAGGCCCATCGCGAGGGAGAGACGGGTCGAGTTGCCGTCGGCGGCGACCACGATCGGCGCGCGGAAGGCGGTCTCCTCCTTCGAGCCGTTCATCCGCGCGTTGACGCCGACGATGCGGCCGGTGCGCTCGTCCAGGATCGGGCCGGTGACGTTGGCGCGCTCGTACAGCTTCGCGCCCGCGGCCGCCGCCTGGCGGGCCAGGATCTCGTCGAAGTCGGCCCGCTTGCGGACCAGTCCGTGTGCCGGGAAGCTGGCCAGGTCCGGCCAGTCCAGTTCGAGCCGCATGCCGCCGCCGAGGATGCGCAGCCCCTTGTTGGGCAGCCACCCGGCCTCGACCGAGGTGTCCACGCCCATCGCGATCAACTGCTTGACCGCGCGCGGGGTGAGCCCGTCGCCGCAGACCTTCTCCCGCGGAAACGCGGTCTTCTCCAGCAGGATCACGCTCACGCCGGACTTGGCCAGGTGATACGCCGTGGTCGATCCGGCCGGACCGGCCCCGACCACGATGACGTCGGCCTCATGCGTCGAGTCGGCGCGCTTGGTGGTTGTGACGGGCGCTGCGTCGGTCACGGACGACTCCCCTGGAAGTCTCTGCGGCAGTGCCGAAACCGGGACGGTTCCGGCCGGACAAGTCTATGAGCAGCGGGCGCAAGGCGAACCGTGGCCACTCCCCGGGCACCGGACCGGCCCGTGGTCATCCGGTGGTCGGACGAAAGCCCCGGTGCAGCGCGACCACGCCGCCGGTGAGGTTGCGCCAGGCCGCCCGCTCCCAGCCGGCGCGGCGTACGATCGCGGCCAGTCCGGCCTGGTCGGGCCAGGCGCGGATCGACTCGGCCAGGTAGACGTACGCGTCCGGGTTGCTGCTCACGGCGGTGGCCACCGACGGCAGCGCGCGCATCAGGTACTCCACGTAGACCGTCTCGAACGGAGCCCACGTGGGCCGGCTGAACTCGCAGACCACCAGGCGCCCACCCGGCCGGGTCACCCGCAACATCTCGCGCAGCGCGCCCTCGGTGTCGTTGACGTTGCGCAGCCCGAAGGAGATGGTCACCGCGTCGAACGTGGCGTCCCGGAACGGAAGCCGCGTCGCGTCGCCCGCGGTGAACGGCAATTCGGGGTGTCGGCGCTTGCCCTCGCGCAGCATGCCCACGGAGAAGTCGCACGGAACCACGTCCGCGCCCGCGTCCCGGAAGGGCAGCGAGGAGGTGCCGGTGCCGGCCGCCAGGTCGAGTACGCGCTCACCCGGGCGCGCGTCCACGGCCCGCGCGACGGCTTTGCGCCAGGACCGGTCCTGGCCCATCGACAGCACGGTGTTGGTCAGGTCGTAGCGCGCCGCGACCGCGTCGAACATCGACGCGACTTCACGCGGTTGTTTGTCCAGGGAGGCTCGGGTCACCCGGCCATCATCTCGCGGCCGGGACCGTGCCCGGGTCCTGGGGGCGGGCAACGCACCGGGCGGGTCGCGTGGAGCGTGCGACCCGCCCGGTGGCCTCGTTTCGGCGGCCGGTGCTCAACGGCGCCCGGCGCGGCCGCCGGCCCGGCGCCTGCCGACCTTGACCCCGCCGCCGAGCCGGCCGATGCGTACGCCGACACCGACGCCGCCGCCGCGCCCGCGACCGGTGCGGCGGCGCCTGCGATTCGGGGTCACGGCATGGACGATGGATCGGATCCGAGTACCAACGGACATGGTGTGCCTCCTCGTTCCGCACGGGCGGCGCCCGCGTCGGAAGTGGTCGGGAAACCCTGTCTTGTCGACCGGGCGCCTGCCCCCGGTTCGGCCGGCCATGCCTGTTCGGACCCCGTACGATCCCGCGCCACCGCCCTCGGGCCGCCGTCAGCGGCGGTGCACGAGCCGGCCGCCGAGCACGGTGGCCACGCACGAGCCGGCGCCGTGGGCGAGCAGGGCCGCGTACGGGTCGCCTTCGGTCGGCACGTCGAACACCGCGAGGTCGGCGAGGCCGCCCGGGCGCAGCGTGCCCGTCCCGTCCAGGCCGCCCATCGCCGCCGCGCCGCCGACCGTGACCGCCTCGACCAGGCGCCGGTCCAGGTCGTCGGCGCGGTATCCCTGCCGCCATGCGACCTCGCGGGCCGCCGCCGCCTCCTCCCACATGTCCAGGGACGGCGAGGAGGCCAGCGAGTCGGTACCCAGGGCCAGCGGCGAGCCCTCGGTCAGGTAGTCCGCCACCGGCGCCTCGCCCGCCGCCAGGATCGCGTTGGAGCGCACGCACAGGGCGACGGCCGTACCGTGCCCGCGCAGCAGCGCCCGGTCCTGCGCGTCCAGGTGCACGCCGTGCGCGACGTGCACGTCCGGGCCGAGCCCGGCGAAGCCGTCCAGGTAGGTCGCGGGGCTGCCGCCGCTGCCGCCGTCGAGCAGTTCCAGGGCCAGCCCCGTCGCGCGGCTCGCCTCGGCGAACCGGCCGGTGCCGTTCCGGACGAACTCCACCTCGTGCGCGGTCTCCGCCAGGTGCGGGTGCAGCCGCAGTCCGCGCTCGCGGGCGATCTTCACACACTCGGCGAACACGGCCGTCCCGACCGTGAAGGGGGTGTGCGGCGACACGCCCAACGCGCGCCCGCCGCTCGCCCCGCGCAGCGTGTCCACAAACGCCTCGCGGCGCCCGCCCGCCCACAACGCGTCGTCCGCGATCACCTCGACGTAGCTGATCCCGCGCAGCCCCGACCGGCCCACGGGCACCAACACACAGGGATCGGTGACCACGTCGGCCGCCGCCGTCGTCCCCGAACGCAACATGTGGTGCACCCCGCGGCGGGCACTCTCCTGCCACATCACCTCGGAGAAGTCGGCCCGCCGCTCGATCAGCACCCGGATCCACTCGGGGAACGCCAGCCCGGACAACGCGAGATCGCCGAAGTCGGTGTATTGGAGATGCGCGTGCGCGTTCACCAGACCCGGCGTGAGCACCCCGCGCCAGACCCGCTCCCGCGCCCCCTCCGCGACCAACTCGGCCCGCGGCCCCACCGCGACGACGCGCTCGTCCTCCACGAGCACGGCACCGTCACGAATGGGCTCCGCGTCGACCATCGACAAGACAACGGGCGCAACATGCAACGTCAACGACATGCGCCCATCCTGCCAAGCCGGGTTCAGCGCGCGTCGACGACCTTGAGTTCGGGGTGGGCGGTGCCGCCGGTCAGGGCCGTGGAGGACAGGTGGGAGACGACCTTGTCGTCGACCGGGTCGTTCGCCGGGTCGTCGTGCACGATCAGGTGGTTGTACGTGGTGTCGCGCTGCGCGGGGATGCGGCCGGCGGCGCGGATCAGGTGCAGCAGTTCCATCCGGTTCGAGCGGTGCTTGGCGCCGGCGGAGGAGACCACGTTCTCCTCCAGCATGACCGAGCCCAGGTCGTCCGCGCCGTAGTGCAGGGTCAGCTGGCCGGCCTCCTTGCCCGTGGTCAGCCACGAGCCCTGGATGTGCGCGACGTTGTGCAGGAACAGCCGGGCGACCGCGATCAGGCGCAGGTATTCGAGCAGGGTGGCCTGGGTGCGCCCCTTCAGGTGGTTGTTCTCCGGCTGGTAGGTGTACGGGATGAAGGCCCGGAAGCCGCCGGTGCGGTCCTGCACGTCGCGGATCATCCGCAGGTGCTCGATCCGCTCGGCGTTGGTCTCGCCGGTGCCCATCAGCATCGTCGAGGTGGACTCGACGCCCAGGCCGTGCGCGGTCTCCATGATCTCCAGCCAGCGCTCGCCCGACTCCTTGAGCGGGGCGATGGCGGTGCGCGGACGCTCCGGGAGCAGTTCGGCGCCGGCGCCCGCGAACGAGTCCAGCCCCGCCGCGTGGATCCGCGAGATGGCCTCCTCGATGCCCACCCCGGACACCTTGGCCATGTGCGCGACCTCGGACGCGCCGAGCGAGTGGATCACCAGCTGCGGGAACGCGGCCTTGATCGCGGCGAACGAGCGCTCGTAGTACTCGACGCCGAAGTCGGGGTGGTGCCCGCCCTGGAACATGATCTGGGTGCCGCCGAGTTCGACCGTCTCCGCGCACCGGCGCAGGATGTCGTCGATCTCCCGGACCCAGCCCTTCTCGCTCTTGGGCGGGGCGTAGAAGGCGCAGAACTTGCACGCGGTGACGCACACGTTCGTGTAGTTGATGTTGCGCTCGATGATGTACGTCGCGATGTCGACGGTGTCCGCGTAGCGCTTGCGGCGGGCCGCGTCGGCGGCGCGACCCAGCGCGTGCAGCGGCGCGTGGACGTACAGCGCGAGTGCCTCTTCGGGCGTGATCCGCCCACCGTCGGCGGCCCGGTCCAGGACCGGCTGGAGATCGCTGATCACGGGGAAGCCTCCGCATGGAACGAATACGAGTGGAACGACTGCGACTCGCGAACGAGCCTATCCGGCGCGCTCACGAAGCCTGCGGGGCGTCGAGCAGCCGCACCCGGACGTCGGCCGGATACCCGGTGTCGTGCGAGGTACGGCGGGCGAACTCGGCGATCCCGGCCAGGTGGCGCGCGCCCAGCGAGTAGTCGAGCGCCTCGGTGTAGTAGCGCTCCAGCGTGGCCGCGTCGAACGCCTCCCACCGGGCCACGTGCTCGCAGACCTTGTCCACCTCGCGCATGCACAGGTCGCGCGACTCCAGGAAGGCCCGGTGCACCTCGCGCACCTCGGCGGGATGCGCGGCCAGGAAGTCGCGGCGCGCGGCCCACACCGCGAAGACGAACGGCAGCCCGGTCCACTGCTTCCACTCCTCGGCCAGGTCGTAGACCTTCAGGCCCAGGCGCGGCGCGTCGTAGAGCGTCGCCCGCAACGCGACGTCGCCGATCACCACGGCGGCGTCCGCCTCCTGCATCATCAGGCCCAGGTCGGGCGCCGAGGTGAAGAACTTCGGCCGTACGCCGTACCTCTCCTCCAGCAGCAGCCGGGCCAGCCGGACCCCCGTGCGGCTCTGCGAGCCGAGGGCGACCCGGGAGCCGTCCAATTCCTCGATCGGCACCTGGCTGATCAGCATGACCGACATCACGGGCCCGTCGGCGGCCACCGCGATGTCCGGCAGCACCACGAGGTCCTCCGCGTGCCGCAGGAATTCGACGACGCTGATCGGCGCGATGTCGAGGTCGCCGCGCACCAGGGCGTCGTTGAGGTTGTCCGGAGTGTCCTTGGTGAGCTCCAGATCCACCAGCGTGCCCGTGCGTGCCAGGCCCCAGTAGATGGGCAGGCAGTTGAGGTACTGGATATGGCCCACCCGGGGTCGCCGGCGGCCGGCTTGCGGTGCGTTGTCCACACTGTCCATCCCCGCAGGCTATGCCCGGCTCCGCGGATCCCCGGTATCGACCCGGCCGGCATCCGCGGTGTCACCGAACAGGCACAAGACCGGATATGCGGCAGTGGCAGCGGGAAGTGGGTGAGACCCTTCCGGGACCGGGCCGAACCGCACGGCGGTCCGCCGACTACGACGGAGGAAGCGCGATGCACTCGTCCCCGGGCTCGTATCCGGGCCAGGGTGGCGGCTACCCGCCCCCGCCCCCGCCCTACGCGGCCACACCCGCCCCGCCGCCGTACGACCCGGGTGGCGGGTACCGTCCCGGCGGCCCGGGCGCGCCCGGCGGCGGGCACGGCGCGCCGCCGCGACCGCAGCCCGCCCGACCCGCGTTCGGCGCGCTGCGCGGCACCGTCGCCGGGATCAGCCTGGTGCTGGCCGTGCTGTTGTCGATCCCGGCCCTGTCGGCGCTGTGGTTGCGCTGGGAGGTGGTCTCCGACCAGGGGTTCACGGACAACGCGGTCGAGCTGATCGACGAGTCGGCGATCCGCAGCGAGGTCGCGCGGCTGATGACCGACGAGGTGATCCGGCAACTGCCGCCCGGAGTCCGGAACCAGGTGCCGCGCCAGGTGGTGCAGACGGCGGTGACCGAGGAGATCGCCAAGCCGACGTTCAAGGCGATCTGGAAGGACGGCGTGGCCACGGCGCACGACGTGGTGTTGTCCTCGCTCCTGGGCCGGGACAGCAAGAACGTGCAGACCAACGGCGACGAGGTCGTGGTCAACCTGAAGAGCCCGGTCGACGCGATCGTGGGCCAGTTGAACAAGGCCGGAATCCCGGTCTCCAAGGCGGGCCTGCCGACCAGCATCCCGATCGACCTCGCGCAACTGCCGCACGCCTCCGACGCGAAGCAGGGTCGGGACGCGCTCCAGGCGGTGGACGACGCGGGCCGGTGGTTGCCGATCTTGGCCCTGGTACTCCTGGTGCTCGGCCTGGCGGTCGCGGTCAACCGGTTCCGCGCGCTGGTGATGACCGGCGTCGGGCTGTTCCTCACCAGCGGCCTGCTGTTGATCCTGGTCAACGCCGCGAGCGGTCCGGTCGCCGACGAGCTGGCCGCCCGCAACACGCTGAACCGGGACGGCATCGAGGCCGTCTACGGGGTGTTCACCGACTCGCTGGACACGATGTCCTGGTCGGTGTTGGCGGCCTCGCTCGTGATGATCGTGGTGGGCGCCGTCGGGCTGGGCATGCGCGGTCGGCGGCGCTGACCGGTCCGCGCGGGTCCGCCGACCGATCCGCGTCGACGAGCGAGGGCGGGACCGGGGCGATCCCCGGTCCCGCCCTCGCGGCGTTCCCGGCTCAGGCCAGGTTGCGCGTGGAGCCCTCGTCCTCGTCCTGTTCGATGTGGATGTCGTCCACGGAGATGTCCACCTCGACCACCTCCAGGCCGGTCATCCGCTCGATCGACTCGATCACGTGGTCGCGCACAGCCGCGGCGACCTCGGCGATCGGCGCGCCGTATTCGACGACCAGGCTCAGGTCGACCGCGCACTGCTTCTCGCCGACCTCGACGCTGACTCCGCGCGCGACGTCGGGACGACCGCCCGGGACCGCCTTGCGCATCGCGGCGAACGCCCGGGAGACCCCGCTGCCCAGCGCGTACACCCCCGGGATCTCGCGCGCCGCGAGGCCGGCGACCTTGGCCACCACGCCGTCCGCGATCGAGGTGCGGCCGCGGTCGGTGGCCAGCGCGGTCACCTCCGTCATGTGCGAGGCGCTGGACCCTCCGGTCGACGAGCGCTCGACGCGCTCCGGGCTCGTGCCGCTCCTGGTCGCCGGGCGGGTGGGTACGTCGTCTGCCATGACTGGACCTCGTCTTTCGCCGCGTTCGTGAAGGTGGGGCTCCCCTCACACAGGTGTGACCCCTTCCCGGTCGGTTCCTCACGCAATCCGGGCGAATTAATCCGATCGGCCCCGACCGGGCGGCACGCGGGCCCGGATCGGCCACCCGGCGGGCGGTCCCGCCATGGTCCGGCCGCGCTCCGGCGGCCGCCTATCGGCGGCCCGTCGTTCCTGTCGAGCGACAGGAACATGTTTCATTTCACTCCCGGCCAACCGTTCAGGAGGCTTGCTCCCGCATGGGGAACCGCCTGTGATGGGACCCCTGCACCCCGGCCAAGGAGGAAACACTGTGGAGCGGTTCCAGGATCGGCGCATCATCGTCACCGGTGGCGGCTCGGGCATCGGCCAGGCCACGGTGCTGCGACTGCTGAGCGAGGCGGGTTCCGTACACGCGGTCGACGTCAACGCCGACGGGCTGGACAAGACCCGCGCGATGGCGGCGGAGAAGGGCCTCGACGCCCGGCTGACCACCGGCGTGCTGGACGTGTCGGACGAGGCCGCGGTCGGCACCGGCGTGGCCGAGACCGTCGAGCGGTTCGGCGGCCTGGACGTGCTCGTCAACGCCGCGGGCATCCTGCGGGCGGGGCACACCCACACCTTCCCGCTGGACAAGTGGAACCAGATCATCACGATCAACCTGACCGGCACGTTCCTGATGACCCGCGCCGCACTGCCCGCGCTGCTCGAAACCGGCAACGGTGTGGTGATCAACTTCAGCTCGACCTCGGCGAGCTTCGCGCATCCCTACATGGCGGCCTACGCGGCCAGCAAGGGCGCGATCGACGCGTTCACCCACGCGATCGCCCTGGAGTACAGCCGCCAGGGGCTGCGCGCGGTCAACGTCGCGCCCGGCAGCATCTCCAGCGGCATCGTCGACGACACCCCGAACCAGGTTCCGGAGGACGCCGACTGGGAGCTGTTCGGCAAGCTGATGCCGATCATCGGCGACGGCATGGCCCACCCGGACGTGATCGCCGGCATGATCGCCGCGCTCGCCTCCGACGACGGCAAGTTCGTCACCGGCACGTCGCTGCGCATCGACGGCGGCACACACGCCTGAGCGGGATCCCGGTCCCGGATGCCGGGCGGGTCGACCGCGACCCGCCCGGCATCCGGAAGCGGCCCGGAAACGCCAGAGGGCGCCGTCCCGGGACCGGTTGCCCCGTACAGCGCCCACCGCGATGGTGCGAAACGTCAGCCGGCGTTGACGCAGACGTTGCCGAACGCCGGGTTCACCAGGCCGACGACGTTGATGCTGTTGCCGCACAGGTTGACCGGGACGTGCACCGGAACCTGGATGTTGTTGCCCGAGACGACACCCGGGGAGTTGACGGCGGCACCGTCCGCGTCCGAGCTGGCGCTGGCGCCACCGATGCCCGCGGCGAGGATGCCACCGGCGGCGACGGTGATGAAGGCCGCCTTCTTGACCGTGTTCATTCTTCCTCCATGTCACAGTGCCGCACGAACGGATGCGGCACGTGGGACAACGAAGCCCACGCCGATGGGCAACGCCCGGCCGGCCGGTTCGCCGCCGATTCACCCCTACGTGGAGGCCCGCTTGGGCCGTACGCCGGTGCCGGGCGCCGGCGCACCACCCGCCCGACGGGGCGCGCGCGATCGAGCGGCAACGAACCGCGCCCCGCGAAGCCGGGGCTTTGCGGGGCGCGGGGGACGGACGGACTCGGTGCGCGGGTCGGGGTGCGCGGGTCGGGGTGCGTGGGAGTCGGAGGCCGGGCCGAGGCAGCCGGGACGGAACGGGTGGGTCCCGGGGCGCGTCAGGCGTCCTCGTCGTCCTCGTCGTCGTCCTCGGGCAGGTATTCGGCGCCCTCGGACTGCCAGCCGGCCTCGCTCAGTTCGGTACCGGCGATCTCCTCGACCAGGCTGAACGGGTCGATCAGGTACGAGACGGACTCGGCCAGGTCGCTCTCGATCGCGGCCATGGCGTCGGCCCGGTCGCCGGACGACAGTTCTTCGTCGGCCTTGACGCTGTCCAACGCGGCGGCGCGCAGCGCGTCCGCGTCGGTGACCTCGAGCACGATTTCGAGGTTCAGCCGGATGTAGCGGGTCGTGGACTCGGAGGAAGTCGGGTTTTCCATGGGCGCGAGCCTACGGGCCCGCGGCCGACCCCCGGCGTGCTGACGCGCCGCGCACTCCCGCGCCGCCACGTCGCCCGCGCGCTCAGCGGTGGCCGTACGTCACGGCGGTGAACATCAGCGCCCCGAAGACCACGGAGAATCCGAGGATGTAGATCGCGATCCGGATCCACATCCCGGTCGCCCGGCTCTTCTCGCTCTCCATCACGGCGAACTCCTCATATGTGGGCGGGAAGGCACGGCGAGAACGCGACCAGCGCGGGCGCCGCGTGGACCATCAGGAACTCGACGGGCAGGTACGCGTCGGCCGATTCCATGCGGTGCGCGAGGCCCGAGTCGAAGTGCGCCACGTCGCCGGGCGCGAGCAGGTGGGTCGCCCCGTCCAGGGTCAGCCGGAGCTGCCCGCTCAGGACGTACAGCCACTCCTCGCCCGGATGCACCCGGCCGGGCCCGTCAGCCCGCCCCGCCGGCACCCGTACCCGCAGCGCCTGCATGCCGCGTCGCGGACTGCCCACGCGCCAGTAGGTCCAGCCGTGCGCCTCGACCGGCTCGGCCGATCGGGCGCGGACCACGGGCTCGCTCGCCGCGGCGTCCTCGCCGAGGAGTTCGGAGACGGTGGTGTTGTACACCCGGGCCAGGGTGAGCAGCGCGGGCAACGACGGTTGCCGGCGCTCGTGTTCGAGCCGGGAGAGGTAGGCGACGGAGAGCCTGGTCAGCCGGGCGGCCTCGTCGAGCTTGAAGCCGTTCGCCAGCCGGGCCGCGCGCAGTCGATCACCGAGCCCGGTCGGCACCGCCTCGGCCTCGGCGGATTCCGGGCCGGCGGGTTCCGGGTCGGGATCACCAGTGTCGTAACTTGGAGGAGCGACCATGCTTCGAGACTAGGCAGGCGTGGACCGGAGAGGCAATTAACTTGCCTCAGAGGCAAACGGGCAGGTCCGCGACCACTCTTCGTGCCGCCCCTCGTGCCGCCTCTCGGGCGTCATCCCCCCGGAACGCCACCCCGACTGCGTATGCCAGCCCGCCTACGCGCACCGTCCCGTCGAGAGCGCCCCCGCCGGCAGCTCCGCCTCCACCAGCACCACGCCGTCCTCGTAGCCGCACCGGCCGACCAGCCCGGCCCGCTCGAACAACGCGAGCATCCGCCGGTTCCACGGCAGTACGTGCGCCCGCACCCCCATCGCCCCACGCGCCGCCGCGTGCTCCGCCAGCGAGCGCAGCAGCGTCGTACCGAGACCGTGCCGCTGCCACCCGTCCTCGACCAGGAGCGCCACCTCCCCCATCCGCTCCCCCTCGGGGTGGAACAGCGTGGCCAGCGCGCCGATCGCCCCGTCGGGGCCGACCGCCACCAGGCTCAGCCCGTCGGCCGGCACGAGCAGCCGACCCAGGGCACTCTCCGGCAATCGCGGCGTCGAGGTGAAGTAGCGCAATCGCCGGGTCTCCGGCGAGCACCGCTCGTGCATCGCGCGGACCTCGGCGGCGTCCTCGATCCGGGCCGTGCGCACCCGTACCCGCGCGGGCCACTCGCCCACGCCGGCCCCGCCCACCATGGTGAGCCTGGCCCGACCCCGCACCGCCGCAGTCGTCGTCTCCATCACCGCACCGCCTTTCGCCACCGGAGCGGTCCTCGCGATCCGTCCCCGTCGAACCCCCACGGTGTCGAGACGGTGTTACGCGTCGACTACGTGAACGTGTCCTCGGTGAACCGATCCGATGACGTCGTGCCCCGGTGGCGAAACGCGGGCGACTCAGCCCGCCAGGTGGCCGAGCAGGTCCTGCCGGGTGACCACGCCCTGCGGCTTGCCGTGCACGAGCACCAGCGCCGCGTCGGCCTGCTCCAGCACCCGCGCCAGCCGTGCGATCGGCTCGCCGGAGCCGATCACCGGCATCGGCGGCGACATGAACTTCTCCAGCGGGTCGCCCGCCGACGCCCGGCCGGCCACCAGCGCGTCCAGCAGGTCGCGCTCGGCGATCGAGCCGACCACCTCGGCGGCCATCACGTCGGGGTGCCCGGCTCCGGGCTTGACCACCGGCATCTGGCTGACCCCGAACTCGCGCAGGATCGCGATGGAGTCGCCGACCGTTTCCTCCGGGTGCACGTGCACCAGCGCCGGCAGGTCGGCCTGCTTGCGGGCGAGGATGTCGGCCACGGTGGCCTCGCCCTGGTCCGCGTCCAGGAAGCCGTAGTCGGCCATCCACTCGTCGTTGAAGATCTTGCTCAGGTAGCCGCGCCCGGAGTCCGGCAGCAGCACCACGACCACGTCGTCGGGACCCAGCCGCTCGGCCGCGCGCAGCGCCGCGACCACGGCCATCCCGCACGAGCCGCCGACGAGCAGGCCCTCCTCGCGGGCGAGCCGACGGGTCATCAGGAACGAGTCCCGGTCGGACACCGCGATGATCTCGTCCGGCACCGCGTTGTCGTACGCGGTCGGCCAGAAGTCCTCCCCCACACCCTCGACCAGGTACGGCCGGCCGCTGCCGCCGGAGTACACCGAGCCCTCGGGGTCGGCGCCGACCACCCGCACGCCGCCGTTGGAGACCTCCTTGAGGAACCGTCCCGTCCCGGAGATGGTGCCGCCGGTGCCGACGCCCGCCACGAAGCAGGTGATTCGGCCGTCGGTCTGCTCCCACAACTCGGGGCCGGTGGAGAGGTAGTGCGACTGCGGGTTCTCCGGGTTGGAGTACTGGTCCGGCTTCCACGCGCCGGGCGTCTCGCGCACCAGCCGGTCCGAGACGTTGTAGTACGAGTCGGGGTGCTCGGGGTCGACGGCGGTCGGGCAGACCACCACCTCGGCCCCGTACGCCCGCATCACGTTGATCTTGTCCATGCTGACCTTGTCCGGGCAGACGAACACACACTTGTATCCGCGCCGCTGCGCGACCATGGCGAGCCCGACGCCGGTGTTGCCGGAGGTGGGCTCGACGATCACGCCGCCGGGACGCAGCGCGCCCGACTGCTCGGCCGCGTCGATCATCCGCACGGCGATGCGGTCCTTCACCGAACCGCCGGGGTTGAAGTATTCGACCTTCGCCAGCACCGTCGCCGACAACCCCGCGGTGACGGAGTTGAGCTTGACGAGGGGGGTGTCCCCGATCAGGTCGAGCATGGATTCGTGGTACCGCACGGAACCTCCGCCATGAGTGCGCATCAGCCGGGGCCGGATGGCCCGAAATCCTCACATTGCGCGAACTTCTCCCAGCCTAGTGGCCCCTTTCCGGCTCCAGGGCGGATGGCGGCGTCGACCCTCGCGCGCTCCGCGGCGGGCAGCCGCACGGGCACCCGTGCCGTTCGGCGTCGGGCGTCCGCGCGGACCCGATCCAACGCGCCCGCGCCGGCGCGCCGTCCGGTACCCGCCGACGAACCTGACGGTCGGTTAGGGTCGGCGTGGAGTCCGTGACGGGGAGGAGACCGAGGCCTTGGACACGACGGCAGGCCGCGGAGCACGGCGATGATGCGTACCCGGATGGCCCGCCGGGTCGCCGCCGCCGCGGCGTTCGGCGGCGGCGGTGTGGGCGTGCTGACCGGGGCGATGTTCGCGGTGTTGTACACGGAGGCCAAGATGGCCCGCCGCACGGTGGGCGAGCCCGACGGCGAACCGCCGACCGCGGACGGTGTGTACGGCGAGTACGGGGACCAGTCCGACGAGCCGATCGTCTTCGCCGTGATCGGCGACTCCACCGCCGCCGGCCTCGGCGTCGAGGACCCGATGCAGACTCCCGGCGCGCTGCTCGCCTCCGGCCTGGCCGCGGTCGCCGAACAGCCGGTGCGGCTGGTCAACGTCGCACTGTCCGGCGCCCAGTCCTCGGACCTGGAGCGCCAGGTCACGCTCGCCCTGCGGCACGAACTCGACGTGGCGATGATCATGATCGGCGCCAACGACGTCACCCACCGGATGCGCCCCGCCGAGTCGGTGCGCCACCTCGAACAGGCCACCCGTCGACTGATCGCCTCCGGGGTCGAGGTGGTCGTGGCCACCTGCCCCGACCTGGGCACGATCGAGCCCATCGCGCAGCCGCTGCGCTACCTGGCCCGGCAGTGGAGCCGCAATCTGGCCGCCGCGCAGACCATCGCGGTGGTCGAGGCGGGCGGGCGTACCGTCTCGCTCGGCGCGCTGCTCGGGCCGGAGTTCCTGGCCCGCCCCAAGGCGATGTTCGGCCCGGACCGCTTCCACCCCTCGATCGAGGGCTACGCCACCGCCGCGATGGCCTCGCTGCCGTCGTTGTGCGCCGCGCTCGACCTGTGGCCGCTGGACGAGGTGCGCCCGGACAGCTTCCGCGGCGAGGGTGTGCTGCCCATCGCGCAGGCCGCGATCGAGGCCGCGGCCGAGGGCGGCACCGAGGTGGCCGGCACCGACGTGGGCGGTCGCGAACGCGGCCCGCGCGGGCGCTGGGCGCTGCTTCGCCACCGTCGGCGGCAGCAGATCCCGACCCCCGCCACGATGGACCCGGAGGGCCCTTCCGAGGCCGCCGAGGGGCCCGGGACGGACGGCGGGAAGCCCGGGGCGGACGGCGGTTCGGGTCTGTCGGGCCCATTCGAGGACGTCCGGGGTAATGTGGCGGAAGAAATCTGACTGGCCGTCAGTTCGGGCGTGGGACAGGTCGCACGATCCGCCCCTCCCGTTTTCGGCTACCAGGCAGTAACTTCAAGCGTCAGTTGCGCATCCGTACCGACGAGAGTCCTCGCGGGGTCCTCGTACCGACGGCCGCGAAGACCACATAGGAGTCCCGATGCCCGAAGCAGTCATCGTCGCCACCGCCCGTTCCCCGATCGGCCGCGCCTTCAAGGGTTCGCTGAAGGACCTGCGGGCGGACGACCTGACCGCCCTGATGGTCCGCGCCGCCCTGGACAAGGTCCCGGCGCTGGACCCGAAGGACATCGACGACCTGATGCTGGGCTGCGGCCTGCCGGGCGGCGAGCAGGGCTTCAACATGGGCCGCAACGTCGCGGTCCTGCTCGGCTACGACCACCTGCCCGGGACCACGATCACCCGCTACTGCTCCTCCTCGCTGCAGACCACCCGGATGGCGATGCACGCGATCCGGGCGGGCGAGGGCGACGCGTACATCTCCGCCGGCGTCGAGATGGTCACCAGCACCCGGGGCAAGGGCAGCAGCGACTCGATCCCGGACACCAAGAACCCGCTGTTCGCCGACGCCGCGGCCCGCACCGCCGCCGCGGTCGAAGAGGGCTCGACCTGGTCCGACCCGCGCGAGGCCGGCCTGCTCCCCGACGTCTACATCGGGATGGGCTTCACCGCGGAGAACCTGGCCCAGCACAAGGGCGTCTCGCGCGCGGAGCAGGACGAGTTCGCGGTGCGCTCGCAGAACCGCACCGAGAAGGCGATCGCCGACGGCTTCTGGGCCGAGGACATCACCCCGGTCACCCTGGCCGACGGCACCGTGGTGAGCAAGGACGACGGCCCGCGCGCGGGCACCACGCTCGAAGGCGTCTCCGGCCTCAAGCCGGTCTTCCGCCCCGACGGCACGATCACCGCCGGCAACGCGTGCCCGCTCAACGACGGCGCCGCCGCCGTGATCGTGATGTCGGACACCAAGGCCCGCGAACTGGGCCTGACCCCGCTCGCCCGGATCGTCTCCACCGCCGTGTCCGGCCTGTCGCCCGAGATCATGGGCTACGGCCCGGTCGAGGCCTCGCGGATCGCGATGGCCCGCGCCGGCCTGACCACGGCCGACATCGACCTGGTCGAGATCAACGAGGCGTTCGCCGCGCAGGTCATCCCGTCCTACCGGGACCTCGGCTTCGACCTGGACAAGGTGAACGTCAACGGCGGCGCGATCGCGATCGGCCACCCGTTCGGCATGACCGGCGCGCGGATCACCAGCACGCTGATCAACTCGCTGCGGTGGCACGACAAGCAGTGGGGCCTGGAGACCATGTGCGTCGGCGGCGGCATGGGTATGGCCATGGTGCTGGAGCGCATGAGCTGACCCGCACGAACCGCGTCGGTCGAGCCGACGAGCCGCGCGGCCGGTCCGGGACACCCGGGCCGGCCGCGCGGGGGCGACGCGCCCGCCGAGCCGGCCCCGCCGCGTGGGTCCGAGCTCCCGTCCCGCCGGGACGTCGCGCCCTGGCGGCAAGGCGTCGGCGGCGCGACCCTGGAAGGGAAGGGTTCTCCGGGTCGGCCGAGGGTTGCGGATCATGCCGAACGTCTACATCGTCCCCGTCCTGCTCACCGCGGCATGCGCCGTCGCGGTGACCACCGTCGTGCGACGGTTGGCCCGACGCCGCCGAGCCCGGGCCGGCGCCGACGTCCGGGACCGGGCGTTCGTCGACCACCTCTTCCGCAGCCGCGAGCCGGAGCGGCCGGCGCTGACCGTGCCGGGGCACGCGCGCGACGACCGCCCGGACGACCGCCCCGAGCCGGACGAGGACGGCGCCCGCCGCCCGCACCCCTCGGAGAACCTGACCCCGCTGCTGCCCACCCACCTGACCGCCGGCTACCTCACCGGCCTGGTCGCCGGCGGCACCCCGGTCACACACGTGCGCACCGGATCGCCCACCGGCGCCGGCGGCCTGGACGTGCTCGACTTCGCCGACGGCAGCTCGCTGGTGGTGATGCCCGGCGACCCGGAGGCCACCACGCTGATCGAGATCGCGCTGTCCCTGGGCCGCCCGGTCCGGCTGCTCGGCACCTCGCAGATCGGCGGCGGCTGGACGCTGACCTTCGGCGTGGACGAGGACACCACCTACGCCCTCGCCGACCGCCTGTACGTCCGCCCTCCCGCGTAGCCGGCGCCGCGGCCGGGCGCGTCAGATCGCCGCGGCCAACTCCCGCACCATCTCCCGGGCGCGGCGCACCACATCGCCCGCCGTCGCCGGCTCGCCGTCGTCCAGGCCCAGCGGGTGCTCCTCGGCCAACGGCTCCAGCGCCGCGGCCAGATCACCCGACGTCACCGCGATCTGGTCGCCGACCACGAACACCCCCAGATCCGGCACCTCGCGCCGGGGTTCGCCCTCCACCGCGGCGGCCAGATCGGCCAGGCACTGGGCCAGCGCGAGCGCCGCGCCCGCCCGGCTCGGCGCGCCCTCCTGACGGGCGGTCAGCGGGGCCTTGAGCCGGGCCTCGGACAGGTGGCGGAGCCGGTCGGCGACCGCGCCGGACTCCTTGACGAACGGGGCCAGGTCGACCATGAGGGAAACGGACGGTTTCCCGACCGGCGGGATGGGGATGCGGGACGACATAACCGGAGCGTACCCAGCGCGCGCACCGCGTGTGGGCCGGCTTCGACCGCTTGCCAACCGTTCGCCCGTCATGCACGCTCGGGTAACGGAACGCTCACCGGAGGCGCTTATGTCCTTGCACTTCTCCGAAGAGACCCACCGCAACCTCGTGGCCCGGGTGCCCGCCTGCACCGGCCGCGAACTCCCCGAATGGTTCCGGGAGATCGAGGCCGGTCCGGCCTTCTCCCGGTTCGAGGACCGGGTCTCCTGGCTCCAGGGCGAGCACAACCTCGGACACGGCCACGCCCTCGCCATCGTCCGCGAGCACGAGCGCCGCCGGCACGCGCCGGGCGGAGTCAGCTGATCCGCCGACCCTCGGCCGATCCGCTGCCGGCCCCCCGTCGAAGACCGCCATCACGCTGATCGCACACACACGACGCCCCCGCACCCCTCCGCCGATCCCGCGAACGCGAAAGCGGCGGTGCCCCCGAGTGGGGGCACCGCCGCTTCGGCGTTGTCGGGCACGGGGCCCGCCACCCGCGTCAGTCCCGAAGGATCGACAGCAGGCGCAGGACCTCCAGGTAGATCCACACGAGGGTCACGGTCAGGCCGAACGCCGACCGCCACGCCTCCTTCTCCGGAACGCCCTGGGCGGCCAGTTGCTCGATCTCGTTGAAGTCGAGGGACAGGAAGAACGCGCCGATGAGGATGCCGAGGATGCCCATCACGATGCCCAGCGGACCGCTGCGCAGGCCGAGGCCGTCGCCGCCGGCGATCAGCATCGCCAGTCCGTTGACGAGCATGAGCGTGACGAAGCCGATCGCGATCGCGAGACCGATGCGCGCGTAGCGGCTGGTCACCTTGATCCAGCCGGACTTGTACGCGACCAGCATGCCGACGAACACGGCGGCCGTGCCGAGGACGGCCTGAACCACGATGCCGCTGTACCGCTGCTCGAACGCGTGGCTGATCGCGCCCAGGAACACACCTTCGAGCGCGGCGTAGGTCAGCACCAGGGCCGGGCTGATCTCCCGCTTGAAGGTCAGGACCATCGCGACGACGAACGCCGCGAGCGCGGCGCCGACCGCCCAGCCGAAGTTCTCGAACGGCAGGAAGGCCCACGACAGCGCACCGGTGACGACGACCGTCAACAACGTCATCGCGGTACGCGCGACCACGTCGTCGATCGTCATCCGGCCGGTCTGGAGCGGACCGGCGGACTGCGCCCGGTACATCTCCTGAAGCTGCTCGGGGGTCATCGGTTGCATCGGCGGCTGCTGCGGCCCGCCGAACGGGGCGCCCTGCGGCCCGGGCTGCGGCGCTCCGTAGCCGGCCTGCTGCTGCCGGCCGGTCTCGAACGCCCCCCGCCGCGTGAGCACCGGGTTGCTGCTCCTCATGTCATCTCCTCCATGCCCCCGGGTGGGGGTCGTGGCTTAAGAGAGTAATCCCCGAGTAAAGCTCTCGGGGGCTCCATCCTTCCCCTTCAACGTCCCCGGACACGCGATTTGTGCCCGTGGTCACTGTCCGGTCATAAAAAGTCGGATGGAATCCATCGCGAAGCCGATCGCTGTGAACGCGGGAGCACCCGGCGCTGTTCGCGAGTCGAGGTGGCCCGCGGGCCCGGGAAATCATCCGGTTGGTGGTCCAGACCACCGGGGCCCGCCGTCGCGAGTTCGCAACGATACGGCGTTCTTGCAGCTCAGAGCCATGATCATCTGGTCCCCGGAGCGGGACTCGAACCCGCACGACCTTGCGGTCAAGGAGGTTTAAGCTCCTCGTGTCTGCGTTCCACCATCCGGGGGCGATGCTGAGCGTAGCGGCCCCGGCGCACCGGGTTGACCCCCTGAATTTCGTGACGCCGCAAACGACTCTCGGCGACCCGTTCGATAGCGGAGAGCGACGAAGGGCAACCCGTCCCGATGCCGCACGGATGATGCCGAATGGGTGCTTTGAGGCGCCTGAGCAGGGGATATACCGCATTCGGCCGCGCTTGCGCGGCGCCCCGGTCGAGTCGGGAGTCCCACTTCGGGACGGCCGACTGGCGGCCGACGACCGGTCGCCGGAGGGGCGCGAGTCCGCCGCCGGCACCGCTTGGCGCGATCGATTTGGACCATGCGTGAGCGAAACCGGCGAAGCGTGAGTAAGTGTGATCAGGCGTCCCGGATCATGCGCAATCTTGGGGAAGCGTGGGTAGGCAGCACGAATCGGAACCATTCCGTCGCCCTGCGCAGCCCCGAGGAAAGAGGTCTCCTGTGACCGCCACCGAACCCATCGCGGGAGTCGGGACGCACGGCGCGCTCGCCGCCGTCGCCACCGACCTGACCAAGGTCTACGGCGAGGGCGAGACGCGGGTGATCGCGCTCGACGGCGTCTCGGTCGGCTTCCGGCGCGCGGAGTACACCGCGATCATGGGGCCCTCCGGGTCGGGCAAGTCCACGCTGATGCACTGCATGGCGGGGCTCGACTCGATCACGTTCGGCTCGGTGCGACTCGGCGACGCGGAGTTGTCCACGTTGAACGACAAACAGCTCACCCTGCTCCGCCGGGAGAAGGTCGGTTTCGTCTTCCAGTCGTTCAACCTGCTGCCCACGCTCACCGCGCTGGAGAACGTCACGCTCCCGATGGACATCGCGGGGGTCAAGCCCGACAAGGCCTGGCTCGACCATGTGATCGAGACCGTCGGGCTGCGCGACCGGCTCAGGCACCGGCCGAGCGAGTTGTCCGGCGGCCAGCAGCAGCGCGTCGCGTGCGCCCGCGCGCTGGCGAGCAAACCGGAGATCATCTTCGCCGACGAACCGACCGGCAACCTCGACTCGCGCTCCGGCGCCGAGGTCCTGGGCTTCCTCCGCAGCAGCGTCTACGACCTGGGCCAGACCATCGTGATGGTCACCCACGACCCGAACGCGGCCTCCTACGCGGACCGCGTGGTGTTCCTGGCCGACGGCCGGATCGTCGACGAGATGGCCGCGCCGACCTCCGACCTGGTCCTGGAACGCATGAAGCGCTTCGAGGCCCAGCGCACGAGCTGAGCGAACGCGACGGAGCCCGGTACGCACAGGGCGTACCGGGCTCCGTGTCGCGAACGACCTACGACTTGGCCACGGGCTCCGCGGCCGGCCGGGGCGCGGGCAGCGCCGCCTCGGCGAACTCGTCGCGCGGGTGTTCCATCGCGCCGAGCGAGACGATCTCGCGCCGGAAGAACGCCGACAGCGTCCAGTCGGCGAAGACCCGGAACTTGCGGTTGAACGTCGGCACCATCGCACCGTGGTAGGTGCGGTGGAACAGCCAGGCCGGCAGGCCCTTGAGCTTGAACCGGCCGAACATCACCGCGACGCCCTTGTGCAGACCGAGGCCGGCCACCGCGCCGAGGTTCTTGTGCTTGTACTCCTGCGGCGGGAAGCCGCGCATGACCGAGACGACGTTGTCGCCCAGGACCCGGGCCTGCCGCAGCGCGTGCTGCGCGTTCGGCGGGCACCAGGCGCCCTCGCCCACGGCCAGGTCCGGCACCTGGGCGTTGTCGCCGGCGGCGAACACGTTGTCCATGCCGACCACCTGGAGGGTGGTGCGGGTGTCGACGTGACCGCGCGGGCCGAGCGGCAGACCGTACTCCGACAGCACCGGGTTGGGCTTGACGCCCGCGGTCCACAGGATCGTCGAGGCGTCGAACTCGACGTCGTTCGAGAGCACGCAGTGCTTGTCGACGCACGACTTGAGCGAGGTCTCCAGGTGGAACTCGATGTCGCGGCTCTTCAGCCGCTCCAGCGTCCACGCGCCGAGCTCGGGACCGACCTCGGGGAGGATGCGGTTGGCCGCCTCCACCATCACGAAGCGCATGTCCTCGCGCTTGAGGTTCTTGTAGTAGCGCACCGCGTCGCGGGCCATGTCCTCGACCTCGGCCAGCGCCTCGATACCGGCGAAGCCGCCGCCGACGAAGCAGAACGTCAGCGCCTTGCGGCGGATGTCCTCGTCGGTGGTGGAGTCGGCCAGGTCGAGCTGCCCGAGCACGTGGTTGCGCAGTGCGATGGCTTCTTCGATGGTCTTGAGACCGATGCCGTTCTCGGCGAGGCCGGGAATGGGGAAGGTCCGCGATATGGAGCCGAGCGCGATGACGATGTAGTCGAAGCCGAGTTCGTAGGACTCGCCGGCCAGCGGCTCGACGAGCGCCACCTTGCGGTCGTGGTCGACGGAGGTGACCCGGCCGTTGACGATCTCGGCGTTGGGCAGGACACGGCGCAGCGGCACCACGACGTGGCGCGGTGAGATGCTGCCGGCGGCCGCTTCCGGGAGGAAGGGCTGGTAGGTCATGTACGACCGCGGGTCGACGACCGTGACGGTCGCTTCGCCGAAGCGCATCTTCTTGAGGATGCGCTGCGCGGCGTACAGACCAACGTAGCCGCCGCCGACGATGAGGATGCGAGGGCGATCCGTGTTGCTCATGTTTGGAAGTATCCACCGATCGAAGACGCCGGTGCTTCGAGGCCGCGCGCAGTACCGAAGGGGCCGTCTGGTACCCTTCGTCCTTTTGCTTGTGCATTTGTGCACGGTGGGCGGTCGGGGCGGATCCATCCGACCCCGACACCCGGCGACTCGGTCCCGGTGACCTGCGTCGATCCTGCCCGAGGGGGGCGGGGACGGCGCAATGTGATCTCCACCTCGGCTCGTCGGCGACCGGAGTTTTCGAAGGCGGGGGCGTCTCGAACCGGGCCGACCAGAGGAAAACGGCCCCACATGGCCAACTTTTGCCCCGTCGACCATGTGAAGGGATTCACAAACTTTCGTCCGTGTCCGAACGTTGGACAGGGGTCGTTGGTTCCCCGACGGCGCTTGTTCGGTCGCTGTTCCTCGCTGTTCCTCGCTGTCCGGTTGGCTGTTCGGTTTGCTGCCGGCTCGTTGTCGACGCAGGGGCCAACTCGCGGGCGCGCCACGGGGGTCGGGGGGCGCGCCCGCGAGCGTGGGGGCGGAAGCGGGGCGGGGGCTACTCGCCGGCCGGGGCCTCCGCCTCGGACCAGGCGATGCCGTCCAGGATGTCGTGTTCGCTGACCACGACCTCGGTCAGGCCGGTGCGTTCCATGATCGTGCGCAGGACCAGGGCGCCGGCGGCGATGACGTCGACGCGGCCCGGGTGCAGGACGGGGATGGTCGCGCGTTCGGCGTGGGTGCTCGCCAGGAGGCGGGCGGTGACGGTGCGGACCTGGTCCAGGGTCGGCCGGGCGTGGTGGATCGCGGTCGAGTCGTATTCGGGCAGGTCGAGCGCGATGCCCGCGACCGTGGTCACCGAGCCGGCCAGGCCGACCAGGGTGCGGGCGCGCGCCAGGGGGACCACGGCCGCGACCTGGTCCAGGGCGGCCTCGATGTCGGTGATCGCGGCGGCGATCTGGGCCGGCGTCGGCGGGTCGTCGCGCAGGTGGCGCTCGGTCATCCGGACACAGCCGATGTCCACCGACCGGGCCGCCTCGGGCCGGTCGGTGCCGAGGACGAATTCGGTGGAGCCGCCGCCGAGGTCGACCACGAGGTAGGGCGTCTCGACGGCGCCGGTCCCGGCCAGTTCGCGGGTCGCCCCCACGAAGGACAGCGCGGCCTCCTCGTCGCCCGAGATCACCTCCGGCTCGACGCCCAGGATCTTGCGGACGCCGTCGCGGAACTCGTCCCGGTTCTCCGCGTCCCGGCTGGCGCTGGTGGCCACGAAACGCACCCGCTCGGCGCCCAGTTCGCGGATCACCTCGGCGTAGTCGACGCACGCCGCGAAGGTGCGCTCCAGGGCCTCCGGGGCCAGCCGGCCGGTCCGGTCCACGCCCTGGCCGAGTCGGACGATCCGCATTCGGCGGTCCAGGTCGACCAGGGTGCCGGCGGCCGGGTCCAGGTCGGCGACGAGCAGGCGGATGGAGTTGGTGCCGCAGTCGATCGCGGCCACGCGTCGGGTCATCGGGTCTCGTCCTCCGGGGCGGCGACGTCGGCGGGCGGAGCGGCGGCGGGAGGGGTTGCGTCGGCGGGGGCGTCGGCGGGGGCGTCCACGCACACGCACGGGCCCTTGGCCCACCAGTCGGGCAGCGCGTCCAGCGCCTCGTCGCCGAGCGGGTTGACGCCGCGTCCGGCGGCGAGCGCGTGGCCGACCAGGACGTGCAGGCATTTGACCCGGTCCGGCATGCCGCCCGCCGACGGGAAGCCCTCCAGCACCTCGATCGTGTCCCGGCGCGCGATGTAGTCCTCGTGCGCGGCGGCGTACCGGGCGGCCAGGTCCTCGTCCTCCGCCAGGCGCGCGTTCATCTCGCGCATGACGTTGTTCGCCTCCAGCGTCCCGATCGCGGACGCCGCCCGAGGGCAGGTCAGGTAGTACAGCGTCGGGAACGGCGAGCCGTCCTCCAGGCGCGGGGCGGTCTCCACGACGTCCGGCAGCCCACACGGGCACCGGTGGGCGACGCCGCGCAGACCACGCGGGGTACGGCCGAGCTGCGCCTTGACGGCGTCGATGTCCTGCTGATCCATGGAGGGAGTATGTCCTGTTTCGCTGAATGGTTCGGACCGACGTTCGACCGGGGTGCCGCCCCGGAGCCGCGCGCGGCGGCCGGTCGCGGTCGCACGGCGCGCGACCCGGGGGTCGCCGAGACCCGGACCGGCCTAGCCGATCGACGTGGCGGGTGTCCTCGTGGGCGTCGGGGGCGTGCTCGGGGTCGGGGTACCGGCCTTGTCCGCGTCGCGGGTGGAGTCCCACAGGTTGCGGTACCACGGCGGCGAGCTGGCCTGGGCCGGGGTGGGCGGCGCCGGGTCGCCCGTAATGCCGCCCGGCGGCACCACCAGGTAGGCGGTGTCGCCCGGGTAGACGAAGTGCAGGCGCTCGCGCGCCTGTTGCCGGACGTACGCCGGGTCGTTCCAGCGCTCCAGATCGGACCGCATGCGCTCGGTCTCGGACTGCTGCTTGCGGGTGCTCTCGCGCAGGTCGGCCACGTCGGAGCGCTGCGCCAGGTATTGCCGCAGCGGATAGACGAGGGCGATCGCCAGGCTCAGCACCACCAGGGTCAGCACGATCCACTTGCCGCCGCCGCGCCGGCGCAGCCGACCCAGGCTCGCCGCCGCGGCCGAGTCCTTGAAGGACCCGGCCGCGGTCTTCGGCTTGGCGGGCTTCGGCCCGGCCGACCTCGACGGGGCCGATGCCGGGCGCGTACCGCGGGCCTGACGCGGCGGTGCGACGGCTCGGGACGCGCGGGCGGCCCGAGTCGGCCCGGCCGTCCTGCGACCGCCCTCGCCCTGCTCGCTCACGCGTCCTCCCGCCGTTGTGTCGATCCGGCGCCGGCGGTCCCCCGCCCGACCGGGTGTCAGCCCTGGAAGCGCGGGAACGCGGCGCGGCCGGCGTACTCCGCCGCGTCGTCGAGGATCTCCTCGATGCGCAGCAGCTGGTTGTACTTGGCGACCCGGTCGGAGCGCGCCGGGGCGCCCGTCTTGATCTGGCCGCAGTCCGTGGCCACGGCGAGGTCCGCGATCGTGGTGTCCTCGGTCTCGCCGGACCGGTGACTCATCATGCACCGGTAGCCGTTGCGGTGGGCGAGCGACACGGCGTCGAAGGCCTCGGTGAGCGTGCCGATCTGGTTGACCTTCACCAGGAGGGCGTTGCCCGCCTTCTCGGCGATGCCGCGCGCCAGGCGCTCCGGGTTGGTGACGAACAGGTCGTCGCCGACGAGCTGGACCTTGTCGCCGACCTGCGCGGTGAGCGCGACCCAGCCGTCCCAGTCGCTCTCGTCCAGCGGGTCCTCGATCGAGACCAGCGGGTACGCGTCGACCAGCTCGGCGTAGTAGGCCGACATCTCGGCGGAGGTCTTCTTGGCGCCCTCGAAGACGTACGCGCCGTCGGTGTAGAACTCGCTGGCCGCCGCGTCCATGGCGAGCGCGATGTCGGTGCCCGGGGTGTAGCCGGCCTTCTCGATCGCCTCGACGATCAGGTCCAGCGCGGCGCGGTTGTTCTCCAGGTTCGGCGCGAAGCCGCCCTCGTCGCCGATGCTGGTGGCCAGGCCGCGCGCCTTCAGCACGGACTTGAGGCAGTGGTACACCTCCGCGCCCCAGCGCACCGCCTCGGCGAAGGTCTCCGCGCCGATCGGCGCGATCATGAACTCCTGGATGTCGACGTTGGTGTCCGCGTGCGCACCACCGTTGAGGATGTTCATCATCGGCACGGGAAGCACGTGCGCGTTCGGGCCGCCGAGGTAGCGGAACAGCGGCAGGTTCACCGATTCGGCGGCGGCGTGCGCCACGGCGAGCGAGACGCCGAGGATGGCGTTGGCGCCCAGTTCGCCCTTGTTCTCGGTGCCGTCCAGGTCGATCATCGCCTGGTCGATCAGCCGCTGGTCGTCGGCCTCGGTGCCGACGATCTCGTCGTAGATGCGGTCGTTGACCGCGTCGACGGCCTTTTGTACACCCTTGCCGCCGTAGCGGGACTCGTCGCCGTCCCGCAGCTCGACGGCCTCGAAGGCACCGGTGGAAGCGCCGGACGGCACGGCGGCACGGCCCGAGCTGCCGTCGTCGAGGACGACCTCGACCTCCACCGTGGGGTTCCCTCGGGAGTCCAGGATCTCCCGGGCGTGGATGACGTCGATGGACGGCACGAGTTTCTCCTTGATCAAGGGGCACGCTGGTCTGCTCGGCCAGCCTAGTAGCAGCCCGGGTCGCGCTTTGCTCGGGAACGGGTAGCTGTGGGCGACTATTCGGTGACACGAACGCGAACGGATTGGCTAGGGTGACGCTCGGTCGAGGGACGGGGCGTACACATGACCGAACCGGATCCGGGGGACATATCGCCGCTCGTGCGGGAGATCGGCCGGCTGCTCGCGGGCGAGGGCGACCCGCCGGCGCTGCTGAGCGCGCTGCTCGCGGCCCGGCTGTACTGCGAACGACCCGAGCGGGTCGGCTTCGCGGCGATCGGCCCGCCGGGTGGCGGGGTGGTCCCGGTGTTCACGTCGGAGGAGCAGTTGGCGCTGTTCGTCCGGGGCGGGTGCGACTGGTTCGCCACCGAAGGCGCCGACCTGCTGCGGCTGTTGCCGCCCGGCTACGACATCGCCGTCGACCTGGCCGGCCCGCGACCGGTGCGGCTGCGGGCGAGTCTGTGGAACGCGGAGGCGGCGGATGGGTGACGACGGGTTCAGGGTCGACAGCGCCTTCGTGCGCGGGGCCGGTACGGAGCTGATCGAAGCGCTGACGGTGGCGCGGGAAATCGCCCAGAAGCAACAGCCGTTGCAGAAGCAGCTGGAAGCGCTGCAGAAGTACTACTCGTCACCGCTCCAGGCCGGCGAGATCGTGCTCGAAGCCGGCAAGGCGATGGCCGCGCTGGTCAACCTCGGCGAGAACATCGCGATCGCGCTGGAGATGGCCGCGCAGCAGTACGAAGCGGCCGAACGCGACGCCAGGGCCCGGTTCTTCACGCCCGGCGGTGCGGCCTCGATCCACGCGGGCGACGACATGGGCACCACGAACTGACGGAGGCCGCCCGGTGTTGACATCCGGCGAACCACTCACCCCCGACTCGCAGCCTCGCGGCCTGATACCGGGCGACTGGGAGGTGTTGCAGGCGGTCGCCGACATGCTGACCCGGTTCTCGGTGCAGGCGTTGGAGGCCAAGGGACGGCTCGGCAAGATCGAGGGCAAGGACCTCTGGCAGGGCGACGCGGCGGAGGGTTTTCGCAAGGACCTCGGGATCGTCACCGAGATCCTGGGCCTGCACGGCAAGGAATACCCGAGCGTCGCCGCGAAGTTGCGCGAGTTCGCCGAGGTGTTGCGGTTCGCCCAGGGCGAGTGCGCGAACGAGATCATCCCGAAGGCGAAGCAGGCGTTCTGGCTGATCGAGGCGCAGGCGCGCGAGCAGGAGTCGTACGACCTGGCCAAGCGCGATCAGGATGTGCAGAAGGCCAACGGCGTCGGCAAGGAGTGCCTGCCCTCGTTGCCGCACAAGCCCGAGGGCCACCCGGGCGCGGACATGTTGCGCGAGGCGCAGGAGCAGTTGAAGCGGGTGCGCGAGCGGGTGGAAAGGGCCGACGCGCACGCGCTGTTGGAACTGCGCAAGTCCCGTGGCGTTCTCGACCTCGACCCGGACATATGGAAGACGCTCCGCCAGGCCGGGATCGATTTCGCCAAGGGCGCCGGCAGTGGAGTCTTCGAGCTCGCGAGCTTCGCGTGGACGATCGACCCGGCTCGGACCTTCGTCGACCCGATCGCGTACGCCACCGATCTCAAGGGCATCGCGGGCGGCATGCTCGGCATCGCCCGGGACCCGGTGGGGTTCGCCCAGGACACGGTCGTCTCCTCGTGGGAGGACTTCAAGAAGAACCCGGCCCGCTGGCTCGGCCACGTGGCGCCCGACCTGGCCCTGACGCTGGCGACGCGCGGCGGCAACAAGGCGCTGACGCCCGCCGAGCAGGTCGAGAAGAACATCGCCAAGCGGGACAACCCGCGCTGCCGGGCCGCGGAGGCGTGCACACGCGAGGGCGAGCCGATCGACGTGGTCACCGGCGAGATGGTGCTGCCGCAGACCGACGTGACGCTGCCGGGCGCGCTGCCGTTGGTGCTGGAGCGGCACCACCGGACGGCGTTCGGCGGGGGCCGGTTCTTCGGCGAGCGGTGGGCGTCGACGTTCGACCAGTGCCTGCGTCTGGGCGCGGACCGGGTCACGTTCACGGCCGCCGACGGGATGACGCTGCGCTACCCGGTGCCGAGGCCGGGCGAGCCGGTGCTGCCGATGGGCGGATATCGGTGGCCCCTGGCGTGGGACGGCGCCGGGAGCTTCACGGTCACCGACCCGCGGCGGGGGTGGACGTGGTCCTTCGCGGCCCTGCCGGGTGCGGCCTCGCGGCGAATACCGGTGCGAGCGCTGACGGATCGCAACGCCAACCGCGTCGAGTACGCCTACGACGCGGAGGGCGTGCCGCGCGAGGTCACCCACTCGGGCGGCTACCGGGTGGCGGTCGACTCGGCGGCGAGCCTGGTCACGGGCCTGCGCCTCCTCGACACGGACCCCGTCACCCACGCGAGCACGTACGACCCGGCGGCCTCCGTCGACCTCGTCACCTTCACCCACGACGACGCCGGCAACCTCACCGAAGTCGTCAACTCCTCCGGCCGCCCCCTGCGCTTCACCTACGACACCGACCACCGCATGACGTCCTGGACCGACCGCAACGGCACCTGGTACCAGTACGAGTACGACGAGGCGGGCCGCTGCGTACGCGGCTCCGGCATCGACGGCATCCTGGACAACACCTTCGCCTACGACGAGGCATCCCGGACCACCAGGATGACCGACGCGTTGGGCGCCGTCCGAACCTACGAATACAACGACTGGTCCCAGGTCATCCGCGAAACCGACCCGGCAGGCGGCACCCGCCACACCGAATGGGACTCCTACAACCGCCGAGTCGCAATCACCGACGAACTCGGCCACACCACGAGGTACACCTACGACGCGGCCGGCAACACCACCGGCGTAATCCTCCCCAACGGCACCTTCACAGTCGCCGACCACGACCCCACCCTGTGCCGCCCGACCAGAATCACCGGCTTGGACGGCGGAGTCCGCAGCCACACCTACGACACCCGCGCCAACCTCCTCACCACCACCGACGAACTCGGCGCCATCACATCCCACACCTACAACGAGGCCGGCCACCTCACAACCATCACCAACGCTTTGGGCCACACCACAACGGTCACCCCCAACCCGGCCGGCCTCCCGATCGCGGTAACCGACCCACTCGGCGCCACCACGAAGCTCACCCGCAACGCCTTCGGCCGCCCCACCACGCTGACCGACCCCATGGGCCACACCACCAAAACAACCTGGACGGTGGAAGGCCAACCAGCACGGCGCGAACGCCCAGACGGCACGATCGAATTTTGGACCTGGGACGGCGAGGGCAACCTCCGACACCACGTCAACCCAGCAGGCTTCACCACGTCCTACGAGTCGACGCACTTCGACTTGCCGGCGGCCCGAACCGGACCCGACGGCGCAAGGTTGGAATTCACCTACGACGCCGAACTCCGCCTCACCGAAGTCACCAACCCACAGGGTCGCACCTGGCGCTACGCCTACGACTCGGTAGGCCGCCTCGCCGCCGAGACGGACTTCAACGGTCGAGAATTGACCTACCATTACGATGCAGCCGGCCGGTTGATCCGACACAGGAACGGCGCGGGAGAGATCATCGCGTACACCCGCGACGCCACCGGCTGGGTCACTTCGCAGCGCCACGACGCAACCCAGTATGAAACGATTTACCACTTCGACGCCGCCGGCCGCCTGATCCGGGCTATCGCTCCGGAAGCGGATCTGATCCTCACGTATGACGCCCTTGGTCGTATCACGGCCGAGACTACCAACGGCCGTACGTTGTCCAACGCGTACGATGCGGCGGGAAACCGTATTCGCCGGACAACCCCCGCCGGCCACGTCACCGAATGGACCTACGATCCTTCGGGCCGCCCGACGGCCTTACATATTGCTGGAAATAGGCTCGAATTTACCTTCGATCCCGCCGGGCGCGAAACAATCCGTCGTTTCGGAGACCGGGTAACCTTCGCTCAAGAGTGGAACGAGACTCATCACCTCATCTCCCGGACAACCTGCGTCGGAGATCCGGCCGGCAGGATCGCTGCTTCCTTGGACCCGGACCTCGGCGTCATCGAACGTTCTCGTCAGAATTACACCTTCCGGGCCGACGGCTTCGTCACGTCGATCGACGAACCGAACATCGGCCTCAAGACGTATGACCTGAACGAGGTGGGCCGCGTCACCGCCGTTCGCGCGCATGGTTGGACGGAACGCTATGCGTACGACCGGGCCGGAAATCAACTTCATGCCGACTGGCCCGAATCCGAAAGCGCCGGAGGCGGGCGGGAAGTCGTCGGAACCCTGATCCGTCGCGCCGGCCGTATCCGCTATAAATATGACGAACAAGGGCGCATAATCCAACGGACACAAAAGACCCTGTCCGGAAAATCCAAGTCCTGGATCTACGCCTGGGGTCCGGAGGATCGACTGACGAGCGTCGTCACGCCGGACGGCATCACCTGGCAATACATCTATGATGCGCTGGCCCGCCGGATAGCCAAGCAACAATTGACGCCCAGCGGCACCGTTGCGACTGAAGTGCTCTTTTCCTGGGACAACTCATTCTTGGCAGAGCAGGATACGCCGGAGGACGCAACGACCACCTGGGAGTACGAATCCGGGGATAATCACCGTCCACTCCTGCAGGTCGACACTTCTGTAGGAGAGGAAGGAAAAAACGTGTGCTGCCTCGCAATCGTGTGTGCCCTCGACGGAACTCCCGTCGAACTCATCGACACCGAAGGGGCAGTTGCCTGGCATTCCCGGCATACGCTGTGGGGTGCGAGGATTGCGGCCACTCCCGGAGACTTGGACTGCCCACTCGGTTTTCCGGGACAGTACCGCGATTCGGAGTCTCAAATATTCCATAGTGTTTTTCGACAATATGATCCAATCCTTGCTCAATTTTGCAGCCCCGACCCTTTGGGTATCGAAGCGTCACCCAACCATCACGCCTACGTTATAAACCCTGTCGCGTGGTCCGATCCGCTCGGACTGGCCCCCCAGGGCGCCAAGGATCCCATAAGTCTCGGTCCGGGATTCACGGCAAGAATTGATGTATTTCCCATGGGGTTGGGGACCGACTTCGAAATCCATGTCTACAAGGGCGGCGTCGACTACGGTGTCTACGGCAGCACTGGGTGGTTCGCCAAGCATGGCCACGGAACGGACATCGAAGTCCCCGCCGCGATCGAAAATTCATTGAGGGGGATGGCTATCGAAATGCTCCGCAGGACCAATAGATTGGGTCCACGCGGAACCGAAGACATCTCGGGCGATAATTGGCATCGCCCGAGGCTGACGGGCGGAGGATGTAAATGAAATTCATCGAGATCGAATGGCGGGACGACATTCGAGGATTTTGGCTGGACCCTCGGTCATATCTTGGTGAATTGCCGAAAATGAGTTCGCAACTTCCCCAGGGAGCCCGAGGATTCGCCACCGATCCGGGGCACTACGATTTCAGCAGCCCCAGATGCGTGAAGGATTTGGGGTTCGAAACCCTTGTAACCCCATCGGACAGTCGACAGGGTCTCGAGATCCTTTTCTCGCCCAATCCATGGAAGCACGAGGAAGCGCTTCGTATCCGATATGACGGCGTCGAAAGCCTGTCTGTGGATTGGGAAAGTCAAGCCGCGGGCGGCGGCGTCAAAGATTCCCTGCTGCTCGATGAAATCCTGCCCGCCGATGCGGGGTGCCGGCACGAGATCGCCCTCACCGGCGCAACCATCCTGATCGCGTGCGCCGACCTGACCGCATCGTGGGAGCCTCACAACCCATAAGACAACGAACCGGCATTTTTTGTGGAGCCGGCGGCTGTAGGCACCCTGAAATGCGCGGCGGCCTCGGGTCGCCAGGGTTTCGGGGTGGTCGACGACGATGGTGGGGTGGGGCTGTGCGGTGGGAGTTCGCGGTCCGGGGGACTGCGGAGGTGTACGCGTTTTCGGGTGGGATCGTGGACGAGATGGTGCGGGCGTTCGCGGTTTCGGAGGAGGAGGCGTTTCTCCGAGTGGATCGGCACATGCGGCCCTACCGTTGGGATTTCACGGAGGAGGGCGACCGCCGGTTCCTGTTCGAGTACTCCGAGGAACACTGGGCCGGCGAGATCTACCTGGAGTCGGATCCGTGGCTGCAACGGTCGGCTGACGATCACAGCCGGTCGCGGCCTCGGCCGATGCCCGAGGCCGGGGATCCGGAGTTCGGGGGCTTGGCGCTGGGGGACGATCTCGCGCCTGTCGAGATGTTCGTGACGTGGGACGGCGAGCTCGACGACTTCGCGTCCATCGTGGCCGGATCGCGGCAGAGCACGGGTGGGCGTGCCGCGCGGATCGAGAACGAGCGTGTGGTGATCTCCATCATCGATGAGTTGCACGACACCGAGTCCGACCGGGGATATGTGTCGATGACGTGCCGGCCGAAGCACGGCACATCCTGGGCGGACCTGTCCGAGGATTTGCGGGCGATCGTCTACCGGCTGCACGCTGCGGGATTGCAGTACTCGCGGGTGACCGTGGCCGATGCCGGCGGACCACTCAGGATTCTCCGACGGGATCGACGCACGTTCCATATGTTGCGGAGGGCGTGAGGTCGGGTTCGGCCGTCGGGTCGCCGAACTCGATGCTCATCCGAGTCGCGCCTGCCTCCTGTAGGCGCCAGGCCATACGGCGTACGTCCCGCAGGGCCTCCTGCCACGAAACTCCTGCACGGGGCGTGCAGATCAGCGCCCACATCGGAATCGCCTCGGGGTCGTCGGGGGCCGGCTCCGGCAGGCGGGCGATCCGGACGTCGACGGCGGCGAGTTCGATCGCGTCGGCTTCGGATGAGGGGGCGCCGCCGGATCGTGTGCAATGGGCCGTGCCCGCAAGAGGGTTGCCGTGAGGACGTCCGCCTCCACCACCCACGCGACCAGGCACACCAGCGCCGTCCTCAGTCGCCGATCACCTCGCGGACCAGTTGCGGATCGACGGGCTCGGCTGCCGCCTCGGGAGCGAACTCGGCTCGCTCGATCACCTCCGCGAGCCGATCGCGGTCCTCCCACCCGTCGGCGATTGCCGAGGCCCACTGATTGGCGCTTGCGCGGCGAAGGAAGCGGGCGGCGTGTTCCCGCGGCATTCCGGCCACGGCGTCGAGCAGCGTCGACACCACCCAGCGGAACGCGTCACCGGCATACCAGTGGTGGCTGTCGGCCAGCTCTCGAACCACCTCCGTAAGCGCCTCGCACACTTCGTCGTCGCCGGTCACCGTGGGCCCTTGTCCAACCGGAACCCGCCCACGCGGCAAGAGGCCCGCGTCGATCAGCGAGGCCGCGACGTGCATCGCCATCGGTCCTCTACGGCGAAGCAGAACTCGGTGTGCGACTCGCGTCCGGCCGGGGGCTCGTATGGAGCGGGCACCACGTACACCCGGACGGCGTCGCGGTCGGGGACGAAGCCGATCTTCGCCAACCAACTACGGGTGCCGGGCTCGCCAAGCCACCTCGGATTCAGATGCGAGACGTCGACTCCCGGCTGGGTGTCGTCGAGCCCTGCGGCGACAAGCACCATGATGTACGGCTCGGATTGGGCGATGCGCTCGACGATCTCCTCTTCCGGGAGATCGGTCCACTCCATGAGCGTTTCGAGTGCCTCGGATTCGGGGTTTCGCGCGACGAAGGCGGCAAACATGACCACGTCGCCTGCGGTACGCATATTGCGCCCCCGCGACGGAACCGCACGAAACCGACCGGGATCCGCATCCACCGCCATCGTCGGCCCGTGCGACACATCAGTCCCTATGAGTTCGCCAGACATGCTGCGACAGTATCCGGCGCGTAAATCACCAGGTCCCGGAGGCGAATCGCTCACGGTGGCGGTGGCGCCGGCGGTGGGCGGGGGCCTCTTGACATCGGCGCTTCGGTTGCGGGGTGCCGGTGCGGCGTTGATCCGGCCCGAGAGGCGGGCGGCACCCGGCGTTTCAGGGCTGCGAGACTCGAAGTCCGCGACGATACGGACGTATTGCTCGGCGAGAACCGGCCGGCAACGGAGCAGCGCACAAGGGGTTCGGTCGGGTTCCCGAAGAGCCTTCCCGAGCAGGTCGCGCGGGGAGTTTTCGAACCGGCGGCTCCATTCACATGGAAACAACCCGAACAAGTGACCGAGGGGGCTAGGGTTTGACGACCATCATCTCCGAGGAGGTAGGAAGTGTTTAGAGAACTAATCGTCCCATCGGATGATGATTTCCTTACCCACCTGGGCGTTACTCTGGAATCCTTGGAGCCCCACGGCACTCGGCAATTGATGTGGGAGCCATCGTCCGGCGCCAGTATCGCATTCTCCTTCTATATCCCGGGGCGCTCGGTTCGTCTGATCTGGCGTGAACAGGGGAGAGTCGTCGCCGATGTGTTTCGGGAGGGAGCCACGCAGATCTCACTGAAATCCGACAAACAGGAAGCCCATATGTGGATTCAATTTTTCATGGATTCACTAAACGGGGAACTGAAGGTTTGGCTCTACCCGAAGATTCGACTACAGGATCGGATATTACTGACCTGAAGAAAACTTTCGCGTCACAGGTCATTCCGTCGACGTTTTTCGATCGAGATCTTTTAATCAGAGAGGTTTCCGGGATGAGCGCGATCGTTGAGTTGTGGAAAAGACAGTCTCTTCCAATTTATGACGGCCTTTACTATGCAAATGGTCGATCATACGATCTGGCTCAAGACCCGTCTTCGCCGAGTGGAGTCACGATGGGGCAGGCTTTCGACCTCGATTCCCTACTCCGGACTGCACCGGATCGGGTCACGAGCATCGATGTGACCAGAGTGGAGCAGATCAGCGAAGCGGAAGGCTATCTGTGCTGCGGCGAAGGTTCTTATGGTTCAGAAGGATTCTTCGCCAAAACCGACAGCGCCAAGCAACTGCTGTGGGTTGTGTATCTGGAAAACTCCAACCCCTTTCACGAAATCGAGATTCGGGAAGGCATGGCAATTTTCCGATCCACCTCCGGTACATGTATCACTGCCCCAATATATCTCTTAGGTTCGGGGCATGTTGGTCCCCGCCTCGATCCGAACCATCCACATGCCTGAAAACCCGGGGATGATCACAATGGATCCCTCGAATGCTCACATATCTGCCCTGGAACCACATGGCAGTCGTGGCTATGGGGACACGCCGCTGGGGAGCAAGAGAGATCGGTTGATCGGGGCCTTCGTGGATCTTGTTGCAGGCCACGATGATTTGACCTATGCGATCGAAGTCGGACGGCAGAGCAGGCGGTGGGATGCTCTCGACACCTACGCCGCTCGGATGGCGTCGATCGCCGTTCGGGAACGTGACTCCGACATGCTTCGGCGAGGGCTGGTCGCGGCACTGATCGCCATGAAATCGACCGACGATGAACGTGAGGCCCTCCCGACCCTGAGTCTCCTCTACCGGGCGTGGGAAATTCTGGACGATCGGGGCTTGTGTTTTCGGGCGCCGCGCGATCTGCAAGTCCGAGAAGAGGATGATCCTTTCGTCGCCTTCGCTCGGCGCTCCCCCGATGACCGGGGAATCCGAGCAATGGGCTACCGCGAAGGGAGCGACTCCGAAGGGTTTCGATTCCTTGATCAATGACTCGGCGGAGATGAGCGTCCGGGGTCGTGGGCGCCATTTGTTCCGCTCCGCGGCCGACCCCAACGCCCTCTCGTCGCGCCGCCGACCGGCAGTGGTTGTTTGTTGTCCTCCGGGCTGATCTGGCCTGTCCTGGCCTTCCCGCGTAGCCGGCCGTTTCCGGCGCGTGGTGCCGTTGCGTCTCGGGTTGCGGGGGGCCGGTGCGGGGTTGGTCCGAGTCGGTGATGGGCCGCCGCCGGCGTTCGGGGCTCCGAGGCTCCGGGCTCCCGACGGGACGAGCGTCTTGCTCGGCGAAAACCGGCTGGCGACGGTGGGCGGAGAGGCGGTCGGGTCGAGTTCGCCGGCCGGCCTTTCCGAGTGGGTCGGCTGTTTCCGGCTCGCGTTGCTCTGTGAGTCTCGCGGGTGCCTGATGCGGGGCCGGTCCGAGTCGATGGTGGGCCGCCGCCGGCGTTCGGGGCTCCAAGACTCCGGGCTCCCGACGAAGCAGGTGTGTTGCTCGGCGAAAACCGGCTGGCAGCGGCGGGGTGGGAGGTGGTGGGGTCGAGTTCGCCGGGGGGCTTTCCGAGTGGGCTGGGGCGTTTGGGGAGGGGTTGGGATTCGGGACCGGATCTCGGCGGTGGTTGTGGGCTTCGAACTTGGGTGACCTGTGGTTTTGGGTGGGCGGGGTGGGGAGTTGGGCGTCGAGGGCCGGTTTCGAGTGCTTCGGGCACTGCGGCCGCTCGGAGGCCGTGGAGGGGACCGCAAGTGCCCAGTGGGGGCGGAAACCGGATCTCGAGGCGCCTCAAACGCGCCGATTTTGGGCTGACCTGCGGTTTTCTCTCACACCGAGGCCACGGCAGCCCACGCCGTCCGGTTTCGTGAACTCTCGCCCCTCACGCACGCTGACCGCACTTCAAAATGCCCTGCCCGGCCCACTCGGGAAGGCTCTCCGGCGGGCCCGACCGCACCGCCCTCCCTGCCCGCCGCTGCCGGCCGGTTTTCGCCGGGCAAGACGCCCGTCTCGTCGGGAGTTTGGAGTCTTGGAGCCCCGAACGCCGGCGGCGGCCCATCACCGACTCGGATCAGCCTCGCACCGGCCACCCGCAACCCAAGACGCTGCGCCCGCCGGAAAAGCGGTCGAGGTGCCCGGGTGGGGACTTCGGGGGGACGTGGTGGGGACGGGGAGGGGCGGATTGGGGTTTTGGCGTGATCGTGGGCATATCGGCGGTAGCGTGGCCGGTATTGGTCCATGCAGCCCTCGGGGGTGGCACGTCATGACGGCGAAACCCGGCAATCCGGCGCTTGTTCGCGCCCGATACGCGCATGGGTGGATTGCGCAGCGGCATCTCTCGGCCGCCTTTCGGGAGTGTGCGGCGGGGTTGGGGCTGCGGTTGGACGTGAGTGCGCGGCAGGTTCGACGCTGGGAGTCGGCGAATCCGCCTTGGCCGACGCCCGATTACGTACGGGTGCTGGAGAGTATGTTCGGCGTGCCGCTGGATCGGCTGGGGTTCGTCCGCCCGGCGCACCTGGTCGATGTGGATCCGGACGGCTACGACGAAGGTCGGGCCTTTCATGAACTCCGAGGTGGCGAACAACCTGGCTGGTGGCGCTCCGAGTCCGACGAGATCGCGGCGAACGCCCACTATGCGCGACTGGTGGAGGCAGAGCAGTCCGCGGTGGCAGTGCGGTCGTATCTACCCACCCTGCTGCCTGGGCTGTTGCAAACCTTCGAATACGCCTTCGCCGTGATCAGGGCCAGTTCGCCGACCCTGACACAGGACGACGTGTTGCGCCGTACGAAGCGCCGCGTGGAACGACTCGGGTACGTCGGCAAGTGCTCGCCTGTGGGACGCTCCTTGTGGTTCATCGTCCACGATTCGGCGCTGCGCAATCCGGTCGGTGGATGGCATGCGCTCGCCGATCAACTCGGCCACATACTGGTCGTCCTTTCGCAGCGACCCGATGTAAGTCTCCAGGTGCTTCCCGATGATGTGGGCGCACATCCGGGGCTCAACTCCGGGCCATTCACCTGGTATGACTTCGGGCGCGAACGTGTCGTCTATTTGGAAGATCTCACCGGCCGCTCTTGGACGTCACGTCCAACCTGTCTAGCGACCTACTCCCTGGCCTACGATCACCTGCAAGCGGCTGCCCTGACGGTGGACGAGTCCATCGAACTCATCGCGAAGAGGGCCCGGGAAGCGGAGATGAAGGCGTGGACCACAGGGACAGGCCGGCTCGGTGGAGGGTCAGCAGCCACAGCGGACACGAAGACTGCGTCGCCGTCGCCCACTTCGGACACATCGGAGTCCGAGATTCCAAGGTCGCCGACGGACCGATAGTCACCCTGTCCCCGGCCGCGTGGCGTGCGCTCCTCTACGGAGTCCGTCCGCGCTGATTGGGGACCTCTCGCCGCGAGCCGCGTATCCGCCGGAAGCAACTCGGCCCATGGCCGACTGAGTTAGCCATGCGCAACCGCCAAACCCCCGCATCCACACGGTTACACGGGCGGACCCGAACTCGCCCGGTATCCCGCGGGACCGTAGGGCCTGTGTAACACCCGCCATCGAGGTCCGCCGTGACGGCCCCCACCAGGGCAAACGTGGTGTTGGAGCGGCGCCGAACAGGGTGTGTCGGCTCTTTATGGTTCTCCTACGTGACCATGTCACCGGTCTGTGACAGCGCCGTCGTGGGTCGACGACTCCCGTATCGCCCCGGTGTTCGAGCTCGCCATAGTGATCGAGCAAGCACCGCGGGGCCTCGCCGGCTCCGGGCTTCGATCAACGGACACCAAGGGGACGTTCAATGTTCGGGAACCGCAGCAGGGCCCTCCTCCTCTCCGCCGCCGTCGTCGGCGGCGCGATGACGATGACGGCATGCCAGGGCACCGACTCGGGCAACGCCGCGCAGGGCAACCCGCCCGCCGCCGCACCGGCCGGCCAGACCGTCACCCAACCGCCCGCACCCGGCGCATCGAACACCGGCGGCAACACCTCCACCGGCTCCGGCTCCACCGTCAAGGACTCCGCCTCGGGGAAGACCGTCACCCCGAACAAGGCCACCGGCACCACCTCCGGCGGCGCCGGCAACTCCGGCAGCGGCCCCGCCAAGTGCCGCACCGACGACCTCAGTTTCCTCGCCGACGACGCCACCATCGACGGCGACGACGACCGCACCGTCGCCGTCACCCTCAACAACCTCGCCGGCGACTGCACCATGACCGGCTTCGCCGGCGTCGACCTCAAGACCACCGCCGGAACCATCTCCGCCGAACGCACCGACGAACCCGTCGTCCCCATCATCCTCAAGCGCGACACGTCCATCTCCTTCGGCATCCACTACCCGGCCAACGACTCCGGCGGCTCCGGCATCCGCATCACCGGCCTGCTCGTCACCCCGCCCGGAGAGACCAAGTCCGCCGACATCCCCTGGCCCGGCGCCACCACCCTCCCCGTCACCGACGGCACCGGCACCCCCGTCACCGTCGGCCCCATGGGCAGCGCCGGCCAAGGCGGCTGACACCCACCCGGCCCACCGTCACAGGTAGACCGGATGCAGCCGGCCCGAGCGCGCCACGTTGAGGCGTGCGTCGTGGCCGGTGCGGGCGAAGGCGGAGACCAGGCGGCCTTCGACGGCGCCGAGGGCGAGATCGTGACGTCGGCCCGACCCGTTCGGGGTGGCGGGTGCGCGCGGGGCGGGCACGTACTCCTGGACCAGCCAGCCGGATTCGAAGGCGTGCTCCACGGCGCGGGCCCAGGCGGCGTCCGGGGATTCCCGGCCGATGACGACCCCGCGGCCTCGCGTGTCGAGCGGGTGCTTGAGGACGTAGCGTTCCCGGTCGCGGGCCACGGCGCGCAGGACGGCGCCGTCGCACAGCGCGAGATTGCGCGACCAGGGGATGGCCGGCCGGACGCGGCGGTGATCGGCCGCGTCGAACAGGCCGGCGAACCGCGGGTCCGACAACACGGCCAGGCAGAGCTTGTTGTCCCCGAGGAATCGGCCGCGCAGGCCGTTCTGTACGAAGAGACTCCCCTTCCGCACCGCCCGCAGGTACGGCAGCGCGTCGGCGCCCATCCGCAGCAGGTCCCGGGTCGAGATCTTGGCGTAGGCGTGCGCGATCGGCTCGCCGTCGACGACGGCGGCGCCGCCGGGGTCGATACGCAGATCGCGCGGATCGGCGTGCACCACCCGGATCCCGATCGCGGTCAGACCGGCCTCGTAGTCGTTGATCTCGTTGCGATTGGCCCCACGCGGACACAGCAGGGCGACCGAGCGTGGTCGGACCCCGGTGTGCCGCAGCGCCAGATCGGCCGGCCAACTGCCGGTCCAGGTGGGCACGTCGGCGGGCAACGGCGGGGGCAGCGCGAGCCCGTGTCGGGTCAGCAACACCCGCCACGCGGCCCGGCCCCGGCCCGCCGCGGTGAGCCCGGCGGGACAGTTCGCGTTGGTCTCCAGTACCCGCAGCCCTCCGTCGGGGTGGGGCAGCAGGTCCAGCCGCATCAGATGTACGCGGTGATCGCGCGCCGCGTCGACCTCCTCGCGCAGCGGTTCCGGCACGGTGAGCACACGGCGCAGTCGCGGATCGTGGTCGTACGCGCGCAGGATCGTCTCGATCAGCCGGTGGTACGCGGCGAGGAAGGCGTCCAGTTCCGGGCGCAGTCCCGGCCGCAGGCACAGCGGCGGTCCCAAAGGGTGCGGCCGTTGGGCAACCCCGTCCCGCAGGACCAGGGAACGGGTCAGTTCCCGGCCCTGCGGCGTATGTGCCAGCCGAGCCGCGTATCGTGCGAACGATTCGTCGAGACCCGGCCAGACATGGGATCCGGGCCCCGCCGGCGAACGGCGCAGGGAATGACGCGTTGTCGCGGGCACGATGCCGGTCCTCCTGACCTTCGTGGCCGACCGGCCCGGACCGGCGGCCGGCCCACGCCGCCGATCACGTGCACAGCAGACCGCACAACAGATCCGCGTAGGCGTGCGTGATCCCGCGCGGCGAGCGGTCGTGCTCGGTTCCTTCGAGCGATCGCCATCGCGAGATGCTGGGATTCACCTCGATGATCACGGGACCGTCGGGGCCTTCCAGCAGATCCACCGACGCGATGTCGAGCCCGAGCGTCGCGGTCGCGCGCAGCACGAGTTTCTCGACCCGGGGCGGGAGTTCGGCCGCGGCCCAGCCGTGCGGGTAGAGCGGGTGATGGGTGTTGCCGTCGGGCGCGGTGTTCACGTGGAAGTAGCACGCCGCGACCCGCGACCCGATGACCACCACCCGTAGATCGCGCCCGGGGTTGGGAACGAAGCGCTGCACGCACAGCGCCCGGTGGCGTTCCAACAGGTGCCACACCAGGATCCCCGGGCGGGTACCGAGTCCCCCGGCGTGCGGACTGTCGGACCCCGCGGCCCGCAGGCGCAGGACGTCGACCGACGCGTGCCCGTACGGCGGCTTGACCACGACATCCCGCCATGCGCCGAGACAGGCGTCCACGTCCTGGGGGGTACGCGCCACCCGCGTGGCCGGTACCGGCAGTCCCGCCGAGGCCAGGGCCGCGATCTGGCGCACCTTGTTGTCGTAGGCGCCGAGGCTGCCCACGGGGTTGACCAGGCGCGTGCCGGCATCGGCCAGGAGCCCGAGCCAGGCGAGTTCGTCGGCCAGATGCCCCAAAGGGTGGCGGGTGAGCACCCGTGAGCACACCACCGCGAGCCGGGGCACCTGCAAGCGCCCGTCCTCGCGCAGTACGCCCGCCGGGACACAACTCGGGGTCAGGCCGGCCCAGTCGACCGCCTCGACCCGCAGCCCCCGTTCCGTCAGTTCGGCGCTCAGCGCCGCCGTCTCCCAGGGCGTATCGGTGCGGTCGGTCCCGTCGGGCCGATCGAGGATCCACACATCCGCCGCCACCGCGTCGGTACCGTCTGTCACCACGGGCCTCCCGGTTCGACTGTATCCACTCACCGAACCCGGCAAACCGGACAACAACGAACCGCGCCGCCGCACCCCGGCCGCACCGCGCCGACCCGCAGGCCACGTGGGGCCCGCGCAGGGCGCCGCACAGCACTCGCGCAGCACTCACACACTGCGCGCACAGGGCCCACACGAGGACCGCTCAGCGCATCCGCCCGCCGACCCGCAGGGCCTCTCCCGCCGTAACAGGCGGCGGTTTCCGGCCACTTCTGGTTTGCTGGGATCAAACGTTTTCAGTCACAAGCCGGAAAGGGCTTGGTTCTGCGTGGAGTTGTTCGCGATTGTCTTCGTCTCCGTGGCCGGTGGGGGCGTTCTCGTCCGCGCGCGCACGGTCGTCCGGATGTACGAACTCGCCGCATGGCGACGCTGGTTGCCGCTGAGCCTCGCGCTGCTCGGAATCGCCGTGAGCCTGCTGCGGGCCGAGGACGTGGTGCCGGTCGCCGCGTTGATCGCCCTGCCGTGCTACGTGGCCTCGGTGTTGTTCACCCAGGCGGGGATCCAACACGCCGTGGACGAGGAGGCGGCCCGACACCGTCGCCACGACGTCGTCATGATCCCGGCCCCGGACCCAGACCGAACACCCGCCAGCGCTTGGGGGTGACCACGCCCAGGCTGGTGCCCTCGCGGGACAGCGGGCGCTGCTGTTGCGCCAGTCCCGCCTCGCCCAGGATGTGACGCATCGCGAATTCCCAGCGCTCCTGCGCCCATTCGTCCTCGCGCATGGCGACCTCGCCCCACACGATGACGTGCGCGATGTCGCCATCGCGCGCCATCGACAGACACACCCGCGGATCGTGTTCCAGGTTCGCCTTCTTGGTGCGACCGGTGAGGCTGAGGTAGAGGTACTCGTCGTCGTACGCCAGCATCACCGGGGTCACGTGCGGCTCCCCCGTCGGGGTCACCGTGCCCACGTGCACCCAGTGCTCCGGGTCGCCGAGCATCGCGTCCAGAGCGGTCTTCAGTTCGGGGTCGATCACGGAGGATCCGCCTTTCGCAGCACAGGGGCCTCACCGCCACCGTACTGCGCCTCCCACCCCACCGGTCACGGGATCACCGTCCCCACGGTGTTCGGAATCCGTCTAGAAGTCGTCGGGATATGGCGCGGACACCACCTCGACCGCGCTCGGCGCCGGTGTCGTGTACCCGGGCAGCAGTTCGGACAGCAGCGCCCGCACCGCCTTCGTGTCGTTGACCGCCGCCGCCTCGTACAACTCCGGCAGCCGGACCACCGCGTCCAGGGCCTGGCCCGGCGGCACGGTCGCCTGGATCCGCCGGTGCTCGGTCGGCAGTCGTTCCTCGCCGGCGGCGAACAGCGCCTCGTTGAGCTTCTCGCCGGGCCGCAGGCCGGTGAACCGGATCGGCACGTCGGGCAGGTTCACCTGTTCGGCGAACTTGTGCACCAGGTCCACGATCCGTACCGGCTCGCCCATGTCGAGGACGAAGATCTCTCCGCCCTGGGCCATCCGACCCGCCTCCAGGACCAGCCCGACCGCCTCCTCGATGGTCATGAAGAACCGGGTGACGTCGGGGTGCGTGACGGTGACCGGACCGCCGGCGCGCAACTGCTCGGCCAGTACGGACAGCAGCGAGCCGCGGCTGCCCAGCACATTGCCGAACCGCACGCCCGCGAACACCCCGGGCGCCTGCGTATTCGCCTGCACGATCAGTTCGGCCAGCCGCTTGGTGGCGCCGAGCACCGAGACCGGATCCGCCGCCTTGTCGGTGGAGATCAGCACGAAGCGCTCGACCCCGATGTCCAGCGCCGCCCGGACCAGGTTCTCCGTACCCAGCACATTGGACTTCACCGCCTCGCACGGATGCCGTTCGAGCAGCGGCAGGTGCTTGTGCGCGGCGGCGTGGAAGACCACCTCCGGCTTGAGCTCGTGGAACAGCTGCTCGATGCGCGGCCGATCCCGGATGTCGGCGATCACCAACGACTCGTCGTCGAGCAACGCCTCGCCCCACACGTCGAGTTGCAGCCGGTGAAGGTTGGACTCGTCGTGGTCGAGCATGTACATCCGGCTCGGTCCGAAGCCGTACACCTGCCGGCACAGCTCGCTGCCGATCGAGCCGCCGGCACCGGTGATCAGCACCCGGCGCCCCGCGATCACCTCGCGCACCGACGCCGAGACCACGTGCAGTTCCTGCCGACCGATCAGCCGGTTCACGTCGAGCATGCGCATGTCGCTGCCGACCACGTCGCGCCGCAACGCGACCAGGAAGGACGGCAGATACCGCACGGCGGCGCCGAGTGCCGCCGCGCCGGCGGCGATTTTGCGGAACTCCTCGTGCGGAAGGCCCGGGATGGCCAGGACGACCACCTCGATGCCGTGCTCCAATGCCACGTCGGTCAGGGCGTCGAGACCGCCCAGGACCGGAAGCAGATGTTGTGGATTGTCCGCGTCGGCGACCCGGACCCCGTCCTTGTCGGGATCGTCGTCGAGAAATCCGATCGGACGCAACCCGAAATCGGGTGTCCGCAACAGATCCCTCGCCAACGCGCTGCCCGCCGACCCGGCCCCCACGACCAGGGTTCGCAGACCCGCTCCAGATACGTCCGTCGCTGCCGAACTCCGACCCATCAAGCCCCCCTCGGTCAGGGGCAGCGTGATCGGCCTCGGATCGTGCACCGACCACACGCGGCACCGACACGCCGGTGCAGCCAGGCGTCCCGCCTCGTCGCACCACGCCCACCCCGGCGGTCGTACGCAACTGCCCCTATTGCCCCCACAACCCCGACGGCCCCACCGATCACGGCGTCACTTGCGGCCCAGGCGCATCGGGTGGACCAACAGCCGCGCAGGCAACCACCGGCACTCGGGATTCAGCGTAAGGCCCGCCTCGGGCCGCCGTCGCGGTTTTGCCCAAACGCCCGAGAGTTTGGTGTTTGCCGTTTGCGCGAGGGAACTCCACCCGCCTCCGCCACGTCCCCATCTGTTCCCCGAGCACGAGGGCCGAGCCCCACCCGCTCCGTTCCCCGAGCGCGAAGACCGAGCCCCACCCGCCCCGTTCGCCGAGCACGAAAATCGGCCCCGCCCGCGTCACACGCGGATGGGGCCGATCCCGAGTCCTACCCGACGATCAATCGACCACCGGCGGAGCCGCGGTGCGGTCGCCCACCCACGTCTCCTCCTCCTCGCGCAGGTAGTCGGCGCGCTGCCGCCGGTTGCGCTGATCGCGCTCCCCGCCGCCCGCGCCCATCCCGCCGCCGCCGCGCATCCCGCCGCGACCGGCGCCGGCCTGACCGCCCACCCCCGCGCCGGCCCGGCCGGCCAGACCGGTGCCGCCGGAGGAGAACTGGCCCGCCGCGCTCGCGGTACGCGGGGTGCCGCCCATCACGCCACCGCTCTGCCCGGTGAACCGGCGCCCACCCGCGCCCCCGGGCTTGCCGCCGGACGGGTGCTCGCCGCCACCGCCGCCGCCCGGACCGCGCCCGAAGGGCCGTCCGCCGGTGACCGGCTCGGTCGACGACCGGACGTTGGGGTTGCGCCCGTTGCCGGGAAGCGGGTTCGAGGTCAACTGGGCCTTGCCACCCCCGGACTTGCCGCCCGGCGGGATGCCGCCCTTGCCGCCGCCCAACGCCGGCGGGAAGCCGCCGGGCAGACCACCGGGCGGATTCTGGAAGGGACCGCTGCCACCGGGACCGGGCAGACCGGGACCCGTGGGGCCGGGCGGCCCGTCCAACACCGGCGTGGGCCCGCTCTGGAACGGACCGGTGCCCTGGAGGTCGGTACCGGCCGGCGGCACGTAGCCACCGGGACCCCCGGACCCCGAGCCGCCCGGACCCGAGGCGTCGACGCCGGAGTGCACCACGCCGCCGTCCCCGTTGGGCCCGTGCCCGGGGATCAGCGTCCCGCCGTCACGACCCGTCGTGGCCCGCACCGTCGAGTTGTTGCCGACCCGCCGAGGGTCGCCGGTCGTGCCGCCGCCCCCCTTGTGCGTCACGTGCGGCAACGCGGGCAGCGGCGGGAATTCCACCGCCGGTGCCTTGGTCAGCGTCTCGGTGGTCACCGTGTAGGTGCTGCCCAGGCTCTCCATCCGCCGGATGGCCTCCTGGCGCGCCTTCTCCAACTCGGTCTGCGCCGAGGCGACCAGAGCCTTCTTGTCGGGGCTGTCGCCGGGTTGGCACATCAGCTTCTTGTCACCGTTGCTGTCCACGATGACCTTGGCGTTCGCCGGCACCTCCGGCATGGTCAGCAGCGCGAAGCTCAACTCGCTGCCCGCGTGGTCCATCGCGGTGCCGACCGTGCCCGAGTGCTCGGCGAACTTGCGCGTCGCGACCATGACCTTGCCGGCCCAGTCGCGGAAGCTGTCGGCCGACTTGCCCTTCCACTCCAGTCGGCTGATCCGCGTCTCCAACGCCGTCGTCAGCGTCTCCAACGTCTCCTTGGCATCGAGCAACGCCTTTCCCGACGCCGTCAGTTCGGCGGGTCGCGCGCCGTCGATCATCTTCTTCAGCGCTTCGTGCGAAAACTCGTCGAACTTGGTGGGACCGTCTCCCCACCCACCGCCACCGCCCGCATCCGCAACCATCTCGTCACCCCGTCCCCGTAGTTCCCGTCACGTCGAATCGGCCCCGCTCAGGGGGACTTCGCCGGCGGCGCGGGAGCCGGCGCGTTGTTCGCGTAGTCCTGTTGCAGAGCCTTGTACTTGGCGGTGAACTCCGCCTCGTTGCCCTCGTACGTGCCCTGCACGTACTGGACGGTCATCTGCATCGCCTCGATCTGGCGCTTGAGCTGCGTCGACAGGTCGATCAGCTCGGAGCGCACGTCGACGTAGGCCGACCACAGCCGGATCGCCTCGCCGAAGTTGCCCGAGGCGTCCAGCTCGACGCGGTTGTCCACCAGCTTGTGCGGTGCCGCGGTGGATGCGTCCAGGTCGTCCAGCGCGCGCTGCACGTCCTTTTGGAACTGCACCATCGATTCCAGTCCGACGGACAGCGCCTGCATGTCCGACGACGAGACCCCGACGGGTCCGCCGTCACCGGTGTCCGCTATGAGGACCATCTGCCACACTCCCCCGTGCGTGGAGCCGATACCTCACCCCGTCACCACGCAGCTAGTTACCAACGCACCGCGCGTGCCCCATCCGAGGCGGCGCATCGCGGCACACCCGTATCAGTGTCCTCAGACTACCCAGCCGATATGACCGATGGGTACGGGGTAACCCTCGCTTCGGACGGTGACCGGGTATCGATTCGGTGAACCACGAACGGGCGGAATACCCGACATATCCCGTCGCCGGGTCTCCCGATGCGAACTATTCGGCCTCTTCGGCCAGTTCCAGCCAGCGCATCTCCAACTCGTCCCGCTCGTCCCGGATCGCGCGCAGTTCGGCGTCGAGCGCGGAGACCTTGTCGAAGTCGGTGGCATGCTCGGCCAGGCCGTCGTGCACCTTCTTCTCCCGGTCGGCCAGCTTGGACAACTGCCGCTCGACCCGCTGGAGTTCCTTCTTCGCCGCCCGGGTGTCCCCGCCGCTGCGGCGGACCGGCGCGGCGGCCGTGGCGCCCGCCTCGACGACGGCGTGCCGGCGCTGGAGGTATTCCTCGATGCCGCCCGGCAACATCCGCAACGTGCGGTCGCCGAGCAGCGCGAGCACGGTGTCGGTGGTGCGCTCGACGAAGTAGCGGTCGTGGCTGACGATCACCAGCGAACCCGGCCAGCCGTCGAGCAGGTCCTCGAGCTGGGTCAGCGTCTCGATGTCGAGGTCGTTGGTCGGTTCGTCCATGAACAGCACGTTGGGCTCGTCCATCAGCAGCCGCAGCAGCTGCAACCGGCGCCGCTCACCGCCGGACAGGTCGGAGACGGGCGTCCACTGCTTCTCGCCGGTGAAGCCGAACTGCTCGCACAGCTGACCGGCGGTCAGCTCCTTGCCCTTGCCGATCTCGACCCGCTCGCGCACCTGCGAGACCGCCTCCAACACGCGCAGCGTGCCCGGCAGTTCGACGACCTCCTGGGAGAGGTAGGCGAGCTTGACGGTGCGCCCGACCACGATCTTGCCCGCGGCGGGTTGGCGGTCCTCGTAGGCCGCGTCCTTGAGCGCGCGAAGCAGCGAGGTCTTGCCGGCGCCGTTGACCCCGACCAGGCCGATCCGGTCGCCCGGTCCCAGGTTCCAGGTCAGGTGCTCCAGGAGGATCTTGGGGCCCGTCTCGATCCGTACGTCGAGCAGTTCGAACACGGTCTTGCCCAGGCGCGCGTTGGCGAAGCCGCGCAGCGCCAGGGTGTCGCGCGGCGGCGGCTCGTCGGCGATCAGCTCGTTCGCCGCCTCGATCCGGAACTTGGGCTTGGAGGTGCGCGCGGGGGCGCCGCGGCGCAGCCAGGCCAGCTCCTTGCGGACCAGGTTCTGCCGCTTGGTCTCCTCGGTGCTCGCGATCCGCGCGCGCTCGGCCCGGGCCAGGACGTACGCCGAGTAGCCGCCCTCGTAGTCGTGCACCTTGCCGCCCTGCACGTCCCATGTGCGGGTGCAGACCTCGTCCAGGAACCAGCGGTCGTGGGTGACCACGACGAGCGCGGAGCGCCGGGTCTTGAGGTGTCCGGCCAGCCAGGCGATGCCCTCGACGTCGAGGTGGTTGGTCGGCTCGTCGAGGATGATCAGGTCGTGCTCTTCGATCAGCAGCTTGGCCAGCGCGATCCGGCGCCGCTCGCCGCCGGACAGCGGGCCGATCACCGAGTCGATGCCGCTCTCGAAGCCGGGCATGGACAACCCGCCGAACAGCCCGGTCAGCACGTCGCGGATGCGCGCGTCGCCCGCCCACTCGTGCTCGGGCCGGTCGCCGACGATCTCGCGCCGTACGGTGGCCGTCGGGTCGAGGTCGTCCTGCTGGCTGAGGATGCCCAGGCTGAGCCCGCCCACGTGGGTGACCCGGCCCGAATCGACCGGTTCCCGCTGGGCCATCACCCGGATCAGCGTGGTCTTGCCGTCACCGTTGCGACCCACGACCCCGATCCGGTCGCCCTCGGCCACGCCGAGGGACACTTCGTCGAGCAGGGTGCGCATGACGTACGCCTTGCCGACTGACTCAAGATTGACCAGGTTCGCCATCAGACCGAACCGCCATACCGCAACGCTCGCATTCGACCAAGCCTAACGGTCTCCACTACACCGTGTTCTCGCGCTCCACCGGAACGACCCGGCGCGGCAGTACCCGGGCCCCGGGCACCGCGCCGAACGCGACCCGCGCGGCCCGGCAGGTGCCCGATCCGGTCAGCCGCTCGGCCACCAGGTGGGCCGTCTCCCGGTCCGGCGCCAGGAACGCGCAGGTGGGTCCGGAGCCGGAGACCAGCGAGCCGACGGCGCCCGCGGCCATCCCCGCCGCGAGCGTCGCGGCCAGCGCGGGCCGCAGCGACAACGCGGCCGGTTGCAGGTCGTTGACCAGGTTGGCGCCCAGCGCGTGCGCGTCGCCCGCCCGCAGCGCGGCGATCAGCTCGGCACGCGGCTCCGGCGGCCCGACCGGCTCGCCGGCCGACGCGCGCAGGCGGTCGCACTCGCCGTAGACGGCGGGCGTGGACAACCCGCCGTCGGCGAGCGCGAAGACCCAGTGGAAGCGCGCCGTGGTCGGCACCGACGCCAGCCGCTCGCCCCGTCCGGTACCGATCGCGGTCCCGCCCAGGTCGGAGAACGGTACGTCGCTGCCCAACTCCGCGCCGAGCCGGCGCAGCATCGGGCGCGGGGTGTCGCCGCGCCACAGCGTGTCGCACGCGAGCAGCGTGGCCGCGGCGTCCGCGCTGCCGCCGGCCATGCCACCCGCGACCGGGATGCCCTTGCGGATGTGGATGCCCACGTTCGGCTCGCGGCCGAGCCGGTCGGCGAGCAGGATCGCCGCGCGCGCGGCCAGGTTGTTGTGGTCCAGCGGGACGTCGCCGACGCCCTCGCCCTCACAGGTCACCGCGAGCCGATCCGCGGGCGTGACGGTGACCTCGTCGTACAGCGACACGGCGTGGAAGACGCTGACCAGCTCGTGGAAGCCGTCGGGCCGCACGCCGCCGACCGCGAGCTGCAGATTGACCTTCGCGGGAACGCTGACGGTGACGGAAGACACGGCTAGTGGAACTCCTTCGTGGCCCTGTCGGGCCTCTTCGGACGCGGGCCGTGCGAACTCCCCGGCACCGTCGCCGATGGTATCGACGGCGGCACCCGGCACTCAGTCGCGGGGCTCGTTCGGGGCGACTTCGGGGCGGCTGTCGAGCCCGCTGTCGGGCCGGTGCTCGGCGATCCGGGCGAACTCCGCCACCCCCAGCGCCTCGCCGCGCGTACGAGGGTCGATCCCGGCCGCGCGCAGCGCCTCCTCGGCCCCGGCCGCCGAGCCGGCCCAGCCCGCCAGCGCGGCCCGAAGCGTCTTGCGCCGCTGCGCGAAGGCCGCGTCCACCACCGCGAACACCTCCGCGCGGGTCGCGGTGGTCGGCGGCGGCTCGCGGCGGACGAACGACACCAGGCCGGAGTCGACGTTGGGCGCGGGCCAGAACACGTTGCGCCCGATCGCGCCCGCGCGCTTGACGTCCGCGTACCAGGCGGCCTTGACCGACGGCACCCCGTACACCTTGCCGCCGGGCGTCGCCGCGAGCCGGTCGGCCACCTCGGACTGCACCATCACCAGGAGTCGATCGAGCGAGGGGAAGGTCTGGAGCATGTGCAGCAGCACCGGCACCGAGACGTTGTAGGGCAGGTTCGCCACCAGCGCGGTGGGCGCCGGGCCGGGCAGTTCGTCGACCGTCATGGCGTCGGCGTGCACGAGCGCGAAATCGGCCGCCCGCTCCGGCATCCGGGCCGCGATCGTGGTCGGCAGGTGCCGGGCCAGGACCGGGTCGATCTCGATCGCGACCACCCGCGCGGCGCTCTCCAGCAGGGCCAGGGTCAACGAGCCGAGGCCGGGGCCGATCTCGACGACCACGTCGTCGGGCCGCACCCCGGCGGTGCGCACGATGCGGCGCACCGTGTTGGCGTCGATCACGAAGTTCTGGCCGAGCTGCTTGGTCGGACGCACACCCAGGGCCTCGGCGAGCGCACGGATGTCCGCGGCACCGAGGAGTCCCGGTCCCGCGGGAAGATCACTCACGAGAAGAGCCTACTGCCGCACAGCGGCCACGGACTCGCCCCGCGCTGGACATACATGAGCTTTGCCCGGTATGTCTGCTCGGACGCCGGCGCCTGACTGGCCACCCCGCTGCCGCCCATCGACTGCCACGTCTGCGCGTCGAACTGGTAGAGGCCGTGATAGGTCCCCGACGCGTCCACCACGTTCGCCCGGCCGCCCGACTCGCACTGCGCGAGCGCGCCCCAGTTGAGCTGGTCGGCCCCCGCCACCGAGTCCGGCTTCTCCTTGGTGCCGACCTTGACGATCTGGGTGACCGGCTCCTTGATCACCTTCTCCGAGATCTTGCGCGGCTCCTGCTTGACGCCGTTGATCGTCTCGTAGGAGAAGGTGATCTGCCGCAGCCCGGTCACACCCTTGGTGGCGACCTCCTCGGTGCCCTTGAACTGGGTCGGGTCGTCCTGCTTGGTGGTCTTGAACGGGATCTTCTCGTCCTTGGTCACGGTGGTGCCGGTGACCCGCAGGATCGAGATGGTCTGCCCCTGCTGCGGGTACGCGTCGGTCGGCACGTCCATCCGGTCCTGCGGCCCTATCGCGATGCCCGCCTGGTCCAGGGCGGCCTGCACGGTGGCCGCGTTGGTCCGCAGCGGGATGGTTTTTCCGTCCACCAGGAAGGTGATCGCGCGTTCGGTGCGCACGTCCAGGTCGAGCCCCTGCCGGCCGATCGGCAGATCGCGCGAGACGGACAGGTAGGCGCCGTCGGCCCGCACCCCGACCTGCTCCAGCGCCTCGGACACCGACTTCGCGGTCACCCAGACCTGCTGCGGCCGGCCGTCGACGGTCAGGGTCAGCAGGCGGCCGTAGCGCACCGCGATCCGGTCGCCGTCCTCGATGCCCGCCTTGCGGCCGGGCGCGACGATGTCGTGCTCGCCGACCTTGACGTCCTGGCGGTCGAGCAGCCCGGAGACGTCGGAGGCGAATGTGTGCACGGTGCGCTCCTCACCGTCCACGACGAGCTTGACCGTCTTGTCGTAGGCGACGAAGGCGGTGGTGCCGCCGACCAGGACGGCGACCACCAGGGCCTGCGGGACGAGCGAGCGCAGGGACGGGCCGGGGCGGCTGCCGCCCCTCCCCGCCCGGGCGGAGGTACGCCTGCGGGCGGAGCCGGCGGAACGACTCAAGGGTGCTCCTGAAGGGGTTTCCGGGGTCGGGTCCGGGGGGTGTGGTTCCGGTGCGGGCCGAGGTTCCGCCCGACGAGCACCGGACTGTACACCGGCCCGGCACGCGCGCCGGCCGCCGCCCGGTCGTCCGGGTGACGAACGGCCTACCGGCGCCGGCCCGCGGCGGGCCGGCGGGCAACTACGCGGGCGCGAACGCGCGTTCGGCGTTGGCCGCGAGCGCGGCGGCCAGTTCGTCCTCGGCCAGGCCCTTGACCTCGGCCATCGCCCGTACGGTGATCGGTACGAGGTAGGGCGCGTTGGGGCGACCCCGGTAGGGCACCGGGGTCAGAAACGGCGCGTCGGTCTCGACCAGGATCAGCTCGATCGGGGCCACCGTCAGCGCGTCGCGCAGCGGCTGCGCGCTGGGGTAGGTCACATTGCCCGCGAAGGACATCACGTAGCCGTGCTCGGCGCAGGTCTTCGCCAGTTCGGCGTTCCCCGAGAAGCAGTGGAAGACCACCCGTTCCGGGGCGCCCTCCTCGGCCAGGATCCGCAATACGTCGGCGTGCGCCTCGCGGTCGTGGATCACCAGCGGCTTGCGGTGCCGCTTGGCGATCTCGATGTGCCGGCGGAACGACTCCTGCTGGGTGGCCACGCCCTCGTCGCCGGTGCGGAAGTAGTCGAGGCCGGTCTCGCCGACCCCGCGCACGTGCGGCAGCGCGGCGAGCCGGTCGATCTCGGCGATCGCCGCGTCCAGGGCGGCCGCCCCGCCGGGCGGGCGCCGCTGTCCGGACCACCCGTCGGGATCGCCGAGCACGATCCGCGGCGCCTCGTTCGGGTGCAGCGCCACGGTGGCGTGCACCCGCTCGTGCGCGGCGGCGGTCTGCGCCGCCCAGACCGAGGACGGCACGTCGATGCCGACCTGGACGAGGGTGTCCACCCCGACCGCGGCGGCGGCCGACAACGCGTCGGCCGGCGTCGTGTCCTGGAGGTCCAGATGTGTGTGCGCGTCCCAGACCGGCACCCGCAGCGGATCCGGCGCGGGCGGCGGGGTGGTGTCCCGAGGCCCGCCGTCCCGCCGCTTGCGCTTGCTCACCTACGCGTCCGCCTTCTTCTCTTCCAGCCTCGGGAACAACACCGCGCCCTTGGTGACCACGGCCCCTTCGGGCAACTGCCCCCAGCGGCCCGCGTCCTGCACGTGCTGCGCGTCGAGCGCGCCCAGGTGGGCCTCGGCGCCGAGCGAGTCCCACAACTTGTGCGCGGTCTCCGGCATCACCGGGTTGAGCAGCACGGCGAGCGCGCGCAGCGACTCGGCCGAGGTGTACAGGATCGTGGCCAGCCGGGCCCGGCCCTCGGGGCTCTCGTCCTTGGCCACCTTCCACGGCTCCTGCTCCGTGATGTAGCCGTTGACCAGCTTCACGTAGCCGAACACCGCGTCCAGGCCGGCCTGGAAGTCGAGGGCGCGGACCCGGTCGTCGGCGAGCGAGACGGTCTCGATCAGCGCGCTGTGCAGCACGCCCTCGGCGTCCCCGTCGGCGGTGGAGGCGGGCAGCGCGCCGTCGAAGTACTTGCCGACCATGGCCGCCACGCGCGAGGCCAGGTTGCCGAAGTCGTTGGCCAACTCGGAGGTGTACCGCGCGGAGAAGTCCTCCCACGAGAACGACCCGTCCTGGCCGAACTGGATCGCGCGCAGGAAGTAGTAGCGGTAGGCGTCGACCCCGAAGTGGTCGGTGAGCTGCCGCGGCGAGATGCCGGTCAGGTTCGACTTGCTCATCTTCTCGCCGCCGACCATCAGCCAGCCGTTCGCGAACACCCGCCCGGGCACCGGCAGACCGTTGGCCATCAGCATCGCGGGCCAGATCACCGCGTGGAAGCGCAGGATGTCCTTGCCGACCAGGTGTACGTCGGCCGGGAAGGTCTGCTCGAACTTCGCCTGGTCCGCGCCGTAGCCGACGGCGGTGGCGTAGTTGAGCAGCGCGTCGATCCACACGTAGATGACGTGCTTGGGGTCCCACGGCACCGGGATGCCCCAGTCGAACGTGGACCGCGAGATGGACAGGTCCTGCAGGCCCTGCCGGACGAACTGCAGCACCTCGTTGCGGGCCGAGGCCGGCTGGATGAAGTCCGGGTTGGCCTCGTAGAACTCGAGCAGCCGGGGACCGTACTCGGAGAGCTTGAAGAAGTAGTTCTCCTCCTTGAGCATCTCCACCGGGCGCTTGTGGATCGGGCACAACTTCTGCCCGTCCTCGCCGTCGAGCAGATCACCCGGCGCCTTGTACTCCTCGCACGCGACGCAGTACGGGCCCTCGTAGCCGCCCTTGTAGATCTCGTCCTTGTCGAACAGGTCCTGGACGAACTCCTGGACCCGGGCGGTGTGTCGCAGCTCGGTGGTGCGGATGAAGTCGTCGTTGGCGATCTCCAGGTGCTCCCACAGCGGCTTCCACGCCTCCGTGACCAGCTTGTCGCACCACTCCTGCGGAGTGACCCCGTTCGCCTCGGCCGTGCGCATGATCTTTTGACCGTGCTCGTCCGTGCCGGTGAGGAACCACACCTTCTCGCCGCGCTGACGGTGCCAGCGGGTGAGCACGTCGCCTGCGACGGTCGTATAGGCGTGGCCCAGGTGCGGGGCGTCATTCACGTAGTAAATGGGCGTTGTGACATAGAACGCCTTCGTGCGCTCGCCCGCAGTGTGTTCAGTGGTTCCAGTGGCCGCCATACCCGGAATCCTACGGCCGGCGGGACGCCGCCCGCCCCCGAGTATCCCCGGGGGCGGGCGGCGGCGTCCGGGCGGCCCGGACGGGGGTCAGGCGGAGCGGTGCAGCGAGGGCAGGTGCCACCGCGAGGCGCCGCGCGGGGCGGGCACCTTGGCCGGCTTCGGGGCCTTGGGGGCCTTCGGAGGCTTCGGGGCCTTGATCGGCTTCACGGCCTTGACCGCCGCGACGGGCCTGGGGGTGCCGGCCGCCGAGGCGACCCGGCCGGCGGGCAGGATCCGCAGCCGGGTCCCGTCGCAGTGCTCGCACGCGGGCTTGGTGAACGGGGACGGCACGAGAGTCCCCTCCGAGTAGTACCGGCACAGTCGCAGTCCGTGCAGATCGGTCGCGTGGTGTATCTCGTAGTCGCGCTCCCAGCCGCGCCCGCACGACATACAGACGAAGGAGTAGGACTCGTGCACCACCGTCGGATTCTCCATGACGACCTCCTCACACGGGTGGGCCCGCCGACTCGTTCGGGGGCTTCCCGTGACCGGTATCCATGGAATGCCCGAGCGGGCGGCAACGTATCGACCCCAACGGTTCCTTGACGGGGGGCACTACGGAATATGGAGATTCCGAAAGACTCATCACTCGATCGAGTGCAGTGCCCTACCTGCCCGTTGCATACGCTTGACCGTCGCGCCGAGTGCGGGCACGGAGGGGCGAATACACCCTGTTGCGGGTGATCCACACAGCGTTCGCGACGGGTTCGCCGGGGTGCGCGGAGCCGCCTACTTGCCGGACTGGGCCGCCTTGGCCGATTCCGCCTTGGCCGCCACCACCGCGTCGAAGACGGTGCGCTTGGGCACACCGACCTCCGCGGCCACCGCCGCGATCGCCTCCTTGCGGGGTTGTCCGGCGGCCTCGCGTCCGGCGACCAGCGCGACGAGGTCGGCCGGGCCGAGCTGCGACGGGTCGGCCGGCGGCGCGCCCGCGACCACCACGGTGATCTCGCCGCGCACGCCCGGCTCGGCCCACACGGCGAGTTCGGCCAGGGTGTCCCGGCGGACCTCCTCGTACGTCTTGGTCAACTCGCGACACACCGCGCCGCGCCGCTCGGCGCCCAGCGCCTCGGCCATCGCCGCCAACGACTCGGCGAGCCGGTGCGGCGCCTCGAAGAACACCATCGTGCGCGGCTCGGCGGCCAACTCGGCGAGGCGCCGGGACCGCTCCCCGGCCTTTCGGGGCAGGAAGCCCTCGAAGCAGAACCGGTCCACCGGCAGACCGGACAGCGCCAGCGCGGTCAGCACCGCCGACGGTCCCGGTACGGCCGTCACCCGGATGTCCTCCGCCACCGCGGCCTCGACCAGGCGATAGCCCGGGTCGGACACCGACGGCATCCCGGCGTCGGTAACCAGGAGCACCCGCTTGCCCTCGCGCAACGCCCGGACCAGGTCCGGGGTGCGCGCCGCCTCGTTGCCCTCGAAGTACGACACCACGCGCCCCGGCACCTCCACGCCGAGCGCGCCGGCCAGTCTGCGCAGCCGGCGGGTGTCCTCGGCGGCCACCACGTCGGCCGTGCCCAGCTCCGCGGCCAGTCGCGCGGGCGCGTCGCCCACGTCGCCGATGGGGGTGCCGGCCAGTACGAGTACGCCGCTCTGAGAGGTGTGCTGTTCGTGTTCCACGCGGCCATCCTCTCCTTTCGCGCGCCCGGTCTCGTCCGCGCGTCAATACGATGCTCCGGTGACGAGTGACGTGGCGACGGATCAGCCGACCCGAAAGCGTGCCCCCCAGGGGGATGCGGAGTCCTCCGGCGACGCGGGCACCGCACGCCCGGAGCCGCGCGGTTGGGCCTGGTCACTGGCCCGGTTCGGGTATCGGGATCGGCCGCCGACGTCGTTGCGTGAGCGGTTGGTGCCGGCGTACACCGACAACAGCGCCTACACCGGTGGCGGCTGGCTGCCCTGCATCCTGGTGACACTCCTGGCCGGATTCATCCGATTCTGGAACCTCGGCAAGCCCAAAGCGGTGATATTCGACGAGACGTACTACGCCAAGGACGCCTGGTCGCTCCTCAAACTCGGCTACGAGGGCACCTGGCCCAAGGAGGCCAACGACCGGATCCTCGCCGGCGACACCGACACCCTCCAGACCCAGGGCTCCTACATCGTCCACCCCCCGATCGGGAAATGGACCATCGCCCTCGGCGAACAACTCTTCGGACTCACCCCCTTCGGATGGCGCTTCGCCCTCGCCGTCCTGGGCACCCTGTCCGTCCTCATGCTCTGCCGCATCGGCCGCCGCCTCTTCCGCTCCACCCTCCTGGGCTGCGTCGCCGGACTCCTCATGGCCCTCGACGGCCTGCACTTCGTCATGAGCCGCACCTCCCTGCTCGACCTCGTCCTGATGTTCTGGATCCTCGCCGCCTTCGGCGCCCTGCTCATCGACCGCGACGACACCCGAGCCCTCGCCGCCCACATGTTCAAGGACGGACCCGACGCCGCCCGCGCCGCCACCATGAAACTCGGCCTGCGCCCCTGGCGCATCGTCGCCGGCATCTGCCTCGGACTGGCCTGCGGCACCAAATGGAGCGGCGTCTACGTCCTCGCCGCCCTCGGCATCCTCACCGTCCTGTGGGACGCCGGCACCCGCCGCGCCTGCGGCGCACGCCGCCCCTACCGCGCCACCCTGCGCCACGACGTCCTCTTCGCGTTCGCGTCCACCGTCGCCGTCGCCCTCGGCATCTACATCTGGTCCTGGACCGGCTGGTTCCTCACCGACAACGGCTACTTCCGCCACTGGGCCGACGACCGCGCAGGACTGTCCCCCGACCACATCCTCGGCATCCCACTCCCCCAATTCGGCATGTCATGGGTACCCGCACCACTACGCAGCCTCTGGCACTACCACGCCGAAATGTGGTCCTTCCACACCGGCCTTGACAGCCCCCACCCCTACCAATCGAACCCGTGGAGCTGGCTGGTCCTGGGCAGACCGGTGGCCTACTACTTCGAAACGGTCCACCAGGGCACCGCGGGCTGCACCGAACAGGACTGCTACCAAACGGTGCTCGGCATCGGCACCCCGCTCCTGTGGTGGACCGGCGTGGTCGCGGTCGGCTATCTGCTCTTCCGCTGGGCGGGTCGGCGCGACTGGCGCGCGGGCGCGATCCTGTGCGGCCTGGCCGCCGCCTACCTCCCGTGGATGGCGTACCAGCAGCGCACGATCTTCCTCTTCTACGCCGTCGCGTTCGTCCCGTTCCTGTGCCTGGCCGTGACCATGATGCTCGGCGCACTCCTCGGCCCACCCGGAGCCACCGAACGCCGACGCGCATGGGGCACCGCCGGAGTCGTCGCCATCATCGCCCTGATCGCCTGGAACTTCCTGTACTTCTACCCGATCTTCACCGGTGAGACGATCACCCGCAGCGGATGGCTGGACCGTATGTGGTTCAGCACCTGGATCTAGGGCGCGATGTCGCCGTCGACGCCCGAGGGAGGCTGCACCGGTGCCCGTCACGCGGGAGCAGGACATACGCAGGCGAGCCATCGACGCGACCCGCGACCTGGCCGCGGAGGGCGGCTACGACAGCGTGCAGATGCGCGACGTGGTCCGCCTGTCCCGGCTCTCCTCGGCGACCATCTACCGGCACTTCTCCTCGAAGGACCACCTGCTCGCGGCCACCCACCTGGAGTGGATCGCGGCCCTGGAACGCAGCGGCGCGGCCCGTCCGGACGGCGCGAACGCGGCCGAGCGGGTCTGCGCGATCCTGCGCGACACCTGCCGCACGATGGCCCGCCACCCCCGCCTGACCGCCGCCCTGATCCACGCCCTCGGCTCCTCCGACCCGGGCGTGGGCGACTGCCACCGCGAGATCAACCGCATCATGAACACGATGTTCCGCACGGCCCTGGCCGACGAGGTGACCAACGCCGACGAGTTCGTCCACTTGCTCGGCATCGCCTGGGAAGGCGCCCTGTTCAGCTGGGCCTTCGGCCGAATGACCATGACAGAGGTGGAACACACAGTCTGCCGAGCCACCCACCTACTCCTACTCGGCACCACCACAGAGGCCGACACAACCCCTGACGGGCCACCCGAACCCAATCCACCCAACGCTTGATGACACCCACCACAGACACCACGCCCCGCAGCCCCACCCTCGGGCCCAACCAAACCCAGCCCGTCCGGCGCTAGAAGACGCCCACCGCAGCCCGAACCGGCGAACACAACCCACCCCAGCCCGTCCGGCGCTTGAGCACGCCCACCGCAGACACCACGCCCCGCAGCCTCGTCCCCCGGACCCAACCAAATTCAGCCCGTCCGGCGTTTGAGGACGCCCACCGCAGGCACCCGGGAACCGCAGCCCGAACCGGCGAACGCCACACCTTCCAGCCCGTCCGGCGTTTGAGCACGCCCACCGCAGGCACCCGAGAACCGCAGCCCGAACCGGCGAACACAACCCACCCCAGCCCGTCCGGCGTTTGAGGACGCCCACCGCAGGCACCCGGGAACCGCAGCCCGAACCGGCGAACGCCACACCTTCCAGCCCGTCCGGCGTTTGAGGACAACCGGGTCGGGCCGAGCAACTAGCCCGTCCGGCGCATCAGGACCGGCCGGACGGGCCCACCCGCCCGCACTACGAAGCCCGACTCGCGCGCTCCGCGACAGTCAGGTCCAACGGCGCCAACTCCGGCCGCTTCGCCGTCACGTGATCCCCCGACGACTGCCCCCGAAGCCGCCGCCCGATCCACGGCACCAGGTGCTCCCGCGCCCAATGCACGTTCTCCAACCGCGCCGCCCCCGCCGTCACCGCGACCTCCTCCGCCGGCCACGGTGCGTCCGGGTCACCGTCCACGGCCAGCCCCAGCGCCCGCCCGACCTTGAGCGCGACCCGATCGTGCCCCTCGGGCGACAGGTGCAGCCGATCCTCGCTCCAGGCTCGCCGATCGTGCAGCGAGGTAAGCCCCCACATGTCGGCCACCGCACAGTCGTACCGATCCGCGACCGCCCGCAACAACTCGTTGTAGGTGGCCACCTTGCCCCGGATCAACTTGAGCACCGGCACCCACCGCGTATCGAACCCGGTGAACACCACCACCCGCGCGCCCGTCGCCGTCAGCGCGGCGACCGCCTCCTCGTACTCCGCGGCAAGCTTGTCCGGATCGCTCCCGGGCCGCAGCACATCGTTGCCCCCCGCGCACAACGTCACCAGATCGGGCCGCGCCGCGATGGCCAGCGGCACCTGCTCCTCGACGATCTGATGCAACAACTTCCCACGCACCGCGAGATTCGCGTACCGCAACCCCGGCCGCTCCACCGCCAGCCGAGCCGCGAACCGATCGGCCCACCCGAGATAGTTCCCGTCGGGCCCGGGATCGCCGACGCCCTCCGTAAAGCTGTCGCCGATGGCCACATAAGAGTTGATTTCGGACAGGTTCCCGTGTGGTTTCAATGACTCGGCCATGTCACCCGATGTTGGCACCGCTCACCTCGCCTACGCGACCGTAATAACCACCCGAACACACTCCGCTACGCGGCAGCACACACCCGTGCACCACCACCGAGAGCACTCCTTCGAGCAAGGCGCCTGGATCGTCGCGCATTCCCCCTCCGGCCGAAAAAGGTCACCGTTCACGAGTCGGGGCGAGCGTGTGCGGGACGGCCGATGGGAGACGGTCACCGACTGCGAGTTCCGGCACGAGAGCCAGGACACACGGCTCACGCCCGGGGGACGCACGACGTCGTCACTCACGTCTGCCCCCTGTACGTCGCCCCGCCCCTCTTCCATTGCTGCGGACAGGGGGTGGGCTGATCAGGCGCCGCCCCCCGTCACAACTCGGCTTCACCAGCGCCCTGTCGAGGTGTCGGCCGGTGTCGGTATCCGGCCGATGAGGTCGACGTGCTTCCGGCCGCTCCGGACGGTGATCTTGCGGTTGGGGTAGCGAATCGCCAGGTCCCGCCGAGCGGCACCGATATCTCCGACGACCGAAACCGTCAACTCCCCCGATTTATCGCTCACATCTGCGATCTGGTACTCGCTGCTGCGCATCTCGGCGATGTCGCGTTGAACGACGTCCACGCCGGCTATTCGTACCACGTCCGGAGAAATTCGATAGGAGCGACAGACGAACGATGCGGACCGACGCAGAGCACCACTTCCATCGCGACCTGACCGAGGGTTTCACCGCGCTGTGGGAACTCCGGCGACTGGCCATAAGCGTGAAGTCTCCTCCCCTGGTACCGAAGCCTCTTCGACGAGGAGCGCCCGGACGCGGCCAGGCAGCGCCTTGCGAACGGACCGTAGCGGACCGGGCCGGCCACCGGATACGGAGCACGCATGGCGAAAGCCCCGCCGGAGTTCCGGCGGGGCTTTCGTGAGGTGTGGACCTGTGGGGATTTGAACCCCAGACCCCCTCGATGCGAACGAGGTGCGCTACCAGACTGCGCCACAGGCCCAACGAGGAGAAACATTACCACCTCTCCGAGGCGGCTCGTGCACGGGTATTCACTCGTTGCCGGCCCGGCGCCACTCGTGTTCGTAGAGCGGAAGGGAGTCGACCGAGGCGCCGTAGCCGGTGCGGGTGTCCTCGGCGTATTGGTCGAACAACGGGGTGGGCGGGTGTGGTGCCTCGGCCGGCTGCGGGTCCGGGACGGCGTGGATCTGGGGGCGCTCCGGCTCCTGTTCGGTGTCGCCGCGCGGGACGACCGGGGCCGTCACGTAGGTGGGCAGCGGGACGGGGACCGGGTCCCACGCGTCCCGATCCGGGCCGTCGCCGGTGGCCAGTTCGGCGATCCACTCGGCCAGCGCGGGCTCCTCCGCCGCGCGCTCGCGGCGACCCCGGGCCGAGCCTGCCGGGCCGGCTGCGCCACCGGCTCTCGCAGGGCCGGACGCACCCGGCGCACCGGAGCCCGAACGCGGGGTACGGGCCTGCCGCCCGTCGGCACCCGTCGGCGGCGTCGCGGGTCGGGGATCCGCCGTGGCGCCGTCGGCGGCCTCACGCGTCCGGGCCCGCGCCTCGTTCGCGGCGCCGGCGTCGGCCGGCGCGCCCGACCTGCCCGCCGGTCGGCCCAACCGGCGCAGACCCGCCTCATAGCGGCGGCGCTCCTGGACCCGCAGATGCACGATGTACGCCGACAACAACACGCCGGGCACGGCCGGCACCCACACCCAGGCGAGGCCGGCCACACCGGCCAGGATCGCACCGGCGGTGAAGCCGGCGAACAGGCTCGCGATCACCCGGCGGCGACGGGTGAGCAGCGCGGCCCGCCCCTCGTCCCGACGCACCGGCACCGCGGGGCGCCTGCCCGTACCGCCACCCTTGCCCTTGGCCGCGGCAGCGGACCCGGCGCCCGACCCGCTCGCCTGCTGCGGCACCGACGCCTGGCCGCCGGAGGGCTGCCCGGCGGAGGCCTGCCCCTCCGAAGACTGACTCGAAGACGGCGAATTCGAAGCCTGCGCACTCGAAGCCTGCGCATTCGAAGCCTGCGCTTCGGCACCCGACGGCCGGCGCCCGCGCCCGGACTCACCGGCGGCGCGACGCTCGGCGCCCTCCGCACCGGTACCGCTCTTGTCGGCCAGCGCCCGCGCCGAGCGGCGCTCGAAGGCGCTGCGACGGGACAGGATCCGGATCGCGGTGGTGAAACGCTCGGTCGGCCGGGCCTCGTTCAGCTCGTCCTGTCGGCGAAGCCACATGGGCACCAGATAGGCAGCCCAGGCCCCCACGATCGCTGCGTAGATCAGGCCGCTGCCGTTCACGCTTCACACGCTAAGCCGGATGGGCACCGCATCGTCGGATTAGGCACGGTGTGTCGTGCGATCCGTTCTGATGCCCATGTGACGGATGTGACTACCGGGGCCATCGAGGCGACCGGATCGCTCGGGGTCGCCGAGACGCCCGAGGCCGACCGGGCAGCCGTGCCCCCGGAGGCTCCGGGGTCTGCCGAGGTGACACCGCTCATATCTCCGGGAGAGTAGCGAAGTCGCGAGATCGATGTGTCGATATGGCGGGATCGACATCGAAGAGTTTCCGAAGACGCCGGCACCTACCAGGTGAACCCCCGGTTCTCCCGATAGGCGCGCCACCGCATCAACAGCCCCTCCGGGACCTCCTCCGCGTTCAGCGCGTACGCCAGGTGGTCCCGCCAGTCGCCGTCGATGTGCAGGTAGCGCGGGCGCAGACCCTCCTCGCGGAATCCCAGCTTGTCCACCACTCGCCGACTGGCCCGGTTCTCCGGCCGGATGCACACCTCCAGGCGATGCACGCCGAGCCGGAAGAAGCAGTGGTCGGCGACCAGCGCGACGGCGGTCGGCATCACGCCGAGCCCGGCGACACGCTCGTCGACCCAATAGCCGACGTGCGCCGAGCACATCGACCCCCAGGTGATCCCGGCGACGGTGACCTGGCCGACCAACTGCCCGTCGTACAGCACCACGAACGGCAACATCCGCCCCGCGCCGGCCTCGGCCCGCAGGAAGCGGACCATCTGCCGGAAGGTCGGCCGCCGCCCGGCCGCCGACCCCGGCGGCACGGTCGCCTCCCAGCGGCGCAGCCACTCGCGATTGCGGGTGTGCACCTCCTGCCAGGCGGCCGCGTCCCGGGCCCGGATCGGCCGCAGCGTCACCCGGCCCTCGGCGAGTTCCACGGACCGGCCGCGGGTCAGCGCGTGCCCCATGGCGGCTGCTGCGCCCCTCCGTAGCCCCCGCCGCCCTGGTAGCCGCCCCCGCCGCCGCCACCCTGGTAGCCGCCGCCCGCGCCGTAGCCGCCCTGGTACCCGCCGCCGCCGGGCGGAGCCTGCTGCGGCCCGCCGCCCCCGAAGCCGCCGCCCCCGGCCCCGCCGCCGAAACCGCCACCGCGCGCGTGGTCGCCGCCCTGGAGCTGGGACACCACGTGCGGCAACACCTTCGCCAGCACCGTGATCCCGTCCTGCGCGCCGCCCGGCGAGCCGGGCAGGTTGACGATCAGGCTGCGGTAGGTCCAGTGCGAGTCCTGGGTGATCGCGACGCCGGCGATGCCGCGCGACAGGATCGAGGTCGGCACCTTGTCGAAGTTCTCCATCCGGATCGCCTCGGCGATGCCGGGCACCTCGAAGCTGATCACCCGACTGGTCATCTGCGGGGTCTGGTCGAACGGGTTGAGCCCGGTCCCCCCGGTGGTGATGATCACGTCGTAATGGCCCGCACACGCGTCGCGCAGCGCCTGGGCGACCGGCTCGCCGTCCGGCACGATCTGCGGCCCGCGCGTCTCGAAGCCCATCTGTTGCAGCCCGCGCACGATCACCGGGCCGCTCTCGTCCTGGTAGGTCCCGGCCGCCGCGCGCGTGGACACGGTGATCACCATGGCTCGCATCAGACTTGCCCTCCGTCCCGTTGTGTGGCCCCTGCCCCCGGGTCCCGCTGCCAGTCCCCGGAGACTCCGCCCGTCTTCGCCTCGACCCGTACATCGGTGATCACCGCGCCCGGGTCCACCGCCTTGACCATGTCCACCACCGTCAGCGCCGCCACGGAGACCGCCGTCAGCGCCTCCATCTCGACGCCGGTGCGGTCGGCGGTGCGCACGGTCGCGGTGATCGCCACCGCGTCGTCGTGCACCGACAGATCCACCGCGACGCCGTGCAGCGCGATCGGGTGGCACAGCGGCACCAGGTCGGGGGTGCGCTTGGCCGCCATGATGCCCGCGATCCGGGCGGTGGCCAGCGCGTCACCCTTGGGTACGCCCTCGCCGCGCAGGAGTTCGACCACCCGCGGCGATACCAGCACCCGGCCCGACGCGGTGCCCGTGCGGACCGAGACGTCCTTGGCCGTGACGTCCACCATGCGGGCCGCGCCGGCCTCGTCGAGGTGCGTGAGGTTCTTGGCGCCGCGCGTCAACTGTCCACCCCATAGGTGAGCCCCCCGTTGTGGTGGGGCGTCGAAGTGCCGTCCGTGTCCGACTTCCGTGTGCGTCGAACCGGCGTTTCGTGCTGGGGCAACGTTAGAGGCACAACCGGGCGCCCCGCATGCACGGCCCGCCCGGACCGCGATCGCGGCGCCCGAACCCGAGTGCCGCCGACCGCTCAGCCGAGCAGCATCACGGACACCTCGGCGCCCTCGGCCACCGCGGTGACCTCGGCGGGAAGGCTGATCAGCGCGTTCGCCCGGGCGAGGCTGCCGAGCAGGTGGGAGCCGATGCCGCCGACCGGATCGACGGTGCCCTCGCCCACGCCGTCGGCCGGCGGGGTGTACCGGGCGCGCAGGAACTGACGCTTGCCGTCGGGCGAGGTCAGCGCCGTCGAACAGGTCGCCCGCACGGTCGGGCGCTCGGTGACCTCGGCACCCTGCATCCGCAGCAGCGCCGGCCGGACGAACACCTCGAAGGACACGAACGCGCTGACCGGATTGCCCGGGAGGGTGAAGATCGGCGTCTCGTCGGGGCCGATCACGCCGAAGCCCTGCGGCATCCCCGGCTGCATCGCGACCTTGCCGAACTCGACCGTGCCCAGCTCGGACAACACTTCCTTGACCACGTCGTAGGCGCCCGCGCTGACCCCGCCGGTGGTGACCACCAGGTCCGCCCGGATCAGCTGGTCCTCGATCGTGTCGATGAGCACCTTGGGGTCGTCGGGTACGTTGCCGACCCGGTACGCGATGGCGCCCGCCTCGCGCGCGGCGGCGGTGAGCATGTAGCTGTTCGAGTCGCGGATCTGCCCGGGGCCGATCGGCCGGCCGGGCTGGATCAGCTCGCTGCCGGTGGACAGGATCACCACGCGCGGCCTGGGTCGGACCCGGATCCGCTCCCGGCCGATCGCGGCGAGCAGGCCGACCTGGGCGGAGCCGATCGTGGTCCCGGCGTCCAGCACGGTCTGCCCCGCCGACACGTCGTCGCCCCGCCGCCGGATGAACTGCCCGCTCGACGGCGCCTTCGTGATCCGCACGGTCGGCAGCCCCGCGTCGGTCCACTCCACCGGCACGATCGCCTCGGTACCCTCCGGCACCGGCGCGCCGGTCATGATCCGCGCGCACGTGCCCGATCCGAGCGCGACCTTCGGGGTGTCGCCGGCGGCGATGTCGTCCACCACCTCGAGCACCACCGGGTACTGCTCGCCGGCGTCGGCGACATCGGCCAGCCGCACCGCGTAGCCGTCCATGGACGAGTTGTCGAACGGCGGCAGGTCGCCGGTGGCGGCCACCTCGTCGACCAGGAGACTGCCGTGCGCGTCGAGCAGTTGCAGTTCGAGGGGGGCGAGCGGAGCGATCCGTTCGAGGATCCCGCTCAGATGGTCCTCGACGCTTTTCATCCGTGCATCTCCTCGTTCACGTACTGCCTCAACCAGGCCCGGAATTCGGGCCCCAGATCTTCACGCTCGCATGCCAGCTTGACGATGGCACGCAGATAGTCGGCCCGGTCGCCCGTGTCGTAGCGGCGCCCTTCGAACAGCACGCCGTGCACGGTGCCGCCCTCGTTCGGCCCACGCTTGGCGAGCACCCGCAGGGCGTCGGTCAACTGGATCTCGCCGCCGCGACCGGGCGGGGTGTCCTCCAGCACGTCGAACACCGCCGGGTCCAGCAGATAGCGGCCGATCACCGCGTAGTTGCTCGGCGCGGTGCCGGTCTCCGGCTTCTCCACCAGGTCGGTCACCCGCACCACGCCGGGCTCGGAGACGCCCTCGGCGAGGGGTTCCACCGCCGCACAGCCGTACAGGTGCACCTGCGCCGGGTCGACCTCGATCAACGCCACGACGCTGCCGCCGAGTTCGCCGCGCACCCGGAGCATCGTGGCGAGCAGCGGATCGCGCGGGTCGATCAGGTCGTCGCCCAGCAGCACCGCGAACGGCTCGTCGCCCACGTGCGGCCGGGCGCAGGACACCGCGTGCCCGAGGCCGCGCGGGTCGCCCTGGCGCACGTAGTGGATCGCGGCCAACTCGCTCGACTCGCGGACCAGCTTGAGCCGGTCCACGTCGCCCTTGGCGGCCAGCGCGTGTTCGAGTTCGTAGGCCCGGTCGAAGTGGTCCTCCAGGGCGCGCTTGTTGCGCCCGGTGACCATCAGTACGTCGGTGAGCCCGGCCGCGACGGCCTCCTCGACCACGTACTGGATGGCCGGCGTGTCCACGACCGGCAACATCTCCTTGGGCGTGGCCTTGGTCGCCGGCAGGAATCGGGTACCGAGGCCGGCGGCGGGCACGACCGCCTTGGTGAGCCGGAACGCATGACGCGCAGACATGACCGCACACTAACGGGTGAGGTCGCCGGGGCCTCATGAAGGCCGGCGATTGGCCGGTTGTCGGCCGGTGGCCCGGTCTCGGCCGGTTCCGGGCCGCAGAACCGGTCGCCGCCGGCCCGTTTGGCCCGGGCCAGCGCCCGGTCGGCGGCGCGCAGCAGGGTCGTGGCGTGGGTGCCGTCCTCGGGCAGCACGGCGGTGCCGATCGCCATGGTCAGCGGGACCGGGTCGGTCGCCGCGCCGAACGTGCCCCGGCGTACGGCGTAGCACAGTCGCTCCGCCACCTTGGCCGCCCCGGCCGCGTCGGTCTCGGGCAGCAGGATCACGAACTCCTCGCCGCCGTACCGGGCGATGGTGTCCACCTGGCGGATCTCCAGGGCCAGCCGCTGGGCCACCTCGCGCAGCACCGCGCCCGCCCCCTGGTGGCCGTGCCGCTCGTTGACCGCGCGGAAGTGGTCGAGGTCGAGCATGAGCAGCCCCAGCGGCCTGCCGAACCGGGTCGCCCGCATCACCTCGCGGTCCAGCACGAGTTGCAGATAGCGGTAGTTCCACACGCCGGTCAGCGGATCGGTGACCGAAAGCCGCTCCAATTCGGCCCGGTTCAGCTCCAAACGGGTGACCTCGTGCCGCAGTTCGGGCAGTTCGTTGCCGGCGATCGCGCGCAACCGGCGTACGGCGACCGTCAGCGAGCCGACCGCGACCGCGAGCGCGCCGACGAGCAGGATGATCAGGAGGCGTTCGAAAGTCAGGCTCATGCGGCATCCGGGTCCGGTGCGATGGCGCGAACTGTGTCGATTGCGCGGACTCCTTCGGTAACCCGTCCAAACACGTCATTCAGGGAACAGCATGAAGGACATCCTCAACGACAAGGCCACGCTGAGGTCACAGTTGATGAACTCACGGTCACGCGTCGGGTCGGACCGGCGTGTCGCGGCGAGTCGCGCGCTCCGCGACGCGCTCCTCGCGCTCCCCGAGATCGCCGCCGCGGGCACCGTCGCGGCGTATGTGCCGGTGGGCTCCGAACCGGGCGGTCGGGATCTGGCCGAGGACCTGGCCGCCGGGTCCACCCGGCGCGTGCTGCTGCCGGTGCTGCTGGCGGACGACGACCTGGACTGGGCGCTGTACGAGGGGCCGGCGTCGCTGGTGCCGGCCGGCCGCGGGCTGCGCGAGCCGATCGGGCCGCGGCTCGGCCCGGAGGGGGTGCGCACCGCCGACGTGCTGGTGGTGCCCGGGCTCGCGGTGGACCGCCGGGGGATGCGGCTGGGGCGCGGCGGCGGCTCCTACGACCGGGCGCTGGCCCGGGCGCCGAAGGCGGCGGTCACCGTGGTGCTGCTGTACGACGGCGAGGTGCTCGACGAGGTGCCCGCCGAGCCGCACGACGTGCCCGTGGACATCGCGGTGACGCCCGCGGCGGTGTACCGGTTCACCCGGTAGCACCGCCGCGGGCGCCCGTCACGGCTTGCCCGGCGCCGCCGGACCGGCCGGGAGCAGGGTCAGCCGGTGTTTGGCCGCCTTGTCCACCGCCGCCGGCGTGAACGCCCACGGCAGCGTCCTGCCCCGGCGCCACAGATCGGTCTGATCGGTGTAGTTGTCGTGCCACACGTGCCCGGAGGCGCCGGTCAGATTGATCCACCGCGACGCGTCCAGGTCGGACATGTCCACCACCATCCGCATCGACGGCACGGTGGTCACCTCGTAGCCCTGCGCGGCGTTCCAACCGGTCGCGTTGACCAGCCCCTCGCCGCCGGACATCGCGTACGGCCCCCGGTTGAGCATCCACTTGACCACGCCCGGACCCTCGGTGCCCAGGGTCTGGTTGCGCAGCGTCAGCGTGTGCAGCCGACCCCACGACCAGGTGTCGATGTCCTTGCCGAGCCGGGCGGTGAGGTCCTTCTTCGCCTCGGTCATCGCCTTGTGCAGCAGTCCGTCGCGGGTGGTGATCGCGCCCGGGTTCTTGGAGATGTTCCACCACGGGCTCTCCGGGGTGGCCAGCAGTGTGCGTACGACCTCGTTCCACCGGTCGCCGCCGTCGGGCTGCGCGGTCGAGTCGTCGCGGTCACCGCACTGCACGTGCGTGTTGTCCGCGTTGCTCGCGCAGTCGTTGTCGGCCCGGACCGAGAACGGCATCTTGTCGCCGAACGCCAGCATCAGCACCTGACGCCACACCGCGTTGAAGTACGCCGCGGCCGTGGAGTCGGCGTCGTTGCGCTTGTCCCAGTCCTTGAGCAGGTCCTGCGCCTCGCGCACCCACGGATCGTCGATCCGCACCGCGAGCAGGGCCGGGACCAGGAACTGCGCGACCGGGTTGACGTCGTCGACCTGCATCTTCTGCATCATCGCCGGATCGATCTTGCCCGGTGCCTTGGTGATCATCTCCTCGATCCGCGCGCTGCGGGCGCCGTACCCCCAGTCGGAGGTCAGCAGATACGGGTACGCCGGCGAGGTCACCGCGTTGTTCGCGGTGACGATGTAGCCGTCCGGCGGGTCGTACACGTTCGGCAACGACTCGAACGGGATGGTGCCCAGCCAGTCGTACTTCGCGTCCCACCCGTACACCGGCCACCGGCCGTCACCGCTGCGCCGCAGCGGGATCCTGCCGGGCGCCTGGTAGCCGATGTGGCCCTCGACGTCGGCGTAGATCGCGTTCTGCGACGGCGAGTCGAAGTTCTTCAGCGCGGCGCGGAAGTCGTTCCAGTTCTGCGCCCGGTCCAGTTGGAAGAGCGCGTCCATCGAGGTGCCCGGGTCGAGCGCGGTCCAGCGCAGGGCGACCGCGTAGCCGTCCTCGCGCTGGGGGCTCAGGTCGGGGATCGGCGCGTCCTTGCCGACCTCCTTCAGGTCGCCGGACTCGTCGGACGCGTCGGTCAGGATCGGACCGTGCCGGGTGGTGCGCACGGTGATCCGGCGATCGGCGCCGCCGGCGACCTTGATGGTCTCCTGGCGAACCTCCTTGAACGGCTCCCACTTGGAGTCGTAGAGCACGCCGTCGCCCTGGACCTTCTCCAGGTACAGGTCGGTCACGTCGGCGCCGAGGTTGGTGAAGCCCCAGGAGATCTTCTGGTTGTGGCCGATGATCACGCCGGGCATGCCGGAGAACGTGTAGCCGGAGACGTCGTACTGGCACTGCGGTCCGACCGCGCGGCAGTGCAGCCCCATCTGGTACCAGACCGACGGCAGCGACGGCGACAGGTGCGGGTCGTTGGCGAGCAGCGGCTTGCCGGTGGTGGTGCGGCTGCCGGACACCACCCACGAGTTGGAGCCGACGCCCGACGACTTCTCGCTGAACAGCGAGGGCAGCTTGGAGAGCGACTCGGAGAGATTGGCCAGCGCGGACTGCGCGTTCTTGGACGGCGCCGGCGGCGGCGCGTCCTGGGCGAAGCGCTCGGTCTTGCCGTCCTTGACGATGTCGCCGTTGCGCACGATCGGCTTGTTCGTGTCGTACGGGTACGGCGGGTACAGCTCGTCGATCTGGTTGACCGTCAGCTTGTCGGACAGCAGCGCGCGGTCGATCTCGTCCTGCATGTTGGTCCGCAGGTCCCACGCCATCGCCTTGAGCCAGGCGACCGAGTCGACGGGAGTCCACGGCTCGGCCTTGTAGCCGTCGTGTACCAGACCGAGCAGCGCGTATTCGAACGACGCGTCGGCGCCCTTGTGGTCCTTCAGATACGCGTTGACTCCGTCGGCGTAGGCCTGGAGGAACTTCTGCGACTCCGGGGCGAGCGCCGCGTACTCCTGCTCGGCCACCTTGCGCCAGCCGAGCGTGCGCAGGAACTTGTCGTTGTCCACCTGCCCGGAACCGAACATCTCGGACAACCGGCCGGCGGTCATGTGCCGGCGTACGTCCATCTCCCAGAACCGGTCCTGGGCGTGTACGTAGCCCTGCCCCCGGAACAGGTCCTCGGAGGTGTCCGCGTACACCTGCGGGATGCCCTCGGCGTCGCGGACCACGTCCACCTTGCCGGTCAGCCCCGCGATCCGCACGGTGCCGGTGGTCTGCGGGAACGAGTCGCGGGACAACTGCCAGCCCCACCAGCCGAGTCCGCCGGCCGCGATGGCGAGCACCACGACGAAGACGATGGCGGTCAGCCGGAACCGGCGCCAGGCCTTGGACGGCCCCTTGGGCGTGTTCGATCGTTCCTTGACCTTGCCGGTGCCACCGGCGGCGGGCTCGGCGGCCTCGGGCGCGGACTCGGCGCTGGAGCCGGTGGCGGCGGAGGGCGCGGGCGCGGGTGCGGGTGCCGGGATCGGTGCCGGTACGGGCACCGGGGCGGGAGCGGGAGTGGCCGGCTGCGGCTCGGCGGCGCGCGGCGCGGGCGGTACGGGCGCCGCGGCGGGCGGCGGGACCGACCCTCCGGCCGGCTCCGCGTAGGGCTCCAGGGGCGGGTAGGGCTCCCCGGGGGCGGGCGACCGCGGTGGGGCGTACGGCTCTTGCCCGGCGTGGGGCTCCCGCGCCGGATACGGGTCCTGCCGCGGCGCGTACGGCTCCTGCGGGGCGTAGGGCTGGACGTGGGGCTCCTGCTCCGGCTCTTGCGGGGCGTACGGCTCGGGTTCGTCGTACGGCTCGGGCGCGGCCCGGCGCTCACGCTCCGCGCGTTCTTCCGCGCGCCGCTGGGCCGCGACCGGATCCGCCGCGGCCCACTGCGATGTGGGCCACTCGCCCGTGGGCCAGTCGTCCCACCCGGAGGATGAGGCGTCCTGGCCACCGGGGGGCTGCTCCGGGTCGGGCGTCTTCGAGGGAGGCATCAAGGTCCTTATGCGGTCGGTGCGGCAAGGGACACCTTAAAAGCCGAGTGTCGTCGACAGCACAGCCACGGGTACGAGACGGGACCCCTGTGGGGTATGGATCCTTCGCTTTGGTAAAATATTCGTCAGGCGTAGGTAATTGATCGCCGGTTCGCCGGCGCGGCAGGGCCCCCCGTCCCAAGGCCCGCTGATTCTCTGCGCATTCGCGACGCCGGCTTCGCCCGTCGTCGTCTGCCTTCATGTTCAAGCACTCCGTGCGGCCGCCTGGGGGGTGGCCGGACCGACGACCGCCGGAGGTGACGCACGTGTCCGTGCCCGAGCTCAACCAGGTCCTGCTCCTGGGTGCCATCGTCATGCTGTCCGCCGTCATAGCGGTCCGCCTGGCGACCCGCACCGGGCTGCCGAGCCTGCTGCTGTACCTCGGACTCGGGATGGTGATCGGGGCCGACGGCCTCGGCATAGGTTTCGACAACGCCGAACTGACCCAGACGCTCGGCTACGCCGCGCTGATAGTGATCCTCGCGGAGGGCGGGATCGCCACCAGTTGGAAGGAGATCAAGCCGTCGGTGCCGGCGGCGGCGGTGTTGTCCACCGTCGGGGTCGGGGTGAGCGTCGCGGTCACCGCGTTGGCCACGAAGATCGTGCTGGACGTGGACTGGTCGACCGCGATCCTGATGGGCGCGATCGTGTCCTCCACGGACGCCGCCGCGGTCTTCTCGGTGTTGCGCAAGTTGCCGCTGCCGCACCGGCTGACCGGGTTGCTGGAGGCCGAATCCGGGTTCAACGACGCGCCGGTGGTGATCCTGGTGGTCACGTTCGCCCACACGGGCCACATCGAACCGTGGTACATGATCCTCGCCGAGATCGCCCTGGAGCTGACGATAGGCGCGGCGGTGGGCCTCGCGGTCGGCCGGCTCGGCGCGTTCGGCCTGCGCCACGTCGCGCTGCCGGCCTCCGGCCTGTATCCGATCGCGGTGATGGCGCTGTGCGTGCTGGCCTACTCCGGCGGCGCGTTGGCGCACGGCAGCGGCTTCCTGGCCGTCTACCTGACCGCGCTGGTCCTGGGCAACTCGCAACTCCCGCACGGCCCGGCCACGCGGGGTTTCGCCGAGGGGCTCGGCTGGATCGCCCAGATCGGACTGTTCGTCCTGCTCGGACTGCTGGTCACCCCGCACGAGTTGGGCAGCGCGGTGGTCCCGGCGCTGGTGATCGGCACCATCCTGCTGCTGGTCGCCCGGCCGCTGTCGGTGATCGTGACCACGTCGCCGTTCCGCATACCGTGGCGCGAGCAGTTGATCCTGTCCTGGGCGGGACTGCGCGGTGCGGTGCCCATCGTGCTCGCGACCATCCCGATCGTGAAGGACATCCCCGACGCCCAGCGGCTGTTCAACATCACCTTCGTGCTGGTCGTCGTGTTCACCCTGGTCCAGGGGCCCACGCTGCCGTGGATAGCGCGCAAGGCCGGTTTCGCGGGTGCCGACGAGCCGACCGACCTCGGCGTGGAGTCCGCGCCGCTGGAGAAGCTGCACGGCCACCTGCTGTCGGTGAACGTGCCGACGGGTTCGCGGATGCACGGCGTGGAGGTCGGCGAGCTGCGCCTGCCGCGTGGGGCCGCGGTCACCCTGATCGTGCGCGAGGACGGGAGCTTCGTACCCGAGCCGACCACCGTGCTGCGGCGCGGCGACGACCTGCTCGTGGTGACCACCGACACGGTGCGCGACGAGACGGAGGACCGACTGCGCGCGGTCAGCCGGGGCGGCAAGCTCGCGAGTTGGTTCGGGGTCAAGGGCAACACCTGATGAGGCACGCGCCTCGCCGTCGGTCCGGGCCGGATACGCCTGGGATACAATCGTATGGTTGATCGCCGGCGGGGCGCCCCAGGGTGTTCCGATCGCCGATCCCACTGCACACACAACACCGACTCTGCCTGACGCAGGGCTGGCGTCGTGACCGCACGGCGGCCGAGGCACACGCTTCGGTATCTACCCCGGTGGACGCTTTCGAGGACAGCTCTCGGCACACCGGGGTTCCCCCTGTGCGTCACCAGGTGGCAGGAAGCGACAACCCGCGATGCCCACGATGCCCACGCATCGGACCGCCGCACGCGCCCGCCGGGGGCGGTGCGCATGATCTCCACGTACTCCACGCTGCTGCGGACCCCGTCCGCCTGGCGATTCCTGGCTCCCGCGCTGATCGCGCGGCTGCCCTACGCGATGCTCGGCCTGGGCATCGTGCTGCTGGTCAAACACACCACCGGCTCGTACGGCACGGCCGGCGCGGTCTCCGCCGCGGCCGCCGTGGCGCTGGCCTTCGTCGGCCCGCAGACGGGTCGGCTCGCCGACCGCTTCGGCCAGGCCGCGGTGGTCGTGCCCGGCGCGCTGCTGCACGGCGCGGCGGTGTCCGGGCTGATCGTGGCCGCGCTCGCCGAGGCGCCGCTGTGGCTGCTGTTCACGACCGCGGTGCTCTCCGGCGCGACGGTGCCGCAGATCGGCTCGATGGTGCGGGCCCGCTGGGCGGCGCACCTGGAGCGGTCGCCGCTGCTGCCGACCGCGTTCGCGTTCGAGTCGGTGACCGACGAGTTCACCTTCGTGGTCGGCCCGGTGGTGGCCACGTTCCTGGCCACCGGTGTACACCCGGCGGCCGGCTTGGTGGTCGAGGCCGCGCTGACCGTGGTCGGGTCGTTGTTGTTCGCGACACAACGCGGCACCGCGCCCCGGCGGGTGGTGCGCGCGGCCGGTGACACGCCGCATACGTCCGCGCTGCGGATCGGCGGGGTACGCCTGCTCGTGGTCGCGTTCATCTGCATCGGCGGGGTCTTCGGCACCGTGCAGGTCTCGGTCACCGCGTTCGCCGAGGAGGCCGGCCGGCCCGGGCTGGCGGGCGCGCTGTACGCGGTCTTCGCGGGCGGCAGCCTGATTGCCGGGGCCGTCTACGGCGCGATCGCCTGGCGGCGGGCCGCGCACCGCCGGATGGTGGCGATGTTCGCGCTGCTCGCGCTCGGCACCGCGCCGCTGTGGGCCATCCCGTCGGTGGGAATCATGGTGCCCGTCGCGTTGCTGTGCGGACTGGCGATCGCACCCACCCTGATCACCGGCTTCACCCTCGTCGACACGCTGGTCCCGGCCGCGGCCAAGACCGAGGCGTTCACCTGGTTGACCGGAGCGATCGGGCTCGGCCTCGCGCTCGGCTCGACGTTCTCCGGGATGCTCACCGACGCGCGCGGCTCCGGCGCCGGGTTCGCACTCACTCTGGCATCGGCCGGCATCGGCTTTCTGGTGGTGCTGGCCGGGCAACGGCTGCTGAAGCCGAACACGGATGTGACACCCATTGCACCGACGACCACCACCGTGGTGGACGGAACTCCGGTGGATGCTGCACCATTGGCACTCGACAGGTGAGAGTGCCAGTACCCAGCTGACCTGTCTGTCGAAGGAGGACCAGACCGTGCCGACGTACCAGTACCAGTGCACCGCCTGTGGCGAGGGCCTCGAGGCCGTCCAGAAGTTCACGGACGACGCGCTGACCGTGTGCCCCGCCTGCCAGGGCAGGCTGCGCAAGGTCTTCTCGGCGGTGGGCGTGGTGTTCAAGGGCTCCGGCTTCTACCGGACCGACAGCCGCGGCTCGAGCACGTCGTCGACGCCGGCGACGGCCGGGGCGTCCTCGACGGGTTCGACGGGTTCGTCCTCCTCCTCGTCCTCGGAGGGCTCGTCGTCGTCTTCGTCGTCGACGTCCTCGGCGTCGTCGTCCTCGTCGTCCTCGTCCGGCTCGTCCGGTACGACGTCGACGGCGGCCTGAGCGATGACGACCGGCGTGTTGCCGGCGGGGGTGGCCCCGGCCGAGATCGGTGTGATCGGCGGTTCCGGGTTCTACGCGTTCCTCGACGACGTGGTCGAGGTGCGGGTGGACACGCCGTACGGCGCGCCCAGCGACGCGCTGTTCCTGGGCGAGGTGGCCGGCCGTCGGGTGGCGTTCCTGCCCCGGCACGGCCGCGACCACTCGATCCCGCCGCACCGGATCAACTACCGCGCCAACCTGTGGGCGCTGCGGGCCGTCGGGGTCACGCAGGTGCTCGCGCCGTGCGCGACGGGCGGTCTGCGGGCCGAACTGGGCCCGGGCACGCTGGTGGTCCCGGATCAGCTGATCGACCGCACCTCCGGCCGCACCCAGACGTTCTTCGACGGGCTGCCGCTCGCCGACGGCAGCGTGCCGCCGGTGGTGCACACCACGTTCGCCGACCCGTACTGCGCCGACGGGCGCGCGGTGGCCATCGCGGGCGCCCGCGCCTCGGGGTGGGAGCCGGTGGACGGCGGCACCCTCGTGGTGATCGAGGGTCCGCGCTTCTCCACCCGGGCCGAATCCAAGTGGTACTCGGCCCAGGGCTGGTCGATCGTCGGGATGACCGGGCACCCCGAGGCGGTGCTCGCGCGCGAACTGGGGCTCTGCTGCACGGCCATCGCGCTGGTCACCGACCTCGACGCGGGCGTCGAGGCGGGCGAGGGGGTCACCCACGCCGAGGTGATGGAGGTCTTCGCGGCCAACGTCGGCCGGCTGCGCACGCTGCTGTTCGACGTGGTGGCGGCGTTGCCGAAGACGCGTACGTGCTCGTGTGGCACGGCGGAGGTCGAGCGGCCGGCATAGGCGGGTCGCCTGCCGGTGAGTGGTGTGTGGTCGGCGGGTCCGGCCGTGTGTGATGTGTGCGAAGGCCGTCTCCCGGTTGGGGGGCGGCCTTCGTGGTGTCCGGCTCTCGTGGTGCTCGGGGGCGGGTCGCCCGGTGGGGGGAGCCGTGTCGCTCACGTGGGTGAATTCGTCGTCCACAGGGCGGCGGTCGTCCACAGGCGTCCGGGCGGTTCGGCGTGGGCGGTTCGGCGGGCGGCACGGTGGGGGTGCGGCTCGGCCCTCGTTTTCCCGCCCCGGTTCCGACGGGGGTCGGGCCGCATCGTCCCTGCCGTGTGCGCCGCCCGCGTTGGAGGTGTGATGTCCGCTTCGGGATCGCTCGGATCTCCGTCCGGTCCGTCGTTCGGCCGGGCCGGCGGGCCGGCCCTTCGCGGGTCGCCGGGGGTGTCCGCCCGGCCGCCGTGGCGCCGCGTGGTGGCCCGGCATCGGCGCGGGTTGGCCGCGTTGTCCGCAGCCGTCGCCGCGCTCGCGGTGATCGTGGCGGTCCGGCCCGCGTCCGTGCCCACCACGCCGATCCTGGTGGCCGCGCGGGACCTGCCCGCGGGCAGCACGCCCGGGCCCGCCGACCTTGCCCTGGTGCGGATGCCGACGGCGTTGCGCCCCGAGGGGGTCCTGCGCGCGGTCCGGCAGGCCGAGGGGGGTGCGTTGACCGGTCCGCTGCGGCGCGGCGAGCCGGTGACCGACGTGCGGTTGACCCGCCCCGGCGGCCCGACCGATACGGGCACGGTCGCGCTGCCCGCGCGCTTCGCCGACGCCGACGCGGTGGCCGTACTGCGTCCCGGCGACCGGATCGACGTCCTGGCCGCGCCGCCGCCCGAACACCCGGGCCCCGCGCGGCCGATCGCCGCCGGCGCCGTGGTGGTGGCCAAGCCGCCCCCGAGCGATTCCGGATTCGGGGCCTCCGGGTCCGGAGCGCTCGTTATCCTCGAGGTTTCCCGCGCCGTGGCGAGCGAACTCGCGGGCGCGGCAACCGGCCCGGGGCTCACTTACACCATCCGCAGGTCCTGAGCGGCGTTGTTGCGACGGATCGCGAATGACACCAGACTCGTGCGAGTTGTCCGGCTTCATGGGCTATTCCGCAATTACTACGATTATTACCGCTGTTGGTGGTGATCGTTGATCGGATCGCCCGGTCGAGGCCTCGACCGATCAAGATCGATGGGAATCAACCAGTGGGCGGCTTCAAGAAGTTCCTCATGCGCGGAAACGTCGTCGACCTGGCCGTGGCCGTGGTCATCGGCGCCGCGTTCACGGCGGTCGTGAACGCGTTCGTGAAGGGGATGATCAATCCCGTCGTGGGTGCGCTGGGCACCAAGAACCTGGACAGCTACACGACCTGCATCAAGGGCCCGTGCGGCATCGACGCGAAGGGCGAGACGACCGGCGTCCAGCTGTTGTGGGGTTCGGTGCTGGGCGCGGCGCTGACGTTCGTGATCACCGCGGCGGTGGTCTACTTCCTGCTCGTGCTGCCGATGAACCACATGCTGGAGCGGCGCAAGCGGGCCCTCGGACACGCGGGCGAGAAGGAGTTGAGCGACGTCGAGATCCTGCGCGAGATCCGCGACCTGCTCGCCGAACGGCTCGAGCCGCAGCAGGACTCCGGCCGCGGCGGCGACACCGGATCGTCGGGAGGCTCCGGGGGCTCTGGGACCTCCGGTGGCTCGGGGACCCCGGGAGGCTCGGGGGCCTCGCGTTCGGACGCCTGACCGATCGGTACAACGGCGGGCCCGCACCCTCGTGGGAGGGTACGGGCCCGCTCTTCGCTCGTTTTCGTGCGCGCGTCCGGCGCCTGTACCGCCCCGGCTCAGAAGTGGTGCGGCGGCTTGTCGTCGAGGAATCGGCGGATGTCGGCCGGGTCGGCGCCGGTGCGGTGCTCGCCCCAGCCGCTGTCGGTCTCGTCCGAACTCGTCTCGGGCAGCAGGTCGTCCCAACCGAAGCGGTCGTGCCGCTTCGGCTCGTCCGGTCCGCTCGCCTCGCGTACTTCCGCCTCCGCCATCGCACCAGTGTGCCGGCGCTCCGGCGCGGACCGCGTCACGCGGCCTCGAGCCCCTGGGCGGTGGCCAACTCGCGCAGCTCGACCAGCGCCTGCTTCTCGATCTGCCGAATCCGCTCGCGAGTGAGCCCGAGTTGCTTGCCGACCTCGGTGAGCGTGTGCTCCTTGCCGTCGGCCATGCCGTAGCGCGCCCGCAGGATGGTGGCCGTACGGCCGTCGAGCCGACCCACGAGGTCCGCTATCTGCTCACGGCGCAGCGTCGCGAGGGTGATGTCCTCCGGGGTCAACGGGTCGGTCTCCTGGACCAGTTCGCCCAGTTCGGTCTCGCCGTCGTCACCCACGGGGGTGTCCAGGCTGATCGGGTCGCGCGCCCAGCCGATCACGTCGACCACCCGCTCGGGGGTGCTGCCCACGATCTCGGCGATCTCCGGGATCTCGGGGTCGCGACCGTGGTCACGGGCGAACTCGCGCTGCACGCGGCGGATCTTGCTGAGCTCCTCGACCAGGTGCACGGGCAGCCGCACGGTGCGGGCCTGATCGGCCATCGCCCGGGTGATCGCCTGTCGGATCCACCACGTGGCGTAGGTGGAGAACTTGAAGCCCTTCGCGTAGTCGAACTTCTCGACCGCGCGGACCAGGCCCACGTTGCCCTCCTGGACCAGGTCCAGGAACGGCATCCCGCTGCGCGGGTAGCGCCGCGCGACGGAGACCACCAGACGCAGGTTGGCCTGGATGAACAGCTCCTTGGCCGCCGCCCCGCGCGCGATCAGCGCGTCGAGTTCGGCCCGGTCGACCCCCTCGGGTACGGCGTCCTCGTCGATCAGTTTCTGCGCGTAGAGTCCGGCCTCGATGTCCTTCGACATCTCCACCTCGCGCTCCGCGTCCAAGAGCTTCGTGCGGCTGATCTCGTCCAGGTACACACCGACCGTGTCGCGCTCGACGTCGGCAGCCTTCCGCGTGCGGGAAGCCGCCACTCGCTCGGCGCCCTGTCGGGCCACACCACGTGTAGTCGGCATGTTCTAGCCCTCGCTTTCATTCGCGTTCGTCTATATTTCGAACGAACGAGAAGCCTGTGGTATTCCATCCGGAGATGTACTGTTGAAAGGTTGGCCGATAGCGGCCTTTGTCAGCGCCTGCCCGGCCTCGGGCTCCGCATGCACGCTCCGGAGTGCCTACGATCCGCTCAACGGCCGAGGGGCCCCGGATGTTCCGAAGGCCCGGGTGGGAGCGGGTGTGCGAGCTCCGGGAGCACGGCCTCGACCCGGCGGCGGGCGTCGCTTCATCCACCGTCGGGCGGTCCGGTGCGACGCGGCGTGCGGCTCCCCCACCGTCCTGTTTCGGCCGGCCGATCTCGGCTCGCCGTGCGCGAGCGGCACCCGTCACGGCCCGCCGGTCGGCGCGGGTCAGTGCGTGTCGGAAGCGGGTTCCAGATCGCGGGGGATCAGCCGCCAGGCCAGTGCCGCGGCGACCAGCGCGACCATGCCGCCGGCCAGGAAGGTGGGCGTCATACCGGCCGTGAACGCATCGCCCGCCCGGCTGAGCAGGCCGCCGGTGCCGAGCCGATCCGCCACCACCGACGCGTCCCCGATCGACTCGCGCACCGCCGACCGGTCGGCCGCGCCGAGGTCGAGGCCGGGCAGGTTGGCGCGGTAGAGCGCGGAGGCCATGCTGCCGAGGATGGCCACGCCGAGGGCGGCGCCGAGTTCGTACGCGGTCTCGTCGATGGCGGCCGCGCCCCCGGCGTCCGCGGCCGGCGCCGAGGACATCAGCACCACCGAGGCGACGGTGGCCAACGTGCCCACGCCGAGCCCGATCACCACGAGCGAGACGCCGATCAGCGGGTAGTCCACGTCCCGGAAGTGCTGCCCGATCCAGGGCAGCGCCAGACCGACACCCATCAGCGCGAGGCCGATCCCGAGCACGTTGCGCGGCGGGAAGCGGTGCATCAGCGGGGGCACCACCATCGAGGCCACGATCAGCGCGATCGGCGCGGGCAGCAGATGCAGACCGGCGGACACGGGGCTGTACCCGCGGACGTACTGGAACCACTGGCTGAGCAGGAACAGCGCCGCGCCGAGGCCGAGCATGCCCAGGAAGATCGCGGTCGCGGCCATCGTGAACGCGCGGTTCGTGAACAGCCGAACCTGGAGCAGCGGGTGGGCCAGGCGCAGTTGGCGCCGGACGAACACGGTCAGCGCGACCACCGCGATCGCGAGCAGGATCCACGCTCCGGGGTCGGCCGCGCCGCCCTTGCCGAGTTGTTTGACGCCGCCCGCGAGCGTGCCCATGCCCACGACGGACAGCCCCACCCCGGGCCAGTCCCACGCGCCGGAGCGCGGCGAGCGGGACTCGGGCAGCAGCCACAGGCCGAAACCGATCACCGCGACGGCGATCGGCACGTTCAGCAGGAACGCCGACTGCCACCCGTGCGACTGTACGAGCAGTCCGCCGACCACCGGCCCGAGCGCCATGCCGCCGCCGAAGACGGCCGACCACACGGCATAGGCGAAGGCCCGCTCCCGGGCGTCGGTGAACACCTGGCGCAGGATGGTCAGCGTGGAGGGCATGATCGCCGCGCCGCCGACGCCGAGCAGCACCCGGGCGGCGATCACGTGCCAGGCCGCGGTGGCCGCCACCGCGAGCAGCGAGGCGATCGCGAAGATCGCGAAGCCCACCAGAAGCAGCCGCTTGCGCCCCCAGCGGTCGCCGAGCGCGCCGGCGGTGACCAGCAGGCCGGACAGGGCGAGGGCGTAGGAGTCGATGATCCACAACTGCTCGACCGAGCCAGGCCGCAGATCGGCGACCAGGGAGGGGAACGCGACGTTCAGGATCGTCGCGTCCATCGAGATGATCAGCAGGCTCCCCGACAGGATCGCGAGCACGGCCCAGCGCAGCGGGTCGCGTGCGGGACGAAGGGGGGTGGAGCCGGCCATGAGACATCCTCAATTCTTGTGAGACATCAATGTCTCATGTCTCGATCGACGTGTCCACCGCTCCCCCGCCGGGCGTCTCCCGCTCGCCTCCCGGGAGTACGACGTGCATCAACGACTCGCCGGGCCGGAATCCGAGGCGCTCGTACACCGTCCGGGCCGGATTGCCCTCGGTGACCGCGAGGCCGATCGAGGGCACCCCGGCGCGCGCCGCGAGGCCGAGCGTGTGCCGCAACAGCCGCGCGCCCAGACCGGCGTACGCGGGGTCGGGGTCGCGGAAGACCTCGCTGATCCACGGCCCGAGCAGTTCGGCGTCGTTCACCAGCACCGCCGCGACCGCGCGGCCCCGATCCAGCGCCACCACGCTCGCGTCGAGCAGGGGCCCGAGCGCGCTTCCGTGGTACAGGACGTCCAGATCCTCGGGATTGGGATGCGCCGTGCCGTCGGGGTGTTCGGGCGGATAGGCGGCGATCCAGGAGTCGTACAGCGCCGAGGGCGGCACGGACGTCACCGGTCGCACCTCGATGCGCGGATCGGCCCAGCCGTCGCCGTCGGCCTGTGGATCCAACTCGCGGGCGTACCGGTGCAGATGCCGCAGCAGTCGGCCGCCCGACGCGAGCAGCACCGCACCGGTGTCCGCGCGCGCCGAGACCACCCATCCGGGGAGCGCGGTCAGGATGGCGGGGGCCGCCGCCTCGGCCGGCAGCCGATGCAGTCGCAGGTCGAGGGCGGCCGGTCGGCCCGAGCGGTTGCCGAGCCGGTAGTCGGCGACGAGCGTCCCGTCCCGGTCGAAGACGGTTCCGCGCGTGCGCACGCTTTCATCGGTGGTCATGAGGTTCATTCTTCGGTGCCCGAGCAAGTCGTTTACCTCCTCGGCCGCGGCCTCTGCCCCCTCGCCAGGATCACCCGCCGCCCCGGTCACCGCATTCCCGCGGACACCAGAACATGCGCGGAGAGTGATCGCCCCCGAAACTGGCATACATGGACAAACTCTCGCTTCGGACGGCCACCAAGGAGCAGCTCGCCTCGGCCCGCAGCACCTCGTCGGGCCGCAGCTCGGTCGCCATGCCCGGCGGCTCCCGCCGGCAGTTGCGGCAGACCCTGATCGCCCTCACGGCGGGCAATGCGCTGGATCGACACGAGAACCCGGGCGAGGCCTCCCTGATCGTGCTGACCGGTCACATCCGGCTGAGCGCGGGCGACGACTCCGTCGAGGGCACCTCCGGTGACCTGCTCGTCGTCCCCGAGGAGCCCCACACGGTGGAGGCCGTCGAGGACTCGGCCGTCATCCTGACCGTGGGCACATCGGGAACTACAGCTGGCGCTTGATCCACTCGCCGCCGCCGAGCGGGTAGTCGTAGCCGGGGCGGGCCGAGCCGGCGCTGGTGCGGAACGGCTTGCCCTTGTTGTCGACCTTGACCGTGCCGCGGCGGCCGTCGGCGGCGGACCAGTCCAGGGTGAGATCCCAGCGCACGTCGTGGGCCCTGGTACGCACCGTGACGTAGAAGACCTCGGGATCGGTCGCGCTGACCTTGTACGGGAAGTCGCGTTGGCCGTTCTTCGTGGTGACGGTGGGGCTGCCCCGGTCGAGGTCGATGTCGAAGGACTTGGTGTCGACGTCGCCGCCGCAGCCGACGCCCATCGAGTAGTCGTTCCAGGCGAGGGGTGCGCCCTTGGCGACGACGCGGACGTGCAGCGCCTCCAGGACGATCGTCTCCCGGTCGCGGCCCTGGACGGTGAGGGCGATCTGCTGCTCGTCCGAGGAGACCGCGCCGTACGCGCCGGCCCAGCGCACCGCGTTTTCCTCGTTGGCGGGCGGGCCGACCTGTTCGGGGGCGCTGTCGACGAGGAAGTGTTGGCTGCACGGGTTGCTGTAGACGTAGGGGCGTACGGCGACGCCGAGCGGGTCGTCGCCCGCGGCGGCTCCCGTGCTCGGCGTGCCGCCCTTCGAGGCGCCGGGCGCGACCTTGGCGGGCGGGGTGGTGTCGGCGGCCGGGGCCGAGGCCGATCCGGTGCCGGCGGTGGGCGGGAGCGCGGGGGCGGGCCCGCCGGGCCGGTCGCCGGCGGCCGGCGGGGCGGAGGGGGTGGGGCCGGCCGCCTTGTGGGCCCCGGAATCGCCGTCGCCGTCACTGGACAGCGGGTACGCGACGACCAGCCCGGCGCCGAGCACAGCCGCGGCCACGGCGAGGCCGACCGCCGCACGGCGACGGCGCACGGGGGCGGGACCCGGGCCGTGCGACGGCCCGACAACCGCCACCCCGTCGCCGCGCCCCGGACCTCGGTCGGAGGCGGCGACCGACGGGCGCGCGGGGGTAGGCGCAGGGCCGTGCGGCGGCCCGACGACCGTCACCGCATCGTCGTGCCCCGGGCCTTGCTCGGAGGCGGCGATCGAGCCGGCCGGGGGCGCTCCGCACGAGGCCGAGGGGCCGACCGGAGCCGCTTCGTGCGAGGCCGCCGAGCGGGCCGGGGACGTTCCGGAGGCGGGACCCGCAGCGGCACCGACTACCGGGCCCGAGCCCAACCCCGGCACGGCAACCCCGCCCGGCCGACCGACCGAGTCCTCCACCGGCCCGGCCTCGCCCCCGTCCGCCGACGCCGCACCCGACCGACCCGACCCGACACCCCGACCCGAGCCCACCGCCGACGCCGCGTCCGAAGACAAAGCCTCGTCTGCGACCGCCCCGGGAACCTCGGCCGCACCCGAACCCTCGATCGGGGCCCGGTTCGGGCTCGCGCCCGCACTCGGAACCTCAGCCGGAGCCGGACCCGGAGACGCGACCGCAGCCGGGTCCGAGATCGGAGCCGAACCCTCAGCCGGTACCAGCGCCGGACCCGACGCCTCGGTCGGGGCCGGAGCCGGAGCCTCAGTCGGAGCCCGGCCCTCGGCCGGAACCCAGGCCGAACCCTCAGCGGCAGTCGGACGTGGGACCTCGGCACCAGCCGACGCCTCAGCGTCAGCCGGAGCCGAGACCCCGGCGGGGCTCGGAGGCGGAGTCGCGCCCGAGGACGAAGCCCCCGCCAGAGGCAGGGTCGGACCCAAGGACGAAGCCCCAGCCCGAGGCGAAGCCGGCCCCGAAGCCCCCACCGGAGGCGAAGCCGGATCCGAAGGCGAAGCCGGGCCCGAAGTCCCTACCGGAGGCGAAGCCGGATCCGAAGGCGAAGCCTCCGCCCGGGGCGAAGCCGGATCCGGGGGCGAAGCCGGGCCCGAAGTCCCCACCGGAGGCGAAGCCGGACCCGAAGGCAAAGCCTCGGCCGGAGGCGAAGCCGGGTCCGGGGCCGAGGTCCCGGTCGGAACCGGAGCCGGAGTCGGAGCCGCCAACGCCGGCGGCGGTGGGCCGGCCGTGTCCGTTCGGCGTCCGCGCATCGCGTCGGCCAGGATCCAGTGTCGGTGCAGCTCCACCAGTTCCTGGGGCGTCGCTCGGCACACCCTCGCGAAGCGCTCCACCGGTGCGTACTCGTTCGGCACCGCGGTGCCGTTGCAGTAGCGGTGCAGTGTCGAGGTGCCCATGTGCAGCCGCTTGGCCAGCGCCCCGTAGCTCAGCCCCGAGCGGTCCTTCAGCCCCCGCAACAAACGCGCGAACGCCTCCGTTTCCGCTGCTCCCGCTGCCTCCGCCACCCGTTCCTCCATCGCCCCGTGTCCCAAGCCGGCATTCCAGGAGCCCGGCATTTCCCCTGGTCAGACCCGGTTTCGCCGTTCCGGCGTCCCCAATCGGCCGCTGTCCGTAGCGGCTGGGACGAACCCTGCCACAGGCTCGGGATCGTTCAAGCAGCGCATCACCCGAACTCCCGAGGAGCCCGATCACATGTCCCGCGTCCGCACTTCCCGCACCCGTCTCGCCGGTGTCACGACGCTCGCACTCGCCGCGCTCCTGCTGACCGCGTGCAACAACGACTCGGACAAGGACGGCAAGCCCGCCGCCGCCCCCGCCGCGACCACCTCACCGAGCGCCCCCGCGGCCACCGCACCGGCCACGACGCCGGCCACGTCGGCCCCCACCGGTCCCCCCTCCTCCCGACCCGCCTCCTCGAACACCAAGCCGAGCTCGGCCGCCGGCAAGGACTCGAGCGGCGGCACCGACCCCGGCAGCGGGGTCACCTGCGAGGGCTCCAACACCAAGACCGTCGCCGCCCCGCTGAACCGCCCGATCAACCACGTGCTCCTGACCGTGACCAACACCGGCAGCAAGACCTGCTTCCTGTACCACTACCCGGCCCTTCGCTTCGGCGGGGCCCAGTCCGTACCCCCGGTCATCGAGGAGTCGAAGCCCCAGGCGGTCGTCACGCTCAAGCCCGGCGAGTCCGGCTACGCCTCCGTCAACCTGTCCACCGCGGACGGCAGCGGCGGCACCGGCAACACCGAGAAGTCCCTCACCGTTTACTTCCACGGCCCCTCGGGCACCGAAAGCGTCGGCAGCGGTGCCACCCCGTCGCTGCCCGCCCAGGGCCTGTTCGTCGACGACTCCCTCAAGACCACCTACTGGCAGCAGTCCATGGACGACGCCACCAGCTGGTAGCCCGCCCGGGGCGCCGCGCCGCAACGGCCCGAAAACGCCCCGACGCCCACCCGACGCCGTCCGCTATCCTGTGCGCGGGATCCGATCCCGGGGACCGAAAGCCCATCGCCCCCGGACCCGGTTCCCCGCCCCGCCTCCATAGCTCAGGGGATAGAGCACCGCTCTCCTAAAGCGGGTGTCGCAGGTTCAAATCCTGCTGGGGGCACCGTCGGTCAGGTCGGGGAAACCCGGCCTGACCGGTTGTGTGTGGGGTCACTGGTCCAGGTATGCGAGGACCGCGAGCACTCGGCGGTTGTCGCCGTCGGCCGGTAGTAGGCCCAGCTTGGTGAAGATGCTGCTTATGTGCTTGGCGACGGCCTTCTCCGAGATGAACAGGGACTGGGCGATGCCGGCGTTGGAGCGGCCCTGGGCCACCCACACCAAGACCTCGCGCTCCCGACTCGACAGGGTGCTCATGCTCTCGTCGCGCTCCTTGCGCACCAGGAGCTGGGAGATCACGTCGGGGTCCATCACGGTGCCGCCCTCGGCCACCCGCCGGATGGAGTCCAGGAATTGCGCTCCGTTGGTCACCCGGCCCTTGAGGATGTAGCCGATCCCGCAGCCGCCGCTGCTCAGCAACTCGCGTGCGTACAGCGGCTCGACGTACTGGGAGAGGAGCAGCACGGGCAGGTCGGGCATCTCGCGCCGGGCGGCGAGGACCGCACGCAGGCCCTCGTCGGTGAAGTTCGGCGGCAGTCGGACGTCGACGATCGCGACGTCCGGTCGTGCCTCGGTGAGCGACTCCAGCAGGTCCGCTCCGTTTTCCACCGCGGCCACGATCTCGTGGCCGTGTGCTTCCAGGAGGCGGATCAGTCCGTCCCTAAGGAGGAAGTGGTCTTCGGCGAGGACAATTCGCACGGAAGCTCCATCGTCACCATCGTCGGGCCGTTGACGGGGCTGTTCACGGCCAGTACACCGTCGAAAGTGGCAAGGCGTCGCTCGACGCCCCGCAGGCCGGTGCCACGGGCGGCGTCCGCGCCGCCGTGTCCGGTGTCGGTGATGGTGACGCGCAGCATTCCGTGATCGTAACGGACGTCGATCCAGGCCCGATCCGCGTTCGAGTGCTTGGCGACATTGGTGAGGATCTCCGAGATCGCGAAGTACGCGGCCGACTCGATCGGCATCTCGGGGCGGCCCGGCAGGTCGACGGTGACCTCGGTGGGGACCGGGCAGACCATGGCCAACGAGCGGACCGCGTCGACGAGTCCGCGGTCGGCGAGCACCGGCGGGTGGATGCCGCGAACCAGATTGCGCAGTTCCTGCAACGCCTTGGCCGAGGACTGGCGTGCCTCGATCAACAGGGCGCGCACGGCCTCGGGGTTGGTCTCCAGGAGGCGTTCCGCGGCGTCCAGGTTCATGCCCATCGCCACCAGGCGCGCCTGGGCGCCGTCGTGCAGGTCGCGCTCGATCCGGCGGATCTCGGCCATCTGCGTGTCCGCCGCGTCCGAGCGGGTCGTGGCGAGGTGCTCGATGCGGCCGGCCATCATCTCGTTCTCGCTCGGGGCGAGCATCGCGTGGGTGTACAGGGCGTGTTTGCGCACGGCGCGGGGCGCCACCCACAGGGCCAGCGGCAGGTGCAGTACGCCGAGGATGCCCGCGAGCACCGCGGTGGCCGAACCCCCGATCGGGATGAAGTAGTACCACAGGCCGTCCCACTCCTCGGAGAGCGAGACGCCGAAGAAGGCGAGGAAGATGCCCCACGCGCTGCCCAGGACCAGGGCGATCGGGAAGAAGGCCAGGAAGGCGCCGGCGACGGGGTCGGAGAGCACCCAGACGAACTCCCGCCGCAGTTGCGGGTCGTTCATGATCCAGCGGTAGCGGGCGACGACTCCCGAGGCGCCCGCGGGCACCGGCGGCTGGGGGCGGGCCGGGATCGGGATCTGCACGCCGGACCAGCGCGCGGCCAGCGCGCGTTGACGGTTGCTCAGCCCGCGTACGCCCGCCATGGCGCGTGGCACCATGCCGAGGCCCGGACCCACCAGGGTGATCGCGCCGGAGACGGCAAGGGAGCGGCCGAGGGCCGCGAGCGACATCCAGCACAGGGCTAACGCCCGTCGCAGACCGACGAACCCGGCAGGGACGGAGAACCCCTTGACCTCGTCCGACGACGGGCTTTCCCCGGGCTGCGTCGTGCCGTCCATGTATTCACTCCTCTTGCCATTCGCACTGTCCCGGCCACAGTGGCCGTGTCGCTATTGTGGCGGAGGTCGGGTACCGAAATCGGTAGTATTTACTCCCCTCTTGGACGGCGAAGGGGGTATTTCCCCTACCGCCGTCAGGGCACGGCCAGGGGCGTCCCGGGGGCGACGAAGAGCGACAGGGTGTCCGCCACGCAGGCCGCCTGCTGCCGGCCCTCCACCTCCACCGTCATGCGTACGGCGGTCAGGTGGCCCGAGGGCGTTTCGCGGACGCCGGTGAGTCTGGCGCCGCCGCGGACCCGGGCCCCGACCGGCACGGGGCGGGGGAAACGCACCTTGTCCAGGCCGAAGTTGACGCCGAGCTCGACCTTTTCGATCGCGAAGATCGCCCGCATCATCGCGGGCAGCAGCGCGAGTGTCATATAGCCGTGGACGATGGTCCCGCCGAACGGTCCGGTCGCCGCCCGCTCGGGATCCACGTGAATCCACTGGAGGTCGCCGGTCGCACCGGCGAATTGGTCGACACTTTCCTGGGTGACTTCGAGCCATTCGCTGTAGCCGAGGTGTTCGCCGGCCGCGCCGGCGAATTCCTCCAGGCTGTTGAAGGATCTCATGCGGCAGATTCTGTGTGGGCGTCGAGGACGCGGCAAGGTGCTCCAGGGTCGGTTGCGCGTTCGGTCAGCGCGCCGTCAGCCGGCTGTCAGCGGTCGCCGGGAATCGCCCCGTCGCGACGCGTGCAGCCGGCCCGGCGAAGCGTCAGCCGTAGCGCTTGAGTTCGTGGAAGAAGTCCGGGACGGTGTGCAGTCCGTCCGCTTCGCGGACGCGGTCGTACACGTACTTCGCGACGGCCATGTCGAGGACGCCCAGGCCGAACGGCGAGAAGACCACCGGCCGGTCGGTCGGCGGGGCGATCGCCCCGGTGAGCACGTCGTATAGGGTGCCGGCGACGAACTCGCGGTGACCGACCACCTGTTCGGCCAAATGCGGCGAGGTGTTCGCCTTCATGCAGTGCTCGATGTCGTCGACGATGTTCCACGAGTCCAGGACGATCTCGGGGGACAGGTCCCGCAGCGAGACGTGCAGCACCAGCGGGTTGTGCGCGAACCACCGCGGATCGCTCACATGCGGCTCCCCCGCGACGGTGGCGAAGACCACCAGATCGCTGGAACGGATCAGGTCCTCGGCCTTGTCGTGGATGGTGATCTCGCGATCCGCGCCCTCGGCCCGGCGCAGGTAGCCCGCGAAGCCCTCGGCGTACTCGGCGGACACGTCGTGCACGCCGATCGACTCGAAGGCGAAGCCGCTGCCCGCGAGGTACCGGTGCACATAGCGGGCGATCAGGCCGACTCCGAAGAAGCCCACCCGTGTGGGGCGTTGCCCGCGCGCCTCGCCGAGCCGCGCCGCCGCGAGAGCCGCGGAGGCGGCGGTGCGCGCCGCGCTGATGATGGAACTCTCCAGGCAGGCGAACGGGTAGCCGGTCTCGGCGTCGTTGAGAATGAGCACGGCCGAGGCGCGCGGGATGCCGGCGGCCACGTTCTCCGGGAAGCTGGAGATCCACTTGATGCCGTGCACCTCCACATCGCCCTTGATCGACGCGGGCAGCGCGATGATCCGCGACGACGGACGATCGGGGAAGCGCAGGAAGTACGAGTCGGGGTTGACCGTCTGCCCCTCGCCGTGCAGCCGGTACGCGGCCTCGATCGTCGCGACGACCTCCTCCTCGCGGCCGCCGAGGACTTGGTGCACCTGAGCGCCGGAGACCACGGCGAAGGAAGGTACCTGATTCATGGGAACACTGCTCCTGGTCGGGCGGAAGGGCCTGGTCGGGATGGGAAGGTGATCGGTCGTGGGCCGGGCGGCCCTCAGCCGATGCCGGCCAGGCCCTTCGCGCGCCGCCGCGCCTGTCCGCGCGAGACGGCCAGTGGGTCCCAGTCCGGTGCCCGTTCGGGCAGTCTGGAGGCGTCGCCGAGCACCACGCCGGTGTACGCCTCGGCGAACAGCCCGCGCCCGAGGATGCGCGAGGCGGCGGCGATTCCGCAGGTCGCCACGCCGCCGATGCCGCTGCCGTAGCGGACGTTCTGGCCGACCACGTACAGACCCTCGACCTCGGTCCGCACGTCGGGCCGCCGGGCCGTGCCGCCCCAGGTGGCCATGCCGTACGGGGTGCCGCCGCCGGCCCGGATGTAGCGCTCGTTGGTCAGCGGAGTCGCCGTTTCCACGTGGGTGATGCGGCTCCGGAACGGGCCGAGGATCTTTTCGGCGGTGTCCAGCATCGCCTCGGTCAACTGCCGCTTGCGGGCGAGGTAGGTGGGGTTGCGGCGGTAGGGCTCGCCGTGCACCGGTCCGCCCGGCACGCCCCAGAAGTCGTAACCGAACGGGCAGTTCATCATGAGCTGGAAGTTGCTGTGGCCCGGCGGGCACACGGCGTGCGCCCCCGGGTCCCGGAGGGAGGCGAAGAACAGGGCGAGTTGCGACACCGTGTCCATCGATCCGTCGCGGGCGTACCGCTCCAGCATCGCCGCGTGCGCGCCCTCCATGTCGTCACTGCCGTGCCACCAGATGTTGGCGTTGGGCAGCGCCGGCAACTCGGTGTCGAGCGCGACGTACACCGAGACGATGGCATTGCGCATGGTCGCCTCGCGCGTGCGTGCCACGAGGCCGGCGGGGAAGGCCGCCTCGCCGCCGCACAGGTCGAGGACGGTGCTCCGGTAGTCCGCGTTGGAGATGACCAGCGGCGCCGAGATCCGCTGCCCGTCGGTGAGTTCGACGCCGGTGGCACGCCCGTTCTCGATCAGGATGCGGCGCACCTCACACCGGGTGCGCAGCTCGCCGCCGTACGCCTCCAGCGCCTCGACGAACGCGGCCACCAGGGCCTGACCGCCGCCCTCGGGGTAGTACGCGCCGCGCAGGTAGTGGTCGGTGATGTTGACGTGCTCGGCGAAGCCGACTCCGTCGGGCATCGAGCCGTAGTTGCCGGCCTGGGCCGCGATCAGTGTGCGCCCCTTGGCGGACAGGCCGCAGTGGTCCAGGGCCTGGCCCAGCGTACGGCGGGTCCAGCGCATCGCCTCCGGGAACCGGCGGCACAACTGCGCCATCGAATCGCCCGTAAGACTGGCCCGGTTCACGGCGGCCAGAGCCGTGGCGAGCTCGATGAACCGGTCGACGCGGTCGGCCTCCTCGGGCAGCGCCTGCCTGAGCCGGTCGGCGTAGGCATCCCATCCGGCCGGCACGTCCAGGGTCGCGGTGGGCGTCATGACCCGGTCGAAGCCGTGCTCGTTGTCCATGGGCAAAAAGCGCACCCGGTCGCGGACTCCGAGCCCGGACAAAATCGTGGGGATCAGCCCGTCGGGGCCACAGTCGCCGAGGTAGTGCATGCCGACGTCGAACTCGTACTTGCGCCGCCTGCGGAAGGCGTGCGCGTTGCCGCCCGCCACGTCGTGCTGTTCGAGCATGAGCACGCGGCGCCCGTCGGCGGCCAGATAGCCGCCGGTGACCAGGCCGCCGATGCCGCTGCCGACGACGATCGCGTCGTAGCTGTCCCGAAGGCCCCCGGCTCCCTGCGTTCCCGTGCCCATCAGAAGGTGCCACCACCGTGGATCTCGAAGACCGACCCCGTGATGTACGCGGCTCGGTCCGACACCAGGAAGGACACCAGGTCCGCCACCTCCTCGGGGCGGCCGGCGCGCCCGAGCGCCACGTTCTTCAGCATCCGCTCCACCGCGGCCTCGGACATGTCGCCGACCATGTCGGTCGCGATCAGGCCCGGGGCGACCACGTTGGCGCGCACACCGCGTGGCCCGCACTCCTTGGCGAGGGACTTGGTGAAGCCGATGATCCCGGCCTTGGAGGCGGCGTAGTTGGCCTGCCCGATGTTCCCGTGGATCCCGGACACCGAGGACAGATTGACGATCGCGCCGTTCCTGCGCTTGCTCATGGAGAACGCGGCGGCGCGGCACACGTGGTAGACGCCGTCCAGATTGGTCCGCAGGACCCGGCCCCAGTCCTCCTCGGGCATCAGGATCACCGGCCGGTCCCGGGTGATGCCCGCCGAGGTGACGGCGACGTCGACGGGGCCGAGTTCGCGCTCGGTACGCGCGTACCAGTCGCGCACGTCCGCCGCGTCGGACACGTCGCAGCGGGCGGCCGTGACGCGGGTGCCGAACTCGCTCGCCTCCTTGACGAGTTCCTCGGCGGCTTCCTCGTTCGAGCGGTAGCAGAACGCGATGTCGTACCCGTCCCGGGCCAGGCGCAGCACGATGGCCTTGCCGATGCCCCGGGACCCGCCGCTGACCAGCGCGATCATGCGTGCTCCCCCAGCAGTCGCAGCACGGCACAGGCCACCGCGCCGTCCCGGTCGACGGCGGACACCAGCGCGATCCGACCGGACGAGGTCGGGTCGGCCTCGGCCACTCCGAGCACCGCCTGGATCTGGAAGGAGGCGGAGGCCGCACTGGTGTCGCCGAGCAGTTCCATGGGTGGCACCCGCGACAGCGCGTCGGCGGGCAGCAGCGCCGCCAGGGCCTCCGACTCGGCCCGACCGGCGGCGTTGGGGGCGGCGCACGGGACGGCCGCCCACACCTCGTCGGGGGTGACGCCGGCGCGATTCAGGGCGCGGCGGGCGCAGGCGGTGACGGCGGCCCGCGGGTCGTCGTCGATGTCGACGCCGGTCTGGATACTCAACACCGCGGCCAGTGCGGGGCTTTCGGCGGCGCCGGCGTGCTCGACCAGGAACAGGCCGCAGCCCTCGCCGAGCAGCGGCGAGGGGTCGCCGGCCGCGAGGGCGGTGTACTCGAACCAGGCGTGTATGGCGGAGAACTCCTCGACGGAACCCACCAGGTACTTCGTCGCACGGCCCTGGCTCATCAGCCGCCGCGCGTAGTTGAGGGCGAGCAGCCCGCTGACCCGGCCGCCCGCGACCGTCGTGTTGGGGCCCTTGAGGTCGTGTCGGATCGCACAGGCCCCCGCGGCGTGGTTGAGGCTGCCGAAGGGGATGCGGCCGGCGTCGACGTGGAAGGGGAGCGCGTTCGTGTAGGACTGACGCAGGAGGTCCGTCATGTTCTCCAGGCTGCCCATGGAGATACCGAGAACCACACCGGTGGCCTCGTCGGTCCGCACCGCCCTGTTGCCTTCGGCGTCCAGGAGCAGCCCGTCGGAGGCGACCAGGGTCAGTGCGGTGAGCCGGTCCATCTTGGCCGTGCCCTGCGGGCCGAGCAGGCCCTGGATGTCGAAGCCCGGGACCGTGCAGACGTTGGGCGACGGCAGCGTGCCGAGCGCCGCGTCCGCCTTCACGGCCGTCCTCGCGCCGCCGCGCACGCCCGCGGCGAAGGCCTCGCGGGTCACGCCGTACGGGGATACGGCCGACCATCCGGTGATGACGAGCGTCTCCGGCGGCAGCGACGCCGCCGGGGTGACTGCTGCGGTACTCATGGTGGGACTCACTCTCCGTACGTCCCCAGAATCAGGATGGCGTTGTTGCCGGCGAAGGCGCTGGAGTTGTTCTGCACGAGTCGCACGTCCGCGTCGATGGCGTGGTTGGGCACGACGTCGAGCGGGCAGGCCGGGTCCGTCTCCCGATGGTGGATCGTCGGCGGAATGAACCCGTGCTCGATGGCGAGGCTGCAGGCGATGGCGCCGAGGGCGCTCGCCGCTCCCATCGCGTGGCCGAGCATCGACTTCAGGGCCACGGTGCGCGGCGGCGCGTCGCCGTACACGTCGAGGATGGCGGCCGACTCCGTGCGGTCGTTGGCCTTGGTGCCGGTGCCGTGCGCGGAGATGAAGTCGATCTCCTCCTTCTTGACCCCGGCGTCGTCCAGGGCGAGGCGAATGCCGCGCGCGATGCCGACGCGGTCCGGTGCGGTGGCGTGGTTGGCGTCGCAGCTGAGGCCGTAGCCGAGCACCTCGGCGTAGATGTGCGCGTCGCGCGCGAGCGCCGATTCCAGGCTCTCCAGGACGAGGATTCCCGCGCCCTCGCTGGTGAGGATGCCCTGCCGGTTCTTGTCGAAGGGCCGTACCACGTCCGGGGTGAGCGCGCCGAACCGCTTGAAGGTGAGGTACGCCTTGCGGCACACCGCGTCGGCTCCGCCGCACAGCGCGATGTCGACCTCGCCGGAACGGATCGCGTCCAGGCCGTAGCCGATCGAGTAGTTGCCCGCCGCGCAGGCCGTCGTGATGGTGGTGGCCTCCACGTTCGGCATGCGCAGTTCGCGGGCGATCACGGTGCTCAGCCGGCCCGCGTTGATGCGGCGGGACAGGACCGGGTCCATGGCCTCCGGGTCTCCGGCGGCCAGTTCCTGTTCGACGAGCAGCCCGATGTCGTGCGATTCGCCGTCGGTGGTGCCGACGCTGATGAGCGCCTGCCGCTCACGCAGGTCGGCCTCGCTCAGTCCGGCGTCCACCACGGCCATCCGGGCGGCGGCGACGGCGAACTGCCCGGCGCGGCCCATGTCGTCGAGGGGTACGTTGCGGATCCAGCGCTCCGGCTCGAACTCGCGGACCTCGCATGCGGTGTTGTGGCCGAACCCGGTGGTGTCGAAGCGGGTGATCGGCCCCGCGCCGGAGCGGCCGGCCCGCAACGCCGCGGTGAGTTCCTCGACACCCGTGCCGATGCTGGAGATCGCGCCGAGGCCGGTGAGGACGGCCCGGCGGCGATTCGCCGGTGCGCGGGCGGGGGGCGCCGGCGGTGACTGTGCGGTGGACATCGGACTCCTTAAGCAGTGGGATGCCTGGGGGCGGGGGTCCGGGAGCGGAGCCCCCGCTGCTCACCAACCGGCAGCGGCGGCGGTCACCTGGTACGTGGTCTCCACGTTCACCATCTTCGGGAGTTCGTCCATGTCGATGACGATGGAGTACTCCATCTCGAGGGCGCTGAGCACGTCGATGAGTTTCAGGGAGTCGGCGCCCAGTTCGTCGATGAACAGCGTGCTGTCCGAGAACTCGATGTGTACATCGATGTTCTCGGCAATGATTTCCCTGATGCGGGTAAGGCGCTCGGGCACAACAGTGGTCATGTTGTTTTCTCCGTTTCAGATTCTCGAATTTGCCTTACGGCAAAAATTAGTCAGCCTCGATGACGGGCCGATGACATTCAACTGACCGCTGACTGACGTCGGTTGCCGTTCACCTTCCGACGGCCTTCTCGAAGCCCCGTACACTGCCGGCGACCGCGATGACCAGGATCGCCGTCAGGGTGATGGCGGCGACCACACCGGGGTGGTCGGCGGCGAACCCGCTGCCCGCCGCGCCCGAGGGGTCGTTGCCCCACAGCCTGCGGCAGGTGGTGATGACGGCGGTGACCGGGTTCCATTGGGCTACCGGGCGCAGCCATTCCGGCAGGCCGTTCACCCCGACGTACGCATTGGAAAGAAAGCTGAAGACGACGAGCACGAGCGCGCCCGTACCGTCGATGGCCTCGACATTCTTCTGAGTGGTGCCGAGCAGAATTCCGAGCCACAGCATGGTGTAGATGAAGGCGAGCAGCACGGCGAATCCGGCGGCGGTGCGCAGCACGCCCTCGTGCGGTCGCCAGCCGACGGCCAGGCCGACCAGGGACACCGCCGTCAGGCTGACCGCGCCGACGAACAGGTCGGCCAGGGTGCGGCCGATGAGCACCGAACTCGGTGCGATCGGCAACGAACGGAACCGGTCCACCAGGCCGTGGCGCAGATCGAGCGCGACACCGATGGCCGTGGGGCCGACGCCGGACAGGCCGACCTGGACGGCGATGCCCGCCAGGATGAAGTCCTCGTACGGGACACCGCCGGGGACGTTCATCGAGTTGCGAAAGAGGTAGCCGACGGCGACGAGCATCACCAGCGGGGTCATCGTCACGAGCACGAGCCGGCCGGGCGAGCGGCGCAGATGGGTCAGATGGCGTCCGGCCAGGGCGAGGGTGTCGCCGAGGTAGCCGAGCAGCGCGCCCCTGGACTCCGCGGACCGCGGCACCGGAGACGAGGCCGCGGGGGCGGTGGCCGTCGACGTGGCCGCCTCGTCGGTCGGCGGCGACACCGCGGCGTCGGTCGTCGATGTCATCGCCGGCTCTCCTTTTGCTGTCCCGTGCCCGTGAGCTGGAAGAACACGTCGTCGAGCGTGGGCTTGCACACCTCGAAGTCGACGGTGTCCACGCCCTTTTCGCGCAGGGCGACGGCGGCGCGCGCCACCTCGTCCAGGCCGCCTCGGTCGAGGTGCACCGATACCCGCAGGGTGGCCGGGTCGGCGGTCGGTTCCTGGGCGCCGCCGAGCGTGGCCAGCGCGGCGACCGCGTCGGCCAGGCTCTCCGGGCGGGCCACGGTCACCTCCAGGCGCTCGCTGCCGACCATGCGCTTGAGCGCCGCGGGGGTGTCCTCGGCGATGACGCGGCCCGCGTCGATGACGGCGATGCGGTCGGCGAGTGCGTCCGCCTCCTCCAGGTACTGGGTGGTGAGCAGGATGGTCACGCCGTTGGCGACCAGGTCGCGCACCACGTCCCACAGGACGCTCCGGCTGGTGGGGTCCAGGCCCGTGCTGGGCTCGTCGAGGAACAACACCTGCGGATCGCCGATCACACAGGTGGCCAGGTCGAGCCGGCGGCGCATGCCGCCCGAATAGGTGCCCACGGTGCGGTCGGCGGCGTCGGTCAACTCGAACCGCTCGAGCAGTTCGGCCGCGCGCAGCGCCGCACCGCGTCGCCCGTAGCGCAGCAGTTTGGCCAGCAGGACCATGTTCTCGCGCCCGGTGAGGAGTTCGTCGACGGCCGCGTACTGCCCGGCGAGGCCGATGCGCCGCCGCACCTCCTTGCCCTCGCGCACCACGTCGTGCCCGGCGACGACGGCACGGCCGGCGGACGGCTCGACCAGGGTGGCCAGAATGCGGACGGTGGTCGTCTTGCCGGCGCCGTTGGGGCCGAGTACGCCCAGGACGGTGCCGGCCGGCACCGCCAGATCGACGCGGTGCAGCGCCGTGTGGCTGCGGTACTGCTTCTGCAACCCTTCGGCGAGGATGGCCAGGTCGGACGAGGCCACGGTCATCCCGCCCGACGCTGCAGGCTGAGCGGACGCATGTCCGTCCAGTCGCGCTCGATGTGGGCCACGGCCGTGGCGCGGTCGGTCTCCGCGAGCGTCACCCGCCAGCCGTCGGGCACGGCGGCGAAGGACGGCCACAGGGAGTACTGCCCCTCGTCGTTGACGAGGACGAGGAAGCGGCCGTCTTCGCGGTCAAAGGGGTTGGCCATGGATGTTCTCCAGATCTCGGATGGTGCTCGAATGCGTCGAATGCGTCGAATGCGTCGAGGGTCGGGTGTCGGGGGCCGGAGGGTCAGGCGGGCGCGGCCGCGGTTCGTGCCGCCGCCAGGGCGGAGAGCGCGTGCTCGACGGCTCGGCCGATGGCCGCCGCCGGGGCGGGTTGCATCATCTGCTGGTGGGTGCAGTCCACGTCGTGCGCGGAGATGGCCCGCCCGACGTGCGGCTCCCAGCTCTTGAGCTTGAGGGCGCGCTCGTCCTGCGTACCCTCGTCGCTGCCCTCGGTCGCCACGAAGAGCGTCATGGGACAACCGTCGAAGCGGCCGGGGGTGAAGCGCCGGAACAGCTCCAGGTTGTTGCGCATGACGCTCAACAGGCGCTCCAGGGTGTCCTGTTCGAACGCGGCGAGCGGGCCGCCGGAACGCGCCAGGCGGGCGGCGACGCCCTGCGGGGTGAGCCGGCCGAACCCCGCCGGGTCGACACCGGCCTCCGTCAGGAAATCGGCGAGGAACTCCTCGTCGCTCGGCGCGGCGCCGTGCGCGTCGTCGGGGTAGGCGTCCAGGTTCGCCAGGTACGCGACCTCCTCGCCGGCCGCCCGCAGTCGCACGGCCATCTCGTGGGCGACGACACCGCCGTAGGACCAGCCGAGCAGGTGATACGGGCCGGCCGGCTGGATGGCCCTGATCCGGGCCAGGTAGTCATCGGCGACCTCCCCGATGTGCTCGGGCAGCGGGCCCGGCTCGGCGATGCCGCGCGCCTGGAGGCCGTAGACGGGCTGCTCCGGGTCCAGGTGCTCGGCGAGCGCGGTGAACGGGATGGCGAAGCCCAGGCCGCCGTGTACGCAGAACAGCGGCGGCCGGGCGCCGGTCGGACGGATCGGCAGCACGGGCCCCAGCGGGTCGCCGGCCTCGCCCTCGGCGACCGCGCTCGCGGCGAGGGCCTCGACGGTGCGGTGCTCGAAGACCGCGCCGAGGCTGATCCGCAGCCCGAGGCGGGCGGCGCCGTTGACCAGCCTGATCACCTTCAGGCTGTCCCCGCCCAGTGCGAAGAACCCGTCGTCCGGGCCGACGTCGTCGACCCCGAGCACCTCCTCGATCGCCGCGCACAACAACCTTTCCCGCTCGGTGCGGGGCCGCTGCCGGGCACGGTCGGCACCGGCCCGGGAGTGGTCGGGGGCGGGCAGGGCCTTGACGTCGAGCTTCCCGTTGGCGTTCAGCGGCAGCGCGGACAGCGGGACGATGGCGTCCGGCACCATGTAGCCGGGCAGGAAGCGCGCCAAGTGCCGTCGCAGCTCCTCCGGTTCCGGGTCCGGGCAGCCGGGGGCGGGCACCACGTAGGCGACCAGGCGGCGCTGGCCCGCGCGCTCGGCGGGGGCCAGTACGACGGCCCGCGCAATCGCCTGATGTGCCGTCAAAATCCGTTCGATCTCGCCGAGTTCGACGCGGAAGCCGCGGATCTTCACCTGCTGGTCGACGCGGCCGACGTAGTCGATCCGGTCGTGCCGGTCCCAGCGCACCAGGTCGCCCGTCCGGTACATCCGCTCGCCCGGCTCCCCGAACGGGCAGGCCACGAAGCGTTCGGCGGTCTGACCGGGCCGGTGGAGGTACCCGCGGGCGAGGCCCTCGCCCGCCAGGTAGAGCTCGCCGACCACGCCCCGCGGCACCAGTCCCAGGGCCTCGTCCAGGACGTAGGCGCAGGTGTCCCCGATCGGCAGCCCGATGGGGACGGTGGCCCCGCCGCCGACCAGGGCGGTGTTCTGGGAGGTGGCGAAGGTGGTGGCCTCGGTCGGGCCGTACGCGTTGAAGACGACGGTGTCCGGCAGTGCGGCCCGCAGTCGCTCGATGTGGTCCGCGGACAGCGCCTCGCCGCCGGTGAACAGCGCCCGCACCGCGGCCATGGCGCGGGGTCGGGTGTCGGCGAGGGTGTTGAGGAACTGGGTGCTGAGGAAGGCGACCGTCACCCCCGCCCGGCCGACGAACGCCTCCAACGTCTCGGGGTCGGCGGGCCCCGGCGGGCAGATCGCCAGCCGCGCGCCGTGGGTGAGCGGCGTCCACATCTCGAAGGTGGACGCGTCGAAGGCGACCGCCGCGAAGCACAGGAAGGTGTCGTCCGGGCTCGGCACCAACTCCGGTAGTCCCCGGACCAGACGCACCGCGGCCCGGTGCGAGACGGCGACGCCCTTGGGCTTTCCGGTGGAGCCGGAGGTGTAGATGACGTAGAGCAGGTCGTCGGGTTCGACGACCGCGGCGGGCCCCGGGGCGGCGGGCAGCGCGGCCGACGCGGCCAGGGTGTCGGGGGCGTCCAGGACCACGGTCTCGACCCCGGCGCGCTCGGCGGCGGGGGCGGCCGGGCCCACCAGGGACTCCTGGGTCAGCAGCAGGCGGGCACCACTGTCCGTCAGCATGTCGTGGACCCGCTCTGCGGGGTACGACGGGTCGAGGGGCAGATAGGCGGCGCCCGCCCTGGCGATCGCCAGCACCGTGATCACGGTGGCCGGTCCGCGCTCCAGGAGAAGCGCCACCACGTCGCCTCGGCGGGTGCCGCGGGCGGTCAGCAGGTGGGCCAGACGGTTCGCGGCCGCGTCCAGTTCGGCGTACGTGACCCGGACCAACCGCTCCGGAGAACCCGGCTCGGCGTGGATCAGGGCCACGGCGTCCGGCGCGGCCGCGACCCGGGCCGCCACCAGTTCGGTGATCGTGGTGTTCGGGGTACCGAGGCGATGGGTGCCGAGGGCGAGCAGATCGGCGTGCTCCTCGGGGTCGACGAGGTCCAGGCGGGACAACCGCCGACCGGGCTCGGCGAGCGCGGCGGCCAGCAGCCGCAGGTAGGCGTCGGTGATGCGGCGGGCCGTCGCGGGCTCGAAGAGGTCGGCGGCGTACTCGACGGCCAGCGACAACTCCGGCCCGGTCGGGATCCCCGCCTCCTCGGTCACCTGGAAGAGCAGGTCCCACTTGGCGGTCTCCCCCGGCACGGGCTCCCGCGTCACCGAGACCCCCGTGTCGGTGTCCGCGGGGGTCTTCGCGTCCGGGCCCGGTGCCGCCTGCTGGAAGCCGAGCATCACCTGGACCAGCGGGTGCCGCGACATCGACCGCTCGGGGTTGAGTACCTCCACCAGCTTCTCGAAGGGCACGTCCTGATGCCGAAAGGCGGCCAGGTCGCACTCCTTGACCCGCTCGACCAACTCCCGCAGGCTCGGGTCGCCCGAGGTGTCGGTGCGCAGCACCAGCGTGTTCACGAACATGCCGACAATGTCGTCGAGGCGCTCGTCGGTGCGGCCCGCCACGGGGCTGCCGAGCGCGATGTCGGTGCCCGCGCCCAGCCGGGTGAGCAGCGCCGCGAGTCCGGCGTGCAGCACCATGAACACGCTGACGCCCCACTCGGCCGCGAGCCGGTACAGGTCGCCGGCGAGCGCCTGCGGCACCGAGGTGCGGACGCGGCCGCCGCGGAAGCCGGCCCGGGCGCCGCGCGCGAAGTCGAAGGGCAGCGCCGGTCCCTCCGGCAGGCCGGCCAACGCCTCGGTCCAGTACGCGAGTTGGCGGGCCAGCTCGCTGCGCGGGTCGTCCGCGTCGCCGAGCACTTCCCGCTGCCACAGGGCGTAGTCCGCGTACTGCACCGGCAGCGGCGGGAGTTCGGGCGCCCGGCCGGTCCGCCGGGCCTGGTAGCACTCGGTCAGGTCGCGGGTGAGCGGGGCGAGGGACCACCAGTCGGCCGCGATGTGGTGCACGGCCAGCAGCAGTACGTGCTCTGCGGGACCGAGCGCGAACAGGTTCGCCCGCACCGGGATCCGGGTCTCCAGGTCGAAGCCGCGTGCCGCCTCGGCGGCGAGCGCGGCGGGCAGGCGATCCTCGGTCGTCTCGCTCACCGGCATCGGGAGGAGGGCGTCGGCCGGCGCGAGCACCCGCTGCTCGGCCGGACCCGCACCGTCGTCCGCCGCCACGGCGAGCGGCGGGAAGACGGTGCGCAGCGCCTCGTGGCGCGCGACGACGTCCCGCAGCGCCCCCTGGAGCGCCGGGACGTCCAGGGGTCCCGAGAGCCGGACCGCCAGCGGGATGTTGTAGAGCCCGTCGGGCGCGCCGAGGCGTTCGATGAACCACAGCCGCTGCTGCGCGTACGACAGGGGCAGGGACGCCGGGCGCGGGCCCGCGACGAGCGGGGCCCTGCCACGCTCCGCACCGGGCACCCGCTGCGCCAGGCGCGCCGGCGTCGAGGCCTCGAACAGGTCCCGTATCCGCAACTCGGCGCCGAGTTCGGCGCGGACCCGGTTGACGATGCGGGTCGCCAGCAGCGAGTGGCCGCCGAGCGCGAAGAAGTCGTCGTCCACACCGACGCGTTCGAGCCCGAGCACCTCGGCGAAGACGCCGCAGAGCAGTTCCTCCTCGCGGGTGCGCGGGGCGCTCGCCGACGTGGCGTACTCGGGTGCGGGCAGCGCACGGCGGTCCAGCTTGCCGTTGGCGGTCAGCGGCAGCGCGGGCAGCCGCACCACGGCCGCCGGGACCATGTAGTCGGGCAGCCGGTCACCGACGAACGCGCGCAGTTCCGCGCCCGGTTCGGCCGTTGTCTCCGGGGCGCTCGCGTCGTCGCGCAGCACCACGTACGCGACCAGGCGCTGGTCGCCCGGCCGGTCCTCGCGGGCGACCACGGCCGCCTCGGCGACGCGCGGGTGCCGGCAGAGCACGGTGGCGATCTCGCCCGGCTCGATCCGGAATCCGCGCAGTTGCACCTGCTCGTCGGCGCGCCCCAGGTATTCGAGGGTGCCGTCGGTTCGCCACCGGCCCAGGTCGCCGCTTCGGTACATGCGGGCGCCCGCGGGCTCGAACGGGCAGGCCACGAAGCGCGCCGCCGTCAGGTCGGGGCGCCCCAGATATCCGCGCGCGAGGCCGGGACCGGCGACGTACAGCTCGCCGGGCACGCCCGCCGGTACGGGCTGGAGGGCGCCGTCGAGCACGTACACCCGCAGGTCGGCGATGCCGCGCCCGATCACGCTGCCGCCGCCGCCGACCGCCGTCGCGGCATCCAACTCCTGGTAGCTGACGTGCACCGTCGTCTCGGTGATCCCGTACATGTTGACCAGGAGCGGCCGGTCGGACACGTGTCGGGTGTACCAGTCGGCAAGCTTGCCGACGTCGAGCGCCTCGCCGCCGAACACCACGCGACGCAGCGCGAGTTCGCGCGGGCGCTCGGAGTCGGCGCGGATCAGTTGATAGAACGCGGACGGCGTCTGGTTGAGGACGGTCACCCCCTCCCCGGCGAGCAGGTCCAAGAACGCGCCGGGGGAACGGGACACGTCGTACGGCACGACGACCAGGCGCCCGCCGCGCAACAGCGCGCCCCACAGCTCCCACACCGTGAAGTCGAATGCGATGGAGTGGAAGAGCGTCCATACGTCGTCGGGCCCGAAACCGAACCGCTCGTCGGTGGCGTCCAGCAGCCGCACCACGTTGTGGTGCGGTACCACCACGCCCTTGGGACGGCCGGTGGAACCGGAGGTGTAGATGACGTACGCGGGGTGGTCCGGATCCGTGCCGACGCCCGGGTCGGTGTCCGGGCAGGCGGCGAGCGCGGCCGAGGTCTCCGCGGCCCCGAGATCGACGCACTCCACGGCCGGTGCGTCGGGCAGCTCGGGCAGCCCCGCGTCGGCGCCGGTCAGCAGGAGCGCGGGGCGCGCGTCGCGCAGCACATAGCCGATCCGGTCCGCCGGGTGGCCCGGTTCGAGGGGCAGGTAGGCCGCGCCGGCCTTGAGGACGGCCAGGACCGCGACGATCAGTTCCGCGCCGCGCGGGAGCGCGAGGGCCACGAACGTCTCGGGCCCCGCGCCCCGCGCGGCGATCAGGTGGGCGAGCCGATTCGCCCGGGCATCCAGCTCCCGGTAGGTGAGGGAGCCGTCGGACCCCTGGGTCCCGGGCACGGTGACCGCGACGGCGTCGGGGGTGCGTGCGGCCTGCGCGGCGAAGAGCGCGGGAATGGTGGTGCGGCGCGCGGGCTCGCGAGGAGCGGCCGACGCGCCGCTCCACTCGGTGAGAATGCGCGCCCGCTCGGCGGGGCCCGGCGCACCGAGGCGGGCGAGAAGCGTCTGCGGATCGTCCGCGACCTCCTCCAGGATGCGTACGAACCGGTCGAGGACACGTTGTGCGGCGGCCCGGGCAGCCGCCTCGCCGTCGCCCAGGGTCGAGGCCTTGTAGGCGAGTCGGAGGTCGAGGCGCTCACCGGGGAACACCGTCAGGCTCAGCGGGTAGTGCGTGGCCGAGTGCATCTCGGCCGTGCTCACCGCACCGCCGAACTCGCGGCGCAGGGTCTCCCCGTCCAGCGGATAGTTCTGGAAGGCGAGCACGGTGTCGAAGAGTTCGCCCTGGATGCCCGAGGCGGCCTGCGCCTCGGCGAGCGGCAGGTGCTCGTGCGGCATCATCTCGATCTGCTGCCGGGACAGCGCCCGGAACAGCTCGCTCGCCCGCAGATCCGGCCGCAGGTCGGCCCGCACCGGCAGGGTGTTGGCGAAGAGCCCGATCATCGACTCGACCTCCGGGACCTCGGCGGGCCGGCCGGAGGTCACCACACCGAAGACGACGTCCTGGCGGCCGGTGAGCCGGCCGACCAGCAGCGCCCAGCAGCCCTGCACCACGCTGTTGAGGGTCAGGCCCTGCCCGCGTGCCCACCCGACGAGCGCCGCCGTGCACTCCGGTGACAGGACGTGGTCGACGAACGACGGCGGTTCGAGTGCCCGGCCCGCGTCCGGGAGCACCCGAACGGGTCCTTCCAGCCCGTCGAGCAGCCCTGTCCAGGCCGCCCGCGCCGCGTCCCGATCGCGGTCGTTCAGCCAGGTCAGAAAGGAACGGTACGGCGCGGGCTCGGACAGCGCCGCCCGGTCGCCCCGCGCGCCGAGGAGCAACAGCTCGTGGACGGCGAGCGGGAAGGACCAGCCGTCCATGAGGATGTGGTGCACCGACCACAACAGCCGGTGGCGCCGCTCGCCGAGCCGGATCAGGGTGAACCGCATCAGCGGCGGACGCGCCAGGTCGAACCGGCGCAGCCGGTCCTCGTGTGCGAGCCGCCGCGCCTCGGCCTCCCGCGCGGCCTCGGGCAGCTCCGTCAGGTCCCGGAAGTGCCAGTCCGGCTCGACCTCGCTCTCCTTGAGCACGACCTGGACGGGTTCACCGCTTTTGCGATTGCGGAAGCAGGCTCTGAGGTTCGAGTGTCGACTCAGCAGCGTCGCCGAGGCCGCGCGCAGCCGGGCGGCGAGCCGGGGCCCGTCGTCCGCGTCCGAGTCGTCGATGTCCGCGACGAACTGGAGCGTGTAGAGGTCGGGTGCCGCCGGGTCGTACGAGGACAGGAACAGCAGCCCCTGCTGCAGCGGTGAGAGCGGCAGTACTTCGCTGATCTTCGACCCGGCTCCGGGAGCGGTCGTCACGACAATTCCTCATTCAACTCGAATTCGAGATCGGCCAGTTCCTCGTCGGAGAGGGAGATCAGGCTGCCCTCGGGCTCCACGGCGGCGCGTTCGGGACCGTCCTGTTCCTGTTCGACGGCGATCCGTGCCAGGGCGGCGGCCGTCTTGTGGGTGAAGATGTCGCGGGTGGTGAGGGCGAGGCCGGCTTTGCGGGCGCGGCTGACGAGTTGGATCGAGCGGATGCTGTCGCCGCCCAGGGTGAAGAAGTCGTCGTCGATGCCGACATCGGTCAGCCCCAGGACCTCGGCGAGGATGCCGCACAACAGCCGCTCGTTCTCGGTGCGCGGGCCGCGCACGGCGTCCCGATCCGCCACCGCGGGCGCGGGCAGCGCCTTGCGGTCGAGCTTGCCGTTCGAGGTCAGCGGCATCGCGTCCAGCACCACCCAGGACGCGGGAATCATGTACGCGGGCAACACCTGCGCGAGTTCCCCGCGCACCCTCTCCACGTCCATCCCGGGCCCGGTGAGATAACCCACCAGTCGGGGATTGCCCGAGGCGTCGGGCAGCACCGCGACGGCGGCATCGGTCACCGTCTCCAGGGAGCGAATGGCGGCCTCGATCTCACCCGTCTCCACGCGCCGGCCGCGGATCTTGATCTGGTGATCGCGGCGCTCGATGAACTCCAGTTGCCCGTCCGCGCGTTGCACGACCCGGTCGCCGGTGCGGTACATCCGGGCACCGCCGCCCACGAAGGGATCGACGACGAACGTGGCGGCGGTACGCGCGGGATCGTGCAGGTAACCACGCCCCACACCGGCGCCACCCACGTAAAGCTCGCCCGGCACACCGACCGGAACCGGCCGGAGCTCGTCACCCAGCACATACAGGCGGGTGTTGCGCACGGCCGTACCGATCGGCACCCGCGACCCGAGGGTGTCGGAGGCGGTGATCACGGCATGCGTCACGTCGTCCGAGCACTCCGTGGGCCCGTACGCGTTCATCAGCGGGATCTTCGGATGCCGGGCGTGCCAGCGCCGGCACAGATCGACCGGCAACGCCTCACCCGTCGTCATCAGCCACCGCAGATCCGGTAGTTCCGGAGCTGCACCCTCGACATCCCACGCGTCCAGGGCCGCCCGCAGCAGGGAGGGAACGACCTCCAGCACGGCGACCCGTTCGTCTCGGGCCAGGGCGAACAGCGCGGTGGGGTCGGCCGCCATGTCGGTGCCGCACACCCGGACCCGACCGCCGACCACCAGCGGGGCCAGCATCTGCCACACCGACACGTCGAACGTCAGCGGCGCGTTCTGCACGACCGTCTCACCGGCCGCGAGATCGAGATCGGCAACCTTGGCCCAGAGATGATTGAGCATGCCCGACCGCTGCACCATCGCCCCCTTGGGACGACCGGTGGAGCCCGACGTGAACATCACATACGCCAGATCCGACCCGGCACCGACACACGGCGGAAGCTCGTCCGGGATCGGCGCGTTCTCCAGGTCGACGACCGTGACGGTGGTTGTCGAGCCGGCCAACTCGGCCCCCGGCGTCTCGTATCCCGCGCCCACCAGCAGATGGCCGGCGCCGCTGTCTCCGAGCAGGGAGGCGTTGCGGGCGGCGGGCGCATCCGGATCGAGCGGCAGATACGCGCCACCCGCCCCCAGCACACCCAACACCCCCACCACGAACGGCACCCCGGGATCGGCGAACATCGCCACCACCGAACCCGCCGACACCCCGGCCTCCACAAGCCGGACGGACATCCCACCGGCCGCGGCGACCAGTTCCCCGTAGGTGAGCGATGTGGTGCCGTCCGACACGGCGGTCTCGTCGGGGATGCGGGCGGCCACCGCCCGTACCCGCTCGACGACGCCGAGACTCTCCTCGGTGATCGACGGGTCCCATTCGCCGAGCAGCCCACCCAGCTCACCGGGGGTTCCGGGCCCGGCCGCGGTCGCCGGGGCGGTCACATCGACGTGGGCGAGCGGCAGTTCGGGCCGCTCCGCGACCGTGCGCAGCAGGTGCTGGAAGATCACCGCGGTCCGCTCGACGTCGGCCCGGGTGAATCGGTCGGGCGCGTAGTCCAGACGCAGGCTCAGGGCGTCGCCGGGGAAGACCACCATGCTCAGCGGATGGTGGCGGGCGTCCCTGGCCTCGGCGCGCACCACACGCAAATCGTCGGCGCCGGTGTCGAGGCCGTTCTCGTCCAGTGGGAAGTTCTCGAAGAGCACCACGGTGTCGAAGACCTCGCCGGAGAGCCCGGCGGCCTTGTGGATTTCGGCAAGGCCCAGGTGTTCGTGCGGGAGCAGCGCGGTCTGCTGATCCTGGAGAGCGTGCAGCAGTTCGGTGAGGGTGGCGCCGGGGTGCAGCCGGGCGCGCACCGGCACGGTGGTGAGGAACATGCCGATCATCGACTCGACGTCCGGGACCTCGGCGGGTCGGCCGGAGGTGACGGCGCCGAAGACGACGTCCCGGCGGCCGGTGAGCCGGCCGAGCAACAGCGCCCAGCAGCCCTGCACCACGATGTTGAGGGTCAGCCCCTGTGCGCGCGCCCACCCGGACAGGGCGGCCGTCAGCTCACGGGGCACCTCGGCCCGTACCGAGTCGGGCAGCATCGGGGCGTGGTCGCGATCACCCGGAACGAGCAGCGTGGGTTCGGCCACGTCGGCCAGCACCGCGTGCCAGGCCGCCTTGGCCGCCTCCCGGTCCTGCGCGGTCAACCAGGCGAGGTAGGAGCGGTACGGGGCCGGGTCGGTCGACAGCGCGACGTCCGCGCCGGTCGCGCACAGCGTGAACAGCTCCCGTACCAGCAGCGGCATCGACCAGCCGTCGACCAGGATGTGGTGGCTGGTCCAGATGAAGCGGTGCCGGTCCTCGCCGTGGGTGACCAGCGTGAAGCGCAGCAGCGGCGGGGCCGCGAGGTCGAAGCGACGGGCGCGCTCGGCGTCGGCGATCCGGTCCAGTTCGGCGGCCCTCGCGAACTCCGGAAGATCCGTCAGGTCGATGTCCCGCCAGGGCAGTTCGGCGTGCCGCGGGATGAGCTGTACGGGTGCGCCGCCGGCGCGGGCCCGGAACGAGGCGCGTAGGTTCGGATGCCGATCGAGCAGCGCCTGGCCGGCGGCACGCAGCACGGCGGGGTCGAGGTAGCCCTCGATGTCCGCGACGATCTGCAGGGTGTAGACGTCCACGGCGTCCGCGTCGCCCTCGGCCTCCGTCGCGCCGGCGGTGTCGTAGTCGGCGTGGAAGAGCATGCCCTGCTGCAGCGGGGTGAGCGGCAGGACGTCCACGAGGACGGTTCCGGTGCGCGCGAAATCGGCCTCGTACTCCTCGATCTCGTCCTGCGCCGGCCGCACCAGCGGCAGATCGGACGGGGTGAGGCCGCCCGCGCCCGGCGCGCCGGCGTGCCGGGCGAGCAGTTCCAGGGCGCGGAACCAGGTCTGCGCGATGTCCTGGGCGTCCTCCTCGGCCACGGTCCGGCCCGCCCAGGCCCAGTTGGCGATCAGGTGCGGTCCGTCGTGGCGGTCCTCGGTCGCCGGGGTGACGTCGAGCAGGTGCGGCAGCGGCATGCCCGGGTGCGCACCGGTGCCGACGACGCCGTTGCCGGCGATGGGCTCCCACAGCCGGGTGTCCCGGGTGTCGAAGCGGCCCATGTAGTTGAAGCCGATCTGCGGCCGGTTTCGGCCGGCGAGGGCGCGGGCGGCGTGCGGGTTGAGGTAGCGCAGCAGGCCGTAGCCGACGCCGCGGTCGGGCAACGCGCGCAGCTGTTCCTTGATCCGCTTCAGGGCCGTGGACAGGGCGGGGCCGCCCACCCACACCTCGTCCCAGTCGAGCGCGCCGGGGTCGAGGCGCACCGGGAAGGCGCTGGTGAACCAGCCGACGGTGCGCGACAGGTCGAGGTCGTCGCCGAGTTGCTCGCGGCCGTGGCCCTCCAGCTCGATGAGGGTCTGCGCGTACTGGGCGTGGCCGTGCCGCCGGCGCCAGTCGGCGACGGCGAGCGCGAGGCCGGTGAGCAGGACGTCGTTGACCTCCGCGTGGAAGGCCGCGGGCACGTCCGTGAGCAGCGGCCCGGTGACCTCGGGCCCCAGTTCGAGGCGGAGGGTGCGCCGGGTGCCGTACACGTCCGTGGCGGGATCGAGCCGGTGGGTGCCGACCAGCGGGTCGGGTCCGGCCAGGATGTGCTGCCACAGGGCGAGTTCGGGGCCGCGCACCTGGGTGCGGGCCTGCTCGGCGAGCCGTTTCGACCAGCTGCGGTACGAGGTGCCGACGGGGTCGAGGGCCGGCGCGCGGCCGGCGGCGAGTGCCTCGTAGGCGGCGGCCAGGTCGGGTAGCAGGATGCGCCACGACACGCCGTCGATGACGAGGTGGTGGGCGCAGAGCACCAGCCAGGCGGTGTCGGCGTCGGATCCCGCGCCGACCAGCACCGCCTGAAGCATGACGGCGCCGGCGGGGTCGAGCCGGGCGCGGGCCGCGGCCGCCTGCCGCTCGGTGTACCCGAGGACGTCCTCGGCGTCCGCGCCGCTGCCGAGGCCCGCAACGGCGCGGACCAGGCGCTCGTCGGAGAGCGCGCCCGGCTCCAGGACCTCCGTCTGCCACAGCCCCGGGGCCGGTTCGGTGGCCCGGGTGCGCAGCGCGTCGTGGTGGTCGACCAAGGCGTGCAGGGCCGCGTCGAGCCGGTCGACGTCGAGCGCGGCGGGTACGCGCACCACGACGTGCTGGCTGTACTTGACGACCGGCCCGGTGAGACTGCCGCTGTCGTCGTGCAACTGGGCCATGATCGGCGTGAGTTCGTACGGCCCGCTGCCCTCGTCGTCCGCACCCGCGCCGGCGCCGCTCGCGGCCTCGGTGTCGATCCTGCCCGCCGCCTGGGCGAGGGCGGCGGCCGTCTTGTGGGTGAAGATGTCGCGGGTGGTGAGGGCGAGGCCGGCTTTGCGGGCGCGGCTGACGAGTTGGATCGAGCGGATGCTGTCGCCGCCCAGGGTGAAGAAGTCGTCGTCGATGCCGACGTCGGTCAGGCCCAGGACCTCGGCGAGGATGCCGCACAACAGCCGCTCGTTCTCGGTGCGCGGGCCGCGCACGGCGTCCCGATCCGCCACCGCGGGCGCGGGCAGCGCCTTGCGGTCGAGCTTGCCGTTCGAGGTCAGCGGCATCGCGTCCAGCACCACCCAGGACGCGGGAATCATGTACGCGGGCAGGAGCTGGGCCAGTTCGGCGCGGATCCGGCCGGCGTCCACGCCGGGCCCGGTGAGGTAGCCGACCAGGCGGGGGTTCCCGGACGCGTCGGGCAGCACCGCGACGGCGGCATCGGCGACCGTGTCCAGGGAGCGAATGGCGGCCTCGATCTCACCCGTCTCCACACGCCGGCCGCGGATCTTGATCTGGTGATCGCGGCGCTCGATGAACTCCAGCTGCCCGTCCGCGCGTTGCACGACCCGGTCGCCGGTGCGGTACATCCGGGCACCGCCGCCCACGAAGGGATCGACGACGAACGTGGCGGCGGTACGGGCGGGATCGTGCAGGTAACCGCGCCCCACACCGGCGCCACCCACATACAACTCGCCCGGCACACCGACCGGAACCGGCCGGAGCTCGTCACCCAGCACATACAGGCGGGTGTTGCGCACGGCCGTACCGATCGGCACCCGGAGGTCCAGCGTGTCGGAGGCGGTGATCACGGCATGCGTCACGTCGTCCGAGCACTCCGTGGGCCCGTACGCGTTCATCAGCGGGATCTTCGGATGCCGGGCGTGCCAGCGCCGGCACAGATCGACCGGCAACGCCTCACCCGTCGTCATCAGCCACCGCAGATCGGGAAGTTCGGGGGCGAGGCCCTCGATGTCCCAGGCATCCAGGGCCGCGCGCAACAGCGAGGGAACGACCTCCAGGACCGCGACGCGTTCGTCGCGAACCATGGCGAACAGCGCGGTCGGGTCGGCCGCCATGTCGGTGCCGCACACCCGGACGCGACCGCCGACCACCAGCGGGGCGAACATCTGCCACACCGACACGTCGAACGTCAGCGGCGCGTTCTGCACGACCGTCTCACCGGCCGCGAGATCGAGATCGGCGACCTTGGCCCACAGGTGGTTGAGCATCCCGGAACGCTGCACCATGGCGCCCTTGGGACGACCGGTGGAGCCCGACGTGAACATCACGTACGCCAGATCCGACCCGCCGCCGACGCAGGCCGGCAGTTCGCCGGAGGTCGGCACGTCCGCCAAACCCACGACCGTGACCGGGGCGGTGGTCACCGAGCCGGCCAGTTCGGCCGCGGATGCCTCGTATCCCGCGCCCACGAGCAGATGGCCGGTGCCGCTGTCCCGCAGCAGCGCGCCGTTGCGGGCGGTCGGCGCGGCCGGATCGAGCGGCAGATACGCGCCACCCGCCCCCAGCACACCCAACACCCCCACCACGAACGGCACCCCGGGATCGGCGAACATCGCCACCACCGAACCCGCCGACACCCCGGCCTCGGCAAGCCGGACGGAGACGCCTGCGACGCGCGTAACCAGCTCGCGATAGGTGACGCTCTCGGCGCCGTCGGACACGGCCACGGCATCCGGCGTGTCCGACGCCACGGCACGTATGCGTTCGACGAGCCCTTCGTCCGCCTCCCCCTCGGCGGTGGGGTCCCACTCGCCGAGCAGACCGAGCGGCTCACCGGTCGCGCCCAGGCCGACCCGGCCGAGCGGTTGGTCGGCGGGCATGGCGGCGAGCGCGGCCAGGAAGGCCTCGAAACGGGCGAGGTGGGTGGCGAGTTCCGCGGAGTCGTACAGCTCGGGGTTGCCGTCGAGGTGGAGCTCCATCGTGCCGTCGGCCGTGTTCAGGACCGTCATGATGAGGTCCTTGACGATGCCGGTGGACAGGTTGACCACCAAGCCGCGGCAGTCGTCGGAGAAGGCGAGCTCCGGGTCCTGGTTGAGCACGTTGATGAACGGCCCGAAGGCGCGCTGGTCGTCGGTGCGCAGGCCGATGTCGCGGCGGATGCGGTCGCCGCGGTAGCGCTGGTGTTTGAGCGCGCTCGCCACCTCCACCCAGGCCCGGCGCAGCAGTTGGGTGCGGGTCATCTCCGGGCTCACCCGCACGGCCAGCGGCAGGTAGTTGGCGAGCATGCCGGGGATCTGCCGGCTGATGGCACCGACACGACCGGTCACCGGCAGGGTGAGCAGCGGCCCGGCGACACCGGTGACCCGCTGGGTGTAGGCGGCCATCGCGGCGACCATCAGGACGGGCATGGTGACCTTGCCGTCCTGGGCGAGGGCGCGCAGCGCGTCGGTGGCCTCGCGGGAGAGCCGGGAGGTGTGGCGCAGCGCACCGCGTCCGGGGGCGGGCTCCTGTTCGGACAGGGAGACGAGTTCGGGCGCCGGCCCGTGCGCGCCGGAGGTCAGGCGCTGCGTCCAGTAGGTACGGTCGCG